>NZ_CP183991.1:3858421-5144561 GCF_049913285.1 Pseudoduganella sp. S-14
CCATGGCCGTGTGCGCGCCGATATGGCAGTTGTGGCCGATCTGGATCTGGTTGTCCAGTTTCACGCCGTCTTCAATAATGGTGTCCGCCAGTGCGCCACGGTCAACGGTGGTATTGGCGCCGATATCGACATCGTCGCCGATCACTACGCGGCCCACCTGCGGAATGCGCACATAGACCCCGCCGTCATTGGCAAAGCCGAAGCCGTCGGTGCCGACCACGGCGCCCGAGTGGATGATGCCGCGCTTGCCGATCACGCACTTCGAATGGAAAGTCACGTTGGCAAAGAAATGCGTCGCCTCGCCTACCTGCGCATCGCGGCCGATGTAGCAGCCGGCATCGAGCACGACGCCGGCGCCGATCACGGCGCCGGCTTCGACCACCACTTTGGGGCCGATATGGGCAGTGGCGTCCACGCTCGCAGCCGGGTCGACGTAGGCCGTCGGGTGCACGCCGGCCGGGCGCACGTAGGCCGTCTGCGCTTCGAAGATCTGCGCGGCACGGGCAAAGTACACGTAGGGATTCTTGACGACGATGCGGGCACCCTTGAAGGTTTCTGCCACGGTGGCATCGTCATTGGCGCTGACAATCAGGGCTGCCGCCTGGCTTTGCCCTGCTTGTGAACGGAATTTGCTGTTACTGAGGAAGCTGATATGCGAAGCGCCTGCATCGGTCAACGGCGCGATCCCGGCAACGTAAAGTTCCGGGTCCCCCACCAGTTGGCCGCCCAGGCGCTCGACCAGTTCTCCTAGCCGAAGGCCCATCTGTAATCCAATCTATCTGTTATTTGTCCAACGCTTCCAGCACCTTGTTGGTGATGTCGATGCGCGGGCTGGCCCACACGGCGTCCTGCAGGACGATGTCGTAGCCTTCGGTATTTGCAAGCTGCTTGATGATCTTCGTCGCCTTTTCGGCAATCGCAGCACGCTCCTCGTTGGTACGCTGGTTCAGGTCTTCGCGGAACTCGCGCTGGCGGCGCTGGAAGTTCAGGTCCGCCTCGTAGGCTTCGCGCTGCAGCTTGCTGCGCTCAGGCTCGGGCTTGCTGGCGCCTTCCTTTTCCCATTTCTCGGCCGCTGCCTTGGAGCGCATGGCCAGTTCCTGCAGCGCTTTTTCGCGGCTGGAGAATTCCTCGCGCAGCTTGTTGTCGGCCGACTTGGCCAGCTTCGATTCGTTGTAGATGCGCTCGGCGCTCAGCCAGGCAATCCGGGAGGACTGCGCCAGCGCCGGTGCCGCGGCCATCATGCCAAGCGCCAGTACGGCAGCGATTTTGCCCAGGGTAGCGGTTGCAGTCTTCAACTCGATTCTCCGTCCAAATAAGTTGCTTTGGTGCACTAAATGCATCAGAAACCAGTGCCCATCTGGAACTGGAAGCGTTCCAGGCGGTCGCCCAGTTTGTCGTTCAGAGGCAAAGCATAACTCAACTTCAGCGGGCCTACCGGGGAAATCCAGCTCAAGCCCAGGCCGGCCGAGAAGCGCAGCTCGGACAGGCGCATCTTCTGGCGTTCCGCGTAGACCTGGCCGCCATCGAGGAAGCCAAACCAGCGCAGCGAGCGGTCCTGGCCCTGGCCCGGGAATGGCATCTGCAGTTCGGCGTTGCCGATCAGGCGCGAAGCACCGCCCAGCGAGTCGCCGTAGCGCGGGTCGACCGCGCCCAGCGAGGAGCTCTGGTAGCCGCGCACCGAGCCGATGCCGCCGGCGTAGAAGTTCTTGAAGACCGGGTAGTTCTTGCCGCCGAAGCCGCGGCCGTAGTCAACCTCGCCCTTCAGCGCCAGGGTGATCTTGTTGGTCAGCGGCCTGTACCACTGGGTTTCGTACACCGCGCGCCAGTATTTCGATTCGCCGATCGCATCCAGTTCCAGGTTGATGCGCTGCATGTAACCGAGGGTCGGGGTCATGGCGGAGTCGCGGCTGTCGCGCGCCCACGCCGCGGTCAGCGGCACCGAGTAGGCGTTGACCGAGCCGACGCCGCTGGCCGGGCCGCCCAGGTCGCGCACATACTGCTTGAAGTAGGTCGGCGACGATTCGTCGGTTTCCACGTTCGACTTTTCCAGGCCGATACCGAAGAAGATGGTGTCCTGCTCGGAGAACGGCACGCCGAAGCTCACGCGGCCGCCGGTCTGCTTGATGGTGTACAAACCGGTGTTGACTGCAGGCGGGCGGAAGGTGCGCAGGTAGAGCTCATAGCTGCGCGAGATGCCGTCCGGCGTGAAGTACGGATTGGTGTGCGAGAACGCGATGGTGCGGCTGTACTTCGAGGTATTCAGTTCCAGGCCCACGGTGTTGCCAGAGCCGGCAAAGTTGGCCTGCTGGATCGCCGCGTTGAAGGTGAATTTTTCAGCCTGCGAGAAAGCGCCGCCGATCTGGAAATTGCCGGTCGGGCGTTCGACCACGGACAGGTTGATGTCCACCTGGTCGGAGGTGCCCTGCGCTTCCGGCGTGTCGACAGTCACGTCCTTGAAATAGCCGGTGCGGTCGACGCGGTCGCGCGAAGCCTTGATCTTGGAGGCGTCGTACCAGCTCGATTCGAACTGGCGGAATTCGCGGCGGATAACTTCGTCGCGGGTGGTGGTATTGCCCGAGATATTAATGTGGCGCACATAGGCGCGCTTGCCCGGGTCGATGAAGAAGGTGAACGCGACTTCGCGCTTGGCCTGGTCGATTTCCGGGTTGGCATTCACGTTGGCGAAGGCGAAACCGAAGGTGCCCAGGCGGTCGGTAATGAGCTTGTTGGTGGCGGTCAGCAGCTTGCCGGAGTACAGCTTGCCTTTTTGCAGCAGCACCAGCTGGCGCAGTTCGTCTTCGCGGCCGAACATTTCGCCTTCGAACTTGATGTCGGAGACGGTGTATTTCTCACCCTCGGTGATATTGATGGTGATGTAGATGTCCTTCTTGTCCGGCGTAATCGAGACCTGGGTGGAGTCCACGTTCATCTCGATATAGCCGTGGTCCAGGTACCAGGACTTCAGGGTCTCGATATCGCCATTCAGCTTGGTCTTGGAATACTGGTCGGACTTGGTGTACCAGCTGAACCAGCCGCCGGTATTCAGGGCAATCTGCTCTTTCAGCTCCTTGTCGCTGAATGCCTTGTTGCCGACGATATTGATCTGCTTGATGCGCGCCACGTCGCCCTCATCGACGTCGAAGTCGATGCTGACGCGGTTACGCTCCATCGGGGTCACGGTGGTGGTGATCTTCACGCCGTACAGGCCGCGCGACAGGTACTGGCGCTTCAATTCCTGTTCGGCGCGGTCCACCGATGCCTTGTCGAAGGTCTTCGCTTCGCCGACGCCAATATCCTTCAGCGCCTTGACCAGCATGTCCTTCTCGAATTCGTGGGTGCCCTTGAAGTCCACCTTGGCGATTGCCGGGCGTTCTTCCACGATCACCACCAGCACATTGCCGTCGCGCTCCAGTTTCACATCCTTGAAGATGCCGGTCGCGTACAGGGCCTTGATGGTGGCTACGGATTTGTCGTCACTGAAGGTTTCGCCCACGCGCACCGGCAGGTAGCTGAACACGGTGCCGGCTTCGGTACGCTGGATGCCTTCGACGCGGATGTCCTTGACGACGAACGACTCGGCGGCCATTGCGCTGCCGGAGCAGAAAGCCAGGACGGCTGCGCCTACCAGGGTACGGCGGAATTGGGGAGCGATACGATCAGTGTGTAATTTCATCGGCAAATCGAAAAAAATTAAAGCAGGCGGGCCAGGTCATTGAATATCGCCAGCGCCATTAAAGACACCAGCAATCCCAGTCCAATACGCTGCGCCATTTCGCCAAAGCGCTCGGAAACGGGGCGCCCTGTCAAAACTTCCAGCGAATAATACAGCAAATGCCCCCCATCCAGAACAGGAATTGGCAGCAAATTCATCAGTCCAAGGCTCACGCTGATAAAGGCGACGAAGGCAATAAAAGGCTCGGCGCCCATTTTCGCCGTTTCACCGGCATATTCGGCAATGGTCAGAGGGCCGGTAATATTCTTCAGCGAGACTTCACCTACAATCATGCGGCCCAGGATTTTAAAGGTCATCGTGCAGATTTCCTTTACCTGGCGCACGGCCTTGGCGCCTGACTCCAGCGGGCCGTAATGCACCACCATCGTATCAACAGCGCCCACCAGTTCAGCCTTGATCTTACCGACTGTTACAAGACCTTTGCTGTTTGCCTGCTTGTCTTCCACCGCATCAGGGGTCAGCTCCAGCTGTAGCGGGCGCCCCTCGCGCAGCACGGTGACCAGCAGCTTGCGGCCCGGCGAACGCAGCACTTCGGCCACGAAGCTGCGCGCATCGTCAATCGGCTGGCCGTCGACAGCCTGGATCACATCGCCCTTCAGCATGCCGGCGCGGCGGGCAGCGCCGCCCTCCTCCATGCGGCCAATGACTGGCGGCGGACGCATCAGGTCCAGGCCGATCACCGCCGGCACGTCGTCCTCGAGGCTCGCATGGCCAGCCGCTTCGGCCGGCAGCGAAGCACGAACTTCGCCGTGACCGGGGCGTTCGACCACCAGGCTCAGGGCTTCCTTGTGGATTGCAGACTGGATGATGGCCCAGCGCAGCTCGGACCAGCCCTGCACCGGATCGCCATTGACCGACTTGACCAGGTCGCCCCGGTGCAGGCCGGCGGCAGCGGCTGCCGTCGCTTGGGCCGGTTCCGCGATGCGGGCGGTCGGCTCGCGCACGCCGGACATGTACAGGCCGGCGTACAGGGCGATAGCAAGCAGGAAGTTGGCCAGCGGGCCGGCTGCCACGATGGCAATGCGTTTCCATACGCTCTGGCGGGTAAATTCACGGGCCAGGTCCTCGGCCGGCAGGCCTGATACATCACCTTCGCGGGCATCGAGCATCTTCACGTAGCCGCCCAAAGGGATGGCAGACAAGGCCCATTCGGTCTGGTCCTTGCCGAACTTGCGCATCCAGACGATGCGGCCCATGCCGACCGAGAAGCGCAGCACCTTGACACCGCACCAGCGCGCCACCAGGTAGTGCCCCAACTCGTGGATGATGATCAGGGAACCGAGACAGACAATCGTGGCGAGAATGGTGCGGAAGGTGTCCATGGCTGGCTGCTTATCCGGCGATGATCCGTTCTGCTGCGGCCCGTGCCAGCGCATCCTGCGCCATCACGGCATCAATGCTGCTGGCCGCCCCATGCGGCAATTCGTCCATCACCTGGCGAATCACACGGTCGATGCGGCGGAAGCCGATGCGCTCGTCGAGGAAGGCCTGTACTGCCACCTCGTTGGCCGCATTCAGCAAGGCTGGCGCGGTGCCGCCTGCACGCAAGGCCTCGAAGGCCAGTGCCAGGCAAGGGAAACGGTTGAAGTCCGGCTTCTCGAATTGCAGCGTGCCGACCTGGGTCAGGTCAAGCTGCGCCACGCCGGAGGCGACGCGTTCCGGGTAAGCCAGGGCATGGGCGATCGGCGTGCGCATGTCCGGGTTGCCCAGTTCCGCCAGTACGGAGCCGTCGTTGTAGGACACCATCGAGTGGATCACCGATTGCGGGTGGATCACGACCTCGATCTGTTCGGCCGGCGCGCCGAACAGCCAGTGGGCCTCGATCACTTCCAGGCCCTTGTTCATCATGGTCGCGGAATCGACCGAAATCTTGCGCCCCATGACCCATTTAGGGTGCTTGCAGGCCTCGTCCGGGGTCACGTTTTCCAGCGTGGCGACGTCGCGCTTGAGGAACGGGCCGCCGGAAGCGGTCAACAGGATCCTGGTGACGCCGAAGGCAGAAGGCACGCGGCCATAGCCCTGCGGCAGGCACTGGAAGATCGCATTGTGCTCGGAATCGATCGGCAGCAGCACGGCGCCGCTTTCGGCCACGGCATCCATGAACAACTGGCCGGACATGACCAGCGCTTCCTTGTTGGCCAGCATGACTTTCTTGCCGGCGCGGGCGGCAGCCAGGGTTGGCGCCAGGCCGGCCGCACCGACGATGGCGGCCATCACGGCATCGGTTTCGGCGGCTGCGGAAACCGCGCACAGAGCAGATTCACCCCACTCCACTTCGGTGCGGCAGCCGGCAGCGCGCAGCAAGGCGCCCAACTGGTCGGCGGCAGCGGCGCTGCCCACTACGGCGCGGGCCGGGCGGAACTGGATGCACTGCGCGGCCAGTTCTTCGACGCGGCTATGGGCGGTCAACGCATAGACGGAATAACGGTCGGGGTGGCGCGCAATGACGTCCAGCGTGGAGACGCCGATCGAGCCAGTGGCGCCGAGGATGGTAATGCGTTGCATGGAATTCCTTAGAACAGCCTTGGAGTGATCAACGCAGCGATGGGCAGCACCGGCACCAGCGCGTCGATACGGTCAAGCACGCCGCCGTGGCCAGGCAGCAGGTTGCTGCTGTCCTTCATGCCGGAGCGGCGCTTGAGCATCGATTCAAACAGGTCGCCCACAATGGAAGCGGCGACGATCAGCACCAGGACGGCCAGCATGATGCCCCAGCCCATGCGGGTCGCCAGGCGCACTGCGAAAGTGTCTTGCAGCAGGGGCACGGATGGCGCCAGCAGCACGGTAACGACCGCCAGCAGCAGCACGGCGACCAGGCCGCCTACCGCGCCCTCCCACGACTTTCCGGGAGAGATGGTCGGTGCCAGCTTATGCTTGCCGAAAGCCTTGCCCGAGAAATAGGCGAAGATGTCGGCCGCCCATACAATGGCCATGACCGACAGCAGGTAGACAGGGCCGCGTGCGAACAGCAGCAGGATGGCGACGAAGCAGGACACCAGGGTTACGGCGTACACCATGCTCAGCATGGTATTGCCCATGCCTTCGGCCGGCGGCAAGCCCAGTTTCAGCGCCGGCGCAAAGCGGATCAGCCAGATGGCCGCGCCGATGGCCAGCCAGAACCTGGCCTGCTCGAGTCCCTCATTGAAGAAGAAGGTATAGACAAACGCCGCCGCCCACGCAGCCGCCACGACGATCGCGGCGCGGTTCTTGAACAGGCGGAAGGCTTCCCACACGGCAGCGGCGAAGAACACAGCCACCACCACATTCACCGCTGGCTGGTAGCCGGAGAACAGGACTGGCAACAATACCGCCAACAGCAGCACGGCGGTAATCACGCGGGTTTTCAGCATTGTTTTAGCTCTTATTTGCTTTTCTTTGCCACCTGGTCGCCAGTGCGGCCAAAGCGGCGTTCACGGCCCTGGTAGGAGGCAATCGCCTCATCCAGGCGTTCGGCATTGAAGTCGGGCCAGTAAGTGTCGGTGAAGTGCAGTTCCGTATAGGCCAATTGCCACAGCAGGAAATTGGAAATGCGCTCTTCACCGCCGGTACGGATGAATAGGTCCGGCTCCGGGGCATATGCCATCGACAGGTAGGGTGCCAGTTGCTCTTCCGAGAAATCGGTCGTGCCTGGGTGCTCGGCCACCATCTTGCCGATCGCCTGCATGATATCCCAGCGGCCGCCATAGTTGGCGCACACGGTGACGGTCATGCGGGTGTTGTTGGCTGTCTTGCGCTCGGCATTGGCGATCATGTCCTGCAGCTTCTGGTCAAAGCGCGACAGGTCGCCCACCACCTTGAGGCGGATATTGTTCGCATGCATCTTCGACACCTCGCGCTCCAGGGCCGTCACGAAGAGCCTCATGAGCAGCGATACCTCTTCTTCCGGCCGGCGCCAGTTCTCGGAACTGAACGCAAAGACAGTCAGGTACTCGATGCCCCGCTCGGCGCAGGCCTCCACCACGGTGCGCACCGCTTCCACGCCTTTGACGTGGCCCGCCACGCGCGGCAGGAAGCGCTTGGTTGCCCAGCGCCCGTTACCGTCCATGATGATCGCCAGGTGGCGCGGCACCTTGGGCGCATCAGGCACGTCGGTTGTCGAACTAGAATATTTCATAGGTGCGTAAACTAAAAATCCGGGGAGGCAGGGGCAATACCCCTATCCTCCCCGGTTTCGGGACCTTAGACGGTCAGGACTTCTTTCTCTTTTTCGGCGACGGTCTTGTCGATGTCGGCGATGAACTTGTCTGTCAGCTTCTGCACTTCGTCAGCTGCGCGGCGCTCTTCGTCTTCCGAAATGGCCTTGTCTTTCACCAGTTTCTTCAAGCCTTCGTTGGCATCCCGGCGGATATTGCGCACGGCGACCTTGGCGTCTTCGCCTTCACCCTTGCACAGCTTGACCATTTCCTTGCGGCGCTCTTCATTCAGCGGCGGCGTCGGCACGCGGATCATGTCGCCCTGCGAGGCTGGATTCAGGCCCAGGTCGGAATCGCGAATCGCCTTCTCAATGACGGCGCCCATTTTCTTTTCGAACGGGGCGACGCCGATGGTGCGGGCGTCGACCAGGGTCAGGTTGGCGACCTGGTTCAGCGGGGTCGGGTTGCCGTAGTAGTCCACCATCACGTGGTCAAGGATACCTACGTGGGCTCGGCCGGTACGCACTTTGGCCAGGTCGGCCTTCAGGGTTTCCAGCGATTTGACCATGCGGTCTTGAGTATTCTTTTTAATGTCAGCGATAGACATTGCTGCTCTCCTGTTGCAATTACTTGAAATATTTTAAACGTGAACCAGTGTACCCTCTTCCTCGCCCATAATCACGTTCATCAACGCGCCCGGCTTGGTAATCGAGAATACTTTGATCGGCAGTTTCTGGTCACGGCACAGCGCGAAGGCGGTGGCGTCCATGACTTGCAGGTGCTTGGCGATCGCTTCGTCGAAGCTGATCTTGTGGTACATGGTGGCGTTCGGGTCTTTCTTCGGGTCGGCGGTGTAGATGCCATCGACCTTGGTGGCCTTCAGCACGATTTCCGCACTCACTTCCGAGCCGCGCAAAGCCGCTGCGGTGTCAGTGGTGAAGAACGGGTTGCCGGTGCCGGCAGCAAAGATGACGACCTTGCCCTCTTCCAGGTACTGCAGCGCTTTCGGGCGCACATAAGGCTCGACCACCTGCTCGATGCCGATGGCCGACATCACGCGCGCAGTCACGCCCACGTGCTTCATTGCGTCGGCCAGGGCCAGCGCGTTCATCACGGTAGCCAGCATGCCCATGTAGTCGGCGGTGGCACGGTCCATGCCCTGGGCGCCAGGCGCCACGCCACGGAAAATGTTGCCGCCACCAATGACGACCGCCAGTTCAACGCCCAGCTTTGCTACTTCGGCGACGTCCGCCACCATGCGTTCGATGGTGCCGCGGTTGATGCCGTACGGGTCATCGCCCATCAGGGCTTCGCCGGACAATTTCAGGAGGACGCGCTTGAAGGCTGGTTTTGACATGAGCTGGGGCTCCTTTTAAATGTTTTGTTCGGTGTGGCTTCGGCGGCAATGATAACGGAAATGCCATTGTCCACCGTTTAATTCACGATTGAAAGCCTTAAAAAAGGCTTAACAACCCTTTGCAGCAGGCTTAAAAAAACGGGCCTTTCGGCCCGTTTTCTTGATTATGCGCCTTTGGAGGCAGCCATCTGGGCTGCGACTTCCGCCGCGAAATCGTCAACTTTCTTCTCGATGCCTTCGCCAACCACGTACATGGTGAATGCCTTAACGGTGGTGTTAGCGGCTTTCAGCATCTGCTCAACGGACTGCTTGTCGTTCTTCACGAAAGCCTGGTTCATCAGCGACACTTCTTTCAGGTACTTGGCAACGGCGCCATCGATGCGCTTGGCAACGATGTCAGCTGGCTGGGCTGGCTTGCCAGCGGCAACAGCGGCAGCAGCGTCTTCGTCCGACTTGGCCTGGGCAACCGAGCGCTCTTTAGCGATCAGATCGGCAGGAACTTGCTCGGAGGACAGAGCCACCGGCTTCATTGCAGCGATGTGCATGGCCACGTCTTTACCAACTTGCTCGTCGGCGCCGTCGAATTCGACGATCACGCCAATCTTGGTGCCGTGCAGGTATGCAGCCAGCTTGCCGGTGGTTTCGAAACGCTGGAAGCGACGGATCGACATGTTTTCGCCGATCTTGCCCACCAGGGCAGCGCGCACTTCGTCCAGGGTCTGGCCGTTGCCAGCTGGCAGGGCCAGCAGGGCAGCAACGTCAGCCGGGTTGTTTTCAGCGGCCAGCTTGGCAGCCAGGGCAGCCAGGGCCAGGAAGTCGTCGTTCTTGGCAACGAAGTCGGTCTCGGAGTTCACTTCAACCAGGGCGCCGATGTTGCCGGCGATGTGGGAAGCAACCACGCCTTCAGCGGTGATACGTGCGGAAGCCTTGGCAGCCTTGCCGCCCAGCTTGACGCGCAGCAGCTCTTCCGCTTTGTCCATGTCGCCGCCGGCTTCGGTCAGCGCTTTTTTGCATTCCATCATCGGCGCGTCGGTTTTTGCGCGCAGTTCACCTACCATTGCTGCAGTAATTGCTGCCATGTGATTCTCCTGTATTCGGTTTGGGATTCAGTCCGGGGCGGCGCCAAAGGCAGCCTGCTCATCCGGGGGATTCTGTTTAAAAAAAAGGGGGAGCTGGTGGGCCACCCCTTTCTCAAGCTGAAGCTGCCTTGCGGCAGCCAGGCAATTAAGCCTGCTCGTTAACTTCTACGAACTCGTCGCCAGCTGCAGTCTTGATGGATTCCAGGACTTCAGTGGTAGCGTTTGCACGACCTTCCAGGATCGCATCTGCCACGCCGCGGGCGTACAGGGTGATCGCTTTGGACGAGTCGTCGTTACCAGGGATAACGTGGGTCACGCCTTCTGGGGAGTGGTTGGTATCGACCACGCCGATCACTGGGATGCCCAGCTTGGCCGCTTCGGTGATCGCGCCTTTGTGGTAGCCAACGTCAACCACGAAGATTGCGTCAGGAACACCGCCCATATCCTTGATACCGCCGATCGATTTCTGCAGCTTGTCCAGTTCGCGACGGAACAGCAGCGCTTCTTTCTTCGACAGCTTCTCGACGGAACCGTCTTCGATAGCGGCTTCCATGTCTTTCAGGCGCTTGATCGAGGTCTTGATGGTCTTGAAGTTGGTCAGCATGCCGCCCAGCCAACGCTGGTCAACAAACGGAACACCGGCGCGCTGAGCTTCAGCAGCGATGATGTCGCGAGCCTGGCGCTTGGTGCCAACCATCAGGATGGTGCCACGGGAAGCGGAGATTTGACGGATGGTTTTCATCGCGTCCTGGTACATGGCCAGGGTCTTTTCCAGGTTGATGATGTGAATCTTGTTGCGGTGGCCGAAGATGAACGGAGCCATCTTTGGGTTCCAGAAACGGGTTTGGTGACCGAAGTGGACGCCGGCTTCCAGCATTTCACGCATCGTTACAGACATTATTTACTCCAGGGTTGGGTCTGGAATCCTCCCAGTCACCCTTGCGGGCACCCTTGTTGGGGGGATTCGGGTTTAGAAAATAAGAAAATTTACTACTTTGCAAGACATTAGGTCAGGCAACCATAAATTTTAGCGTATTGCGGGGGACTCATGCAAGCGTGTTGCAGCCTCCCGCACAGTGCGCCGGGCGGCATTCTAGTGCAAACTTGATAATAAATACAAAGATTTCCGAAAATTTTTGTATTTCTTGTCGATCCGGCGTGCGCTGGCGCGTCGTGCCTGTACCAACCCACCCAAATGGAGATTACTGAAATGGCTACGAATACCATCAAACTGCACCGTGTACTGCGCGCTTCCCCTGACCGCATCTACAAGGCCTGGACCACCGCTTCGGCCTTCAACAAATGGCTGCCGCCAAACGGTTACCTGGGAGAAGTGCACGAAATGGATGCCCGCGTTGGCGGCAAGTACCGCATGTCCTTTGTTGATCTGGGCACCGGTTTTACCCACTCCTTCGGCGGCGAATACCTGGAACTGCATCCGGGCGAGAAAATCCGCTATACCGCCGTGTTCGACGATCCGAACCTGCCGGGCCAGATGCAGACCACCATCAATCTGCGCGCCGTCTCCTGCGGCACCGAAGTCGACATCGTCCAGGAAGGGGTGCCGGCGGCAATCCCGGCGGAGCAATGCTATCTCGGCTGGCAGCAGTCGCTGGCCCTGCTGGCTTTGCTGGTTGAACAGTAAGGAGGCGGCCATGGGATCACCCTCGTCCTATTTCCCTTCGATCGAGGCGAAGTACGGCAAGCCGGTCGAGCATTGGCTCCAGCTACTGAAGGGTATCAAAGACAAGAAGCACATGGATATGGTGGCGGCACTGAAGGCCGACCATGGCATGGGGCACGGCCATGCGAACGCGCTCGTCGCGCACTTCAAGGCTGAGAACGGCAAAGCTTGATCCAGATCCAAGCGGTGGGTGGGTAGCATCGCCACAATTGGGGAAAGACGTCGAGGTGCCCCATGAGCCTGGTTGACACTACCCCCCCCCCCGCTGAAGATGAAACCATGGATCCCGCCACCAAACAATATGTTGACTCCAGCCTCGCAGTCAATAAGGCACAGGCAGACACTAGGCTTGGGGAGTTCCGTGCGGCCATCGAGGCCTACACAGCCAGGGCCGACGAGCGTGAGGCCGCTGCTCGGGAGCGCGAAGACATCAGGGCAAAAGCCTTTGAGCAACGCATGGATGACTTCATGGCGTTATCCCATGAGCGACACAATGCCACATTAGCCCGGTTCGACCGACTGGAAGGCGCAATCGCCGGCATGAAGAAATTCGTTGTGGGTGCCTCGCTCAGTACGGTGCTGGGTGTTGGGGGAATTTACGCTATCCTGATTCAGAACTATCACGCGGCGTTCGATTCGGCTCGCGAACTTACGACTGCAGAGCGGGGCATTGCTGCACAGCGCCAGCGTACAGAGGCTCTGCTGAGCACCATTGAAGCCCGTCTGGCCGCCATGAAGAAGACTGGCGGCCAGACGGATTCATCACCTTAGCCGGACTACTTGGTGACTGTCAGCGTGTAGTTGCCGGAGCCGCTATACGAGTACACCGTGATACGGTAGTACGCTACGGCCGCAGCGTAGCTGATTGCCTCGGTCGACGTTGGGCTGGTCGACGATGCCACCTGCACCCACGCGCTGCCATTCCACTTCTCCAGCTTCAACTCGAAGTCGGCGTTCGACGGGCCGGACAGGTTAGCCTTGATCGTGCCGCCGTTGTAGTAGAAGTACGGCGATGGGTGGATGGCGGAGGCATTGGTGCCCGACAGATAGCCGGTATAGGTCTCGCCAGCGGCCGTACCGTCGCCCTTCACCACGTCGAAGGCGATCGTCTGCGCTGCAGCGCTGATATTGGCCAGGCCGAAGTTCGAACCGGCGCCGCTCCACCAGCGCGAGTTGGTGCCGCGGCTGGCGTAGTTGTTTGGCACGGTGTCGTAGAACGCCTTGTAGATAGCCCCGTCATAGAGGTCGGTGCCATCGCCGCGGTTCACGTTGTATTCAGGATCGCGACGGCCGTCGGCGTGCTCCATCTGCACATACGGATGCCATTCGTCCGAGTTGTTGCCTGCCGGGTCGACGTGCCACACGGCCAGGCCGGAACCCAGTTGATACAGGTGCTGGTCCGCCTTGTAGATCGCTTCCACGTAGAAGGCCTCATCGGTCTTGGCCGGATTGGTCCAACGATACAGGCTGTGCGATCCCGAAGTGTGGCTCAGGCGGCCTTTCGGCGCATTGGCGTTCAGCGCCGGATTCAGCTCGGTCACCGTATCCCAGCCCACCTGGTAGCGGAAGAAGCCATTCGGCGGCACCGGGCGGTACTGGCTTTGCGCGCCAATGCTGCCGAAGCCCATGATGCAGTAGCTGGCCGCCGAACCTTCGGAGCTGCCGTCATAGTCATACAGGTCCGGCCAGCCCATTACCAGGTGTCCGGTCTCGTGAGAAAAGGTGCCGATTGCCAGGCTGTTGCCCATATTGGTGATCTGGTAGTAGCCGGTGCAGACTCCGTCCGCGCAGAACTGCTTGCCCAGCCAGCCCATGTGCGGCCACAGGCCCTTGGACCAGGCGCTGTCCGCGCCGCCGGCGTAGAAGAAGTTCAGGCCGCGAATGCGCTTGTTGGCATCAACGCTCAGCGATGCGAAGTTGAAGCCCTGGGTGTATTCCAGCCAGTTCAGCGCTTCGGAAATCAGCTCCTGCGAACGCACGCCCGAATCGAGCGAGCTGTCGGCATAATAGGCCTTGTTCTTCTTGGCGCGGTAGTAGATCGTGGTGGTGTTGGTGTAATCCAGCTTGCCGCCCGAGACCGATTGCCAGTAGCCGCGCACCGACTGCGCGTTGCCGAAGCCGGTGTATGGCATGTCGTTCAGGAAGGAGTTGACCTGGGCCTGCGTGATCGTGCCGGGAACGTCCGGGAAGTCAATGATGACGGTCAGGCCTTTGACCTGGCCCGTTACCGGTGCGGCAAGCGCCTGCGGCGCGCTTAGCGCGGCACTTGCAGATTTACGGGCACTGTCCAGCGTGCGGCCGTTCATCTTCTCGAACTTTTCCTTGGCCTTGCGGGCGCGGGCTTCCTGGCTCAGGCCTTCCTGCTTCTTCGCGGTACCGCCCAGGCTACGCACCTTGGCGTTGGTCGCCAGCACGCCGGTCGACACCAGTTCGTCGCCAGCGGCGTTCACAGTGGCGTAGCAGAAGCCTTTCTTTGCCGCGTCGTACACGACCAGCGAGCCGTCATCGGTACGTTGTTCGGCGTAGTAATCGTTACCATCCAGGTGAACGCGCAGCTTCTCGCCGCCCGGCTGCTTGAACTCATAGACGCTGTCTTTGTAGGGAATACCAGCCTGCGCAAACAGGCTGGCCATCAACATCGCGGCTGCAGTAACTACTTTCAATCGCATTTCGGTCTCTCCGTTTCTTGTTGTAAAGAAAGGAAAGTAAATCACGCACGATTGTGCAAGTCTTGATGAATTTATAAGTGCGCGGTGTAGAAATCGGCACAATCGCGCACCATCGACATCAAGTCACCGTGAAGGCAACCGGGCCCGCAAGGGCCGAATAGCCGTCGTTATACAGCAGCCAAGCTGCATAGCTGCCGGCGCCCAGGCCAGACGTGGCAAAGGCTGCCGTGCCGGCGCCGCTGGCGGCGTACTGCCATGCCAGCGAGGCAGTTGAGCCGGGCGTGACGCCGTTACGGTAAATGCCGATCCAGTTCTTGCTGTTAACCTGCGGGGCGGGTACCGAGTAGCTGAAGCTGATCGGAGTGCCGCGCGGCACCGAACCTGCGCTGGCCGACAACGTAGCCCTGGGACCGGCTGGCGTGCGGCCCAGCACCGGGTCGGTGCGGCTGGCCAGGCCGTTTTCCACGCGGCCGGCCATGCGGCGCAAGTATTGCGCGTCGAAGTCGCAAGTCACGGCCAGGTCGTACCAGCCGTAGCTGGCGCCGACCGGAATGCTCACGATGGCCTGCTGGCCGGCAGCCACAGTGTGAGCCGTGGCGGCGCGTCCATAGGCATTGTCGACAATGCGGAAGGTGGCGGCACGCAAGCCTTCCGCATTGGAGAGGACGACATCGACCGACATGGCCAGCGGGTTGGCGTTCAGCCACGCCTCCGGGCGCGCGCCGCCGGTCGCGGTCGCCAATGCCAGCACGCCGGCAAACTCACGCTGGAAACCGTTCGGACCCACAACGTTCAGGTGGTAGTTGGGCGTAGTCCAGTTCCATGCTTCGCGTTCGATCTTCTTGCCTGCTTCGACCGTGTAATACCATGGACCGTCGCTGCGCACCTGGGAATAGACGATGAACGCCGCGCCTGCCGTGCCCTGGTTGAAGAACGACAGCTCCACCTGCTTCGACAAATTCACGCGTGCCGTAACAGCAAAGGCGTACGGCAAGGCGCAGGAGTAGCGCGGGCTGCCGCCCTCCTGCACCGGCAAGCTCTGCACCGCCGGCGGTTGCGGATAAGGCTTGCCCGACACCAACTGGTAGGTGGTCGATTTTGGCACCGTCGACGGCCACGACGAATTCGGCGTCTTGAAATCAAAGGCCGAAGTCAGGTCGCCGCACACCGCGCGGCGCCACGGGGAGATGTTTTCGCAAGCGATGCTCGAGCGCTGCTTGCCCAGGCCGGCCACCAGCCACTCCTCGAGAAAGCGCAGCTTGGAGGTATGGTCGAACAACTGCGAGCAAACACGGCCACCTTTGCTCCAGGGCGAAATGACCAGCATCGGTACGCGCGGACCGAGGCCGACCGGGATGCCGTTGTAGTTTTCGTATTGGCCGTTATCGGCCAGGGTGCTGCGTCCCATGCCGGTATTCAATGGCGCCATGTGCGAAGGAATGTGATCGAAGAAGCCGTCGTTTTCGTCGTAGGTAAGAAGGAAGACCGTTTTCGACCACACGTCGGGGTTGGCGACGAGGGCGGCGAGCAAGCGCGCAGTGAGGTTCTCGCCGGCGTTGGGCGAGTTCGGCGAATGTTCCGTGTAATCGTTGGGCGCGACGATCCACGACACTTGCGGCAACCGGTTATTGCGCACGTCGTCGGCGAAGGAATCCACCAGCCAGTCGCCCTTGGTGCCGCGGGCGTTGCTTTCATACGAACCAGGTGCGATCGCGCGGCCCTTCTGGTACAGCGGGCTGCTCTCCGACAGGTGCGTCCCATCGGCATTGACGCGGAAGTTGCGGAAGTAGGCCAGGTAGTTGTCGCCGTAGTTGTCCCATTCCTGGTACACCTTCCAGCTGACGCTGTTCGCCTCCAGCACCTCGGCATAGGTACGCCAGTTTGGCGCGCCGGCTGTCACGGAGGGCGTGATGTTGTCGTACTTGGGGTCGTTATTGTAGTAGCCGGCCGAGTCGATGTTGTACAGGCTGCCCATGGCGCCCAGCCAGTTCTGGTTGGTGCCGGTCAGCGAGTACATGCGGTTGGGGTCAGTGGCGCCGAAGATCGAGCAATGGTAATCGTCGCAGATGGTGAAGGCGTCGGCCAGGGCGTAGTAGAACGGCAGGTCGCCGCGGTCGAAATAGCCCATGCTCTGGGCGGTCTTTTGCTTGACCCAGGCGTCCCAGCCCTGCCAGGTGGTTTGCGAACCTTTCCAGCTATGGTTGGTACCCAGCGAGAGTGCGCTGGTGTTCTTGGCGTCGAAATGGAATGGCAGCACGTAGCCGCCGCTGCCGTTGGGCTGGTACCAGACCGCTTTCCCGCCCGGCAGCGTGATCGCGCGCGGGTCGTTGAAGCCGCGCACACCAGCCAGGGTGCCGAAGTAATGGTCGAAGGAGCGGTTTTCCTGCATGAAGATGACGACATGCTGCACGTCGGCCAGGGTGCCGGTGGCGCTGTAGGCCGGCACGGCCAGCGCTTGCCTGATCAGGTCGGGAAACAAGGTGCTGGCGGCGCCAGCGGAGGCCATGCCAAGGAACTTGCGGCGGCTGGTGGACATCGGTCTTCCTTATAGGTCTGGTTGTAGGGTGTGCCGATGCTAAGGTGCATTTGTGACCATTTCATGTCGGCTGTGACCCGTGCGCTACGCTTTTGACCGATTCCAAGCCGGACACCTCGGAATTCGGCATAGCCCGCCAGTTTGATCTGCCTCCAGCGACCTGCTGAGGCTGGTTCACAGCTGCCGGCGTGTCCCCAGAGCGTCCACCGGGCGCACGCTGAGGCTGTCGTTTATAATCTTGCTGATAACGCCCCAGAGTGGCGTACCCTGTACAGAACAGCAATATCCCATGACTATCAATATCAAAACTCCCGAGGACATCGCAGGCATGCGCGAGGCCGGCCGCCTGGGCTCCGAAGTGCTCGACTACATCACCCCCTTCGTCAAGGCTGGCGTCACCACCGGTGAACTGGACCGCCTGTGCCACGAGTACATGACGAATGTGCAGGGCACCGTCCCGGCGCCGCTGAATTACTGCCCTCCTGGCTATACCCCCTACCCTAAGGCAATCTGCACGTCCGTCAACGACGTGATCTGCCACGGCATCCCGGGCGACAAGGTGCTGAAGGATGGCGACGTGGTCAACCTCGACATCACCGTGATCACCAAGGACGGCTACCACGGCGACAATAGCCGCATGTTCTTCATCGGCAAGCCATCGATCCTGGCCAAGCGCCTGTCGGACGTGACCTTTGAATGCATGTGGCTGGGCATTCAGCAGGTCAAGCCGGGCGCCACCCTGGGTGACATCGGCCACGCCATCCAGGTGCACGCAGAAAAGAACGGCTATAGCGTGGTGCGCGAGTTCTGCGGCCATGGCATCGGCAAGGTCTTCCACGAAGAGCCGCAGATCCTCCACTACGGCAAACCAGGCACCGGCCCAGTGCTGCAAGCGGGCATGGTCTTCACCATCGAGCCGATGATCAACGCCGGCCGCCGCGAGATCAAGGAAATGCCTGACGGCTGGACCATCAAGACCAAGGATCGCAGCCTGTCCGCACAATGGGAACATACGCTGGTCGTTACCGAAACCGGCTACGAGGTGCTGACGCTGTCCGCCGGCAGCCCGCAGCCGCCTGCTTTTATCACCGAAAAAGCCGCAGCATAAAAACGCATGCCCCACGCCGCGATGAAGAAGGACCTCCGGGAACAGCTCAAGGCCCGGCTTAAATCGGACCGCCAACGCATCATTGCCAACTTCCATGAAGACGGCATGCCGGAAAAGCTGTTGCGCAACCTGCGCAGCAGCGTCGACGACATCCTCACGCAGGCGTGGGCAGCCAACCGCCTGCCGCCGCAAGCCGCGCTGGTGGCGGTGGGCGGCTACGGGCGCGGCGAGCTTTTCCCCTATTCCGACGTTGACGTCCTGATCCTGCTGCATGAGGCGCCCGACGACGCCGCGCGCGGCAAGCTGGAAGAATTCGTCCAGCTGCTGTGGGACCTGGGCCTGGACGTCGGCCACAGCATCCGAACCATCGACGAATGCCTGGCCGAATCGAAGGCCGACATCACCGTGCAAACCAGCCTGCTGGAAGCGCGCATCGTCACCGGCAATATGGTGCTGTTCGCGCAATTGCAGGACGCCTACAACAAGGCCATGGACCCGCGCGCCTTCTTCGAGGCCAAGACCATCGAAATGCGCCAGCGCCATGCCAAGTATGAGGACACGCCTTTCAGCCTGGAGCCGAACGTCAAGGAAAGCCCGGGCGGCCTGCGCGACCTGCACGTGATCCTGTGGATGGCCAAGGCTGCCGGCCTGGCCAACTCCTGGCGCACCCTGGCCGTGCGCGGCCTGATCACCCAGACCGAAGCACGCCAGCTGATGGAGAAGGAACGCGCCTTCAAGGATATCCGCGTGCGCCTGCACCTGGTGGCCGGCCGCCGCGAGGACCGCCTGGTATTCGACGTGCAGACCGCCGTAGCCGAAACCCTGGGCCTGAAAGCCACCGGCACCGGCGTGCACATGCGCCGCGCCAGCGAATACCTGATGCAGCGCTACTACTGGGCTGCCAAGACCGTGGTGCAGCTCAACACCATCCTGCTGCAGAACATCGAGTCCTACCTGTTCCCGCACGACGAGAAGCCGGTGCGCATCAACGAGCGCTTCAGCGAAGTAAACGGCATGATCGACATGAACGACGACGATACGTTTGAAAAAACGCCGTCGGCAATCATGGAAATCTTCGTGCTGCTGTGCGAGCGCCCTGCCTTAAAGGGCATGACCGCCCGCACCATGCGTGCGCTGTGGCACGAGCGCTTCAAGATCGACGCCGACTTCCGCGCCGATCCGGTCAACAAGGCTTACTTCCTGCGCATCCTGCAGGCGCCGCAGGGCATCATCCACAATATGCGCCGGATGAACGAGCTGTCGATCCTGGGCCGTTACCTGCCAAGCTTCCGCAAGATCACGGGCCAGATGCAGCACGACCTGTTCCACGTCTACACGGTGGACCAGCACATCATGATGGTGCTGCGCAATATGCGCCGCTTCACCATGACCGAGCACGCCCACGAATATCCGTTCTGCTCGCAGCTGATGGCAAACTTCCCGCAGCCATGGCTGCTGTACGTGGCGGCCCTGTTCCACGACATCGCCAAGGGACGCGGCGGCGACCACTCCAAGCTGGGCGTGGCCGACGTACAGCAGTTCTGCCAGGAGCACGGCATCGACGCGGAAGACACAGAACTGGTGGCCTTCCTGGTCGAGCAGCACCTGACCATGTCGCACGTGGCGCAGAAACAGGACATGTCCGACCCCGACGTAATCCAGGCCTTCGCCAAGACGGTGGGCGATGAACGCCACCTGACCGCGCTCTACCTGCTGACGGTGGCCGACATCCGCGGCACCAGCCCGAAGGTCTGGAATGCCTGGAAAGGCAAGCTGCTGGAAGACCTGTACAAAATGACGCTGCGCGTGCTGGGCGGCGAGCCGCATTCGGCCGACCGCGAACTGAAGAACCGCCAGCAGGAAGCGCTGGCCACCCTGCGCCTGTATGGCCTGCCGCCCGATGCGCACGAGGCGCTGTGGAAGCAGCTCGACCTGGCCTATTTCCTGCGGCACGACGCCAGCGACATCGCCTGGCAGACGCGCGCGCTGTGGGACCGCCTGGACAGCGAGCAGCCGGTGGTAAAAGCCCGCCTGGCGCCGATCGGCGAAGGCTTGCAGGTGGCCGTCTACATCAAGGACCAGCCAGACCTGTTCGCGCGCATCTGCTCCTACTTCGATCGCAAGAACTTCAGCATCCTCGATGCCAAGATCCATACCACGAAGCACGGCTATGCGCTCGACACCTTCCTGGTCACCGAGCAGAATTTCGCCAAGAGCTACCGCGACATCATCAACCTGATCGAGCATGAGCTGTGCGACCTGCTGGTCACGCAAGGCCCGCTGACCGCGCCCAGCAAGGGCCGCCTGTCGCGCCTGTCGCGCACCTTCCCGATCCAGCCCACAGTGGACCTGCGCTCTGACGAACGCGGCCAGTATTACCTGCTGTCGGTAGCGGCCAACGACCGCACCGGCCTGCTGTATTCGATCGCCAACGTGCTGACCAAATACAAGATCAACCTGCATACGGCCAAGATCATGACCCTCGGCGAACGCGTGGAAGACGTGTTCATCGTCGACGGCCCTGCCCTGGCCAATGCCCGTACCCAGCTCCAACTGGAAACCGACTTACTCGAAGTACTGAAAATCTGATGTCCGAAGAATTATTACGCCTTTCCAAGCGCATGTCCGAACTGGGCCTGTGTTCCCGCCGTGAAGCCGATGAATGGATCGCCAAGGGATGGGTACGCGTGGATGGCCAGGTGGTGTCCGAACTGGGCACCAAGGTCTACCCGAGCCAGAAAGTCACCGTAGAACGCCAGGCTGCCGCTGAACAGGCGCGCCGCGTCACGATCCTGATCAACAAACCGGTCGGCTACGTCTCCGGCCAGGCCGAGGACGGCTACCAGCCGGCTGTGGTCCTGATCAAGCCGGAAAACCGCTGGGCCGAAGACCGCTCGCCGGAACGCTTCGACCGCAACCAGCTGCGCAGCCTGGTGCCTGCCGGCCGCCTCGACATCGACTCGGTCGGCTTGCTGGTGCTGACACAGGATGGCCGCGTCGCCAAGCAACTCATTGGCGAAAACACTAACGTTGACAAGGAATACCTGGTCCGCGTCGAGTACACCAAGCCGGGCCGCCTGCCGGACAGCGATCTGCAGCGCCTCAACCACGGCCTGTGGATGGACGGCAAACCATTGCTGCCGGCGAAGGTGCGCTGGCAGAACGACGACCAGCTCAGCTTCACCCTGCGCGAAGGCAAGAAGCGCCAGATCCGCCGCATGTGCGAGATGGTTGGCCTGCGCGTGCTAGGCTTGAAGCGCGTGCGCATTGGTCGTGTCAAACTTGGAAACTTGCCAGAAGGGCAATGGCGCTACCTGAGCCCGGACGAGCGCTTCTGAGTCGGCATCAACGCAACAGAAAAGCAGCATTCATTGCCGTTTAGCAAGCGCAGGGCGCCGGAACGCGGTAAAGTGTTGGCGTCCTCTCCCAGAAAACGAGAACCTGAGCTGTGAACGATCCAATGCCAAATGACTTCCGCAAGGGACCGCCCCGTCCACAAGACGCGGTGGAGCCGATTGCCGCGGGGTCACATCCGCACGATATCGTGGACCCCGATGAAATCGGCGACGCACTGGCGGCGCTGGCCGATG
Organism: Pseudoduganella sp. S-14; assembly: GCF_049913285.1. Taxonomy (GTDB): domain Bacteria; phylum Pseudomonadota; class Gammaproteobacteria; order Burkholderiales; family Burkholderiaceae_D; genus Rugamonas. The sequence continues at coordinate 3,880,311 of NZ_CP183991.1, forward strand.
CGGGCGACGCGGTTTCCATCTACCACCGGGACAATGTCGAGCCAGTGATGGCGCGCCTGCTGTCGGTCGATCCCGAACTGCCGCATTTCGTGATCCAGCTGAACGATGGCGCGACCCTGCCGCCGGGCGAATGCACTTTCGTGGCCTGGCTGCGCGGCGCCAAGTTCCAGTTCAAGCTGGACGATCCGCAGTGGAATGCCTTACCGGAGCAGCCGACACTGGTCCCGGCACAATTTCCCGAACGCTGCCAGGTACTCAACCGCCGCGCGGCGCCTCGCCTGGAGACTCCGCTCGGCACCTACCACACCGCCTCCTTCGTCCTGAATGGCAAGCCGTACGAAATGCAGCTGTACGACTTCGCTGTCGGCGGCGTCGGCATGCGCTGCTCGCCACGCGATGCCGTCGGCTTGCACGTCGGCCGCAAGCTGCAGCGCGTACGGCTGGACATGGGACCCGGCTCGGTGCTGATCTGCGACCTGGAGATCCGCCTGTCGCGTCATTTCCGTTCCTTCCTGCTCGGCGAGCAGGTGCAGATCGGCTGCCAGTTCCAGAACCTGTCGCCCATGATGCAGGACGAACTGCAACGCATCCTCGAAAGGCTGAACACTGGCCGAGGCCAGCGCTAGGCTTTAGCCGGCAGCCGCACCGTCACGCGTGGTCCCATGCTGGCACGCCACGGCCGGCGCACAAGCTATCGCTACTCAGGCGCAGCACGCAGGGCGGCATCGGCCGCCCTTCCGTCCCCTGCCTAGAATGAAGTCCGCAGCGACAGCGTGTAGCTGGCGCCCGGCTTGTACTCGTCGAAGATCGCGTTGCTGAACTGGGTGTAGGTCTGGCTGATCGCTTTGTTGGCATTCCAGACGCTGAGCGTCAGGTCAGTGTTGTACCTGAAGCCGAACATCTGCTTCAGGTTCATCCCGACCGACGCATCGACTTGCGTACGTTCGGTGGTGTAAGCGTAAGCGCCGCCTGCAACATTCAATCCTGTACTGGTGTTCACGACATGGCTCGCCGTGTATTGGCGCGCCACGCGGATATTCAGGCCGCCGCGCTCATAGTACAGGGTCAGGTTGTTGGTGCGCGGCGGCACGCCGGCGACCGGCGGCGCATTCGGCGCGTCGTCTGTCTGCTTGGCGTAGGTGAAGTTGGCGGTGAAGCCAAAACCTTTCACTGGCAGCATGTCCAGCGGCTGCTGCCAGGTCGCTTCCAGGCCGCGCACCTTCAGCTTGGTGTCGATGTTGTATGGCTCGGTGATTTCGACCAGGTGCTTGTCGCGGCCGCCGCTGGCCGCCACTGCCTGCTGCTGGGCCTCGGTCAGGCCCACGGTGCCGAACATCTCATCCAGCTGTGCCAGCGAATAGGTGGTAATGCGCTGGCCGGGGCGGCTGATGATGTCCTTGCCGAAGGCGCTCAGCGAAACATAGGCCTCCTTGCTCATGTAGTACTCGAGCGCGACGTCCAGGTTGTTCGCTTCAAACGGCTTCAGGTTCGGATTCGTCACGCTGCCCTGGCGCGCGCCCTGGTCGCCCAGGGTGAGCTGGGTCTGCCGCAGGTCCGCAGGATTGGCGCGGGTCAGCGATTTCGAACCGGAGGCGCGCAGGATCGTGTTGGGCGTGACGTTGTAGGCCAGCGTTGCCGATGGCAGCGTGTTGCTGTACTTGGTGGTCTCGTACTTCCATACGCTGAGGTTGTCGTACAGGCCACCGTTCTTCAGAGACGCATTGCGCGGATCGGCGCCGACGCTAAGGACGCCAATGGTCTGCTTGGTCTGGGCATAGCGCACCCCGGCGTTGTAGCGCAGCGCGCCGCCAAAGAGCTCAAGGCGCCCGGTCGATTCCGCGTAGGCTGCGCTCACTACCTCGCGGATGTAGCCCCCGCTGCCGTTCTGGAAGCCTTTGTAGATGCTATCGCGGAAGTACTGGTAATCCGTATCCTTGGCGAACTTCGGCCAGTCGACGGTGATGAAGCCGTTGTTCCCCGCCCTGACGTAGTTCGGGATTGCAGCATTCGGCACCACCGAGCCAAGGTAGGTCAATGGCGCCGCGCCCGCCGTGGAGCCGGTGCCGTATCCCGGATAAGCGGTGGCGACATCGGCCACAGGGCCTGGCGTGCTGCGGCCATCGCAGCCCGGACTGCGAATCTGCGTGTTCGGCATGAAGAAGCGGTAGCTCATGTTGTTGCCGCAAGCGACGTTCATCCAGGCATCGGCCACCGAGAAGCTGCGGTAGCGGCGCTCAATGTCGTCATACGAACCGCCGAACTTGATGCTGAAATCGGCGTCGCCCCAGTTGACGTTCAGGCGCGTGCCCTTGGTCTTGTTGGTGCGTTCATACAGGTCCATGCGCAGGCCGGAAAGGCTCTGGCCGGCCTGGTACCAGCCAAAGTTGCTCGGCTCGTTGATGTCCAGGTTGGAGCTGTAGCTTGGCGTCTGCCCCGGCGTCGTGTTGTCATAATAGATGACGGAACCGGGCGACCTGGTGGCCACCAGTACGGTCGGCATGTCGCGGTAGAACGTGCTGTTGGTGGCGTTGAAATGGCCGTCGATGGTCCATTTCTCGGACGGCCGAAACTCAAAGCCCGGGTTAATGCTGCGGAACCTCGTTTCCTCCTTCATTGGCCGGTATTCCAGCGCCCAGAAGGTGTTGGCGAAAGTGGCTTTGGTGATCGTGCAGCCGACGGTGCAGTCGCTGCGGTCGAATTCCATGCCGATCGGGATCGGCGTGTTGGCGCGGGTGCCGGCATTCATCCCCTCATACGTCATCCGGTTCTTCTTTTGCGCGAACATGGTATCGAGGTAGATATCGAGCATATCGTTCGGCTGCCATTGCAGGCTGATGACTTCACCGGCGCGATTGCGCTTGCCTTCGTAGACAAAGTGCCGTCCCAGGCGGCCCATCAGGCCGTTGTCGATCTGCTGCAGCGTGGCGCCGGGGTTCAGCGCCAGCAGCATGGCGCGGTCGATCTGCTTGCCCGGCACCAGGATGGGGCGCGCAAATTCCGGCAAGGCGCTCAACGTCAGGCCGGATGGCACGGTGTCGGGCGTCGATTGCGAGCCGCCGCCGGTGCTGTTCAATTTGTCCGACGCATCGCCCTGGAAGGGTTTCAACTGGAAGTTGCGCATGTCGACCGTCTGGAAACCGTCGGTCTTGTAGCCGGTGTTCCCCCAAGCGATGCCGGCCAGGGCGCCGAACTTGCCCCAGCCGGCGGTGCTCCAGGTATTGCTCACCAGCGCCGATCCGGTATTGCCGGTCTTGCTGTTTTGCTCGCGGTAGTTGCCGCTCAGGGTAAACGCGGAGCGAAAGCCGGCCTTGTCGAAGGGACGTACGCTGCGCATATCGACGGTGCCGGCAATGCCGCCTTCGATCAGGCTGGCCTTCTGGCTCTTGTAAACGCTGGCGCTGCGAAATAATTCGGAAGGCAGGAAGTCCATGTCGACTTCGCGGTTGGCGCTGATCGAACCGCCCCAGCTGCCGGCCGAGGCGGACGCCATCGGCGCCCCGTTCAGCAGCACGCGCGTAAATGCCGCGCCCATGCCGCGGATGGAAATGTTCAAGCCTTCGCCATCGATCTCGCCGCGCCGCACGTTCACGCCCGGCACGCGCGCTAGCGCATCGGCGATGTTCGGATCCGGGAACTTGCCCATGTCTTCAGAGAACACGGTATCGCTCAAGCCGATGTTGTCGCGCTTTTCCATGGCCGACAGGCCGAGCGAACTGCGGTAGCCGCTGACCGTGACCACCGGCAGCACCTTCTCGGCCGGCGCGGGCTTGGCTTCGGCGGATGGACTCGCTTCCGCAGACGCTTGCGGCGCCTCCTGCGCATAAGCGGTAGAAATCATCCCCGCCAGGATGGTCATGACGAGGACTTCACCACGCGTGCCGAAGCGACGGACGCGGCCTCCCGGATGTTTGTTCATGCTGTCTCCTTGATATTGGCCTCACGGGCCTTGATTAGTTAGCGCTATCAATGCGCTTGCAACGTTACATTTGCTCCTTGTAATGCGGGCGATTCCGCCCGCACGGTGATGGTTCCCTTCCGGCCAGGCTTGCTGCGTACGATGGCCAGGCATAGGCCATTAAGGGCAGGCCGCTCAGGGGATGGAAAGGGCACGAAGCTGGTGGGGTCGCCGTTATCGGTCGCCACGATTTCCCCTGGCCCCTCAATGCTGAACTTCACGATGTTTTTTGCCATCGGGACGGTGTTGCCGTGCTTGTCCGTCACGCGCAGGGTGACGAAAGAAAGGTCGGCGCCATCAGCCGCAATGCGGCTGCGGTCGGGCGCCAGGGCAAGGCCGGTTGCATCGCCCGTCGTGCGCACGCTGGACGTTGCCCATTGCCTGCCCTGCCTGTAGGCGACCACCCTCACCTCGCCCGGCTCATACTTCACCAGGTCCCAGCGCAAGCGGTACTCATATTCGGCGCGCTTCTTGCGGCCCTGGCTTTTACCGTTGATGAACAGCTCGGCCTCGTCGCCGGACGTAAAGACGTGGACTGGCGTGAATTTGCCTTCCCGTCCCGGCCACGTCCAGTGCGGCAGGATGTGTGCCAGCGGTAAGTCGGGACGCCAGCGCGCCTGGTACAGGTAGAAGCGGTCTTTCCTGAATCCGGCCAGGTCGATGATGCCGGAATAGGAGCTGCGGGCGTCGTAGAACGGGGTGGGCTCTCCCAGGTAGTCCCAGCCAGACCAGACGAATTCGCCCGCCACATAGGGATACTGGTCTTGCGCCGCCCACGCGCGGTCGGCGGAGGTTCCGAAGTCCGAGGCGTACAGCTCATAAGCACTGACCTGGTGCGTCGTCCAGTCGCCGCCGGCGTCCGGCCGCACCGGCGCGGTGAGCGCGCCCGTCACAGGAAACTGGTACTCGCCCCTGCTGCTCAAGGCCGAAGCGCTTTCGCTGCTGAAGATCATCTTGTCCGGGAAGCGCGCGCGGAATTCCGGAAAGCGTCCCGGGTTGCTGCGGATGCCTGCACCCTGGTAATTCACACTGACCAGGTCGACGGTGGACGGCAAGGGCATATGCGCCCGCGCATAGTTCATGGCTGTCATGGTCGGGCGCGCACTATCCTCTTCGCGCACGATGGCGGCCAGCTTGCGCCCGATGGCAGCGCCCTCCTCGCCGGTATATTGTTCGCCGACCTCGTTGCCGATGCTCCAGATCACAATGGAAGGATGGTTGCGGTCGCGGCGGACCATGGCGCGCAAGTCCTGCTCATGCCAATCAGGGAAAATCAAATGCGTGTCGAGGGCGGTTTTCTTTCTTTCCCAGACATCGAACACCTCGTCGATCACGACAATGCCCATGCGATCGGTCAGTTCCAGCAGCTCCGGGGCCGGCGGATTGTGGCTCATGCGCAGCGCGTTGGCGCCCATCTCGGCCAGCATCTCCAGCTGGCGTTCGGCTGCACGCACGTGGAAGGCAGCGCCCAGCGCACCAAGATCATGGTGGTTGTTGACGCCTTTCAGTGTTATGCGTTCACCATTGATAAGCATGCCCTGGTCCGGGTCCATGCGCACCTGGCGTATGCCGAACCTGGTCTCGTAGCTGTCGATCTCTACGCCCCCGCGCCTCACGCTGGTCACCGCCACGTAGCGATGCGGGCGCTGGGTCGGGGGCGGCCCCCACAAGCGCGGATTCGCCACCGTCGCCGTACCGGTGACGACAGCGCTGCCGCCTGCGGCGAGCCGCAACGACTCGGCCGTGATGCTGGCCACAGCGCCGCCCACCCTGCCCCCTCGCTCATCGAGGACGAAGATCGACGTGGCTACCTCCACCACGGCCGAAGCCGCGGAGTCGTTATCGAGCGCGACTTCAAGTGCGACCTGCGCCAAGGCTTTGCCGACTTGCGGTGTGCGCACATGCGTGCCCCAGTGCGCAACGTGCACCGCTGCCGTCTTGGTCAGCCACACATTGCGGTAAATGCCGCCGCCCGGGTACCAACGCGACGATTCAGGGGGATTGTCGAGGCGGATCGCCAGTGTGTTCTCGCCGCCCGGCACGATATATGGCGTCAGGTCCAGCCGCCAGGAATTGTAGCCGTAGGGCCAGCCGCCGACCAGGCGGCCGTTCAGCCATACGGCCGCATACGACATGGCCCCGTCGACGTCGAGGAAAATGGAACGCCCGGCATCCGAGGCGGGAATGTCCAGCCGCTTGCGGTACCAGCCGATGCCCCAGCTGGGCAAACGCCCCACGCCGCCATACGGCCCCTTTTCCAGGAAGGGGCCGGCAATGGCCCAGTCGTGCGGCAGGTCGACGCGCGTCCAGGCGCTGTCGTCGTATGCCGGGCTGAGATAAGGCACGTCGAGCCTGGGCTCCTGCGCGGGGCGCCGGTGGCGGCGGGCTCGATCGCGGACGAAGGCATTGCCACTCGGGAGTATCCATGGCTTGAGCACTGGCGCCTGCCCGGCCTGCATTTGCTGCGCCGCCTGCGGCACGGCGTCGGCTGCCTTGCCGTCCTCGCTCGCGCGCACTGCCGGCCGTACGTCGTAACGCAAGGCGTCACTGGTGCCTGGCGGGTCGCCCATCGTGAAGCGCCAGCCGGAGTTGATCAGGATGCGCTCACGCGGCCCAGCCGACGCAGCATGCGCGCACGCCCACAGCAACACGAGCGCAAGCGCCCTGCAATGCATCGATATTATTTTCATGTTTTCCGGTGGATCGAGTAAGTCGCTGCGCAGACAACCAACCATTAACACGAAAACGATAGCGCAACCAATTCAGTCTATCGTCGCAAATATTTCCTTGTCAATCGCATATTTGCAAACGGTGTTGCGTTTTTCACGACAGATTGGTTGCGCTATTCATAGAGTTCTGCGGCCAATCAACATCGTGATTTTCTGCTGTTCCGTAGCGCCCGGCCCGTTGACTGGCTGGCACAAGACCTTTGATACTGCCCCGGCAAGCTACCAAAAAATCCATCAGGAGACATCGTGAAAATCAAGCATTTGAATGCCTGCGCGGCAGGTGTGGTCTCGTTCGTCCTTCTCGCCGGCGGACTTGGCGGCAACGCCGTGGCGGCCGACTTTGGCCTCAGTGAAGACGCCAACTTCTATACGGTCGATACCGGCGCGGGGCTGGTGTTCAAGGTGCGCCGCACCGACAACGGCGTCAGCACGCAATCGGCCGGCGATATCGCATCCCTGGTCTACAACGGCGTCCAATACCAGGACCAGTCGCGCGGCAGCCAGGTCAATTCCGGTTTCGATTTCCTGTACACCGGCGTCTCCGCCGTCAGCGTGAACGCGGCCACGCTCGGTCCCGATTTCATCAAGGTGACGGTGCAGGCTGGTGACCTGACGCACTACTACATCGCCCGCCGCGGCTACCCGCACATTTACATGGGTACTTATTTCACCAGCGAGCCGAGTACCCTCGGGCTGGCACGCTATATCCTGCGCGTGCCCATTGCCGCGCTGCCCAACGGCCCTGTGCCCTCGGACATCCGCAACAACACCGGCGCCATCGAATCGGGCGACATTTTCGGACTCTCCAACGGCCAGACCCGGTCCAAGCATTATTCGAACATGCGCCTGAAAGACTGGTCCTATATCGGCGCCACCGGCAACGCCGTCGGCCTGTGGGTGGTGCGCGACAATAACGAAGGCAATAGCGGCGGGCCTTTCTACCGCAGCCTGCTGAACCAGGGCACTTCGACCACGCAGGAAATCACCTACATCATCAACTATGGCGAGGGCCAGACCGAAGCGTTCCGGCCCGGCACCTTGAACACCTATACCCTGGTGTTCAACAACGGCAGCGCGCCGGGCGTAGTCGACACCTCGTTCTTTGCCAGCATGGGAATGAACGGCTTCGTCGGTCCCGAGGGGCGCGGCCGCGTGGCCGGTGTGGGCTTGCAGGGACGCGATACGCGCTATGAATACACGGTCGGCTTCTCCAGCGCGAAGGCGCAGTACTGGGCCAAGGCCGATGCCGCCACAGGTCACTTCGACAGCCCTGGCATGATCCCCGGCACCTACACCATGAAGGTCTACAAGAACGAGCTGGTGGTCGATACCCGCACCGTGACGGTCGCCGCAAGCCAGACAGTGTCCCTGAACACCATCTCCGTCGGCGGCGATCCGAGCGCCACCGCGGCCCTGTGGCGCATCGGCGACTGGGACGGGACGCCGGCCGAACTGCTGAACGGTGACAAGGTCACCACCATGCATCCATCCGACGTGCGCATGGCATCGTGGACACCTGGCGACTATGTCGTCGGCAGCTCCAGCGCCGCCACCGGTTTTCCAGCCTACCAATGGAAAAACGTCAACGGCACCATCACCATCCGCTTCAACCTGAAGCAAAGCCAGATCGTACCGCTCACGCTCAGGGCAGGCATCACGGTGGCGTATGCGGGGGGACGCCCTAAAGCGCAGGTCAACGGATGGATTTCCGCCAACCCGGCCGCTTCGAGCCAGCCTTCCACGCGGACCCTGACCGTCGGCACCTACCGCGGCAACAACACCATGTATACCTTCAACATCCCGGCCAGCGAGCTGGTGGTTGGCGAGAATGTGCTGACGCTGACCGCCATCAGCGGTTCGAGCGGCACGGCTTTCCTGAGCCCGGGCTATGCCTGGGATGCCGTTGACCTGATTCCGACACCATGAACAAGTTCCTGATACTCGCCCTGGCGGCGGCAGTTGCCGCACCTGCGACGGCCACGGTCATGAAGACCTATGCCGCGCCTCCCTCTTCCCTGCATCTCGCCACATTCAGCGCCAATCCCGGATTGTCGAACGACTATGTCGAGGACGGGCTGCTGTTTCGCTTCACCGGTTCGGCCAACAACAATCAATGCGGCTATGCCGGCGTCAATTGCTACGACCAGCCATCGGACCTGAGCCCCCTCTTCTCCGGGAACTACATGTCCACGTCGGGCAACAATGCCTATATCAGCATCCGGCGCGCGGATGGCAGCGATTTCCACAGCATCGCCTTTGCCGCCGCATCGGGCTACCTGACAGTCAATGGGTATTGGTGCACCTGGAGCGATAATGTGCGCACCGGGGCCGGGAACTTCACGCAGGCAGGCGGTGCACTGGTGGGACTGGCTGATGCGGCGGGCTTCGACGAAGTGCGCTACTACGCTTTCTCCACGGCCAACCGCAGCAGTGGCTGGAGCAGCCCGGCAATCGATGCAGTCCAGGCAGACATACCGGAACCCGGCGGCGCTTTGCTGCTGGGCGCCGGACTGCTTGCCCTGGCCACGGTGCGCCGCAAGCGCCGCTAAAGCACGTCCAGCGGCGTGGCGCGCGTGGGCGGCGCGAACGCCTTGTCCAGCAAGGCCAGGTCTTCCTGGCCCAGCCGCAGGGTCATCGCGGCCGCGTTGGCACGCACATGCGCTTCGCTGCTTGCTTTCGGGATCGGCATCACACCGTCCTGCCGCAGCAGCCAAGCCAGCGCAATCTGCGCGGGCGTGGCCTGGTGGCGCGACGCGATGGCCTGCAGCGCCGGTTCGGCCAGCAGGCGCTCTTGTTCCTTACGGTTGGATTCGAGCGGCGAATAGGCCATCAGCAGTATGCCGCGCTCCTGGCACCAGGGCAGCAGGTCCCACTCGATACCGCGACGACGCAGGTTGTACAGCACCTGGTTCGCCTCAATGGCATCGCCGCCGGCCAGCGCAGTCGCCTTTTTCATGTCCGACAGGTCGAAATTGCTGACGCCGAATTCATGGATCTTGCCCGCCTGCTTCAGGGCTATCAGCCCTTCCAGCGTCTCGGCAAAAGGGACGCTGCCTTGCCAGTGGAGCAAGTACAAGTCGATGTGGTCGACCTTCATGCGCTTCAGGCTGTTCTCGCACGCCGCCACCACGCCCTTGCGCGAAGCGTTCTGCGGCAGCACCTTGCTGACCAGGTAAGCTTCGCTGCGACGGCCGGCAATCGCTTCGCCGACCACTTTTTCAGCGCCGCCATCGGCATACATTTCGGCCGTGTCGATCACCGTCATGCCGAGGTCCAGCCCCAGTTGCAGGGCGCGCACTTCGGCAGCCTTGTCGGCAGCCCGCTCGCCCATATTCCATGTACCCTGCCCGATTCCAGATAGCGTCATGGCCACACTCCGAAAGTGTTGCGTCAAGCCTCAATGGCGCTGGCCGCCTTCGCGGACCAGCGGTACAGCCCTACGACCACGGCGCCAGCCACGGCCAGCGCGATCAGCATGGTGGTTGCCTCGCTCATGCTGTTGGCAATTGCCAGCGGTTCGCCCTTATTGGTCAGCACGATCAGGCCAGCCAGGGCAACGTTGAACAGCGACTCGCCAACAATAAAGCCCGACATCACCAGCACGCCCAGGCGGGAAGCCGCTTCGCCATGCTTCTTGTTGCGCATTGCTTTCTCGAAGAAGTAACCGGCGATGGCACCCACCACCACCGGCGAGGTGACAGCCGACGGCAAGTAAATAGCCAGGCCAACGCCGAGCGGCGCGCAGCTGTATCGGCGGTTGCTGGATTTCTTCAGGATGAAGTCGAGTGCAACCAGTGCCAGGCCGATCAGCGCGCCATAGCCAATCAGGTCCCATTTCAGGTCGCCGCCGATCACGCCTTTGGCCAGCGTGGAAATCAGGGTCGCTTGCGGAGCAGCCAGCGGCTGATCGGAAATGGCGTTGGCATTTGGTGCGCCGGCAAAGCCGTTCGCGTGGTTCAGCAGCTCCAGAACCGGCGGCACCACGCAGGAACCGGCAAACACGCCAATGATCAGGGCGACCTGCTGCTTCCAGGGGGTTGCGCCGACCAGCTGGCCGGTCTTCAGATCCTGCAGGTTGTCGTTGCCGATCACGGCCACCGCCAGCACTACAGTGGTGACAAACAGTGCGAAAGCGATCAGCGCCTGCGCGGTATCCGGGCCCATGATTTCGCGGCCCACCCAGCCTACCGAGGTGGCGGCGCCGAGGATGGACAGGATGGCCAGGCCGGACACCGGCGAATTGGAAGAGCCGATCAGGCCGGCCATGTAGCCGCACACCGCGGCAGCCAGCATGCCGGCAATCAGGATGTAGCCAACGCCCACCACGATCAGAGGGGTCGAGATCGAGGACAACGGGCCGCCCGACAGGAAGGACGACAGCAGCCAGCCTGCCGGCACCATGGACAGAAGGGTCACCAGGCCGACCATAAAGATAGGCAGGTCCTTGTCTTCGCGCGGCACGTCGCCGCCGCCGGCCCTGGCGCGGCGCGCGGACTCCATCGCGGATTTCAGGCCGCCCACGACCGGCTTGGCCAGGGTCGCCAACGTCACGATCGCGGCAGCGCCAATGGTGCCGGCGCCCATCATGCGCACCTGGCTGCTCCAGATGCCCAGGGCGTGGTCGGCCGCAGATACGCCGGGAGCCGCCGGATTGGCCATGGTCAGCAACGGGACCAGGATGCCCCATGCAATCACCAGGCCAACCAGCATGGCCATGCCGACCGCGATACCCATCAGGTGGCCGGCGCCCACCAGGGCAAGCGAACTCGATGCTCCCAGGCCGGTGGCGCCGTTGCCGAACTTGACGAAATGCGCTACTTCAGCGGCAACCAGCTTGGCAGCGCCAAGGAAAGCGAAAATGGCGGAAGCCACGGAACCCCAGATCACCGCCCACAGGCCAGCCTTGCCCTCCTGCGCGCCGGCACGCGACTGGGTGCCGACTTTCAGCACTTCCGCCGCGGCCACGCCTTCCGGATACGCGAGGTCGGACTGCGACACCAGTGCGCGACGCAGCGGCATGGTATACATCACGCCCAGCACTCCGCCGATAGCGCAGGCGCCAAAGGTTGGCCAGAAAGGAATTTTTGCCCACCAGCCGATCATCAGCAGGCCAGGCAGCACGAAAATCACCGACGCCAGCGTGCCCGCGGCCGACGCGATGGTCTGCACGATATTGTTTTCCTGGATCGTCGCATCCTTGAATGCGCTGAGCAGGGCCATGGAAATCACGGCGGCGGGAATCGAGGTGGCGAAGGTCAGGCCGACTTTCAGGCCAAGGTAGACCTGCGCCGCGGTAAAGACCAGTGTAATGAGAATGCCGAGGGCGATGCCGCGGACACTGAATTCGAGCGGGTTATTCTGCGACTGGTTGCTCATCTGGGTAATCCGTTGTGTTGATAAGGATGCAAAGTGGCCGGGATATTACGCCAGATTCGCGGCGCCGCCAAACAAATCAGTCGTCGTCGCCGGGATCGAGGTCGGGGAACAACACCGAGGTAAAGCCGAATTTGGAGAAGTCGCGGATCCGTGCTGGATACAGGATTCCCAGCAAATGATCCACCTCATGCTGTACCACGCGGGCATGGAATCCCTCGGCATCGCGCACGATGCGTTCGCCGAACTGGTCGTAGCCCTCATAGTGCAGGCGCGTATAGCGGGGCACGCTGCCACGCAGGCCCGGCACCGACAGGCAGCCTTCGAAGGCCTCTTCCATCTCTTCGCCGAGCGGCGTCAGCACGGGATTGATCAGCACCGTTTCCGGCACCTGCGGCGCATCGGGATAACGCGTGTTGGCCTTGAAGCCGTAGATCACCAGTTGCAGGTTGACGCCGATCTGCGGCGCCGCCAGCCCGGCGCCACTGGCCGCGTGCATGGTATCGAACATGTCGACGATCAGCGCATGCAGTTCCCTGGTATTGAACTCGCGCACCGGCTCGGCCACACGCAGCAGACGGGGATCGCCCATTTTCAGGATTTCGCGTACGGCCATGCTCAGCCCCCCAGCAATGCGAGCAAGCCCGCTTCGTCAAGAATCGTCACGCCCAGCTCTTCGGCCTTGGCCAGCTTGCTGCCCGCCTCCGCGCCAGCGACGACATACGAGGTTTTCTTCGACACCGAACCCGATACCTTGCCGCCGGCAGCTTCGATCAGGGCTTGCGCCTGGTCGCGGCTCATGGTCGGCAGCGTCCCGGTGAGGACGAAGGTCTTGCCGCTCATGGCGCCTTCCGCTTCGGCCACCTCGGGCAGTTGTGCCAGCAACGCTTCGCGCAGCTCGTGCAGGGCCATCAGGCAATCGCGGTTGGCCTGTTCGCGCAGCCAGGCTTCAAGGCCCTGCTCCACCGTCGCCGGCAGGCCAAACACGTTATACACCGTCAGGTGCGACAGTGCCTCCAGCGTCATGCCCTGCTCTACCAGTTGGCGTGCGCGCGGCTCGGTCAGTTTGGGAATGCCGACGGCAGCCAGCAGCGCAACCGTGTCCAGCTTTTCGCGCAGGGCGGCCCTTGGAGCATGCTCGCCTTTCGGCGCCACGCCAGCGGCCAGCAGCGCATCCAGCGCCTCCTGGTTGCGCTCTTCGGCGAAGAAGTCGGCAATCGATTCGGCTACCGTACCGCCGATATCAGGCAGCACGCGCAGCAGCGCCACGGGCGCCTTGCGGATCAGTTCCAGCTTGCCCAGCCAGTCGGCCAGCGTCTTGGCGGTCGATTCGCCGACGTGGCGGATGCCCAGTGCGAACAGCAGCCGCTCCAGCGGCGGGTTCTTGCTGGCGGAGATGGCGTCCAGCAGGTTTTCCGCCCACTTGGTCGGGACCTTGCCCTGGGCGACAGTTTCCGGCGTGGTGCCGTCACGCTCGTCGGCCAGGCGCTTCATTTTCAGCAGGTCATCCAGGGTCAGGCGGAACAGGTCCGCCACGCCATGCACCAGGTTGCACTCGACCAGGTTGTCGATGTAGCGGTCGCCCAGGCCTTCGATATCCATCATGCGGCGGCCGCAGAAGTGGCGGATCGCCTCCTTGCGCTGGGCGGAGCAGAACAGGCCGCCGGAGCAGCGCGCGACCGCTTCGTCGGCCTCGCGCACCACGTGCGAACCGCATACCGGGCATTCGGCCGGCAGCGCCCACATCAGCGGTTCCGGCGCAGGGCGCTTCTCCAGCACCACGGACAGCACTTCCGGGATCACGTCGCCCGCTCGGCGCACGATGACTGTATCGCCAACGCGTACGTCCTTGCGGCGCACTTCGTCCTCGTTATGCAGCGTTGCATTGGTGACAGTCACGCCGCCGACGAAGACCGGCGCCAGGCGCGCCACAGGCGTAATCGCGCCGGTACGGCCAACCTGTACTTCGATCGCCTGCACGGTGGTCAGCGCTTCTTCAGCCGGGAATTTATGCGCCAGCGCGAAACGCGGGGCGCGCGAGACGAAGCCCAGCGCACGCTGGTCTTCGAAGCGGTTGGTCTTGTACACCACGCCGTCGATCTCGTAGGGCAGCGCGGGGCGCGCCTTCCCGATGCGCTCGTAGTAGCCCAGCAAGCCGTCCTTCCCGCGCACCACCTCGCGTTCGGCGCAGACCGGCAGGCCAAGTTCGGCGTACCAGTCCAGCAGGGCGCTGTGCGTTGCCGGCAGTTCGGCGCCGGTCAGTTCGCCGATACCATAGGCATAGAAGCTCAGCTTGCGCTGCGCGGTGATGCGCGAGTCGAGCTGGCGCAGCGCGCCGGCGGCGGCATTGCGCGGATTGACGAACTCTTTCTGGCCCAGTTCACGCTGGCGCGCGTTCAGGGCAGCGAAATCGGCCTTGAACATCAGCACTTCGCCGCGTACTTCCAGCACCGGCGGCGGCGCATCGGTATTCAGGCGCAGAGGGATGCCCTTGATGGTACGGATGTTGGCAGTGACGTCCTCGCCGGTGTAGCCATCGCCGCGCGTTGCTGCCTGCACGAAGACGCCGTCTTCGTAGCGCAGGTTGATGGCCAGGCCGTCGAACTTGGCCTCGGTTGCGTATTCGACCAGTTGCACTGCGTCGAGTCCTTCTCGCACGCGGCGGTCGAAGTTCTCGATATCGTCGTCGTTGAAGCCGTTATTCAGCGACAGCATCGGCACCGCATGCGTGACGGCGGCGAATTCCGCCAGTGGCGGCGCGCCCACGCGCAGGGTTGGCGAGTCGGGAGCCTGCAGTTCAGGGTGCGCTGCTTCAATCGACTGCAGTTCGACAAACAGCTTGTCGTATTCGGCATCGGGAATGGTCGGCGCATCGAGCACGTGGTAGGCGTGCAGGTGGCGGTTCAGCTCCGCGTTCAGCCAGGCTGCGCGCTCGGCGGGTGTTGCGTGTCGGGTGTTGCTCATGTTTCCGGTTAGCTGAACAGGCGCAGTGCGCGGGTGGAACCAGCAGGAATATCCGATGCAGCCATGTCGTCGTAGAACTCGCGCACCTGGCCGGCAATGCTGGCCAGGGTTTCGTCGGCCAGCGGCTGGTTGGCGTCATCGACAATGGTCGCATCCAGGCGCGCCATCAGGTTCTTGGCACAGCCGATCATCGAGCCAAAGCCGTCGCGTGCCGGAGCGACGCATGGCACGTCCAGCAACAAGGTCAGGCGCGAAGTGGTTTCCTCGGCCAGCGTGACGTTGGTCGACAGCGAGAACAGGTAGCCGCCCTCGCCGTCCGGCATGGCATAGCGGCCGTCCGGGCGCATGTCGAAGCCCAGCTTCTCCAATGCGCCGAGCAGGGTCGCTATGTTCCATGGAGCGCCGTTGGAAGCGAGGTTCACGCCCAGCTGCGCATCGTGGTTGGCTACGAAGCGATGCAGGTTTTTCGCATCCTGCATGACTTCGATCATGTCCGGGATTTGCGGCTCGGCGCCGATTTCGTCGGACACGCTGCGCAGGCGCGTCACCAGTTCGGAGTATTCCAGTTCATTCAATGCGGTGCTGCGGCTGGCCAGCTGCACCCCGCCTTGCAATCTGGTGTACACCACGCCGTGGCGCACCGGCTCCCAGTCGCCGCTCACGGCCAGGCCGATGAAGTGGACAGGCTTGTTGCCGACAAAGCGCAGCTTCTGCAGGGCCGGCAGCAGTTTTTCGCCGCGGGCAGGCGCTTCCAGTTCCAGAGGCAGCAGGCAATCGATCAGCGGATCGACCAGGCAGGTGGCCAGTTCTTCGGCAGGCACGCCGGCATCGGCGGCGCGTACCGGCAGCACCGGCTCATTGCCGTCCGGTGCGATATTGGGCGCGGCGACGTTGCCGACATGGCCGCCGACATGTTCCGGCACGCCGTAGGCGCCCGAGCCGGCGTCCGGCATCGGCACGTCGTCGAGGTGGAAGCGCGGTTCGGCGCGCACGCTGTCGTCGCCGCGCATCAGGACATCGTCGTGCTGGCCGTCGAAGGCGCGCTCGACACGTTTCTTCAGCTTGTACTCCTGCCACTTGTTGTAGCTTATGACGCCAACGACGAACACGCCGCCGGCGGCAATCAAACTCATTTGGAAATCTGTAATCATGCGGCTTGAGCCTCTGTAGCAAATGATGCGGCGGATTCCATGTCCACCGCTACGATGCGCGACACACCTTGTTCCTGCATCGTCACACCGATCAGTTGATTGGCCATCTCCATCGCAATCTTGTTGTGCGAGATGAAGAGGAATTGGGTCTGTTCGGACATGCGCTTGACCATGCGGCAGAAGCGCTCGGTATTGGCATCGTCCAACGGCGCGTCTACCTCGTCCAGCAGGCAGAATGGCGCGGGATTCAAACGGAACATCGAGAACACCAGGGCCGTTGCGGTCAGCGCTTTTTCGCCGCCGGACAGCAGGTGGATGGTGGCGTTCTTCTTGCCTGGCGGTTGCGCCATAACCTGCACGCCGGAGTCGAGGATTTCCTCGCCAGTCATGATCAGCTTGGCCTGGCCGCCGCCGAACAGGATCGGGAACAACTCGGAGAAGCTCTGGTTGACGCGGTCGAAGGTGTCCTGCAGCAGGTCGCGCGTTTCCTTGTCGATCTTGGTGATCGCATCTTCCAGGGTCGCAATCGCGTCGGTCAGGTCGCGGTTTTGCGCGTCCAGGAAATTCTTGCGCTCCGCCGCGGTGGCCAGTTCGTCCAGCGCGGCCAAGTTCACGGCGCCCAGCGCGGTAATGGCGTTGGTCAGGCGCGTTACCTCGCCCTGCAGGTAGGAGGCCTTCATGTCCGGGTGCAGTTTTTCGGCCAGCGCGGCTTCGTCGGCCTGCACTTCGGCAAGTTGCTGCGCGAACTGTTCCTGGTTCAGGCGCGCGGCCTGCTCCTTCAGCTGCATTTCGGTGATCTTGTCGCGCTGCGGCTGCAGGCTGCGCTCGGACTGCATGCGCGAGTCTTCGAACTGGCGCAGTTGCTGCGTGATCTGGTCCAGCTCATGGCGGGCATCGGCCAGCGCGCGCTCCTGCTGCGTGCGCCGGTCCAGCAGGTCCTGCAGGCCTTCGTTGGCGGTGCCGGCCTCCAGCCCTTCCAGCTCCAGCTTGCCGGCCTGCAGGCTTTGCGTCACCTGCGCGACTTGCGAATTAGCGGTCGCAATATTTCGACGCAGCTCGTCGATGCGGTTGCGCCCCGATTTCTCGGCAAATTCAGCTTCCTGCGCCTTGCGTTCCAGTTCGCGCAGGGCTTCGCGGGCGTCGGCCAGGCGCTGCTCTTTCTGCATGAAGGCAGTCTGGCCGTCTTCATGCTCGCCTTGCAGGTTGCCCAGCTCCATATCGAGCTGCTCGAACTTTTCTTCCGATTCCAGCTTTACCTGCATCTGCTCTTCTTCTTGCGCGGCGATTTCGGCGAGGTCGGTTTCGATCTGGTTGCTGCGCTGGTTGAAGCGGGCTTCGATTTCGGACAGCTTGACCACTTCCAGCTGCAGCGTATGCACGCTGGCGGTCAGGCTTTGCACCTTGGCGCGCAGCTCGGTGAGCAGACGGCCATGGTTGCCAAGCGCTGCATCGGCACGCACGGCGCGGCTGCGGGCTTCTTCAGCCAGCATCGATTGCGCGCGCAACTGCTTGGTGATGTTGTCGATTTCGTGCTGGCGGCCCAGCATGCCGGCCTGTTCGTCGTCCGCCGCATAGAAGCGCACCGACGATTGCGTGATGATGTGGCCCTGCTTCGTGACGAAGCAGCCGCCCGCCGGCAGCGTGCCGCGCGCGGCAAAAGCGCTGGCGTTGTCGTCAGCCAGGAACACATTGTGCAGCCAGTCCTGCAGCACGCCGCGCAAGCCGGGGTCATTCAGCTTCAACAGGTCGAGGAACGGGCGCAGGGTCGCATCGCCGGATGCCGCGGGCGCAGCGGCGGCAATCGCAGGCGCGAACAGCGCCAGCTTGGCCGGCGGCGCATCGTTGAAGAAGTGCTTGGCCCATTCGATATTGGATACCTGTAGCGCCGACGTACGTTCGCGCAGCACAGCCTCCAGGGCAGTTTCCCAGCCTTGCTCGATGTCGAGCTTTTGCCACAGGCGCGGCAGCTCGTTCAATTCGTGCTTTTGCAGCCAAGGCGTGATCTTGCCCTCGGTCTGGACGCGCTCCTGCAACTGGCGCAGCGCATTGAGGCGCGCTTCCAGTTGGTGGGTCGCGGCGGACTCCGATTGCACGGCGGCCTGCGCAGCCTGGCGCTCTTCCTCGAGCCTGGGCTGCTGCTCCAGCGCTTCCTCGAGCATCATGTTCTGCTCTTCCAGCGACTGCTGCTTTTCTTCGAGCTGCATCTTCAGGTTCGACAGGTGCGATGAATCCGGCATCGCCAGCCCGCCCTTCTCCTGCTGCAGACGCTCCTTGCGCGTCGCCAGGCCGGCCAGGATGTTGGAAGCATTGCGCTGGTGCGCAGATTCCAGCTCCAGTTGCTGCTGCGCCTGCATGATGCGCGCGCGCGATTCCGTGCTGCGGGTCTGCGCCTCGCGCCATTCCTGCTCCAGCACCGGCAGCAACTCGCCCTTCTGCTCGGCCAGCATGCGCGCCTCTTCCACGCGCGCCGACAATTCCTCCAGGTTGATTTCCGCTTCGGCGACCTGGCCGCCGTATTCCTCCGCCTGCTGCGACCACTGGTCGCGCTGCGCGGTCAGCGTGGCCAACTGCTGCTGCAGGCGGGTGCGCGACTCGATCACGAACTTGATCTGCGCCTCCAGGCTGCCGATTTCGGCATTGGTCTGGTACAGGTGGCCCTGCGCCTGGTGCAAACGGTCGCCGACAGCGAAGTGGGCCTGGCGCATCTGCTCCAGCGTCAACTCCACGTTGCGCAGCTTCGCGGTCTGTTCTTCCAGGTCGTTTTGCGCCTGTTCCATTTCGCGGAAATACTTCGCCTGCTCGGCCTGCGCCTCGTTCTTGCGCAGCAGCCAAAGCAGCTTCTGTTTTTCCTCCTGGTCGGATTGCAGCTGGTGGAATTTGGTCGCCACCGCAGCCTGGCCTTCCAGCTTTTCCAGGTTGTTATTCAGCTCGCGCAGGATATCTTCCACGCGCAGCAGGTTTTCCCGCGTATCGTGCAGGCGGTTTTCTGTTTCGCGGCGGCGTTCCTTGTACTTCGAGACGCCTGCCGCCTCTTCCAGGAACACGCGCAGTTCTTCCGGGCGCGACTCGATGATGCGCGAGATCATGCCCTGGCCGATGATCGCGTAGGCGCGCGGCCCCAGGCCGGTGCCGAGGAAGATGTCCGTGATGTCGCGCCGGCGCACCGGCTGGCCGTTGATGTAATAGGTGGACGTGCCATCGCGCGTCAGCGTGCGCTTGACCGCGATTTCGGCGTACTGCCCCCATTGGCCGGATGCCTTGCCCTCGTTGTTGTCGAACACCAGCTCCACGGAAGCGCGGCCGGCCGGCTTGCGATGGGTGGAACCGTTGAAAATCACGTCCTGCATCGATTCGCCGCGCAGCTCGGAAGCCTTCGACTCACCCAAGACCCAGCGCACCGCGTCGATAATATTGGACTTGCCGCAACCGTTAGGACCAACCACGCCGACCAGCTGCCCGGGTACCTGGAAATTGGTGGGATCGACGAACGACTTAAATCCCGACAATTTAATGGAAGATAGACGCACGTTTTATCTGTACTTCGCCCGCTGGGACGTGTTAAAAAAGTGGCTAATCATACCATTTTCCCTGTATAGCAAGAACAAAATGAAGACCAGAACCGCCATCCTGTTTGTATGCATGGGTAACATTTGTCGCTCCCCGACCGCAGAGGGTGTATTCCGGACCCGCGCCCGGGCTGCCGGACTCGATTTGCACATCGATTCGGCAGGCACCCACGCATACCATATTGACAACCCGCCCGACCCGCGCTCAACCCGGCATGCGGCCGCCCGCGGCTATGACCTGAGCGCACAACGCGCCCGCAAGGTGGCCGCGGAGGATTTCGAGCGCTTCGATTACGTGCTTGCCATGGACCACGACAACCTGGAGATGCTGCAGCGCGCCTGCCCTGCACAATATCGCCACAAGGTCAGGCTGTTCATGGAGTTCGCCTCGCGCTCCGGCTCGGATGTGGTGCCCGATCCGTATTACGGCGGCGCGAATGGCTTCGATATGGTGCTGGATTACATCGAGGACGCATCGGACGGCCTGCTGGCCGCCCTGCGCAAAACTTAGGCAGAAGTGCCGTTAGCCGGCAAATCGTGGTGATCGTCGTTGACGGCAGCGACACCACCCATTGCCACCGACAGCGCTGCAGCCACCACACCTTCGGTGCGGATCAGACGCACAGTACCCTTGCGGAACTGCTCCGCCATTGCTTCGCCCGTGATCGAGAACGCCTCCTGGCGGCCCGTGGTCGAGAAGATGTAAAGCGTCTTGAGTGGGCTGATCCAGGCCAGCTTGACCTTGCGCTGGCTGCCATCTTCCTGGTCGAATTCAAGCCACATGCCGCGCGCAAGGCTATCCACCTCGATCGCTGCATCGTCGTCCAGGGGTGGCGCCTCTTCTGCTTTTACTTCGGCTACTGCCTGAAGCTGCATGCGGCGCTCGGCATCCTTCTTCGCCACTTCCATTGCAAGTTCAACCTGGCGCTCGGGCGACATTTCAATCGGCGCACGCACGATCGAGGCATGGCACTCAGCCAGTTCGGCGAAGAACTGCAGGCGATCCGCATCCTGCCACTTGATCACGTCCAGCCATTTGTTCAGGGTGGACAGCAAGGTAGGCAGCTTGGAAATCAGCGTCTTGCGCTCGTCCTGGGTGATCTTCGGACGCACGCTCCAGATCAGGTCATCCATGGTCTGGGTAGCGTTGTTGACCGCGCCCGGCTTTTCGCCTTCGACGCTATAGGCAATGGTCAGCACGGACACCCACTTGTTCTCCAGGAAGGCCTCGACAATCGCCACCACTTCGCCAGTGCCGATACGCAGGGCCACAGCGTCCTTGGCCGACTTGGCGGCCACCGACATCTTTTCCTGCTTCAGTGCCTTGGCGATCGGCTCCGCCATGGCAGCTGCAGCTGCCGCCTCCTCCGCCTTGATGGAGGCTTCCAGTTCATTGACCGCCTCGGTGAAGACGGTCATTTCCTCCTCGTGATCCTCGCTGACCTTTTCCACGCTGCGCTGCATGGCCTTGTAGAGAGGGTCGTCCGGGTCCTTGCGATTCTCCCAGCCCATGCGCGACAGCAGGTCGATCATGCGGCGTGCAGGATGCGCTTCCTGGAAGAAGAAATTCTTGTCGACCAGAGCGGCTTTCAGCACTGGGATCTGCAGGAAGCGGATCAGGTTGCGGATCTCGGGCGAAATGCTTTCGTCACGGAACACGGTCTCGAACACTGCCGACAGCAGGTCGATAGTGCCTTCGTCGGCGCGGGTCAGAGTGCCGGCAGGCGCCTGCTCTTTAATCTGCGGCAGCAAGAACACATTGCTCATCGAGCCGCCACCAGTAACAAAGCCGGGAGCCGGCATCGCGCCACCGCCAGCCTGCACGGGTCCCATAGCGAATCCTGGAGCCAGGCCCGCCGGCATGCCCGGCGCCGGCATCGCACTGCTATCGGCGCTGGCAAACACGGCGCCCTGCGGCACGCCGCGCTGCAACTGCGCCAGGAAATTCATCAGCGGCTCTTTGGCGCTCATCAGCGATGCGCGCTGGGCCGCTTCGTTATTCGCCCCGCCGTGGAAGCCCTGGGCCGGTCCCTGAACCCAGCCTCCCGCAGGCACTGCCACGCCGCCCGGCACGCCCGGCACGGCGACGCCGCCCAACATTCCGACGGGGACAGCCGCGCCCGCGCCCGCAGCGCCGCTCGCCAGCGGCATGCCCGGCAGGCCACCACCGGGTACCACACCGCCAGCCGGAATCATCATGCCGCCCACGGCTGGCACGCCAGGGACGCCGGCCATCATTGGCGCGGCACCAGCCGCAACTCCCGGCGCCATGCCAACGCCACCGGGCATTGCCATGCCAGGTGCCGCGCCGGCCACATAGCCTGGCGCAGGCATTGCCTGCGCCGGCACTGCCATTGACGCTGCTGCCCCGGCACTTGCCGGCGCAGCAGCTGCCAGCGCCTCCGCTGTATGCGCAGGCGTACCATACAGGCCCGGCGTCACGCTCAGAGTCGGCAGGGACAGGTCGAGGTCGCCCAGCTGGTCAAATCCGGTCGGTGCTGCCTTGCCTCCCGGCGCATCGCCCGCACCGGAGAAGAATTGACGCAATTGCTCCGCCAGCGCGGCCTGTTGGTTTTTCTTGCGGGACGACGCTTGCGATGCATCGTGCGAGTCAGCGCGGCGTGACTTGTGTTTTTCGACGGAGCCCGGTCCCACGCCCTTGCGCTCGAGCGCTGAACTCAGCTCCTGCAGCATGGCGCCAAAATCGAAGAACTCTTCCGGACGCAGGAATGGCTTCATCAGCTCATTCGCTTCCTCATCCTTGATGAAATCGATCCACGCCTGCTGGAAGGCGCCGAGGAAGACTTCGGGCCGGAAGGGATTCTGGTTGATGCGCAGGATATCGCGATCCAACAGGAAGGCCAGGCGCACATTCAGGGTGGCCAGGCCATCGGAATACTTGGCTTCAAACGACTTGCTGAAGCTGCCCAAGGTCACCTTGGTATCCATTTCCTCCATGGACACCAGAGACAGGGACTCAGCCACCTTACGCACCGGCGCCTTCTGCCCTGGCGCAAGTTGAGCGATTTCCAGGCGCAGGTCGTTTTCCAGTTGCCTGGCGAAGATGCCAAGGAAGGCGTAGTGATCGGTGCGTAGCCGGTTGCCGGCGCGCAAGCGCGCCTGCAGTGTCTTGACGTCGACTGCCTCACCCGCGTCCACCAGGCTGCCCGCCCATTGGGTGGACAACTCATTGAACTGATCACTGATGTGCTTGTTGACCAGGCTAATCAGGTTTTCCAGCAAGGCATGCCGCGGCGTGACCGCTTTTTGGGGCGCCGAAGATGTGTGGTTTTCTGGAAGCATGATCTGGCCTGACTTTGGTGGTTATTCACATTGTCGCAGATTCTTTCCACATGGCAATAGGCAAATCAAAAGAATCTGCAAATATTTTCGGCGCTGTGGCCAAACGGTTGGGCTTGCACCATATTGGTGCAAGCCCATGTCCTACACGCCGGTCAGTTGTATTCCGATTCACCTTTACTATTGCAGAAAGCATGATGAAGTTCCGATCCTTCAGAAAGGAACTATCATGAAATCCAGGCAAAAATCCAGCAAGCAGAGTTCGAGCTCGGGCACACGCCAAAGCGCCGACCAGGGTTCGCGTGCGGGAGCCCAGCCGGCCAGCCAGCAGTCCGATACCGGCCGTCAGAGCAAGACGGACAAGAAGACACCTGCCAGCCGTAGCGGCAATCGCTAGATGACGGGCGCGGCATAGAGGGGCCTGGGAGTTCGCTTCCAGGCCCTGTCGTTTCTGATATTGCGCTTCAGATGTTCGTTACGCGCTTGCCCTTGGGCGGCTTGAAGTCGGCCACTTGGTTGACGAGACCGACCTTGGCAGCCTCCTGGGCAGTCAGGTGCAGGTCTGAATAGGCATGGATATTCCAATGCTCGTCGGTCAGGCGGACATGTTTGCGCAAGATCGATTCAGTGCGGGCGTCGTCGGCCTGCAAGCCTTCCACGATGATGCGCAGCGCATCTGGCCGCGCTCCGTGCGGCGCACTCGCATGCGACTTGTGCACCATGAAACGCGCGGTTTCGCTGGCAAATCGTTCGTCGCCGGACAGGAACAGGATGACGGCAATGGAAGCCACAGCACCACCGTTATACGTGACGATCTTGATCGGCAAGTTGCGCAGGTAATTGTGCAGGCACAGGCCGTCGCTCACGTAGCCGCCATTGGACTGGATCAGGATATGGGCGGTTTCGATCCCATCCTCAGTCATGTCCGCCACCGCATCGAACATGCGGTGCACCATATCGCTGTTCACGTCGCCGGACAGGGTGAACCAGGCCTCGGTGTCTCGTTTTTGCTTTTCTTCGCTCATGGTCGCTCCACTCTGTAAATGGATGTCCGGTCATTCTAGCGCAGACCGTCATTCACGCGTGCCCTACTCAGTCGTTGTCCAGCACATCCTCCAGGCATCGCGCCACGAGCAGCTTCGCCGAACAGTGCGGCAACTCAAGCAACATCTGCCGCCGCCCCATCAGTTGCCCTTGTTCCAACCCTGGTTCCAACCCGCTTCCGCCCTTACTCTTCACCGCATTTGACAGCGTCCCTCACCATTGAATTTACGTATGGCATATTCAACCTCCGCTCCAGCTCCCCCAATGCCGCCTCATAGAACGTTTTCTGCGGCTCGGGCAAATTCATTAACCAGTCTAATACATGGACAAATTCGTGGATGCGCCCTTCCGACCATCCTGCGAGATAGGTTGTCATGACCATTTGACCGACCGCCGAGAGGGATGTTCCTCGAGGGCGCAAGATTGACTTTATTGCCCTCCTGTCATATAGTCGCAAGTCTTGATCGGGAGAGACCAGCAGCCGCTGGCGCCGAAGGGGCATTACCCAGAAACTCTCAGGCAAAAGGACCGAACAAGGGCCCCATGGGCTAAAACTCTGGAGAGCGGCCCGCCATGGCGCAGGGCCCACCGAAGGGGCGTGCGGGATTACCTTCCCGTTATCTCTCAGGTACCAAGGACAGAGGGGTAGGCGTATTCATGTTTACGTTTATTAACCCCTATTCTCTGCCCCGAGGTATCAATGACGCTCAAAGCAACCCCACTCAACAACGCTCATCGTGCCCTCGGCGCCCGTATGGTCGACTTCGGCGGCTGGGACATGCCGGTCAACTACGGCTCCCAGATTGAAGAGCACCATGCCGTGCGCACCGACGTCGGCATGTTCGACGTGGCCCACATGTGCGTGGTTGACATCAAGGGTGCCAACGTACGTTCC
Source organism: Pseudoduganella sp. S-14 (assembly GCF_049913285.1). Classification (GTDB taxonomy): domain Bacteria; phylum Pseudomonadota; class Gammaproteobacteria; order Burkholderiales; family Burkholderiaceae_D; genus Rugamonas. The sequence goes on from NZ_CP183991.1 coordinate 3,905,288, forward strand.
TTCCTGCGCGGCCTGGTCGCCAACAACGTCGACAAGCTGCAGGTATCGGGCAAGGCCCTGTACTCCTGCATGCTGACCCCGGAAGGCACCGTCATCGACGACCTGATCATCTACTTCATCAACGAAGAGTGGTTCCGCCTGGTGGTCAACGCCGGCACAGCGGAAAAAGACATCGCGTGGATGAACAAACAGAACGAAGCCACCAACGCCGGCCTGACCATCACCCAGCGCCGCGACGGCGCCAACGCCATGGCCCTGATCGCCGTGCAAGGTCCTAACGCCCGCGCCAAGGTGTGGGAAGTGATCCCCCAGGCGAAAGAAGCGACCGCCGACATGAAGCCATTCAACGTGGCACTGGTGCCAGGCACCGCCTTCGGCGAAGCCATGGTTGCCCGCACCGGCTACACCGGTGAAGACGGCTTCGAAATCGGCGTCGCAGCCGAGCAGGCTGAAAACCTGTGGAATGCCCTGAACGCAGCTGGCGTGAAGCCAGCCGGTTTGGGCGCGCGCGACACCCTGCGCCTGGAAGCCGGCATGAATTTGTACGGCCAGGACATGGACGAAACTGTGAACCCGCTGGACGCCGGCCTGGCATGGACCATCGACCTGGTCTCCGAGCGCGACTTCATCGGCAAGGCAGCCCTGCAAGCAAAAGGCCAGAACGCCCAGTTCGTCGGCCTGATCCTGCGTGAAAAAGGCGGCGTGCTGCGCGCCCACCAGAAAGTTATCGCCGCCAACGGCGAAACTGGCGAAATCACCTCCGGTACCTTCTCCCCTACCATGCAGCAGGCCATCGCGCTGGCGCGCGTGCCGATGGGTGTGAACGTGGGCGACACCGTGCACGTGGAAATCCGCGACAAGAAGCTGGCCGCCACCGTGGTGAAGCTGCCTTTCGTCCGTAACGGTAAAATCCTGGTTGCTTAAGCCAGACCCGCAAAACCAAACAATAACCTTAGCCTTGGAGCCAACATGAGCAACATTCCAGCAGACCTGAAGTACACCGAGTCCCACGAGTGGGTACGCGCTGAAGCGGACGGCACCGTGACCGTCGGCATCACCGAGTTCGCGCAAGACGCCCTGGGCGACATCGTGTTCGTCGAGCTGCCAAAAGTAGGCGCCTCCTTCACCGCCGGCGACGACGCCGCTGTGGTGGAATCGGTGAAAGCCGCTTCCGACATCTACGCGCCGGTTTCGGGCGAAGTGGTTGCCGTGAACGACGCCGTGGTCGGCGCGCCTGAATCGATCAACGCCGACGCTTACGCGAACTGGCTGTTCAAGATCAAGCCAAGCGACGCCAACGCCGTCAACGGCCTGCTGGACGCCACCGCTTACGGCAACGTCGCGCACTAATTACCGCATTACCGGGCCCGCTGCGTGCGGGCCTTTTTCACATTCTGGCCAAGAGATTTCCCACCATGACCCGCACCAGCCTGACCCAACTTGAAGCCCGCGATGCCTTCATCGCCCGCCACATCGGCCCGGAAGCCGCAGAACAGCAGCAAATGCTGGACGTGCTCGGCTACGCGACCCGCGCCGCCCTGATCGATGCCATCGTCCCGCCGGGCATCCGCAACAAGACCGACCTGCCGCTGGGCCAGTTCTTCCAGCCCCTGCCGGAGAATGAAGCACTGGCCAAGCTGAAAGGCATCGCTTCCAAGAACAAGGTGCTGAAATCCCTGATCGGCCAGGGTTACTACAACGCCCACACCCCGGGCGTGATCCTGCGCAACATCTTTGAAAACCCGGCCTGGTACACCGCCTACACCCCGTACCAGCCGGAGATCTCCCAGGGCCGCCTGGAAGCGATCCTGAACTTCCAGCAGGTATTGATCGACTTGACCGGCATGGCCATCGCCAACTCGTCCATGCTGGACGAAGGCACCGCTGCTGCCGAAGCCATGACCCTGATCCAGCGCGTCGGCAAGTCCAAGTCGAACACCTTCTACGTCGCCAACGACGTGCTGCCGCAGACCCTGGAAGTGGTGCAGACCCGCGCCGAGCCGTTGGGCATCACCGTCAAGACCTTCGACCCGTCCGAACTGGCCGGCGTGACCGACGCCTTCGGCGTGCTGCTGCAATACCCAGGCGTGAACGGCGTAGTGCGCGACTACCGCGCCGCCGTTGAAACCGTGAAGTCCAGCGGCGCCATGGTGATCGTGGCTGCCGACCTGCTGGCCCTGACCATGCTGACCCCTCCGGGCGAATGGGGCGCCGACGTTGTGGTCGGCAACTCGCAGCGCTTCGGCGTGCCGCTGGGCTTCGGCGGTCCGCACGCCGGCTACATGGCCACCCGCGACGAATACAAGCGCTCCATGCCAGGCCGCCTGGTTGGCGTGACCGTGGACCAGAACGGCAACAAGGCTTACCGCCTGGCCCTGCAGACCCGCGAACAGCACATCCGCCGCGAAAAGGCGACCTCCAACATCTGTACCGCACAGGTGCTGCTGGCAGTGATGGCCTCCATGTACGCCGTCTACCACGGCCCGAAAGGCCTGAAGCAGATCGCCGAGCGCACCCACCGCTACGCCGGCATCCTGGCCGCCAACCTGAAGTCCCTGGGCTACTCGGTCAACGAGTCCTTCTTCGACACTCTGACCGTCGCCACCGACAAGGCCAACGAGCTGCACGCAGCTGCTGTTGCCGCCGGCATCAACCTGCGCAAGATCGACGCCAAGCACGTTGGCGTATCGCTGGACGAAACCTGCGACCGCGACACCCTGGCAGCACTGTGGAACGTGTTCAGCGGAGGCAAGGCTGCACCGGACTTCGATACCGTTGAAGCCTCGGTCGGCACCAGCTTCCCTGAAGCGCTGGTGCGTACGTCCGCTTACCTGGAGCACCCAACCTTCAACCGCTACCACAGCGAAACCGAAATGCTGCGCTACCTGCGCTCCCTGGCTGACAAGGACCTGGCGCTGGACCGCACCATGATCCCGCTGGGTTCCTGCACCATGAAGCTGAACGCCACCAGTGAAATGATCCCGGTGACCTGGCCAGAGTTCTCGTCGATCCACCCGTTCGCACCGAACGACCAGACCGTCGGCTACCGCGAAATGATCGCCCAGCTGGAAGAAATGCTGTGCGCCGTGACCGGCTACGCCGCCGTTTCGCTGCAGCCTAATGCCGGTTCGCAAGGCGAATACGCCGGCCTGCTGGTGATCAAGAAGTACCACGAATCGCGTGGCGAAGGCCACCGCAACATCTGCCTGATTCCATCCTCGGCACACGGCACTAACCCTGCTTCCGCCGCCATGGTGGGCATGCAGGTTGTGGTGACCGCCTGCGACGACAAGGGCAACGTTGACCTGGTGGACCTGAAAGCCAAGGCCGAGCAGCACTCCAAGAACCTGGCCTGCGTGATGGTGACCTACCCATCCACCCACGGCGTGTTCGAAGACGGCATCACCGAACTGTGCGAAATCATCCACTCGCACGGCGGCCAGGTTTACGTGGACGGCGCTAACATGAACGCACTGGTTGGTGTGGCCGGCCCAGGCGCTTTCGGCGGCGACGTTTCGCACCTGAACCTGCACAAGACCTTCTGCATCCCGCACGGCGGTGGCGGCCCGGGCGTCGGCCCGATCGGCGTTGGCGCACACCTGGCCAAGTTCCTGCCAAACCAGCGCTCCAACGGCTACGTGCGCAGCGAAGACGGCATCGGTTCGATCTCGGCCGCACCATTCGGCTCCGCATCGATCCTGCCTATCTCCTGGATGTACATCGCCATGATGGGCGGCGAGGGCCTGACCGCGGCCACCGAAACCGCGATCCTGAACGCCAACTACGTCGCACGCCGCCTGGCGCCGCACTTCCCCGTGCTGTACTCGGGCCATGATGGCCTGGTGGCGCACGAGTGCATCCTGGACCTGCGTCCACTGACCGACGCAACCGGCATCAGCAACGAAGACGTGGCCAAGCGCCTGATGGACTTCGGCTTCCATGCACCGACCATGAGCTTCCCTGTGCCGGGCACGCTGATGATCGAGCCGACCGAATCCGAGTCCAAGGCTGAACTGGACCGCTTCATCGACGCCATGATCGCCATCCGCGCCGAAATCGCCAAAGTGGAATCGGGCGAATTCGACAAACTGGACAATCCGCTGAAGTTTGCCCCGCACACCGCTGAAGTGCTGCTGGCCGACAAGTGGGACCGCAAGTACAGCCGCGAAGTGGCAGCCTACCCTGTGCCGTCGCTGCGCAAGCAAAAGTACTGGCCGCCGGTTGGCCGCGCCGACAACGTGTACGGCGACCGCAACCTGTTCTGCGCCTGCATTCCAGTCAGCGATTACGCATAAGCGAACGCTTGCCTCAAACGCAAAACGCCGGTACCGTGAGGTGCCGGCGTTTTTTTAATGGAAATTGAATGAAGCAATCTAGCAAAGCAGCCCTGATCTCCGGCCTCGGCTTTCCCGGCCTTGGCCAAATGCTGGTACTGAAGCGTACAGTGCGTGGCCTGGTCTTCATGCTGCCCGCGCTGGCGGTCTTCGGCTGGCTGATGTACGGCGTATGGAAAGCCACCGCAGTCCTGATGGATCAAGCCCTGAGCGGCGCCCTGCCACCCGACCCGATCCTCATCGCCCAGCGCCTGACCAAGGCCAGCATCATGCCCGGCACCTCCACGGCAGGCTGGATCCTGCTGGCCTGCTGGATCGCCAGCATCGTTGACGCGCTGCTGACGCGCGACAAGTCTTAAGCCACGCTGCGCGCCACCCGGGCTGCGCGCTGCACATCCTGCGCTTCGTCATCCCAGACCGCGGCCTGGGTAATTTCCTCCGCCCCGACCTGGGCGCCATCGGCGTTAAAACGCAGCCAAGCCAACGCACCGCCTGGCGTCACGCCGATCGCATGCACGCCCCCGTGATTCGGCGCCGCCATCAGCGCCGCCATCACCAACGTCGTTGCGATGGGCACGGGCATGCCCCAATGCCCGCCCTGCTTCCGGCAAACCAGCCACAGGCCGCCCGCACCGTCGCCATAAGCGAGGTACTCGCCCACCGGGCTCGATTCGCTCCACACCACGCATGCTCCGCCGATATTGGCGACCGGTTGCGGTACGGACTGCCCGCCGCGATAGACGACGATGCTCTCGCCAGCCACAAACACGTCAGGCACGTTCGGCACGTTGGACGGCGCCAGGTGCAGGCTGGACGCTCGGCGCGGCAGGCCCTGGTAGTCGATCGCGATCCCCCAGGATGCCGCGCGGGAAAAACTGTTGAAACGCAGGGTGCGACCGCAAGCCGTATCACTCAGGCGCCAGGCGCCCGGCACCCGGTAGCTGCCGATTGCCGACGCCAGCGAATCAACGCCCTCCTGTTCTTCCCAGGCACTCAACGGGCCTTCCATCGCCGCGTTGAAATACCAGGTCTTCGCCGCAGTCACCAGCACCATCGGCACGGCGCCCGACTGCAGCAGGCCAAAGGAGATACGCGTGACATCATCTTGCACTTCCGGCACATGGCGCGGCGCCATGCCGCGCATAGTCTCCACCCAGGCTGCCTCGTCGAGGTGATTGGCAATGCCGACTGCCACATGCAAGGTCGGCCCGCCGCCGCTGGCCCATGGGGCAACCGCAAGGGCCAGCGCAATGGAGCCATCCGGCGCCTGCTGGACGTCGAGCGCCTGCACCTTGCCCGGCTGATTCAAAGGCAGCATGCCGCTCAGGTCCGTCTGCGACCAACGACCGAACGGCGTGCGGCGGAACATATATAGCGAACGATTGGCGCCAACCGTAAACACCAGCGGCAAGCCTGATGCGTCACGCACCACGAACAGGGGCGAACGGGCCAGGGCCGGTGCCGCGCAAGGGCTGGAACGGTAGCCCGTTTCATACAGGGGCACCAGTTCCTGCCGCACCAGCGCAGGCAGCTCGCGGCCAGCCGTCACCAGGCTGCGCCAATAAGGCATGTCGGCCGGCTGCGACGTATCGTAGCGGTCGAACACCGCGTTGTAGGCGCGCAGCAGGCGCTCTTTCACATCCAGTTCTGCCAGTTCAGGGCGCGCCAGCAAATGCAGCGCCAGCTCCGCGCGGCCGCGCACAGCCTCGCCCTGGCAGCTATACAAGGTAGTCCACGACAGCGCCTCGCTCGCCATCGGTTCACGTTGCAGCACAATGCGCGCCACGCGCGCAGCCGCATAACTCAAGGCGCCCGACGCACTGGCGCCGCCCCATTTCCGTACCTGTGCCACCGGCACAGATGTCATCAGCACAGACATGCTTCACTCCCCCAGTTCAATTTCTATGTCACCAGACTCATTGATGCGCAAGTCACGGCACCCCAGCTTGCGCCCTGGGGCCAGCCCCTCGGCAACGGCGGCGAACATGTCGCCGGTAGCCGTTGCCAGGAAACCGGCAATATCCTGTTGAACCGAGGCCAGGCTGGCAGCATTGCCTTCCCACCACAGGTTGATGCGCTGCACATTCAGCAGGTGCGGCAGCGGGTCGGACACCACGTAAATTCCGGTAGTCCCAGCGTCGGTGGCCGGCACACTCTTGCGTGCGAGCGACGCCACGCCCACCCGGCCGTTTTCAACCTGCCACTGCAGTCGCAGCGACCATTGCAGCGTGGCGCGCGCCCAGGCCTTGCCCATATAGCTGCGCTGGCGCGACAGCGGCAGTTCCTGCTTCACGCTGTCCCACTCATAGCGGCCCAGCACGCTGCTGATGTCGATGGTCGGACGCGGCACGCCATCAGGCCCCGCTTGGCGGCCCATGGTTACCATGCATTGCAGGTCCTGCTCCGACTCGCGGTCGTGCAAGGTACGGTTGGCTTCCTGCCAGTTCAGCAGAACGTGGTCGCGATAGGTCCAGCCATTGCTGTTGCGGATGAAGCGCGCCCGCTCGCCATTGCAGAGCGTCGCCTCGACCCCCGACTTCTCGTTCTGGCATTCCTGCGGGTTGACCTGGGCCACGCCATCGCGCGACGCCACATAGTCCGGCAGCGAATCCAGGCGGCGTTGCAGCTTTTCCACCACCATCGGGTAAATGTACTGGCGCAGGAAACTCTCGCGCCCGATCACTGCGCGGCGCATTGCCGTCTTATTGAGCACCGCCGGCGCCTGGCTGCGCAGCCAGTTGCCAACCGCAGTGATAAAGAACTCCTTCAACGGGCCGTTGTCACACGGCAAATGAGATTTGTCAACGTCACACAGCGCAGCTTGCAGCACCAGGCCGCCATATTCGTTAACCGCGGCCGTGAACTCCAGGCGCCAGCCGGCCACCGGCTGACGCAGGATGTCGCGCCGGCCGTAAGCGTTGTAAAAGCGCAAATTCCCTGATGCAAGCGTCAAGGTCAGTTGGGCAGTAGTTGGTGCCGCGGAGTCGTAACGGATCTCTACAGGACGCAACTCGGCGCGGTCCTCGCCTTCGCCTCCCAGGGCCAGGCTGCCCACTTCCATGCTTCCGTAACGGATGTCGTTAGGAAACTCTCCGGCGACCCGCATTGCGTCAATCGTGCTCTCCAGCAACTTTCCAGAGGTGAACCAGCTGGCAGACAGCTGTTGCACCGAAGTCGTGGTGTCGGAACCGATTTCAAAAAATACCGCTTTAGTTGTGACCATTTTTGCTTTTAAGAATGTTAAGATTTGGCCGTTTGGCAATGACTGCACTGTAAGAAAAAAAGCCTTCCCTCGCCTTCCGGCAACCTTCCGGAAGCCGGAAGAAAACCTTCCGGACCGGAAGAAATGCTCCGGAAGGTTTCTAAGTCATTGATTTATAAGAGACAGATAAAAAGAAGGTTGAACAGGCCATGGAGTTTCAATTCGGCGACTGGTTGGTCAGTCCAGAAGCCAATATCGTCACCAACGGGGAAGCGAAAACGCAGCTCGAGCCGCGCGTAATGGCGGTTCTGCGCTATCTTTGCCGCCACCCAGGGGCGGTAATTCCAGCGGAAGAGATCCTGCAGGCCTGTTGGGGAAGCAACGAGTTGGGCGACAACCCGGTCCACAAAGCCATTACGCAGCTACGCCGCGCCTTCGGCGATTCGAGCACTGAACCGCGGTATATCGAGACCATCCGCAAGCGCGGCTATCGCGCAATTGCCCCTGTCGTGACCCTGGCCGCCCCCCTTGCGACCACATGGGAAGGCGGCTCGCCGTTCCGTGGTCTGGAAGCATTTCAGGAAAATCACGCCGCTATCTTCTTCGGTCGCGTACAAGCGACTGCCCAGTTGCGTGAGCTGGTCCTGACCCAGGCAGCCCGTGGTTGCCCGATGGCACTAATTCTTGGGCCTTCAGGCTCTGGGAAGACTTCCTTGGTTCGTGCAGGCCTGCTGCCTCAGTTAATGGCAGGCGCCACTCGCTCGGACGAACCGGTCGGGTTGTCGAGCACGGTCTACCTCGACTGCGCCGACCTTGGCAGCGGCACGCTGTTCCAGGCATTTGCCGGCGCGCTGATCGACGCCGAGATCAATGGCGAGCCACTATTCCCCGGTGCCAGCGCCGACAGCCTAGGCCAGCGCCTGGCTTCCGAGCCCGACGCAGTGGCGGCCGAACTGCGTGAGCGCGCTTGCCCTCGTGCCGTAGTAGGTGTCTTTGTCGACCGACTGGAAGCCGTCTTCCGCACCAAGACCGCGGAAGCCGAGCGCTTCCCGGATGTAATTGAAACCCTTGCTAAGTCGAATTGCCTGCTGATGTTGATGGCTTGTCGCAACGACTTCTATCCGGACGTTATGGCCCAGACCGTTTTGCTCGGTCTGAAATCGCGCGGCGGTCACTTTGACGTCTTGCCTCCAGACGGAGTGGACATTGCCCAGATCGTTCGGCAACCCGCTCTGGCAGCCAATTTAACCTTCGAAAAAGACCAAGCCACTGGTGCCAGTCTCGGCGATGTGCTTTGCGATGCTGCCCGCGGCAATCCAGACACTTTACCGCTATTGCAATACTGCTTGAACGAGCTATATCGCCAGCGGAGCGATAAAGGGCAACTGAGTTTCGATGTTTATCAAGAACTGGGTGGCATCGATGGTGCCGTCGGGGTTCGAGCCGAGCAAGTAGTCGGACGTTTGTCAGAGTCCCAACTCGATGCACTGCCTCGCGTTCTATCGTTACTCGTGAATATTGGTGAAGACCAGACCTCGGTCACATCCCGTCGCAGCCCGCTATCGATGCTTCGGACAGACGACGAACGTGAGTTGGTTCGGGTCATGGTTGAGGCACGGCTGTTTGTCAGCGAACTGGCTGGCGAGGTCCCAAGCTTTGGTGTCGCACATGAAGCTCTGTTGCGCCGCTGGCCGCGAGTTTCAACCTGGATCGCCGACCACCGTCAAGTGTTGCAATTGCGTACGCGATTGCGCGGACAAGCGGAAAGATGGCTGCATGCAGAGCGCCCAAGCGACCTCCTAGTACCTCAAGGCATGCAAACGCACCAGGCCGCCGAGTTGTTGCGTCTTCCAGATTTTGCTCTCGCGCCACTTGAGCTCGAGTTTATCCGCCAATCAATCTCGCGAGCAAAGATCCGCGAACGCATCAATATCGCAGTAGTTGCGATTATCGTCGTCCTTGCAATTCTCTCAGCAGTTCTCGGGATTAGTGCCCGGAACGCCCAGCGTGAGTCGGAGGAGCATCGGATCGAGGCCGAAGGATTGATGGGGTACATGCTTGGAGAATTCGTGGATAAAGTGCGCCCTTTAGGTCGGCTGGATCTTCTGGATGACGTAAGCGCAAGGGCACTTCAATACCTCACTGCTACAAAACAATCAGCAGCAACACACGAGTCCGTGATTCAACGGGCTAAAGCATTGCAGGTCATTGCCGAAGTCAATGTCGCCCGTGCAAATCCGTCTAGAGCCAAGGAAGCCCTACTTGCAGCAAGAGAGCTCCTGCATACTCAGGGAGCGATGACTAGTAAGGACGAAGAACACCTTAAAACGCTAGGCGCGAACGCATATTGGCTCGGTTCAGTGTATTTAGTTCAGCGAGAATTCGAGACTTCTGCAAAATACTTTACCGAGTACAAAGAAGCTAGCGAGAGATGGCTTTCCAATTTCCCTCAGAACGTTGATGCAATTATTGAATTGGCTTTTAGCTATGGCAATCTGGGCACAGTCGCGTTACGCCAAGGCAACCTCGAGCAGGCGGCGTCTTCTTTTACAAAATCAGTTCAGTTAAAAGAACAGGCCCTCGCAAAACATAAGACCGATGAACTCTCAATAGGCCTAGCCAATAGTATCGCCGGACTTGCGGCGGTTAAAGTCAAACTTGGGCACCTCGTGGAGGGCTACGAGCTCTACAAACAATCTGAGAAACTATTGCGCGAGTTGCTTGGTCAGTCTCCTAATAATGCCACCTTACAAATTAGGCTAAGCAACATACTTCGTTACCAAGGCGAATTGTCAATTGCGATGGGTCGGCCCGATCAAGGCATTGAAAAATACCGTGACGCGAACGCTTTCCTCACGCGACTTGTCCAGCAAGACCCTACCAACCAGGAGTGGTTCTACCTATTGGCAGAGAATCAACTCCGGATCATTAGCGAAGAGGCCGGCTCAAAAGATGCGCCTGCAACACTAAGCAAACTTGATGTTCTGTTCAAAAACCTCGGAAATACTCGCACTAGTGAACCCCAGCTGAAAGTTGCAAGCGCACTCAAAGGACGCATCAACGTATTGAAAGGTGAAGTCTTACTGATGTCGAAGCAGAACTCGGAAGCGATTAGTCGGTTCAATGACGCTACTTTAGAGCTCGCGACATTGTTCGAAAAAAACAAACACGATCCCTTCCTTCGCGAATATTATGCACATGCGTTGCTAGGCCGTGCAAGATCGAGAGGTTTAAGCAAACCTGAATCCCAAAATGACTGCCACGAAGTGCTTAGCCTCCTGAAGCCGGCGGGCGGAGAAGCCCGCGATTATCGCTTTATAGTACCGACTGCGATAGCCAACCGGTGTATTGGAAATAACATTGCACTTGCTGAGGAAAAAAACATGTTGAATCAAATAGCGTATCGTGACGAGCGCTATCTTAGAATTATCTCGTCACAGTAGACTGAAAGAGGCATCCTTATGACCAAGATCCAAAACCAAACGGAAGCAGCACCTGTTATACAGATACAAGTTGTCGCTGTTCCTTCGATTGATCCGGCGACCCAAAAAATGAAGTACACCACAACTTTTACTCCGCCAGAAGTGACTGTAACCGCAACGGATACGATTCTGAGTTATGAATTGGTCTCGCCAACGCCCGCTGGTGTTCAATTCAAGTCATTGAAGGTAAAGGGTAAAGTTCCAGAGCAAATCAGTCATCCGACGATCAGCCAAAGCGGCAAGCTGATGGTCGTTACAGATTCAAATACCGTAAAAGAGGTATTGAATCTGACCATTCGTTTTAAGGACTCAGATGCCCTTGAGTTCGATGTCGATCCAGAAGTCGCAAACGATCCTGGCCATAGTTACCTGGACAGCGCGCCAATTGCAATGGTAATGTTGGAACCGGAACAAGGGAACGATCCTGGCCATTAATCTTTTGATCACATTGGCAGCTATGCCATGTTCTGATACCTAACCGCTGATTGGACCACAAGCAAGGACCTCAGAGAGATTTATGAGTCGCGCGGTCCAAAAAGGGGAATTCGATCATCGTCGTCGTTGATCTAAAAGAGTATTGAAATGGCGATTGTACGCAAGCGAACATAGCTGCCCACCAAGTGAAATCATTGAGTTGAATGATGAGGAGGTGCTGGATGTAAGGGGCGCACCTCAAGAAGCAAACACTCCTCCTTGATGAGTTGTTGACATTAGCAACTCAGCTTTCGCCCGCTGAGTTGCGACGACATTTTGTCCTTCGTAAGCCCCGCTGGTGACATCGTTCTGCCTGCGGTGGCCAGGAATGTGTGACCCGAAATGGAGAACAACCCGCATGATTCGAATCTGCCTCGCGCTTGCCCTCTGTTCAGCGACTTTGCCGGCGTTCGCTCAGCCGGCAGAAGTCCAACGCACGGTTCTGATCCGCGGCGAATCCTCAACACCGAATCACGAATCGCTTGTCGCACGCGTATACATTGCATCGGGGGCGACCATTGGGCGGCACACCCATTTCGGCGATGAGATTGGCTTCGTGCAGGAAGGCGAACTCGAAATGTACGTCGAGGGAGAGTCTCTCCGCAAATTGAAGACGGGCGACGCATTCATCATCCCATCGGGCAAAGTACACAGTGCACGTAATACCGGCAACGGACCTGCCCACGTGATCGTGACCTATGTGATTGAGAGGAACAGGCCGATGGCCGTTCCCGCCAAATAACACCCGCTACACATCAATGTGAAGATTGATTGGGTACACTCCTGACCGTGGAAAAGTGAGCGTTCTGCGAAATGCAGCAGTAAATGACTCGCCCCGCCTTCTGCTACCTGACGTGGCCCGCCCCTGCGCCTGCCATCATGCTATGCGCTAGCGCATGTTGTCTAAAGCACCGCGAGTGCCGCTCGTGCCGCGTGCCTGGGCGTTTCCATTTGCGGCGGTACAGCGGATTATGACCTCCCGATAGGATAGAGCCAAGCATTCGGTGCCTTTGAAGTAGCCACGTTCACGCAACAGCTTATGCAACGCAGGGAGTTTATAGCCAGGTACGGTCGCGGCCATGTGGTGCTCGACGTGGTAGTTGACGAAGTTGGGCGCGACCAGCAAGCGCGCGAGCGGGCCGGCCAAGGTTGTGGCGGTGTTTCGGCGCGGGTCGCGGTCCATGTGATCTGGTACGCCACCATGCTCGCCCATCACACGTAGGCGTAGCAGAAGTGGGAAAACGAATAGCTGGCCAAGCCACCAACATGCGTAGACCTCCGGCACACTGAATGCCCACAGCGCGGCGATGATCAGCCCATGCATGACAAACACCGGATACAGCGCGCCGTGATCGGTCGGCTGGAATTGGTAAACGATCCCTTTCGCGCCATTCACGCCGGAGATGTCGCGCAACAATTTTCGGAGCAGGCTGGCGCGAGTGGCAGGGTAGCCAGTGACGAACGACAGATCAGGGTCGGCGCCGGTGCCGGCTGTGCGATGGTGCTCCAGGTGGCCTCGGCGATAGGTCGCGTAAGGGACGTTAGGCAAGGCGCCGAAGACCCATTTCCCCATCCACTGGTTCACTCTGCGCGAAGTGAAGAAATTCAGGTGGGCGGCATCGTGCGTGAGGATCGCGAAGCCGAGCGCACGGCCTGCCAGCACGACGCTGGCGATGATCCAGGCTACCGGATGATGCCACAGTGCTGGCAGCGCAAAGCCGGCGGCGACCAGTGCCACATTCACGATCACTACGCCTGAAGCACGCCAGTTGTCGGCTGTGGTGAAGGCCCGTAGTTCCTGCTTGTTGATGTAGGAGAGGATGTTCATGAGATCATCCTAGCGCTGCGCATATCCCACCGTGGTACATTATTCGCCATGCAGCATACTTTTTCAGCCATCCCGACAAGCATCTACATCGACCAAAATTGCTGGGCGGGTGGCGTCCTGCTGATCCGGGAATTGCTGGCGGTGGCTGGCACCTTGAATGCCCGCGAACCAGACTTGTTCGCTGCGGCGATGTTTGATGTGGCTCTCGTCGGCCCAACCATGCAGCCTGTGCGTTCCTTCACTGGGCCAGCGCTACTGCCGGAGCGCAGCCTGCGCAACGCGCGCCAAGCCGAAGTACTGGTGCTGCCATCCTTCTACGGCGACGTGCCCGCCAGCCCTGCCCTGCTGCGCTGGATCGTCAGGCACTACGAGGCTGGCGGCTGCGTCCTGGCTTCTGCAAGCGGCGTGCGGCTGCTAGTGCAAACAGGTTTACTTGATGGGCGCGATGCAACTTGCAACCTGGCGGATCGGCGCGCAATCGCCGCGACGCGACCTGATGTACGCCTGTCACCGCAATCGCCGCTTGTCGTGGATGGCAGGCTGATTACGGCGGCCAGCATCACGCCCACCATCGACGCGTGTGCCCACCTGGTTCGCCGCTTCCACGGCGAAAAAGCTGCACTGAAATTCGCACGCTATGCCAACTCAGCGCGCCAGCTGGCAGACGTCGGCGTCGCCAGCGGACATCACGAACACGACGACGCCCGCATCCAGGCCGCGCAACGGTATATTGAACAACATAGCTGCGCTGGCATCACACCCGACGACGTGGCGCGTCATATCGCCATGAGCCAACGCAACCTGGCGCGGCGTTTCAGCGCTGCGCTCGGCGTCACGCCGGTGCAGTACATTCTTCAATGCCGCATCGAGCAGGCCAAGCGCCTGTTGGCAAAACCGAGCGCTGGTTTGCGACGCGTTGCGATTGAAACCGGTTTCAGCGACGAGGCCGTTTTCCGCCGCGCGTTCAAGCAGGTGACAGGCCAGGCGCCCAGTGCCTGGCGAGCGTTGCTCGACAATTAATGGATGTTGTTTATAAGTGCTTGTAGTGCCTGCTGCACTGTACATTCCCGCATGGCAATGCCACCATGTGAACACACCTAGAAAACAAACCATCGGGATGAGAATCACAGCACTGCATGGCCTGCGCACCAGGCCGCTGGCAGTCTTGCTGCTCGCGGCGGCAAACGCATGCGCGCAAGATGCCGACTTGACCACTTTGCCGCTTGAGCAATTGATGTCGCTGGAGGTCTTTAGCGCCTCCCGCTTTAACCAAAAAGCGACGCAAGCTCCTTCGAATGTCACCGTACTTACTTCGGCCGACATCCGTGCCTACGGCTGGCGCACGCTCGCCGATGCGTTGCGCAGCATTCGCGGGCTGTACACCAGCAACGACCGCAGCTACAGCTATCTCGGGGCGCGTGGCTTCTTGCGGCCGGGCGACCTGAATACGCGCTTCCTGCTGCAAATTGATGGTACGCGCATCAACGATCCGGTTTTCGACCAGGCGCAGCTTGGCGCTGAATTCCCGCTTGATCTTGAACTGGTCGATCGCATCGAATTTGTGCCGGGGCCGGGATCGTCGATCTACGGCACCAATGCATTCTTTGGCGTGATCAATGTGATCACGCGCCGCGCGCCCGACATCGAGGGGACGCGCGCCACGTTGGAAGCAGGCCAGGCCGGCACTCGCTCCGGCAGCGCGAGCTACGGTTGGCGCAACGGCGATGCCGAATTGCTGCTGGCAGCAAACCGTGGGCTCAGTGATGGCCGCGACCTGTACTTCCCCGAATTCGGCGGTACTGCGCACGGGCTGGATTGGGAACGTTACTCGCGCTTCTTTGCACGCGGGCAGGTTGGCGCATGGTCCCTGACCCTGATCGACGGCAAGCGAACCAAGGGCATGCCTACGGCTTCTTACGGCCAGCCATTCGACGTCGCGGGCGGACTTACGGTCGACGAATTGCGGATGGCGGAAGTCGGCTATCGCACTACGATGCTGCCAATGCACGGTGAGCTTTCGGCCCGCCTTTACCACTCCGAGTACCTCTATGACGGGCACTTCGTCAACCAGGCTCCCTTCGGCACCATCAACATGGACCGAACCCGCGCCAAGTGGTGGGGAGCGGACGTCAACCTGTTCCTGCAGCTGATCGAATCCCACAAGCTGGTCGTCGGGGCGGACTACCAGTACAACCACGATGTGCTGCAGCAGAATTTCGACACCGAGCCTTTCGTCAGCTACCTGAATGACCGCTCACAAAGCAAGCGTTTCGGCATCTATATGCAGGATGAAATCACGCTGGCCAAAGGCATCCTGCTCAACGCCGGCCTGCGCTACGACCGCGAAACCAGCACTGGCGGCGTATTCAATCCGCGCCTGGCCCTGATTGCCGAACTGTCGCCGGAAACAACGGTCAAAGCCATCTATGGCAGCGCATTTCGAACGCCTAACAGCTATGAACTGTTCTACGGAATCGACACCGAAGGCGGTCAATTGGCAAACCCCAATCTTGGCCGCGAGCGCATTCGCAGCCATGAACTCTCCTTGGTCCGGCAATTGGGCGCTAACGCCCGCTTCACGCTGAGCGCTTATGCCAATGAGGCTTCCGGCCTGGTGACCGAAGTCGAGGACGAGGAATTCGGCTTGCCGATCTTCCGCAACCTGGGCCGGGCGCGTGCGCGTGGTATCGAACTTGAATATGAACGCTCCTTCAGGAACGGTGCGAGACTGCGAAGTAGCATTTCGCGCCAGAATGTCACGGGCAGCATCAGCGAAGTCAATTCACCGCGCTGGCTGGCCAAGTTCAATGCCACGGGGCGGCTGGCTGGTGTCTGGCATGTCGGTGTCGAGGGCCAGTACGCGGGCGCACGCAGGCTGCTCGATGGCAGCGAGACGGGGGGCTTCGTGCTTGCCAACATCAACTTCTTCACCATCGGACTGACCCGCCACTTCGACGCATCCCTTGGCATGCAGAACCTGTTCGATCGGCGCTATGCGGATCCGTCTTCGCTGGGACTGCTGCAGCACGCCATCGAACAGGATGGCCGCCGCGTCTACCTCAGGCTGAAGGCGGCCTACTGATGATGCGCCAACTCTTCGCCCTGCTGCTTCTGCTGGTAACCGCGTGCGAACACGCGCGCGCCCAGCTTCCCGCAGGCGCGGACGAGGCGGAACTGAAGGCGGCCATCTTGTACAATTTCGCCCTGTTTACCGAATGGCCTGCGGACACCCTGCCCGCCAGCGCGCCGTTGCGCCTGTGCGTCTTCCAGGGCAACACCTTGCTGACCGCGTTGACCGGGCTGCAGCAAAAACAGGTCAACGGGCACCGCGTTTCAGTGCGCACGCTGCCTGCAGCGCCGGGCGGTGCACAGCTGGCGGCCTGCCACCTGCTGGTGCTGGACGCGCGGGACCGCGAACGGTGGTCACTGCTCAAGAATGACCTGGCGACCAGCAGCGTGCTGACGGTTGCGGATGACAGGATCATTGGCGCCAACGGCGCCATGATTTCTTTTGGTATCGACAATCGCCGCGTGGGCTTCGACGTGGACCTGGTGCCTGTGCGCCAGGCGCGCCTGACCCTCAGTTCCAAGCTATTGCGGCTGGCAAGGAGTGTGCAATGAAGTCGCGCGCCAAAACCGCGCTGCTGCCGATCGGCAGCAAGGTAGTCCGTTCCACCATGCTGGCGGCGGGTGCCGCCCTGTGCCTGGCCGGCATGCTGATGGTAGTGTTCCAGTTCATGGCCTTGCGTAGTACCCTTCTGCGCGATATGCAGGTGCAAGCCCGCATCGTCGGCAACAACAGCACGGCCGCCCTCCTCTTCAGCGATGCCCGTGCGGCGGAAGAAATCCTCAGCGGCCTGTCGGCATCACCCGACGTTCAAAGCGCAAACATCATCGTCGGCAGCACGCCGCTGGCCCAGTTCCGCCGCAATAACGCACCGGTGCCCGAACTTGCGATCAGCGAGACCGGCCAGTCCCTGCACGAATACGGCATGGATTATATTGAGGTGCAGGAACCGATCAGCGTCGACCATAAGCTGATTGGCAGCGTCTCCATCCGGGCCACCCTGCTGCCGCTTTACCAGCGTTCGCTGGCTTTTGCCACCTTTACAGCGTTCGCGACCCTGGGTTCGTTTGCACTGGCGTGGTTGCTGGTGCGGCGTATGCGCGCGGCGGTGGTACTGGCTGAGCAGAACCTGCACTTGCTGGCGCACGTCGATCCGGTCACCTGCCTGCCCAACCGAAACGCCTTCAACGACCGGCTGGCGCACGCGCTGAAGCGAGCGGACCGCCAGGAAACCAGCGTCAGCATGCTGCTCCTCGATCTCGACAACTTCAAGATCGTTAACGATACGCTGGGCCATGACATCGGCGACATGCTGTTGCGCCAGGTGGCGGAGCGCCTGGAACAAACCCTGCGCAGCACGGATGTCATCTGCCGCATCGGCGGCGATGAGTTCGTGGTGATCATCGAGCCGGCCGAAGATGACACGGAGCCGGACCAGGTGGCGCGCAAGATCCTGCGTGCACTGGCCGACCCGTTCATGGTCGAAACCCACCAGCTCTTCGTCAGCGCGAGTATTGGCGTCAGCGTCTATCCGAAGGATGCTCCCGACGCGGCGGCCGTGGTGCGCTGCGCCGACATTGCCATGTACCACGCCAAGAACAAGGGCAAGAATGCCTATGAAGTCTTCCATGCGGAGATGGCGCAGCGGGCCAGCAAGCGCCTGGCGCTGGAGGCCAACCTGCGCAAGGCTTTGCAGAACCATGAGCTGTCCTTGCATTACCAGCCGCAGATAGACACGCGCACCGGGCGCATGCGCGGCATGGAGGTGTTGGTACGCTGGCACTGCGAAGCATTGGGCGGCATGGTGAGCCCGGCGGAGTTCATTCCGGTGGCGGAGGAAAGCGGCGTGATCGTGCCGTTGGGCCGCTGGGTGCTGCAGACCGCGATCCGCCAGGCGGCTGCCTGGCGCAAGGCGGGGCTGATGGATAACATCGAGCATGTGGCGGTGAACGTGTCGGCGTGCCAGACCAAGGATGTGCAGCTGATGTATGAGGTGCAGGCTTTGCTGATGGAGACCGGTTTGCCGCCTCGCTTGCTGGAGCTGGAGATTACCGAGGGCGTGCTGATGGAGAATGTGAATGCCAATATCGCTTTGCTGCACAAGATACAGGCGGCTGGCATACATCTCTCGATCGATGATTTCGGGACCGGGTATTCCTCGATGGCCTATTTGAAGCGCTTCCCGATCGACCAGCTCAAGATCGACCGCAGTTTCATCAATGCGGTACCGGGTGATGGCGCGGCGATCGCGAAAGCGATCATTGCGATGGCACATTCGCTGAACATGACTGTCGTGGCGGAAGGCGTGGAAACCGAGGAGCAGGTGGCGTTCCTGTCGGATGCAGGGTGCGATGTGATGCAAGGGTATTACTTTGCGCGGCCGATGCCGGCGGAGCAGTTGGAGGCTTTGCTGCGGGAGGGCAAGCTCTGGGCCGCCTGAAAACCGGTAAACCTGGGTCTGCCCCGCAGGGCCAGACCCAGTCTGTTCGTCAGCCGGTGGCTGCGGTTGTGCGTCTTTGATCTTCGGCAAACGTCAAAGGCCGGGGACCAGCCCCGCGGCCGTTGCGCTGACATGGGTCAGACCCCTGGGTCTGACCCTGGTTTACCGGTTTTTTAGTCCAGCTTGGTCGCGTGCTCGCGCGTCGCGTGGAAGGTCAGTTTCGGCCAACGTTCCTGGGTCAGGCGCAGGTTGACGCCGGAAGTGGCCAGGTAAGCCAGGTTCCCCGCCGCGTCATACGCCACGTTATGCCCCAGCGCCGCCTCGAAATCGGCCAGCGCCTTCTTGTCATCGCTGGAAACCCAGCGCGCGGTCGAAATCGAGGTGCTCTCGAACACCGCATCCACGCCGTACTCATTCATCAGGCGCGAAGCCACCACTTCGAACTGCAGCACGCCGACCGCGCCCAGCACCACTTCACCGCCCTGCACCGGCTTGAACACCTGCACAGCGCCCTCTTCACCCAGCTGCTGCAAGCCCTTCTGCAGCTGCTTGATCTTCAGCGGGTTACGGATGCGCACCTGGCGGAAGAAGTCCGGCGCAAAGTATGGAATACCGGTGAACTGCAGCATCTCGCCTTCAGAGAAGGAATCGCCGATCTGCATATTGCCGTGGTTCGGCAAGCCGATGATGTCGCCGGCGTAGGCCTCTTCCACCTGTTCGCGCGACGAGGCCATGAACGTGACCACGGACGACACCTTCACCTCACGATTCAGGCGCAGGTGCTTGACCTTCATGCCGCGCTCGAACCGTCCCGAGCAAACGCGCAGGAAGGCGATACGGTCGCGGTGCGCCGGATCCATATTGGCCTGGATCTTGAACACGAAGCCGGAGAACTTCTCTTCGGTCGGCTGCACGGTACGCACCGACGCATCGCGCGATTCCGGCGCAGGCGCCCAGTCGACCAGCGCGGACAGGATCTCGCGCACGCCGAAGTTGTTGATCGCGGAGCCGAAGAAGACCGGCGTCTGCTTGCCAGCCAGGAAGTCTTCCAGGCTGAACGGGTGCGAGGCGCCGTGCACCAGCTCCACTTCCATGCGCAGCTGGTCCATCTCCAGCGGGAACATCTCCTGCAGGCGCGGATTGTCGATGCCCTTGATCACCTCGAAGCTTTGCACGCTCTCTTCACCGGCGCGGAACAGCAGGATCTCGTCGTTGATCAGGTGGTAGACACCACGGAAATTCTTGCCCATGCCGATCGGCCAGGTCACCGGCGCGCACTGGATCTTCAGCACCGATTCCACTTCATCAAGCAGCTCCAGCGGATCGCGGCACTCGCGATCCAGCTTGTTCATGAAGGTGACGATCGGCGTATTGCGCATGCGGCAGACGTCGAGCAGCTTGATGGTCTGCGCTTCCACGCCCTTGGCCGCGTCGATCACCATCAGGCCCGAGTCGACCGCAGTCAGCACGCGATAGGTATCTTCGGAAAAGTCCTGGTGGCCCGGCGTGTCGAGCAGGTTGATGATGTGGTCGCGGAACTCGAACTGCATCACCGAGGAAGCCACGGAAATGCCGCGCTGCTTCTCGATTTCCATCCAGTCGGAGGTGGCATGGCGGCCGCTCTTGCGGGCCTTGACGGTGCCGGCCATCTGGATCGCGCCCGAGAACAGCAGCAGCTTCTCGGTCAGCGTGGTTTTACCCGCATCGGGGTGGGAAATAATGCCGAAAGTACGGCGGCGAGCGACCTCGCGCGCAATCAACGCAGGGGTCTTGCTCGAACTTTGAATTTGGATATCGTCAGACATGATGGCAGCCAGCGGTTGGCGCAGACGGAAAACCCGCTATTTTACCACCACTCCCCTCACAGCCGGAGGGCGTAATCGAGCATGATTTCCAGCGCCAGGTGGCTACGTACGGCGATACGGCCGATCCGGCCCGGCTGGAACCTGACACTGGCAAAAGCGGCCAGCAGCAGTTGCTCTTCTTTCTCCGACATCGGCGAATCGAGGGCGACACGTTCGACCGTACCTTCATCGCTGATCCAGACCTGCAATGCCACGGACTGGGCGGTAATCCCCGGCACCACCAGCAACTTGCCCGCCACCAGCCCCTCGGCTACTTCCGGTTGGCGGGTCATGGCGTCGGCGCCGAAGTAGTGCCGTTCGGCCGCCCCGCCGACGCCGTCTGCGCCCGCCGCGGCTTGCGCCAGCACCTGCTGCGCGCGAAGCATCGGCACCGCGGCTGGCGGCTGCGCAGCGGGCAGCGGCGCCTTGTCCAGCGCCGGCTGTGCCGCAGCGACCAGGCGCACCATCATGGCTGGCCCAGGCGAAGCCGCTCTGCCGCCTGCACCGGCGACACGGCTTGCCTGGCCAACCAGCAAAAGTGCGAGCGCCACATGCGCCAGCGCCGATATTGCCAGCGCCAGCCATGGCCGCAGACGGGCTTCCATCACCGTTCCGTCAGTCGGAAATCTCGCGCCACAGGACGCGCACCTTCTCGTCACCAGGATCGCCAGCACCGACACGCATTACCTGCGGGACACCCATGCCGTTCGACGCACCGACCGGATAGATCATCGGGGTGCCGTTCGGCAGCTTGACCACGCTGTTACCGACAATCGGCGCGGCATACTTCAAGCCGCCCGCCACGTTCGCCAGGACGTTGCCGCCGGTCTTGTAATCGAGCTGGTACAGCCAACTGTAACCGCCAGGCTGGCAGGCCGACACCGACGGCACGGTGGACGCGAAGATCAGCGTGCCGAGGAACAATTGCGGCGAGAGCGTGATGCGCTCACCGGTATCCGGCAGATCGACATACCAGCCCATCTTGCTGGACCATTCAACGGCATCGCGGCTGATATTGCGTGTTGCGCCACTGGTCGTCACCGTTTGCTGCACCATCGGGCTGTTGGCAGTGACCGTGGTAACGCCATCGTCCTTGATGCCGTAGATGGTCTGGGTATCGACATCGTCCAGGTCGCTCTGGCCCAGGTAACGGCCGGTGCCATAGAAGATCGCCAGCTTGTCCTGGATCTGCCCGATAACCGGCGCAACCATGATTGGCTTGCCCGGGAAATCCGCCAGCTTGCTGGCCGTGCCCTTCTCCAGGTCGAAGCGCCACATGGCACCGGTCAGGTCGCCGCCATACGCGCCGACTGCCGTATTATTGGTCGAGAAGTCAGGCGAACGCACATTGATGCGCCCCAAGCCGCTTGGATTTGCGCTGGTGCCAACGCCGGTGGCGATGGTTTTCAGCAGCGAACCACTGGCGAGGTCGAGGACGAAGACATAGCCGCCGCCGTCGGCGCCGGCATACTTGCTACCCTCCGGCACGTTGTTGTAGCCCGACGGCAGCACGGCCACCCAACGGCCATCGCTCATCTTGGTGATGAATGCCGTGCCGAAGCTGTAACCCATTTTCGGATTATCGTCTGCCGTGTAGTTCCACAGCGGGCGCGGATCGGCAGGATCCGTCACGTCCAGCGCGAAGTAGCCGCGGCCACCCTTGCCCATGGCGCCGATCAGGACAGTCTTCCAGCTGCCGTTGATCTTCGCATCGCTCATGGCCAGCGGCCCGTCCAGGTAATAGCGGTGCTGGCTGCCATAATTGGCATCGGCCAGGCGCCACATATTCGGCAAGACCATCGGCGGCACGTAGGCCCAGCGTTCCTGGCCAGACTCGCCGTCGAAGGCATGCAGCATGCCATCGTTGGACGAGGTGTACAGCGTCGGCGCACGTTCCGCCTTGGCAGTCTTGAATTCAAGATAGCCATCGTCGTCGAAATTGAACGGCGGCGCTTTCACATAGATCGGCTGCGAATGGACGATATCGCCCAGCGCTTTTTCGCGATCGCGGTACAGGCGCTCGTAAGCGCCGTAGGTGAGCACGCGGTCCTGGTCTTCGTTGCGGTCTTGCCCGCGCAGGTAGCTCACCAGCGAGGCCGCGGTGGCCGCGGTCTTCTGCGTGCTGGACCAGGTGCTGGCCTGGCTCAGCCGGTTGGTGTCGAACAGCGCCAGCTGGGCAGCCGTCAGGCCGCCCTTGCCCGTGCTAAACAGGGTACGGGTGGTGCCATCTGCAGTGTAGATCACACGGGTATCGCTATCGCCGGTCGCGGCGATCCTGTTGCGCAGCAGCGGCTCCGCCTGCCAGAAAGGCGTCGTCGACACTGCACCGGTGGCCAGGTCGATGGAATAGCCGCTCACGTCGCCGTCCCACTTCACGGTACGGTAAGTCGCCACGTAGATGAAGTTGTCGCCGGCAGTCGGCTGCAGGGCGCTGGTAGCTGCCGCAGCACCGTTGCCGGTCACGCTGTCGATGCTGCGCAGCGCCTTGCGCAAGCCGCTCTCCAGTGCGGCCGGGTCCTTGGTGCTGAAATACGTACCGCGGCCGTTGACGGCGGCGTGCCACAAATCGTCGATGGTCTCGGGGGAGTTGCCACTTGGGGCCGGCCACTTCGTCACGCCCTGCTTGATGTTGAAGTAATCGCCGGAGTTGCTGGTCTTGTAGTTCGGATCGTAAGTCAGGGTGCCGTCGACACCGAGGCCGATAGTGAACGTGGTCATGTGCTGGTGTTGCGCCACGTCGTCCACGTCCGCGTTGGCGCCCGATGGTGCAACGTTATTGGCGCAGACATCTTTCGAGTTGCAGGATGTGCGCAAGTCGGTATGGTAGTAGTAATACGCCACATCCGCCAGCGTATTGGGCGTCTGCAGGGTGTCGCGCGATGGCAACGTCACCCCCGCTGCGCCATCGGTGTCGGCCACGCCGTTATAGCTGTCGTTCCAGTAACCGTCCGTCGCCAGGATCGTAAAGTTCTTCTGGCAGGAATACTCCACCGGGTCTTTGTATACCGTGCTGGTGCCCTTGTACATCTTGCCCAGCGAATCAAGCGAAGTGCGCAATGGCGTGCCGCCGAGCGGATCGAAGCTGTACAGGTCGGTGTAGAACTTGCCCTTCTGGTCAGCGTCGAAGTTGGCAATGTCGAGCGCGATCGGATGGTTGATGGTGGTCAAGCCAATGCGGGCATGCAGGTAGGCCGAATCATCGGGATCGCTGGACACCGGAGTGCCGCGCACGTCCTTGAACGCCTGGCCGATCGCACTCTTGGTCATCTGGGTGCGCGTGCGGTACCACGCGTACCAGGTCGCGAAGTTCGACATCTCTTCCTGATACGTGCAGATGTTTCCTGCGCAATCGGTGCGCCCAGCGGCCTTGGCCGGGAATTTCGTGGACGGGGTAATGTCCACGCGCGACCAGTTGTAGTAGCGCACATACTTGAAGGTGTCCGTCTTCTTGGCCTGGCAGCTGCCGGCCTTGCCGAAATTCTGGTTGGGCGCGTTATCCGCTGTCTTGCACCACTCAACGCTCACGTTGTAGTAGAAAGGCGCGCCGTCCTTCGCATACAGGTACTTGTAGGTGTTATCCGGATACGAATAGCTGCCGTTCTCCACTGCCTGCTTGCAATTTGCGCTCGGCGGCACATCGTTGGTGTGACTGCACCACATGCGCTCCGGATAGCCGGTCACCAGATTGGTCACGGCAGTATTCGACAGGCGCGGACAGTTCCCTCCGGACACCACCCCCTTGCAAGGCGTGGCGTTCGGCTGCTCGGCGCTGGTATCGTCGATCCACTGCACGCCGTAGCCATCGCTTGGCACGGCAGTCCACGACGCCGCATAGGAGGTGCTCCCTTTATGGTCGGCCAGGCGTGTGCCGTCGGCCTTGGTCGGCCACATATAGCGGATTGCCGGGTTGTAGTACAGCCCGTTAAAGGCGCTGGCAAAGAATGGCGGGTCGCCGGGCTCGCACACCACCAGGGTGTTGTTCTTGTTCGGCCCGCGGCACATGGTGCCGAAGTTGCCGAGCGATGTGTAGCGCACGTAATCGGGCATATAGCTCCACGCCATGCTGCCCGAATTGTCGAGGTCCAACATAATGTTGGGCAAGATCGGGGCGGTCGACGCGTTTGCCAGCGGAATATCGGCCAGTTCGGTCGGCGCGGCCGATGCCGGCTGAACGGCGAGCGCCAGGCTCAGGCCGAGCGAGGCGAGCAAGGCACGCAGGCCCGGCTGTGGGACATTGATCCAGTCCATCTGAATTCTCCTGCGTTAGATTGAGACCACAGCCTGAACGTAGCTGGTGGTGTTCCTTGGCCCGGATACCCGTGCCGTAATACGGTAGAAAGCCCGGGTGGCCGCGCTATCGAATTTCTGTGGGCGGTAGCCCTCCATCGCGCCCTGCGCACCTTCGTCCTGGCCCTTCCTGAAGGTTTGCTGCGTGGAGCAGGTGCGGGCATCCAGCGGGCCGGCGCTGTCGCACATGCGATGGATGACATAAGCTACCTCGTTGCCGGCCGCATCGCCCCCCAGCTTGACCACCCCAGCGCCATCCCAGTTCAGGTCGTCCTCCGCTGCGCCAGCGCCTTCAGGATCGCGCTTATTGCCGGTCAGGTCGAGCGCATCCTGGCGCGTGGCGTAATAGCCGCTGCCCGGCACGTCCTGGTCGAGAGAGCCGCTCGGTGCGGTCTGGATCAGCCAGGCAATGGCTGCCTCCACGCCGGCGTCGCCGCTGGCGGTGGCGCTTTGCTTGAAGGCCAGGTTGCCCGCGATCACGGCCGAGGTATCAACCGAACGCAGCAGCGCGATGCCGGCCAGTGTCATGGCCACCAGCACGATCAGGGTGATAGGCAGGATGACGCCCTGCTGCCAGGCTTGCCGGACTGCGCCGGCTTGTTTGCTGTGATTCATGGTCTTATCCCCAAATGACATTGCGCAATGGCACAATCGTCTCGAACACTTTGTAGCGGTAGCACTTCCAGTCGGCCGGGTAGCCGGTGGTATTGAACGTCGCCCAGCTCGACCACTTGCTCACCATGTCGTTGGTCGTGGTTGCGCATTGCTGGTTGGGTTCAGGCTTTTCGTACTGCACGCTGCGCGCCACCAGGGCGATGCGCACCGCCTTGACCAGTTTGAAGTCGGCGGCCGTGGGGTGGGCCCAGCTGCCTGTGGCAGGGGTCCAGGCGCTGACCCACGACTCGGTGGCTGTCGAGATCCCATACTCGAGCTGCATGTCGACGATCTCGGGCGCCACGACGTCGTTGACGATGGCCGGGTTGGCCGAATTATCCGAACGCAGCAACTGGTGCAGGTTATTCACGCTATAGGCGCGCTGGTACAAGGCGCCGCCCGGGGGAGCACTGAAACAGGACAGCTGGGCAGGCTTGGTGTAAGCCGGCCAGTTGTTGGCGTTCTGGTAATTGGCCGGCGGGTTGTAATGGCCGCTGGCGCCTGGGTTATGCTGGATTTTCAACGCCTGGTCCTGGATCTGGGTGGCCTGCATCAGCGTGCACTTGCCCGCCTGCTGCACCAGGATCAGGTCGCCTTCGCGGCAGCCGGCCGTGTTGCCGACATTCAGCTCCGACGATGGCTGCGGCATATTGCTGCGCAACTCCGTGCTGGCTGGATAACGGAACGAACCTTCCCGCGGATTGGCAAAGTACTGCACCAGGAAGCTGTCGGGGCCGTTACCGCCGTCGGTAATGACCGCCGGCGCCATCGACAACCCGGTGATCGCCCCCGTCGAGCCGCCACAGCTCAGGTCGCCGTCACAATAGGAGTAAGTCGTATTGCAGTTGGAGAACATCGAATTGGCCATGCCCCAGCCTGCCATCTTGCCATCGCGTTCGATCATGGACAGGGCAATCGCGCCATTGCTCTGCGCATCGGCGCCGCCGGTGGTGGTGCGCTTCTGCCCTTCCGCCTGGCTGAACACCTGCATCACGACCACCATGGCCAGCATGCCGACGCCCAGGCCCACCATGATCTCGACCAGGCCGAAACCGTTTTGCTTGTCGTGCATTTGGAATATTCCTTTTCTAACCGGCGATGAACTGCACGCTGGTCTGTGTATGAACCGCGCTCTCGCCCGGCACCTGCCAGGTCACGGTCACCGTGACCGTGACCCCCGCCGCGGCGCTCCACGGGCCGGGCACCACGATCGTCAGTTTCCCGTTCGGCAAAGTGCTGACGGCCTGGTCCCTGACGGCATGCAGCTCGATGCGTTCGCGGTCGGCCCACATCGCGCCCAGCGACTGGCTGATCACATTGGCAGCGTCGATGCGGTACTTGGCATCGCTCACCTGGCGCACCGAAGCTGCCTGCAGGCCGACGATGGCCAGCACGCCGAACGCAAAAATCACGATGGCGACCAGGGCCTCCACCAGCGCTATGCCGCCCTGCTTCCGCAATGTGCGTTGAGACTTCATGGGATTCTCCTTAGCTGCAGCCACGCGGATCGGTGGCATAGGACATTTTCGGATCGCACATGCGGATCTGGCCGCCGCTCGATACCACCACCACATAGCGGCGCGCGCTGGCACTGGCCGTGCTGGTCACGTCAGCGCGGTTGAACACGGTGCCGGCCGGTGGCGTATACACGCGGCCCAAGCCGTCGAAATTGATCTCGGCCGGCAGCGCCCCCGCATCGCCGATCGGCGCCGTGAAATAGCCGGCCGGGGCCGGCACCGGGATCGGATCGGCACTGACCGTCACCTTGACCAGCTTGCTGCTTTCACCCGCCGCACGGGTCTGGATGTCTGCCGGGCAGGTGGTAGTCACGGTCGGGCAGCCGACAGTCCAGCCCACCTGGCCTTCCGCGCCGGTCAGGGTGAAACGCACTACCGAATTGCGCCGCACCGCCTCGGCACGCGCGGTCTGCAAGCCGTTCACGATCGATTCGGCGGCGGCGCGGTTCTGCGCGTCCTGCATCCAGGCCGAAAACGCCGGCACGCCCATGGCCAGCAGCACCGCCAGGAGGGTCACGCCGACCATCAGCTCGATCAGGGTGGCGCCCTGTTGGCGGCGCGCTAGCATGTGCCGCCCTTTTTGCGCACCCAGCAGGTAACCGGCGACGCTTCCGACGCCGAGCCCCAGCCGCTTGGCAGCGCGATGGTCTTCTTGTTGTTCGATTGGTCAATCGTGAAAGTGAAACCGGCCATCTTGCCCTGGCCTTCGGCCTTGACCACGTAGGTCGTCGGCGTCAGGGTCGGGCAGCTGTAGACAAAGTCGTCGGCTTGCGGCAGCGCCGCGATAGTGCCGGCGACGCAGGCGCCGTCATAGCTGCGATTGTCCTGGAAATACTGCTCCAGCTTGGCGCGCATGCTGGCCAGGTTATTGGTCGCCTGCGGCAGGCGGCCGGTCTTGATGTAATCGCCGTAGGCCGGGATCGCCACCGCGGCGAGAATGGCGATAATTGCCACGGTCACCATCATTTCAATCAGCGTGAAACCCGCCTGGCGGGGTGCGCCGGCCTGTTGCTGTTCCATGTATTTCTCCAAAGCTGGTATTTGATAGTGCAAGTCTAGACAAGCAAGCTTGCATTTCCCTGAGGAAAACCTGACAAATACCTGACAGTGGCAGTTTTAGGAGGGAAAATACACGGAAAACAGTGCGCCCTGCCCGCTGGCAGGGGTGTCGATGGCAACACTGGCGCCATGGGCAGTTGCGATATCGCGGACGATGGCCAGGCCGATGCCGCTGCCATTGGTCTTTTCATCCAGGCGCTGGAAGCGCTGGAAGACTGCGGCGCGCTTGGCCTGCGGAATGCCCGGGCCGGAGTCTTCCACCGTCAGCATGCCGCCGCCCAGGTGCGGGAAGCAGCTCACCGTGACGGCCCCCTTGGGCGGGGTGTAGCGGATGGCATTATCGACCAGGTTGTCGACCAGGTCGCGCAACATGAAGCGGTCGCCGGTCACCCTGGTTGGCTGCAAGTCGAAGCCGAGGTCGATCTCCTTGCGCAGCGCTTGCTCGACAAAATGCTGGATCGATTCTTCCAGCAACTGGTCGAGCGACAGGCGCTCCATGCGCGTCTTGCGCAAGGGGCCAGGTTCCGCGCGCGCCAGCGCCAGCAACTGGTTGACCTGGCGGATCATGCGCTCGGTCGAGGCCTGCATCATCGCCAGCGACGACGCCGCGGCCGGCGTGCGCTCCTGCGCCGCCAGCAGTTCGATCTGGGTGCGCATGCCGGCCAGCGGGGTCCGCAGCTGGTGCGCCACATTGGCCAGGAAGTCTTGCTGCGCCTGGGCGCCTTCGCGCACGCGCTCCAGCAAGCCGTTGAAAGAGTGCACCATCGGCATCACTTCCAACGGCACGCTGCCGGCCGGGATAGGCGACAAGTCTTCGGCGCTGCGCGCCTGGATGCCGGCCTTGACCTTGTGCAAGGGCGCCAGGCCATTGGTGACCGAAAACCAGACCAGGCCGACCGAAGCGAGCGTAAACACGGCCGCCAGCGGCAGCAACGCGCGCACGATGGCAGTGCGTGCCTGGCCGCGCTTGCGCAGCGTCTTGGCCACCACCACGATGCCCTGCTGCTGCCCGGTCAGCACCGGCAGCGCCACCAGTCGCACCGGGTTCTTCTCGACCACGCCGTCAATCGCCGGGGCACCGGCACGCGCCGGAAAGACCGGCAACACGGCATCGCCGGCCAGCAGGCGACCCTGGCCATCGCGCAAGGCAAAATAGACCTTATCGAGCTCATCCTCGCGCAAGACGCGCTCGGCGGCCTCCGGCAAGTCGAGCACCAGCCGCCCTTCGCGTTCGCTGATGCGGGCGCCCAGCATGGCGGCGGCGTCGCTGAGCGACTGGTCGAAGGCGATCTGGGCCGGGATCCAGGCCAGCGCATAGCTCAGTGCGACGCCGGCCAGGTTCAGCAGGAGAACCGGGCCGATCAGCCATTTGAGCAGGCGCAGGCGGATGCTATCCAAGAGTCTTATCCATTGGCCGGTTCCAGCATATAGCCAAAGCCGCGGATGGTGCGGATGCTGATGCCGGCATCCGCCGTCTTCTGGCGGATGCGCGAGATATAGACTTCCACTGCGTTCGGCGTCACGTCTTCCCCCCAGGGCAGGATGGCGTCGATGATCTGCTGCTTGCTGACCACGCGTGCGCTGTGCTGCAACAGGTACTCCAGCACCGCCCATTCGCGCACCGACAGGTCGATCACCGTATCGCGCACGCGGGCACGCTTGGCGCCCAGGTCCAGCACCAGCGAGCCCATTTGCAGCACGCTGGGCTTCGGCGCATGGCGCCGCGCCAGCGCACGCAGGCGCGCCACCAGCTCCGGCGTGGCGAACGGCTTGACCAGGTAATCGTCGGCGCCCAGCTCCAGGCCGCGCACGCGGTCTTCCACCGCATCGCGCGCCGTCAGCAACAGCACCGGCAGCTGGCTGCCGCGCGCGCGCAGGCGGCGCACCACTTCGAAGCCGTCCAGGCCCGGCAGGCCGATATCGAGCACCAGCACGTCGGCCTGGCCGGGACGCTGCAGCATGGCATCGGCGTCGCTGCCGTTTTGCAGCAGCTCCACTTTCATGCCATGGCCGGACAACACCCGGACTACGCCGTCGGCCAATACTGCGTCGTCTTCTACCAGGATTACATGCATGGGGAGCGCAATTAGTTGATTACCGCGCATTATGCCCCGATTCATCACGAGGTAACAATTGCCTTGCATCATTATCGCGCCGCAAAAAATCTCACTCAAAGCCCGCTCATGATCTTGCTCCGCCCCGCCATCGCCCTCATGCAGCGGCTGCGACTGTTGCCCAAGTTCGCCCTCGTCTGCCTGGTTTTCCTGCTGCCGCTGCTGCTTGCCTCGGGCCTGCTGGTGGCCGAATTGCATAAATCGGTGTCCTTCACCATCCAGGAGCGCCAGGGCCTGGCTTATATCCGCCAATTGCACGAGCTGCGCCGCCGCCTGCAGGAAAAGCGCAACCTGGAACACCTGCGCCTGGCAGCCAGGCAGCTAGATGGCGCGCGCGCGATAGGCGCCGCGGGACAGGCCGCCACGTCCGCGCTGCAGGGCCTGCGCCCGCTTGCCATCGGCACGCTGTCCGGCCTGCCCGCACAGCCTGAGCTGGAACAGGGCTGGCAGCAACTGCAGCGGCGCCAGGCCAGCCTGGATGCACGTGCCAGCTTTGCTGCGCACAGCAGGCTGATCGCGCTGGCCGATGCCCTCGCCGCCCAGGCAGCAGACCGCTCACGCCTGTCGCTCGACCCCGAAGTACGCAGCGCCTACCTGGTTGCCGCCTTCCTCAAGAGCCTGCCGGAGCTGGCGGAAAACCTGTCCGTGATTACCGGCCGCGGCGCCGCCTACATCGACAGCGGCCTGTTCGAAGCCAATGAAGACCAGACGCTGAATGCGACCGCGATGCTGGCGCGCCATGAACTCGAGCGCCTGCCGGGCCAATACCAGGGCATCCTGGCCAACAATCCTGGCCTGGCGCCGGCGCTGCAGCCGCGGCTGGCGGCCGTGCCGGGCGCCCTCGCCTTCCTCGAACGCGCCCGCAATGAGGTGCTGAACTCCTACAACCAGAGCAGCGGCAAGGACTTCAATGCCGCCGGCCTGCAAGCGGCCGCGGCTTTACACGCGCTGTCCGGCAGCAGCGCCGATGCGCTGCAACTTTTGCTGGCCGAGCGCGCTGCGCAAGACCGGCTGCGCCGCAACGCCGTCGGCACCGTGGTCCTGCTCTCCATCGCACTCGCTGCGTGGCTGGGCGCCGGCTTCTATGCCTGCTTCACGCGCGACATCCGTCAACTGAACCATGCCGTGCGCGCCGCCGCGGCGGGCGACCTTAGCGTTCGCATCGGCTCCCCGGCGCAAGACGAAATCGGCGGGCTGGCAAACGCCTTCAGTGGCATGACGGCAGCACTGGAGCGCCTGGTCGCCGATATTCGCAGCGGCGCCGCGCGCATTGCCAGCGCCGCCGATGAACTGGCCAGCGGCAGCACGGCACTGCACGGTTCTACCAGCACCCAGGCTGAAGCCCTGCACGTCACCGTCACTGCCATGGAAGAGCTCGACGCCGCCGTGCGCCGCAACAGCGCCCACGCCGACAGCGGCCGCCAACTGGGGCAGCAGGCGGCCGGCGTAGCCCTGCGGGGCGGCGCCAGCGTCGGCGCCGCAGTCGACACAATGACCGCAATTCGCAGCAGTTCGGATCGCATTGCCGACATTATCGGCGTTATCGACGGCATAGCTTTCCAGACCAATATCCTGGCGCTGAACGCCGCCGTGGAAGCGGCCCGGGCCGGAAACCATGGCCGCGACAGGTTGTGGCTTCCGTGCGCAGCATGGAGCAGGTTATTACCCGGATTACAGAAGCCGAAGCGGGTCAGCGCAGCGAGATCGCGCGCATCAACGGCGCGCTGCACCGTATTGACGACATGACCCGGCAGAATGCCGCCCTGGTGGTCCAGGCATCGGACAGCGCCAGCCGTGTCCATGCGGAAACTGCCATCCTGAATGAAGCCCTTGGCCAGTTCCGCCTCGGCCCTGCAAGCAGGATTTTCAACAGTGCGCCAGCCAAAATTACAATGTTGTAGGACTAGCCTGACAAACTGCCATGTTGCCAGCCTACATGACGGAGGTAACAGGTCTTATGTTCATCTCTCACATAGAAAATTAAAGTATTACCAACGCGATCGGCAAGCAGCTCTCCTAAGAATGCCGACTGCAATACCGTGTACTTTAGTTCTGTGAGGATAAAATGAACAACACTCAACTTAGCGTCTCTGCCAAGAACTCGCTGTCGCAAGCCATGCCGATTGGTTCGACGGAGTTCAAAGTTGCGTCCCGGCCGGTTGTCAGCTACAGCGGCGCCCAGCAAAATGAATTGCTGGCAGCCCTCCCTCGTGAAGCACTGGAGTCCTTGTTCGAGCACCTGGAGCTGGTGCAACTGCCTTTCGGTAAGGAATTGTTTGAATTCGGCAGCAAACTGGAATACGTCTACTTCCCGACGACCGCCATCCTGTCCCTGCTGTACGTGATGGAAGACGGCGCGACCACCGAGATCGCCGTGGTCGGCCACGAAGGCGTGGTGGGCGTGTCGATGTTTGCCGGTGAGCGCGCCATGAGCACCGCCGTGGTGCAAAGCGCCGGCTACGGCTACCGCTTGAAAGCGCAAGCCCTGCGCGACGCCTTCAACCAGGGCGGCGCCCTGCCCCAGCTGCTGATGCGCTACAACGCGGCACTGTTCGCACAGATGGCCCAGAACGCGGTTGGCGGCCGCCACAGCTCGATCGAGCAGAAATTGTGCCGCTGGCTGCTGGACCGCCTGGACCGCTCCCCAAGCAACGAATTGAAGGTGACCCAGGAAATGATTTCCATCATGCTGGGTGTGCGCCGCGAATCGATCACCGCCGCAGCCGGCAAGCTGCAGGAAGACGGCATGATCACCTACCGCCGCGGCAACATCACCGTCATTGATCGTGAAGGTCTGGAACGTTATGCGGGCGAGTGCTATAAGGTGGCGAAGATTGAATATGATCGCCTGCTCGCTGATGTAGCGTGCTGCTAGGATGCAGCATGGCCGCGGGCACGGCGCCAACAGGACGCTTGCCCCGGCCCTTCAGGGGAATATAGACCTCGATGCAGGTTCCCCTGTCACCCCGCCCACGGCGGATATTCAAGATCCCACCCAGCAACAAAGCCCGCTCCCGCATCCCCAGCAAGCCGTGCGACATCGGCTTGGCCAGCGTTGGAGCGGCAATCCCGATCCCGTCATCGATGATGCGCAGTACCAGCATGTCGTCGCGCTGCAGCTTGAGCGAGACGCTGACATGGCCTGCCTTGGCGTATTTGCGGATATTGGTCAGCGACTCCTGCACGATACGGAACAAGGCAATCGACAGGCTGCTGTCGCCGGCTTTGGCAACGGCGTCAATATCGGGGCCGATTTCGGTCTCGCACGGGATATTGGCCATGCGCGTGAAGTCTTCGCAGTAGCTGTCGATCGCCGCGCACAGGCCGAGGTTGTCGAGCAGGCTCGGGCGCAAGTCCTCGATGATGCGCCGCTTCAGTTCCACCGTATCGACCAGGGTGCCGCGCGCACGGCGCAGCTGGGCCGCCAGCTCAGGATTGGTCTTCTGCAGCTGGTGCGCGACCGCCGCGATATCCATGCTGATCGAGGTTAGGTTGGCGCCCATCTCATCGTGCAGTTCGCGCGACAGCCGCATCTTCTCTTCTTCGCTGATCGAAATCAGGTGGCGCGACAACACCGATAGCTGCTCGGTACGCTGCTGCACCATCGATTCCAGGCTTTCGTTTGACAATTGCAGCGCGTGCTCCACCGCTGCCCGGTGTACGAAACTGCGCCGCACCAGCTGGTAGAACATCACCAGCACCACGATCGCGATGGCATTGATGCCGGCGCCCATCACCACGGCCTTCTGGTATTCCTGGTAGAAGCTGGCGGCGCGGGCCGACATGGCTTCGCCCTGCTCGCGCACCATGATCACCACTTGCAGGCGGATTTCATCCATGCCGCTGCGCTCGTCGCTGACCCTGGCTATATTGACGATATCGTCCAGCCCGCCATGCTTGTAGACTTCGATGGCCTGGGTCAGGATGGCGATGCGCTTGCGCACCAAGACCTGCAATTGCTGCAGGTTTTTTAATTGGATCGGATTGTTCGCCAGCAGCTTCTCCAGCTCGCGGAACTGCTGTTCTGACTCGGTGATGACCGAGCGCGTCGGCCCCAGGTAGGCTTCCTTGCCGGAAATGAAATAGCCGCGCGCGCTGCTGTCGGCGTCGAGCACCAGCACGTTCAGGTATTGCAGCCGCTCAGCCA
This sequence comes from Pseudoduganella sp. S-14, assembly GCF_049913285.1. GTDB lineage: Bacteria > Pseudomonadota > Gammaproteobacteria > Burkholderiales > Burkholderiaceae_D > Rugamonas. The sequence goes on from NZ_CP183991.1 coordinate 3,939,737, forward strand.
CGCGCGAGCTGAGCGCCAGCTGTTCATTGGCGCCCTTCAGCGATTGCAGGTTATGGAAAAGGCTGAAACCGTTGACGATCAGGATCAGCGCACAGGTGACGCACAGTAGCGTTTTGTACAGCGGCAGCCGGTGCCGGGGCGCTGGTTCGATGGTGAAGTACATTTTCCCCATTATAGACCCGCAGCAAGATGCTGCCGCACGGAAAGCTAATTGTGCAGCAGCGCGAAAGTGTAACCAGACGTATCAATCCAGCAAATTGTTCTTCATTGCGTAGTACGTCAAGTCACTATTCGACTGCAAGCCCATCTTCTCCATAATGCGCGTGCGATACGTACTAACGGTCTTGATGCTCAGCGAAAGTGCCGTGCCGATGTCGGACACGGTGGCGCCGCGTGCCAGGCGCAGGAACACCTGGAATTCGCGGTCCGACAGCTCCGTATGCAGGGCTGTGTTCGGATCGCGGTCAAAGCTTTGCGCCAGCAGTTCGCCCACTTGCGAGCTGACATAGCGGCGGCCCTGGTGCACGGTGCGCACGGCGTTGATCAGTTCCTCCGCCTCGCATTCCTTGTTCAGGTACCCGTTGGCGCCCATCTTGAACAGGTTGAGCGCATATTGCTGGGCTGGATAGCCGGACAGGATCAGCACCGGCAAGTCCGGCTGGCCCTGGCGGATGGTGCGCAGAGTATCGATACCGCTCTGGTCCGGCATGGCGATGTCAAGCAGCAGCACGTCGCACACTTCCTTGCGTGCGATGTCGAGCGCTTCACGCCCGGTGCTGCCTTCAGCGACTACGCTGAATTCGTCCGACGACGAAAAGATTTGCTTGAAACCCGCCCGTACAATCTGGTGGTCGTCACAGATGGCTACGCGAATCATTGTCTTCCCTCTTGAATTCCTAGCTTGGGAACGGAGCCAGCGTCTGCAATATCACTAGCAAAATCATAACGTTAATATTGTAGCACCAATGGTTTAACGGTTTAGCCGAGTCTAACCGAAAAAAAGGACGCCTAAGCGCCCCTGCTACAGCTGCTTACAACTTTAGTAGCTCGAGGATGCCTTGCAGCTCGCTGCGCAGCATCTCGCGGTCCAGCGGCGGCGCTTCGCGTGCCAAGCCAAGAGTTTCATCATACTCGCCTTGGGCCGAATCGGCAGCCCGGCTATCGAGCTTGTTGCGCGCACCGGAAATGGTGAAGCCCTGCTCGTACAGCAGCTCGCGGATGCGGCGGATCAGCAGCACTTCATGATGCTGGTAATAGCGGCGGTTGCCGCGCCGTTTGACCGGTTTCAGCTGGGTGAATTCCTGTTCCCAATAGCGCAGCACATGCGGCTTCACGCCGCACAGTTCACTGACCTCGCCAATGGTGAAATAGCGTTTCGCCGGAATCGGCGGCAACACTACCAGGTCTGCCTTGCCAGGTCGGTCGTTCATTCACGCACCTATGGGATTCAGGATGCGCGCGCCGTACCGGCGCTGTCTTCGACCATGCCTTTCAGCTTCTGGCTGGCGTGGAAGGTCACCACACGGCGCGCCGTGATCGGGATTTCCTCGCCGGTTTTCGGATTGCGGCCCGGACGCTGCGGCTTGTCGCGCAGCTGGAAGTTGCCGAAACCGGACAGCTTCACCGCCTCGCCCCGTTCCAGCGCGTTGCGGATCTCGTCAAAGAAGGTTTCGACCATGTCCTTGGCCTCGCGCTTGTTCAGGCCTACCTGTTCGAACAGAAGTTCGGCCAGTTCAGCCTTGGTCAGCGTAGGCAAATCTTTTTCAGCTTCCTGGCGTACCTTGGCGTTCTGCATCGCGCTGTGCAACTCGGCGTCCAATGCGGATTCAAGTACGGCGGAATCGACGTCGTTGTTGTTAATTTTGCTGCCCTGCCTTTTAAAGTACATGAGTCCGGCAGTGCCGGACTCGCTGGTCATACTGAATTGTTAAATCAAGCCCGCAGTTTTGCACCGTGTGCCAGGACCACATGGGCGGTCAGCGTCTTCATCAGCTCGTCCACGACATCATCCTGCAGGGTGTTTTGAGTATCTTGCAAGCTAAAGCGGAAAGCAAGCGATTTTTCGTCGCTTTCCAGGCCTTGGCCGCGATATTCATCAAACAAAACAATGGCTTGCACAATGCGCCCTTGAGCATGCGCCGCCACGGCGCCATTGAAGGCGTCAAGCAGGTCCTGCACCGGAACGGCTTGTTTTACCACCAGGGCGACGTCGCGCGTGGTGCCTGGGAATTTCGAAATCTCTTCGTATTCTGGCACGCGGCGTTGCTGCAACGCAACGGCATCGACTTCGAACAACACTGGCGCCTTCGGCAGGTCGTACTTTTGCAGCCAGCGCGGATGCAATTCGCCGATAAAGCCGATCACCTTGCCGTCCAGTTCCACCGCAGCGGCCCGGCCCGGGTGCAGGGCCGGGTGGGCCAGCTTCGCAAAGCGCAGTTGGCGCGGCGCGAACAGGGCTTCCAGGTCAGCCTTGACGTCGAAGAAGTCCACGTCGCGCGCTTTCTGCCCCCACTGCTCGTCGGCTGCCGGGCCGTAGGCCATGGCAGCGACGCGCTGCGGCTGGTCGTAGCCGGCTACGGTCAGAGGGCCGTCCTGCACGGAAGCGTCGCGCTTGAAGATGGCGCCAACCTCGAACAGGCGCACGCGCGGCTGCTTGCGGTTGACGTTGTAGCGCACGTTCGCCACCAGGCTGCCGATCAGCGACGAACGCATCACCGACATCTGGGACGCGATCGGATTCTGCAGCTTGATCGGGCTGTCGTTGCCGTTGAAGTCCAGCTCCCACTGCGCTTCCACGAAGCTCATGTTGACCACTTCCTGATAACCCAGGTCGGCCAGCTGGTGGCGCACGGCAAAGATCGAACGGGTGTCTTCCGGTGCGATGCGCATCTCGTTTGCGGCGATTGGCGGCCGGGTCGGGATGTTCTCGAAGCCGTACACGCGGGCCACTTCTTCGATCAGGTCCTCTTCGATTTCGATGTCGAAACGGTAGGACGGCGAAGTGACGCTGAATACACCGTCTGCCAGCGTGAACGCGAGGCCCAGCCGCGTGAAAATATCGGCAACCATCGCGTCGTTCAGCGCTACGCCAATCACCTTCGCGGCGCGGGCGGTGCGCATCTGCACCGGGGCGCGCTGCGGCAGGTTGACGACCTGGTCGTCGATGGCGCCGACCTTGGTGTCAGGCGTGCCGCAGATTTCCACCAGCAGCGCGGTAATGCGCTCCAGGTGCTCGGGGATCGATGCGAAGTCCACGCCGCGCTCGAAGCGGTGCGCCGCATCGGTCGAGAAGTTGTACTTGCGGGCGCGGCCCTGGATGGCGTTCGGCCACCAGAAAGCCGCTTCCAGGTAGATGTTGGTTGTATCGTCCGACACGGCGGTAGCGTCGCCGCCCATGATGCCGGCCAGCGACTCCAGTTCCTTGTCGTCGGCGATCACGCCCACCCATTCATCGACTTCAATGGTGTTGCCGTTCAGGAGCTTGATCTGCTCGCCCTTCTTGCCCCAGCGGACGTCCAGCGAACCGTGGATCTTGTCCAGGTCGAACACGTGCGAAGGACGGCCCATTTCCAGCATCACGTAGTTGGAAATGTCGACCAGTGCCGACACCGGACGCTGGCCGCTGCGCTCCAGGCGCTGCTTCATCCAGGCCGGAGTTTCGGCTTTGGCGTTCAGGCCGCGAATCACGCGGCCGGCGAAACGGCCGCACAGGTCCGGTGCGCTGATCTTCACCGCCAGCTTTTCGTCCAGCGTGACCGGCACGACGCGGTTCTGCGGCAGGTTCAGTTGCGAGTCGGTCAGCGCCGCCACTTCACGCGCCACGCCCAGCACGGACAGGCAGTCCGCCTTGTTCGGGGTCAGCTTGATGGTGAATTTCAGGTCGTTCAGCGCAAAGTAGTCGCGGATGTTCTGGCCGATCGGCGCGTCGTCCGGCAGCTCGATCAGGCCACCGTGATCTTCCGACAGCTTCAGTTCGCGTGCGGAGCACAGCATGCCTTGCGACTCAACGCCGCGCAGCTGGCCAACCTTGATTTCGAACGGCTTGCCGTCGGCGCCAGGCGGCAGCACGGCGCCGGCCATGGCGCATGCCACCTTCAGGCCCGGGCGCACGTTCGGCGCGCCGCAGACGATGTTCAGCAAGGTGCCGGTGCCTACGTCGACCTGGCAGACGTTCAGGCGGTCGGCGTTCGGGTGCTTGGCGGTTTCGCGCACATGGCCCACCACCACGTTGGTGAATGGCGGCGCGACAGGATCGATGTCTTCCACTTCGAGGCCGGACATGGTCAGCATGTGTGCCAGTTCATCCGAAGTCATCTTCGGATCGACCATGGTGCGCAGCCAGTTTTCAGAGAATTGCATAGTCAGCTCTTTCGTATCTTTTAGAACCGGTAAACCTGGGTCAGACCCAAGGGTCCGACCCTGTCTGTTCCGCAGTCCGCGGCTTCGGCATAAGGAGGGTCGGCCCCTTGGGTCTGACCCTGTTTTGCCGGGTTTTAGTTGAACTGCTTCAGGAAGCGCAAGTCGCCTTCGTAGAACAGGCGCAGGTCATTGACGCCATAGCGCAGCATGGTCAGGCGCTCAAGGCCGGAGCCGAACGCGAAGCCGATGTACTTCTCCGGATCGAGCCCGAAGTTGCGCACCACATTCGGATGCACCTGGCCGGAGCCGGAAACCTCCAGCCAGCGCCCCTTCAGTGGACCGCTGCCGAAAGCGATGTCGATCTCCGCCGACGGCTCCGTGAACGGGAAATACGAAGGACGGAAGCGCACTTGCAGGTCATCGGTCTCAAAGAAAGCCTTAACGAAATTCAGGTACACGCCCTTCAGGTCAGCGAAGGAAATGTCTTCCGCAATCCACAGGCCCTCGACCTGGTGGAACATCGGCGAGTGGGTCGCATCCGAGTCGACGCGATAGGTGCGGCCCGGCGCGATCACCTTGATCGGCGGCTTGTTGTTGCGGGCATAGCGCACCTGCATCGGCGAAGTATGGGTGCGCAGCAGCAGCGGCTTGCCGGTGCTGTCGTTGCCTTCAACGTAGAAGGTATCCTGCATCGAACGCGCCGGATGGTTTTCAGGCGAATTCAGTGCGGTGAAGTTGGTCCAGTCGGTTTCGATTTCAGGGCCCGCAGCGACGTCGAAGCCGATCGAGCGGAAGATCTCTTCCACGCGTTCCCAGGTGCGCATCACAGGATGGATGCCGCCTTTGGAACGGCCGCGGCCTGGCAGCGATACGTCGATCGCTTCGGCATTCAGGCGCAGTTGCAATTGCGCCTCCGCCAGCGCATCACGGCGCGCGGTCAGCGCGGCTTCGATCTGCACCTTGGCGGCGTTAATCAGGGCGCCCTGCGCCTTTTTCTCTTCAGGGTCGAGCTTGCCCAGGCCCTTCATCATTTCGGTGATCTGGCCTGTCTTGCCAAGGTACTTGGCTTTGGCGTTTTCAAGTGCGGCAGCGTCTGCGGCGGCGAGGAAGTCAGCCTGCGCGGAGACGACGAGTTGTTCGAGCGAGTTCATCCGACGTTTTTCCTGTTTTGGAAACTAAAAACGGGACATAGCTAAGCCATGTCCCGCTTCTTATGAGCGCCGCCCGAAGGCAGCACACATCACTGGCAATTAAGCAGCGATCTTGGCTTTGACGACGTTGACAATCGCTGCAAATGCAGGCTTGTCCATCACAGCCATATCAGCCAGGACCTTACGGTCCAGTTCAATAGCGGCCTTCTTCAGACCGTTCATGAACACGCTGTAGGTCACGCCGTGTTCGCGGGCAGCCGCGTTGATACGGGTGATCCACAGGGCGCGGAAGACGCGCTTCTTGTTACGACGGTCGCGGTATGCGTACTGGCCAGCGCGCATCACTGCTTGCTTGGCAATACGGAATACTTTGCTGCGACGACCGCGGTAACCCTTGGCCAGGTTCAGTACTTTCTTATGACGGGCACGCGCGGTAACCCCACGTTTTACTCGAGGCATAGTAGCTCCTTAAATAACGAGTGAGATTAAGCGGATGGCATCATACGCAGAACGCTAGTCACGTCCGACGCATTGATGTTACGGGTGCCACGCAGTTGACGCTTGTTTTTGGTGGTCTTCTTGGTCAGGATGTGGCGTTTGAAAGCCATGCCCGACTTAACGGTGCCACCTGGGCGCACGCGAAAACGTTTTTTCGCGGAGCTCTTGGTTTTCATTTTTGGCATGTGAATGCTCCAATAACGACCGGATTGTAGGTGGCAGCCCTTCGCTGCACTTTTGGTGCCTACTCTCACGGGAACCCGGGAGTATAGCACAGGTTTTCTTGAAACCGGTAAACCGGGGTCTGAGTCAAGGGTCAGACCCGGTATAAGCAACGGCCGCGGGATTGGTTCTGGGCCTTTGACTTATTGCGAAAGTCAAAAAACCCACAACCAACCCCCGCGGCCGTTGAGCAGACAGGGCCTGACCCTTGGGTCAGACCCTGGCTTACCGGTTTTACTTCTTCTTCTTCGGCGCCAGCACCATGATCATCTGGCGGCCTTCCATCTTAGGGAACTGCTCGACCTGGCCATGCGGCTCCAGGTCAGCTTTCAGACGCTCGAGCATGCGCATGCCGATATCCTGGTGGGCCATTTCACGGCCGCGGAAACGCAGGGTGATCTTGGTCTTGTCACCGTCTTCCAGGAACTTGATCAGGTTGCGCAGCTTGATGTTGTAGTCGCCATCGTCGGTGCCCGGACGGAATTTGACTTCCTTCACCGAGATTACCTTCTGCTTCAACTTGGCTTCGTGCGCCTTCTTCTGTTCCGAATACTTGAACTTACCGTAATCCATCAGTCGGCAGACTGGAGGATTCGCGTTCGGCGCGATCTCGACCAGGTCGACATCGGCCTCTTCCGCCAGGCGGAAGGCTTCGGCCAGGCTTACGATGCCCAGCGGTTCGTTGTCCACGCCCGACAGACGCATTTCGGGGTGGGTGATCTCGCCATTGATGCGATGGGCAGACTTGTCAGTAGCTATTGTAGTTTCCTTCAATGTTAATTTAGTGGGCCGGTTGCGGGGCTCCCCGCATTAGGCTTTGGTATCGACGTCGTTTTGAAGTCGCTCCACCAGGGCTTCGATCGACATGACGCCCAGATCGACATTGCCCCGCGCACGCACGGCCACGGTATTGGCATCCCGTTCTTTGTCGCCCACCACGAGAATGAAAGGCACTTTTTGGACGGAATGTTCGCGGATTTTATACGTAATCTTCTCGTTGCGCAAATCAGCAGCAACGCGGAAGCCCAGCTTGCGCAGCCTGGATTCAAGCGCCTTGCAGTAATCGGCCTGGGCGTCGCTGATGTTCAGAATGGATACTTGCTGAGGAGCAAGCCACATCGGCAGCGCGCCGGCGTAGTTCTCGATCAGGATGCCGATGAAGCGCTCGAGCGAGCCCACGATTGCACGATGCAGCATGACCGGGGTCTTGCGGGTGTTGTCATCCGCAACATATTCCGCCCCCAGGCGGCCTGGCATGAAGAAATCGACCTGCATGGTGCCGACCTGCCATGGGCGGCCCAGCGAATCCTTCAGGTGGTACTCGATCTTCGGACCATAGAAGGCACCCTCGCCTGGCAGCTCGGTCCAGGTCACGCCGCAAGCGCGCAGGCCGGAGCGCAGCGCTTCTTCAGCTTTATCCCACACTTCGTCGTCGCCAATGCGGTTGTCAGGGCGCAGCGCCAGCTTGACGTCGATGTTCTCGAAATGGAAATCTTTATAGACTTCCATCGCCTGCTGGTGGAAAGCCACCACTTCCGGCTCGATCTGTTCGTTGGTGCAGAAGATATGGCCGTCGTCCTGGGTAAAGCCGCGCACGCGCATGATGCCGTGCAGCGCACCGGACGGCTCGTTGCGGTGGCACTGACCGAATTCACCGTAGCGCAGCGGCAGGTCGCGGTAGGAACGCAGGTCGCTGTTGAAGATCTGCACATGACCCGGGCAGTTCATCGGCTTCAGCGCGTAGGAACGGTTTTCAGACTCGGTCACGAACATGTTTTCGCGGTAGTTTTCCCAGTGGCCGGTCTTGCCCCACAGCGAAGCGTCCAGGATCTGCGGCGCTTTCACTTCCTGGTAGCCGTTTTCCTGGTACTTGCGGCGCATGTACTGCTCCACTTGCTGCCAGATGGTCCAGCCTTTCGGATGCCAGAACACCAGGCCCGGCGCCTCATCCTGGAAGTGGAAGAAGTCCAGTTGCTTGCCCAGCTTGCGGTGGTCGCGCTTTTCCGCCTCTTCCAGCTGGAACAGGTATTGTTCCTGGTCTTCCTTCCTGGTCCAGGCAGTGCCGTACACACGCTGCAGCATCTCATTCTTGCTATCGCCGCGCCAGTAAGCGCCGGCCAGCTTCATCAGCTTGAAGACTTTCAGCTTGCCGGTCGATGGCACGTGCGGGCCGCGGCACAGGTCGGTGAAATTGCCTTCGGTGTACAGCGACACATCTTCATTGGACGGGATCGAAGCGATGATCTCGGCCTTGTAGTGTTCGTTGATGGACTTGAAGTAAGCCACGGCTTCGTCGCGCGGCAAGACCTTGCGGGTCACCTGCTCGTCCTTCTTCGCCAGTTCAGCCATCTTCTTCTCGATCGCCACCAGGTCGTCCGGGGTGAACGGGCGCTTGTAGGAGAAGTCGTAATAGAAGCCGTTTTCGATGACCGGTCCGATGGTGACTTGCGCATCAGGGAACAGCTCCTTCACGGCGTAAGCCAGCAAGTGCGCGGTCGAGTGACGAATGACTTCCAGGCCTTCCGGATCCTTTTCGGTCACGATGGCGACGTCGGAGTCCTTTTCAATCAGGAAAGAAGTATCAACGACCTTGCCATCAACCTTGCCCGCCAGGGCCGCTTTGCCCAGGCTGGTGCTGATGTTGGACGCAACCTGCGCCACGGTCAGGGGTGCATCGAATTGGCGGACGGAACCGTCGGGCAGTCGGATTGAAACCATCATGGATCTCCGGAAGAAAAAGGTAATACTGGGAAAAATGGACGAAAAAAAAACGCGGGCTAGCCGCGTTTTTCTTCAATTGAACAAGCAAAAGAAAGCCGATCGACTAGCGTCACTCACCAACCTTGATGGTAGTTCGCGGTGTCATAACCGGTGTGCCTTTCTCGCTCTTACAAAATGTCTGGTGGGCGGTGAGGAATTCGAATCCCCGACCCCTTGGATGTCGACCAAGTATTCTAACCAGCTGAACTAACCGCCCGTGTCTTTTGCAATGGTACTACATAAAAATGTTCTGGTGGGCGGTGAGGAATTCGAATCCCCGACCCCTTGGATGTCGACCAAGTATTCTAACCAGCTGAACTAACCGCCCGAGAGCCAGCATTATAGAGAGCACTTCCCTCTGTGACAAGTGTTTTCCGACGAAAACATTGCTGCTATATTCAGAGCCTATGCAAAACCACGATTCCACGCACCTCCACGCCCATTTGGACGGCGACGCCCAACACGCCCACTTCAACGAACATCGCAGCCAGGCAGCACTGGCAGCCGCACTGGCACTGACTTTAGGCTTTGCCGTGGTCGAAGTGGTGGCTGGCTTCATGGCCAATTCGCTGGCCCTGATTTCCGATGCGGGCCATATGGTGACCGACGCCGCGGCGCTAGGCCTGGCCTTGCTGGCGCAACTGATTGCCAAGCGCCGCCCTTCTGCGCGCTACTCTTTCGGTTTCGGCCGCGCCGAGGCGCTCGCTGCCTTCGTGAATGGACTGGCAATGCTGCTGGTCGTTGGCTGGATTGTGTTTGAAGCAGTGCAGCGCTTCGCATCGCCAGTGCCGGTGCAAGGCGGCACTGTGCTGGTCGTCGCCGCCATCGGCCTTGCAGTCAACGTGCTCGTCGCCTGGAGCCTGTCGCGCGACAAGGAAAGCATGAATACCCGCGCCGCCCTGGTGCACGTGCTGGGCGACTTGCTTGGCTCTGTCGCCGCCCTGGTCGCCGGCGGCGTGATCATGGCAACCGGCTGGATGCAGATCGACCCGATCCTCTCGCTGCTGGTATCGCTGCTGATTCTCAAATCAACTATCGGCGTGCTCCGCGAATCTTTCCATCACCTCATGGAAGGTGTGCCTGACAGCGCCGATTACGCACAGATCGGAGCCGACCTGGCCGAGGTGCCTGGTGTGCTTTCGGTGCACGATTTGCACGTGTGGGAGATGTCGCCAGGCCAGCCTGCCCTGATCGGCCACCTCGAAATCAACGATCTGCAGGCGTGGCCGCAAATCCTGCACAACGTCAAAGCCATGCTGCTGGCAAAGCACGGGATCGATCACATCACGCTCCAGGCAGAACCGCAGGTCGAATGAACGACGTCGGCGCATTTAACGCCGGCGCCGCTGCAACAAGTACGACACTCCGGGCACAAATGATGCTCATCTGGACATTGGCCACTCGGCCATTTCCTCATCCATCCCGGAGGTCACAATGAAAATTCTTCCAAAACTCGGGGCAGCCGCAGCCCTGGCGCTGGCGCTGACAAATGCCAGTTCCTCGCCAGCCTTCCTGATCAATCCGAACTCGAATGGCGGCGCCCTGACGAACGGTGGCCAGACGTTTCGCGCAACGGCAATCAACGGCGTTTCGTCACACCGCATCACCTATTCCGGCAATCCCCTGCTCGCTCCTGGCGCGGGGGCTACGTACGTGTCAAAAGGCTATGTAACGTTTGACAGCTTTTCCGACAACGGCATGCCGGTCTCTGCGGCAAGAAGCCGCGCCAACCTCGACTATGGCTTGTACGGCACGTTCCAGACCACATTCCATTGCAATTCCTTGCTCGGCCATGGCGTCGGCTGCCAGATCACCAAATTCGACTTTGACATGTATGGCGATCCGGGCGCCGACAATATCTACCACGCTGCCACCCTGGCGACGGATGGCTGGGTCGATACGTTCGGCCAGCAATACAAGCTGGCACATTCCAGCAATGCAGTCAGGCGTGGCGTCGGCGGGCTGAATGAGCTGGGCGGGGCGTTCGTCAACCTCAATTTCGGCTGGACGCTGACCGACGAAGGCAAAGCTTACTTCATCGACCCGGTGCCGTTCTACTCCGCCGCCTTCAGCGCATCCAACAATACGAGCCTGGGCATCTTGTGTGATACCGCCAATTGCGCCGACGCACGCGTCGTCGCAATTTCGTCCATCAGCGGAATCCAGGACTTCAACGGCATTCCGGAACCAGGTTCGCTATCCCTGCTCGCGCTGGGCCTGATGGCCCTGCGCGCGTCGCCGCGCCTTACACAGCGCCGACGCACATCAAGGTAATCGCCGCCAGACAGAGATCGGCACGTCCCCATCGGGGCGTGGCGGCACGCGCCATTCAAGGACGTCGCCCTGCAACTGGAACGCGCGCCGCTGCACCGATCCATCCCACTGAGGATTCGAGGCGGCGGCGATGCGGAAGACCAGCCTGTCCTGCTCCACGGAGATACTGCCGAAATGGGCGCTCATGGTGAGCAGTAGACGCCTGTATTCGGCCGCCTCGGCCGCGCGGAAATCGCCGGCAAACGGTGGCCTTTCGGCGTGATAGATCTGCAGCGCGTAATGCCCATCGCCCGCCACGTTCAGCCTCCCACGCGGCCTGACGCCGTAATCGTCGCTCCGGCTGCCATCGCGATGTTCCCGGTAGGCGCCTACCAGCTCCCAGGAACCGGCCAGGCCAGCCGCGGTAACGGGGACGTCGGCGGCGGTCGCCGCATTGCACAGCGCAAATGCGGCCAATACAAGTTTCTTCATTGAAAACCTCCAGTCGTTGCAAGTGCGAAAAGGATAGCGATCTTGCCGGCGCAGCAAAATTGCAAAAACTTCGCGTTACCTGTGCATAATTGCACCGATGGATACCCCTGACTGGAATGACTTCCGATACTTCCTGGCCACCACCTCGTCTGGCTCGTTGTCTGCGGCCGCGCGTTCGCTTGGCGTCGAGCACACAACCGTTTCGCGCCGCATCGAGGCGCTGGAGGGCATTCTGGGTGTGCGACTGTTCGACCGCTTCGCGCGCGGATGGTCTTTGACGGCTGCGGGCGAAGCCCTGCTCCCTCAGGCGCGGCGCGTCGAAGAGGAGATCCAGTGCCTGCTGAGGCAGGCAGCTGGCGCCGGCGACGAGCATGGCACGGTACGCATTTCTGCACCACCTGCCATTGCTTCCCACTTGATTGCGCCGCGACTGGCCGAATTGCACGCACAACTGGCGGGAATTCGAATTGAATTGGGCGCGGAACCGGTGCGGGTGGATTTATCGCGGCGCGAGGCGGATATTGCAATCCGTTTTCGACGGCCGCAAGCGCCTGATTTGGCGGTACGGATGGTTGCAATGATCAAATATTATCTGTGCGCGACGCCGGAATATCTCGTCTCGCGCAGTGCGGAGGAATGGGAATTCATTGGCTACGACGAAAGCCTGGCTGAAACACCTCAGCAGGAATGGCTGGATGCATTTGCCGCCGGTCGCCCGTATGCTTTTAGCAGCAACGACCTGAATTCAATTGCGGCAGCAGTACGCTTTGGTGCCGGTATGGCAGTGCTGCCCGATTATCTTGCCTGCGGCCTGATCATCCCAAATATTAACTGCCCGGTCCAGCGCGAACTTTGGATGGTGATTCACGACGACGTTCGCAAATCGCCGCGGGTGCGTCGGACTGCTGACCTGCTGGCAGGGCTGTTCAATAGCGCTACGCGCTAGCATCTGGCAGCAATGCGCCAAGGTCTGGCACGTTGCTGCCGAGCGCAAAGAGGGAAGACAGTCGCCTTCCCTCAGGCGCGGCGCGCTTCGAGGATGCCGGTGACCTCGCTGATTGCGGCCAAGGCTTTTTGCAGCTGGCTGGTGGCGCCGATTTCAACGGTGAAGGTCATGCGCGCCTGGCCTTTTGCGGATTGGGTATTCACGCCGGTGACGTTGATTTTCTCGCGCGAGAAAATCTCGGAAATGTCGCGCAATAAGCCCTGGCGGTCAGCGGCCAAAACAAATAAATCGACCGGAAATACCGTATCGGAGCGGGCCGCACCCCATTCCGTAACGATGACGCGCTCAGGCGCTTTGGCGCGCATTTCAGCGAAATTTTTGCAGGAGGCGCGGTGAATTGACACGCCTTTGCCGCGCGTGACAAAACCGACAATTGGATCTGGCGGCGCCGGTTTGCAGCATTTGGCCAATTGCGTCATCAAGCCATCGGTGCCAACCACCAATACGCCGGATTTTGCGCCCGATTCCACGCTTGAATTGCGGCTCTTGTTAACTGCGACCTGGTCAATTTCATCCTCTTCGACCTCGGCAGGATCGCGCAAAGCGGCCTCGACATGCCGCAGTGAAAACTCATCCTTGCCCACGGCGAGGAACAGGTCGTCCACTTTGCCAAAGCCCAGCTTTTGCGCCAGCGTTTCCAGGTTGACGGCCGTCTTGCCTTCACGCTGCAGCGATTTCTCGACCAGGCTGCGGCCATTGGCAACCGTTTCCTGAATGTCGATGGCGTGGAACCATGCTCGCACCTTGGTGCGGGTGCGATTCGATACCGTGTAGCCTGGACTCAGCCAGTCGCGCGACGGCCCGGCCGTGCCGGGCGCTCCCTTGGCGGTAATGACTTCGCAAGTTTGTCCACTTTTTAATGGCGTATTCAGCGGCACCATCTGTCCGTCGACGCGGGCACCGCGGCAGCGGTGGCCGACATCGCTATGCAAATGGTAGGCAAAGTCGATCGGCGTGGCGCCGACCGGCAGCTCGATCACGCGCGCCTGCGGCGTCAGCACGAAGATGCGGTCGTCCAGCGTGGTGGACTTGAGTTTTTCCACCCACTCGCGCTGCTGGTCCTCATTATTGACCACAGCATCGGCCACCTCGGTTTTCCAGGCCAGGAGCTGGCGCAGCCAGGCGATCTTTTCGTCGTACTGCTGCCCTTTGAAGTTGGAACCGCCCTCCTCCTTGTAGCGCCAGTGCGCCGCCACGCCGTATTCTGCGAAGTTGTGCATTTCCTGGGTGCGGATCTGCACTTCGAGGGGGCGGCCGTCGTCCGCCGTCACCACCGTGTGCAGCGACTGGTAGCCGTTCGGCTTGGGACGGGAAATGTAATCGTCGAATTCTTTCGGGATCGGGGTCCAGATATTGTGGACCACGCCGAGCACCGTATAGCAGGTCTTCACGTCGTCAACGATCACGCGGAAGGCACGCACATCGTACAGCTCGGAGAAGTCCAGGTCCTTGCCCTTCATCTTGCTCCAGATGGAGTAGATGTGCTTGGGCCGGCCGAATACCTCGGCCTTGATGCCGGCAGATGCCAGCTCGGACTGCAGGCGCGCAATGGAAGACGTGACGAAGCTCTCGCGCGCCATGCGCTTCTCTTCCAGCATCTTCGCAATGCGCTTGTAGGTCTCCGGCTCGATGAAGCGGAACGACAGGTCCTCCAGCTCCCACTTGATCTGCCAGATGCCGAGGCGGTTTGCCAGCGGCGCGTAAAGGTCCAGGGTCTCGCGGCCGTAAGCGCGCGTTACTTCGTCGAAGCGCTTGATGTCGGAGAAATAGCGCAAGGTGGTGCAGCAGGAGGCCAGCCGCACCAGCACCACGCGCATATCGGTGGCCATGGCCAGCAGCATCTTGCGCAGCGACTCGACCTGGGCGACAGCCTGCTGCGCCGCAGTCTTGGTGCGGGCGGCACTGCCGGAAGACGCCAGCGTGAGCTCGCGCAGCCGGATCAACTGGCGCACGCCAGCGACCAGGTCATTGACTTCCTTGCCGTAGCGCGGCTCGATGGAAGGGGCGGTATCGGCGTCGAGCAGGGTCAGCTCGAACATCAGTGCCGCGATGCGGGTTTCCGCATCGGTGCGCAGGATCGCCAGTGTGCTGGCCACCCCAATGGCGAATTCCAGGGCATCTTGCCCATGGCCTGTGATACGGCCGCTGTACGCCTGGCTGGCGTGGTCGAGCGCAGCCAGCACGCGCGCTCCATCGTCGGCGGACAAGCCTTGTACCAACTGGTCCGTCGTTGCGCTGTTGAGAGCCGCGATTGAAACCATTACGAAAACCTTTGCAACTTTACTTTTGGGCGGCGGTCACCACGATTTCGACCAGCCAGTCGGGGTTTGCCAGGTGCGCCTGGACAGTCGCGCGCGGCGGCGTATTGCCTTCCACCACCCAGGCTTCCCACACTTCGTTCATGGCGGCGAAGTTGGCCAGGTCGGTGATGTAGATCTGGGCGCGCAGGATGTGCGCCTTGTCGCTGCCGGCTTCGCCCAGCAGGCGGTCGATATGGCCCAGCACTTCGGCGGTCTGCGCCTTGATGTCGCCACCCTTCTCAGCAATCTGGCCGGCCAGGTAGACAGTGCCGTTGTGGACGGCGATTTCGGACATGCGCTTACCTACGTGAAAACGTTTGATTTCCATGCTTCTCTCTTAGTGGTTCAACAAAAAATCTTTCGCAATCGCGATCTGGTCGTCATGCAGGAAGGTCGGCGCATGGCCGACATTCGGGATCTCCACCAGTTTGGCTTTCGGGCCGCGCTGCGTCATCGCTTGCGCCGTTTCGCGCGACAGCAGGTCGGAGTTGGCGCCGCGCACCAGCAAGGTCGGGCAGCGGATCGCATCGTAGGCAGCCCACAGCATCGCCTCATCGGCCCGGGCCGATTCCGGCGTCACCGACTGGAACGGCAAGGCCAGGCCCATATCGTAGTGGCGTACCCACGAGCCGTCCTTATCCTGGCGCAGCACGTCGGCGGCCAGCTTGTGCCATTCCGCCTCGGTGTGTTCGCCGAACGTGGTCGACACCATCTTCACGAATTCGGCGCCCGCCTTGAAGGTTGGGAAGCGCACGTCCTGCGCAATATAGTCGCCGATGCGCTGGATCGCCAGCGAGTCCAATGTGGGGCCGATATCGTTCAATACCAGCTTGCTGACCGGGCTGTCCGGCAGCGAAGCCAGGCCCATGCCGATCAGGCCGCCCATCGAAGTGCCGAACCAGTCCACGCTCTGGCGCTCGCCATTGGCCAGCACGCGCGCCAGCAAGGTCACCATATCGCTGACATACTGGGGAAGGCGGTACAGTTGGGGGTTTACCAGGCTGCCGGAACGGCCGCGGCCCACCACGTCGGGGCAAACCACACGGTATTCCTTGCACAGTGACTGTGCAAGATTGTCGAAGTCGTCCGAAACCCGGGTCACGCCGTGCACGCAAACCAGCACATTCGGGTTGTCTTCCTCGCCCCATTCCTTGTATGCCATCTGGTGCAGGCCAGACATGGAGAAACACTGAACGGACTTGATTTTCGCTTCTGGCATTCGGTTCCTCACTCCCCGCGCTGTTGTTTCGCTATTGGTTTTTGCGCTACATTCTACATTGGCTAACTAATTATAGGGGACCAAATGGTCAGCACGACTTTGCGCGGCAAAACTGCGCTCGTAACCGGCTCCACCTCCGGCATCGGCCTGGGCATCGCACGCAGCCTGGCAGCCGAAGGCGCCAACATCGTATTGAACGGCTTTGGCGATGCTGGCGAGATCGCGAAGCTACAAGAATCGCTGGCCGCCGAATTCGGCGTGCAGGCAGGCTACCATGGCGCGGACATGAGCAAGCCGGCCGATATCGAGGCCATGATGGCCTATGCCGCCCAGAAGTTCGGCGGCGTCGATGTCCTGGTGAACAACGCCGGCATCCAGCACGTGGCCAATGTCGAGGACTTCCCGGCCGAGCGCTGGGACGCCATCATTGCCATTAACCTGACTTCGGCCTTCCACACCACCCGCCTGGCGCTGCCGCATATGAAGGCGCGCAACTGGGGCCGCATCATCAACCTCGCTTCGGTGCACGGGCTGGTGGCGTCGGCCGGCAAGTCGGCCTATGTCGCAGCCAAGCACGGCCTGGTGGGCTTTACCAAAGCCACCGCGTTGGAAACGGCGAAAACTGGCATCACCTGCAACGCGATCTGTCCGGGCTGGGTATTGACGCCTCTGGTGCAAAAGCAGGTCGATGCGCGCGCCGAGAAAGAAGGCCTGTCCAATGAAGACGCCAAGGCCGCCCTTCTGGCAGAAAAACAGCCGTCCGGCGAATTCGTCACGCCGGAGGAACTGGGGGCCATGGCCGTCTTCCTGTGCTCCGACGCGGCCAGGCAGATGCGCGGCGTGGCCTGGAATATGGATGGCGGCTGGGTCGCCCAGTAATCAGGCTTTTTGCGCCAGGTAGTTGTTCTTCAGGCGCATATAGTGTTCGGCTGAGTACCTGAAGTGCGCAACCTCCTGTTCGGTCAGCTCGCGGATGCGCATCGCGGGCCGGCCGACATACAGTCCGCCGCTCTTCAGTACCTTGCCGGGAGCCACCAGGCTGCCCGCCCCCACCATCACATGCTTTTCGATCACCACGTCGTCCATGATGATCGAGCCCATGCCAACCAGGCATTCGTCGCCGATGGTGCAGCCATGTAACAGCACCGAATGGGCAATGGTGACGTACTTGCCGATCGTCAGGGCGGCGCCTTCCGGCTTGGCGGCCGAGCGGTGCGATACATGGCACATGGCGAAATCCTGCACATTGCTGCCTTCGCCGATCGTAATGCGGTTCACATCGCCGCGCACAACCGCATTGCACCAGATCGAGGCATCGCGGGCGACATTGACGTCGCCGATGATTTGCGCGGACTGGTGGACGAACACGCCGTCTGCCAACTGGGGAAAGGTATCGAGGTAGGGTTGCAGTGTCATGCCGGGATTATATGGCCTGCGGCGCTGCGGCATCCGCCCGATTGTGGTTTTCCACAATGGGGATAGACACAATAGCGGCAAGACAACCCGTTTGCCATGATGGGAATATTCGGAGACAAACGAGGCCCCCTCATCATGGAAAAGACACCCTTCTATAAAGTACTGTACGTCCAGGTACTGTTCGCCATCTTCTGCGGCATCCTGCTCGGCATCTACCTGCCGACCGACGCAGTCGCCATGAAACCGCTTGGCGACGGTTTCATCAAACTGATCAAAATGATCATTGCCCCGGTCATCTTCTGTACCGTGGTGAGCGGCATCGCCGGCATGCAGGACGTGAAAAAGATCGGCCGCGTCGGCGGCAAAGCCCTGCTCTACTTTGAGATCGTGTCCACCTTCGCCCTGGTCATCGGCCTGGCCGTTGCCAACTTCATGCAACCGGGCGCCGGCTTCAACGCCGATCCGCACACGCTGGACACCAAGTCCATCGCCCAGTACACGGAAAAGACCAAGGCGCTGACCACCACCGACTTCCTGCTGAACATCATCCCTAACACCGTGTTCGATGCCTTCGCCAAGGGCGACATCCTGCAGGTGCTGCTGGTTGCCGTGCTGTTCGGCTTTGCCCTCTCGCTGCTCGGCGAACGCGGCCGTCCGGTCACCAAGCTGGTCGACGAGGTATCGCACGCCTTCTTCGGCATGGTCAACATCATCATGAAGGCCGCGCCGGTCGGCGCTTTCGGCGCCATGGCCTTCACCATTGGCAAATACGGCATCGCTTCCCTGCTGCCGCTGGCCAAGCTGATGGGTTCGTTCTACCTGACCTGCTTCCTGTTCGTGTTCATCGTGCTGGGCCTGATCGCCAAGTACACCGGCTTCTCGATCGGCCGCTTCATCGCCTATATCAAGGAAGAACTGCTGATCGTGCTGGGCACTTCCTCCTCGGAAAGCGCGCTGCCTTCGCTGATGCGCAAGCTGGAAAAACTGGGCGCCTCCAAGCCTGTGGTTGGCCTGGTGGTCCCGACCGGCTACTCCTTCAACCTGGACGGCACCAATATCTATATGACCATGGCCGCCCTGTTCGTGGCCCAGGCCACCAACACCGACCTGACGCTGTGGCAGCAAGTGACCATCCTCGGCGTCGCCATGCTGACCTCGAAAGGCGCCTCCGGCATTACCGGTGCCGGCTTCATCACCCTGGCAGCCACCCTGGCCGTGGTGCCAACCATCCCGGTGGCAGGCATGGCCCTGATCCTCGGCATCGACCGTTTCATGAGCGAATGCCGCGCCCTGACCAACTTCGTCGGCAACGGCGTGGCTACCCTGGTGGTCGCCAAGTGGGAAGGCGAGCTGGACATGGATACGCTGAAGCGCGAACTGGCCAATCCCACCCCGCTGAATGCACCGGCCCAGCCGGCCACCGCGAAAGCCCTGGCTGCTACCGCCGAGTAATCCCGTAGCGTTCTTACCACTAAGGCAGGCCCCATGCAATTGTGCATGGGGCCTGTCTTTTTTTGTGGTTAGAATGTAACGAAAAGTCACGAGGCGAATGTTGACACACGGAAACATGGAACCTAGAATGAACTCACTAATCATGCACCCAGAAACGGACGCCAGGATGAAATTCCCCAGCCACCGTGGCTTTACCTTGATTGAATTGATGATCACCGTCGCCATCGTCGGGATCCTCGCTTCCATCGCCCTTCCCAGTTACACCCGCTATATCGTAAAGGGTAATCGCGCCGCTGCGCAGCAGCACCTGATCGACCTGGCCCAGCGCGAGCAGCAATTCCTGGCCGATGCACGTGTCTACAAGGATTCGGTCAGCGGCCTGAACATGCAAACGCCTGCTGCCGTGTCCAAGTGGTACACGATTACCATCCAGACTGATGCCGGCCCGCCGCCAAGGTTCACCATCACGGCGACCCCTATCGCTGGCAGTCGCCAGGAATCCGACGGCGCCCTCACCATCGACCAGGCCGGCAGCAAGCTGCCGGCCGACAAGTGGTGAAGCCATGAAGCGCCAATCCGGCTTCGGCCTTCCTGAAATGCTGATGGTGGTGGTGGTGATCGGTATCCTGGCGGCGCTCGGCGCGCCTGCAATGCAGGATTTCATCGCCAACCAGCGCCTGAAGAGCACATCGAGCGACCTGTTCACCAGTATCCTGCGCGCGCGCAGCGAGGCCATCAAGCGCAACAAGGACGTGTCGATTTCCCCCTCGACCAACTGGAATACTGGCTGGAGCATCCCTAGCCCGAACGCCGGCGAACCGGCCCTGGCCATTTTTGTGACGCGCCCGTCGATCACCGTGGCCGGCCCCGCAGCTGGCGTGACGTTTACCGCTGCCGGCCGCGTCAAGGGGGATGCCAACCCGCAGTTCTCCCTGACGGCCTCCACCGGCAAAGCCAGCTGCATCAGGATTGACCTTGGCGGCCGCCCGAACGTGCAACCTACATCATGCTAAGACCCACCATGCACCGCCAACACGGCGTTACTATGATTGAAGTCCTGGTCACCATTGTGATCCTGGCGTTTGGCCTGCTGGGCATTGCGGTTTTCCAGTCCAAGGCCAGCGTCGGATCGATCGAATCCTACCAGCGCGCCCAGGCAGTGATCCTGCTGGACGACATGACCGCCCGCGTGCAAGGCAACCCGCAGAACAGCGCAGCCTACGAGTCGGCCAATATCGGCACTGGCGATGCGCAACCAGCCGATTGCAGCGCCCTTTTGGCCGGCGCCGCGCGCGATGTCTGCGAGTGGAGCAACCTGCTGAAAGGCGCTGCCGAAACCGACAGCAGTACCAAGGTCGGCGCCATGATCGGCGCACGCGGCTGCATTACCCTGCTGCAGGCGGCCGACCCCAGCCCCGGCGTTTGCAAGCCCGGCATCGTCCAGGTCGCTGTTGCCTGGCAGGGATTGCACGCCACCCAGGCTCCATCGCTGGACTGCGGCCGCAATCAATTCGGCGACGAAAGCTATCGCCGCCTGATTGCCGCGCAGGTCCTGATTCCTCAACTTGAATGCAAATGAGGAGCCCCTTCATGCAGATTCATCGCCGCCGCGCGCAAGGCTTTACATTGGTTGAAATGATGGTGGCGGTTGCCGTCGGGCTGCTCCTGCTCGCCGGCTTGTCGACCCTGTTCAACAACAACAGCGCCGCGCAAATGGAAATCGAGCGCGCCAACCGCCAGGTGGAGAACGGGCGCTACGCCATGCAACTGATGACCGGCGACTTGCGCAACGCCGGCTATTACGCCGAGTACGACCCGGTGGAACTGGACGCGCCGACCGTCCTGCCGGATCCATGCACGCTCGACCTGACAGCCATTCGCGGTGACATCGCCTTTGCAGTGCAAGGATATGACAACAGCAATTCGCTCGGCTGCCTGTCCGACGTCAAGGCCAATACCGACGTGGTGGTGGTGCGCCATACCCAGACCTGCGTGGTCGGCGCCGCCGATTGCGAGGACGAGGCTGCCGGCGGCCCCTTCTTCCAGGCTTCGCAATGCTCCAACGGCTATGAACTCGGTTCCAGCGACAAGGACAAGCACTACCAGATCTCCGGGATCAACAATGGCTTTACGCTGCACCAGTACAACTGCACGGAGATCATCAACAGCGGTACGCCGGCCGACGTGCGGCGCCTGCTGACCCATATCTACTTCGTCGCCAACAACAGCATGGCCAGCGACGGCGTCCCCACCCTCAAGCGCGCCGAGGTGGTGAGCAAGGGCGGTGTCATGTCGGTCCAGATCGTGCCGCTGGCCGAAGGCATCGAAAACATGCAGCTTGAATATGGCCTCGACACTAGTGGCGACGGCGTCGCCGACAGCTTTACGCCGCATGTCAACGATACCGAGTGGGGCAATGTGGTTTCTGTCAAGCTGCACCTGCTGGCGCGCACCCTGAGCCCGTCCGTGGGTCACACCGACCGCAAGTCCTACGTCCTCGGCGCGAACGAGAATGGCCAGCAGAACGTCATCAGCGCCGCCAACGACAAATACAAACGCCACGTTTTCACCTCACTGATTGGCCTGCCTAACGTGGCCGGAAGGAAATCCTGATGAAACACCCTGCCCTCCGCCAGCAAAGCGGCATGACGATGGTCGTGGCGCTGGTCATGCTGGTGCTGCTCACCTTGCTGGCCATGACCACCTTCAACCTTGGCAAGTCCAGCATCCAGGTGGTCAACAATATGCAAAACCGCGACGAAGCCATTGCCGCCAGCCGCAACGTACTCGACGAAGCCATGTCCAGCACCCGCTTCTTCGACACGCCATCCGATGCACTGGACCAGCCCTGCCTGAACAGTAACCATCGCTGTTTCGACGTCAACGGCGACGGCGTGGTCGATATCGTGACCGCCCTCAGTGCGGCACGCTGCGTCAAGGTGCGCAAGATCAAGACCAGCGAATTCGATTTCCGCAACGAAGAAGACCGCGGCTGCAGCGTCGGCTCCAGCAACGACGGCCTGATCGTCGGGGCGCAAAACGGCGATTCGATGTGCGCCGATTCCACTTGGGAAATGACTGCCACCAGCCAGGACCAGCAGGTTCAATCAGAAGTCCAGGTCGTACAGGGCGTCGCCATGCGCGTGTCCACCGACAATATTGAAACCTCCTGCAAATAGATTACTAGCCCGCTTTTATTGAGAGCCAGCCATGCAAAAAAAGCTAATGACCACCGCGGCCGCCAGCCTCGGTGCATGCGCCACCCTCCTGTCGTTCCCGGCTGGCGCTGACGACATCGATATTTTCACCGGCGCCTCTGCCGGCACCTCGATCAATCCCCGCATCCTGATCGTGCTGGACAACACGTCCAACTGGTCGCGCCAGTCGCAGAAATGGCCCGGCGGCCTGTCCCAGGGGCAATCGGAAGTGCGCGCCATCAAGGACGCGATCGCCACCCTGAACGACAAGGTCAACGTTGGCCTGTTCGAGTTCGTCACCGACGGCACCGCCAACGACAACGGCGGCTTTGTGCGCTTCCAGGTGCAGCCGATGTCGCCGTCGGCCAAGAACGCTTTCAGCAACCGGCTCGATACCATCGATAGCAACATTACCAGTCCGATCGAGAAGCGCAATTCGGGCACCATGTATGGCAACCTGATGTACGACGTGTACAACTACCTCGGCGGCCGTCCTGGCTACTCCGCCGCGCAGGGCGTCACGCCGAGCTCGATTGCCGACCCGGCCGGCTACGTCAGCCGCTGGGTACCGTTCAAGTCGCCGCTGAGCGACGACGCCAACTGCGCCAAGACGATCGTGATCTTTGTCACCAACCCGGACCAGAGCGGCCCGACCAAGGACGATTCCGCCAACACGACCCAGCTGCAGAGCCTGGGCGGCAGCACCAGGCAGCTTGGCCTGCCGAACTTCTCGACCCAGACCGTCGAGAGCGTCACCAATATCGGCCAGACCTCGGTCTGCTACTCGAGCCAGAGCGCCGCCGGCAACGAGCTGAACATGGCGCCGTGGCCGACCACCTGCAGCAACTACACCGACGGCTGCAGGATAGGCTCGGCCCTGAACGACGGCAGCAAGATCTGCCCGGTCGGCACCTCATCATATGCAATCAACGGCGTCAACAGCACCGTGACCAACGTGCCGACTGGCGGCGAAACCACCGATTCCAATCCGTGGAATGCCGACGAATGGGCGCGCTTCATGCACGACAAGGGCGTGCCGATCCCGGCCAGCACGATGAAGTCCAAGGTGACGTTCTACACGATCGACGTGTACAACGCCCAGCAAAACATCGAGCACACCAAGCTGATGCTGAGCATGGCCCGCGCCGGCGGCGGCAAGTACTTCGCCGCCAAGAGCCAGCAAGCCATCCTTGATGCCCTGAACCAGATCATTGGCGAGGTGCTGGCTGTGAACTCGACTTTCGCGTCGACTTCGCTGCCAGTGAACGCCACCAACCGTTCGCAAAACCAGAACCAGGTCTTCATTGGCATGTTCCGCCCTGACCCTGATGCCAAGCCGCGCTGGTTTGGCAATCTGAAACGCTACCAGCTGGTGCTGGATGGCTCCGAGGTCAAGCTGGGCGACGCCAACGCCAACCTGGCCGTTAACGACAATACCGGCTTCATCACCGATTGCGCGCAGAGCTTCTGGACCGTCCAGAAGGGACCGTATTGGGAGAACCTCGGCCTGAACCCCGACCCGGCGAGCGGCTGCAAGGCCTTGCCGCGCGGCGTGTCGCCCTATTCCGACGCGCCGGACGGACCTTCGGTTGAAAAAGGCGCGGCGGCGCAGATGCTGCGCAATGGTAACGACCCGAGTTTCACCGGCGACCCGACCTATGCCGTCAACCGCACCCTGTACACCCGCGTCCCGGGCGGCACCTCGCTGGTGACCTTCAACACCACCAACAGCGGCCTGCCAGCCGACGTGGTCAATTTCATCAAGGGCGCGGACGTCACGCAAGAGCGCGGCGAAAACATGCCGACCACCACCACCCGCCCGTCGATCCACGGCGACGTGATCCACTCGCGCCCGCTGCCGCTGGCCTATGACGAGAACAATGTGTTCGTCTTCTACGGCGCCAACGATGGCTTCTTCCGCGCAGTCGATGCCAGCAACGGCAAGGAACGCTGGGCCTTTGTCGCCCCTGAATTCTTCAGCCGCCTGTCGCGCCTGAAAGACCAGACCCCGCTGGTGAACTACCCGAACGTGTCCGGTCCCGGCGACGTGGCAGCCGTCGGCAGCCCGAAAGACTACTTCTTCGACGGTTCCACCGGTGTATTCCAGAACCTGCCGGTCGATGCCAACGATCCCAAGAAGATCTGGATCTACCCGACCATGCGTCGCGGCGGCCGCATGGTCTACGGCCTGGACGTGACCGACATCGATAGCCCACGCCTGATGTGGTCGGTGGGTTGCCCGAACCTTGCCAATGACAGCGGCTGCACCCCCGGCTTCGATGGCATCGGCCAGACCTGGTCCATCCCGGCGCTGGCCTTCGTCAAAGGCTACTCGCCCAGCAAGCCTGTGATCGTGATGGGCGGCGGCTACGACAACTGCGAAGACGCCAACACCGGCGCCCCCACCTGCGTGGCCGGCAAAGGCGGATACGTCTACATCATGGACGCGGAAAGCGGCTCCCAGCTGGCCAGCTTCAGGACCAAGCGCAGCGTCGTCGGCGACGTGTCGATGGTCGACATCGACAACGACGGCATGGTTGACTACGCCTACGCGGTCGACCTTGGCGGCAATGTCTACCGCATCGACTTCATCGATAGCCCGACCAGCAAAGCGCAGCTCAATTCCGGCAACTGGCGCATGTACCGCGTGGCTTACACCAACCAGGCCAGCAGCCCGCGCAAATTCATGTTCGGCCCGGCCCTGCTGTACAACAAGGGCTTCGTCTACCTGGCCCTGGGCAGCGGCGACCGCGAACACCCGCTGTCGTGGCAGTATCCTTACGAGTCGACCGCCAACCGCTTCTACGTGGCGCTCGACGACCTGTCCCTGCGGCCCACAACTGACGAGGCTGGACTGAACCTTGACGCCAGCCTGACCAACAGCACCGCGTCGACCAGCTGCAATTCGCCAAACGTCCTGCCGAACGGCAGCACCCGCGGCTGGTTCATGGAATTGCAGAAGGGCGAACAGGTCGTGACCTCGTCCCTGATCGCCGGCGGCACTGTCATGTTCAGTACCAACCGTCCGATTGTCGGCAACGCGGCAAGCTGCTCCACCGCCCTGGGTGAAGCACGCGGTTACGTGGTCAACCTGTTCAACGCATCTGGCGCCATCGGTGCCGACGGCATCTGCGGCGGCAACCGCTCCTCCGTGTTTGCCGGTGGCGGCCTGCCGCCTTCGCCTGTGCTGGCCCGGGGCGTGAAGGTCCGCAGGGTGGGCGAGACAGGCGACCCGGGCAGGCCTGGCACCGGCACTGAGCCTCCCCGCGTAACTGTTGGGATCGGCATCGGCGGTACGGCGGCGCCGATCCAGTCGACGCGCATCAATCCGAACATCAAATCGGTCCGCAAACGTAAATACACTTACGTCAAAGGCCAGTAAGAAAAAGGGGCGCATCGGCGCCCCTTTTTCCTGACAGCCGTATCGATACAAAAAAGGGACGCCAACTGGCGTCCCTTTTTTTCTTTGGCTGCGTGCTCAGGAGAACGACAATTCCACGCCGGAGGCAGCGGCGATTTCTTCGCGCGTAACGCCTGGGGCCAGTTCGATCACCTTGATGCCGGTCGGGGTCACTTCCAACACGCCCAGGTCGGTGATGATCATGTCTACCACACCCACGCCGGTCAGCGGCAAGTCGCATTTCTTCAGCAGCTTGTGCGAGGTCGCGCCATCCTTGGCGGTGGCGACATGCTCCATCAGCACCACGACTTTCTTGACGCCGGCCACCAGGTCCATCGCCCCGCCCATGCCTTTTACCATTTTGCCGGGGATCATCCAGTTGGCCAGGTCGCCCTTTTCCGACACCTGCATCGCGCCCAGGATTGCCAGGTTGATCTTGCCGCCCCGGATCATGGCGAACGAGTCGGCGGAGCTGAAGTAAGCTGCGCCAGGCAACGCGGTCACGGTCTGCTTGCCGGCGTTGATCAGGTCCGCATCCACTTCGCTTTCGGTCGGGAAGGGGCCGATGCCCAGCAAGCCGTTTTCCGACTGCAGGAACACCTCGATATTTTGCGGCACATAATTGGCAACCAGCGTCGGCAAGCCGATGCCCAGGTTTACATAAAAGCCATCCTGCAGCTCTTTTGCCGCCCGCGCGGCCATTTCATCACGAGTCCATGCCATGTTGTCTTCTCCTTAGTTGGCACGCACGGTGCGCTGTTCAATGCGTTTTTCCGGTGTGGCGTTGAGCACGATGCGGTGCACGTAGATGCCCGGCAGGTGCACGGCATCCGGGTCGATGGCACCGACTTCGACGATCTCTTCCACTTCCACCACGCAGACCTTGCCTGCGGCGGCGACGTTCGGGTTGAAGTTGCGCGAAGTCTTGCGGAATACCAGGTTGCCGGTCTTGTCGGCCTTCCAGGCCTTGACCAGCGATACGTCGGCCACCAGCGAACGTTCCATCACATACTGTTCGCCGTCGAATTCGCGGATCTCCTTGCCGTCGGCGACAATGGTGCCGACGCCGGTCTTGGTGAAGAAGGCCGGAATGCCTGCGCCCCCAGCGCGCAGCTTTTCAGCCAGCGTGCCTTGCGGCGTGAATTCCAGTTCCAGTTCGCCGGCCAGGAACTGGCGCGCGAATTCCTTGTTCTCGCCCACGTAGGAGGAGACCATCTTCTTGATCTGGCGCGTTTCCAGCAATTGGCCCAGGCCGAAGCCGTCCACGCCGGCGTTGTTGGAAATCGCGGTCAGGCCGGTGGCGCCGCTATCGCGCAGGGCGGCGATCAACGCCTCGGGAATGCCGCACAGGCCGAAACCGCCGACCGCGATGGTTTGGCCGTCGGCCACGATGCCGGCCAGGGCGGCCTTGGCATCCGGGTAAATCTTGTTCATTATGTCTCCTTGTTCAAATGGCCAGAAGGCGATTGAGGATAGAATACGCCCGCCCAAACTTCAATACCGTAGAAATACCGCAATGCCGATCAATTATGAGTCCATCTTCAAGTTCGCCCCGGTAGGCATGTGCGTGTCGGACCAGCGCGTGATCAAGGCCAGCAATGACGCACTGGGCGCCATGTTCGGCTACGGCGCGGGTGAACTGGATGGGCAGTCGTTCCAGGTGCTGTACCCGACGCAGGACGAATACTTGCGCACCGGTGACCGCATTATCCCGATCATGAACGCCAAAGGGCGTTATTCGGATGAGCGCATCATGCGGCGCGCCAATGGTGAGCTGTTCTGGTGCCACGTGACCGGGCGCGCACTGGAGACGGCGCAGCCGCTTGGGGCCGGGATCTGGACGTTCGAGGACGTGTCGGA
Source organism: Pseudoduganella sp. S-14 (assembly GCF_049913285.1). GTDB lineage: Bacteria > Pseudomonadota > Gammaproteobacteria > Burkholderiales > Burkholderiaceae_D > Rugamonas. The sequence goes on from NZ_CP183991.1 coordinate 3,967,322, forward strand.
GCAGCGGCCGGTGTCGGCCGCCCTGACGCCACGTGAACGCGAAATCGCGGCGCTGCTCGTCGAAGGCAAGACCAGCAAGATGATCGCGCGCGATGCCGGCTTGTCGCCGCGGACGGTGGAGATGCATCGGGCTTCCTTGATGCGCAAGTTCGGCGCGGCTACTGCCACGGAACTGGTCCATAAACTGGCTGGGGCGCGTTAAAACCGGTAATTCTGGGTCAGGCCCAAGGGTCTGACCCTGTCTGATCAGCTGCCCAGTGTTAAGGTTGTGCGTTGTTGATCTTCGTAACAAGTCAAAAGCCCAGAACCAACCCCGAGGCCCGGAGACCGTCGGGGGTCTGACCCTGCGGGTCAGCCCCGGGTTTACTGGTTTTCAGCCCGCCATCATCCCATCATCAGCCGAAATGATCGCGCCGTTGATAAAATGCGCCTCATCCCCCGCGAGCAGCAGCAGCAGCCCATCCAGGTCCTCCGGCTTGCCCGCCCGCTTGCGCGGCAGCATGTCGATCAAACGCTTGCCCTGCTCGCTGGCGAAGTAATCCTCGTTGATTTCGGTCTCGATATAGCCCGGGCAAATCGCATTCGTGTTGATGCCATACTTGCCCCACTCCACCGCCATGGCCTTGGTCATCTGCACCACGCCCGCCTTGCTCATGCAATAGACGCCAATCTGCGGCAGCACGCGCAGCCCGGCCACCGAAGCGATATTGATGATGCGGTGCTGCTTGCGCGGATCGCCCTTGGCGCGCGCAATCATGCGCTTGGCCGTTTCCTGCGCTACGAAAAAGGCCCCGCGCAGGTTGCAGTCCATGACAAAGTCATAATCTTCCGGCGACACATCGAGCAAGCGTTGCGTCATTGATACACCGGAATTATTCACCAGGATGTCGATCGGCCCCGCTTCGGTTTCGGCGTGGGCAATGGCAGATTTGATGCTCGCATAGTCGGTCACATCCACCGCCACCACATGGGCCGCGCCGCCATCGGCTTCGATTTCTGCACGCAATTCCTTCAGGCGTTCGATGCGGCGCGAGGCCAGCACCACCTGGCAACCTGCTTTCGCCAGCACCTTGGCAAACCGGGCGCCAAGACCGCTGGAAGCGCCTGTGATCAGGGCGATCTTGCCCTCAAAATTTACTTCGATCCCCACCGGCCACTCCTTATAATTCCGTTCCGACATGATGACACAAAAAACCTCCTTATTAGATTGCCACGTCTAATATTAGCCCTCACAATGGCGCCACCGTTGCAATACCCGGGAAAAAAGAGCACACTCGTTCTATTTCCAGCACCACATTTTCCATCATTCTTATAAAAACACTATGAGCAACCTTGTAGAACAGTACGGCCCGCGCGAGGCAATGGAGTACGACGTTGTGATCGTTGGCGGCGGCCCTGCTGGCCTGTCGGCAGCGATCAAGATCAAGCAACTGAACCCGGACACGTCCGTGGTGGTGCTGGAAAAAGGCGGTGAACTTGGCGCCCATATCCTGTCCGGCGCGGTAATGGATCCGAAAGCCCTTAGCGAGCTGATCCCCAACTGGAAAGAGCTGGGCGCTCCGCTGAACACCGAAGTCACCGAAGACCGCGTGCTGTTCCTGACCGAGAGCAAGGCTTACAAGACCCCGAACTTCATGCTGCCGAAGTGTTTCGAGAACCACGGCAATTACGTGATTTCGCTGGGCAACGTGGTGCGCTGGCTGGGCCAGCAAGCCGAAGCCCTGGGCGTGGAAATCTTCCCCGGCTTCACCGGCGCTGAAATCCTGTACAACGATGACGGCTCCGTCAAAGGCGTTGCGACCGGCAATATGGGCGTGAAGCGCGATGGCGAGCCAGGCCCTGACTTCCAGCTCGGCATGGAACTGCACGGCAAGTACACCCTGTTTGCCGAAGGCGCGCGTGGCCACCTGGGCAAGCAGTTGATGGCCAAGTACGACCTGAACAAGGGCAAGGATCCTCAGTCCTACGGCATCGGCATCAAGGAACTGTGGGAAATCGATCCCGCCAAGCACAAGCCCGGCCTGGTGATCCACACCACCGGCTGGCCGCTGGACACCAAGACCTACGGCGGCTCCTTCCTCTACCACCTGGAAAACAACCAGGTGATGGTTGGCTACGTGGTCGGCCTCGATTACGAGAACCCTTACCTGTCGCCATACGAAGAATTCCAGCGCTACAAGACCCACCCGGAGATCCGTACTTTCTTCGAAGGCGCCAAGCGCATTTCCTACGGCGCCCGTGCGATCACCGCCGGCGGCCTGCAATCGCTGCCAAAGCTGGTGTTCCCGGGCGGCGCGCTGATCGGCTGCGACGCCGGCTTCCTGAACATGAGCCGCATCAAGGGCTCGCACGCTGCGATCAAGTCCGGCATGCTGGCTGCTGAAGCGGTGGTCGCTGCGCTGGGTGCCGGCCGCTCGGCCGACGAACTGGCAGCTTACCCAACCGCCTTCGAACAGTCCTGGCTGCACGAAGAGCTGCACGTGGCGCGCAACGTCAAGCCTTGGCTGAAGAAGGGCCTGTACCTGGGCTCCCTGATGACCGGCATCGACCAGATTGTCTTCCGCGGCAAGGCGCCGTGGACCCTGCACCATTCGACCCCGGACCATGCCTGCCTGCGCCCGGCTACGGAATTCACCCCGATCACTTATCCCAAGCCGGATGGCAAGCTGACCTTCGACCGCCTGTCGTCGGTATTCATCTCGAATACCAACCACGCGGAAGACCAGCCTATCCACCTGACGCTGAAAGACAACTCGGTGCCGGTGAATGTGAACCTTGCCAAGTTTGCAGGTCCGGAGGCGCGCTACTGCCCAGCCGGCGTGTACGAATTCGTCAAGACCGACGAGGGCCAGGACCGCCTGCAGATCAATGCGCAGAATTGCGTGCATTGCAAGACGTGCGATATCAAGGACCCGACCCAGAACATCGTCTGGATCACGCCTGAGGGCGGCGGCGGACCGAACTATCCGAACATGTAAGGATAAAGGGGGCCGCGGCCCCCTTTTTTCATCGCGCCACGCGCCAGCCCCCATGTCTCTTTTGCATTGCTAGTTTCATACGGGCAAAAAAAATCCAAAAAATTTCCACTCAGCATTTAATGCTCCCGGCCCGGCGGTCGTCTTGTACTTCTGAGAGCGCAGAAAAAGACCCGCTGCTCGATTTGAACCAACCACCCCAGGAGTTATCATGCTGAGCCTTCACACCAACGCAGCGGCCCTGTCCGCACAGAACTCGATCACCCGCACTCAGAATTCCCTGTCGACCTCGATGACCCGCCTGAGCACCGGCTTCCGCATCAACTCGGCAATGGACGACGCAGCAGGCCTGCAGATCGCCACCCGCCTGAAAACCCAGACCAGCGGCATGACCGTTGCAATGCGCAACACCCAGAACTCGATCTCCCTGATGCAAACCGCTGAAGGCGCGCTGGACGAGTCGACCAACATCCTGAACCGCATGAAAGACCTGGCAACCCAGGCAGCCGACGATTCCTCCACCTCCGCTGACCGTACCGCGATGCAGAAGGAATTCGACACCCTGACCGACGAACTGTCGAACATCGTTGCCAACACCAAGTTCGGCGGCACCACCCTGTTCAACAGCGCCGGCGGCAAGCTGACCGCAGCCCTGAAGTTCCAGATCGGTGCTGACTCCACCGAAACCATGACCGGCGACTTTACCGCTGAGCTGACCCAGATCGGCACTGACGTCGTCGCTGCGGCAACTGGCTTCGTGACCACCGGTACCGGCGCTGCTGCTGGCTCCGAACTGGGCACCACCACCTCCACCGCAGCAAACGGCACCATCGGCAAGCTGGCTACTGCCATCAACTCGGTTGGCGCCCTGCGCTCCAAACTGGGTGCCGTGTCGAACCGCCTGGACCACGTCTACAACAACTTGGCCAACATCTCGACCAACACTAAGAACGCAACCGGCCGTATCATGGACGTGGACTTCGCTTCCGAATCCGCCACCATGACCTCGTCGCAGATGCTGCTGCAAGCCGGCACCGCCATGCTGAAGCAGACCAACAGCCAGTCCTCCCTGGTCCTGTCCCTGCTGCAGTAATTCCGCAGGTGGCCTGAGAAAGCCAACCGTGCGCGGTTGGCTTTTTTTATTTCGCCGTATTACTATCAGTTTGTATGGCAATCGATCGCGTCACTCCTTCCAATCCGGGCCTGAGCATTCACGACCGCCAGGTACGAGAGAATCCCGGCCAGGTCAATGCCCAGCCAGTGCCGCCGGTTGCCCAGCCACCGGGCGACACGACCGAGTTCGCGCTGCAAAGCGGCTTGCCCCCTTCTGTCGGCGCCCTGCTCGAGGCGATGGAGGGTGCGCAGCAAAACCAGCTGGTGCGCAGCACGGCTGCCGCAGGCGCAACGATCGGCGCGCTGCTGTCGCAGGAAGCGTTGTCGATGCAGCCCAACCAGTTATTCCCCTTGCGCCAGATGGTCTGGCACACCCCCGACACTTCCATGCTGGCCGCCTCCTGGCAAGTCATGGTGCGCACCTACAGCGAACAGCGCGCCGCGCTGCAACAGCAAAATGAAGGTCGCCATGTGCCATCCAGCCTGTTCATGGCCGACCCGCCGCCGCCCGTGCTGCGCGACGCGCGCCCGTACCCAGGGCTGGTGTCCGAACTGGATGCCTGGCGTTTCGCTGTCTACGCCTGGGGCGCCGAAAAGCTCACATTGCGCGTCGTGGCGCGCGATCCGGGCCAGGAAGATGGACCGCCGGAGCAGCGCCGCCGCCGCCCGCGCGTGGCGCTGCGGCTGGAAATCAATTTGCCCGATATCGGCAAGGTTGTCGTACAGATGGAGCCGTCCGAACTTGGCGTGGTGCTGGAAATCGGCGCCGCCAGCAATGAAGCCATGCAGCACATGCGCGAGCTGTTGCCGCGCATCGCCACCATCATTGGCCAATGCGGCCTGCAGATCGTGCGTGCGCGCCTGATGCGCGAGCTAACGCCGGTCAACCACCTGGAAAACGATCCCTCGCGCACGCAGGTCGCGCTGCTGACCGCCTCGTTGTTCAAGGCGATGGCGGAAGTAGCCGTGTTCCTGTCGCAGCCGCGTTTGCCGGAACAAGCGCTGTCAGCCTAGTCCAGTAGCCCGGCTGGGCGTAGACCTCTTTCAACTCGTCGATGAAGAAGCGTATCTTCGCCGGCAAATGCCTTTGCTGCAGGTAGACGGCCATGATGTCGTAGTCCGGCAGCGCAAAATCGTCCAGTACCGTAATCAGGCTGCCTTCCGCCAGCTGCGCCTGGATTTCCCAGGTTGAGCGCCACGCCAGGCCCAGGCTTTCGCACGCCCAGCGGTGCAGCAGCTCGCCGTCGTTGCAGTCCAGGTTTCCCTGCACCCTGACCGTGACAGGCTTGCCGCCCTGCTGGAAGTACCAACCGCGCTGCTGCCCGCCCTGCAGGTTGAAGGCCAGGCAGTTGTGCTGGGCCAGGTCGTCCAGCGTGCGCGGAATGCCGTGCCGCACGAAGTACTCCGGTGTGCCGCATACAACACGGCGATTCTTCGCCAGCCGCACCGCGACGAAACTGGGATCGATCACGCCGCCGATGCGGATGCCCAGGTCATAGCCCTCCCGCACCAGGTCGATCACCTGGTCGGTCAGGTTGAAGGAGATCTGCACGTCGGGATTGGCGGCCAGGAAGGCCGGTGCGTGCGGTGCAACATGCTGGCGTCCAAACGAGGCCGGCGCCGACACGATCAGGTGGCCGGTCGCCTTGTGCCGGCCTTCCGAAATATTGCGCTCGGCAATGTCGAGGCCAGAGAGGAGCTTGCGGCAATCCTCAAGGAAGACATTGCCCTGCTCCGTCAGCGTCAAATGGCGCGTTGTGCGGTGCATCAGTTTGACGCCCAAACGCTTTTCCAGCGCGTCGATCCGGCGCCCCAACATCACTGGCGTGATGTTCTGTTCCAGCGCGGCGCGCGCCAGGCTGCCCTTTTCGACCACGGCCACGAAGGCTTCGATTTGCTTCAGTTTGTCCATGGTTCCGATTATTCCATACCCAGAGTATCGAATGAAACGATTTTTTGTCGTCTTATCAGGGGAACCCATCGCCTATAGCATACAAAACATCAACAACAGACTTTGCATGCATATCAGGAGATCACCATGGCAAAAATGACGGCGGCCGAAGCGGCTGTCCACGTACTGCAGAAGGAAGGTATTTCGGTCGCATTCGGCGTGCCGGGCGCCGCCATCAATCCGCTGTACGCTGCACTGAAAAAGAATGGCAAGATCAAGCACATCCTGGGGCGCCACGTCGAAGGTGCTTCCCACATGGCCGAAGGCTACACCCGCGCCGCGCCCGGCAATATCGGCGTCTGCATCGGCACCTCCGGTCCGGCCGGCACCGACATGATCACCGGCCTGTATTCGGCGCAGGCGGATTCGATCCCGATCCTGTGCATTACCGGCCAGGCGCCGCGCGCCCGCTTGCACAAGGAAGACTTCCAGGCCGTGGACATCTCGTCCATCGCCAAACCGGTGACCAAGATGGCGACCACGGTCCTGGAACCGGCCCAGGTGCCGCGCGTGTTCCAGCAAGCTTTCCACCTGATGCGCTCCGGCCGTCCGGGCCCGGTGCTGATCGACCTGCCGTTCGACGTGATGATGGCGCAGATCGAATTCGATCCTGAGACCTACACCCCGCTGGACGCCTTCAAGCCGCGCGCCTCCCGTGCCCAGGTCGAGAAAGCGCTGGAGATGATGAACGACGCGGAGCACCCGCTGATCACCGCCGGCGGCGGCATCATCAACGCCAATGCCTCCGCCCTGCTGCAGGAGTTCGCCGAAATCGTCAACGTGCCGGTGATCCCGACCCTGATGGGCTGGGGCACCATCCCTGACGACCATCCGCTGATGGCGGGCATGGCCGGCCTGCAGACCAGCCACCGCTATGGCAACGCCACCGTGCTGGCTTCGGACTTCATCATCGGCATCGGCAACCGCTGGGCCAACCGCCACACCGGCTCGGTCGACGTGTTCACAGAGGGACGCACCTTCGTGCACGTGGACATCGAGCCGACCCAGATCGGCCGCGTATTCGGTCCCGACCTGGGCATCGTGTCCGACGCCGGCTACGCGCTGGAATTGTTCGTCGAAGTGGCCAAGGAATGGAAGGCCTCCGGCAAGCTGCGCGACCGCACCGGCTGGGTAGCCCAGTGCCAGCACCGCAAGCGCACCATGCTGCGCCGGACCGACTACGACAACGTGCCGGTCAAGCCGCTCCGTGTGTACGAAGAGATGAACAAGTACTTCGGCCGCAATACGCGCTATGTCTCGGCCATCGGCCTGTCGCAGATCGCCGCCGCACAATTCCTGCACGTCTACCAGCCGCGCAACTGGATCAACTGCGGCCAGGCTGGCCCGCTCGGCTGGACCATTCCTGCCGCGCTGGGCGTGCGTGCCGCCGACCCGAGCACCGACATCGTGGCCATTTCGGGCGACTACGACTTCCAGTTCCTGATCGAGGAGCTGGCGGTTGGCGCGCAGTTCAAGCTGCCTTACATCCACGTGCTGGTGAATAACTCGTACCTGGGCCTGATCCGCCAGTCGCAGCGCGGCTTCGACATGGACTTCTGCGTGCAGCTGTCATTCGAGAACGTGAATGCACCGGAACTGAATGGCTATGGCGTCGATCACGTGGCCGTAGTCGAAGGCCTGGGATGCAAGGCGATCCGCGTGCACAAGCCGGACGACATCATCCCTGCCTTCGAACAGGCCCGCGAGCTGATGGCCAAGCACAGCGTGCCGGTGGTGGTGGAAGTGATCCTGGAACGCGTAACCAATATTGCGATGGGTACCGAGATCAATGCCATCAACGAATTCAACGACATCATCGACGCTGCATAAGAGGAAAGCAAATGCCTAAATTCGCTGCCAACCTGACCATGCTGTTCAACGAGCAGCCTTTCCTGGAACGCTTCGGCGCCGCCGCGCGCAACGGCTTCAAGGCCGTGGAGTTCCTGTTCCCGTATGAGTTCGAACCGCAACAAGTGCACGAGCAGCTGGAACAGCACCAGCTGGAAATGGTGCTGCACAACCTCCCGGCCGGCAACTGGGCCGGCGGTGAGCGCGGCATCGCCTGCCACCCGAACCGCATTGGCGAATTCGAGCAGGGTGTGGAAACCGCCCTCGCCTATGCCAGCGTGCTGGGCACCCAGCGCATCAACTGCCTGGTCGGCATCAAGCCGCAAGGCGTGGCAGAAGCCGATGCCCGCGCCACCCTGGTGAGCAACCTGAAGCTCGCGGCTGCCGCGTTGAAGAAGGCCGGCATTGCGCTGCTGATCGAACCGATCAACACCTTCGATATTCCTGGTTTCTTCCTGTCGGGAACGCGCCAGGGCCTGGACCTGATTGAATCGGTCGGTTCGGACAACCTGTTCCTGCAGTACGACATCTACCACATGCAGCGCATGGAAGGCGAACTGGCCAACACCATCAAGAACCACCTGTCGGTGATCAGGCATGTCCAGCTGGCCGACAATCCGGGCCGCTTCGAACCGGGCACCGGCGAAATCAATTACCGCTACCTGCTCAATCTCCTCGACGAGATTGGCTACGACGGCTGGGTGGGCTGCGAATACAAACCAAAAGCGGGTACGGAAGCGGGCCTCGGCTGGCGCGCTGAACTGACCGCGTAAACCAAAGGAGAAAGCAAAATGCAAAAACTCGGATTCATCGGTCTCGGCATCATGGGCGGCCCAATGGCCGGTCACCTGCAAGCGGCAGGCCACAAACTGTACCTGCACGACGTGAAGAACCCGCCTGCCAACCTGGTCGAAGGCGGCGCCACCGTCTGCACCTCCGCGATGGAAGTGGCCAAGCGCGCCGATATCATCTTCCTGATGGTGCCCGACACCCCGCAGGTGGAAGAAGTCCTGTTCTCGGAAGACGGCATTGCAGCAGGCCTTTCCGCCGGCAAGATCGTGGTCGACATGAGCTCCATCTCGCCGATCGCGACCAAGGAGTTCGCCAGGAAGATCAACAAGAAAAGCTGCGCCTACCTGGACGCTCCGGTATCCGGGGGCGAAGTGGGCGCCAAGGCGGCTTCGCTGACCATCATGGTCGGCGGCCCGCAGGAAGCCTTCGACACCGTCAAGCCGCTGTTCGAGTTGATGGGCAAGAACATCACCCTGGTCGGCGGCAATGGCGACGGCCAGACCACCAAGGTGGCCAACCAGATCATTGTGGCGCTGAACATCCAGGCCGTGGCCGAAGCGCTGCTGTTCGCCTCCAAGGCTGGCGCCGACCCTGCCAAGGTGCGTGAAGCGCTGATGGGCGGCTTCGCTTCCTCGCGCATCCTGGAGGTGCATGGCGAACGCATGGTGAAGCGCACCTTCAACCCGGGCTTCCGCATCGCGCTGCACCAGAAGGATTTGAACCTGGCCCTGCAAGGTGCCAAGGCGCTGGGCGTGTCACTGCCGAACACTTCGGCCACGCAGGAACTGATGAACGCCTGCGCCGCCAATGGCTTGTCCGGCCTCGACCATTCCGCGCTGTGCCAGGCAATTGAACTGATGTCCAACCACCGCATCGCACAGGCCTGACATGACGTCCGCACCAGCCCCACGCGAGCTCCTGCTCGACCTGTATAACGCCGCCATTGGCGCAGTCCATCCGCGCAACCTGGTGCAGGATTACCTGCCCCAGCCGCCCGTCAACGGCCGGACACTGGTGATCGGCGCAGGAAAAGGCGCCGCAGCCATGGCGCAAGCCGTGGAGCAGCATTGGCAAGGTGCCTTGTCGGGGCTGGTGGTGACCCGTTACGGCCACGGTGCCGAGACCCGGCATATCGAAGTAGTCGAAGCCTCGCATCCCGTGCCTGACGATGCAGGCCAGAAAGCCGCGGCACGTATGCTGGACATGGTGCAGGACCTGACTGAAAACGACCTGGTACTGTGTCTGATCTCCGGCGGCGGATCGGCCCTGCTGGCCTTGCCGGCGGAAGGCATCTCGCTGGCCGAAAAGCAGGCCCTCAACAAAGCGCTGCTGAAAAGCGGGGCCACCATCGGCGAAATGAATTGCGTGCGCAAGCACCTGTCGGCGATCAAGGGCGGCCGCTTGGCGCTGGCCTGCGGCAAGGCGCGCGTTGTCACGCTGCTGATCTCCGACGTGCCGGGCGACGATCCGCGCGTGATCGCCAGCGGACCGACCCTGCCCGACGCCACTACCAGCTCGGAAGCGCTGGCGATCCTGTGCAAGTACCGGATCGAGATCCCGAAAAGCGTGCTGGCACACCTGCAATCGGACGCCAGCGAAACACCAAAGCCCGGTGATGTCCGCTTCGAAGGCCACAGCCACCACGTTATCGCAACCGCCCAGCATGCGCTGGAAGCCGCTGCCGCGAAGGCGCGCGAAGCCGGCCTCACGCCCCACATCCTGTCCGACGGGATCGAAGGCGAAGCACGCGACATTGGCCTGATGCATGCGGCTATGGCTCGCCAGGTGGTGGCGCGCAGCCAACCGTTTCAGCGCCCATGCGTCATCCTGTCCGGCGGCGAGACCACCGTCACAGTGCGCGGCAACGGACGCGGCGGCCGCAACGTGGAATTCCTGCTCAGCTTCGCGCTAGCCATGGAAGGCACCGAAGGCGTGCACGCAATCGCCTGCGACACCGACGGCATCGACGGCTCGGAAGACAATGCCGGCGCTGTCTACGCCCCGGAATCGCTGGCCCGCGCCGAGGCGAAAGGCGTGAGCGGCAAGCACCTGCTGGCCAACAACGACGCCTACAGCTTCTTCAGCGCGCTGGACGACCTGGTGGTCAGCGGACCGACACGCACCAACGTGAACGACTTCCGCGCCATCCTGATTCTTTGAGAATAGAGAGAGACACCTATATGCGTCGCGAACGCAAAGCAAAAATCGTAGCAACCCTCGGCCCCGCAAGCAGCGAATACGCCACCATCAAGGCGCTATTCCAGGCGGGCGCCGATGTCTTCCGCTTCAATTTCAGCCACGGCAGCCATGCCGACCATGAGGCCCGTTACGGCATCGTGCGCGCCATCGAAAAGGAACTGGGCCGGCCAATCGCCATTCTGGCCGACCTGCAAGGACCCAAGCTGCGCATCGGACAGTTCGAGGGCGGCAAGGTGGCGCTGAATGCCGGCGCCGAATTCCAGCTGGACCAGGCGCCTGCTCCAGGCAGCAACTCGCGTGTGCGCTTGCCGCACCCTGAACTGTTTGCAGCCGTCAGCGCCGGGCAATCGTTGCTGCTGGACGACGGCCGCATTCGGCTGGAAGTCTTGAGTAGCGACGCCAGCATCATTCGCACCCGCGTGGTGACAGGCGGTGTGCTATCCGACCGCAAGGGTGTGAACGTGCCGGACGCAGTACTACCTATCCCGGCCCTCACTGACAAGGACAAAGCCGACCTCGAATTCGCACTGGGACTGGGAGTGGACTGGATTGCCCTGTCCTTCGTCCAGTTGCCGGAGGACGTGGTGCAGGCCAAGGAACTGGTACAGGGCCGCGCCGGTGTGCTGTCCAAACTCGAGAAACCTGCGGCACTGGACCGGCTGGAAGAAATTGTCGGCGTATCTGATGCCATCATGGTGGCACGCGGCGACCTGGGCGTCGAACTGCCGCCAGAGCGCGTACCCGGTGTGCAAAAGCGCATCGTGCGCCTGTGCCGCAAGCACGGCAAGCCGGTTGTGGTCGCCACGCAGATGCTGGAATCGATGGTCAGCGCACCTGTGCCAACCCGCGCCGAGGCCTCGGACGTCGCCAACGCCGTGTACGAAGGCGCCGACGCCGTAATGCTGTCGGCCGAATCGGCCAGCGGCGCTTATCCGGTGCAGGCGGTATCGATCATGGACCGCATCATTTCCGAGGTCGAGCGCGACCCGCTCTATCCCGCCGTGATCGAAGCGCAGCACCAGGCGCCACTGCCGAACAAGGGCGACGCCATCAGCGCCGCAATGCGCGATGCCGCGCGGATCATGGGCGCGAAAGCCATGGTGGCCTACACCACCTCCGGCCACAGCAGCCTGCGTACTGCCCGCGAACGTCCAATGGCGCCCATCGTCAGCATTACCCCAAAGCCGGAAACGGCGCGCCGCCTGGCACTGGCCTGGGGCGTTCACAGCACGGTGAGCCAGGACGTGAACAGCGTCGATGAGATGGTGGCAGCAGCATGCCGCACTGCCCTGCGTGAAGGATTCGTGAAGGCCGGCGACCAGATCGCCATCGCAGCCGGCACTCCATTCGGCCAGCCCGGCAGCACCAACCTCCTGCGCCTGGCCGAGATATGGCCGCAATAGGCAGCTAAGTACAGACTTTCTCTTTTAACGCCGGTCCTCCAACCGGCGTCTTTTTATTTGTCGAGAACACCGATCGGGTCAGACCCTTGGGTCTGACCCTGCCCTACCGGTTTTACTCGCCGCGCTGGTGCACCTGCGCGCCAGCCGCATAAGTCGCGGCAATCGCTCGATCGTCCCCGAGCAACGCCAGCGCAAACAACAATTCCTCCAGGCTATCGCAGCGCGTGGTGCGGCGCTCCAGCAACGGCGTAGCCTTCGGATCGACCACAACGAAGTCGGCCTCGGCGCCGGCAACGAAATTACCCACCGTACCGTCCAGCTGCATACTGCGCGCACCACCCAGCGTCACCATGTAGAACATGCGCAGCGCCGGCAAATACGTCCCACCCATGCGCGCGACCTTATATGTCTCGTTCATGGTCTGCAGCATGGAGAATGAAGTCCCGCCGCCAACGTCGGTCGCCAGCGACAACGACACATTTTGCTTGTCTGCCGCGGCAAAGTCGAACAAGCCGCTGCCCAGGAACAGGTTGGACGTTGCGCACATCGAAACGGCGGCTCCAGTAGCGGCCATACGGGAACGATCCTCGTTGTCCAGCCAGATGCAATGCGCGTACATTGAGCGCGGTCGCAGCAAGCCGTACTTGTCGTACACGTCCAGGTAGCTGCGCGCATCCGGGAATAGCGACTTGACCCACGCCACTTCGTCGGTGTTCTCCGCCACGTGGGTCTGGACGTAAGTGTCCGGGTAGGCGCGCGCCAGTTCTCCGCACATATGCATCTGCGCTTCGGTGGAAGTCGGCGCGAAGCGTGGCGTAAGCGCATACATGTTGCGGCCCTTGTTGTGCCAGCGATGAATCAGTTCCTCGCTTTCACGCGCCCCCGTTTCCGCCGTATCTTGCAAAAACTCAGGACAATGCCGGTCCATCATCACCTTGCCGGCAGCCATACGCAAGTTGCGCGCCTCAGCCGCTCCAAAGAACGCGTCGACCGATTCCGGATGCACTGTGCAGTACACCATGGCGGTAGTAGTACCGCAGCGAAGCAGTTCTTTAACGAAGAAGTCGGCCACCTCACCGGCGTGCGCCGGATCGTTGAACTGGCGCTCGGTGGGGAAGGTGTAGGTATCCAGCCAAGGCAGCAAGCCTGGCGCCGGCGAGGCGATCATGTCCGTCTGCGGATAGTGGATATGGGTATCGATAAAGCCCGGCATGATGATCTTGCCGCGGTAGTCGCGCACCTGGGTCTCAGGCGGCAGCGTGTCTTTCAACCGCGCGTAGTCGCCGGCCGCCTGCACGCGGCCTTCGTTAATCACCAGCAGGCCGTCCTCATGCCAGCGATGCGCATTGGCATGGAAGGCTGGATCGGCCGTGAAATGCAGGATGCTGGCGCGGAACGCTTTCAAAGTAGTCATCGCGCTTTCCTAGCTGCCGCGGTACGTCGAATATGCCCAAGGCGACACCACGATTGGCACGTGGTAGTTCGCATCGGCGTCCGCAATGCCGAAGGCGATGACCACCTCGTCTACGAAGCGCGGCTCAGGCAATGCCACGCCTTGCGCAGCAAAGTAATCGCCGGCCGCAAAAACCAGTTCGTATTTACCCGCCACGACCTCGCCGCCCGTCAGCAAAGGCGTTTGGCAGCGCCCGTCCAGGTTGGTGGTGTCGGTCTTCAACAACACTTTTGAGTTTCCCTCAACGCGGAAAAGCTTCACTTTCACCCCCGCGCCCGGCTTGCCCTGCGTGATATCCAGGACGTGTGTACTCAGTTTGCCCATATGGTCTCCTCTTGTGAATGAAGAAAATCATATACGCCAGGCCATTGCGATATATACACGGTGGTGAATATCAACCATGACGTGCACGGACATAATCAGGACTCCATATCAAAAAATACAGGAGACACCATGCAGCAAGCATTACGCGTAGCGGCAGCGGGCACCATCGCTGTCCTGGCCCTGTCGATGGGCGCGCAGCAAGCCAGCGCCGCCGACTGGAGCGACACTTCGATTGGCTACCGCTACGGCAGCAAATTCGCAGAGCCGTACAATCCGAACGACATCAACAAGCAGATCCTGAACTGGACCTATGTCGACGGCTACAAATACGGCGGCAACTACATGAACCTGGACTTCCTGCGTTCCGACAGCAAGGACAATAACGCGCACGAAGCCTACCTGTTGTACCGCCACACCCTGGACCTGGGTAAAGTGAGCGGCAAGGACTTCAAGTTCGGCCCAGTGCGCGGCGTAGGCTTCACCGCAGGCTTCGACTGGAACACCAAGAACGACGACAGCTACAACTCGCGCAAGCGCATGATCGTTGCCGGCACAACCCTGATGCTGGACGTGCCGGGATTCCTGAATGTGAGCCTGCTAGGCATGTGGGAGAGCAACCAGCCGCTGGGCGTCGCCAAGCGCTACAAATACGACACGCACGCCATGCTGAATGCCGCCTGGGGCATTCCTCTCGGATCGGGCTTCAGCTTTGAAGGCTACGCCAACTGGATCGGCAACAAGGGCAAGGACGAATTCGGCGGCCAGACTTCTCCAGAGGTGAACATCGACGCGCAGGTGATGTATGACCTGAGCGGCCACGTGGGCGCCAAGCCAAACAGCTTCAAAGTCGGGCTGGAATACCAATACTGGCGCAACAAGTTCGGGAATCCGCATAATATCCCCGGCAGCACGGCAAAAACCCCGATGATCCGCGCGGAGTACCATTTCTGATTGATGCAGGGGCGCGGCTTTCAAGCCGTCCCCTAAACTGACCCGCAGCGGCATGCCGGATAGCACCGGAAAAAGTAGTTCAGACAAAAATCCTAAAACGGAGACACCATGAACAACCTGCTATACCAGGTGGACGACCGTCCACCACCAATCACAACCGCCCTCCTCGCCGCCCAACACATGCTGGCCGCCCTTGGGGGCATCATCGCCGTCCCGCTGGTGGTCGGCGCAGTCCTGAAGCTTCCTGCCGACCAGATCGTCGCCCTGGTCAACGCCGCCCTCCTCGGTTCCGGCATCGTCACCACCATCCAGTGCATAGGTGTAGGCCGGGTCGGCATCCGCCTGCCATGCGTGATGGGCACCAGCTTCGCCTTCGTCGGCGCCGCCATCAGCGTGGGCCTGGAGCACGGCGTGCCTGGCATACTCGGTTCCTCGCTCGCAGGCTCCGCGATCATGATCCTCGGCAGCTTCTTCATGCCGCAAATCCGCAAGCTGTTCCCGCACCAGGTGACAGCAGTGGTCGTCACCATGATCGGCCTGTCGCTCGTTCCTGTCGCAGTGGACTGGGCCGCCGGCGGCAAGAACGCGGGGGCGAACTACGGCGATCCGACCAACCTTGGCATTGCCTTGTTCGTGCTGGCGACCGTGATCGCCCTTGTGCAATTCGGCAAGGGCATCGTTTCCGCAGCCGCGGTGGTGATTGGCATCGTGATCGGCTATTGCGTTTGCCTGGGCCTCGGACTGGTGAATTTTTCGGCCGTACAGAAAGCCGCGGTGTTCGCGGTGCCCCAGCCGCTGTACTTCGGCATGACCTTTCCGCTGAGCGGCATCCTGGCAATGGCTCTGGCTTACGTCGTGACCATCGTCGAAACCACGGGCACCTTCATGGCGCTAGGCTCTGCGACCAATACCAAGATGAAGGGCAAGCTGCTGTGCCGCGGCGTGCTGTGCGATGGCCTGGGTTCAGCCTTCGTGTCCGTGCTGGGCGCTCCACCGGTTTCGACCTTTGCACAGAACGTCGGGGTCATCTCGCTGACCGGTGTCGCCAGCCGCTACGTGGTGGCGCTGACCGGCGTGTTCCTGGCGGCAGCCGGATTGTTCCCCGTGCTCGGCGCAGTCGTCGTGACCATCCCGCAGCCAGTGTTGGGCGGCGCCGGCCTGATGATGTTTGCAATGATTATTGCGGCCGGCGTCCAGATGCTGTCCAACGTGGAACATGACAAGCGCACCGGCCTGCTCATCGCAGTTTCGGTTGGCTGCGGCCTGGCGGTATCGGTTCGGCCCGAACTGTTGTCCAAGCTGCCTGCCTTTGTGCACGAAATCTTCGGCTCTGGCATCTCGACAGCCGCCATCGTGGCCGTCGTGCTGAACCTGGTGCTGCCGGACCGCCCGGTAACCGAACATGACGAGGATGAAGAAGATGACGTACCGCAGCCGATGCTGATTCCCAAAGTCGGCTAAACTCCCGCGGTCCTGCACAGGCACGTGACAGGACCGGACCTTTCCCTGACATTGTTTCCGCATTGCCCCGCGCATTGTTTCCGCAGTGTTTAATCATTTCGAGAAGAACTGAATGAGCAAAACTCTCCTGATCAAGAACGCGCGCGTGGTAGTCACCATGGACGAACAACGCCGCGAAATCGACAACGGCGCCATTTACATACGCAACAACGTAATCGAACAAGTAGGCCAATCCTCCGAATTGCCGCAAGCGGCAGACGAAGTCATTGACGCATCAGGCCATGTAGTGATTCCAGGCCTGGTCAACACGCACCACCACATGTACCAAAGCCTGACGCGCGTCATCCCAGCGGCGCAGAACGGCGAGCTGTTTAACTGGCTGACCAACCTGTACCCGATCTGGGCCAACCTGGATAGCGAAATGGTGCACGTATCGACGCTGACCGCCATGTCGGAGCTGATCCTGTCCGGCTGCACCACCAGCAGCGACCACCTGTATATCTACCCAAACGACTGCAGGCTGGACGACAGTATCGAAGCCGCTGCCAAAATTGGCATGCGCTTCCATGCCGCGCGCGGCGCAATGAGCGTAGGCCAGTCAAAAGGCGGCCTGCCGCCCGACAGCGTAGTCGAGGATGAAAAAGCGATCCTGCGCGACACGCAACGCCTGATCGAGACCTACCATGACTCCGCGCGCCACGCCATGCAGCGCATCGTCGTAGCGCCCTGCTCCCCGTTCTCTGTCTCGCGCGACCTGATGAAGGAGGCCGCTGCACTTGCACGCAGCCACGGCGTATCACTGCACACCCACCTGGCAGAAAACGTCAATGACATTGCGTACAGCCGCGAGAAGTTCAACATGACTCCGGCCGAATACGCCGAAGACTGCGGCTGGGTAGGCCGTGACGTCTGGCACGCGCACTGCGTGCAGCTGGATGACGAGGGCGTCTACATGTTCGCAAAGACAGGCACCGGCGTCGCGCACTGCCCATGCTCCAACATGCGCCTGGCCTCAGGCATCGCCCCGATCCGCAAAATGGTCGATGCCGGCGTGCCGGTTGGCCTGGGCGTCGATGGCTCCGCATCAAACGACGGCGCCCATATGCTGGGGGAAGTGCGCCAGGCCATGCTGCTGCAACGGGTCGGCTTTGGCCCGGACGCGATGACTGCCCGCCAGGCGCTGGAGCTGGCGACTTTGGGCGGCGCCAAAGTCCTGAACCGCGACGATATCGGCGCCCTCAAGCCCGGCATGTCCGCAGATATCGTCATGTTCAAGCTGAACCAGCCAAGCTTTGCCGGCGCCCTGCACGACCCGGTAGCGGCACTCGTTTTCTGCACCCCGGCAAATGTTAATTACAGCATCATCAACGGAAAGCTCGTAGTGAAAAACGGGATCTTGCAGACGATCGACCTGCCATTGGTGATCGAACGTCATAACCATTTGGCAGCCAACCTGGCCTTGGCGGCAGGAACGCGAAGGATCGCATGAACGGCGGCCGGGCGGCAGGGAATCCCGGCTATTTGACGCGGCTGATCCGGTGCCCGGTCCCGGTGACGCTTTGCGCAATCTTGCCTTCGGATTTCCAACGGACCGTGTGATCTGTACCAGTGATGCTGAGACGCCCTTTGGGCTTCACCTCGGTATTGACAACGTTGCCGACGCCCAGGATCTCAACTTCGCTGCACACCCCAGTGGTGGTCACGACATGCCCAGTACCGACGACCTCGAGTTTCCGTCCATCGCAAGCAAACGTACGCTGATGGCCACTGCCGCTGATGCTGATCAGCGTATCGGTCACCTCAACCTCGCCGACTGCATCTTCCTGTGCGCAAGCATTGGACATTGAGATCAACACAACGGTGGAAGCTGTGATTTTAAGCATTTTCCGAATCATACAAACTCTCACTAAATTATGAAAAATGTAATTCTATGGAAATGCTGGATACCGGCGCGTACAATAGAAAACGATACCGAAAGTGGCAATGTCCTGCGCCACCAGATCAGGGCGAAACTCAAGTTACCAGGTAAATTTCTCGGAGGCTTTCAACTCCTCGGGAAGCTCCGCGATATTGCCGCTGCTCGCTTCAATTACGAGGAATTCATTGAAACCGTGCCTGATAACGAGATGGTCTTCATCAAGCCAGCCAGAGATGAGCATCCGTCCACAGCTGGCACCCAGTATGCTGGCGACTGTCTTGATCTTGCCATTGCGGTTCCGAAGTTTGAGCACATGCGGTTCTGAATCAGCTTTGTTTTCGACAAACGCGTGCCATGTCCCACCTCGAGAACTTTCCGCTTTGGGTGCATAAGATGAGCGCGGGACCAGATCCTCGAAAGCGGGAATCTCCCGACCGTTTCGTATGAACGAATGTCCGCTGTTCGATTCGTACTTGGCGGCGAGTTTCTCGAACGAGTTCGACGCCGGCCGATAAGAGAGGAACTCAAACGGGACTTCATGTCCATTATGAAGGTTGCTGCGCACCAGAATCAGCAACTCGGTGCTGTCTTTTGACCATCTGGTCAATGTCATTATTTCTTTTACCGGAATGGAAACCGGCAGCGTCAATTTCGTCCGCTTCAGTGTCGCTGTATCGAAAAGGAAGAGGCCAGCAGATACCCCGATGACGAGGTACTTGCTGTCCGGTGAGAATGAGGGGGAAGACGCTCCCAGCGAGGGCTGTTCGTAGACGAGGCGGTTGGAATTGGCATGCCGGTCAAGCAGCCAATACTGCATTCTCGTTCCCCCAGCACGCACGCCCAGATAGCTTATCCAGCGGCCATCCGAAGATTGCGTCATGTTCACGCCGTTCGCAAATTCATGTTCAGCCAGGCGCTTGCTGCCCTGGTTTGCCAGGTCTGTTTTGAAGAGCGACCCTTCGCGGTGCGTAAAATAGACCTGCGTTTTGATATCCATGGAAGCGAGAGATACCTTTTTCGCATCAGTCGAAATGCTTCCGCACAGGGGAAGCGCCGCAGAACAATGAGTCGTCGCGGACGCATATATGGTCACTGCGGTGATTGCCGATGCCAACGAAAAGGACCTGTTCATTTCTTGACTCGCTCCGGAATTTTTCGCAGCTTACCATCTTGCAATTTTGAAAACAAGCCAGGACGGCTCCAATGAAAATGGCCCTCGCGGGCCATCTTCATTTTTTAAGTCAGCGAGGTTTAAATGAATTCACCGACCTTTGCACTCACTGCCTCACGTACCGAGCCACTGGTCACAAAGCTGTGCGCCACCTGGATGTCGTTATGGAACCAGCGGTCGCCGTCCAGGCAAGCCGGGATCTGCTTGCGGATCTCGTCATAAGCCGCTTGCGTGCCCTCGCCCAGCTTGAAGCCCGGCAGCAGGTGCTCGGTCATGGTCAACGCCTGCGCGGCCAGCAGCATTTCCACGCCGACGATGTACTGCGTGTTCTGCACCACGGTGTGGGCCTTGCGTGCGCACCAAGTGGAGTTGGAGATGTGGTCTTCGCTGTTGGCTTTGGATGGGATGGAATCCACGCTGCCCGGCATCGATAGCGTGCGGTTTTCCATCACCAGGGAGCTGAGCGAGCATTGCACGACCGGATAGCCGGTGTTCACGCCGCGCAGGCCCGACATCAGGTTGCGCGGCAGGCCCCACGACAGCGTTGGATCGATCAGACGCGCCACGCGGCGCTCACAGATGCTGCCCAGGTCCGTGATCGCCATGGCCAGCAAATCCATTGCCTGCGCCAGGTACTGGCCGTGGAAATTACCGCCCGAGATGATCTCGAAGCCGCCGCCATCCTTGCCGAAAATCAGAGGATTATCGGTGGCCGAATTGATCTCGTTCTTTACAATGGTGTCAATGTAGTCCAGCGCATCGAACACGGGACCGTAGACTTGCGGCGTGCAGCGCAATGAGTACACGTCCTGGATACGCGGGGTGTAGGGAATGTCGGTGCGTCGCAGTTCGTCGGGAAACTGGACGGCACGTGCCTCATGCGTGGTGCGGGTGGAACCCTTCAGCAGCTTGCGCACGACCGATGCAGTCTTGATCTGGCCAGGATGCGGGCGCGCCTGCTGGATGCGCGGGTCGAAGGCCGACATTTCCGCACGCATGGCTTCCAGCGTCAGGCCCAGCGACAGGCAGGCATCAGTCAGGAGGTCGCGTGCATCCTTGGCCGCCAGCACGGCTACGGCCAGCGAGGCGGTGCAGCCATTGATCAGTGCCGAGGCGTCCTTGGCCTTGAGATCGAACTTTACCGGGCCGACCTCGGCGTGCGTAATCGCTTCGGCAGCAGGCATGCGCTGGCCCTTGTACATCACTTCCGCCTCATCGAAGCCGGCGATGGCTGCCGCCAGGTAAGCCAGCGGCGCCAGGTCGCCGGATGCGCCTACGGAACCTTTCTGCGGCATGATTGGATGGATGCCGGCGTTGATGAATGCCAGCAGGCGCTCCACTACTTCCACGCGCGGCGCCGAGTAGTTGCTGGCGAAGGCGTTTGCGCGCAGCAGCATGGTGGCGCGGCTCACCTCTTCCGAAAACGGTTCGCCGATGCCGCCGCTATGGGCCTTGATCAACTGCGTCTGGAACAGTTCAATGTGTTCGACCTTGATACGCGTATCCTTCAGCAGGCCAACGCCGGTATTGAAGCTGTACATCATCGGCGCTTCGTCATGCATCCAGGTGGATTCGATATAGTCGCGGCTTTCCTTCAGCGCCGCGCGCGAAGTGGCGGATAGCTCGACTTTGGCGCCGTTGCGCGCCACGGCCAGGACTTCTTCGGCAGTGAGGTTGAAACCATCGATAGTTACGTTGCTCATTTCTCTTCCTTTAATTTGCACTGGTTTCGAACCAGGTACCGATCAGCTGGCGTTCAGCGTCGGTCATATGGGTCATGTTTGCCAGCGGCATATCCTTGTTCTGCACCGCGCGCTGGTAGATCTTGGCGGCATGCTGTTTAACCTGGGCCTCGGTATCGAGCATCACGCCGCCCGGGGCTGATGCGAAACCCGCCTGGGTTGGCGTCGCAGAGTGGCAGGAGGCGCAGCGCTGCGTCACAACTTGCTGCACGCTGGACAAGCTGGCCTGGCCGGCCGGCGCAGCGTGTGCATCGGCATCCGCTGCCGCAGCCACGGTCGCAGGCGCGGCAACTGCCTTGCGCGGCGCCGGAGCGATTGCCACCGCCACGCCGGCCAGCAGGATCACGCCGGCGATCGGGAACGCCGGCGACACCTTGCCCGCATGGCGCAGGTTGAAGAAGTGGCGAATCAGCACGCCAGCAGCCATGATGGCGGCCAGCACCAGCCAGCTGTAAGCGTGGCTGTAAGTCATGGCGTAATGGTTGCTGATCATGATCAGCAACACAGGCAGCGTGAAGTAGTTGTTGTGAACCGAACGCACCTTGGCGCGCTTGCCATAAATCGGGTCAGGCGATTCGCCCTTGGCCATCGCATCCACCAGCTTGCGCTGGCCAGGGATGATCACGAACAGCACGTTACCGACCATCATGGTGCCGATCATGGCGCCGACGTGGATGTAGGCTGCACGGCCGCTCAAGGTATGGGTCAGTACATAAGCCGCGCCGACAATCAGCACGAACATCACGGTACCCAGCACGGCGGGCTTTTCAGCCAGCGCGGTCTTGCACAGCGTGTCGTACACCAGCCAGCCGCCTGCCAGCGTGCCGAGGCCCACCGCCACGGCTTGCAGCGAGGTCAGGTCCGCCACGTTCTTATCGATCATCATCGCCGAAGCGTTGAAGTAGTAGACGATGAACAGCATGGCAAAGCCGCTCAGCCAGGTGGCATAGGCTTCCCACTTGAACCAGTGCAGGTCTTCCGGCAACTCATCCGGCGCAACCAGGTATTTTTGCGGGTTATAGAAGCCGCCGCCGTGCACGGCCCACAGCTCGCCCATCACGCCCTTCTTGGCAAGCGGGCTGCCAGGCTTGGGCGGACGGATCGAATTGTCCAGCCAGACAAAGTAAAACGAGGCGCCAATCCAGGCGATGCCGGTGATCAGGTGCAGCCAGCGAACCAGCAAATTAAGCCATTCCACCCCGTAAGGGCCGAATAAAGTCTCCATGATTTTTATCCATTAAGTCCGTTCACCTGCCTCTGGCGGGCACTTCAGATGAACCAAACGGTCGTTATACCGCCGCCGCTACGACCTGCGTGGATGGAACGATATCGGTTGCGGGCGCGGGAGACCTTCCATTTCCTATATAACTCGCATAGTCCTGGAGATATAGTTTCGCGCCTTGGAAGGTGCGAACCTCTCATGGATAAATCTAAATAAATAATATTCGGAGACCATGATGTCCAGATTGCCAGAACACTTAGACATCCACCTGATCCGTATCCTCTACCTGCTGCTGGTGGAGAAAAACGTATCGCGCGTGGCCCTTAAACTGAACCAGCCGCAACCCTCCATTTCCGGCTCCCTGCGCAAGCTGCGCGACCTGACCGGCGATCCCCTGCTGGTGCGCGGCGGCCGCGGCATGGTGCCGACGCAACACGGCGAGAGCCTGCTCAAGACCGCCAAGCGCATCCTCGACGAAACCGAGAGCCTGTTCAGCCCCAAGACGGCATTTGTGCCGCAAGACGAGGCGCGCACCTTTCATATCGCCGCGCCGGACTACATGAACACCCAGTTCTTTACCGAGGTGATCGCCCGGCTGCGTCGCGAATCGCCGCGCAGCCGGCTGGTGATCCATTCGCTGGGACCGGACATCGATTACGTACGGCTGCTGTCGGACGGCGACCTCGACCTGGTGGTCGGCAACTGGGACGAACCGCCGCAGCACCTGCACATTTCCAAGCTGTTCGACGACCCGATCGTATGCCTGATGCGCGCCAACAGCGCCTACGCCCGTCGCACCCCGAAGGACGGCATGACGCCCGAGGAATACCTCACCCTGCCCCACGTCGCCCCGGCCCAGATCCTGCCCGGCTACCATGGCAACATCGATTCCTTCCTCGAGGAGCGCGATATGGAGCGCAATATTGTTGTGGAATCGGCACACTTCCGCATGCTGCCCTACATCGTGCAGCAGACAGATTTAGTTTTGACGGCTGGCAAACAATTCGCCAGCTTCTACGAAAACCTGCTTGGCCTGAAGTCGTACAAAGTGCCGCTGGATTTCCCGCCATTGAGCTTCTACCAGCTATGGCACGAGCGCGCCCACCACGCCACCGAGCATAAGTGGCTGCGCGCCCAGGTCAGCGCTGCCGCCCGCCTGCTGGTGAAATAACTATCGCACCAGCTAGTAGCGCTTATCGGCCCAGCGTTATATCTCCCGCCTGCCGGGCCTCTATGATCAATTCGCTATTCCCCAGAACACTTTACTTGGAGCGGGTCGTCGCCAGGCGGCCCGAAGCACGATGACGAGCCTGAAGCGACTGAACACCTGCGACGCAGACACATTTACCGAGATCCTGCACGGCCTGTACGAGCATTCCCCGTGGATTCCCCAGCGCGCCGCCGCACTGCGCCCGTTCCGTACCATCGATGAGCTGAAACTCGGCCTGCAAAAAGTCGTCACGGACGCCAGCACAGACCAACAACTGGGCCTGATCCGCGCCCACCCGGAGCTGGCCGGCAAAGCCGCCGTTGCGGGTGAACTGACCCCAGAATCCACCAGCGAACAAGCCAGGGCTGGCCTGAACCTGTGCACCAAGGAAGAATTCGCCGCGCTGCAGGAGCTGAATGCCGCCTACAACAGCAAATTCGGCTTTCCCTTCATCCTGGCGGTCAAGGGCGGCGACGGCAAAGGCCTGTCGCGCCAGGCCATCATTGCCGCCTTCCGCCGCCGCCTGCGCAACCAGGCCGACGACGAACTGCGCGAGGCCTTGCGCCAGATCCACCGCATCGCCGAAATGCGCCTGAACGCACTCCTCTCCTACGTCCCGCACATGGGCCGCGACATCATGGAATGGGCCGAAGAAATCGGCGCGATGAGCGAAGACGAGCAAGGCCTCACCTGCACCTACATGACGCCGGTCCACCGCCGCACCGCCAACCAACTGGCCAAGTGGATGCGCGAAGCCGGCATGCATGCCCACGTCGACGCGGTCGGCAACGTGGTTGGCCGCTACCTGTCCACCGATCCGCAGGCGCGCACGCTGCTGACCGGCTCGCACTACGACACGGTGCGCAATGGCGGCAAGTACGACGGGCGGCAGGGCATCCTGACCGCCATCGCCGTGGTCAAGCACCTGCATGAAACCGGCGAAACGCTGCCGTTTCATCTTGAGGTGATCGGCTTTGCAGAAGAAGAAGGTGTGCGTTTCAAGAGCACCTTCCTCGGCAGCAGCGCCGTGATCGGCCAGTTCGACCCAAAGCTGCTGGACCTTCGCGACCGCGACGGCCAGCTGCTGCGCGACGTGCTGACCGATGCCGACCATGACTTCAACGCGATTGCCGGCATTGCCCGCGATCCGTCCGACCTGCTTGGTTTCGTCGAAGTGCATATCGAACAAGGCCCGGTATTGCTGGAGCGCGGCCTGCCGGTAGGCGTGGTGACCTCCATTGCGGGCAGCAAGCGTTACCTGGTCGAGCTGAAAGGCGTCGCCAGCCACGCCGGCACCACGCCTATGCCTATGCGCAAGGACGCCGCCGCTGCCGCAGCCGAGATCATCCTGTACGTGGAACAGCGCTGCGCACAGGATCAGGAATCCGCCCTGGTCGGCACCGTCGGCCAGTTGCAGGTGCCTAACGGTTCCACCAATGTGATTCCGGGCGCCTGCACCCTATCGCTCGATATCCGCGCCGCCGACAACACCGCGCGCGATGGCGCCGTGGACGACATCCTCGCCCACATCGAGAAAGTGTGCGAAAAGCGCCACATTACGTACCAGATCGAACAAACCGTTGCCGCCGATTGCGCGCCATGCGCGCCGCGCCTGATGGAGCAGCTGGCAGCAGCAGTGGAGCGGAACGGCATTCCCGCCTTCCACCTCGCTTCCGGCGCCGGCCACGATGCCATGCTGATGGCGCGCGTCACCGACGTCGCCATGCTGTTCACCCGCTGCGGCAACGGCGGCATCAGCCACAACCCGCTGGAGACCATGACGGACGATGACGCCGACCTGTCGGCGCGCATCCTGCTGAGCTTCCTGCGCAACTATACGTAAATCAAGATAGCCAATATGTCCCGGCATATAAGCGGAAAAGGAGACCTTCAACGATATTGTTAAAACAAGCAGCGCAACGCCGCCATATTTGCCCGCCCGGAGAGGCGGGATTTCGGGCGCAAAAAACTAAACGGAGACAACCCAAATGCAATTCCTGGACAACTATTTCAAGCTCGGCGAGCACGGCACCGACGTGCGCACCGAGGTGCTGGCTGGCATTACCACCTTCCTGACGATGGCGTACATTATCTTCGTCAACCCTTCCATCCTCGGCGACGCCGGCATGCCGAAAGACTCGGTCTTTGTGGCCACCTGCGTGGCGGCGGCCGTCGGCACCCTGATCATGGGCCTGTACGCCAACTTCCCTATCGGCCTGGCTCCCGGCATGGGCTTGAACGCCTACTTTGCCTACGGCGTGGTGGCAGGCATGGGCTTTCCATGGCAAGCCGCCCTGGGCGCGGTGTTCATCTCCGGCTGCTGCTTCATGATCGTCAGCCTGCTGCGCATCCGTGAAAAAATCATGAATGCCATTCCGGCCTCGCTGCGTATCGCGATTCCGGCTGGTGTCGGCCTGTTCCTGGCGCTGATCTCGCTGAAGAACGCTGGCATCGTGGTCTCCAGCCCTGCCACCTTCGTCACCATGGGCGACCTGCATAAGCCAGCCCCGGTGCTGGCCATCGTCGGCTTCCTCGTCATCGTCGCCCTGGATCGCCTGAAGATCACCGGCGCCCTGCTGATCGGCATCATGGCTGTGACCGTGCTGAGCTTCTTCTTCGGTGGCAATGCTTTTCACGGCATCGTCTCGGCACCGCCTTCGATTTCCCCGACCGCTTTCGAACTGGACATCATGGGCGCCGTCTCGCACGGCCTGTTCAACGTGGTGCTGGTGTTCTTCCTGGTCGAGCTGTTCGACGCCACCGGCACCCTGATGGGCGTGGCGCAGCGCGCCGGCCTGATGAAAGACGGCAAGCTGCCGCCCAACATGAACAAGGCACTGCTGGCCGATTCCGGCGCCATTATCGCCGGCTCCGTCATGGGAACCTCGAGCACCACCGCTTTCATCGAAAGCGCGGCAGGCGTGCAGGCAGGCGGCCGTACCGGCCTGACCGCGGTTATCGTGGCCCTGCTGTTCCTGGCCGCCCTGTTCATCGCGCCGCTGGCCGGCGTGGTACCGGCATACGCTACCGCGCCAGCGCTGTTCTTCGTCGCTTGCCTGATGCTGCGCGAAATGTCGGAGATCAACTGGTCCGAAACCACGGAAAGCGTACCGGCAGTAGTCACCGCGCTGGTCATGCCATTCACCTATTCGATCGCCAACGGCCTGGCACTGGGCTTCATCAGCTACGCCGCCCTGAAACTGTTGACCGGCAAGTACAAAGAAGTCAGCGCCATGATCTGGTGTGTCGCAGGTGTGTTCCTGTTTAAAACAATTTACATCGCAGGATGAAGCAAGGAGTAGCAAAGATGTCCCAACCGATTCGTTTCTTCTACCAGGGGCGCGTGCAGGAAGTCGATTCCGCCGCCCCCACCCGCACCGTGCTGCAACACCTGCGGGAAGACCTGCACTGCACCGGCACCAAGGAGGGCTGCGCCGAAGGCGACTGCGGCGCCTGCACCGTGGTGATCGGCTCGCTGGTGGATGGCGAGCTGGAAATGCGCAACGTGAATTCGTGCATCCAGTTCCTGCCAACCCTGGACGGCAAGGCGGTGTTTACGGTGGAAGACCTGAAACAGCCGGACGGCGGCCTGCACCCGGTGCAGGAAGCGCTGGTGGAATGCCATGGCTCCCAATGCGGTTTCTGTACTCCTGGTTTCGCCATGTCGCTCTGGAGCCTGTACCTGAAGCAGGAAGGCCAGGCTGCGCCGCCATGCCGCAAAACGATCGACGAGACATTGTCCGGTAACCTGTGCCGCTGCACGGGCTACCGCCCGATTATTGATGCAGCCGCCCGCATGGGCGAGTTGCCGGCGGTCAGTTTCGACCGCGACGCACTGAAGGCAGTCCTGCAAGACCTGCAACGAGATACCATGTTCAGCTACACCCACGACGGCCAGACGTTCCACGCACCGCGCACCCTGGCTGAAATGACTGCCCTGCGCGCGGCCAAGCCGACCGCCACCATCCTTGCCGGCTCGACCGACGTCGGCCTGTGGGTCACCAAGCAAATGCGCAACCTGGGCGACGTGATCTACACGCGCCAGGTGCCGGAACTGCACCGCATCGCCAGCGTCGACGGCATGCTGGAAATCGGCGCTGCCGTTGCGCTGGACGACGCCTACAAAGCTGTGCTGGAACTCTATCCGAACGACTCGCTGCATGAACTGTGGCAGCGCTTCGCCTCGCAGCCGATCCGCAGCACCGGCACACTGGGCGGCAGCGTAGCCAACGGTTCGCCGATCGGCGATTCCGCGCCATGGATGATCGTGCTCGGCGCAGAGATCGTACTGCGTTCCGACAAAGGCCAGCGCATCCTGCTGCTGCAGGACTTCTACCTCGATTACATGAAGAAGGACTGGCAAGCGGGCGAGTTCGTGGAAGCTGTGCGCATTCCGCAGCCGCGCATCGGCCAGCAGTTCCGCACCTACAAGCTGGCCAAACGCTACGACCAGGATATCTCCGCCGTGTGCGCCGCCTTCTCGCTCGACTTCGACGACGGCATAGTTTGCAACGCCCGCATCGCCTACGGCGGCATGGCAGCGACTTCGCGCCGGGCACCACAGGCCGAAGCAGCCATCAATGGCCAGCCGTGGCACGAGGCCACTTTGCGCGCGGGCATGGACGCCCTGGCACGCGACTACACGCCGCTGACGGACATGCGCGCCTCCGCCAATTACCGCATGCGCACTGCACAAAACCTGCTGCGCCGCTTCTGGATGGAGACCCGCCCGGAAGACGCCATACCAAGCACTTACGTCAATGCTTACGCATTCAAGGAAGGAGCCGCCGCATGAACAGCAAGTCCGAACAGTTCATGACGCTCGGCGCCGCCAAGGGCTGGTCCGAAGTGGGCCAGAGCCATCCGCACGAATCGGCCATCCTGCACGTGCTCGGCGAAGCCGTCTACACCAACGACATCCCCGAGGCGCAAGGCACGCTGCACGCTGCGCTGGGCCTGTCTGCCAAGGCCCACGCACGCATCCTGTCGCTCAACCTGGAGCCGGTGAAAGCTATGCCAGGCGTGGCCGCCGTGTACACCTGGAAGGACATCCCCGGCACCAACGATTGCGGCCCGATCATCCACGACGACCCGATCCTCGCCGAGGAAAAGGTGGAATACGTCGGCCAGCCGATCTTCATCGTGGTAGCCGACACCCACGACAACGCACGCCGCGCCGCCCGCAAGGCCGATATCCAGTACGAAGAACTGCCAGCCATCCTGACGCCGCAAGCCGCGCGCGACGCCGAATCGTTCGTGGTGCCGCCAATGCGCCTGACGCGGGGCGACGCGCAGGCGGCGTTCGCGCGCTCCCCGAATATCCTGAAAGGCAAGCTGCACGTCGGTGGCCAGGAGCAGTTCTACCTGGAAGGCCAGATCTCGTATGCCATTCCCAAGGAAGGCAACGGAATGCACGTCTACTGCTCCACCCAGCACCCGACCGAAATGCAGCACGTGGTGTCGCACGCGCTGAGCTGTCCGTCGCATGCAGTGGTGGTGGAATGCCGGCGCATGGGCGGTGGTTTTGGCGGCAAGGAATCCCAGTCCGCACTATGGGCCGCCTGCGCAGCAGTCAGCGCCGCGCGGCTGAAACGCCCGGTAAAGCTGCGTGCCGACCGCGACGACGACATGATGGTCACCGGCAAGCGCCACTGCTTCTACTACGAGTACGAGATCGGCTACGACAACCAGGGCCTGATCACCGCCGCCAAAGTGCAGATGGTGACGCGCGCCGGCTTCTCGGCCGACCTGTCGGCACCAGTGGCAACGCGCGCCATCTGCCACTTCGACAATACCTACTACCTGTCGGACGTGGACATCCGCGCCATGGCCGGCAAGACCAACACGCAGTCGAATACCGCCTTCCGCGGCTTCGGCGGACCGCAAGGGGCCATCGCCATCGAATACATCCTCGATGAAATCGCCCGCAATCTCGGCAAGGACGCCCTGGACGTACGCAAGCTGAACTTCTACGGCCGCAACGACGAGGAAGGCCGCAATATCACGCAATACGGCCAGAAGGTGACGGACAACGTCATCCACGAGCTGGTAGCGCAATTGGAAAGCGAGACCGCCTACCGCACCCGCCGCGAAGCCATCCGCGCCTTCAACACCAGCAGCCCGGTGCTGAAGAAGGGCCTGGCGCTGACGCCCGTGAAATTCGGCATCGCCTTCAACGTCACGCACTTCAATCAGGCTGGCGCGCTGGTGCACATCTATGTCGACGGCTCGGTGCTGGTGAACCACGGCGGCACCGAAATGGGCCAAGGCATCAACACCAAGGTTTGCCAGGTGGTGGCGCATGAGCTGGGGATTCCGCTGTCCAGCGTACGCGCTTCCGCCACCGATACCAGCAAGGTTGCCAATACCTCCGCCACCGCCGCCTCGACCGGCGCAGACCTGAACGGCAAGGCCGCGCAGGATGCCGCGCACACGCTGCGCAGGCGCCTGGTGGATTTCGCAGCAAAGTCGTTCGGCGTAGCGGCGGAAGAAATCATCCTCGCCAACGGCACCGTGTTCGCGGGCGAAACCGTGATCCCGTTCGCCGACCTTGTGCAGAAAGCCTACCTGGCGCGCGTGCAGTTGTGGTCCGACGGCTTCTACGCCACGCCTGGCCTGAGCTGGGACCGCGAGACCATGAGCGGCAATCCCTTCGGCTATTACGCCTACGGCGCCTCGGTATCCGAAGTCATCGTCGACACCCTGACCGGCGAATGGAAGCTGCTGAAGGCCGACTGCCTGTATGACGCCGGCAATTCCTTGAATCCTGCCATCGACGTCGGCCAGGTGGAAGGCGCATTCATGCAGGGCATGGGCTGGCTGACAACCGAGGAATTGTGGTGGAACCAGCAGGGCAAGCTGATGACGCACGCACCGTCGACCTACAAGATCCCCGCCGTATCCGACTGCCCGGAAGACTTCAACGTACGCCTGTTCAAGAACCGCAACCCGTTCGACAGTATCCACCGCTCCAAAGCGGTCGGCGAACCGCCGCTGCTGCTGCCCTTCTCCGTCCTCCTGGCCATTCGCGACGCCGTCGCCTCGGTCGGCGACTACCGCATCAACCCGCCACTACGCGCACCTGCCACCGGCGAAGCCATCCTCGACGCGGTAGACGCCGTTCGCGCCCAGGCATGACGCTCGCGCGACGCCTTGCCGCAGAAGGCCTTGGCACGGCGCTGTTGCTGGCCATGGTGGTGGGCTCCGCCATCATGGCCGACCGCCTGGCAGGCGGCAATGCCGCAATCGCCTTGTTCGCCAATTCAGTCGCCAGCGCCGCCGGCCTGTTGGCGCTGATCCTGGCGTTCGGCGCGATCTCCGGCGCCCATTTCAACCCGGTCGTCACGCTGTCGGAAGCCTGGCAAGGCGGCATGGAGTGGAGCGATACGCTCCCCTATGTGGCGGCGCAGGTTTTCGGGGCGTTCGCCGGCATTGCCGCTGCGCACGCGATGTTCGGCGAACCGTTGTTTGCCCTGGCGACCCACCCAAGAGGCGGTGCAGCGCTGTGGTGGAGCGAGTTCATGGCAAGCTTCGGCCTGATTTTCGTAATCAGCGGCTGCGCACGCAGCCGGCCCGCATTGACGCCGTTTGCCGTCGCTGCCTACATCGCTTCCGCTTACTGGTTCACCGCATCGAGCTCGTTCGCCAACCCTGCCCTTACCTTGGCCCGGGCCGCGACGGATACGGGTGCTGGCATACGCTTTGCAGATGTACCCGGCTACGTCGCCGCCCAATTGCTCGGCGCAATGGCAGCGACTGTTCTCGCCACCTGGCTGCACAGTCCAGCGAAACTTCGAGAGCGTGAACCGGACGTGCGCCGCGCGTCGACCAATTGACCGTTCCGTTACTGGAAATTAGCTGCGTTTTCGCCACTCAATCAATTCGGCGATGGTGAGGATCGGCATGCCATGCAGTTGCGCGAACTGCTCGATGGCATCGCCACGCATCATGGTGCCGTCCGGATTCATCAGCTCGCACAGCACGGCCGATGGCGACAGGCCAGCCATGCTGGCCAGGTCGACCGAGCCTTCGGTGTGGCCGGCGCGCATCAGGACACCGCCTGGCGTGGCGCGCAGCGGGAAGACGTGGCCGGGCCGCACCATGTCTTCCGGGCGTGCGCCAGGCGCCACGGCGGCGCGGATGGTCGTGACACGGTCAGCGGCCGATACTCCGGTTGTCACGCCGTGGCGTGCCTCGATCGAGACCGTGAACGGGGTGCCGTACTTGCTGCCGTTTTCGGCGGCCATCGGTGGCAGTTCGAGCTCACGCACTTTTTCCGCAGTAAGGCACAGGCAGACGATGCCGCTGCATTCGGGGATCATAGGGCCATGGTTTCGACCGTCAGGCGATCGGTGGCGGCAATCAGGTCGGCTTCGTTCTCGCGGTCGAAGTCGTCCAGCAAGATGACTGGGATACCGTCGGCCCTGGAGTCACACCAGGTCTGCTGACCCTGCCCTATCCAGCCAGGCAGGCGCTCGCGGGCTTGAACGTTGCCGTTCTCACCGCCGGTGGGGAATTGCACCCCGCCCCGAAGACGTAATTATTTGCCTGCACTTTGCAGGCGCTGGGATTCTACCAGCAAAACCGGTAAACCAGGGTACGACCCAAGGGTCGGACCCTGTACGGTCTTCGGGCCGCGCGTTGGGTAGATTGGCATTGATCCTCGTCGAAAGTCAACGGCGCACAACCAGACCCGGGACCTGGAGACCGTACAGTATCTGGCCCTTGGGTCTGACCGGGGCATGCCGGTTTTAGCCGACCGTACCGATAATGGAAACCTCGCGGTTCTCCGGCACCTCGTTATACGACAGTACATGCAGGCCCGGTGCGAACAAGCGGGCGTAGCGCGCCAGCAGCGGCCGGATCTGCGGCAGCACCAGCAGCAAAGGCGGCGTCGCCTGCTGCTTCATCTGCTCGCGCGCCACCGGCATATTCACCTGCAGCTGCGCCAGCAGGTGCGGGTCGATCGGGTAGTTATCGAGCACCACCTTGCCGCTCTGGCGCGCCTGGTTCAGCGAGCCAAGCAGCATGTTTTCCAGCTCGCCGCCCAGGTTAAAGGCCAGCATCTCGGTCTTCTGCCCGAACAGGCCGGACACGATCTGGCGCCGCAGCGCGCACCGCACCTCGGCCGCCAGCAGGATCGGGTCCTTGGTGGTCTCGGACGAATCGAGCAAGGTGGTCGCAATCGGCACGATATCCTTGAGCGACACCGACTCCTGCAACAGCACGCGGAACACGCGCAGCAGCTGGGTATGCGTCAGCGCCTTGTCCAGCGAACCGGCCAGCTTCGGCGACAAGGCAGTCAGGCGTTCCATCAGCGCCGCGACGTCTTCATGACGGAACAGCTCGGGCAGGTACTCGCGAATCAGCTTCGATACATGGGTCGCGATGGCGCTTGGCGCTTCCACCACCTGGTAGCCCAGTCCCAGCGCGTGGGCCTTGTCCTTACTCTCGATCCAGGTCACCGGCATGCCATAAGCCGGCTCCACGCCAGGGATACCATCGATCTGGCCATAGACGTTCGGCGACGGGATTGCCATCAGGCGGTCGGCAAACACTTCGGCCAGCGCAA
Source organism: Pseudoduganella sp. S-14 (assembly GCF_049913285.1). Taxonomy (GTDB): domain Bacteria; phylum Pseudomonadota; class Gammaproteobacteria; order Burkholderiales; family Burkholderiaceae_D; genus Rugamonas. The sequence continues at coordinate 4,000,626 of NZ_CP183991.1, forward strand.
TCGTGGAACCGCCCAGCACCACCGCATACTGCGACGGTTTCAACCCCAGGTCATCGCGCACATTAATCTGCGGCAGGACCATGCCCATCGCCTCGGACAGGCTCTGGCGCACGCCGCGCAGGCGCTTGGTCAGCACCTCGCCATGCGCCTTGTCGATCATGCCCACCAGCTTGTAGCCCAGCGACACCTGGAGCGGCTGCACCACGGGCAGCGATTGCCATTCCAGCTCCGGCACCTTTTCTTCGCGCAGCGCAGCCTCGATGGCAGCGATATTATCGACCACCGGCGCGCCCTGCCGCTGATACAGCCGCCAGCCTGCATAGGCCAGCACAGCGGCAAAGGTGAGGAAACTCAGTTTCGGCATGCCCGGCACCAGGCCGATGATGACCATCACGGCTGCCGCGCTGAACAGCACGTTCGGCGATGCCAGCAGCTGCTGGCCCACCTGGGCCTCGAAGTCCGTGCCTTCCGACTCCGACACGCGGGTCACAATGATCGCTGCGGCAGCCGACAGCAGCAGCGCCGGGATCTGCGCCACCAGGCCGTCACCGATGGTCAGCAGGGCATACTGCTTGAAAGCATCGCCAAAGCTCATGTCCTGCATCACGGTACCGATGGCGACACCGCCGACGATATTGATGATCAGGATCAGGATCGACGCAACCGCATCGCCGCGCACGAACTTGGCGGCGCCGTCCATGGCGCCGTAGAAGTCTGCTTCCGTCGCCACTTCCTTGCGGCGCTGTATCGCTTTTTCCTGGTTGATCAGGCCCGCATTCAGATCGGCGTCGATCGCCATCTGCTTGCCGGGCAAGGCATCCAGGGTGAAGCGCGCCGACACCTCGGAAATACGCTCGGCGCCCTTGGTCACCACGGCGAAGTTGATGATCATCAGGATCACGAACACCACCATGCCGACCACGTAATTGCCGCCAATGACCACCTGTCCAAACGCTTCGATCACCTTACCGGCAGCGTCGGTGCCCTGGTGGCCATGCAGCAGCACGACGCGGGTCGAGGCCACGTTCAGCGTCAGCCGCATCAGTGTGGTGGCCAGGATCACCGTCGGGAAAACCGAGAAGTCCAGCGGGCGCTTGGCGTTCACGCTGACCAGGATCACGATCAGCGCCAGGACGATATTGAAGGTGAACAGGACATCCAGCAGGATAGGCGGCAATGGCAGGATGATCATCGCCAGGATCGCCAGCAGGAATACCGGCGTGGCGAGTTTGTGGCGTCCCGCTTCTGCGAACAAGCCCTTCAGGAAATTCATGTCGTTGCTGCCTCACTCATGGAAGTTGGAACCGGTACCTGCCCCGCTTCCAGCGGATTTGGCTGCGATGGACGGCGCCCTTCTCGGAACGCCCTCAACTGCAGCACATAATGCAGGACCATGGAAACAGCCTGGTACAACTGCACGGGAATCTGCTGGTTGACCTGACTGGTATTGTAGATTGCGCGCGCCAAGGGCGGCAGCGATAGCACTTCAATTCCGTGCTCCTGCGCCAGGCGCTTGATGTACAGCGCCATCTCGTCGACGCCCTTGGCCAGCACGAATGGCGCCTCGGCGCGCTGTTCGTCGTATTTGAGCGCCACCGCGTAGTGCTCCGGATTGACGATCACCACATCGGCGCCAGGCACGATCTTGCGCGCGGAGCGTTCGGCCAGGGCGCGCTGCAGCTGGCGGATGCGCTGGCGCACTTCCGGCCGGCCTTCCTGCGACTTGTACTCTTCCTTCAGCTCCTGCTTGGACATCTTCTGCTGCTCGGCGAAGAAGTAAGCCTGGGCCGGCACGTCGATGATGGCGAAGATGATGAACACGGCAACCATGGTCATCACGCCGTTCAGCATCTGGTTGGCGCCCGCGATCATGGCTTCATTCAGGCCCAGGCCCTGCAGCCGGGTGTACTCGTTGACCGTGCTGGTGCCTATGTGCACCAGCACCCAGCCCAGCACCGCAGCCTTGCCGATCGACACCAGCAGCTCGAAGCCATGCTTCTTCGAAAACAGCCGCCCCAGGTTGGTGACGGGGTTGAAGCGCTCGAACTTGGGCTGCAGGTTCTTGGCGCTCATCACCCAGCCGCCCGGCACCATGGCGCCCAGCACGACAAACAGCGGCACCACGAATAAAGGCAGCACCATCTTCACCAGCAGCAGGGCGGAACTGAGCCAGACCGTACTCATCACGTTGTCCAAAGTCCCCTCGCCTTCCAGCGGCGCGAAGGCCTGGTGGAAGATTTCGCGGAAATCCATCAAATAGTCCGGCAGCATGTACACGAATAACTTGAGCGACACCAGGATGCCGATCGCCGTGGCCAGGTCGCGCGAACGCACCACCTGGCCTTCCTGGCGGGATTTCTTCAGCTTCTGCGCTGAAGCCTTCTCTGACTTGTCGCCGCCGCTGTCGTCAGCCATGTGGCACCATCTGTTGCTGGATCATGTCGAGCACGCGCGTCGACATGCGGATGTAATGCTGCGGGATGAAGCGCACCACCTGGCCCAGCATCAGCAGGCCGAAAATGGTGATCACCGAAAAGCCCAGCGCAAACAGGTTCAGCGTCGGCGCCACGCGGTTCAGGAAACCGAATCCGAGCTGCACCACCAGCGCCGAAAACACCACCGGGATCGCCAGCAGCATGGCAGCCGAAAAGACCCATGCCACATTCCAGGCTACCGCCTGCAGCAGCAGCGCCGAATAGCCTCCGCCCAGCGGCCAGGCCTTGAAGCTTTGCCCGATCACGCCGGCCAGCACCAGGTGGCCGTCAATCGAAAAGAAGACGACAATGGCCAGCATGGTCAGCAGCGCCGACACCACGTCCGACGAAGCGCCGTTCAGCGGGTCATTCATCACCGCCATCGAAAAGCCGACCTGGCTCGACACCAGGTAACCCAGCACGCCGATCACCGACATCGAAAAATGGAATGCCAGCCCGATCGCGCCGCCAATCACCGCCTGCTCCAGCGTAACCGCGATCCCCTGCACGGAAATCGGGTCGATGCCCTGCACCATCTGCCCCTGCGTCACCGGCAGCAGGATGATTGCCAGCACCAGCGACACCAGCAGCCGCACCGTGACCGGCACCATCATCTCGCCCAGCACCGGCGCCGCGCTCAGCATGGCCATGCAGCGCACGAAAGGCCACCAGATTGCCGTCAGCCACACCAGGAGGTTTGCCAGGACCTGTTCCATGGCCCGCTACCCCACCAGTGTTGCCGCGCGCTGGAATATCGAGACGCAATAATCCATCAGGTAGCTGGACATCCAGCGTCCCGTCAGGACAATGGCAAGCAGGGTTACCAGCAGGCGCGGCAGGAAGCTCAGCGTTTGCTCATTGATTTGCGTCGCGGCCTGCACCAGCGCCACCAGCAGGCCCGCCACCAGCCCTGGCACCACCAGCACCATGACCATGATCATTACGATATGCAGGGCCTCGACGATCAGGTCGACGGCCACGTCGGGCGTCAGCATCGCGTTGTCACCTAATAGGCCTGTACGCTCGTCACGAGCGTATTGACAGTCAATGTCCAGCCATCCACCAGCACGAACAGCAGCAGCTTGAACGGCAGCGAAATCACCAGCGGCGACAGCATCATCATCCCCATCGCCATCAGCACCGACGATACCACCAGGTCGATGATCAGGAAGGGAATGAACAGCAGGCAACCGATCTGGAAGGCCGTCTTCAATTCAGACAAGACAAACGCCGCCAGCTTGACGGTAAACCCATGGTCGGCAGGATTGCTGACCGCGTCTTCGCCGGCAAGGTGGGCGATCTGCTTGAGCGAAGCCTTGCTGGTCTGGGCCAGCATGAAGCGCGAAATCGGCTTCTCGGCAATCTTCAGCGCATCCTGCAGGCCGATCTTGTCCTGGTCGTAGGGCACGAAGGCATCGCGCCACACCGCGTCGCCGATCGGCTTCATGACCAGCAGGGTCAGGATCAGCGCCACGCCGGTGATGATACGGTTGGGCAAGCCCTGCTGCAGGCCGAGGGCCTGCCGCAGCAGCGACAGCACGATCACGAAACGGGTAAAGCTGGTCATCATCATGACCATGATGGGCAACAGGCCCAGCAGGGTCATGATGATCAGGATCTGCATCTTCACCGACAAGTCGGTCTTGGCGCCAGGGACCACCCCGGCCAGCAAATCCTGGGCCCACGCCGGCGCGCAGACACATAGCAGCACTGCCCCGGCCGCCAGGCCGGGCACCAGGCGGCGCACGGTCATGGCGCCATCATGTCGAGGTTCAACCCGTCCAGATCGATGACCTTGAGGCCGTAATTTTCGCCGGCCACCACCACCTCGGCGCGGCCGATCGCGGTGCCGTTGACCTTGATGGTCAGCGGTTCCCCGGCAAGCATGTCGAGTTCCACCACGCTGTCCGGGCCGATCTGCATCAGGTCTTGCAACGACAGGCGGGCCGAGCCGACCTCCAGCGTCAGCGTGACGGGAATCTTGCGCATCATGGCAGGCAGGTCGCGCCGGCCGGCACGCGGCGCCGGCACGTCGCTCAAATCCTGCGCTCCCTGGTCGATGATCATTTCTTCCGACATATCGTCCAGCATGGAGTCGTTGGAACCGTTCGGGTTATTCATCATGTTCATTCGGAATCTTCAAAAGAGGTTAAGCAGAGTTTGCCCTTGTGCTCAGTGACCGCAGCTGTAAACAGGCGGGATTCTTCGAGCATGACGTCTGCCCTGTGCAGGCTGATCGGGATGACATCGCCCACACGCAGGTCGAACATGGCGCCCAGCGTGGTTTCCTTGGAAACCAGCCGGCCGCTCAGGCCAACCTGGAGCCGCGCCGCCAGCGGCCCTGGATTCTTGCTGCCCTTCTTGCCGGCATCGCGCTCCGGCATCAGGCCGGCCAGCACACTGCCCATCACTTGCTTGTCCAGCGCGAACCAGGCCTTGCCCTGCAGTTCGCCATCGCTCAGCGAAACGGTGATCACCCAGCTGCCTTTGCCGGGCTGGGCGGCGCTGCTGGCCTTGATGCTTTCCTCTTCGCCAAGTTCGCGCCCGCTTGCAGGCAGGTTACTTTCAATTCGCGCTGCCAGAATGCTCACCAGCTGTTGCCCCAGAACCACAGCCAGGCGTTCCTCGGTAGCGGTAACTCGCACTGCCTGTTCGTCAACAGCGGCATCGGCGCGGGTGGCGCGCCCGTAACGGTAATTCAATACGCCTAGCAGTATCTTACGCTCGAGGGCGAAACCGAGTTGCCCGGAAGGCGCTGCAAAGCCCAGCCAGCGCTGGCGCGCTTCGCTGCCGTCGAGGCGGCAGAAGGAAACATCGTCCACCTGGAACGTGCCCCAGTAACGGCGGTGCACATTCAGGCGCATGGCCTGGGCCAGGTCTTCGCGCAACTGCGCGGCAAACTCAGGCAGCCGGTGCACCGGCCGCCCCAGCAAGCAAGGGTCAAGTACTTCGTATTGCACAGTGCTTTGAGAGGTTGTCATAGTTGGCCATCCGTCTGCTGCAATCCTATCGCAAAGTTCTGCGCTCAGGATGATCTTGGAAGCGTAGAATAACTCAAATCCCTCAGTATTGCCATGAATCAAGTACCTCGGCGGTCAAAAAGTCTTTACATAAAAGTTTCCCGGTAGTAAGCTTCATTATTGCAAGGTAACACCAGTTGATTGCAAAAACTATCCTTAGTGCATGATTTATAAGAAGTTTTGCGTTTCACAAGCGCTTGTTGCGTACTGGAAAACGGGATACACTGCATGTTCCCGTACGGCACCATTTAACATTTCAACCAGATTGTTGGTTAATAACGGGAAGTTAACCTTGTTGCAGATACAACAAGCAGCGTGAAGCAAACAACCTGAGGTGAACAATGGCAAATGAATTCGCTGGCCTGATCAAGGCCGACCTGGCATCCCTGAACAATGCGGCCGCCGAGCTCACGCAGCACGCCAACCTCATTGCGCCTGCGGCCCAGTTCAATGCGCCCCAGTCCGGCGCGACCTTCTCCTTTGCCCAAACCATGCAAGACGCGATTGCCGGCGTCAATGGACAAGACGTTGACGCCGGTCAAAAGATGGCCGATGTCGACGCCGGCCGCAGCGACGACCTGGTGGGCGCCATGCTGGCCAGCCAGGAAGCCAGCCTGTCGTTCCAGATGTTGATGCAGGTGCGCAACAAGGTGATGGGTGCGGTCGATGAATTGATCAAGCTTCCGCTGTAATCTGTAGTTTCCGCCTTCCCTCTCGAAAGACCTGACGTGATTGCTAACCTCAAGTCCGCCCTCGGACGCTGGCGCGGCGCGGCGGCACCAGTGGTGCCGCCGGCTGTCATGAAGAACCTGTATCCCCTGCTGCTGCTCGCGGTCGGCGTGACGGCGCTGGTGCTGATGGTGCTGTGGAAGGACCAGAGCGGCTACAAGCCGGTCTTTGGCCAGCGCGAAAAAGTGGCCACCGCCGACATGATGAACGTGCTCGACGCGGAAAAGATTTCTTACCGCATCCACCCGGAGACCGGCCAGGTGCTGGTGCCGGAAGGCAAGCTGGGCCAGGTGCGCATGCTGCTCGCCGCCAAGGGCGTGACCGCGCAATTGCCGGCCGGCCTGGAACTGATGGACAAGAACGACCCGCTCGGCGTCTCGCAATTCGTGCAGGATGTGCGTTTCCGCCGCGGCCTGGAAGGCGAACTGGCCAATTCGATCATGACCCTGGACGCCATCGCCCATGCGCGCGTGCACCTGTCAATCGCCAAGTCGACATCCTTCGTGTCGAGCGATGGCGAGAAATCGTCGGCCTCCGTGGTTATCGCTACCAAGCCGGGCCGCACCCTGGCGCCGGAACACATCGCGGCCATTGTCAACATGGTGTCCGGCAGCGTTGCTTCGCTGAGCCCGGCGCGCGTGAGCCTGGTCGACCAGGCCGGCAACCTGCTGTCTTCGCACGTCGACCTGACTGAAGCGTTCGATGCCTCGACCTCGACCAACGAGAACGCCAAACGCCAGCAGGAAGAAATCCGCGCCAATATCAAGGGCCTGCTGGGCCCTATCATGGGCGACAATAATTTCCGCGTCAGCGTGACCGCCGATGTCGACAACGACAAGGTCGAAGAAACCGTTGAAAAATATGGCGCCGATCCCAAGGTAACCAGCGAAGCGATGCGCGAAGAGCAGGACCGCAATCGCATCGCGATGGGCGTGCCTGGCACCCTGTCCAACCGTCCGCCGCAGCAGCAGGCTGCCGATGCGGCGGCCGCGGCTGGCGCGCCTGGCCAGGCGCCGGAAGGCACCGCGCGCAAGAACGCGACCACGCGCCAGTTCGCCTATGACCGCAGCATCACCCAGACCAGGCGCGCTCGCGGCCGCCTGGTAAGGCAGAACGTGGCCGTGGTGCTGGCGCATGCGGCAGCGCCCTTCCCCAAGACTGGTTGGACGGCGGCTGAAATCGCCAACATCGACAAGGTGCTGCGCAACGGCCTGGGCATCAATGAAGAGCGTGGCGACAAGCTGGTGGTGAGCGCCATGAACTTCCCAGCCAAGGCGGCCGAAGTGCCGTGGTGGCAAGAGCGCGATACGGTGGTCGATTCGGTCAACTGGCTCGGTTATGCGGTGGCTCTGCTGCTGGCTTACCTGCTGCTGCTGCGCCCGCTGCTGCGCCTGCTGACCGCACGCTTCGCGCCCGCCATGCCGGCGCTGGCAGCCAAGCCGGCCCTGGCTGGCGCGGCGGCACGCCAGGCCGAGGCAATGCCGGTCCCGGCCAGCGCCGTGCCGGGCGCCGCCGGCGCGGCGCCTGCACTAGGCTCTCCGGAAGCGCAGGAAGCCGCCGGCGCCAAGCCGACAGCCCTGGAGGGCAGCCAGATGCCGATGGTGCCGCTGCTGGAAAATTACGATTTGCCGCCGGCCGGTTCGCCGGTGGACGTGATGGTGGACCACCTCAAGGTTCTGGCAGAGAAAGAGCCGGAACGCGTAGCCGAAGTCGTCAAACAATGGATGCAGAAAAATGGCCGACATCAACAATAACCTGGACCAGGAGCAGGGCCTGAGCCCGGTCGAGCAAGCCGCGATCGTGCTGCTGTCGATCGGCGAAGAGCCGGCCGCTGCCGTGCTGCGCTGCCTGTCGCGCGAAGAATTGCTGGAAGTGACCCAGGTCATGTCGCGCATGAGCGGCATCAAGGTGGAAGAAGTGAAGACTGCCATGCAGACCTTCTTCGACGATTACCGCCAGCAGTCCGGCGTGCATGGGGCCTCGCGTTCCTTCCTCAAGCGCTCGCTCGACCTGGCGCTGGGCGGCGATATCGCCAATACCGTGCTGAACAACATCTACGGCGACGAGCTGCGCCCGAAAATGGCGCGCCTGCAGTGGGCCTCGCCGAAATGGCTGGCCGATTTCATCGCCAACGAACACGTGCAGATGCAGGCGGTGTTCCTGGCCTTCCTGCCGCCGGCGCTGGCCGGCCAGATCCTCGACGCGCTGCCGCTCGAAGGGCGCGACCTGGTGCTGCTGAACATGGCGCGCCTGGACGAGATCGACCGCGACCTGCTGCTGGAACTGGAAGAGCTGGTGAACCGCTGCCTGTCCTCCTTCGATTCGCAGTCGACCAGCGTGGAAGGCGTGCGCCAGGTGGCCGAGATCCTGAACCGCCTGCCCAGCAACCGGGCCCAGATCGTCGAGCTGCTGCGCGCCCACGACCCGGAAGTGGTGGAACAGATCGAGATGCAGATGTACGACTTCCTCATCCTCTCGACCCAGACCGAAGTCACGCTTACCCGCATCATCGAGGAAGTGCCGCTCGAGCAGTGGGCCATCGCGCTCAAGGGGGCCGAACAGGCGATCCGCGACGCGGTGCTGAAGACCATGCCGAAGCGCCAGGCGCAAGCGTTCGAAGACATGATGCGGCGCGCCGGCCCGGTGCCGATGTCGCGCATCGAAGCGACGCGCCAGGAAATCATGGCCACCGTGAAAGCGCTGGCCGATGCCGGCGAAGTCGAAGTGCAGCTGTTTGCTGAAACGGTGGTCGAGTGATGAAACAGTTCCGCCCTTACCGCTTCCCGCCTTTGCAGCAGTACGTGCATGGCGCCAACGGCCAGCGTGTCGGCGGGCCGGGCCACGTGGCCGACGCCGCCCAGTGGCAGGCTTCTGTCAGCGAAGGTTTCGAGCAGGGCCAGCGCGACGGTTATGAAATCGGCTTGCAGCGCGGCCAGGAAGACGGCTTTGAAGCGGGCCGCCAGCAAGGCGTGGAGCTGGGCCGCGAAGAAGGCCGTCAGGAAACCCTGGTCGGCTTCGACCATCTGGCGCGCCCGGTCGACGGCATGCTGAAATCGCTGAAAAAGCTGCGCGCCGATTACCGCGCCGCGCAGCGCAAGGAAGTGGTGGACCTGGTGGCGAAAGTGGCGCGCAACGTGATCCGCGCCGAGCTTGCGCTGCAGCCGGTGCAGATCATGGCCCTGGTCGACGAGACCCTGGCCTCGATGCCGCCGACGCGCGACGAGATCGATGTCTACCTGAATCCTGAAGAAGTCAAGCGCATCATGGAAGTCGACCCGAAGCGCGCCAAGCGCTGGAACCTGATCGGCGACGCCCGCCTCGACCTGGGCGAATGCCGCATCCGTGCCGGCGACAGCGAAGTCGATGCCGGCTGCCACCAGCGTCTTGCCGCTGTCATGGAACAGGTCGATAATCAGTTGCAGGCCGCCGATGGCGGTGACGACGCTGAGAGTGAAGAATGATTGCAGACGCACTGCGCAAACTGGAACTCGATGACGTACCGCTGGCCACCCCGACCGGGCGCCTGGTGGGTGCATCCGGCCTGCTGCTGGAGGCCACCGGTTGCAAGCTGCATACCGGCCAGCGTTGCCAGATCGAGACAGTCGATGGCGATTGGCTGGACGCGCAAGTGGTGGGTTTCCGCGAAAAGCTGACCTTCCTGATGCCGTTCAAGAAGGCGGCCGGCCTGACCACTGGCGCGCGTGTGCTGCCCTCCAACGAAAAAGCCAGCCTGCAGATCGGCGACAGCTGGCTGGGCCGCATGGTCAACGGCATTGGCGAGCCGATCGATGGCCTCGGCAAGCTTGGCGGCGACTATCCGCTGGAAAGCCAGCCACCACGCGTCAACCCGCTCAAGAAGCAGCCGGTGGTGGACGCCCTGGACGTGGGCGTGCGCGCCATCAACAGCATGCTGACCCTGGGCAAGGGCCAGCGTGTCGGCCTGATGGCCGGCTCCGGCGTCGGCAAGTCCGTACTGCTGGGCCTGATCACCCGCCAGACCGTGGCCGACGTGGTGGTGGTCGGCCTGATCGGCGAGCGTTCGCGCGAGGTGCGCGAGTTCATTGAAATGTCGCTCGGCCCGGAAGGCTTGAAGAAGGCCGTGCTGGTGATCGCGCCGGCCGACGAATCGCCGCTGATGCGCATCATGGCAACCGAGCTGTGCCACTCGATCGCGGCCCATTACCGCGACCAGGTCAAGAATGTGCTGCTGCTGGTCGATTCGCTGACGCGCTATGCGATGGCGCTGCGCGAAGTGGCGCTGGCACTGGGCGAGCCGCCCGCCACCAAGGGTTATCCACCCTCGGTGTTCTCCGCCCTGCCGCAGCTGGTCGAATCGGCCGGCAATGGCGAGAACCCCTACGGCAGCATGAGCGCGATCTACACCGTGCTGGCCGAAGGCGATGACCAGCAAGACCCGGTGGTCGACACCGCGCGCGCGATCCTGGACGGCCACATCGTACTGACGCGCGAACTGGCCGAGCGCGGCCACTATCCGGCGATCAATATTGCCGCCTCGATCAGCCGCTGCATGAACCATGTCATCACGCGCGAGCACATGCTGGCGGCGCGGGCGCTGAAAGCCTCGATGGCGCGCCACGAACGCGTGCGCGACCTGATCCCGCTGGGCGCCTATGTGCCCGGCGCCGATCCGGTCACCGACAAGGCAGTCAACCTGCATCCGCATATCGAAGAATTCCTGTGTCAGGGGACCAAGGAACCGGCCCCCTATGCCAATTGCGTGGACCATCTTGAAAGGCTGATGGCATGACGAATACCCTGCACACCATCCGCAGCCTGTCGACCCTGGTCGACTTGCGCAGCAATGAAGTCGACAAGCTGCAATCGGAAATGGCCGCCAAGGAAAGCGTGCGCGAGCGCTACCAGAAGACCCTGGACAAGCTGACCAGCTTGTACGAAACCAGCGGCCCGTCCGGCCGGCTGCCGATGGCCCTGGCCCTCAATTGCGGCGATTACAAGCAAGGGGTGATGGCCATGGCCGACAGCCAGCGCGTCAACCTGCACATGCACGAGGCCGACATGGCCGTGTCGCAGCGCGCCCTGACCGCTGCCTTCGTCAAGCGCGAAGTGCTGGGACAGGTGCTGGAACGCCACCAGGATGCGGCCGCCACTGCGCAGCGCGCCCAGGAACGCAAGCGGCATGACGAACTGGCAACCCAACTGTGGTTCCGCGGACATAAATGAAAGGCTGAACCGAATATTTCATGAAGTCATCACTTTGGTCGCCTCTTACCTTGGTACACTTCATTTAATTTCTTCGGAGCACGAGAAATGGCAACTTCAGTCCCCACCTACGATCCCAAGAGCACGGCCGCCCAGCTGGCGCAGATGTATATCCAGGGCCGCCAGTCGATGCTCGACAGCCAGTCCGCCACTGCGACGGCCATTGACAAGGCGCTGACCAAGCTCAGCTCGGCCTTGGGCACCTTCCGCAGCGCCCTGTCGTCGAGCACGACCTCGGGCTCGGTGGTGGCCAATAAGGCAAGCTTCAGCTCCGACGTCGGCACCGCCAGCGCGAGCGCCACCGCCACGGCCGGCACTTACCAGTTCTACGTCGAGCAGCTGGCCACGGTGGGCCAGGTCTCGTACAGCGGCGTCACCGATTCCAATGTCGTGGGCGCCGCCGCCGGCACCCTGGCGGTGAAGCTGGCCGACGGTTCCAGCTTCACGGTCAACCTGGCCAACGGCGACAAGGACCTGAACAACGTGCTGAGCGCGAAGGAAATCGCCGCTGCCATCAATCTGGAAGCGACCAATAACTCGCGCGTGACTGCTTCGACCCTGACCGTCAACGGCCAGACCCGCCTGGTGCTCACGTCCAACCTGACCGGCCAGGCCAATGGCGTGGCCGGCATCGACGTCAGCGCCCTGGGCGACGCCAACCTGCAGACGCAACTGGGCGACGCCAACCGGGTGCTGCAGGCCGGCACCGATGCCGTGGTCTGGGTCGGCGCACCAGGTGGCGATCCGAGCAACAAGATCACGCAAGCGTCGAACACCTTCAGCGTGGTCGATGGCGTCTCGATGACGTTCACCAAAGCCCAGACCGGCGGCGTGCCGGTCACCTTGAGCGTGGCGCGCGACAGCAGCACCACCGCCACCAATGTGCAAAATTTCGTCGACCAGTGGAACAAGATGCTGGCGGCGCTGGGCGAACTGACGGCCGCCGGCGACGTCGCGAAAGGGTCGAGCTCCGGCATCTATGCCTCCGACGCCGGCATCGCCTCGCTGAAGTCGCGCATGCAGTCGCTGCTGCGCACCTCGGTGGGCGGCGTCAGCCTGGTCAACTATGGCGTCACGGCCCAGCGCGACGGCACCCTCGCGCTGGACAAGACGCGCCTGGACAAGACCCTGGCCACCAACCCGACCGGCCTCGATGCGATCCTGGGCAAGGCCGGCACCACGCCCACCGGCGTGCTGGGCAACCTCGACACCCTGGTGGCAAGCTGGACCAAGGCCGGTACCGGCCAGCTGGCCACGCGCAAGGATGCCAACGCCAAACTGCAGACCCAGCTGGCGGCCCGCCAGGCCGTGCTGGAAACCCAATACGACAACGCCTACAAACGTTACCTGGCCCAGTTCACCCAGCTGCAAAGCCTGCAGTCCCAGATGAGCGGAACTTCCAGCATGTTTGAAGCGATGTTCAGCAAATCCGATTCCTGAAAGCCTTAAACAATGGATCACGACGCCTACGGCAGCTATCACGCCACCAACCTGGAAGCACAGACGGCCCGCGCCACGCCGATCGAACTGGTGCTGGTGCTGACCGACGGCCTGCTGGAAGAGCTGGCCCGTGCACGCGGCCACATCGTCGGCAAGCGCTACGAACAAAAGGCGCTGAGCCTCGACAAGTGCACGGAAATCATCAACGGCCTTGCCAGCTCGCTCGATTTCGAGCAGGGCGGCGAGGTGGTGGCCAACCTGGGCCGCCTGTACGATTACTGCGCCGCCCGCCTGTACCGCGCCGGCGTCGACATGGACCCTGCCGTCATCGACGAAGTGGTGGGCCTGCTGACCACCATCCGCGCCGGCTGGCAGGGAGTGCACGACAAGCATGGATAGGCATACAACGCTGCTGCAGCTGGCGCAGCAGCTGAGCGCCGCCACTGCCGCCAGCGATTGGACGGCGCTGGCGGCAATGAACACTTTGATGGCCGCCACCGTGCCCAGGCTGGCAGCGCAGGGGGCGTGGACGCCGGCCGAGCGCGCAGCGCTGGCGGCGCTGCGCGACTTGCACCTGGCCGCAGTGGCAAAAGTCGACGGTGCCACGGCCGAGGCCGGCCAGCACCTGAGCGATATGACGAACAACAGAGAGGGCTGGCTTGCCTATGCCCTCGACAGCGGCAACGCTGCAACCGGAACCTGAGCATGATCAACCTGTCCGCGGCGCCTGCCGCCCCTGTCCCACCAGCAAGCGGCCCTGGCCTGCCGCCGCCGGCTGCCAACGGCGCTGCCGCCACCGATGCCGCGCGCGCCGGCGCCCCGTCCGACAGCGCAGCAGCAGGCAACGCCGTGCCCGGCGTGCTGCTGGACGCCGCCCTCGCGCCGGCGCCCTTCGGCGCCCTGCTGAACGCGATCGCCGGCCACAGCGCCGACGAAGAAGGCGCGCCAGCCCAGCCGGCGGTCGACCAGACTGCCGCTGCGCAGGCAGTGGCAACCATGCTGCCCGCCATGGGCAGCCTGCCGCTGGCGGGCGGCGTGCCCGGCGCCACCCCGGACAGCGTGGCCGCCGTTGCCGCTGCCCTGACGGCGCCGGCCGCCAAGCAGTCTGCCAACAACAGCGCCCTGCTGCTGCGCCAGCAGGCCCAGGCTACCACCCTGGCCGCGCGTGACGTCGGCGCCGGCGCACAAACCGAAGCAGCGGCGCCGCAAGCTGCCCTGCTCGACACGCGCGCCGCCATGCTGGCGGCAGCGGCCCGCCCTGCCGCCAACATGGCGCTGCCAGCTGCTGCCCCAGCGTCCGCTGCCCGCAGCACCGGCAGTGAAGCACTGGCCGCCGCGCTCAATGCGCTGCCGGGCCAGGCTGCCGACAGCACGGCAGCCCCGATCGCGGCCAAGGACAGCGCCAGCCTGCTGGCCGACAGCCAGCGCCAGCCGGCCGACGCCGGCACCCTGCCCGGCTTTCGCAGCGTGCTGGCCAGCGCCGCCAGCCAGCCTGGCGCTCCCCTGCAACTGAGCGGCAACCCCGAGCAATGGCAGCAGCCGCTGCGCGCCGCCCTCGGCGACCGCCTGCAACTGCAGCTGGCGCGCAATGACGAGCGCGCCGTGATCCGCCTCGAGCCGCCCAATATGGGCAGCGTGGAAATTTCCGTGCGCCACAGCGGCGGCGCCCTGCAAGTGAATATCGCCGCCAGCCATGGCGAAGTACTGCGCCAGCTCAACACCATTGGCGACGCGGTGCGCCAGGACCTGGCGCAGCGCCAGTTCGGCGACGTCGCCGTGACGGTTTCCTCAAGCAATGCGCGCAGCCTGGCCGATGGCGGCCAGCAGCAGCGCCAACAGCAATCCGAGCAACAGCGCCAGCCAGGCCGCGCCCTGGCAGACGGTGAGGCCGGCACCACCACTTTTGCCATGTTGGGCGAACGGGAGTAAGCATTCAATGGATAAGAAACTGGTTCTGATCGTGGCAGCCGTGCTGCTGGTGGGCGCAGGCGCCGCCGGCGGTGCGGTCTGGTACATGAAAGGCAAGAGTGCCGAGCCAGCCAAGGCGGCCGTGGAGGAAAAGAAAGCCGGTGAACCGCTGAAGTACCTGACCATCGAAAAAGTCATCGTCATGATGCGCCGCCAGCCGGGCGATACCGTGCCGCACTATATGTCGGCCGACCTGGTGATCTCCACCACGGCCAAGCAGGAAAAGGAAGCCAAGGAAGCCCTGCCGCTGCTGCGCAGCGTTGCCGTGCGCGCCCTGTCAGCCCTGCCGATGGAAAAGGCGTCCATGATGACCATTGACCAGTTTGTCGAGGAATTGAACAAGGCTTACGATGAAGCCTATGCCAAGGAGGCGCGCGAACGCCCCTTCCAGCAGGTCATGATTGGCAAGTTGATCCTGGAGTAAAGCCATGGGTTTGGTGGACACGGTTGCAGAGCCTTATGCGGAAAGCTACGGCGCAGTCAGCCTAGCGGACGAGCAAAAGCACCTGCTCGCCTACGCGCCGCTGGTCAAGCGCATTGTGCGCCAGCTTAACTCGCAGGTGCAGGGGGCGATCGACCGCGACGATATGGAGCAGATCGGCCTGATGGGCCTGCTTGAAGCGCTGCGCCGCTACGGTGCGCCCGACACCGGCTTTGGCAGTTATGCCTCGCTGCGGGTGCGCGGCGCCATCCTTGACGAGTTGCGGCGGCAGGACTGGCGCCCGCGCGCGGTGCGCCAGCAGAGCCACAAGATGCGTGACGCGGTGCGCGAGCTGACGCGCAAGCTGGGCCGCGAGCCCGGCGAGCAGGAAATCATGGGCGCGCTCGGCCTCGATGCCGAAGGCTACCAGGCCTATCTGCTGGACGAGAATGCGGAAACCATCGCCAGCTTCGATGAAATACTGCAAGACACGCTGGCCGACACCAGCAGCGTCGCCGGCCCGGAGGAGCAGCTGATGATACGGCGCAGCCTGGAACAAGCCCTGAACGGGCTGGACGAACGCGAACAGCGCGTGATCCAGATGTATTACGAATTCGAGCTCAGCTACAAAGAAATCGCCGCCGTGCTGGACCTGACGGACGCCCGCGTCTGCCAGTTGAACAAGCAGGCGCTGAACAAGATGAAAGCGGTGCTGGCGGCCTGAGCCGCAGCAGACCGGCAAGACCTACAGAAAGGCTTAAACCATGCAGCAACTATTCGGCATCATGATCGTGTTTGGCTCGGTGTTTGGTGGCTACGCCATGATGGGCGGCCATTTCACCGCGATCTGGCAGCCGCTGGAACTGCTGGTGATTGCCGGCGCCGGCATCGGCGCCTTCGTGATCGGCAACCCGCGCCACGTGCTGGCCGAGACCGGGGTGCAGGTCAAGCACCTGCTGTCGCGCAAGAAGTACGACTCCGAATTCCAGCGCCAACTGCTGCTGCTGATGTATGAGCTGCTGCAGCTGGCGGCCGGCGGCCTGAAGGCACTTGACGCCCACGTCGAGGCGCCGCGCGAATCGCCGCTGTTCCAGCGCTACCCGCTGATCCTGGACGAGCCGAAGCTGCTGGCTTTTATTGTCGATAACTTCCGCCTGATGGCCATGGGCAAGATCAACGCCCACGAACTGGAAGGCGTGCTGGAGCAGGAACTGGAAGCCATCCATGAAGAGCTGACCCAGCCCGCCAAGTCGCTTGGCAAGATCGGCGAAGCCATGCCCGGCTTCGGTATCCTGGCCGCGGTGCTGGGCATCGTGATCACCATGGGCACCGTGGGCGAAGGCGCCACCTCGGCCGAGATCGCCGAGCACGTCGGCGCCGCCATGGTCGGTACCTTCATCGGTATCTTCTTTTGCTACGGCGTGCTGGACCCGATTTCCAATATGCTCAAGCAACTGGTCAGCCAGGAAGCGTCCACCATGGAATGTGTGAAAGTGGTGCTGGTGACCCACGTGGCCGGCAAGCCGCCGCTGCTGGCGATCGACGCCGGGCGCCGCCTGGTGCAGCTGAACATCAAGCCAAGCTTCGCCCAGCTTGAAGGCTGGATCAATGCCATGGAAGGCGGCGACGAGCCGGAATCGACTTCGCGCCGAGGAGGTGGCCGTGCTAAAGCCGCATGACAAGCACCATGAGCAAACCATCGTCAAGCGCGGCGGCGGCAAGCACAAGCATGACGAACATGGCGGTGCCTGGAAAGTCGCCTTTGCCGACTTTTGCCTGGCCCTGATGTGCCTGTTCCTGGTGCTGTGGCTGATGGCCGTGCGCAACCAGGAATCGCTGGAACACGTGCTGACGCAGGCCGACGGCAGCAAGACCGACGTCGGCAAGGGCGTCATGCCGGAACAGGTGGGCGGCCCGCGCGGCAGCCTGATCGAACGCTTCCCGATGCCGCGCACCGGCAATACCGACGTGGACGGCAACGCCACCCAGGGGTTCAACAAGAGCCCGACCAATACGGCGGAAAACCGGGTGCGCTACGAGTCGCCGGAAGACCTCAAGCTGCTGGCGAAAACACTGACCAGGATGAGCGAGGAAAATGGCCTGGCCAGCAATCTTGAATCGGTGGTCACGCCCTACGGCTTGCGCGTGCTGTTGCACGATACCGACAGCCAGGGCATGTTCGTGCGCGGCTCGGCAGTGCCGACCGACAAATTTTCGCGCCTGCTGCAGAGCATGGGGCCGCTGTTTGCCAGGATGGAAAACCAGATGCTGATCGTCGGCCATACCGACTCGTCGCAATACGCCGACACCAGCTACAAGGCCTTCTCCAACTGGAACCTGTCCAGCAACCGCGCCATGGCGGCCCGTTCGCAATTGCTGGCCGGCACCATGCCACAGGAAAGCGTGCTGCAGGTGGTGGGCATGGCGGACCGTGCGCCGCTCGATGCGAAACGGGCCGATGCTGGCGTCAACCGCCGGATCGAATTGCTGATCCTGACTGCCACGCAGGCGAAAGCCATCGCCGATATGTTTGGCATGCCGAGCAGCAAGACTGCTATCATCCGGGAATCGGATTTGCCCGAGCCCGGCCTGTTGCAGCAATTGCGACAACAACTGCTGCCTGGCAAGGGGAAGAGCAATGGCAATTAATGTTAAGTCAAGAGGCAACCGTATGAGGATTTCCGGTTCCACCCCAGGCACCCCGGTGCAAGGCGTGGCCGACAGTGCGCCGGCCGAAGCGGCGCACCCGGCCGCCGCGCCGGCCGCCCAGCGCGAGCTGGAGTCGGCCGTGTTGCAACCTGCCATGAAAGCCCTGCAGCAGATGGGCGACATCGATCATGAACGCGTGGCCCAGCTGCGCGACGCGCTGGCCAAGGGCGAACTGCCGTTCGACGCCGGCAAGCTGGCCGGCCTGATCCAGAAATTCCACCGGGGCGAGCAGTGAAAGAGCTGTCCAGGCAAGAGGCCATGAAGATGCTGCTGGACGGCGTCCAGGCTGACTTGCAAAGTTACCAGCACATGCTGGACCTGATTGCCCAGCAGTTTGAGGCGGCGATCCGGCACCAAAGTGAACGGTTGGGAGAAATCGCTAAAGAAATCGGCGCTTTGGTCGATGTGCTAGAAGCGCGCCGCGTCCAGCGAGTCGACTTGGCGACCCGCCTGGTCGGCCCCCAGCCTTCCATGGAACAAGTGTTTACCCTGCTCAAGCCCGAAGCGCGTGCGCGCCTCGAAGCCGACTGGGCTGTACTGGAAGGCATGGTGCAGGCGGCGCGCGAAATGGGCCGCCGCAATGCTGACCTGCTGGCGGAGCAATACACCATCATGCAGCGCGTGCTGCATGGCGACGATCAAACCTATGAGCCGGTCTGAATTCACGCCTTTCCGGGCCTTTACGGCAGCCACCGCGCCGACCCAGGCCACGGCAGCCACCGTTAGCAATATGAGCGCCACGCGCCCTGCGCTGCCGGCCGCCTTCAGCCCTGCCCTGGCCGCCAACGCAGGCTTGGGCGGCACGGCCGCTGGCGGCGCGCGCCGCGCCACCTTCGGCCAGGTGCATGCCGAAGTCGCACGCTACATCGCCGCAGCCGACGCCCCGGCTGCCGCGCCGTCCAGCGCGGGCAGCGCCCTGACTGCCGACGGCGCCGCCCTGCGCGCGCGCCTTGCCGCGCGCGCCATTGGCGGCGGCGAGGCAGCGCCAGACACCAGCGTCCCGAGCGAGACCCAGCAAGCCTTCCTGGAAGCCATCCGTCCCCATGCGGAAGCAGCCGCCGCCCGCCTTGGCGTGGCGCCGGAACTGGTGGCCGCGCATGCGGCATTGGAATCGGGCTGGGGCCGTCATGCGCCGGGCAACAATATGTTCGGCATCAAGGCTGGCGGCAGCTGGCAAGGCGCGGTGCAGGCCTTGGCGACCATGGAAGTGGAAGATGGCGTGGCGCACAGCCGCAACGAGCGTTTCCGCGGCTATGGCGACGTCGGCGGTTCATTTGAGGACTATGCCGGCATGCTGCTCGACAATCCACGCTACCGGCGCGCCCTCAACACCGGCAGCGACGCGCAAGCCTTTGCCCACGCGCTACAGGCCGGCGGCTATGCCACCGATCCCGCCTACGCCGACAAGCTGGGCCGCGTCGCGGCCAGCATCAAGGCAAGTCAGCAGGCTCAACAGTCCCTGCATCAATAACGCGCGCCCGGATCTGGGTGCCGCTGCTGTTTTTCACACGGATAATGGCGCCGCGCGTGCCATTGTCCAGCGCCTCCCCCGCCATCGACACTTCAATCTGCTCGCGCTTGGCGACAATGCGTACCTGCTCGCCGCGCCTGACCAGTTGTGGTGCTGCCAACATGTTCTGCCGGATCACTTCGCCAGCGCGGATGGTGCGCCGCGCAGCCATGCCCTCGAGCTCCCCGAAATCGGAAAAAGCATCGGGAATCAAGGTGATATCGTGGCGCTCCCGCAACATGTCTATAGGCGACAGAATTTTTCCCGAAATTAAATCGGTGGCCGCAACTGCAACGTTTGCCGAGACCTTGCCCTTGGCAAGGAACTCATAGCGCCAACCTTGCAAGCTTGGGCAAATGACCACGAAGCGCATGCGCGCAATGCCGCGCTGGTCCAGGCTCTCGACCCGCGTTTCAGAGGGACAGGCCGGAATCGCGCGGTTGGTCTTGACCACTTCGACATCGAACTTCGGCTCCAGCCAGCGTTGGCTTTCTGCATTGTTTTTCAATTGATTTTCTGCAGCTAGTTTCACTTTGCTTAGCAATTCTTCCATTGTTGAAGCAGTTGCAACGCTGAAATTTAAAATTCCTATGAGCAATATTCCGCCGAAAACCTGTACAATGGGATTGTTGGGCATGGGCAATACCTTTAGTATGTAAATTCGCTGGGACATTACCAGAGGAGAGTAACAATGGCCATAAATTTCAAGGATGCGGTAGGTTTGCATGCGGATGCATTGCAGCTGCGTGCGCAACGTACGCGCATCCTGGCATCGAACATCGCCAACGAGAATACCCCGGGCTACTCAGCGCAGGATATCGACTTCAAGGAGTCCCTGTCGCGCGTCGAGGCGGAGCTGTCCGGCGAGCCAATCCTCGAGGGTGATGGCGAAACCAAGTTCCGCGTGCCCTACCATCCGAGCGGCGACGGCAACACCGTCGAAATTGGCGTGGAGCAAGCCGCTTTCTCGCAAAATGCAACTGACTTCGCAACCAGTTTGACCTTCATCAACATGAAATTGCGTGGCATCGCCAAAGCCATCAACGGTCAATAAGGGGATTTTTCATGAGCTTTAAAGACATTGCGCAAATTGCCGGTTCGGCGATGGCGGCGCAGACAGTGCGCCTGAATACCGTCGCCTCCAACCTGGCCAATGCCGACTCGGTGGCCGGCAGCGAGGCCGAGACCTACCGCGCCCGCAAGCCGGTATTTGCCACCGTCATGGACGACAACCTGGACGCCGCGGCCGGCGGCCGGGTGCAGGTGCTGGACGTGGTCGAGTCGGCCGAACCGCTGCGCAAGGTGTACGAGCCCGGCAACCCGTTGGCCAATGCCGACGGCATGGTGTTTTACCCGAACGTCAACCAGGTGGCCGAGATGACCGACATGATGTCGGCTTCGCGCGCTTTTGAAACCAATGTGGAAGTGCTGGGCCGCATTCGCGGCATGCAGGCTTCCCTGCTCAAACTCGGTGAATCCTGATGGAAACCAACCTGTTTACCAACGCTGCCGCGCAAAACAGCAACCCGACCGGCGTCGCGCTGAACGGCGCCTCCAACGAAGGGCGCGACATGTTCACCAAGCTGCTGGTAGCGCAGATCCAGAACCAGGACCCGCTGTCGCCGCAAGACCCGTCGCAGTTCGTCCAGCAATTGACCCAGCTCTCGCAAACCGAAGCGCTGCAGAACCTGGCCAGCCTGACTACGGCCAACGCCTCCGTGCTGCAATCGATGCAGGTGCTGGCAATGGGCGCCCAGGTCGGCTCCGACGTGATGGTGCAGTCCAGCCAGGTGAACATCGACGGCCACAAGGTGGTGGGCGAAGCGACCCTGGGCAGCAGCTCGGCCAAGACCAGCCTGGTCCTGACCGGCAGCAACGGCCAACAGTATGAAATCGTCATGGGCACCCTGCCTGCGGGCACCCACCAGTTCAGCATCGACCCGGCCGCGCTCGGCCTGCCAGCCGGCAGCTATGCCATGCGCCTGGCCAGCGAGAGCAACCCGAACGCGCCGCTGGCCGTGCTGGGCCGCCTCGACAGCGTTCAGGTCGGCGCCGCCGGTAGCGTTACCGTCAAGATTGATTCCGTGGGCGACGTGTCGCCTTCCGCCATTACCGCATTCCGGGGCAAAACCCCGACTTCCGCTATTTAACGAAAGGTCCTCGCCATGAGTTTCGATATCGCTTTGTCCGGCATCCAGGCCATCAACGAGCAACTGGGCACGATTTCCAACAATATCGCCAACGCCGGGACCTACGGTTTCAAGTCCAGCCGCGCCAACTTCGCCTCGCTGCACGCGGGTGCGCAGCCGACCGGCGTGCACGTCGGTTCGACCACCCAGTCGATCGGCCTGAACGGCGGCATCCAGGCCACCAACCGCGGCCTGGACGCCCTGATCAATGGCCGCGGCTTCTTCGTGGCCAAGGATTCCACCGGCCAGACCAACTACACCCGCGTCGGCATCTTCACCAAGGATGCCACCGATTTCCTGGTCAACAGCGCCGGCGCCAAGGTACAGGGCTTCCAGCTGACCCCGCCAAGCATGGTGGCCGGCCCGATGGGCGACATCAAG
This sequence comes from Pseudoduganella sp. S-14, assembly GCF_049913285.1. Lineage (GTDB taxonomy): Bacteria > Pseudomonadota > Gammaproteobacteria > Burkholderiales > Burkholderiaceae_D > Rugamonas. The sequence continues at coordinate 4,022,708 of NZ_CP183991.1, forward strand.
GTGCCGACCAACCTGCTGACCGCCAAGGCCACCACCAACATCGATTTCGTGGCCAATATGTCGGCCGACTGGACGGTACCGACCGGCAATATCACCACCAAGCTGCCGAACGCTACTGTCACCCCGGCCGTGGTGCCCGATGCAAACATGTACAACATGTCCAAGGTCACCGTGGTGCACGACTCACTGGGCAATGAACACACCGTGACCCAGTATTTCGTGAAAGACGTTGCAGCACGTACCGTGAAGGTGTACTCGGCAGTGGACGGCACCGACCTGGGCGCCGCCGGCGGTTCGCCGTACACCCTGACCTTCGACACCAGCGGCCAGCTGGACCTGGCAGCCAACGGCGGCGCCTCCTATGCCCACAACCTGAGCTTTGCCGCCGCCCCGGCAGCGGCCATGACCGTCGAGATCGACTACACCGGCACCACCTTCCAGAAAGGCGAATCGACCACCTCGACCAACGCCGCCGACGGCTATGCGGCCGGCAGCTACGTGGGCGTGGAACTGGACCAGGCCGGCAATGTGGTGGCCAAGTACTCCAACGGCGAAAAGCAAGCCATCGCCCGCCTGGCGATCGCCACCTTCCCGGACGAAGATGCGCTGACCCCGATCAATGAAACCGCCTGGACCGCGAACGTCCAGTCCGGCAACGCCAACCTGTCCGAAGCTGGCCAGGGCGTGGCGGGTTCGCTGACCGTCGCTTCGCTGGAAACCTCCAACGTCGACGTGACGTCGGAACTGGTCAGCCTGATGACGTCGCAGCGCAACTACCAGGCCAACTCCAAGGTCATCACCGCGGAGAACGAGATGCTGCAGTCGCTGATGCAGGCCCTGTAAGAAAGGCGCACTGAATGGACGCGCTGATCTACACCGCGATGAGCGGCGCCGAGCGGGCCATGCGTGGCCAGCAGGTGCACGCCAACAACCTGGCCAACCTCGACACCAACGGCTTTCGCGCCAACCTCGAGCTGGCGCAGGCGGCCAAGCTGCCCGGCTACGGCTACGACGACCGCCACATGTCGCAGCTGCAGTCGAACGCGGTCACCGACCGCCAGGGCGCGCTGCGCCAGACCGGCCGTGAACTGGACGTGGCCATCTCCGGCCCCGGCTATTTCGCCGTGCAGGGACCGAACGGCGAAGGCTACACCCGCGCCGGCGCCATCACCCTCGACGCCGACGGCACCATGACCGTCAACGGCATGCAGCTGCTGGGCGAAGGCGGCCCGATCACCCTGCCGCTGCACCGCAAGGTGGAGATCGGCCAGGACGGCACCGTCTCCATCCTGGGCCCGACCGCCAATGCCGAAATGCAGGTGATCGACAAGCTCAAGCTGGTGCGCGCCGAAGCGTCCGAGCTGACCAAGAACGAAGCCGGCCTGCTGGTGGCGCGCGACGGCCAGCTGCTGGGTGCCGACCCGACCGTGCAAGTGCGGGCCGGCCACCTGGAGGGCGCCAACGTGACGGCGGTCGAGGAAATGGTAGCCACCATGAGCCTGAACCGCACCTTTGAAATCCAGATGAAATTGTTCAAGGCCGCCGACGACATGACCTCGGTCGGCAACAAACTGATTAGCGGCTAACAGGAGAATCCCGATGAATCCAGCAATGTGGATCAGCAAGACCGGCGTGCAGGCGCAAGACGCGAAGCTGCAGGCTATCGCCAACAACCTGGCCAACGCCAATACCGTCGGCTTCAAGCGCGACCGCGTGGTGTTCGAAGACCTGTTCTATTCGATCGACCAGCAGCCGGGCGCCCAGCGGGCCGACAACAACACCCTGAACCCTTCCGGCGTGCAGATGGGTAACGGTACCCACCTGGTCGGCACCCAGAAGATCTTCACCAACGGCAATGTGCAAACCACCAATAACGCGCTCGACGTGGCCGTGCTGGGCAATGGCTTCCTGCAGGTGCGCCGCCCGAACGGCGAGCCGGCCTATACCCGCGCCGGCCAGTTGCAAGTGGATAAGGACGGCGTACTGGTCAACGCTTCCGGCCTGCCGCTGGTGCCGCAGATCACCGTGCCAGCCAATGCCACCGCCATCACCATCGGCGAGAACGGCACCGTGTCGGCCACCATTCCGGGCAATACCACGCCGACCGAACTGGGCCAGCTGACCCTGACCTCCTTCATCAACCCGACCGGCCTGCAAGCGCTGGGCGAAAACCTGTTCGCGGAAACCCCGGCCTCGGGCGCCCCGACCGAAGGCCGCCCTGGCGATGCCCAGTTCGGCAAGCTCAAGCAGGGCGCGCTGGAAGGCTCCAATGTGCAGGTGGTGGAAGAGATGGTGGACATGATCGCTGCCCAGCGCACCTACGAAATGAACACCAAAGTTTTGACGGCAGCGGATAATATGCTGCAGTACCTGGCACAGGCCGCACGCTGATGAAAACCGCCCTGCCCGCGCTGGCCCTGGTGCTGCTGGCTGGCTGCTCCAGCCTGCAGCCCACTGTACGCCCGGCGCCTTTCGACGAAACCCCTGCCGTGTCGCGCAGCGCCTTGCCGCGCGGCACCTCGGGCGGCGTCTTCAATCCGGACAGCAGCATCTCGCTGGTGTCGGACAGCCGCGCCTTCCGCGTCGGCGATATCGTCACCGTGATCTTGCAGGAAACCACGCATGCATCGAAGAGTGCCGGCACCACCCTGGCCAAGGATTCCAGCGTCGGCATCGCCTCACCTGGCCTGCTGGGCAAGACCTTCCCCAAAGCCGGTGTCGATATTTCGGCTGAGCGCGGTTTCAAGGGCGATGCCCAGAGCACACAGCAAAATGCCCTGAGCGGCGCGATTACCGTGATCGTGCAGGAAGTGATGCCGAACGGCTTGCTGAAAGTCGCCGGCGAGAAAGTGCTGACCCTGAACCAGGGCGAAGAATTCGTGCGCCTGCGCGGCTTCCTGCGCGCGGCCGATATCGATGCCAACAACCAGGTGTCGTCGCAGCGCATCGCCAACGCCCGCATCGCCTACGGCGCACAGGGCACGCTGGCCGAGACCAACCAGCCCGGCTGGCTGACGCGTTTCTTCCTTGGTCCTTTGATGCCTTTCTGAGGTGATGCATATGTTCAGCTTCAAAACCGGCAAAGCAGCCGGATCGCCGTACCGGCCTGATCCTGCGGGTCTGACACGGGTTTACCGGTTCGTGGCAGCACTGCTGCTGGCGGTCGTCATCCCCGCCATCCCCGCCACTGCCGCACCGCAGCTGCGCAACCTGGTCGCCATCGAAGGCGTACGCGACAACCCCCTGGTCGGCTACGGCCTGGTCGTCGGCCTGAATGGCTCCGGCGATTCGACGCAGGTCAAGTTTGCCAGCCAGTCGGTGGTCAACATGCTCAAGCAGTTCGGCGTGAAAATGCCGGACGGCGCCGACGCCAAGTCCAAGAACGTGGCCGCCGTGATGGTGTCCGCCGTCTTCCCGCCAGGCTACCGCCGCGGCCAGCCGATCGACGTTACGGTGTCCTCGCTGGGCGACGCCAAAAGCCTGCGCGGCGGCTCCCTGCTGCTGACCCCGCTCAAAGCCGCCGACAACGAAGTCTACGCGCTGGCCCAGGGCAATGTGGTGGTGGGCGGCCTGTCCGCTTCCGGCAAGAGCGGCTCTTCGGTCACCGTCAACACCCCGACCGCCGGCCGCATCCCGAACGGCGCCGTGATCGAACGCGAAATCGCCACCGACTTCGCCAGCAAGCCCTCGGTGCACCTGTCGCTGAAACAGCCGAACTTCGAAACCGCCACCAATATCGTGGAAGCGATCAACCGCAAGTTCGGCGACGTCGCCAGCACGGCAGACGGCACCGGCATCGACGTGCTGGCGCCGCAGAACCCGACCCAGCGCGTGGCCTTCATGGCCAAGCTGGAGGCGCTGCCGATCGAAGTCGGCCAGGACGTGCCGAAAGTCGTGTTCAACTCGCGCACCGGCACCGTGGTGATTGCCGACGGCCTGCGCGTGAAGGCTGCCGCGGTCACCCACGGCTCGCTGAAAGTGGTGATTTCGGAAAGCTCGAAAGTGAGCCAGCCGGCGCCATTCAGCCAGGGCCAGACTGCCATCACCCCGCAATCGAACGTGGCGGTGAACGAAGCCAAGCCGCAAATGTTCAAATGGCCGGCAGGCGCCAAGCTGCAAGCCATCATCGACGTGGTCAACAGCCTGGGCGCGACACCGGATGACATCATGGCGATCCTGCAAGCGCTGGACCAGGCCGGCGCCATCGAAGGCGAACTGGTGGTGATCTGATGGACAGCCGCTTCCTGCCCCTGCCAGTGCGCAAGCTGGACATCGGCCAGCCCGAACAAGCGACAGTCGGGCAGGCTGCGCCTGCCGCGCAAACCGAGGAAACGCGCTACCGCGACAAAGCCACCGACGCGGCCGTCAAGTTCGAGAGCTTCTTCATCGCCCAGACGCTGCACAAGATGCGTGACGCCACCAAGGCCATGGCCGACGACGACAGCATCTATAAAGACTCGATCAACAGCGACATGCTGGACATGGCCGACAATATGGTCGCCGACCAGCTTGCCGGCCGCCGCGCCTTCGGCGTTGCCGACGCCATCCTGCGCCAGGTGCTGCCGCCGGCCGGGGACGCCGCGGCTTCCCAACCGGAAATTTCAGTTTTATCCAAGAAAAATCCGACCGACGCTTAATCTCCCCGGTGGCGCGGTCGCCTTTACTCGTTAACGGGTCAAGATGCCACTAGGCAACGGCCCAGCCTAAGGGAAGATTGACCATGTCGATTATCAACAATGCACTGTCCGGATCGTTGGCCGCCCAGACTGCCATCAACACGACCAGCCAGAACATTGCAAACTTGCAAACGAAGGGCTATACCCGCCAGGGCGTGCTGCTGTCGGCGGTCGCCCCCTCGACGGGCTCCGGCGGCCCCGGTTTCGGCGTCGAGGTCAGCAAGCTGATCCGATTCTCCGATTCGTACAAGAGCCAGCAATTGTGGCGCGCCAACTCCGAACTCGGCTCGCGCACCCAGTCCCAGCCCTATTTCACCCAGCTCGAACGCGTGATGGGCGATGAGCAGACCAGCCTGTCGAACGGCGTCGACCAGTTCTTCCGCGCCCTGAACGCGGCCGGCGTGGACCCGGTCTCGACCCCGCTGCGCCAGCAGGTGCTGACCGCCGCCAACGCCATGGCGCAATCGTTCAACAGCATCTACGACGTCACCCGCCAGCAGCAAGTATCGATCACGCAGCAGCGCGACGCCATGCTGCCGCAACTGAACACCCTGAGCGCCAATATCGCAGCCCTGAACCAGCGCATCACCCAGGCCGGCTCGCTGGGCACCAATACTTCGGCCCTGGTCGACGAGCGCGACCGCGCCATCGATGCGCTGGCCAACCTGGTCTCGGTCGAGGTGCTGGAACAGCCCGACGGCACCCGCACCGTTTCCCTGCGCAGCGGCCAGCCGCTGGTGGTAGGCAACCTGGCCGGCACGCTGTCGATGAACCCTTCGACCACGCCAGCCTCGCTGGAACTGAAGTTCGCCGGCACCACCTTCGGCCTGGACGACACCAAGGTCGGCGGCCAGCTCGGCGGCCTGGGCGACTTTGAGAAGAATACCCTGGCGCCGCTGCAGCAATCGATGGTCGACATGGCCGACCAGATGGCAAACCTGGTCAACACCCAGCTGGCCGCCGGCTTCAAGCCGAACGGCGCGGCCGGCACGGCCCTGTTCACTTTCAACCCGACCGGCGCCGGCGGCATCCTCGGCACCACGCCCGGCATCCAGGCCGCCGACCTCGCCTTCTCGTCCGACGGCACGCCCGGCGACAGCGGCAACCTGCAACAGCTGATCGGCATCAAGGGCAAGCCCGTCACCCTGGCCTCGATCGGCACCGTGCTGCTGGGCGACGCCGATACCCAGCTGGTGGGCAAGCTGGGCATCGACAGCCGGCAAAACCAGTCGCTGCTGGAAACCGCCAGCACCATCCGCCAGCAGTCTGAAGACGACTGGGCTGCAACCAGTGCCGTCAACAAGGACGAAGAAGCAATCAACCTGGTGGAATTCCAGAATATGTACCAGGCGAACATGAAAGTGATCGCCGTGGCCAACACCCTGTTCGACGCCACGCTGGCGCTGTTCTGAGGATTATTGACATGCGTATCGCCTCCAGCCAGTTCCAGGCCTCCATGAACCGCTCGCTGCAGATCAACCAGACGGTGATTGCCAAGCTGACCGAGCAGATGGCCACCGGCAACAAGATCCAGGTGCCATCGGACGAACCGATCGCCAATGTGCGCCTGTCGCGCCTGCGCCGCGAAGAAAACATCGTCAGCCAGTACGTCGAGAATATCGACGCCGTGAAGATCCGCCTGTCCAAGAACGAGACCTACCTGAGCTCGATGGTCGACGACATGGGCTCGGTGCGCGACCTGTTCGTCTGGGCGTCGGACGGCTCGAACACCCCGGCCGACCTCAATTCCATGGTCAACAGCCTGGTCGCCCTGCGCGACTCGCTCTACTTCAACGGCAACACGCGCGACCAGGAAGGCAAGTACATCTTCTCCGGCACGCTGACCTCGACCCCGGCCCTGAGCTTCAATTCCGCGGCCGCCATCGGCTCGCGCTACAGCTATACCGGCAATAACGGCAGCCAGGAAGTGGTGGTTGGCAATGGCATCACCCAGCCGGCCAACGTCACGGTCGACGGCATGCAAGACTACCTGAACAAGCTGGACGTCGCGATCGACATGCTGAAGCAGCCCACCGTCAGCGCCGGCGACCCGGTGCTGCAGGCCGCCCTGAAATCCGCACTGGACGGCACCGACAGCGCGCTCGGCCTGGTCTCGGGCAAGATTGCCCAGTTTGGCGGCGCGCAGAACGTGATGGAAACCCTGGCCAACAACCACGGCAACGTCAGCCTGTCGAACAAGATCGCCATCACCGATATTGCTCAATTGGATTACGGCCTCGCGGCCACCCAGCTGTCTGGTTACAATAGCGCCCTACAAGCAACCTACCAGGCTTATTCCAAGGTCAGCGGACTATCGCTATTTAACGTACTGTAAATATCATGGAAATCGCCCAGCGCCCCAGCACGACCGGCCTCTCCGCCCGCGCCACCGCCAACCCGGCGGCGGGCCAGGCCGAGAGCACGCCGACAGATGCCGGCGCGGCGATCGACCCCGCCGCCCCCAAGGCGCCCGCGCCCCTGCGCCGCGGCCTGAGCAATATGGACGCCCCGCTGCAAAACGACGTCTCGGGCGCCCAGCAAGCCATCGACTTCCTCGAGCAAAGCGCAGCCCAGCTGCGTGCGCTGAAAACCGACATCGCCGCCAAGCTGGCCACGCGTACCATGCGCGACGGGCAGGTCGAGCAGCGCGTGCGCCAGTTCAGCGAAACCTGGCGCAACCGCAGCCAAGCCTCCGGCGGTACGCTCGACGCACAACTGAACTACTCCAAGCAGCCCGCGATCCAGCGCTTTACCGTGCGCGGCATGACGCTGGCCAACCTGCGCAATGGCGCCCGCGAAACCCTGGCCATCTCGGTCGGCGGCGGCACTGCCGGCCTGCGCTCGGTGCACCTGGCGCCCGGCCTGTCCGACGCCGAAGTCATTTCCCGCTTCGACCAGGCGATGGCCCCGGCCGGGGTGCGCGTCTCGGTCAACAAGGATGGCGAGCTGGTGTTCACGGCACCGGAAAGCGCCTGGCCCGCGATACGCGATTCGCTGGCCGTGCAAGGCTCCGGCATCCGCTTCCCGGCCGGCCAGCTCAACCGCATCAAGGCCGACGCCGAAGTGCCGGTGGTCGTGCCCGAAGGCTGGGGCACGGCCGACATCGAGTCCATGCGCGCCACGCTGCAGCAGGTGACGCAAGCGCTGGCCCACGTCGAAGCCGCCCTGTCCAAGGTGCGCCAGGAACTGGCCTCCGCCACCCAGCGCGTCGAAAGCGAGCTGCCGGAAATCGAAGTAGCCGGCATGGGCCAGATGGCCGAAGTCTTCGCCAGCTTCGCCAAGGAGCCGGGCTACGCCTCCCTGGTCTCCCTCACCTCCGCCCTGGTCGGCATCAACCGCGACCGCGTCGTCTCCCTGTTACGCCTAAGTTAAAAGTCGGGGTCAGGTCTGGCAATCCGCCATTTCTTGCGCGGGCGCAAGACTTAACTTTCCCTGCGGACCAGATGGCGGATTGCCAGACCTCGACTTTTATTTACTGAGCCAATCGGGCGGGGCCGCGGGCCAGGGCGCCCATTTGGCTGGGGGGCATGGGGCGGGCGTAGACGTAGCCTTGGGCGTAGTCGCAGCCGGCGGCTTTCAGCAGGTTGAGCTGGGTTTCCGTTTCGACGCCTTCGGCCACTACTTTCAGGCCCAGCTTGTGGGCCATGACGATGATGCCTTCGCATAGCGCGAGGTCGCCCGAATCGCCGGCCAGGTCCATGACGAAGCTGCGGTCGATCTTCAGGTAGTCGATGTCGAAATTCTTGAGATGGGCCAGCATGGAATGGCCGGTACCGAAGTCGTCCAGCGCGACCTGCAGGCCCATCGATTTGAACTGGCGCAGGCGGTCCATCACCGGGCCGCTGCTGTCGAGCAACAGGCGCTCGGTGATTTCGATGACGATGCTGCGCGGCGCCAGGTGCATCTGTTCAACGTAGCGCATCCATTTTTCGAAAATCTCGGGGCCGGTGCGAAATTGCACCGGCGATTGGTTGACGCTGATCTGGAACGGGCGTCCCAGCTCTTCCTGCCAGCGCTTGGCCTGGTCGGCAGCGCTGCGGAATACCCAGTCGCCAATTTCGAGAATGACGCCGCTGGCTTCGGCGCTGCCGATGAAGTCGACCGGGTTCAACATACCGCGCTCGGGGTGGCGCCAGCGCAGCAGCGCTTCGGCGCGTTCGATACTGCCGCTGTGCAGGTTGACGATGGGCTGGTAGTGCAGCTCGAACTGTTCGTTGGCAACGGCCATCTGCAAGTCGCGCGTGACGCGCAGGCGCAGCTGGGCGGCGGCCTGCATGTCGGGCGTGAAGTAGCTGTAGCGGTTGCGGCCGGCATTCTTGGCGGCGTACATGGCCTGGTCGGCGTTGCGCAGCAATTGCTCGGGGTCGTTGGCGTCAGAGGGATGCAGGGCGATGCCGATGCTGGCGGACACCGATCCGCTATTGTCGCCCAGGATAAAGGGCCGGTTCAGGCTGGCGATAATCTGCTGCGCCACGCGCTCGGCGCTGGTGACATGGTCGAGGCCGGGCAGAATCACCACGAACTCGTCGCCGCCCAGCCGTGCCAGCGTGTCGGAGGCGCGCACACAGGCGCTAATGCGGTGCGCCGCCTCCACCAGCAAGGCGTCACCCATCTCGTGGCCGAGGCGGTCGTTGATTTCCTTGAACTGGTCGAGGTCGATGAAGAGCAAGGCCAGGAACAGGCCGTCGCGGCGGGCTTTCTTCATTTCCTGCGAAAGCCGGTCCTGGAACATATTGCGGTTCGGCAGGGACGTCAACGCGTCGTAATTGGCCTGGTGCCAGATCAGCTCGGTCGACAGCTTGCGCTCGGTGATGTCGCTGACCAGCGCCAGCGCGCCGAGATAGCTGCCGTCGGCATCGAAAATCGGGTTGGTGGCCAGCGTGGCCCACATATCGCTGCCATCGCGGCGCAGGAACTTGAATTCGTGGCGCTCGGCAATGCCTTGCTGGCGGCGGGCGATATTGCGCTCGAGCAGGGCGCGCCCTTCGTCGTCCATGAAGTTGACCAGCGGCTGCTCCAGCATCTCCTCGATCGTATAGCCGAGCATGGCGGCCATCTTGGGGTTGACGAAGCTGGTCCGCGCCGCCGCGTCGATTTCCCAGATCCCCTCTCCCGCGCTGTGCACAATGCGGCGGAAGCGCTCTTCGCTTTTTTCCAGCGCCGCCAGCTTGCCTTCGGCCATTTCCAGCACGACGCGCAATTGCGCCGTGCCTGGCGTACCGCTGCCCAGCAGCGTGACGGCAAAGCCGCGGTCGCCGCGCCCGCGCGTCATCTGCAGCGACATGCGCTGTGGTTCTTCGCTGGCAAGGCTGTTGCTGACGAAGGCATCAAAATCGGCGATGAAGCGTTGCGCCACATAGTTGCGGAACGGGACGCCATCAGGGTTCTGGCGCGGCAGCCCGAGCAGGTCGGCGCCAACCAGGTTCATTTGCAGGATGGTGGTGTCGCTGCCGAGGACAAAATAGCCAACCGGGGCCAGCAGATAGAGGTCGTTGAAGTAATCCTGGTCGCTGGCCAGTTGCAGGTCGCCGCTGGCGCGCTGCAGGCCGTTGTAGACGGCAGGCGGGGTGCCGCCCATGGCAGCCAGCACGGCTTCGCCGGGCAAGAGTGCATCGATCCCAGCCAGTCCGGGGACGGCGGGCCGGATGGCGGTCCCCTGCTCCGCCTGCCTGGCATGCTGGTCTTTATCCATATTGGTTCCAGCCTAGCATGCCCTTGTGACAATGTCGAGCAGCTAACCTTGGCGATGCGCGCGGTTCAGGCGTTGTTCGGCAAAGCGTTGCACTTGCTCGAAAGCCAGGCTGAGAATCCAGTAAATGACAGCTGCCGCGAGGTAGAGCGGCAAGGGGCGGAAGGTGGTGGCAATCACTTCCTTCGTCGATAGCATCAATTCCGTCATGGTGATGACCGATACCAGCGAGGTATCCTTGATCAGGCTGATCAGGGTGTTGCTCATCGAAGGCACGGCAATCCGCAGTGCCTGCGGCATCACCACATGGCGCAAGGTCTGTCCGTAGCCCAGGCCCAGGCTGTAGCTGGCCGACCACTGGCCTTTATGGATCGACAGGATGGCGCCGCGCAGGCTTTCCGACAGGTAGGCGCCGGCGTTCAGGCTCAGCGCCAGGATGCCGGCGGTGACCGGCGTGAACTCGATGCCAACCGACGGCAGGCCGTAATAGATGACGAACATCTGCACCAGCAGCGGCGTGCCGCGCATCAGGCTGACGTACACATTAGCCGGCCAGCGCAGCAGTTTCCAAGGCAGGATGCGCATCACGGCGGTGGGAAAACCCAGCACCAGGCCGCCCACCATCGCGGCGACCGCGAACACCAGGGTATACCCGGCGCCCTTCAACATCACGGGCGCCGCCTCGTGCAGCAGCTCCAGCCACTCCATGCTTAGGGCGCCTTGCTGACGTCAGTGCCGAACCACTTCATGGAAATGGCTTTCAGGCTGCCGTCGGCGGCGGCGTCGGCCAGCACCTTGTTGAGCGCGGCCTTGAAGGCGGGATTGCCCTTCTGGAAGGGAATGCCCATGCGCTCGACGGCGCCGACACGGGCGCCGGCCTTGATTGGCAACTTGGTGGTTTTCAGCAAATAGGCCGTCATCAGGCTGTCGTTCAGGGCGGCATCGATACGGCCCAGCGCCAGGTCGGTCAGGTTTTCCGGGGCTGCCGGGTAGCCTTTCACGTCAATGCCCGGCACCGCCTTCAACTGCATCTCGTAGACGCTGCCCTGCCCGGCGCCGACGCGCTTGCCTTTCAGCTGTTCGAGGGAGGTCCAGTTGTTCTTGTCATCCTTGCGCACGATCAGCATCGGCGAAGAGTAGATGTAAGGCGTACTGAAGTCGAAAGCTTGTTCGCGCTTGGGGTTGATGCCAACCTGCGAAATGATGACGTCGTATTTATTGCTGGCCAGTCCAGCCAGGATCGAGGCCCATTCGGTGGTGACGAATTCCGGCTTCAGCCCCAGCTTGCTGGCCACCAGGCGCGCCACGTCGACGTCGTAGCCCGCCAGCTCGCCATTTTTTTCCTTGAAATTGAATGGCGGGTAGACGCCTTCCATGGCCACTTTCAGCGTGCCGCGCGCCTTGACTGTTTGCAGCAGGTCGGCGGCACTGGCGTGCAGCGCGGCTGCGGCCAGCAGGAGGGCAATCAACGGTTTGCGCATCAGGAATCCTTTAGTAAGAACGGCTGCGGCCGAATTTGTGACCTACTACGAGGGTGGTGCTGGCAACCAGGACGGACAGGCCAAGGATGAGCTGCACCAGCTTGTCTTCGGGCAGGGTCCAGAGGCGGCCTTTGGGCGGCTCGCAAGCGGCGATAGCGCACAGCAAGGGCTCCACCCAATCGGCTTCAGGTGTAACATCGAGGATAACGGCGCCCTCGGTGGTCTGCATATAGATCTCGCCGCCCTCGGCCAGGCTGAAACACACGCCGTAGCCGGTTTCCTGCTTGCCGACGTGTTCCTTCAGCGCGAGGTCGTGCTCGGCAATCCACAGCTCCACGTCCTGGGGCGTTTCCAGCGCGGTCCACGGCACCGGGAGAAAGCGCGGCTTGGCCGCTTCGTCATCGTGATTAAACATGGGTCAGGAGTGTAACCGAAACCTCAGGAGGCGGTATGAAAGTAAACGAATATGTATCTGAGTTTGAGGCGTTCTTCGGCAAGCTGCTGGACGAGCATCCGGAAATGGTGGAAGACCAGCGGGTTGGGTGGAATATCTGGTGGGACCATAAGGTGGACCTGGAGGCCGAGCGGCTGGCCAGGACCGATGCGGTGCCGACACCGCCGTATTACTACCACTGAAACCCGGTAAACCGGGATCTGACCTTGGGTCCGACCCGGATTTTCCGGTTTTTAGCCTTTCCAGCTCCGCTGCAACCCAGTATCCGCATGAATCCACCCGCCCCGCGGCCCCTGGCGGTAATAGAACCCCACGCCGCCCTGCCGGAAACTCTGCACCAGGCTGCCCAGCACCTCCGCGTTCAAGTTCGGAATCCGGATATCGGCCGCCTTCCCGCTCATGTGCAGCGACTGCCGCGCGGCAGGAATCCCCTGCTCGATCAGGCGCTTGTTGGAAGCCGGGGTGCGATAACCCGACAAGATCTCCAGCGGACTCTCGATCCCGAAGCGCTGCACAAACGCCTGCGCGCCCCACAGCGTTTCGAACAGCTTCGGATCGATCGCTGCCGTCTCCTTGCCGTTCACGTCGCGCAGCAAATGGCACAGCTCCTGATAAGCCGAGTCGATGATCTCGCCATCCTTCCAATAGGTCAGCCGGGCCTTCTCCCCGCTTTGCGGCCGGATCACACTGATCGTGCGTGGCTTGATCCAGAATTCCAGGTCCAGCATCTGGGCGTCGAAAATATCGGGCGGAGGTTCCGGCTCCGACTGCGCGCGACTCTGGCCAAGCAGCGGCAGCCCAGCCAGCGCTGTGCCCGCCATCATATGGAGGAAGTCTCTGCGAGTTGTCATGGCGATTCCATCTATTGCAATAACGATTACTATAGCAATAGAGAATGACTTGAGAAACCCCTTTAACAATTTGTCGTAAACTTCGCGGCGGGAGCGACGATCACGAGGTCCGAGATGGCAACCGCCACGCAAGGCAGGATATAGCCTTCCCGCTTCTCCTCCAGGCTCAGGCCTGGCCATTCAATCAGGTGGCGCGCAGCGCCGCTGCGCACCTGGCAGATGCAGGTGCGGCAGGTGCCGTTGCGGCAGGAACTGGGAAGCAGCACGCCGGCGCGGGCGGCCGCCACCAGCAAGCTGGCCTCGCCATCCGTTTCGAACGATAATCCCTTCGGCTCAACTCTTATCTGAAACACAATGCCTCGCTATATTGCCCTGCTCCGCGGCGTCAGCCCGATGAACTGCAAGATGCCGGAACTGAAAGCCGCCTTTGAAAGTGCCGGATTTTCCAACGTCAAGACGCTTCTATCAAGCGGCAATGTAGCATTCGACGCCCGTTCCGCCTCCGAAGCCGCGCTGGAACGAAAGGCCGAGGCTGCGATGGAACAGGCGCTCGGCCGCAGCTTCTACACCATTATCCGCTCGCAAAAACACCTGCAAGACCTGCTGGCAGATGATCCCTATCCTGGCCTGGGCGCCGATCCGGCGGCCAAGCGCGTGGTGAGCTTCCTGCGTGCCGCGCCATCCGCGACCGTGCTGCCGCCGCCCATCAGCGGCGCTGAAATGCTTGGCGTCATTGGAAGCGAGGTGTTTTCGACCTACTTGCCCAGCAGCGACGGCCCGGTCTTCATGCGCCTGATCGAGAAGACTTTCGGCAAGATCATCACCACCCGCACCTGGGACACGGTGCGCAAGTGCGCGTCAGCCTGATGCGTGGACAGCACTGGTCGGGAAACGCCCTGCTCTCGCCCGGCTTCGGCGTATTCCGCGGCGCGATCGGCGACAGCGCACTGCACGCCCATTACGCGCACCAGCTGGTCATTTCGCTCCATGGCGAAATTGGCGTGGCCTTCCCTACCGGCCCGCTGCGCGCGCCTGGCATTGCCATCCCGGCAGGACTGCCGCATTGCGTCTGCGCCGACGAGGCGCTCCTGCTCTACCTGGACCCGCTGACGCCGGAGGGAACGGCTTTATTCCAGGCCCCGGCCGACACGCCGATGCTGCTGGCCGACGATCTGTGCAGCCGGCTCGTCGCAGCCGCCGATCAAGGCCAGGCCCTGCGCAGCGTGCTGCGACAGGCTTTCGGCCTGTCCCGGCCCTCACTTCAGGATGCGCGCATGAGCGCCGTCGCTGGTGCACTGCGCGCAGGCATCGCGGATGGCGGCGCAAGCAGGCTCCAGCTGGCCGAGCTTGCCAAGCTGTCGCCTGACCGCTTTTCCCATTGGTTCGTCGAGCAGACCGGCCTCCCCTTGCGCAGCTATCGTAAATGGCTGCGCCTGGAACTGGCACTACACCGGCTTGCGCAGCGCGGCAACCTGACCGACGCGGCGCACGCCGCCGGTTTCGCGGACTCGGCCCACCTTTCGCGTACTTTCCGCGAGATGTTCGGCCTTAACCCGGCCGCCCTGCTGCGCGGCATCGTGCTGGATAGCTCTTTCGTTCAAGCCATCTGACGCGCGCGCCCTTACGCTGGCCTTCTTTCACCACCGGAGGTCAACATGAAGCAATGGACGATACGCTACCTGAGTTATCCAATCGTTTTTGGCGGCGCCGCCGCAGCGATTCTCTGGGCCGCCACGCAAGGCTTGCCCTACTGGCCAACCGTGCCGCTGATGGCGCTGGCCGCCATTGCCTGCGTCGCCCTGCTCGAACGCTTGCAGCCCTATGAAGCGGCCTGGCTGGCCGATCATGGTGATACGCGCACCGACGGCCTGCACTTCCTGGTCAACGCAAGCGTCCTGTATGGCAGTATCGAAATCCTGTCCTGGGCGCGCGCCCTGCTGCCAGCGCCAGCAGCCTGGCCGGCTACCTGGCCGGCTTGGGCGCAAATCGCCGCGGCCATGGTCGTGCTCGATTTCGGCTTGTTTTTTATGCACTGGCTGAGCCATCGCCACCGCCGCCTGTGGCTGTTCCACGAAGCGCACCATAGCAGCGAACGCCTGTACTGGCTGAACAGCGAACGGCGCCACCCGCTGCACGCCATGATGATGGGCGCCCCGGGTTTTGCCGTCCTGCTGGCACTGGGAGCGCCGGCAGCCACGGTCGCGGCCGGCCTGGCCGTTCTTTCCGTGCATCTGGCCTTCCAGCACGCCAACCTCGACTATTCGCTGGGTCCGCTGCGCCACCTGTTCGGCGTCGCCCAGACCCACCGCTGGCACCACAAACGCGATTATGAGGACGCCCAGGTCAATTTCGGCGAATGGCTGATGCTGTGGGACCACCTGTTCCGCACCTACCGCCAGCCGCCGGGCCGCATCGGGCAAGCTGACGTCGGCCTGGACAGTCCAGATGCCCCTTCTAAGTATCTTCGCCAATTGTTACGACCATTCCTGTGAGCTACAATGTCAAGCTTGTCCGGTAGGCCATCGCCCACCCGCTATCCACCCCGAGCCTGCCGAACCCGGCGCGCCCAGGGAAGAATATTCAGCGGAAAACCTCCGCATTTGAGGGAATAAACATGTCTCAAAAGTCTAAAATCATCTACACCCTTACCGACGAGGCGCCACTGCTGGCGACTTATTCCCTGCTGCCAATCGTGCAGAAATTCGCGGCACCAGCCGGCGTCGACGTCGTCACCAGCGATATTTCGGTCGCCGCCCGCGTGCTGGCAGCCTTCCCGGAATGCCTGAGCGACGAACAGAAAGTGCCGGACAACCTGGCCGAACTGGGCGCCCTGACCCAGAACCCTGACACCAACATCATCAAGCTGCCCAATATTTCGGCATCGGTCTCCCAGCTGGTCGCCTGCATCCGCGAACTGCAGGCTGCCGGCTACAAGCTGCCGGACTACCCGGAAGACGCCAAGACCGAAGAAGAGAAAGCACTGAAAGCCCGCTACGGCAAGTGCATCGGCTCCGCCGTGAACCCGGTCCTGCGCGAAGGCAACTCGGACCGCCGCGCGCCAAAGGCAGTGAAAGAATACGCACGCAAGAACCCGCACTCGATGGGCGAATGGAGCCAGGCTTCGCGCACCCACGTATCGCACATGCACGGCGGCGACTTCTACCACGGCGAAAAGTCCATGACCCTGGACAAGGCCCGTGAAGTGAAGATGGAACTGCTGACCAAGTCCGGCAAGACCATCGTCCTGAAACCGAAGGTCGCCCTGCAGGCCGGCGAGATCATCGACTCCATGTTCATGTCGAAGAAAGCCCTGCTGGAGTTCTACGAGCGCGAAATCGACGACGCCTACAAGACCGGCGTGATGTTCTCGCTGCACGTGAAAGCGACCATGATGAAGGTATCGCACCCGATCGTGTTCGGCCACTGCGTACGCATCTTCTACAAGCAGGCGTTCGAGAAGCACGCCAAGCTGTTCGAAGAACTGGGCGTGAACGTGAACAACGGCATGGTCAACCTGTATGAAAAAATCGAAAAGCTGCCAGCGTCGCAGAAGGACGAAATCCTGAAAGACCTGCACGCCTGCCTGGAAAACCGTCCGAAGCTGGCCATGGTCGATTCGGCCAAGGGCATCACCAATTTCCACTCGCCAAACGACGTGATCGTCGACGCATCGATGCCGGCCATGATCCGTATCGGCGGCAAGATGTGGGGCGCCGACGGCCGCACCGCCGACGTCAAGGCAGTGATGCCGGAATCGACCTTCGCCCGCATTTACCAGGAGATGATCAATTTCTGCAAATGGCATGGCAACTTCGATCCGAAGACCATGGGCACCGTGCCGAACGTGGGCCTGATGGCGCAGCAAGCCGAAGAATACGGTTCGCACGACAAGACCTTCGAAGTGCCGGAAGCCGGCATCGCCAACATCACCGACCTGGCCACCGGCGAAGTGCTGCTGACCCAGAACGTGGAAGAAGGCGACATCTGGCGCATGTGCCAGGTGAAGGACGCCCCGATCCGCGACTGGGTCAAGCTGGCCGTCACCCGCGCCCGCAACTCCGGCATGCCTGCCGTGTTCTGGCTGGACACCTACCGTCCGCACGAAGCCGAAGTGATCAAGAAGGTCGAGACCTACCTGAAAGACCACGACACCACCGGCCTGGACATCCAGATCATGTCGCAGACCCGCGCCATGCGCTACACCCTGGAGCGCGTATCGCGCGGCCTGGACACCATCTCGGTGACCGGCAATATCCTGCGCGACTACCTGACCGACCTGTTCCCGATCCTGGAACTGGGCACCTCGGCCAAGATGCTGTCCATCGTTCCGCTGATGGCAGGCGGCGGCATGTACGAAACCGGCGCCGGCGGCTCGGCCCCTAAGCACGTCAAGCAGCTGGTGGAAGAAAACCACCTGCGCTGGGATTCGCTGGGCGAGTTCCTGGCCCTGGCCGTGTCGCTGGAAGAACTGGGCATCAAGACCGGCAATGCCAAAGCCAAGATCCTGGCCAAGACCCTGGACGAAGCCACCGGCAAGCTGCTGGACAACAACAAGTCGCCATCGACCCGCACCGGTGAACTGGACAACCGCGGCAGCCACTTCTACCTGTCGATGTATTGGGCGCAGGCCCTGGCAGCGCAAAACGACGACGCCGAGCTGAAAGCCAAGTTCGCGCCGCTGGCCAAGTCGCTGGCCGAGAACGAAGCTAAGATCGTGGAAGAGCTGAACTCCGTGCAGGGCAGCGCCATGGACATCGGCGGCTACTACAAGCCTGATGCGGCCAAAACCTCCGCTGTGATGCGCCCAAGCGCAACCTTCAACGCAGCACTGGCAGCCCTGTAAGCAGCCGGCGTTGCGTAACAAGCCCGCAGTTTCAAGCTGCGGGCTTTTTTATTTCCTGGGATTGACCGCGCGCAGTTTCAGGACGGAGTCGTGCACACGCGTGCTGACAACCATGCCGGCGCAGCGCTGGTTCAGCGCAGTCACCGTCGAATTGTAGTCGGCCATATCCTTGTCAAACGCTTCGCTGCGTGCGTTGAGCGCATCACCCCGCTGGTTCAATTCATCGAGCCTGGCGTTGAACGCGTCGACGGCCGCCTGATCGTATAAATCCAGGGCTGCTTGCGTTGCCACATGGGCCTTTGCTTCGTCCTGCAGCTTCTTCAGGTCGGCGTTGTGCTCGTCGCGCTTCGTGTTCAGCAGCTTCAGGCGGGGGGACAGTTTTTCCTGTTGATCCAGGCAGGCGCGGTATTCATCTCGGCTGGAAATCCTGGGGGCCTGCTGCGCAAAGGCCGGCAAGGAAGCACAAGCGACAGTCGCTACGCAAAGGGCGCGGGATACTACAAATGGCACGAATCGGTCCTGAAGTTAACAATTGGCATTATCCTAACGCCTGTTGGCCAAAGCTGGCAATGAAGGCGTCGCGCGCCGCGTGGTGGGGGATGTCGCGGCGCCACACCATGACCGTCTCCACTTCGGCTACTTGCGGCGGCAAGGCGTGGCATTGCACGGTGCGGCCCAGGCCGCGCTGCCTCAACACTTCGCGCGGCATCATGGCAACACCCATGCCGGCGGCAACACAGCCGATGATGGCTTCGAAGGTGCCGAATTCCGCGATCCGCGTGTGGGCGACGCCGGCATCGGCGAACCACCATTCCAGGCGGCGCCGGTAAGAGCAGCCGCTGCGAAAACCCAGCAGCGTACGGCGCGCGACGTCGGCCGGTCCTGTGACCGGGCCGTGCAGTGCGTCGGTCAACAACACCAGTTCTTCAACAAATACAGGCTGCTGTTCCAGTTCCGGGCGCTCGACCGGGCCGGAGACCAGCGCGAGATCGACCTTGTGATGCAGTACCTGCTGTATCTGGTAGTCGGTCGGGCCGGTGTCGAGCAGCAGGTCGACTTGCGGGTGTTTGCGATGGAATGCACCCAGCACGCGCGGCAGGCGCGCGGCGGCCGTGGTTTCCATCGAGCCGATACGTAGCTGTCCCGATGGCTCGTTCTCGCCGCGCACCGACATCTGCGCTTCGTCCGCCAGCCGCAGCAGGCGGTCGGCGTATTCCAGCAGGCGCGTGCCTTCCGCGGTGATCAGCATGCGCCGTCCCGAACGGTTGAACAGGGTGACGCCGAGCGACTCCTCGAGCTGGTTCAGGCGCGCCGAGACGTTCGATTGCACCCGGTGCAGCCGCGCTGCGGCCTGGGTCACGCTGCCTTCTTCGGCCACGGTCTTGAATATCCTCAGCGAGGAGAGTTCCATTTCATTCTCCATTTGAGATAGATGAATTCATTATTATTCATTTTTATTGATGCGTGAAGACATTTATAGTTCAAGCTATCCAAAGGAGCTTCACCATGCACAAGCCATCCCCCGCCGTCCTGCTGGCCGCCAGCTTCGCCTTCATCATCGTCCAGCTTGACGTCACCATCGTCAACGTGGCCTTGCCGGACATCGGCCGCGAACTGGGCGCCAGCATCAGTGCTTTGCAATGGGTGGTCGACGCTTACACCTTGGGCTTTGCCGTCTTCCTGCTGTCGGCGGGAGTGCTGGGCGACCGTTTCGGCGCACGCCGCGTGTTCCTGTCGGGCTTTGCCCTGTTCACCCTCGCTTCGCTGGCTTGCGCGCTGGCGCCGGGTGCGCTGGCATTGAACCTGGCGCGCGCCGTACAAGGCGTCGGCGCCGCGCTGCTGGTGCCAAGCTCGCTGTCGATCCTGAACACGACTTACGCTCACGACCGCGCCCAACTGGCCAAGGCCATCGCCTGGTGGACAGCTGCCGGCGGCGTATCGATTGCAGCAGGTCCGGTGCTGGGCGGCTTGTTGATGAGCGTTGCCGGCTGGCGCAGCATTTTCTGGGTCAATATTCCGATTTGCGTGCTGGGTTTCTGGCTCACGCTGCGCGTGGTCCCAGCCCTGCGCGGCAAGGATCCGGCGCGTTCATTCGACATCACCGGCCAGGTACTCGCCATCGTTGCCCTGACGGCTTTTATCGGCGCCGTGATCGAATTCAATACGCTGGGCGCCTCCAGCCACCTCGTGCAGGGCGCCCTGCTGGTGGCCCTGGTGTCGGCGGCCTTGTTCATTCGCAGCCAGCAGCGCAGCGCGGCGCCCATGCTGCCGCTTGGCCTGTTCCGGGACATCGGTTTTTCAGGCGCGGTACTATTTGGCGTCCTGGTCAACTTTGCCTATTACGGTGTGATCTTCGTACTCAGCTTCTATTTGCAGAAAGTGCGCGGCTTCTCAGTGATGCATGCGGGGCTGGTCTTCCTGCCGCTGACCGGCACGTTCATTTTCTCCAATATCGCAAGCGGCCGCTTGCAGGCGCGTGCGGGGTCGCGCTTGCCGATGATCGTCGGCGGGCTGGTCGGCGCTGCGGGCTATGCTCTGCTGGGCGTCTTCGGTATCGCAGACGACGCCACATTCCTGGAAATGCTGCCGGGACTGGCCCTGATCCCGGCCGGCATGGGTCTCGCGGTGCCGGCCATGACCACCTCGATCCTGGCCGCCATCGATCGCAGCCAGGCCGGCATCGCATCGGCGGTGCTAAATACGGCGCGCCAGGTGGGCGGCGCCATGGGCGTCGCGATCTTCGGCGCCATGCAGGAGATCAAATTCGCACTGTCCGTTTCCACCGTCTTGCTGCTGCTCGGCGCGCTGCTGGCCTGGTATTGCATCAAACACCCCATTTCAACCAAAGGAGCTTCTCTATGCCGTACGTAAATTTCCGCATCACCAAGGAAGGCGCCACCGCCGAACAGAAACTGGAATTGATCAAGGGCGCGACCGAACTGCTGCAGCGCGTGCTGAACAAGAACCCGGCAACCACCTTCGTCATCATCGATGAAGTGGAGACCGATAACTGGGGCATCGGTTACGACAACGTCACCACGCTGCGCGCCAAGGCAGCCGCAGCCAAGGCGCAAGGCGGCTGATCACTGCCGGTCAAGGCCATTGCCTGTGGCGGCCCAGTAAATACCGCCGTACAGGTGATGGCGAAAGACCGGGTCGCCGTAGGTCGCGGGCAGGTGGCCAAGCGCAGTGTAGAACGCGCGGCCGCCATCGTAGTCCTGGTACCAGCTGACCGGATGAAATGCGCCCATGCCTTGGGGGCCGGCCTTGTAAGTCGTTTCATCGACCGAGAGCAGATAGCTGACTTTACTGGTGGCGGGCTTGAACGCGTACCATTCTTCCGTCACCAGGTTGCGCGCGGCGAAACGCTCCATGCCTGGGAAGCTGCGGTTCTCCACTTTCAGGATGGCGCTCTGGATGGCTGGATGGTGGTCGAACATATGCCCCACCAGCTTGGCGTACCACGGCCAGCCGTATTCCGTGTCCGACGCGCTGTGGACACCAACGTAACCTCTGCCGGAACGGATGTAGCGTTCGAACGCCCCCTTCTGTTTCGAGTCAAGTATGTTTCCGGTTGTCTGCAGGAAGACCACGGCCTGGTATTTCGCCAATTCCTGGTCATTGAACACGCGATTGGCGTCTTCGGTCCAGAACACATTGAAATCATGCAGCTTGCCCAACTCCTGGATCGCCGCAACACCTGCCGGGATCGAGTCATGATGCCAGCCGGCCGTTTTCGAAAACACCAGCACGTTGAATTGCGCCGCTTGCACGCAGCTGGAAGCCACAGCAAAAACTGCCGTTATCAACACTTTCACGCACATCCCTCCATGAGCGGCCCTGTTTGGTAACGCTATCACGAATTGCGCGAGACAAGCTGCTTCAATTTGGCAACAGGTGAGTATTTGCGAGACTTTTGAGGCATTTTCCGGCAGATCATAGGACGAATCTTACAAGGCGACGCTGCGGAGGATTCGGCCATGGATACTGAAATGGTGATACGCGCGGTCCAGCGCAAGCTGGGCATTGAAGCCGATGGACGCCCCGGCCCAATCACCTGGGCCGCCATCTATTCGACGATCGTCGGCGAGCAAGTGCCGGCCGAACTATCCGGAAATGTCGACGCACGAAGTGAAGCCGTCATCCTCACCTTGCACCCGACAGCCAGGCCATATGCCAGGGCCCTGGTCAACAAGGCCGCTTCGATCGGCATCGACATCAAGGTAATCAGCGGCCTGCGCTCATTTGCGGAGCAGGACAAGCTGTACGCCCAGGGCCGCACGACGCCGGGCAAAAAGGTTACCAACGCCAAGGGCGGCCAGTCAAACCACAACTATGGCATTGCATTCGATGTGGGGGTCTTCGATGGCCCCAAATACCTTCCCACTTCGCCCAAGTACAAGGTGGTCGGCGGCATCGGACAGGAGCTGGGGCTTGAATGGGGCGGAAAATGGACCACGATCGTCGACGAGCCGCACTTCCAGCTGCGGCCTGACTGGGCAAAGAACGAGTCGGAACGTGAGATGCTGGTCGAATTATTCCGGCGCCACGAACAAGGTCTCGACTATTACGCCTGAACCCTAGTTGCAGCCGCAGAAGCGCTTGGGCTTGCTGGCATCGCACACCGTGCCATCGAGCTGCTTCCAGAAGAAGACCGTGTCGACACCGTAAGGCGAGCGCACATTGCCGGCACGCAGATAGCCCCGGCGGGCAAAGAATTCCTCGCCGGTCGCCGTGCTGTGGAGCTGCAGCGCCTTGACGCCCCAGCTGCAGGCTTGCTGTTCGACGCAGGCCAGCAAAGCCTTGCCTGCGCCGCGCTGGCGTACTTCGGGCAGCAGATAGCACAGCGCCAGCTTGCCGGCCGCGGTCAGCAAGGCCACGCCGACCACCGCACCCTGTTCGACCGCCACCAGCGAATAGTTGGTGGGCGAAGCAAACCAGGACGCGACCGTTTCGGGCGTCTTGTTGCCAAGCCATGCACCGAGAATGGCGGGATCGTTTTTATGGTCAAGCACACAACATTCGGCGATTGAGCGTCGCAGCACCTCACAGGCAGCCGTGGCGTCTTTCGCTTCCGCGCGGCGAATTTCAAAACTCATGCGTGCTCACAGGTATTCAATAACCGGAATATACACCAGCGGCAAAAACCCCGTATGAGGCCGCGTGCACGCAAGCTTATCCGGGCCCGACACTAAGCTGACACTAAGCTTATAACGAATAAGTAGTTTCCTTTCGGCGCGAGATTCTAGACCATGCATATCTGTTTTCACAATAGAGATTGCCATGACTTATAACAAATTCGCATTTGCACTCAGCACCGCACTGGCCGCGGCGACCTTCGGTTTTGCTGCGAGCGCAGCGGCCGCTGAAGTGACCCTGCTGAACGTGTCCTATGACGTGGCACGTGAACTGTACAAGGACATCAACCCGGCTTTCGCGTCCGCGTACAAGAAGAGCACCGGCGTCGACGTCACCGTCAAGCAGTCGCACGGCGGCTCTTCCAAGCAGGCGCGCGCCGTGGCCGATGGCCTGGAAGCGTCGGTGGTGACCATGAACCAGGCCAACGACATCGACATGCTGGCCGACCGCGGCCTGGTGGTGCAGGACTGGGCCAAGAAATTCCCGAACAATGCGGCGCCGGCCTACTCCACCATGGTCTACCTGGTACGCAAGGGCAATCCAAAGGCAATCAAGGACTGGGCCGACCTGGCCAAGCCGGGCGTGGCCGTCGTGATCCCGAATCCCAAGACCGCGGGCAATGGCCGCTACACCTACCTGGCGGCCTGGGGTTCGGTGCTGAAGAAAGGCGGCAATGAAGGGCAGGCCCGTGAACTGGTCGGCAAGATCTTCAAGAACGTGCCGGTGCTCGATGCCGGCGGCCGCGCAGCCACCACCACCTTCACCCAGCGCAAGATCGGCGACGTGCTGGTGACCTTCGAGAACGAGGTGAACCTGGTGCGCGCCGAATTCGGCGACGACTTCGAAGTGGTGTATCCATCGTCCTCCATCCTGGCGGAGTCCCCGGTGGCCGTAGTGGACAAGGTGGTGGACAAAAGGGGCATCCGCAAGGAAGCCACTGCCTACCTGAACTTCCTGTACTCCGATGCCGGCCAGGAGATCATCGCCAAGCACTACCTGCGCCCGCGCTCGGACGCAGTGTTCAAGAAGCATGCGGCCAGCTTTAAGCCGATTTCGCTGTTCACCGTGGATGAAGTATTCGGCGGCTGGCGCGCGGCCCAGAAGAAGCACTTCGACGACGGCGGCGAATTCGACAAGATCTACAGTTCGAAGTAAGCCTTATACTTTCGTCAGGCGCTCGATCTGCGCCTTCTTCTCGGCCATGTCATGGTCGGTATCATGGAACCGCGCCGCAATGGCGCGGAACTCCTCCTGCAACCCGATGAATGCATCAACCATGTCGGGATCAAAGTGTTTTCCCTTGCCCTCTGTGATGATCTGCACCGCCTGCTCGTGCGGCATGCCGTTCTTGTAGACGCGGCGGCTGATCAGGGCGTCGTACACGTCCGCCACGGCCATCAGCCGCGCCGACACCGGGATCGCTTCGCCGGCCAGCCCTTCCGGATAGCCTGAGCCATCCCATTTTTCCTGGTGCGAGTGAGCGATCTCCTTGGCGATCGACAGGAATGCCATCGGGGTACCCAGCGAGCGCTCCGCGTGCTCGATGGCTGCGCGGCCCAGCGTGGTGTGGGTCTTCATGATTTCGAATTCGTGCGGCTCGAACCTGCCGGGCTTGAGCAGGATGCGGTCGGGGATGCCGACCTTGCCGATATCGTGCAGCGGGGCGGATTTGAACAGCAGGTTGATATAGCTGTCGGTGAGCACCGCACTGAAGCGCGGATGGCCTTTCAGGCGCTCGGCCAGCGCCTTGACGTAGAACTGGGTGCGGCGGATGTGGTTGCCGGTTTCGGAATCACGGGTTTCGGCCATCGATGCCATGGCCAGGATGGTGACGTCCTGGATTGCCACCACTTCGCGCGTGCGCTCGCGTACTTCCTGGTCCAGGAATTCGTTCTGGTCGCGCAGGAAGTCGGCATGCTCCTTCAGCATCAGGTGGTTGCGCACCCGGGCCAGCGTGATCGCCGGGCTGATTGGCTTGGTGATGTAGTCGACCGCGCCCAGGTCCAGGCCAAGTTGTTCGTCCTCCACTTCCGACTTGGCGGTCAGGAAGATGATGGGGATCTCGCGGGTGGCCGGATTGGCTTTCAGGCGGCGGCATACCTCATAGCCGTCCATCCCGGGCATCATCACGTCCAGCAGCACCACGTCCGGCGGCTGGCCGGTGGTGGCGATGCGCAGGGCTTTCTCGCCGCTGTTGGCGACCTTTACCTTGTACAGGTCTTTCAGCAGGTCGTTCATCAGCACCAGGTTGTCGGGCGAGTCGTCGACCAGCAGCACGGTTTTCCTTGCGATCAGCTCCAGTTCCATCTCACTTTTCCTCCAGGCTTGCCATTGCTTCGTCCAGCGCCGCCAGCGCGGCTTCCAGGTCCAGGTTACCAATTCCGTTTTCAATTTGTCGCCAGTGATCGGGCAAGGCCGCCTTGAATTGCGCCAGCTCCGCCTCCCACAGCTCGGCCGCCTCCGAGTCGCTGTCCGCCAGCAGGTGGCGCAGGCGGCCAAGCGGCGGTGCTGCAGCCGGCAAGGCAGGCACCAGCGCAGGGTGCACGGCGCCGCCGCGCATTTCTGCGTCGACCGCGCGCAGCGCTGCCAACAGCGGATCGAGCTCCACCAGTACCATTGCCAGCAAGCGTTCCAGCTCCTCGCGCGCGGCCCCGTTCTGGCAAGCCTGCTCCAGCGCCTGCGCAGCCTCCTGCACGCTGCGCGCACCGATATTGCCGGCCACGCCCTTCAAGGTATGCGCCAGCCGCTCCGGCGCCGTGGCATCGCCGCCCATGAGCGCCTGCACGAACATGGCGGCGAAGTCCTGCTGGCCGTCGCGGAACTTGACCAGCAGGCGGCGGTAAAGCTTTTCGTCGCCCATGGAGGTCGCGAGTCCGGCCCGGACGTCGACCATCGGCAGCGCCGGCAGCGGCGCTGGCTTGCCGCCGGCGGCATCGGCGCGGGCGGCGTGCGCATTGGACGCGGCAGGCAGCATGCCGGCCTGGCCCTCGCCCGGCGCCGGCCGCAGCCAGCGCGCCAGCGTGGCGTACATTTCGGCCACGTTGACCGGCTTGGCGATATGGTCCTGCATGCCGCTGGCCAGCACCTTCTCGCGGTCCCCGGCCATGGCGTTGGCCGTCATCGCGATAATCGGCAACTTGTCGAGCGCTGGATCGGCGCGGATCGCGCGCGAGGCCTGGAAACCATCCATCACGGGCATCTGGCAGTCCATCAGCACGCCGTCAAAGCGCGCGTCCTGCGCCAGGATGTCCAGCGCTTCCTGCCCGTGGCGCGCCAGCACCGCTTCGATGCCTGCCTTGCCCAGCAGGTCGATCGCCAGCTCCTGGTTCATCTCGTTGTCTTCGACCAGCAGCACGCGCGTGCCTGACAGGCGCCCCATGACGTCGACCTGGTGCATGTCGCGCTCGGCCGCGCGCCGCCCCTCGGCCAGCACGCCCTTGCCCAGCGCCTCGCCCACCGCTTCCAGCAGGGCAGACGGCGTTACCGGCTTGGTCAGCACGGACTTGAGCCGGACCCGGCGCTCCTCCGCGCTGGTCAAGGCTTCCTCGCGGCCATAGGCGGTCACCATGATCACCGCCGGCAGCCGGCCGGCGTCCCCCGATTGCAGGCGCCGCACCGTTTCCACCCCGTCCATGGACGGCATCTTCCAGTCCATCAGGATCAGGTCGTACGGCATGGCCTGCTGCTCGGCACGCGCAGCCATGTCCAGCGCCTGCTGGCCACCCAGCGCCACGTCCACTTCCAGCCCGAAGGAGCGTGCGACCGTGGACAGGATTTCGCGCGCCGACGCATTATCGTCCACCACCAGGACCCGCACGCCGAGCAATTCGTCGGCCCGGAACATGCGGCGCGGCTTCGGATTGGCCTGCAATCCAAAGCGTGCGGTGAAGTGGAAGGTGGAGCCCATGCCTGGCGCGCTCTCGACCCAGATGCGCCCGCCCATCAACTCCAGCAGGTTCTTGCAGATCACCAGGCCCAGGCCGGTGCCGCCGTATTTGCGCGTGGTGGAGGCATCGGCCTGGCTGAAGGACTGGAACAGCCTGGCGCTCTGCGCCTCGCTCATGCCGAGAGTCGCGCACCCAGAAGTGCAGTGCAACGCCCGCCTCGTCCTGCGCCGACTGTTCGATGCCGACCACCACCTCGCCTTGCTCGGTGAACTTGACGGCATTATTGGCCAGGTTGACCAGCACCTGGCCGATGCGCAGCGGATCGCCCACCAGGCCGGTCGGCAGTTCCGGCGCCACCTGGAACAGCAGTTCAAGGCCCTTGTCCTCGGCCTTGAAGCCGATCAGGTTGGCCAGGTTGTCGAGCACGTCATCGAGGTCGAATTCAAGCTGTTCCACCGTCATCTTGCCGGCCTCGATCTTCGAAAAATCGAGGATGTCGTTGATGATGCCCAACAGGTTCTCGCCGGCGCGCTGCACCTTCTCGACGTAGTTGCGCTGGCGCTTGTCGAGGTTGGTCTGCAGCGCCAGGTGCGACATGCCGATGATGGCGTTCATCGGGGTGCGGATTTCGTGGCTCATATTGGCCAGGAAATCGCTCTTGGCACGGGTGGCGGCCTGCGCCTGCTCCTTGGCCACGCGCAGCTCGTCCTCGGCAGCTTTTTGCGCGGTGATGTCCTGGTAGACGCCATACATGAAGCGCGGCGTGCCGTCTTGCTCGTCGCGCACCACGGTGCCGACCGCGTGCAGCCAGATCACCCGGCCGTCAAGCGGACGCTTATAGGCATACACCGCGTCGAACTTGTCGTAGCTGCCGTCGAGGGCGCCCTGCACCCGGGCCGCCACGCGCAGCGCGCCTTCGGGATCGGCTTCCACCACGCGCGCAAACCATTCGTCCTGCAGGTGGTAGCGGCCGCCGGGCCGCAGCGGCTCGCCCAGCAGGCGCGCGGCGCGTTCGGACTGCGTGTAGTATTCGGGGTCGCTGTAGTCCACCACCCAGTAGCCGCAGTCGGTCATTTCCAGTGCGATATCGCCGAGGAAGTTGCTGCGCTTGATCTGCTCTTCCAACTGCTTGCGCTCGGTGATGTCGCGAAACACCACCACCGAGCCGACCTGCGCGCCATCCTTGTACATGGGCCGGTCCGCGTAGTCCACCGGGAAGGTGCTGCCGTCCTTGCGCTTCAGCTGCTCGCCATCCTGTTGCCATTCGGCGCCTACCAGCTCGCCTTCCTCGTAGCCGAGCAAGGCCGGCGCCGCCGGGTTGACGAAGGTGACCCGGCCGGCCAGGTCGAGGCCGACGATGCCGTCGCTGACGGCGCCCAGCACCAGCCGGCTGCGCTCTTCCAGCAGCCTGGTGCGCTCGTTGCGCTCCAGGATTTCCATATTCATCGCGATCACCGGCAGCGCGCCATCGAGCAGCGCCTGGGCCTGGTCGCCGTAAGGCTCCAGCGTTGCCAGTTCCAGCACGCCCAGCAGGCGTTCATTGCGCAGCACCGGCACGATGGCAATGCTGGCAGGGTCGGCCTCGCCCAGCGCGGAGCCGATGCGCACATAGCCCGCCGGCGCCTGGCGCATGACGATCGGCTTGCGCTGCGCCGCGCACTGCCCGACCAGCCCTTCGCCAAGCAGGAAGCGCTGCTGCGCCGCGGACCTGCCGCGCATCGCGTAGCCGGCCAGCAGCGCCAGGCTGCCCTCTTCCGCCTCATGCCGGTAGAAGGCCGCGTGGCCAGCCTGCACCAGCGGCGCCAGCAACGCCAGCGTGCGCGTTGCCAGGTCTTCCGCGCTTTCCGCCGATTGCAGGTCGTTGCCGATCGCCGCCAGGTGGGTCTTGAGCCAGCGCTGCGCCTCCATCTTGCACGCTTCCTCCTGCAGCACCTTGATCGAACGCGCCAGGCTGCCCATCTCGTTCGGGAAGTCGGTCAGCGGCACTTCGGCACCCAGCTTGCCCTTGGCCAGCTGCTGCACGGCGCTGCGCAGGCGCTCCGACGGCAGGCGCACCGAACGTCCCACCAGATAGCTGAAAAGCACGCCCAGCACCAGGCTCAGGCCCAGCAAGCCATAGGTGAGCTGCTTTTCGTAGCGCGACAAAGCCTGCATCGCTTCGATCTGGTGGCGCGCGCTGTCTTCCTTGATTTCGGCGATGCGCGTCAAGGCATTATTGGCGCGGATGGCATGTTCCTGGAACCCCGGGTCCGCCACCACGGCGACGGCCTGTTCCACCTGGCCGGTTCGCAACAGGCGCAGCGCATCGTCCACGCGCAGGTGATAGTCGGCGTAGGCCGTTTCGAATTCGGCCAGGTTCTTGCGATTCTCTTCGCGGATGATGCGCGGGCGCAGTTCCTCCAGCGCACGGTCTTGCCTGCGCTGGGCCTCTTCGAGCATGGACATCGCATACTCGCGGCCAGCCTTGTCGCGCGCCAGCAAGGCTTGCTGCAAGGCCCGCCCGCGCTGGGCAAACTGGATCAGCGCATCCTTGGCGTCGGAGATGCCCAGCAAGTCGTTCTTGTAGATGCCGAGGATCTCGTCATGCAGCCGGGCCTGGGTGGTGACGTTGTGCAGCCCGAACGCCAGCGTGATCAACAGGCTGCCGCCAAAACCCAGCGCGAGCTTCCACGTCAGGCCCAGTTTTTCAAGTCGCGTCAGTAAGCGGGCCACGCTTCCTCCCTACTCAGTCATATTGATTGCCAGCAGGTCGAGCGCTGACAGGAATTGTTCATACGCCGCTGCGTCGGGCGTTGCAAGCAGCGCCAGTTCCACGGCTCCCAGCAGGCGGCCTTGCAACTGGACTGGCGCCAGCAGCAAAGCGCCGGGCGATGCGCCGCCAAGCCCGGACCGAATGCTCCATGCCGCGCCGGCGCCGCTGGCGTCGACGATGCGCGCCTCGCGTTCCAGGGCACACTGGCCAAGCAGGCCCTCGCCCAGCGCCAGGCGGGCCGGCGGCGCCGTGCTGGCATAGCTGGCGGTCAGCACCAGGCCATCGGCTACGGCAGCGTAGATGCTGCCCTGCATGGCGCCGAACAGCAGGTGGCATTGGTCGAGGAAGGCCGTAAGGCGGGCATGGCGGTCGCTTGCCTGCTGCATTTGCAGCGCCACCTGGGCCAGCTGCATCTTGCGTTCGGCGCGCAGTGCCTGCTCCTGCGCCACGCGTTCGAGCTCGCGGTGGGCGCGTTGCTGCGCCGCCTGGCTGCGCACGGTGCGCAGGCCGGCCGCCCCGAGCAGGAGCACCACGGCCGCCGCCATGGCAGCGGCAGGCACGCCGCTGCCCGGCGGCACGCTCTGGCCCAGGTCTTCCAGCACCACCAACTGCCAGGCGCCGGATGGATCGTGCCAGTCCACGCTGGCCGAGGCCACCGCAAAATGCCGGCCTTCGCCCTGCACCATGCCCGGCGCCAGCTTGAGCGGCAGCGGGCGCGGCTCCTTCTCTTCGAACAACTTGCCGAACTGGCGCACGGCCCGGATGCCGGCCACCCGGGCCGGCGTCACCTCGCCGGCCAGCATGCCGCGCCATTCGCGCCGGCTGCTGGCAAACACCACGCCTTGCGGCGACAGCAAGATGGCGGCCTGGCCGCTGCGCGCCAGCAGGCGCTCCAGCTTTGCCATGCCGGTGCGCGCCACCACCACGCCCACCGGATCGCCGCGGCGCGCCATGCCGGCGTAGACCGGCGCCGCGAAATACAGGGCATGGTCGCCGCGCGCCAGGCTGACGGCGGCATAGATATTGTTGCGCCCGGCCATGGCTTCCTTGTAATAAGGCCGGAAGCGCACGTCGATCCCGGTCGACGGTTTTCCGCTATCGTCCCAGGACGATTTGACCAAGCCGTCCCGGCCGACCACGAATAAACCCTGGATTTGCTGGCTGCGGGCCACGTTTTCCAATAAGGCCGACATTTTCGGCTGGTTGGCGGCAATTGACTCGGTACTGTCTTGTTTGATATCCGGCTCAATCAATCCGAGCAGGGAAATCGCCCCCATCAAATTACTGTCCAGGGTTAATGACATTGCAGCAATAGCGTCGCGCTGCACGTCGATCTTCAATAATTCCAGCCTGGCCTGTTCCAGCCTGGCGCGGTAGCTGCTGCCGGCCAGCAGGGCCGCCGCCGCGGCCAATAGCGCGACCACAGCCCAGGCCCGCAAGCGATATTTTGCAATTCTCTCAATTACCAACATGGCAAATTTCAAGAAGGAAATATTATCGAATAACAATACCAGCATTCCCGCCGCAGGTGCCGCACGCCATGGATTTTATTGTTCAGTTGCGCATGATTGACGTTTGCTGGACGAGTTAACCCGATAGTGATATCGTCCATATTTAGGATATTGCCCTTAATCTAGCAATATTCCGCCCCGAACGAACGCATCACACCCATCATGTTCAAGAAAATAACTGCCGCCCTGCTGATGTCGATCTCCGCAGCCGCGTTTGCCGTGCCTTTGGGCTCGCAATCCGTGCTTGTCGTCGAGGATGAGACTGGCAAAGTGCTGGTCGAGAAGAACGCCACCGCCGTGGTTCCGATCGCCTCCCTGACCAAATTGATGACCGCAATGGTCGTGCTCGACTCCAAGCTTGATATGGACGAGCAGATCAGCATCGACAAGGACGATGTCGATACGCTCAAGCACAGCACCTCGCGCGTGCCGGTCGGCGCCACGCTGTCGCGCGGCGAAGTGCTGCAACTGGCGCTGATGTCGTCCGATAACCGCGCCGCCGCCGCGCTGGCCCGCACCTTCCCGGGCGGCCCGGCCGCCTTTACTGCCGCGGTGCACGCCAAGATCCTGCAGCTCGGCATGACCAGCACCCGCATCGATGAACCGACCGGCCTGTCGCCTAACAACACCTCGAACGCAGCCGACCTGGTGAAAATGGCTGCCGCCGCTGCCCAGTATCCCGAGATCCGCCGCATCACGACCGATACCGAGGAAGTGATCAATATGAAGGGGCGCATGGTGCAGTACCACAACACCAACCGCCTGGTCGGCGCCAAGGGCTGGGATATCGGCCTGTCCAAGACCGGCTATACCGAAGAAGCGGGCCGCTGCCTGATCATGCGCATCACGGAAGCCGGCCGCGCAGCCACCCTGGTGCTGCTGAACGCCGGGGGCAATTCGGCGCGCCTGATGGATGCGCTGAACATCCGCCGCCTGCTGGCAGGCGACAACGCTCCTCAAGTGATGAAAGTATCGAGCCCGCGCAAGAAGGTCGTGCGCACAACGGAACGCCGTCGCCGCCGCATGTAAGAGCCTGACGGGGTTCGCTGCCGAGAGGCACCATGGACCTGCTGCGCAACCTGCGCTTCGCACGCCGCCTGGCGATCCTGGTGGCGATCTTCGCCGGCGGCTTCCTGCTGTACGGGTTCTGGTCGTTTCGCACCCTGGACCAATTGCGCGTCAACGGCCCGCTGTACGGCGACGTGGTGCAGGGCAAGGACTTGATTGCGGACGTGCTGCCGCCGCCGCTGTACATCATTGAATCGTTCCTCGTCGCGCAGCAATTGGCAGCTGCTGGCAGCCAGGTCGAACGCGAACAGCTGGCGCAGCGCCTGCGCACCTTGCACGCGCAGCAGGTGGCGCGCGTCCATTACTGGCAGGGCCAGGTCCTGGACGGCAGCCTGGCCGAATCGCTCAAGCAGGCCAACATCCAGGCCACGGCTTTTTACAACGAAGCGTTCGGCCAGCTGGTGCCCGCGCTGGAGCTGGGGGACCGGCCGCGCGCCGGCCGTGCGCTGGCCAAGATGCAGCGCCATTACGAGCAGCACCGGCAAGTGGTGGACGACCTGGTGAACCTGGCGGCCAGCCGCGCACGCTTCATCGAGGGCCAGGCAGCCGAACGCATCCGCTTCGACAGCGCGCTGCTGCTGGCCATCCTGGCCGCTTCGCTGGCGCTTGCCATCGGCATGGCATGGCTGGTCAGCCGCAGCATCACGCAACCGCTGGCGCAGGCGCTGGCGATTGCGCAGCGTGTGCGCAGCGGCGACCTGGCATCGCCCGCCCCGCCGCCCTTCCCCGACGAAGCAGGCGAGTTGCTCTGGTCCCTGCATGGGCTGCAGCAGAGCCTGGCCGCTTCCGCAACTGCGCGCAGCGAATCGGAGCGCAAGCTGCGTTGCACGCGCCAGTTGCTGGACCGCCTGTTGAACAGCGCCGACATGCTGGTGCTGGGGCTGGGGCATGAGGGCGAAGTCCTGATCTTCAACGAAACGGCGGTGCAGGTCACAGGCTGCAGCCGCGACAGCGTGCTGGGACGCGTTTGGCGCGACCTGCCGCTGCTGCCCATGTCGGCCGTGTCGCAATGGCCAGAAGGCGGACACCCCGAACAGTTCCGTGCCATGCCGGCCGGCCACGAACATCTGCTGCAGACGGCGTCGGGCGATGAGCGCCGCATCGCCTGGCACCACAGCGCGCTGGAGGAAGGCGAGATCGCCCTGCTCAGCTTCGGTATCGACGTCACGGAACTGCGCCAGGCCGAGCGGTCCATCGCCGCGGCCCACGAGGCAACCGACCACGCCCATCGCAGCAAGAGCGCCTTCCTGGCCAATATGGGCCACGAGATCCGCACGCCGCTCAATGCCATCATCGGCCTGACGGAACTGGCCTTGCGCGGGCCGCTCGATGCGCGCCAGCGCGGCTACCTCGAACAGGTCGACGGCGCTGCCGCCAGCCTGATGGCGATGTTCAACGATATCCTTGATTTCTCACGCATCGAGGCCGGCAAGTTCCATATGGAAGAATGCGTCTTCAGCGCGCGCCGCGCGGCCGAACAGGCTTGCGCGGAATGGCAGGCTGCGGCGCAAGCCAAAGGCCTGCTGCTCGAATGCAGCGTGGAGGCGGCGCTGCCGGAAGAACTGGTAGGCGACGCGGCCCGCCTGCAGCAGCTGCTGCAGCATTTGCTGGCGCATTCGGTCAAATTCACGGAGCGGGGCAAGGTGCAGTTGCTGCTGCGGCGCGAAGACGCCGGCGCCGAAGACGGCACGGTACTGCGCTGGGAGGTACGCGACACTGGCGCGGCGCGCGACGCCGCTGTCCAGCTCTACGAACCGATGGGGCCGGGCGATTCGGCGGCAGGACTGGGTCTTTCGGTGGCGCGCCAGCTGGCAGCCATGATGGGCGGCCACCTGCTGCTGGAAAGCGATCCGGCCGAAGGCAACCGCTTTGTCTTCACCGCCCTGTTCCGCCATGCGCTGCCCGGCGCAGTCGCTTGCGCTGAAGCGCAGGCGGCGGCGCAAGCGGCATTTCCTGCGCTGAGCGCCCTTGGCGCCGACATGGCCGGTGCGCTGGCGCGCCTGCATGGCAACCACGCGCAACTGCGCAAGATGCTGGGCCAGTTCCTGCAGGGCCAGGCCGCCTTGCACGTGGCCATTGGCGATGCCGTGGCCCTGGGCGACCGCCAGCGCGCGCAGCGCATGGCGCACACACTGGCCGCGCTGTCGGCGCAGCTGGGCATGGAAGCCTTGCGCCAGGCCGCGGCAGGCGTGGTCGGGGCGCTGCGCTCCGGCGGCGACGCGGCGCCGGAACTGGCGGCGCTTGCGCCGGCCCTGGACGCGGTGCTGCAGGCGATCCACGCCGACCTGCAAGCAGGCGGCGAATCAGGCGAGCAGGCTGCGTAGGCCGCTGGTGCGTTCGGTACGGCGCCGGATCGCATCCGGCAGCACGCCCGGATTTGGCGTCAGCAGCGTAAAGCGCTGGCGGGCGCGCGTGATGCCGGTGTACACAAGTTCGCGCGCCAGCACGCTGGGCGCTTCGCGCGGCAGCACCAGCACCGTGTGGCTGAATTCCGAACCCTGCGATTTGTGCACTGTCATGGCGAACGCCGTTTCCACATTGCGCAGGCGGGTCGCGAGCACGCTGCGCACCTGGCCGCCCTCCGAGAAATACACGCGCAAGGAACCGCAGCGCGCGGGGTCGGGCAGCGCCAGGCCGATGTCGCCGTTGTACACGCCAGTGGCGTAGTCGTTGCGCGTGACCATGACCGGACGGCCCACATACCAGTCGCCGCGCCGCTTCAGCAAGTCAACTTGTTCAAGGCGTAGCGCAATGCTGTCGTTCAGGCCCGAGACGCCCCATTCGCCCTCGCGCACGGCGCACAGCAGGCGAAAAGCTTCGAAGGCAGCCAGCACGCCGGCGGCCCAGGCATCATGGCCGGCAGCGCCGGGGCCCTGCCTGACCAGCTCCAGGAAGGGCCGGTAGCCTTCGACTGCCAGGCGCAGCATGTCCTCCTGCTGCGCCGCTTCGTTCCAGTGCAGTTGTCCCCCGCTGTCGGCGCGCAGCACGGCGCGGGCCGCATCGGCATCGCCACGATTGACGGCAATGGCAAGCTGGCCGATCGGGCCGCCGAAACGGCGGCTCTGGCGCAGCATGACGGTCTGCTGCGCCAGAGCGCCGGCATTGCCGAGGAATTCCGGCGGGATGGCCTGGCCGGATGCCGCTTCCACAAAGGCCGCCGTGGCAGCGTCGTAGCCACCGGCCTGCGCATCATGGCACAGGTCGCCCAGCACCGAACCCGCTTCCACCGATGCCAACTGGTCCTTGTCGCCCAGCAGGACCAGGCGCGCGCCGCCGGGCAAGGCATCCAGCAGGGCCGCCATCATCTCCAGGTGCACCATCGACGCTTCATCGACGATCAGCACGTCCACGTCGAGCGGATTGCCGGCATTGTGGCGGAAGGCGCGCGTCTCCGGACGAGCACCGAGCAGGGAATGCAGGGTGCGGGCGCCGCCCATGCGCTGCGCCAGCTCACGCAGCGGCAATGCGCCGCCCAGGCTTTGTTCCAGGTCGCCCAGCGCGCCGTCGATGGCTTGCTTCAGGCGGGCAGCAGCCTTGCCGGTTGGGGCCGCGAGCGCCACGCGCAGTTGGTCGGCATGGACGCCTTCGACCGCAAACAGCAAGGCAAGCAAGCGCGCCACCGTGTAAGTCTTGCCGGTGCCGGGACCGCCGGTGATCACTGCCAGGCCGCCGCGCGTGGCGACCGCGCAGGCGATCTTCTGCCAGTCGGTCCCGCCCTCGCGCGGGGCATGCGTGAACAGCCGGTCCAGCCACTGGCGCACCAGCGAGGGAGCCGGCCCCCATTTTTCCGGGCCGGTGCGGGCGCGCACGGCATCGGCCACCGTATTCTCGTCCGACCAGTAGCGGCGCAGGTACAGCCGGCCGCCGGCAAGCACCAGCGGCTGGCCCCTTTCCACGCCGCCCGGCCAGGCCAGCACCTGCGGGCAGGCCTGCAGGAATTCGTGCCAGCCTGCCAGCCCTTGCGGCAGTTCGCCGGCTTCCTCGCACAGGCTTTGCCAGTCGTCTTCGCCCCAGCCCAGCATGGGCGAGGGATCGCCGGCCAGCGCCGTCAGTTGCAGGCAACTGTGGCCGCGTCCTTCGAGCTCGGACAGCAGCAGGCAGGCCAACGCCAGCGGCCGGCCCGATGCGGGACCGCCGTCCGGCGCAAGCGCAGTCACAAAGCGCGCAAACACCGGTCCCAGGCGGCGCAGCATGCCGCCTTCGGCCAGCATGTCGGTATGTTCGTAAAAACTCATCGGCAAAGCCCGTCCAGTCCGTCCAGCAGCGCCGCTTCGGGCGGCAGCAGGTAGCAACCGCGCGTCTGCTCGTTGCCGACCCCGCGCAGGAAGTAGAAGATCGCGCCGCCCAGTTGCGTGGCCGGGTCGTAGGACTCGCCCAGGCGCGTGCGCAGCAACCGGTGCAGGGCCAGCATGTAGATCGCGCCCTGCACGTCGTAGCGGTGCGCCGCCATGCCGTGCGCCAGCGCAGCCTTGTGATAGGCCGCATCGCCGCCGCCCAGTGCGTTCGATTTGTAGTCCAGCACCCAGTACCGGCCCTGGTATTCGAAAACCAGGTCGCAGAAGCCTTTCAGCATGCCGTGCAGCTCGCGCTGCGGCAAGGCGGGACGGGCAATGCCGTCCAGCAGGTGCTGGCGGCACAGGCGGTCCAGCTGCGCTGTATCGAGCCGCTCGCTCGGGAACCAGAATTCCATTTCCGGCAGCAGTTGCCCGATCGCGTCCAGCGCGCTGCCCAGCGGCGGCAGTTCGGTGGTGACGATCACCTTCAGCCATTCCAGGGTATCGGCTTCACGATGGCCCCAGCCGGCGCGCCTGATCTGGCGCGCAGCGCGTTCCATATAGTGCTGCTGGTGGATCGAAGCAAAGCCGTCGCGCGCCAGCGCTTCCAGCTGGTCGTGCAGGAAATTGCCGGGCACCGAGCCGCGCGGGAAGCGGTGCCAGGCCGTGTCCTCGATGCGCAGCGCTGCGCCCTCTTCCTCGCCTTCCAGCAGCGTTTCTTGCGAGGCATGCATGGGTGCAGGCAACGGCTCGCTGCCGCTGCGCCTTGCCAGGGAGGTGAAGCTGCCGACCGACCAGTCGCGCTCAAAATCGCCCTGGTATGCCAGCGGCGCTTCCAGCGGCGCACGCTCGACCGCGCGCGCCAGGCGCGTCACAGGCACG
Source organism: Pseudoduganella sp. S-14 (assembly GCF_049913285.1). GTDB lineage: Bacteria > Pseudomonadota > Gammaproteobacteria > Burkholderiales > Burkholderiaceae_D > Rugamonas. The sequence goes on from NZ_CP183991.1 coordinate 4,060,215, forward strand.
GCGGGCTCCAGCAGGGCGATGGAAATGGCATCGCAATCACCGCGCAGCTGCTGCCAGCTTTCCAGCAACAGGCCGGCAGGCAGCGGCTCGCCGCCGGTCAGCAGGTAGCCAAGCGCCGAATCGTGCAGGGTATTTTCGTCCTTCTTGCGCGCCGGCAGTGCGGCCACGCCAAGCCACAGAAAATGCCGGGCGCGCGTCAACGCGACATACAGCAGGCGCAGGTCCTCCTCGATGCGGGCCGCTTCCGCTGCCAGTTGGCCTTCCTCGGACAGGTGCATGTCGAGACGGTGCTCGCCGTCGGCGTCGGTGTATTCGAAGAAGGTACGGTTGCGCTTGTCCACCTTGCGCACCGTAACGGCGAACGGCAGGTAGACCAGCGGGTATTCCAGGCCCTTTGACTTGTGCACGGTTACCACCTTGACCAGCTCCGCGTCCGACTCCAGCCGCAGCACGCGTTCATCGCCGCCATCCGTTTCGTCCCCGATCTGCTCCGCCAGCCAGCGTATCAGCGCCTGTTCGCCTTCCAGCTGCCGGCTGGCCTGCTGCAGCAGCTCGGCCAGGTGCAGCAGGTTGGTCAGGCTGCGTTCGCCGCCGGGCCGCGCCAGCAGCTGCGCAGGCAAGCCAAGGTCGTGGATGAAGCGGCGCAGCATGGCCAGCACCCCCTGGCGCTGCCAGACCACGTGCAACTCCTTGAGCTGCTCGACGCGGCGCTCCCAGGCCAGTTCGTCGGCCGAAAACTGCGCCAGTTCTGCCAGCGGCAGGTTGGCGGTGCGGGTGGCAAACGCGGTTCGCGCCAGTTGGCCATCGAGCGGGTTGGCGACTGCCGAGAGCCAGCGCAGCATGTCCACGGCTTCCTCGCTGGACAGCACCGAGTCCTTGTCGGACAGGTACACGCTGGGCACCAGGCGGCGTTGCAGCGAACGGCGCACGGCAGCCGCTTCACGGCGGTCGCGCACCAGGATCGCGATGTCGGCTGGTTGCAGGCGCCTGAAGCCTTCGCCGCCCTGGAAGCCGGTAGCCGGATCGTTGAGCAGGCAGGCGATATGCTCGGCGCACTGCTCCGCGAAGTAGTCGCGGTAGGCGTCGGCCCCCAGCTGCTCCATGGTGCAGCCGGCTGTCAGCGCCTGGATGTCGCCGGCCGGGCCCACCAGGCGCTCCGCGCGGCCGCGCGCGCCCACCGCCTCGAACGGCAGCGGATTGCCCTTGTCGGTGCGGAAGCGGAATGCCCCGCGCGCAAACCCGCCCTGCCCGGCCACGCCTTCCGCATGCAGGAAGACCTGGTTGACCGCAGCCACGATCTGCGCCGTGGAGCGGAAGTTGGTGCCAAGCTGGTAATGACGGCCCTCCGTGGCACGGCGCGCATCGAGGTAGCTGTGGATGTCGGCGCCGCGGAAGCCGTAGATCGACTGTTTCGGATCGCCGATCAGGAACAGGCCGAGATCCGGATCGTTGGCGGCGACCTGGTACAGCAGGTTGAAAATGCGGTACTGGCTGGGCGCCGTGTCCTGGAACTCGTCGACCATGGCCACCGGGAACTGGTTGACGATACGCTGGCGCAGCGCCTCGCCATTGGCGCCTTCCAGCGCACCGCGCAGGCGCTCCAGCATGTCGGCAAAGCCGAACAGCCTTTGCTGGCGTTTCAATTCCTCCATGCGCGCGGCAATCGTCGCTGCTGCATGGCGCAGTACGTGGTGGCGCAGCGGCTCGATGGCATCGAGGGCGCGGCGCAGCGGCGCGATCCCTTCGAAGTCCGCCGGAATGTCGGGAGCGAAGCCCTTGGCGCAAGCGTCGGCCATGCCGGCCGGAGTCAGGCGAAACCACGGCGTGGCGTTCATGTCCGGCTCGGCCAGCACAGGATCGTTGGCCCAGTCGCGCAGGGCCGCAAACCATTTGGCGACATTGTCGGCGCGCAGCTTGGTGCCGTTGAAGCACTTCGGATTGGCCTCGCGCTGGGATGCGATCCAGCTTTCCATGCGCGCTGCCCGCTCGGCCCATCCTTGCTTCAGCGTCGCCAGTGCGGCCTGCTGCTCGCCCTGCACGCGGCCGATCATGGCGCCCAACGGCTCCCGGCCGGCCAGCCCTGCGGCATCGGGCCGGCGCGCCAGGTCGCGCACGCTGCGGCCGAGCGCGGACACGTCGCGGCAGGTGGAAAGCAGCACGCGCAAAGCCTGTTCGCCCAGCGGGTACACGTGCTGGCGCCAGTAATCATGCAGCGCGTCTTCATACAGCGCCGCCTCGTCGCTCAGCAACTCTTCGTCGAACAGGTTGCCGCTGTCGAAAGCGTGCTCGCGCAGCATGCGCTGGCACCAGGCATCGATGGTGAAGATTGACGCCTCGTCCATCGTTTCGGCTGCCAGCTGCAAGCGATAGGCTGCCTGCTGGCGCGCGGCATGCTCGGGCAATGCTTCCAGCAGCGCGTCCAGGTAGGAATCGGGCGCCTGCGGCGTTTCAGCGCGGAAGTACGCTGCCGCTTCCACCAGGCGTTCGCGCACCCGGTTGGACAGTTCGCGGGTGGCCGCGCGGGTGAACGTCATGACCAGGATTTCGTTCGGCATCAGCGGCCGGCGATAGGCGTTCGCCCCGCCATGCCCCAGCACCAGGCGCACGTACAGGGCGGCGATGGTCCAGGTCTTGCCGGTGCCGGCGCTGGCCTCGATCAGGCGCGACCCATGCAGCGGGAAGTCGAGCGGGTCAAGCGCGATGCTCATTCCTCGCCCTCCCCGTCGCCCTCGATCGGCTGCACCGCAACCGATTGCGCCAGCCAGTGCGCCAGCGGCTGGTATAGCGCACGGCTGGTGTCGGCAAAGCCGGGGTCTCCCGCCAGGGAGGCAAAGTCCGGCCACAGGCGCGCCAGGCACGGGTCCTCGTTCTCTCCTGACAGCTCGAAGCCGCCGTCGTAGACGCTGCGCGGATCGCCTTCCGTCACCAGCGCGAGCCCGGTCTTGCAGGCTGCGGGCAATGGCTGGTCCATCCCCTTGCGCCACAATTCGGCTATGCCGGTCAGGACCGCAAGCGCGGCCTGCGGGTCGAGCGGCGCCATGATCACGATCGCATCGCGCGCAACCAGGAAGCCGGTCACCGGGTGGCCCTGTGCGGCTGCGGCCAGCTGGCGCAGCCACATCGGGATCAGCTTTTCACCGCGCGGCGCGCCGGATTTATCGCACACGCGCGAGGACATCTGCATCAGCCATACCGTGTCGTCCCCGGCCCGGTGCAACTGGTCGATCCAGTCTTCCAGCTCCAGGCCGGCAAGCGTCAGGTGGACGGCCAGCTTGGGCGCATCTTCGCGGTATGTGCCGCGCAGCGACAGCCAGGCCGTGCGCACAGGCACCAGTTCTTCGACCAGTTCGTCCAGCACCCGGTCGCCGATCAAGCCGATCGGCAGCACGCCCTGGCGCCGCAGGCGCTGGCCGCGTTCGCGCAAGGTGGCGCGCACCTCTTCAATCGGCTCCATCTCGCCGCTGTCTGCCAGCATCGCATCTTCCAGGTTGTAGCGTTCCAGGCCGTTGAGCTGGAACGGTTCCTCATCCTCGCCCACCATCGCCGATTCGGCAAAGTAGACGCCCAGGCGCTGGCGGAAGAAATGCCGCACCGGCTGGCGCAGGAAGGCTGCCAGCGTGGAAAGCCGCAGCCGGAACCCCTCTTCCACCTCGTAGGGCGGCAACGCCACGGGCGCCGCAGACGCATCGCCGGCGTCATGCGCCGCGCGCCATTCGCCGGCAAAGGTCAGCAAGCCGCCGCGCTCGAAGTAGGCGCGGCTGAAAGGCTGCAGCGCATGCAAGGTGGTGCGCGCGGCAAGGTCCAGACTCCAGCCGGCGCTCAGGTAATCGCGCAACTGCGCCACCAGCACCGATGGCGGCTGTTCGCTGTTGTCGCGCACGTTGCGTCCGACCCAGCTCACGTACAGCTTGTCGCGCGCAGCCAGCACGGCTTCCAGCATCAGGTAGCGGTCGTCGTCGCGGCGCGAACGGTCGCCCGGACGCGCCATACCGGGCAAGGCCAGCAGGTCGAAGTCGGCGCGGCTGGCGCGGCGCGGGAAGTCGCCATCGTTCATGCCGAGCAGGCAGACCACGCGAAAAGGCACGGCGCGCATCGGCATCAGGGTGCAGAAAGTGACGCCGCCCGAGACGAACTGGTGCTCCAGCGACGGTTCGTCAAGGCCGCCCATCCACGCTTCGCGCAAGGTTGCCAGCGGCACTTGCTCGTCGAAACCGGCGTCCTCGCAAGTCTCCAGCCACTTGTCCAGCGCATCGTCCAGGCGCGAAAGCGTCAGGCGGTCGCTTTCGTCGCGGTCGCTGAAGAAGCCGGCCAGCAGCAGGCGCGCCTGCTCGCCCCAGTCGGCAGGCCGGCGCGCCACGTCCAGCCGTTCGCGCCAGGCCAGCAAGGCCTCGATCAATTGCGCCAGCGAGCCGGCCAGGGCGGCGTCCAGCCCGCCCACTTCCGAATACGGCTCGACGCCGGCATAGGCAGTGCCGTTGCCTGCCGCATAGCCCAGCAGCATGCGGCGCACGCCGAACATCCAGGCATTCTGTTCGCCCGCCGGCGCCAGGCCCAGGCCCGCACGGTGCCCTGCATCCAGGCCCCAGCGCACGCCGGCGCCTTCGATCCACTGGCCCAGGGTCGGCAAGTCGTCTTCGGACAGGCCGAAACGGCGCGCCAGGGCCGGCACATCCAGCAGGTCGCGCACCTCGCTCTGGCGGCAGCGCTGCTGCGGCAGGCGCAGCAGCCACTCCAGCGCCACCAGCAGCGGATTGACGCTGCGGTCGTTGACGTCGCCGATTTCGTGCGGGATGAAGCGCGGGTCATGGCGGCGGTGCTGGCCGAACACGGCGCGGATCGAGGCGGTGAAGACATCGATGTCCGGCACCATCACCACCACGTCGCGCGGCCGCAGCGAAGGATCGGCGGCAAACATGCCCAGCAGCTGGTCATGCAGGATTTCGACTTCGCGCTGCACGCTGTGCGCCACGTGGAATTCGATGGAGCGGTCGCTGTCCTCGGGCGCAATGTGCGGATGCTCGGCCAGCGGCAGCATGTCGCGCACCGCCGCCTGTACCTGCGCCAGCAGCGTCTCGCCTGCGTCATCGCCGAACAGGTCCACGCGCAGCTTGTCGTCGCGCCCTTCCAGGTCGCTGGCGGTGTCGAATTCGTCCAGCATGCGGACATAGTCGCGCCCCTGCCGCCCCCAGCTCGCCAGCAGCGGATGGCTGTGCGCGTGCAGCGCTTCCAGCGGCACAGCCGACAAGTCGATGCCCTTGCGCGCAGCGTGGCGGTGGCGCGCAGCGCGCAGCAAGTCGCGGCCTTCGATGATATCGCCCCAGTAATAGCGGCACGGATTGGGGACCGCGATCACCACCTGGGTAAAGCGCGCCAGCGAGGCCATGGCCTGCAGGGTCTGGTATGGCAACGCCGATACGCCGAACAGAACGATGCGGCGCGGCAGCCGGCCTAGCGGCGTGTCGCCGCGCTGCACCGCATCGACGAACGCTGCATGGACGCTGGCGCGCCCGAGGCCGCGTTCTTCTTCCGGCACGCTGGCCGCGACGGCACGCCACAATTCGGCCTGCCAGCGCTGGTCGGCCGCCAGCGGCACTGCCTCGCCGCGCGCGTTGCGCAGCTGGTCGCGGCCCGCAGCCCAGTCCTCCAGCCAGTCAGCCCGGTACACCTGGTACTGGTCGAACAGGTCGGCCAGGCGTTCGGCCAGCTGCAGGCGGCGCTCCGGGTCGCCGTCGCGCAGGAAATGGCGCAACGGCGCAAAGGCATCCAGCACCAGCAACTGCGGCAGCAGGCGCATCAGGCGCCAGGTCAAGGGACCTTTATCGAAAGCGGAAATCGGCGGCACGCGCGCATGGCCCAGCATGCCCCGATAGATTTCCCACAGCAGCCGTGCCGGCAGCGCAACGCGGGTGGCGCCGCACAGGCCCGTTTCCTCAGCCAGCGCAATCTTCAGCCATTCGGCCACGCCGTTCGACTGCACCAGGAAAATCTCCTGCTCCAGCGGCGCCAGCGGATGGCCGCGCAACCACTGGAACACGGCGCTGCGCAACTCTTCCAGCTGGTTGCCGTGCAAAATCAGGAGTCCGGGTTGGATGCTTTGAGCCATGTAAAAGCAGCGAAATAGCGTGGAACGCCATTATCGCCGCAAAGTCGGCTATCCGGGAATATTCGCGTTCATTTCCTGGGCAATATGCTCGCGCAGGCGATCCAGCAAAGGCTGCATCTGGCTGACGATGGCGCGCGCACGGTCGATGCCGTCGGCCGGCACCATTTTTTCCAGCGCCAGGCACAGGTCCGCAAAACTCATGGCCCCCACAGCCCGCGCCGAAGACTTGATGCGGTGGCCCAGCTCCGACAAGCGCACGATATCGCCCGCCTCCAGCGCAACCTGCACTTCGCGCAAGCCTTCCTGCGCGGAGTCGACGAACATATTGGCGTACTTGCGCATCTTTTCAGGCTTGTTGCCGAAAGTCTGGGCCAGGGCGCGCAGGTCGAACAGCTCCGATTCGCCGCCATTGCCAGGTTCCGGCCCGGCGACAGGTTCCGCCACGGCGGCAGGTTCCGGCACCGGCGCAGGCTGCGGCTGGCCAGGCGTCGTGGTGCTGCGCACCTGCGCCGTGCGCCCCTCAGCTGCGCGCTGGCTCATCCACTTGGACAGCACCGAGAACAGCAGGGTCGGCGCGATCGGCTTGGTGACGAATTCGTCCATGCCGGCGGCCAGGCAGCGCGCCTGGTCCTCGCGGCCCGCGTTGGCCGTCATGGCGATGATCAGGGTGCCAGACAGCTTGGGATGGGCGCGTATGATGCGGGTGGCCTCGTAACCGTCCATCACCGGCATCTGCACGTCCATCAGCACGCAGTCGAAGTGCTCTTTCAACAGCAGGTCGATGGCTTCCTTGCCGTTGTTGGCCACCACCACGGTGGCGCCGGCGTCCTCCAGCAACTCCTGCCCGACCTGCTGGCTGAAGATATTGTCTTCGACCAGCAGGATCGATGCGCCGTGGATCGGCGCCAGCATGTCCGGCTGCAGCGCGTTGGAATCGGTGGCCTGCAGCAGGTGCGTCCCCTTCTGCAGCTTGGCCGTGAACCAGAAGGTCGAACCCTTGCCTGGCTCGCTTTCCACGCCCACCGTGCCGTCCATCAGCTCCGCCAGCTGCTTGCTGATCACCAGGCCCAGGCCGGTGCCGCCGTATTTGCGGGTAGTCGAAGTGTCGCCCTGGTGGAAGGACTGGAACAGGCTCGAGACCTGGGCCGGCGTCATGCCGATGCCGTTGTCCTGCACTTCGAAGCGCACTACGGTGTAGTTGTCGCGGTCCTCGACCGGCCGCGCGCGGATGTAAATCTTGCTGTTTTCAGAGAACTTGATGGCATTGCTGGTGAAGTTCAACAGCACCTGCTCCAGGCGCAGCGGGTCGCCGCGCAACTGGTGCGACAGTCCCGGCCAGATTTCAAACACCAGCTCCAGGCCTTTGCGGCTGGCCGCGTCGCCCAACTGGCCCGAGATATTGGTCAGCAGCGACTCCAGCGCGAAGTCCAGCACTTCCAGGTCCAGTTTGCCGGCTTCGATCTTGGAGAAATCGAGAATGTCGTTGATGATGCCCAGCAGGTGCTGGCCGGAGTGGTAAATCTTTTGCAGGTAATCCTTCTGCTTCGGATTGGTGGCGCCCTTCAAGGCCAGGTGCGCCATGCCGATCACGGAATTCATCGGCGTGCGGATCTCGTGGCTCATATTGGACAGGAAATCGCTCTTGGCCTGGTTGGCCGCGCGCGCCTGTTCTTTCAGCACATGCAATTCGGTGACGTCGGTGGACAGCGCAATCACCACCGTCACATCCTTCTCCAGCCGCACCGGAGCCTTCACCGTCCACAGGTGGTGCACCACGCCGTGACGGTCGGTGTAGCTCGCCTCGCCCGAGCGTTTCTGGCGATCCGTCAGGACCACGTGGTCCTCCTGCCAGGCGTCGTCGGCCTCACGCTTGCGCATGACTTCGATATCCAGGCGGCCGATGATGTCCTCGACCGGCAAGCCGATCACCTCCGCCATCTTGGCGTTGACGTAGACGTAGCGGCGGTCCTGGTCCTTCATGTAGACGTGCGCCTCCACGTTATCGAGCACGCTATCGAGCAGGCGGCGCTGCTCCAGTGCATTGCGGCGCTGCGAATACATGGTGAACAGGTAGCCGTAGATCAGCAGCGTTCCGGAAAAACCCGTGACCAGGGCCAGGTAGGGTATCCAGCGGTCGAAGCCGACGATCATCGCGTCCTTGCGCGCGTAGAACTGGGCTTTCCACAGGCTGCCGTTGAAATCGATCGGCAGCACGGAAATGAAATAGTCGCCGGGATCGCCCGGCAATGCGGCGGGCTTGTCGATTGAACCGTTATCGTTGAACAGCAGCCGGTCATCAGGCTCGATGGTCAGGTTGCGTTTTTCAGGGTCGGTGGAAGCGTCCGAGTACAGGATCATGTGCACCTGGCGGTCCGCCATCTCGTCAATCGCTCCCTGGATCAGCTTGGAAACCGAAAAGCCGATGCCGACCGTGCCGATGAAATTGGCGCGGCGGCTGCTGACATCATCCACCGGCATGCCGCGCTTGTAGACGGGCAGGCGCATGCCCAGCCCGATATGGGGTACCGGCTGCTTGAGCAGCACCGGCTGGCCGGACGCGCTGATCTCGCCCGTGTCGCGCGACAGCTGCATGGCACGGTCGATGGCAGGATTGGCGGTGATGTCGACGCCAAACTTTTCCATCATCAGGCCCATCGGCTCGAGGTAAGTCAGCGGCGCATACTGTTCGCGCTTGCCGGGCGGCTTGATGTCGAATTTCGGATAACCGCCGGGCGTCAGGCTGGTATCGGCCCGCACCGCGGCGACAAAGGCCTCGCGCTCCGCCTGCGGCACGTTCGGCGCATAGTTGATGGCCTCGAGTGCCGGGTAGTGCTTGCCGATGTTCAGGCTCGTCACGTACTGCCGGAATTGCAGCCGTGTCACATGGTCGGTGGTCTGGAACAGCGCCACCAGGCCACGCACCACGTCCGAATAGGCCTTCACGCGCGCCGAAATACTGTACTGGGTGGCGCGGTTCAGATTGTCAAAGCGCAGCTGCGCCTCATCCTCCACCGTGTGGGACGTGATGGCATACAAGGTCGCGCCAACGGCAGATGCCAGCGACAGGCCGAGCAGCCATAGCAGGGCCCGCCCGCCGCCCAGGCCACGCCACTTCCGCCTCATCCATTGAGAAAAGTCTTGCATTTGAGCAGCATACTATTAAAGCAGCCCTGAACGGAACCAATTCAATTCCCCCTGGTCCAAAGCGCGACAGGAGGGCTCATCATGAAAAATGGATTCCACATCTTACCGGCATCCCGGGCTTGCCGGAATTTCCTAGCCTGCATGCATCTTGCCGGCCTTGGCCTTGCCGCGCCCGCCGGCGCCGCAGCGCCCCGTGCGCAGGCTCAGCCACCCGCGCCAGTATTGGAACACCGCGAATTCGATGCCATGCTGGAAGCGGCCTTCCGGCCTGGCGCACCGGGCGCGAGCCGGACTTTCATAGTGCACTTTACACTTCCCGGTGCAAATGCGGCGCGCAGCGTGAACTGGACTTTGGAGCTGTACCGGCCCGGGGGCGGGCTGGTCCGGCAGTGGCGCGGACGCCACGTCTTGCGCGGAGAAAGTGGCCGGGCCGCGATCAACTGACGCGCGCCGGCCGCCCTGCCCGCCGGCATTTACACACTGCGATTGCAAGCAGGCCCGATCCGCCAGCAGCGCCCGATCGCGATTGGCCAGCCAGCGCCGTTGCAGGCCGCCACGGCGGCGGCCATGGACAGCGCCGGGCCGCCGCATTTCGACGGCCTGGCCTTCGACATCGTCTATGGAAACCTGCACAGCCAGACCAACCATAGCGATGGCGGCGGCGATCCCGCCAGCTGCCGCGGCGCCCAGGCGCCCCGCACAGGCGCGTTCGGCCCCGAAGACGCCTACCAGTTCGCCCAGCAGCACGGCCTGCAATTCCTGCTCACGTCGGAACACAATCATCTGTACGATGGCAGCGAAGGCAGCGATCCGGATGCCGACCCGCTGGCCGCCCGCCAGCTATACCGTATCGGCATCGCCAGCGCCGAACAGTACAGCGCCCAGCACCCTGGATTTGTCGCGATGTACGGCATGGAATGGGGCGTCATCAGCGGCGGCGGCCATCTCAATATCCTGAACAGTCCTGCACTGCTGGGCTGGGAGCGCAGCGCCCGCGGCGAACCCTTTGCCGACGTGGTCACGCCAAAGAACGACTACGCCGCCTTGTACACGCTGATGAAGCAACAAGGCTGGCTCGGCCAGTTCAACCACCCGGGGGCCGGCCAGTTCCCGATCAAGGGCAAAGCGCTGGCCTTCAGCGAAGATGGCGGTGCCGTCATGGCCCTGTGCGAAGTCATGAACAGCAACGCCTTCTCGAAACGCCTTGACGAAGGAGAGCCACGGCACAGCTTCTACGAAGAAGCCTGCGGCAAATTGCTGGAAGCCGGCTACCGCCTGGCGTTCAGCAGCGACCAGGACAATCATTGCGCCAACTGGGGCGCCTCGTACAGCAATCGCACCGGCATCTTGCTTCCCGCCGGTACGACACCGAGCGTCGACGCGCTGCTCGATGCCATCCGCGCCCGCCGCGTGTTCGCGACGATGGACAAGCAGGCCGCCATCGCCCTGACTGCCAACGACAATATGATGGGCAGCCAGATGGACAACAGTGGCCCGCTCGCACTGCAAGTGCGTTACGCCAGCACCGCCGGGCGCAGCGTCGCGGCGCTCGAGATCCTGGAGGGCGTGCCTGGGCGCCGTGGCGCGGTCCGGCCCCTGCCCGGCGTGAGCGCCATGCTGCACAGCTTTACTCCGCTACCCGGCCCACATTTCTACTACGCCCGCATCACGCAGGACGACGGCAAGCAACTGTGGTCAGCCCCGGTCTGGGTCAATCAACGCTGATACGGACCGGATTGATCTCGCGCGCCAGCATCTGCCGCACCGTCTGCGCCTCCTTGCGGGCGGCGGCCGGCACTTGCTGGCGGCGCTCGCACTCCGCCAGCAGTTGCTGCGCCGCCTGCGAATCCAGTGTTGCCCCATCGGCCGACAGGCGCAGCAAACCATAGCGCACCGCTACCTTGCACAAGCCAGCGCCATCCTGCACAGCCAGCAATTGCGCCGGCTCGATGGCGCGCGCAGCCGCCACATCCGCCGGCGCGCACGCTCCACCGAGACGGAAGTTCAATGCTGCCAGCATCGGCGCCGCCGGCAGCAAAGCCTGTGCTTCCTCGACCGAGAACGGCCCCGCCGCACCGCATGCAGACAGCACCCGCCCGATTGCACGCGGCTCCCCCAGTTTCGCTGCCGCCCGCGTCCAGCGGATTGCTTCAGCCGGCTGGCGCTTGTCGAAATATTCCACCAGGGCCGCCATCGCGGCCCGGTCGCCTTGGGCGGCTGCCGCCTGCGACTGCGCCAGGCAATACGGGCTGAAGCGGGACGGCAGCTGCTGCGCACACGGCACGCTGCCGCGCTCCTTTAACCGCAGGTAGTACCAGCTGCCGCCCGCCACAGTTGCCAAGACCATCACAGCGGCCAGCGCCAGGGCCATCGTTTTGCGTTCAATCTTCATTCCCGGCATTCTACGTGCGCCTGCCCCGCGCACCAATGCGTTACACTTAGCGAAAATAGAAAAGGAGTTAAAAATGCGTTGGGAAGGTAACCGGGAAAGCGATAACGTCGAAGATCACCGTGGCGATGGCGGCGGAGGCGGCGGCTTCGGTTTCGGCGGCCGGTCGATCGGTATCGGCACAATCGTCGTTGCGCTGATTGGCGGCTGGGTATTGGGCGTCAACCCCATGACCATCCTCGGCCTGTTGAGCGGCGGCGGTGGCCCGGCCCAGGTAAGCCAGCAGCAGCAACATCGCCCGCGTGCCGAAGCCAACGACCGCGAATACAAATTGATGAAGGTCGTGCTGGCCGACACGGAAGACGTCTGGACGGACCTGTTCCGCCGCAACGGCGGCACCTACCAGCTGCCCAAGATGAAGGTCTTCACCGGCGCGATCCAGACCGCCTGCGGCACCGGACGCTCGGCCACCGGGCCCTTCTACTGCCCGGGCGACCAGGACATCTATATCGACCTCGACTTCTTCCGCCTGCTGGAGCAGCGCTTCCGCGCCCCTGGCGAATTCGCGCAAGCCTATGTAGTGGCGCACGAAGTCGGCCACCACGTACAGAACCTGATGGGCCTGAGCGACAAGGTGCATAACGCCCAGCGCAATGCCTCCGAACGCCAGGCCAATGCCCTGTCGGTGCGGCTGGAACTGCAGGCCGACTGTTTCGCCGGCGTCTGGGCCTACCACGCCAACCGCGCGCGCAGCATCATCGAAAAAGGCGACGTGGAAGCAGCGCTGAATGCCGCCACCGCCATCGGCGACGACGCGCTGCAAAAACAGGCAGGCGGCGAAGTGATGCCGGACTCCTTCACCCACGGCAGCTCGGCACAGCGCGTGCGCTGGTTCAACCGCGGCATCGAATCGGGCGAAATCGCCCAGTGCAATACCTTTGAAGCCCGCCAGCTCTGATTATTGCGCCAGGTTGCCGACCAGGGGCGTCCGGTAATCCAGGTCTTTTTCGTTGAACTGCAGGACGCCCCGCTGCAAGTCGGCATGGATGAAGACTTCGCTGTACCGGGCTTCCGAACCATCGCCCTGGAAGAAGAGCTTCATCCTGGTCGGGACAGTGTGCATCAGCGCCGGGTCGTTACCCAGCCCCACCACTTCAGCCGCCACGCTTGCCTTTGCCTGCCGAGCGGCTGCGTCCAGTCCATACAGCCGCGCCAGAGCAGCCACGAACCGGTCGGTATCGCCGCCGGTGCTGACAAAGCGACCGCTCCCCCAATAAACCCACTGCTCCGAGCCATCGAGCCGCTTGGCGCTCCAGTTCGGGTGGAACTCGACGGCAAAGCCGAGCAGCTGCCCATCCAGGCTGCCCTGCACCACGACGCAGCGCGTTCCATCCTTGAGCTGTTCAACTTTTTGTACCGGGAACTCAAAGTCGACGAAACCCTCTTCCTGCACGAGCTTGACCTCTGGCGCGTGTGACGCAAGCGCGGGCACTCCCGGGGCAGCAGTGACAATGGGCATCTTCAATTCGGCCTCCAGCAAAAAAACGATTAGTGTAGAGTACCCGGATTCCAAGGAACAGGAGCAGCAATGCCTTCGTATCGAAAAATGGCGTCTGGAGTAGTACTGGGGCTGGCGGCTACCGGCGGCGCGCACGCGCAGAAAGCAGATCCCTACCTTTGGCTGGAAGACGTCGGCGGCGACCGGGCCCTGGACTGGGTCAAGGAGCAAAATGCCGTCGCCCTGACGGAGTTGCAGGCGCAGCCCGATTATCCCGGCATCCACGAACGCCTGAAAACCATCCTCAACTCCAAAGAGCGCATTCCCTACGTCACCAAACACGGCGACTACTACTACAACTTCTGGCGCGACGCACAGCACACGCGCGGCATCTGGCGCCGCACCACGCTGGAGCAATACCAGAAGGCCGAGCCGCAATGGGAGACCGTCCTCGACATCGACAAGCTGGCCGCCGATGAAAACGAAAACTGGGTATGGCACGGCGTCTCCTGCCTGTACCCGAAAGGCGAACAATGCCTGGTGCAGCTATCGCGCGGCGGCGGCGATGCGCACGTGGTGCGCGAATTCGACGTTGCCACGCGCCGCTTCGTGAGGGAAGGTTTCAACCTGCCCGAAGCGAAAAGCGATATCGGCTGGATCGACGCCGACACCATCTTCGTCTCGACCGACTTCGGCGAAGGCAGCATGACCACTTCAGGCTACCCGCGCATCGTCAAGGAATGGAAGCGCGGCACCCCGCTGGAAGCCGCGCTCACGCTGTACGAAGCCAAGACGGAAGACCTTGGCGTCGGCGCCTACAAGGACTTCACCCCCGGCCATAGCTACCAGTTCATCAACCGCCAGATCGGCTTTTACGCCAGCGAGCTGTATGTGCGCGAGGGAGGCAAACTGGTCAGGATCGACAAGCCGGAAGACGCCAACGCCTACACCGTGCGCGACCAGTTGATCATCGACTTGCGCTCCGACTGGACTGTCAACGGCGCCGCCTACAAGCAAGGCTCGCTGCTGGCGGCCGACTTCAAGCGCTTCATGGCTGGCGAACGGCAGTTCGAAGTCCTGTTCACGCCAACGCCAAGCAGTTCGCTCGACGGCGTTTCCGCCACCCGTTCGGCCATGCTGCTCAACGTGCTCGATAACGTAAAAAACCGCCTGATCGAAATGCGCCACGTGGACGGCAAATGGCAGCGGCGCGAGGTCGACGCACCGGCCTTCGGCACGCTGGCAGTGCAGGCGCTCGACCCGATCGAATCGGACCAATACTTCCTGACGGTGACGGACTTTCTGACCCCGACCACGATGTACCTGGCCCACGCCGGCAACAACGAACGGACTTCGCTGAAGTCCCTGCCCGCCTACTTCGACGCCAAGCCCTACACTGTGCAGCAGCACATGGCCATATCGAAGGACGGCACCAAGGTGCCGTATTTCGTCCTGATGAACAAGAAGGCCAAGCTGAACGGCAAGAATCCGACGGTCATGTACGGCTACGGCGGCTTTGAAGTATCGATGAAGCCCTTCTACAGCGGCACCACCGGCGAAGCATGGCTCAAGCAAGGCGGCGCCTACGTGCTGGCCAACATCCGCGGCGGCGGCGAATTCGGCCCGCGCTGGCACCAGGCCGCGCTGAAGGAACACCGCCAGCGCGCCTTCGACGACTTCATCGCCGTCGCACAAGACGTCATCAAGCGCAAGATCAGCAGCCCGCGCCACCTCGGCATCATGGGCGGCAGCAATGGCGGCCTGCTGGTCGGCGCCGCGCTGACCCAGCGCCCCGACCTGTTCAACGCCGTCGTCTGCCAGGTGCCGCTGCTGGACATGCAGCGCTACAGCAAGCTGCTGGCCGGCGCCTCCTGGATCGGTGAATATGGCGACCCCGACGACCCGGCGCAGTGGGCCTATATCAGCCAATACTCCCCGTACCAGAACGTATTCAAGGACAAGCACTATCCGCGCGTACTGTTCACCACCTCCACCCGCGACGACCGCGTCCATCCCGGCCACGCGCGCAAGATGGTGGCCAAGATGAAAGACCAGGGCCACGACGTGCTGTACTGGGAAAATACCGAAGGCGGCCACGCCGGCGCCGCCAACAACGACCAGCAAGCCCAGATGTGGGCATTGACCTATGCCTTCCTCCTCAAGCAGTTGAAATAAATTCGGGGTCAGGTCTGTCATTTGGACAGTCGCTACACACCTTTGATCAATATCAAAACACCCTCCTCGCAATTTCCGCTGCCGGGGGTTCTTCCATCTATTGCGCCATCGCAATTATGCGTGATGGAAAGCGGCATAAGCTCTTTCCATGAACCGACCACTCAGAATCGAACTCAGCGACGCGCTTTACCATGTCACCGCGCGGGGAGACCGCAAAGACCGCATTTTTCGCTCCGATGGTGATCGGCTGACCTGGCTTACGCTATTAGGCGAGACCTG
Organism: Pseudoduganella sp. S-14; assembly: GCF_049913285.1. Taxonomy (GTDB): domain Bacteria; phylum Pseudomonadota; class Gammaproteobacteria; order Burkholderiales; family Burkholderiaceae_D; genus Rugamonas. The sequence continues at coordinate 4,075,803 of NZ_CP183991.1, forward strand.
TGAACGCTTCAATTTTGGCGTGCTGGCTTACTGCCAAATGGGCAATCACTTTCATATCTTGCTTGAGACCGTTGACGGGCATCTCTCGCGAGGCATGCGACACCTGAACGGAAGCTACTCGCAGTACTTCAACCGCGCTCACGGGCTTGTCGGGCACGTGTTTCAGGGACGCTTCAAGGCGATCCTCTGCCAACGCGAGCTGTACATGAAGGAGGTGGCGCGGTACATCGAACTCAATCCGGTGCGCGCGAACATGGTGCAATGCCCATCTAGTTGGCTTTGGAGCAGCTATAACGCAACTATGGGTGTGGTTGACCGACCGGTTTGGCTGCGCTCCGAAACGCTGCTCGCACATTTCAATAGCAATAAGCATGATGCGCGGCAAGCCTACAAGGAATTCGTTGCCGCTGGCATTGGAGGACCCAGTCCCCTTGCTACTGTCTCCAATCAGCTCATGCTCGGAGACGAAGAATTTTGCGCCCGCGTTGTGGGTAGTCGCGCGGAAGGCAACTTGATGGAGCTTAAACGGACCCAACGGCGCGCGCTGGCAGGACCCTTGCAACAATACTTCGCAACATACCGCGATCCCAAGGAAGCAATGGCCCGCGCCTACCGCTCCCTCGCCTATTCAATGCCAGAGATTGCCCGATATGCAGGAGTTTCTGTCAAAACAGTCAGCCGCGCAATCAACGCGTTCGAACGAACGTATTGAGAAAAATCAAAGGTGCGTGCAGGCTGTCCAAATGACAGACCTGACCCCGAATTTCGCCGCCCGAATTGCGCCGCCCAATCGTGCGCGTTGGAATATTGCACGTGGTTATGCTTAGTGAAATGTTTCCCGGCGCGTTGCATAGTTGACAAAGTGAAGCTTTTTGTCACGTTTGTACTTGACTGTCGCACCTGTCGGAGTGACATTAAGCCTTCCCCCTGCATTCCACCTTCATACCTGAGGTAGCGTCGAATGAACGACATGACCGAACTGCCGGAAGAGTTGGACCTCAAGCTCATCCTGTCCACCCTGATGGCCCTGAAGAAAGGCGATTTTTCCGCGCGCTTGCCCTCCGATTGGACCGGCGTCTCAGGCAAGATTGCCGATACCCTCAACGACATCATCGAAACCAATGAACGAATGGTGAAGTCGGTGACGGAGGTTAGCCGCGTGGTGGGCCGCGAAGGCCGCCTGACGCAGCGGGCAACCGTCCATGTTTCGGGCGGCTGGGCGACCATCATCAGCGCGGTCAATACGCTGATTGATGACCTGGTGCGCCCGACCACTGAAATGGCGCGCGTGATCGGCGCGGTGGCGAAGGGCGACCTGTCGCAAACCATGGCGCTGGAGGTGGACGGCCATCCGCTGAAGGGCCAGTACCTGCGCGCGGCCATGACCGCGAATACCATGGTGGAGCAGTTGACGTCCTTCTCTTCCGAGGTGACCCGCGTGGCGCGTGAGGTCGGTACCGAGGGCAAACTGGGCGGCCAGGCACAGGTGAAAGGCGTGGCCGGCACCTGGAAGGACTTGACCGACTCCGTGAACTCGATGGCGGGCAACCTGACCTCCCAGGTGCGTAATATCGCGGAGGTGACGACCGCCGTGGCGAACGGCGACTTGTCCAAGAAGATTACGGTGGACGTGCGCGGCGAGATCCTGCAACTGAAAGACACCATCAACGTGATGGTGGACCAGCTGCGATCGTTCGCGTCCGAAGTGACCCGCGTGGCGCGTGAGGTGGGTACCGAGGGCAAGCTGGGCGGCCAGGCTTACGTGCCGGGCGTGGGCGGCACCTGGAAGGATTTGACCGATAACGTGAACTTCATGGCGTCCAACCTGACCGGACAGGTGCGTAACATCGCGGCGGTGACTACCGCGGTGGCAAATGGAGACCTGTCCAAGAAGATTACCGTGGACGTGAAGGGCGAGATCCTGGAACTGAAAAATACCATCAACGTGATGGTGGACCAGCTTTCCTCCTTCGCATCCGAGGTGACCCGCGTGGCGCGCGAGGTCGGTACCGAGGGCAAACTGGGCGGCCAGGCGCAGGTGAAAGGCGTGGCCGGCACCTGGAAGGACTTGACCGACTCGGTGAACTCGATGGCGGGTAACCTGACTTCCCAGGTGCGTAATATCGCGGAGGTGACGACCGCCGTGGCGAACGGCGACTTGTCCAAGAAGATTACCGTGGACGTGAAGGGCGAGATCCTGGAACTGAAGAACACCATCAACGTGATGGTGGACCAGTTGAACTCCTTTGCATCGGAAGTGACCCGCGTGGCGCGTGAGGTGGGTACCGAGGGCAAGCTGGGCGGCCAGGCTAACGTGTCCGGCGTCGGCGGCACCTGGAAAGACTTGACCGACAACGTGAATTTCATGGCGTCCAACCTGACGGGCCAGGTGCGTAACATCGCGGAGGTGACGACCGCGGTGGCGAACGGCGACCTGTCCAAGAAGATTACCGTGGACGTGAAGGGCGAGATCCTGGAACTGAAAAACACCATCAACGTGATGGTGGACCAGCTTTCCTCCTTCGCATCCGAAGTGACCCGCGTGGCGCGCGAGGTGGGTACCGAGGGCAAGCTGGGCGGCCAGGCTTATGTGCCGGGCGTGGGCGGCACCTGGAAGGACTTGACCGACAACGTGAACTTCATGGCGTCCAACCTGACCGGACAGGTGCGTAACATCGCGGCGGTGACCACCGCGGTGGCACGCGGCGACTTGTCGAAGAAGATAACCGTGGACGTGAAGGGCGAGATCCTCGAGCTGAAAGACACCATCAACGTGATGGTGGACCAGCTGTCTTCCTTCGCGTCGGAAGTGACCCGCGTGGCGCGCGAGGTGGGCACCGAGGGCAAGCTGGGCGGCCAGGCTAACGTGTCCGGCGTGGCCGGTACGTGGAAGGACTTGACCGAGAACGTGAACCAGCTTGCGGCCAACCTGACCAACCAGGTGCGCGCCATTGCGGAGGTGGCAACGGCCGTGACGCGCGGCGACTTGTCCCGTTCCATCCAGGTGGAGGCGCGTGGCGAGGTGTCCTACCTGAAGGACAACATCAACGAGATGATCCGCAACCTGAAGGAAACCACGCAGAAGAATGCGCAGCAGGACTGGCTGAAAACCAACCTGGCGCGCTTCACCCGCCTGCTGCAGGGACAGCGCGACCTGCAGGCGGTGACGAAGCTGATCCTGTCCGAGCTGGCGCCACTGGTGTCGGCCCACCACGGCGTGTTCTACATGATGGACTCGCAACTGGCCGACGCCCGCCTGCGCATGATCGCCAGCTACGGCTACCGTTCTTCGCGCAAGCTTCCTACCTCCTTCCTGCCGGGCGAAGGCCTGGTGGGCCAGTGCGCGCTGGAGAAAGTGCGCATCTGGCTGACCGATGTGCCGCGCGATTACATCGTGGTGAGCTCGGGCCTGGGCGCGGCGCCGCCGACCAATATCGTGGTGCTGCCTATCCTGTTTGAGCAGCAGGTGAAGGCGGTGATCGAGATCGCTTCGCTGGACCGCTTCACCGAAACCCACTTGTCCTTCCTCGACCAGCTGATGGAGTCGATCGGCGTGGTGCTGAATACCATCGAGGCAAACAGCCGTACCGAATCGCTGCTGACCCAGTCGCAGTCGCTGGCGCAGGAGCTGCAACAGACCAACCAGGAGCTGGCGGAAAAGGCCCGCCTGCTGTCCGAACAGAACATCGAGGTGGAGCGCAAGAACCGCGAGGTGGAACAGGCGAAACTGGCGCTGGAAGAAAAGGCGACCCAGCTGGCCCTGTCGTCCAAGTACAAGTCCGAGTTCCTGGCGAATATGTCGCACGAACTGCGCACGCCTTTGAATTCGCTGCTGATCCTGGCGCAGCAACTGGGCGACAACCCGGAAGGCAACCTGTCCGGCAAGCAGGTGGAATTCGCCAAGACGATCCACGGTTCCGGTTCCGACCTGCTGACACTGATTAACGACATCCTGGACCTGTCGAAGATCGAGTCCGGCACCGTCACGCTGGACGTGTCGGAATACCGCTTCGCCAACCTGCGCAGCTATGTGGAGCGCACCTTCCGCCACATGGCGGAGGCCAAGCACCTGGGCTTCACCGTGGAACTGGGCGACAACCTGCCCACTTCCCTGATGACCGACACGACGCGCCTGCAGCAGGTGCTGAAAAACCTGCTGTCCAATGCGTTCAAGTTCACCAACCACGGCCAGGTATCGCTGGGCATCGCGCTGGTGCAAAGCGGCTGGAGCGCCGACCATCCGAACCTGGGCAATGCCGATGCCGTGCTGGCCTTCTCGGTCAGCGACACCGGCGTCGGTATCGCAGGCGACAAGCTGCAATTGATCTTCGAGGCATTCCAGCAGGCTGACGGCTCCACCGCCCGTAAATACGGCGGTACGGGCCTGGGCCTGTCGATTTCGCGCGAACTGGCGCGCCTGCTGGGTGGCGAGATCCGGGTGGAATCCACCGTGGGCGCGGGTTCGACTTTCACGCTGTTCCTGCCGTATAACCGTTCCGGCTTCGTGTACTACGAAACGGCGCGCCAGCCGGCCATGCCGCGCCTGCCCGCGCCGGCAGCAACGTCCACGCCGATCGTGGCAACGCCGGCCATGGTGTACGCGCAGCCGCCGCAGGAGCAGGATGTCGAGCCGGACGAGCAAATCTACGGCTCGACCATCGACGATCGCGGCTTGACCGCGCCCGGCGACCCTTCGGTGCTCATCGTCGAGGATGACGAGCGCTTTGCCAAGGTGGTGCTGGACTTCGCTCGCGAGAAGAACTTCAAGGGCATCGTGACCCACCAGGGCGACTGGGCCCTGAGCCTGGCGCGCGACTACCTGCCCTCCGCCATCCTGCTTGACCTGGACCTGCCGGACATCGATGGCTTTACCGTGCTGGAGCGACTGAAACGCGACCCGAGCACCCGCCATATCCCTGTGCATGTGATGTCCAGCCTGCGCGAACGCGAACGTGCGCTGCGCTCCGGCGCCATCTCCTACCTGAACAAGCCGGTCAGCAAGGAAGACCTGAACGAAGAGTTCATGCGCATCCAGCGCTTCCTGATTGGCGGCAAGCGCAACCTGCTGGTAGTGGATGACGAGGAAAACCAGCGCGATGCCATCGTCAAGCTGATCGGCGACACCGACGTCGACATCACGGCTGTCGGCACCGGCCAGGAAGCGCTGGCTGCGCTGCATGCCTCGCACTTCGACTGCATGGTTCTGGACCTGACACTGCCCGACATCAGCGGTTTCGAACTGCTGGACCTGATCGGCAAGGACCAGCGCCTGCGCGACCTGCCGATCGTGATCAACACCGCCAAGGAGTTGAACCGCAAGGAGGTGGCAAAGCTGAAGCGCTACGCCAAGACCATCGTCATCAAGGACGCCCGTTCGCCGGAGCGCCTGCTCGATGAAACCGCCCTGTTCCTGCACCGTTCGCAGGCCAACCTGCCGGAAGCCCAGCGCCGCATGCTGGAGGAAGTGCATGCTGCCGATGCCGGCCTGGCGGGGCGCAAGGTGCTGATTGTCGACGACGACTTGCGCAATATCTTTGCCCTGTCGTCGCTGCTGGAGCGCCAGCAGATGCTGGTGTCCTTCGCCGAGAATGGGCGCGACGGCATCGAAGTACTGGAACGCGACCCGACCATCGAGATCGTCCTGATGGACATCATGATGCCGGAAATGGATGGCTACGACACCATGCGCGCGATCCGCCGCATTCCGAAATTCCGCTCGCTGCCGATCATCACGCTGACCGCCAAGGCAATGAAGGGAGACCGCGACAAGTGTATTGCTGCCGGCGCTTCGGACTACATCACCAAGCCGGTGGACGTGGCGCAGCTGCTGTCGCTGATGCGGGTCTGGCTGCACTGATGGGCGCCAACGGAGAACTGCGCCGCAACACGGCGCCGGAACTGGAAGAGCTCGAACTGCAGCTGCTGCTGGAGGCGCTGGTGCGCCGCTTCGGTTTCGACTTCCGCTTGCATGAGCGGGCGCCGTTGAAGCAAAAGGTGCTCGCCTTCATGCAGCAGTGCGGCCTGGCGACGCTGTCGCAGGTGCAGGACCAGGTCTTGCACGATCCGGCAACGTCCAGCGCCTTGCTGCGCGCCCTGCACGTGCCGCCCGCGGCGCTGTTCGACAATCCTGCGGAAGCGCTCATGCTGCGCGAGGCTGCCGAGCATTCCCTGCGCGGCGCCGCCCTGCCCCGCGTCTGGCTGGCCGATTGCGCCGGCGTGGGCCAGGCCTGGACGCTGGCCATCATACTGGCCGAAATGGGCCTGCTGTCCCACGCCGAAATTTACGCCACCGTCGCCAGCGACGAGATGCTGGACGAAGCAGCATCGGCCTGGCTGCCGGAAGATGACCTCGAAGGGGCGCAGGAAAGCTACCGGCAAGCCGGCGGAAAGGGGCGGCTGGCCAATTACTTCAACGTGCAGGGCGGACGGGCGATCCTGGCGCCATCGCTGCGCAGCCACATCACCTGGGCCCAGTACAACCTTGTCACGGACGCCTCGTTCAACGAATTCAACCTGATCGCCTGCCAGCGCGCCCTGCCCGACTTCGGCCCCTTGCTGCGCCAGCGCGTGCTGCAGCTGTTCCACGACAGCCTGGTTCCCTTCGGCACCCTTGGCCTCGACCGTGAGATTGCCCCCGACGACCCGCTTGCTTGCGCCTACCAGGCCCTGGAACCGGGCCAGCCCTGGTATAAGCGCATCATGTGGCAAGCGCCAATATCGCCAGCAGGCTGATGGCGCACAACAGGGTTTGCAGCGAGATGATCCGGCCATGAGGGCCGTCTTCAAGCGCAGCCCCGCTTAGGACACGGCCTCCAGCACGAACGCAGCAGCCTGGAAATCGCCCTCAAGCGCCACCTTCAATCCATGTCCCATCCAGTAAGCGCCGCTTGCCTTGGCAACAGTTCCTGCCGCCGCGGAGCCGGCAAGCGCGCGCAGCGCGTAGATGGCGCTGGCGTCCAGTCCGCGCAGCCGTATCGTCTTTTGCGCAGAACGCATCATGCTGGAATGCAGGAAGGCGAACAGCACGCCCTGTTTGCGGTCCTGCGACACGGACAGCGTAGCCGAACGCGGTGAGCCGTTCCCCGGCGATACGAGGCGATAGAGGTTCCCAAGCTGGACCGTCGCGCGAATCTGCTTGTATGCTTCGACCAGGCGCCGGGCCTTGGCGAAATCCTCGTCCTGCCAGTGATTGAGGTTGGCACCGATACCCAGCCCGCCCTGCATGGCCGACAGGAAGCGGTACTCCAGCGAAGTCACGCGCTTGTTCACGAAATTCGGCGAGTCCGTTACCCATGCCATCATCGTGGCAGGAGCATAGGCATGGCTGTACCCGTCCTGGATGACGAGGCGGTCATACGGATCGGTATTGTCCGAGGTCCAGACCTGTTCGGTGAGCTTCATGATACCCAGGTCGACCCGGCCACCGCCGCTGGCGCAGGATTCGATCTCAAGCTTCGGATGCCGGCGGCGCAGCTCGGCCAGCAGCTTGTACAGGTTGTCGACGTAGGCCACGTAGAGCCGCTGCTGGTCGTCCGGCGCCACTTCCGGCCAGCCGGGTTCCGACCAGGCGCGGTTATGGTCCCATTTCAGGTACTCGATGTTGTGGCTGGAGAGCAGTGCATCCAACACCTGCAGCAAGTGTCCGCAGACGTCCTGCCTTGCCAGGTTGAGCACCAGCTGGTTGCGCGCTTGGGAGCGCTGCCGGCCTGGGAAATTGATGACCCAGTCGGGATGCGCGCGATACAGCTCGCTGTCCGGATTCACCATTTCCGGCTCGACCCAGAGCCCGAACTGCATGCCCAGGCCATTCACGCGCTTGATCAGCGGCCCCAGGCCATTGGGAAACTTCTTCCGGTTGACCACCCAATCCCCAAGCCCGGCCTTGTCGCTGTCGCGCGCACCAAACCAGCCATCGTCTACCACAAAACGCTCGACGCCGATGCGGGCTGCTTTTTCGGCCAGCGCCACCTGCCCTGCTTCATTAACGTCAAAGAAGGTCGCTTCCCACGAGTTGTAAAGGACTGGCCGCAGGCGTGGCGTTGGCGCGTGCGGCAAGACCTTTTCGCGCTGGTAGCGATGGAATACGCGCGAAGCCCCGCCAAATCCTGCGTTGGAGAAGCCGGCATGGAAGACCGGCGACGCCAGGCTCTCCCCGTGCTTGAGGCGGTAGCTAAAGTCGAACGGGTTGTAGCCGGCAGTGGCATGCACCCCGCCCATGGCATCCATCTCGACGTTGATGCGCCAGTTGCCGCTCCAGCCCAGCGCTCCGAACCACACCGGGCCGGACTCCTCGCCGGTTGCAGCACTGCTCACCGCGATCCATGGATTGGTCTGGTGCGAGGTGACGCCCTTGCGGCTTTCCAGCACGAACGCGCCCGGCGTGATCGCGCGGGTCTGCAGCATGAATTCCCCGGCCCACCGGCCGGACAGGAAGGACAACTGGTAATCATCGCTGTAAGGCAGGTTCAGGCAGGCAGCCGCCATTTGATCCACCTGGATCCAGTTGCCCGTCCGGTTTTCCACCGCCGCGGAGCGGGCGAGGATCCCGGTCGCTTCGTCCATCGCGTACGTCAAGGCGACACGGACGGCCCGCTTCGCATCCTGCAGCTGCAGCACAAGGCTGTCGCCCTTGTCCTGATGGCCGGCATAGCGCAGGTCGAGGTCGCGCACGCCGTCGGGGAAGCGGACCTTCAACGCCGGCTCCGTTGTCAACCCGCCACCAAATCCCGCAAACTCGTATGGCGTCAGGCCAGGCGCCATCTCGTTCGACGAGTTGGCTTCGACCGGAACCGCCGCAGGAAGACTGTCGCTGGCAGCAAGCGCAGCGCCCCAGTACAGCGATTGCACCTGCCCGCCGGCATTGATGCCAAACGCATAGGTGACGCCGCCGCCATCGAGGCGGAATACCCTGGTGGCCTGGTCGACCATCGCACGGGCCCCGGCACCGCCGCCAAGTGCCATGCCCGCGGCACTGCCCAACAAGCCAAGGAATACCTTGCGCCTGGTTTCATTTGCTGCCGCCATCGCCCCTCCAGGATGTATTTTTCGGCACAGGATAGCAAGCAGCCAGGCCGCGGCGACGCAGCTATATCAGGACGGATTAGATCTTTTTGAATTTGAAATATCACTACGCGCGATTCTGTGCAAAATTGCACAACGTGAGTGCAACCCTGTCAGTTTCGCACAGTTGGCAAAACATGCACACTCCTCGCATAACAAAACCCGAGGAGACTTTGATGCGCGTGTCGAAACACAATTTCATGCTGCGACGCTCGGCAGCAGCCGTGATGATGACGCTTCCCGCCATGTATTCCCACCCGGCCCTGGCGCAAAGCGCCGGCGGTGAGAAGGCCGAAGGCGGGATGGATCGGGTGATCGTTACCGCCCGCAAGCGCGAAGAGCTGATCCAGGACGTGCCGGGCGCCGTGACCGCGTTGTCCGGCGCCCAACTCGACAAGAAAGCGCTGCCCGACATCACCGCCCTGACCGACATCGTGCCCAATACCACGCTCAAGGCTTCGCGCGGCACCAACACCACCCTCACCGCCTTCATTCGCGGCATCGGCCAGCAAGATCCCGTTGCCGGTTACGAGCAAGGCGTCGGCATCTACCTGGACGACGTCTACCTGGCCCGCCCGCAAGGCGCCCTGACCGACATCTACGACCTGGAACGCATCGAAGTACTGCGCGGCCCGCAAGGCACGCTTTACGGCCGCAACACCATCGGCGGCGCGGTCAAGTATGTGACCCGCAAGCTGTCCCCTAACCCGACTTTCGACATCAAGGGGGCGCTCGGCAACTACAGCCAACGCGACCTGGTCCTGAAAGGCAGCACCCCGATCAGCGACATCCTGCGCATTGGCGGCACGCTGGGCACGTTCAACCGCGATGGCTACGGCAAGAACGTGATCAATGGCCGCGAAAACTACAACAAGGACGTCAATGCCGCCCGCATCAGTGCGGAACTGCTGCCGAACAGCGACTTGTTCATCCGCCTCGCCGCCGATTACACCAGGGACGATTCCGAGCCGAAGCAAGGCTACCGCCTGCTGAATGGTCCGCCTCCGGGTAACGAGCCGCCATTGGAAGGCGCTTACGACACGCGCGCCAACCTGTACAAGGTGAACGGCCATGAGCAGCAAGTGACCACCAAGGGCGCCTCGCTGACCATCGACTACAACATCAACGCGGAAACCATGTTCAAGTCGGTCACCGCGCACCGCTCGTCCAGGTCCTACGCCCCGATCGACTTCGATTCGCTGAACGCGCCGCTGTGGGAAGCGCCCGCCATCTACAGCGACAAGCAGGACAGCCAGGAATTCCAGCTCACCTACACCGGCGCCAAATGGCAGGGCGTGGCCGGCCTGTTCTACATGAAGACCAATGCCTTCAACGAATTCGACGTGCTGTACAACGCGGCCGGCGGCCTGTCGCTGCTGACCCGCGACGATATCGATTCCAGGACCTGGGCCGTCTACGCGGACGCCAGCTATAGCGTATCTAACAGCTTCAACGTCAGCGTCGGCGGCCGCTGGACCGATGACGAGCGCGAAGCCGCCATCTACAAGCGCACCTATCTCGGCCTGGCCGGTTCGCCCAACCTGGGCAATCCCGCCGCCGTGGGCCTGGCGCCGAACACGGACCTCGGCAAGGGTGACTTGCACCGCAAGGACAAGAAGTTCACCCCAAAACTGGGCTTTGGCTGGAAGCTGTCGCCGGAGCACAACGTGTACGGCAGCTACCAGAGCGGCTTCAAGGGCGGCATGTTCGATCCACGCATGGACCTGGCGGCAACCGGCGGCCCGAACACCCCGGCCTCGCTGGAAAAACGCAAGGGCGTGAATCCGGAAGAAGTCGATACCGTTGAACTGGGCCTGAAATCGTCCCTGAACAGCGGCCGCCTGCAGACCAATGCGGCGCTGTTCTACACCGACTACAAGAACGTCCAGATCCCGGGCTCGATCCCGACTTTCAATGCGCAAGGCCAGGTGAACGGCTTCGCCGGCACGCTGACCAACGCCGGCAAGGCCAAGATCAAGGGCCTGGAACTGGAAGCGCTTGCGCGCGTGACGGATGGCCTGTCGCTGAACGGCATGCTGAGCTACATCGATGCCGAGTACAAGGAATGGATGGTGGCCAGCGGCGCGGCACTGGTCAATGTGGCGCAAAGCGCGGAATTCCAGAACACGCCGAAAAAATCCGCCAACCTTGGCGCGACCTATGAATGGCCGGTCAGCCTGTTCGGCCGTGGCGGCAACATGAGCTTCAACAACAGCCTGTCCTACAAGGACAAGGTGTACCAGGCCGAGATCGTGCGCCTGACCGGCATCGCCTCCATGGATGCGCTGGTGCCACAGAACCAGATGCTGGCCCAGGGCGGCTTCACGCTGTGGGACGCCGGCCTGGTATGGACCAGCGCCGACCGTCGCCTGCAAATCGGCCTGCACGGCCGCAACCTGACGGACAAGCGCTACAAGGTGGCCGGCTATGCCTTCGGCGGCTTCTTCAACACGGTGACCGCCTACTACGGCGATCCGCGCACCTACAAGCTGACCGCATCCTACAAGTTCTGACGCACGTTACGATTGGTGAGAATCTCTTTGCGCTGACAGGCATATGATGGCAGTGAGGAGAGCCAGATGCTGCTCGAGCGCGAAAGGCAATTGCAGGATTTGCAGCGGCTTGCCAGCCGCGTTAGCTCAGGTGCGGGCGGGATGGCGCTGGTGCTGGGTGAAGCCGGCATCGGCAAGTCATCCCTGCTGCAAGCCTTTGCGGCGCCCTTGAAGGACGAGTTCTTCATCTTGCAGGGCGCTTGCGAAGACCTGTCCACGCCGCGCGTGCTCGGCCCCTTGCGCGACTTCGCGGCCGCCCTGGGCCAGGACGTCGTCTCGGCCATCGACAACGCAGCCAGTCCCGACGTCCTGATGCCCATGCTGCTGGGCCACCTGGCCGCCCAACCGCGGCCGGTGCTGGTCATGTGCGAGGACCTGCACTGGGCCGACCAGGCCACGCTGGACCTGCTGAAATACCTGGCGCGCCGCATCGGCAGCCAGCACACCATGCTGCTGGCCAGTGCCCGCAACGACGAGCTGCCGCCCGACCACGCCTTCTGGCGCTGGGCTGGCGACCTGCCCCCCGCCAGCACCCAGCGCATCGACCTGCCCCCCTTGTCGCCGCAAGCCGTTGCGACGCTTGCGCGCGATGCCGGCTGCGATCCCTCCGAGCTATACCGCGTCACCTGCGGCAATCCCTTCTTCCTTTCCGAACTGCTGAGCGACTGCAACCGTACCCCCGGCCATTTGCCGGCCTCGGTGCGCGACGCGGTCTGGGCGCGCACCTCGCGCCTGGATGCCCAGGTGCGCACCGTGCTGGAACTGGTCAGCGTCAGCCCCGTGGCTCTGGAAGAGTGGCTGCTGGAAGCCCTGCTCGGCGAGGACGGGCATGATGCGATCGACGGCAGCGTGGACAGCGGCCTGCTGCAGCGCGCCAGCCCCGGCCTGTTGTCGTTCCGCCACGAGCTGGCGCGCCAGGCCGTGTTGAGCGGACTGCGCCCCGGCGCCACCCGCGCCCTGCACAAACGCCTGTGCAAAGCCCTGACCGAGCAGGCGCCACCCCATGCGCGGGTCGAACTGGCGCGGCTCGTGCATCACGCAACCGGAGCGCAGGATGCGCACATGGTGCTGCAACTGGCGCCGCGTGCGGCACGCCAGGCTGCGCGGCTGGGCGCCCACCGCCAGGCGGCGGCCCACCTGGCCAGCGCCCTGCAGTTCGTCGACGCGGTCGGCTGGACCGGCGAAGCGGCCCAGCTTTACGAGGACTGGGCCTACGAGGCGGGCCTGCTGCGCATCGACGAGCGCCTGATCGAGGCGCGGCAAAGGGCCATCGCCCTGTGGCAAAGCGTGGAGCGGCCGGACAAGGTCGGCCTGAACCTGCGCTGGCTGGCACGCACCCATTGGTACCGCGGCGAGGCAAAGGAAGCGGAACGCTATGGACTGGAAGCGATCCGCACGCTCGAGCAACTGCCGAACAGCAAAGAGCTGGCCATGGCCTACAGCATGCGCTCGCAGCACCAGCTCTTGCAGAATCATCCGGCGTCCGCCATCGAATGGGGCCGCCTGGCGCTGGAACTGGCCAGCGCGCTGGACGACCACGACACGCGCGTCCATGCGCTGACCAATATCGGCAGCGCCAAGCTGTTCCTGGGCGACGACAGCGGCCAGCAAGACCTGGCCGACGGCTTGCACTGCGCCCTGGCGCAGCACCTGCACGAACACGCGGCGCGCATCTATAGCAACTGGGTGGAGTACGCGGTCGTGTTCAAGCAGTTCGCCCTGGCCGAGCGCCTGCTGGCCGAAGGCCTCGCCTACCATCGCGAACATGAACTGGACGCCTGGGTGCACTACCTGACCGGCTGGCAGGCGCAGCTCCATCTCGACAAGGGCGAGTTCGCCCAGGCCGCCGCGCTGGCGCGGCAGGTACTCGCCCTGCCCGACCTGAGCCTGGTGATGCGGCTGCCGGCCTTGACGGTACTCGGACAAACCCTGTCGCGCCAGGGCGATCAGGATGCTGCGCGCTGCCTGCAGGAAGCGCTGCAATGGGCGCGCGCCACCGGCGAGTCGCAGCGCTTGCTGCCGGTCCTGCTGGCCCTGGCGGAAGCGGCCTGGCAGGTGCAGGACCTGGACAGTTGCCGGCGCTGGCTGGACGAGATCGGCCAGTTCGACCTGTCCGGCGTCAACGCCTGGGACCTGGCGGCAGTCGGCGCCTGGCGCCGGCGAGCGGCCATCGCCGTGGACGGCGGGCCGGCAGCCTGGACGCCGCCGCCGCGCGCCGCGGAAGCGGCCGGCAACGGGCAGGCCGCCTGCGACGCCTGGCTGGCATTGGGCCTGCCGTTCGAAGCGGCGCTGGCCTTGCTCGACCTGCCCGGCGAGGCGGCAGCGCAAGCCATGCCCAAGGCTGTCGCCCTGCTGGAACAGATCGGCGCCGCAGCGGCGGCAGCGCTGGCGCGGCAACGCGCCAGCGCCTGCGGCGCCCAGGCCCAGCTGCCGAAGCCGCGGCGCGGTCCTTACGCGGCAGCGCGGCAACACCCGAGCGGCCTGACCCGCCGCGAGGCCCAGGTGCTGGAACTCTTGCTCGATGGCCTCAGCAACCTGGAAATCGCCCAGCGCCTGTGCCGTTCCGAACGCACCATCGAACACCACGTTTCCACCCTGCTCGGCAAGCTGGGCGCCACCACGCGCCTTGACTTGCTGCGCCGGCCGCCCACCTCGCTGCACAAAAACTAGGTGCTGGCGATCCGGAATCTGGGTGCCAGTACCATTTCGCCGCGCCTGTCCGCAGCCTAAAGTGACTCCCATGGAAAGCACGGGGCGCGGTCCATAGCCTGGTCCGACGGGCCCGCCCCTCTTCAATACCGGACCGCCTGGAGATCGTCATGGAAGAACTACGCCACACCAATGTCAAGAAAAACCATATCAAGATCGTCGTCAGCGAAGGCAAGGTCACCCTGGAAGAATTGCACAAGGCGCTCGATATCGCCGTGTCCCAGATGGTGCCGAAAGGCGGCTGCAACTGCGGCCTGACCGGTTTCGACCTGACTTTCCTGCGCGGCGACCCCTCGATCGGCCGCGTGCTGCGCGAGGTGCCGCACATCGAAGGCGCGGTGCTGGAACATGAACTCCGCGGCTGAATTGCCTGCGCACGACCCGCGCCCTGCCCTGGGCGTGGGCGTCAGCTATGAGGGGCGCGATCCGGCGCTGCTGGAGATGATGCTGCCGCACGTGGACATCATCGAAGTCACGCCGGAAACCATGTCGGTGGCCGATGGCGAGCGGATCTCGCTGGACAAGGGCATCCTGGCCGAATTGAAAAACATCGACCGCGAAAAAACCATCGTGGTGCATGGCGTCAGCCTGTCCATCGGCTCGCACGATGGCTGGTCGCCGACCTACCTGCAGCTGCTCGACGAACTGATGGACCAGGTGCGGGTGCGCTGGCACAGCGAGCACCTCGGCTTTACGCGGGTCGACGGCGAACATCTCGGCATCATGCTGGCCCTGCCGCGCACCGAGCAGGCGGCGGAGCTGGTGGCGCAACGGGCCTGGTGCCTGCAGCAGCGCTACGGCTTGCCCTTCCTGCTGGAGAATATCGTGCACGTGGTGCCCGACTGCCCGGCAGACTACAGCGACGCCGGCTTCCTGAACGCGGTGGCGCGCGACAGCGGCTGCGGCCTGGTGCTGGACGTGTACAACCTGGAATGCGACGAACATAACCATGCGCTCGATATACAAGCCTTCCTGGCGGAACTCGATGGCCGCCACGTGAAGGAAGTGCACGTGGCCTGCGGCGTCAAGCACAACGGCCTGATGCTGGACGTGCATTCGCGCCTGCCGCGCCCCTGCACCATGGAACTGGCGCAGCAAGTGCTGCGCCAGTTCGCAACCGAAGCGGAAGTGATCGTGTACGAATTCATGCCGGAGGCGGTGCCCGGCCTGGGCAACGCAGCCATCGCCAACACCCTGCAGCAAATGCGGCAACGAGAATGGAGGTAGACATGGACTTGGCCAGCCACCAGCGCATCCTGCTTGGCCTGATGCGCGCCACTTACCAGCCCGGGGCCGGCGATGCGCCCTATTTCCACCGGGTTGCCGATTCCCCCGACCTGCAGGAAGCGCGCGGCAATGTGCTGCTGTGGCGGATCTACGTGCTCGAACGCAGTTGCGTGCTGACCGTCGAATTGCTGCGCCAGGCCGGCTTGCTGGAGGAAGCGCTGCAAGCCTTTATCCGGCAGGAGAACATCTCGCCGTTCCGCGAGTACCAGCCGCTGGCCTTCCTCGGCTTCCTGGCCGGACATGACGACCCGCTGGTGGTCTCGGTGTCCCAGTTCGAACTGGCGCTGATGAAGGTGCGCGAAGGCGATCCCTGCCGCTACATGGTGGACTGGAGCTACGACCCGGCGCCCATCCTGCAGGCGCTGGCGCAACGGGCGCCATTGCCGGACCGGGCCGATCCTGACCTGCACCGAACCGACATCGGCGGCGACCTGCCCTATTTATTCGAAATGAAGAGGTTGGCGCGCGATTCGGCGAACGAGCGGAGCAAGTTCCAGACCGCCCTGACGCGCGGCAGCCGGTACAAGTCGACCGGCGCCACCAACCAGTAGGCGCGCTCGACGAATACCTCGTCCTGCAACACCGGCACCAGGCGGCCGTCCGTTGCCATGTAAGGCGGCGCCATCATCAAGCCCAGGCCGGCGGCGGCAGCTTCGGCCTGGGCCAGCATGCCGGTGCAGCACAGGCGGCGGCGCGGGTTGACGCCCAATTCATCAAGGAAGTTCAGCTCATTGCTGGCCAGGCGGTCCTGCACGTAGTCGACAAAGTCATGGCCCGCCAGGTCGCTGCGTTGCTGGATCGGCCGGTGGCGCGCCAGGTAGTCCGGCGATCCGTGCACGTACAGCCGGAAGGACGCCAGGCGCGTTACCATGTAGCGGCCCGTGTTGGGCGCGTCGAGCGTCACGCCCAGGTCAGCCTCGCGGCTGGCCAGGTTGGCAAAGCGCGGCTGGACCAGCAAGTCGACCGACAGCTCGGGATAATCCTGCAGGAACTGCGCCAGCAGCGGCGTGATGAAGCGCACGCCCAGGGCTTCTGGCACACCCAGGCGCACCACGCCGCGAATCGCGACTTCGGTGCCGGACAACTGGCCTTGCGCGGCCAGCACTGCGCTTTCCATCGCTTCCGCATGGGGCAGCACCGCATGGCCCATTTCAGTCAGTTCATAGCCCTCGCGCGAGCGATCGAACAGCGTGGCGCCCAGTTGCTGCTCCAGACGGTCGATGCGGCGCGAGACGGTAGTGTGCTCCACTTCCAGCCGGCGCGAGGCGCCGGACAAGGTGCCGGAGCGCGCCAGCTCAAGGAAGAAGCGCAGGTCGGTCCATTCGGGCAGGGTTTTCATGCGGCTTATTGTGCATCATTTTCCCTCGCTATAGTGTTGCTGTGCAAAATTGCACACACAGTGGGCGCGGCCTCCGGTTCCCGCGCCGATGCATTTCTTGCACACTGCACGCTCCTGCAACGCTGCCTACGAGGACCATGTATTCCGAGATCAGCTACACCAGCGACGATGGCCTGCGCCTGTATGCGCGCGACTACCCTGCCGCCAGCGGTCCCGCGCGCCTGCCCGTGATCTGCATCCACGGCCTGACGCGCAATTCGGCCGACTTCGAAGACGTCGCGCCATGGATTGCGGCCCAGGGCCGGCGCGTGATCGCTGTCGATGTGCGCGGCCGAGGCAATTCCGAATACGATTCCCAGCCGGACCGTTACACGCCCATGGTGTACGCCAACGACGTCGTCACGCTGGCGCACGACCTGGGCATCGAGCGCGCCGTCTTCATCGGCACGTCGATGGGAGGCCTGATCACCATGACCCTGGCCTTGCGCAAATCGGCGCTGATCGCGGCGGCGGTCCTGAACGACGTCGGCCCGACCCTGTCGGAACGCGGCCTGTCGCGCATTCGCGGCTATACTGGCAAGGGCGAACAGTTTACGAGCTGGCAGCAGGCGGCGGACTACATCAGCGGCATCAACGCGGTTGCCTTCCCCGGCAACACGGCGCAGGAATGGGAGCGCTGGGCGCGCCGCGCCTTCCGTGAAGAAGGCAACGGCACCCTGGCCATGCGCTACGACCCGAATATCGCCGTGCCAATCCGCGCCAACAAGCTGCGCTCGACCTCGATGGCCGCGCACTTTGCCTTTCGCCGGCTGGCCCGGCGCCGTCCCACCATGCTGATACGCGGCGCCCTTTCCGACCTGATCGAGCCGGCCCAGGCCAACGCCATGCGTGCTGCCGCACCGCGCATGATGTATGCTGAGGTGCCCGATGTCGGCCACGCGCCGATGCTGTCCGAGCCCGCCGCGCAAGAGGCGCTGCGCAACTTCCTCGCCAGTGTGGACTGATCGATGACAAAGCTGATTGCCCTGTTGCTTGCATTGGCGCCGCTCGCGGCCGGCGCGCAGGAACTGAAGGTCGCCCTGATCGCCGGCAAAACCGGCATCCTGGTGCCATACGCCAGGGAGACCGAGACCGGCTTCATGATGGGCCTGGAATACCTTACCGGCGGCAGGATGGAAGTCAACGGCCGCAAGCTGAAGGTCTTCGTCAAGGACGACCAGAGCAAGCCGGACCTGGGCCGCACCCTGCTGGCCGAGGCCTATGGCGACGACAAGGTCGACATCGCGGTCGGCACCAGTTCCTCCGGGTCCGCCATTGCCATGCTGCCCATCGCGGCGGAATACAAGAAGATCCTGGTCGTGGAACCGGCCGTGGCCGATGCGATCACCGGCGCCAAGTGGAACAAATACGTCTTTCGCACCGCGCGCAATTCCATGCAGGACGGCCTGGCTGCCGCCACCACCTTCAAGCAAGGCAGCGTGGCGTTCCTGGCCCAGGACTATGCCTTCGGAAAGGACGCCGTGGCGGCCGCGCGCGAGGCTCTCAGGCTGACCGGTTCCAAAGCCAACATCGTGCACGAGGAATTCGCGGCACAGAACGCGACCGACTTCACCGCCCCGGCCCAGCGCCTGTTCGACAAGCTGAGGGATGCGCCGCAGCCGCGGATACTGCAGATCATCTGGGCTGGCCCGAATCCGATGAACAAGATCGCCGACATGAAGCCGGAACGCTACGGCATCACGCTGGCTCCCGGCGGAAACATCCTGCCGGTGCTGAAGACGTGGAAATCGTTCGCCGGCACCGAAGGCACGATCTATTATTACTACGCCTTCCCGAAGAACAGGATGAACGACTGGTTCGTGGCCGAACACCGGAAGCGGTACGGGAAACCGCCGGACATGTTCACGGCGGGCGGCTTCACGGCAGCCAGCGCGGTCTACACTGCCCTGGCCAAAACGGGCGGCGGCGACACGCAGAAGATGATCGCCGCCATGGAAGGCATGGAGTTCGATACGCCGAAGGGAAAAATGAGTTTCCGCAAAGACGACCACCAGGCCATGCAAGCGATGTACCACTTCCGCATCAAGAAAGACCAGAAGGACGAATGGGATTTGCTGGAACTTGTGCGTGAGATTCCGGCTTCCGAATTGCCGGTCCCGATCAAGAACAAGCGGCGCTGAAACGATGACTCCACTGCTGTCAACACGCGGCCTGACGATCCGCTTCGGCGGCCACACGGCCGTCGACAACGTCAGTGCCGATTTCCATGCAGGCCAGCTGACCGTGATCGTCGGCCCGAACGGCGCCGGCAAGACCACCTATTTCAACCTCATGTCGGGCCAGTTGCCGGCAACCGGCGGCCAGGTGCTGCTGCGGGGCGAAGACATTACCCGCAGCGGTCCGGCCGCCCGCACCCGCAAGGGCATCGGCCGCGCCTTCCAGCTCACCAACCTGTTCCCCCACCTGCCGGTGCACGAGAACGTGAGGCTGGCGGTGCAGTCGCGCGCCAATGCCGGCATGAAGCTGTGGTCGGTCTGGTCCAGCCACAGGGAACTGATCGAGCGCGCCGACCATTACCTTGGGCGCGTGGCGCTTGCGGCGCGGCGCGATACGCCGGTAGCGGCGCTGTCGCACGGCGACAAGCGCAAGCTGGAAGTGGCCATCATGCTCGCGCTGGAGCCGGAGGTGATGATGTTCGACGAGCCGACCGCCGGCATGAGCGTGGACGAAGTGCCGGTGGTGCTGGACCTCATCCACCAGGTCAAGGCCGAGCGCAACAAGGCCGTGCTGCTGGTGGAGCACAAGATGGACGTGGTGCGCGCCCTGGCCGACCGCATCATCGTGTTGCACAACGGCGCCCTGGTGGCGGACGGCGAGCCATCTGCCGTCATGTCGTCCGCCATCGTGCAGGAAGCTTACCTGGGGACCGCAAGCCATGAATGAGGCCTTGCTCACACTGTCCGGCGTGCACACGCACATCGGCGAATACCACATCCTGCAAGGCGTCGACCTGGCCGTGCCGCGCGGCGGCCTGGCGGTCCTGCTGGGCCGCAACGGCGCCGGCAAGACCACCACGCTGCGCACCATCATGGGACTGTGGCAGGCCAGCGCCGGCAAGATCGAATTCAACGGCCGCGACATCGGCAAGCTGCGCACGCCCGATATCGCACAGGCGGGCATCGCCTATGTGCCGGAGTCGATGGCCGTGTTCAGCGACCTGACCGTGCGCGAAAATCTCTACCTTGCGGCGCGCAGCGGCCCGATGGATACGGCGCGGCTGGAGTGGATCTTCTCCTTCTTCCCGGCGCTGGAAAAATTCTGGCATTACCCGGCCGGCAACCTGTCCGGCGGCCAGAAGCAGATGGTGGCCATTGCACGCGCCATCATCGAGCCGCGCGAGCTGCTGCTGATCGATGAGCCGACCAAGGGCCTGGCACCGGCAGTCATCCAGAACCTGGCCGACGCGATCCGCCAGCTCAAGGGCCAGTCCACGGTGCTGCTGGTGGAGCAGAACTTCAACTTCGTGCGCCAGCTCGGCGACACCGTGGCCGTGATGGACGACGGCCGCATCGTGCACAGCGGCGCCATGGCCGAACTGGCCGCCGATCGCGCCTTGCAAGAGCGGTTGCTCGGCCTGGCCCTCGATTCACACCAATAAGGAGCCGCATGCCAATGCCATCCGTTCCGCGCGACTATATTCCAATGCTGCTGGTGCCGGCCCTGATGCTGGCCATGCTGCCGCTGGTTGGCAGCATGCCGACCTGGCTCACGCTGACCGTGGCCGGGCTGGCAATGGGGATGATGCTCTTCATCATGTCCAGCGGCCTGACGCTGGTGTTCGGCCTGATGGACGTGCTCAATTTCGGCCACGGCGCCTTCGTCTCCGTCGGCGCCTTCGCCGCCACCCTGGTGCTGGTGCCGATGCAGGGCTGGATGGAGGCCGATTCGCTGGGCATGAACCTGGCCGCGCTCGGCCTGGCGATCGTCATGGCGATGGCCGTGACGGCAGCACTGGGCTGGGCTTTCGAACGCCTCATCATCATGCCGGTCTACGGCCAGCACCTGAAGCAGATCCTGATCACGATGGGCGGCATGATCGTGGTCGAGCAATTGATCCACGTGCTCTGGGGCGCCGACCACAAGCCGATGCCGCTGCCCACCGCCCTGCGCGGCGCCCTCGTGCTGGGCGACGCCGCCATCGAAAAATACCGCTTGCTGGCGGTGGCGGTGGGCGTGCTGGTGTTCATCGCGCTCACCCTGGTGCTGAACCGCACAAAGCTCGGCTTGCTGATCCGTGCCGGCGTGGAAAATGGCGAGATGGTCGAAGCACTTGGCTACCGCATCGGGCGCCTGTTCGTGGCGGTGTTCGCGGCCGGCTCCGCGCTGGCGGGCCTGGGCGGCGTGATGTGGGGCCTGTACAAGGAAACACTGACCGCTTCCATGGGCGGCGAGGTGATGGTCATGGTCTTCATCACGATCATCATCGGCGGCCTGGGCTCGGTGAGCGGCTGCTTCATCGGCGCGCTGCTGATGGCTCTGACGGCCAATTACGCCGGTTTCCTGGCGCCCAAGCTGGCGCTCGTGTCCCATATCGTGCTGATGATCGCCATCCTGCTCTGGCGCCCAGCCGGCCTGTCGAGGAAATGACATGCTGAACACCCTTCTTTCCGGCGACCTGCCGCGCAGCCGCGCCCTGTCCGTCCTGCTGCTTGTGGTCGTGCTGGGACTCGCGCTGGCGCCCTTCGTCACCAGCGGCGCCCGGCCGCTCAACACCGCCGCCACCATCTGCATCTACATCGTCCTGGTCGCCTCGTATGACCTGTTGATCGGCTACACGGGCATCGTGTCTTTCGCCCACACGATGTTCTTCGGCATCGGCGCCTACGGCGTCGGCCTCGGCTTCGACAGTCCAACACCTGCCTGGGGCGACATGGCACTGGGCCTGGCGGCGGCGTTGGCGTTGACGCTGGTCCTGGCCTTCGTCATCGGGCTTTTTGCGCTGCGCGTGCGCGCCATCTTCTATGCCATGATTACGCTGGCGGTCGCGTCTTCGTTCGCGGTGCTGGCATCGCAAATGTCGGCCTGGACCGGCGGCGAAGACGGCAAGACGTTCGACGTGCCGGACCTGCTGTCGCCTGCCAACGAATTCGGCGAATTCATGGGCCGCATCGTGGACGGCAAGGTGCTCACCTACTACATCGTGTTTTCCTGCGCGGTGCTGATCTTCCTGGCGCTGCTGCGCATTGTGAACTCGCCTTTCGGGCGCGTGCTGCAGGCGATCCGCGAAAACGAGTTCCGCGCCGAGGCCCTGGGCTACCGCACCGTGGTCTATCGCATCGCAGCCAATTGCATCGGCGCCGTTGCCGCCGCGCTGGCCGGCGCCTTGATGGCGTTGTGGGCGCGCTATGTCGGCCCCAAGACCACGCTGGGCTTTGAAGTCATGACCGACATCCTGCTGATTGTCGTCATCGGCGGCATGGGTACCATGTATGGTTCCGTGATCGGGGCCGTCCTGTTCATCCTGGCGAACAACTACCTGAAGACCCTGATGGCGCAAGCGGCAGGCGCGGTGGCCGGCGTACCGGTGCTGGAGGCCGCCCTGCACCCGGACCGCTGGCTGCTCTGGCTCGGCATCCTGTTCATCCTCGCCATCTACTTCTTCCCCAGCGGGATCATAGGGAAATTCAGGCAGGCGGCAGCCCGGCCAGGTACTTAGCCAGCAGCCCATCAGCCTTGCCGCTGCTGCGCAATGCATGCACGGCGCGGCGCAGTTCCGTCGCCAGGTCCTCGTCGGCGTGATGGCGGCTCAGGTGCAGGTGGATCTCGCGCGACTGCACCGCCAGCACCCCGCCCAGGCGCGCGCGCGACACGCCCAGCAAGCGCATGGCGTGGAATACCGCCAGGCGCGTGCCGACCGAGGCATCGAGCCGCCCCTCCTGCAGCATGCGTATGCCTTGCAACTGGTCGGTGATCTC
Organism: Pseudoduganella sp. S-14; assembly: GCF_049913285.1. Taxonomy (GTDB): domain Bacteria; phylum Pseudomonadota; class Gammaproteobacteria; order Burkholderiales; family Burkholderiaceae_D; genus Rugamonas. Next base: position 4,098,725 of record NZ_CP183991.1, read on the forward strand.
ATGCTTGCGGTATTCCCGGTCATCCAGGAAGGCAGCACCATAATCCGAGCCGCGCAACATGCCCACCGTGCGGCCCCGCAGGTCTTGCAGGCCGTCGAGCTTGAGGCCTGCCCGCCCGATGGCGATGACTTCCGTCGTCCACAACATGCCCATTGGTTCGGCCGCTTCTGCGATTGCCGAGTTGGAGGTGGCGATCATCAGGTCCGCCTCGCCGGAACGCAGCATGGCGATGGCGCGCGCATACGGGGCAAGGGTGATCTCGACCTGGCGCTGCGACTCACGGGCGATCAGCTCAAGGGCTTCCACGAACAGGCCGCTCTTGCGGCCGCTTGCGTCGAGTACGGCGAAAGGAGGAATGGCCAGGGCCACCGCGCGCAATGGGCGCGGCCTGGCCAATGCGCGCACCGGCCAGGAAGCCGCTGCCGTTGCTACGCAGGCAGCAGCCGTACTTGACCAGCGCAGCATGCAGCCCAGCCAGCGCCGGCGCTGCGCCGTTTTCATCGTTCAGGCCCCTGCTGTGGCGCTTGGGCGGTCCGCAATGCGGTCGCGCCATGCCTGCAAGTGCGACAGCCCGTGGTCGGACGGACGGAATTTCATCAGCCCGCGCGCAAACTCGATTGCGCAAAAGCCGGTAATGTCGGCAATGGTAAAGCGCTGCCCCGCCACGAAAGGCTGCGCGGCCAGCACGCCATCCAGCCACTTCGCGTTCTCGCGGAACTTCTCGCCCTGCGAAGCGCCGAAGTCGGGGAACTGCGGATTCTCGATCGGCGCAAAGCCGGGATGAGAGTGGCGGATGCTGTTGGCCGCAATGGCGAACAGGTGCAGCTCCATGCGGCGGTCGGCCATTTCGATGAAGGCACGCTCCTCGGCGCCTTCGCCCATCAGGTTCGGCGCCGGATGCAGGCCTTCCAGATAAGTGCAGATGGCGCGCGTTTCGCACAGGATGCGGCCATCGTCCAGTTCGAGCGCCGGCACGCGGCCGAACGGATTCACCGCCAGGTAAGCTTCGCTGCGATGTTCGCCCCTGCCCAGGTCGACCGCCTGCAATTCCAGCGCGATGCCTTTCTCGGCCATGAACATGGCGACGCGGCGCGGATTCGGGGCACGCGGGGCGGTGTACAGCTTCATTGAGTCTCCTTGGTGTTGTGATCAGCGCGACTGGCCGGTTTCCAGCATTTTGCGCGCCTCGGCCGCAAATTGCTCTACTTTCTCCTGACTGTCGGCGCGATCCAACACATTGCTCGGCGGCCGCTCGATGCCGCGCAATACGGCAGGACGGGCGCGGACCTGGCGGATCCAGCGCTGCAGGTGCGGCAAGCCTTCGGTCTCCACCCCGGACCAGCGATGGGTGCGCACCCAGGCCCAGTTGGCGATATCGGCGATCGAATAGTCGCCGGCCAGGAATTCATGCTGCGCCAGTTGGCCGTCCAGCACGCGGAACAGGCGCCGGCACTCGCCCTGGTAACGGTCGATGGCAGGCTGGATCTTGTCGGGGAAGTAGCGGTAGAAGACATTGGCCTGTCCCATCATCGGGCCGATGCCGCCCATCTGGAGCATCAGCCATTGCAGCACCAGGGAGCGGCCCTTGGCGTCCTGCGGCATCAGGCGGCCGGTCTTCTCGGCCAGGTAGACCAGGATCGCGCCCGATTCGAACACCGCGAAGCCATCGTTGCCGCGGTCGACGATCGCCGGGATGCGCCCGTTCGGATTGATGGCCGTAAACCACGGCTCCTTCTGCTCGTTCTTGCCCAGGTCGAGCACATGCATTTCGTAAGGCAGCGCCAGCTCTTCCAGCGCAATGGAAATCTTGTGGCCATTCGGCGTGGCGGCGGTGTACAGGTCGATCATCGCGGCTCCTTTCACGGAATCGCTGCATCATAGCTGCTTTTCCGCCCCCACGCCGGGCCAGCCGCGTCAGGCGCGGCGGCGGGTGAAGGCCAGCAGAGGCAGGCCTGCCAGCAACAGCAGCCAGGCCGAGCCAGGTTCCGCAACCACCTGCACGTCCACCAGCGGACTGGCGCTGGCCAGGACGAACTGCGGGTTGCCGCCCAGGACAGGCTGCACCGAGACCGTACCAAGGTCGCCATCGGCGCCCAGATAGCTGGTGTCGTTGAACAGCGCCCAGCCGAAGGTCGAACCGGCATCGCCCTGGCCCACCAGCAGGTTGACGTCGAAGGAGTACACGCCGCCCAGCACCACCGCCTGCACCCAGTCGCTGCCGCCATCGGCATTACTGAATGCCAGCGGGCCTGGCGCGGCGCCGGACACAGTCCCGCTCACGTCCGGCGTGCCAAGCAGCTCGCCGGCCAGATTGGTGACAAGCGCGGTGGCCGGCGTCGCATCGGCCAGGCCGATGAAATACAGGCCGAGGAATGCCGGGCCGGTGCCCAGCGAGGCGGTGTCGATGCTGACCTTGTACAAGGGCCCGGCGGCAGCCTGCCCCGCACCACAGGCCAGCATGGCGGCCAACAGCAGCCGCGCCAATATAATTTGCAGTTTACTCATGGTGGTGTCCTCAATACTTGACGCTGAAAAGTTGACGGGTATAGCCGATGGCAGCCTTGGCCGGATTGCTGAAGGTCGTCGTCAGGGTCACGCTCTGGCCCGGCGCCAGGTCAAGGGTCGGCAGCGTGATATAGGGCACGCCATCCTTGATACCGGTCGCGTTATCCAGCGTCACGCCCGGCGTCAGCCCGTACAGCCGGAATTGCAGCGGCCCGCTGACGGTATGGTCCGTAGCGTTGACGATGGTCACGTTGCCGGTGTACTTCTGCGTGAAGCGGTTCATGTTCAGGCCCGATTGCTGGATCTTGACGATCGCCGTGACGTCCACTGGCGTCAGCAGGTCGTAGCGCTCGCCGAGGAAGCGCAATTCGCTATAGGAGGAAATGCCCGGATAGGCAGGATCGGTCGGCGGGCCCGGATGGTCGACTCGCACCATGAAGTAGCGATAGCGTTGTTCCGACAGTCCTGGCAGCACAGGAATCGTCTCCAGCTCGAAATTGCGGTTGCTGGTATCGGTGGTTTCGCGGCTGGTCAGCAAAGTCCAGTTCGAATTGTCGTTCGAGCCGTAGATGTTGATTCCCTGTGAACGGTTGGCGAACATGAAGCGGGCCTGGATGCCGAAGGCGTCGACGGACACGCGATAGTCGGCGCCGAAATCGATGGTCACGAAATTGCGCAAGTCGCCCGACGTGCTGTTGTAGTCGCCGTCCACCAGCAGGCCAACACGGTTCACGTCGAGCGTGGTGGTGGTCACCATGTGCTTGCTCCAATCGAGGCTGCCGTCCAGCGCAACGCGCGGGTTCAGCAGCTCGAGCTTGGTCACCACCGCCTGCACGGATTTCAGCAGGGCCGGAAAATCGGCATCGGACACCGTCATCATCTGCTCGCGCAGCGAGGCGATCTCCTGCTGGAAGGTCGCCAGCGACGGCGTGGTGTAAACGCTGGCAGGGTCATAGCCGCCCTGCGCCGCCGCAAAGGCACTGGCGCGGTCCGGCTGCACGCTCAGGCGTGCGGTCATGGTGCTGATGGAGATGCCGTCGGTGGCGCTGATCACGATGTCGTGCAAGCCGCTTTGCGCCGCAGTCGGCGTCCAGTTGAAGGCTCCGGTCGAAGTATCGAGCGTGGCGCCATCGGGGATGCTGATCGCCTTGTACACCACCGTATCGCCGACCTGGGCATCGGTCGCCGTGTAGGTCGCCTGGTAAGGCACGCCTTGCACCACCAGCTCCGTGGCCGGGAACACCGGCATGGCAAAGCGCGGCGGGGTCAGTTGGGTCGGCGCGGCCATGTTCACGAAGTCCACGTCCACCGTTGCCCCTTCGGCGCCGGTGAATTTGAAGTACATGATATTGTCCCCCTGGCGCTTGCCCGGCGTGGCCGCCCACGACGTGTCAGGCACGATATAGCGCCACTGGCCTTGCGTGTCAGGCACCGTCATTTCGCACCATGGACTGGCGCTTTCGGTGGCGCTGGCGGCGAGCTTGGTGAGCGCGTTGGTGCGGATCATGATGCCGGCCGGCGCGTACTTGCCGCGGTCGGCGTACTGCACGTCGGTGAACACCACGGTGGCGCCGGCCGGCGTGACGTTGGCATGGCCGAAGGTGCGGTCGCCCTCGTTCACCTTGCTCCAGTCTCCCTTCAGGTAGATTGATTTGCGCTCCGTCTCCAGCATGCCGGTGTTGGGTGGCAGGGCAGCCCCGGTCAATACCTTGGGCAGCGACAGGAAGGCTTCCGCTCCCATGTCCTTGTTGGCCGGTGCGCCGGGGCCCCAGCGGGTCACGAAGTCGTTCGAATGCGCGTTGGCGGCCGCCAGGAACGGCGCTTCGACATCGACGTCCACGCCCTCTTCGTACTTGTACACGTTATACAGCTCGGGGATGCCGCCCACTTCATACAGGCGGCCGCGATAGGCTTCCGATTGGGAAGACGTGCCACCCGAGGTATCGGCCCAAGGCGCGGCATAGCCAAGCATGAACTGGGCGTAGGCATTGGCGCCCATCAGCACACGGTTCCCGCCGAACTTATAGACGCTCACCGCGTCGCCCGAGGTGGAAGGCTTGCCGCTGAACGGGTCCACTTTAGTGCCCTGGGCGGTGACCAGGCGCAGCAGGCCGGTCAGGTTGTCGACATTGTCCCCGCCGTGTGCCTGGTCGCGCTGCATTTCCTGGATCTGGTAGAAAGGATAACCGTACTTGTTGTAAGGGTTGCCCGCCTCGATCAGGGGGATCAGGGGCAGGATGGCGCCATTGATGTCCTGCCGCGTCGAAGTGGAGTTGACCGTCATCCATTCCACGGTTTCGTCATAGCGCGCACGGTTGTCGGTAAAGATCGCCCCCGACATGCGCCCAACGATCGAATATACATGCTGGTTCATGAAGCGCTCGTTGCTGGCGAAGAAGGTGCGCTCCATCGGGTCGACCAGGTTGTCCTTCAGCTTCTGGGTGTCGGTGTCGGTCCAGACCAGCGGATAGGCGGTGTAGCTCGGATCGCCCGGCGTGTAGCGCATGATCTCGGCGGCAGCCAGCATGCGGAACAGCGGCACGCCAGTGTGGATATGCGCGTCCGGATAGTAGGCATAGCCATCTTTGTTCATATTGCTCCAGGTGCGCAGGATGCGCATGGCATTGCGGCGGTACTCGTTGCGGCCGGTGATGTAATACAGGATGGCCTGCGTCAGCGCCCCCTGCGAATCGTTGATCAGCCGCACCTGGGCCGTATTGCCGTTGAAGTTGGGCGTGTTAGGCGTATCGATCTTGGTCGAATCGCGATTGGTCGGCAGCAGGTTGATGTTTGCGTAATTGCAGCAGACCGTAGCCAGGGTGCTGTAGTAAGTCTTGTACGGCTCGGCGTCGGCGCGCACCTGGGCGCGGGCGTACTCGAGCTGTTCCAGCGTGATGCCCAGCGCCGGATGCTTGAATCCGGTAGCGCTAACAACGGGTTGCAAGACAGGTGTTGCTACATAGTCGACTGCGTAAGCGGGTTGAAATGAAGCAGCGATCGCTGCCGCTACGGCCAATACCCTGAAACCGGCCATGACCCCGCCCTTTAGTGAATGGTTATGCATGATTATCCTTATTAACCAATGTCGAAGGGACATACCGAAACCCGAGGTCTCCTCGCGTGTTATCGATATCAGGCCAATATAGCACGCACCGCTGGAGCTTGCCTCAACATTATGTTATCGATATCTAGGCAAGCGATACCGTTTACGGATGGGCAAAAAAAACCGGCCATTTGGAGGGGCCGGTGAAAAACGCTTTTTAGGGCGCGGGGATAGAAGAAACCGTGCCGGATTGAGGAATCCGGCAACCCGGCGCACAGGGATGCTGTACGCTATGGACGTACTTTGCCAGCTTTCCGCCGCCTGAGGCTTAGGAGTTCATTAAGGAGTGAAAATACCCCGGGCAAAAAAATACCCGCGTCATTTGCGCGGGTAAAGGGATTCAAATCGGGAGAGATTTGAAAGTGCAAGGGGATATTCTCGAAAACGAAAACATCACGACTTCGTTTAAGATAGTACACTTTTTATAATAGAAACTCTCCAATAGTCACAATGCGAAAAAAAATTTGCAAATGGACTTTTCGAAGCGCGCTTTTAACGGCGCTTTTGGCCATTTCCGCCTGTGGCACCCAGCCTCCAGCGCCCCCTGCCGCCGCGCCGGCAAGCGCGGCCCCGGCGCTGCAGGCCAGCCGGTCGGCGCACCGGATCATGGCGGGCGATTCGCTGATCGCCATGACGGTTCGCCGTGGCGGGCCGCTGGCGCGCATGGGCCACGACCACGTCGTCGCCACGCGCCAGGTGGAAGGTTTCGTGGACGTCGAACAGGGCCGCACTGAATTACGCTTCCGCCTGGACCAGTTGACGGTCGACGAGGCAGCGCTGCGCAAGGAAGCCGGGCTCGAGACCCAGCCTTCGGCCGACGCAATCGATGGCACGCGGCAGAATATGTTCAGCAAGGTCTTGCAAGCCGAAGCCTATCCATGGGTGCTGGTGCGGGCCGCCTTCGAACCGGAAACGAAAGACAAGCTGCGCGCGCAAATCACACTGCACGGCGTGACGCGCGAATACCAGGTGCCGCTGCAGTTGCGCGAGGATGGCGCCGTCCTGCAGGCCAGCGGCGCATTCACCGTCAAGCAGACCGATTTCGGCATTACGCCGTTTGCAGTTTTCGGCGGCGCACTATCTGTGAAAGACGAACTGGAACTGAGATTCGCGATCAGCGCGCGACGATAAGGCGCAAGCCCAGGCCGACGAAGATCGCGCCGGCGCCGCGGTCCAGCCACAGGCCGGCGCGCGGATTGCGGTTGATCCATTTGCCCACAGCGCCCGAGAAGTAGCCCAGCGCCCCAAACAGCAGGCAGGCTTGCAGAGTGAAGACCAGGCCCAGTTGCGCGGTCTGCCAGCCGGCGTCGCCGCGCCCTGCCACCACGAACTGCGGCAGGAAGGACAGGAAGAACAGCACCACCTTCGGATTGATCGCATTTGCGAACAAGCCTTTGGCAAACAGCTTGCCCAAAGATTCCTCCGGCAGGGCCGCCCGGCCCACCTGCACGCCGCCCTTGCTGCGCAGTGCGCCATATCCCATCCAGATCAGGTAGAGTCCTCCCGCAACCTTGAGCGCGGTGAACGCTGCAGGCGATGCGGCAATCAGCGCGCCCACGCCCAGCGCAGCCAGCAGCGTATGACTGAGGCAGCCCAGGGCGCAACCGAGGCCGAACACCACGCCCTGCTTGCGTCCACGGGACATGCCCATACTTAATACCATCAGGTTATCCGGACCTGGCGATACGGTAATGAGCATGGCGGCGGCCAGGAAAGCCAGCCCTTGTTCAGGAGAAATTAACATAGCCGGGATCATACACGAGTGCAGCGGGGCATAACAATTCAGTATCACGCCATGTTTATTTGTCCATTACAATAATTGCTATTGAGGAGATCATTAATATTTTGCTTTCTTCGTTTGCATCGTTTATTGAACTGCTTGCGCCCCTTTTATTAATCCTGGGGTTGGCGGCGTTTATCCTGCTGATTTGGGAGAACCGCAGCCTAAAGAAGCAATTACAGGCGCGGGAAGCCGCGCTGAGGCAAACGCAGATTCAAAATGAAAAGCTGGGCCGGCACCGCATCGATTTCCTGGCGGCCATGAGCCACGATATCCGCACCCCGCTGGCCGGCGTGATCGGCATGCTGAAATTTGCCCTGCGCGACCGCACCATCGCCGACCGCACCGGAGAATACCTGCGCATCGGCCTGAAAAACAGTGAGGCCCTGCTGGCGATCCTGAACGACCTGCTCGATTTCTCGCGCATCGACGCCGGCCGCCTGTCGATCAACACCCAGGACCTGGACCTGATCGACATCATTGACGAAGCCATCACCATCCTGCGCCCGCAGGCCGACGCCAAGGCCCTGCTGTTGCGCTGCGAACTGGCGCCGGGCCTGCCGCGCCATGTGCAGGGCGACCCCAACCGCATCCGCCAGATCCTGCTCAACCTGCTGGGCAACGCCATCAAGTTCACCGAACGCGGCGAAGTGCGGCTGCGCGCTTCCGGCGAAACGGCTGACGGGCTGGCCCGGGTCAGCTTCAGCATCAGCGACACAGGCCCGGGCATTCCGCTGGAAATGCTGCCGCGCCTGTTCCGTAAATTCGAGCCCGCCGACCTGTCTTCCACCCGCCGCGCCGACGGCCCCGGCCTTGGCCTGGCCATCTGCAAGGAGCTGGTCGAGCTGATGGGCGGCCAGATCGAAGCCGATACCCGCCTTGGCAAGGGCACCACGCTGCGCTTCTCGCTGCCGCTGGCCCTGGGCGGTCCGCTGGAACAGGATACCGTCAAGATCCCGGCCAACCTGCGCCACGCCTACCGTTTGCGCGTGCTGTGCGCCGAAGACGTGCGCACCAACCAGATCATCATCAGCACCCTGCTGGAAGGCATGGGCCATGAAGCCACCGTCGTGGAAAACGGCCTGGAAGCGCTGCGCGCGCTGCACGAACGCGATTTCGACGTGGTGCTGATGGATGGCCGCATGCCGCAAATGGACGGCGAGCAGGCGGCGCGCCTGGTGCGCCGCGGCGGCAGCCAGGATTGCCCGTCGCGCGATCCGCTGATACCGATCATTGCCCTCACCGCCAACGCCAACGAACTCGATCGTGCACGCTACCTGTCGGCCGGCATGGACGCCTTCCTCAGCAAGCCGGTCGATGAACGCCTGCTGTTCGACCAGCTTGAAAAGACCATCAAGCAATTGCTCAATCGCGGCCGCAGCCTGCCGCGCACCGCGCCCACGCTGGCGGAACTGGACGACATGTTCGGCGTCGAGCCGGCCAGCCCGGCGATCCATATCCTGCCCCTCAGCGGCATGACGACACGCCACCAGCAGCGCATCGCCCAAGCCTTCCTCGAGGAAGCGCCGCGCCGCATGGAAGAAGGCCGCTTGGCCCTGCAGAACGGCGATGGCGAAGGCGCCACCAGCGCCTTCCACGCCTTGAAAGGCAGTTGCGGCTACCTGAGCGCCCCCGAACTGCACACCCTGTGCCATCAACTGGAAAAGGCCAGCGCCGCCGCCGACCTGCAGTCTGCCGCCGCACTGTTGCCCGAGCTCGAAACACTTATCCTGCAAGCTTGCACCGACCTGCGTCGCGACGATACGATAGCGGCATGACGACTCAACGCGCCTGGGTGCGCATGCCATCCGGCCGCCGGCTGGACTTGCTGGACCCCACGCCCTTCGACTGGGATGACGCCGACCTCGCACTGGGCCTGGCTCGCACCTATCGCTGGGGCGGCCACTCGGCCTGGCCCTTGCCCCTCTCCGTCGCCCAGCATTCGATCACGGTGCTGCAATTGCGCCGCCTGTGGTCGCCCACCCCGCTCGACCCGCTGCGCTCGCTGCGCGAGCTGCTGCACGACGCGGAGGAAGGCTTGCTGGGGTTCGATTGCATCTCCGTGCTCAAACCCTTCCTCGGCGACAGCTTCCGCGAATTGAGCCAGCGGCTGGAACAAGCGGTCTTCCTGCGCTATGGCTTGCCGGCCTGGACGCCGAAGGAATACCAGGTCCACAAGCGCGCCGACCGGCTGGCCGCGGCCAGCGAAGCGCTGCACGTGGTGGGCTGGAGCAATGAAGAGGTGCGCCGCACTTTGAAGATCCACGCCGTGCCCCTACATGAAGATCCATTGCAGGCTTTGTATGGCGAACCGGCCTGGGAACCCTGGCCGCCCGGGCTGGCTTGCGAGCGATTTCTCGACGAATTGAACCGTCTCAAGGCAGCGGCTTCATAGTCCGGATGATAAAATTGCCGTAATACGAAGTTTTTAAAGACGAAATTCCAGTTATCCACTTCTGCTGTGGATAAACGTGTGGAGAAGCAGGTCTTGACAGCCCGTTCCGCCTTTAACGGCGCGGCTTTCAACAAATTGCCCAATTCTTTGGCAATCGATTAGTCTGAATAGAATCAATGACTTAGCACGGTAGAGTGCGTGCCATTTTGCAACTCACTGAGCCTTCGGAAAATATTTTGACAAAAGTTCTGGCGCGGAATAGTGTGTCCACAACCGACAAAGGAAAATGCATGGACGTAAAAGTTCCTGACGACGATTCAAGCGAAGGGTGGATGATCGACGACGAGGCGCAAGCCAGTTCCGCCGAGCAGGCTCCAGGCGCCAATCCCGCTCCATGGCGGGTACTGATCGTCGACGACGACGTCGACGTCCACGTCGTCACCAAGTTTTCACTCAGCAATGCATGCTTCATGGGGCGCCGCCTCAGCTTCCTGCACGCCTATTCCGGCGAAGAGGCCCTGACCACCCTGCGCAACAACCCCGACGTGGCGCTGGTGCTGCTGGACGTGATCATGGAAACCAGCGATGCCGGCCTGCGCGTGGCCAACCAGATCCGCTCCGAACTGAAGAATGAACTGGTACGCATCGTGCTGCGCACCGGCCAGCCGGGCCAGGCGCTCGAGCACAGCATCATCCTCGATTACGACATCAACGACTTCTGGTGCAAGACCGACCTCACGACGCGCAAGCTGTTCACCACCGTGATTTCCTCGCTGCGCAACTATTCGGACCTGCAAATCCTGCAGTCGCAACTAGCAAAATACAACCAGCACCGCGAGCAATTTGCGGCGATCTTGCAGGGCCTGCAGAACGGCGAAGCATGGTCGGGGCACCTGGTCATCGGCCAGCCGGCCTCAACTGTGGATATCCAGGTCCAGCCCGGCAGCGAGCCGGGCAGTTTCAAGGCATCGGGACGCATCCTGAAATAAGCACTGTATGCACGTACAGTAGTTATTTTCGCGCCATCTACGCCGAATTCCCAGTAAATCGCCGTAAGTCGCGGATTGAAAAGGGCTTTTCCAATTATCCACATTGTTTGTGGATATCTTTGTTAATAAAGGGGGCTTGACAAGGCAAACAGCCCTCAACGACGCCATTTCCAACAAACTGCCTGTTCAATGTGCAGAAAAAAGTACCTTAAGAATCAACGACTTAAAATCTCACCAATTCTCACAGGCGTTCTTTAACTAATTAAAGTCGCGCGTTACTTTTCGTTAATTCTTGTGCATAACCCTGGCTGCCGAGCGCCGTTGGGCCGGTTGCAGCAAGACACGGCGGATGATGTGGGGAGCGATGTTATGGGACTTCATATACTCCACTGCGCACAAGGTGCTGAAGCTCGCTTGCACCTCGATGCCCCGGTCGACGATTTCACTGCGCGCCAAATCGACGCGTGGCAGGTATTGCAGCAGAGCCATAGGAACACCTTCGGGCGGGGTGGGCGGTCAAGGAAGTATTGACCATGCCGCCAATAAGTCAATGGCCCACCCGCAACACCTACAGCTGAGTTCGTGTCCCACCTTGGGGTCACACCCGAAATGAGACACAGCCTCAACTGTTTGCAGATGGGTCCGTGTCCCGATTCGGGTGTGACCCCATGGTGGGACACGGGCTGGGCTGTACGGCTCAGCGGTTTTGGTAGCCGCCGAAGTGCTTGACGGGGCTCCAGTCGGGCTGCACGGGCGGCAACTCGGGGGCGTATTGGCCGAAGTCGGCGCCGGCGTGGACGATGCGGCCGTTCACCACTGTCAGCGCGCTTTCCAGCGTCTTGATCTCGGCTTCGGGGATGCTGAAATAGTCCTTCGGCAGGATCACCAGGTCGGCATACTGGCCTCGGGCGATCTGGCCCTTCAGCTTTTCTTCGCCGCTGAACCAGGCGCTGCCCTGGGTCATCAGCTTCAGCGCTTCATAGCGGCTCAGACGGTCCCTGGCTTGCCACATCGGCATGCCGCCCGCGGTCTTGCCGGTCACCGCCCAGTAAATCGACGGCCACGGGCCATAGCTCGATACGCGGGTACCGTCCGTGCCCAGGCCGACCGGGATCTTCATCTCCAGCATCTTGCGAAGCGGCGGCATCTGGCGCTCCTGCACGCCATAGCGCTTGGTGTAATGCTCGCCCTGGAAGTACATGCGGTCTTGCACGGCCACGCCGCCGCCAAGCTTCTTCACACGCGCCAGTTGATCATCGGAGATGGTCTCGGCGTGGTCGAAGAACCAGCGCAAGCCGTTGAACGGCATTTCGCGGTTGACCTTTTCGATCACGGCCAGGTCGCGCTCGATCGATTCGCCGTATGTGGCGTGGATGCGGAAAGGCCAGCGGTTTTTCACCAGCAGGCGCAGCACCGGTTCCAGTTCGCTTTCCATATGGCCCGGCATTTCCGGGCGCGGCTCGAGGAAGTTTTCGAAATCAGCTGCGCTCCATACCAGGTTCTCCCCTGCCCCTTCGGTGTTGTAGCCGTTGGCGTAGAACATATGGTCGTTGCGGTCAGGCTTGGTCATGGCGAGCCAGCGCTGGTAGTCTTCCAGCTCCTTGCCCGGCTTTTGCGCGAACAAATAATAGGAAGTGCGTACGGTCAGCTTGCCGCCCTTGGCAAGTTCCAGGCTGACCGCGTAGTCGTCTGGATAGGCCTGTCCGCCGCCGCCCGCGTCGATCGCACTGGTCACGCCAAGGCGGTTCATTTCGCGGTAGTACTGGATGGTGGAATTCAGCTGCTGATCGCGTGGCAGCGCGCCGGTCTTGCCCAGCGTGGAGTAAAGCACCAGGGCGTTCGGCTTGGCGACCAGCAGGCCGGTCGGCTTGCCGTCTGCGCCAAGCTCCACCACGCCGTCCTTGTATTTGGTGTCCTTGTCGTAGCCCAGGACTTCAATGCCCTTCTTGTTCACGAAACCAAGGCCGTACAGGTAGAGGATGAATACCGGCTTGTCCGGCACCGCCTCGTTCAGTTCTTCCAGCGTCGGCAGGCGCTTTTCTTCGAACTGGAATTCATTGAAACCGCCGACCACCTTGATCCATGCTCCGTCCGGCGTGCGGGCCGCCTGCTCGCGCAGCATCTGCATGGCGCGCTTCAGCGAAGTCACGCCGTCCCAGCGCAGCTCGGCGTTGTAGTTCAGCCCCTGCCGGATGATGTGCAGATGGGAGTCGTTCAGTCCCGGAATGACCGTGCGGCCGCCGGCATCGATTACTTGCGTGCCCGGCTTCTTCAGCTTGAGCACCTGGGCATTGCTGCCCACCGCAGTAATCACGCCGCCCTTGATGGCTACAGCCTGCGCGAAGCTGCCCTCACGCGCCATCGTGGCGACTTTGCCGTTGGTGATGATCATGTCTGTCGCATAGGCCTGCGACAGACCTGCAGCCAGCAAAGCTGCGGCCAGCAACGGTCTGTTCATGGATTTATTCCTTGATGGATTCGATCGAGAAGCCGAGGGTCAACTCGTCGCTGACGTGCGGGGCGTATTTGCCGGCGCCGAAATCGGAGCGCTTGATCTTGGCAATCGCATTGGCGCCGCAAGCGTCTTTCTTCAGCATCGGGTGCGGCATGCACTGGAAGGAGGTCACTTCCAGGTTCACCGGCTTGGTCACGCCCTTGATGGTCAGGTTGCCTTCCACGCCCACCACCTTGTCGCCGTTGAACAGGAACTTGGTCGACTTGTAGGTGATGGCCGGGTACTTGGCGGAATCGAGGAAGTCGGGGCCTTGCAGGTGTCCGTTAAACAGGTCGGAGCCGGTATTGACCGACTTCGGGTCGATGGTCACTTCCACCGAGCCGGTCTTGGCGGCGCGGTCGATCTGGATCTTGCCGGTGGTGCTATTGAATTTGTTCACCTGGGTCGAATAGCCGAAGTGGCTGTACTCGAAGCGGGAGAAAGAGTGCATTGGATCGATGCTGTAGGTTTCAGGCGCGGCGGATGCGGCGAGGGAGAAGCCGGCGGCGAGGGCGAAGGCGATCAGTTTTTTCATTGTAAGAACTCCAGGTTGGGAATGACGGCCCATTATGCGACGACAACCGATCAGTGTAAAACGCATAATGTGCGCGCTACCAATCGACTTTTTCGATAATAGGCACCAGTCTGGCGCGAAAAACAATCACCCTTTCGAGGTCTCCCCCTCGCAATCGCTGCGCATCTGCGCCTGCGACACGTTGCTGTTTGGCGGCACGCTCTGGGTCAACCAGACATTGCCGCCCACGGTGGAGCCGGCACCGATGGTGATCCGTCCCAGCACGGTGGCGCCGGCATAGATCACCACATCATCTTCCACGATTGGATGGCGCGGCGTCCCTTTGATCAACTGCCCGGACTCGTCGGCCGGGAAGCGCTTGGCGCCCAGCGTGACATGCTGGTACAGGCGCACGCGCTCGCCAATGATGGTGGTTTCACCGATCACCACGCCCGTGCCGTGGTCGATGAAGAAGCTGGCGCCGATCTGCGCCGCCGGGTGGATATCGATCCCGGTCCGCGAGTGGGCGATGTCGCTGACGATGCGCGCGATGAAAGGCGCGCCGAGCTTGTGCAGGCTATGCGCGAGGCGATAGTGCAGGATGGCCACCATGCCTGGATAACACAGGAGGATTTCCGCAATCGAGGTCGCCGCAGGGTCACCGGCATAGGCAGCCTGCACATCAGATACGACCAGCGCGCGGATCTGCGGCAGCGAGGCGGCGAAGGCGCGCGTGATGCCGAGGGCTGCGCGCGCCTGGTCTTCCTCGGTCTCCGCCACTTCGGCACCGAATTGAAGCCCGCGCCGCACCTGTTCGTGCAAGCGGTCCAGCGTCGTGTTCAGGGTATCGCCGACGAAGTAGTCGATGCTTTCGTCGGTCAGATTCGGGCGCCCGTAATGCGTCGGGAACAAGGCCGCCGACAAGCCCTCGAGGATTTGCACCAGCTCCGCGCGCGAAGGCAGTTCGCGCACGCGGCGCTGGTGGCGGATATTGTGAGTCGCTTCGCGCGACACGCGCAACTGGTGTACCACCTCGTCGAGGTCCCAACGCGCTGCGCCGCTTGAGGCGCCGTAAGAGTCGATAGCCATAAGGCACAAGAATATCGAAATTACATTAAAAAGCGAAAGAAGCTGTTCGCACAAGCTTATGCTTTCCAGTCATAAGCAGAGACTCCGGGATTCCCTTAAAATAGCGCGCTCACTCTCGGGCATCACATGAAGAATATCCTGCTTACCCTGCTCCTGGCCGGCCTGACCATGGTCGGCCCGCTGGCGATCGACACCTATTTACCCTCGTTCCCGGCCATCGCTGAGACCTTCAACGCCAGCCCGATGGCAATCCAGCAGACCCTGAGCCTGTTCCTGTTCACCTTCGCCTTCATGATGCTGTTCTACGGCACCCTGTCGGACAGCTTCGGCCGCCGCCCGGTCATCCTGTGGTCGCTGATCCTGTACGTGCTTGCCTCGCTGGGCGGCGCCCTGGCCGGCTCCTTCGGCTTCCTGCTTGGCGCCCGCATCCTGCAAGGGCTGGCCTCGGGCGCAGGCTCCGTGATCGGCCGCGCCATCGTGCAAGACCGTTTCGAGGGCATGGAAGCCCAGAAAATCCTCGGCAACATCATGATGGTGTTCGGCCTGGCGCCAGCCATTGCTCCCGTGCTGGGCGGCTGGCTGCAGGTTTCCTTCGGCTGGCGTTCGATCTTCTGGTTCCTTGCCGCCTTCGGCGCGTTGATGTGGGTTGCCGTCTGGCGCTGGCTGCCGGAGAGCCTGCCGCAGGAAAGGCGCCACCCCCTGCACTTGGGCGCCATCGCACGCAATTACTGGATGGTGCTGAAGCACCGCCAGTTCCTCCTGCTGTCGGTGTCGCTCGGCGCTGCCTTTGGCGGTTTCGCCCTGTATATCGGCTCCGCCGCCTATTTCATCATGCATATCCTGAAGCTGCCGGAAACTGCATTCGCCTGGCTGTTCATCCCGCTGATCAGTGGCCACGTGCTGGGGGCAACGATGAGCGGCAAGCTGGCGCATCGCATGCCTCCGGCGAAGCTGATTCGCCTGAGCTTTGTGCTGATGGCCATCGCTGCTGCGCTCAACGTGGGCTACAACTGGATCTACGCTGCGACCGTTCCGTGGGCCGTGCTGCCGCTGTTCCTGTTCTCGTTCTCGCTGGCCCTTGCGATGCCACCGCTCACGCTGGCCGGCATGAACCTGTTCCCGCAAAATAGCGGGCTGGCGGCGTCGATGCAGTCCTTCCTGCAGATGATGCTGTTTGCACTGGTGTCCGGATTGGTGGCGCCGCTGCTGTTCGACAGCGCGCTACATCTGGCGCTCGGCCTGGTGGCCTGCCTGGTGGTGAGCTACGCCACCTACCTCGGCGCCACCCATGGCCAGCATCAGGGCCAGGGCGCCGGCGTCACTTCCTGATATTGCGGGCCGCCTTGCGCAGGCTCGGGCGCGGCCTGCGGTTTCTCGTGCCCCGGCCTGAGGTTGGGCGGCAAGCCAAGGCCGAGGATTTCCTTGCGGCCCTCGACAAAGTCGGAAGTGCTGAGCGGATGTTCGCTGTCGGGCCAATTGGCAATGGCCCAATTCTGCACCTCGACAAATCGCTTCCACACTTCCGAGACAAACTGCCGCCTGATCGCGTCATCCATGGGCGCCTCCGTTGGGTTTACCCCTACTCTACACCAGCGCTAAAAATGCTGTCACACTGGCTTGATCCGGTAGGCGCAACGGCGCTCCCCGGCCAGGATGTGCTCCTCGCGCTGCACCTTGCAGCCGGGCCCCAGCACGCGCTGGAACACGTCGAGCTCGGAGCGGCAGAAATTCTGGCATTCGCGCGCGGCAGCGCAGATCGGGCAATGGTTCTCAACCAGCAGTAGCGTGCCATCCTGGTGCGGCTCGACTTCGGCCATATAGCCTTCCACGTCGCGCGCCAGGGCCAGGGCTTGCACGCGCTCCGGCAGAGCAGTGCCTTCGCCGATTGCCTCGCGATAGAAGGCTTCGCTGGCTTGCTCACGGGCGGAAATCAGCTTGTCCATGCCTTCTTCCCCGAACAGGGCGCGCACTTGGGTGATCAGTTGCAGTGTCAGGTCGGCGTGGCGGTCTGGGAAACGCGCGTGGCCGGCATCGGTCAACAGCCAGCGGCGCGCCGGGCGCCCCACTTTTTCCGCCACATCTTCAAACGTCACGAAGCCGCGCTCCTCCGCTGCCTCCAGGTGGCGGCGCGCGCCCATCGAAGTGAGCTCGAGCAGTTCGGCCAATTGCTGTGCCGTGCGCGGGCCGCGCGTTTTCAGCAGGAACAGGATCTGGTCGGCAGTATTCATGCGCCGGCTCCTTCCGTGCCCGCCAGCGCGCGCTGCGCAGGCACCGCCGCCAACTCTCCACGCCAACCGCGCAGGCGCCAGCCGGCCCACGCCGCAAGCACGGCGCCCAGCAACAGGATCAGGCGGGTATCGACCAGCGTCAGCACGGAGCCGATCGCCGCCATCACGATATTCGCGAAGCAGAACGTCATCGACAGCAAGCCCATGACCGAGCCCTGCCCGTGTGCCGCGAAGCGGTCCGCCGCCCAGGACTGCACTGTCGCGTTATAGAAAGCGTTGGGCAGCCCGAACAGGCAGATCGCGACCATGCCGATCCACAGGTTGCCAAGCGCAACGCCAGCCACCGCAGCAGCGAGGCCGAAAGCCAGCCAGCTCGCCCGGTGTAGCGGTGCCATGCTGCTCGGCCGGCCGGCGATGATGGCGGCCAGCGTCATGATCGCGCACATCGCCATATTGATGGTCGCGATGCCGCGCGCATCGTAGCCGCCTTGCTCCACCAGCCACAAGGGATAGTATTCATAGAAGCCGGTGATGCCGCAGGTCAGCGCCAACTGCACGATGAACAGCGTGCGCAACTCGGGAAAGCGCAGCAGGTTCATGGCATGGTGCGAGCGCGCCACCTGCCACCACGACGCGCCATCTTCCGGCGCCTTGACGGCGCGCGGCACCGTGATCGCCACCAGCACGGCAGCCAGCACCAGCGCCGCCACCGCAATCCAGAACGGAACCGTGATGCCAAAGCCCAGCGTGAAGCCAGCCAGCATCGGGCCCACCAGCCAGCCAAGGTGCAGCGAACCATTCACCAGCGACAGCGCCCGCAGGCGCTGCGGGCCTTCCAGCTTTTCCGCCACCAGGGCACGCGCTACCGCGCCGTTCCCTTCCAGCAGGCCGGTGCCGAAGCGGGCCAGGATGAACAGCGGGAAGGACTGCATCACCAGCGCCAGCGCCGTCAGCGCGTGGCCTGCCGCGGCCCCGAGGGCAGTCGCCAACAGGATCGGGCGGCGCCCGTAACGATCGGACAAAGGCCCGAGCAGCGCGGAACCGATCACTAGGCCGATCGGGTTCACCGTCAGTGCAATGCCGAACAGCAGCTTGGGCGGCAAGCCGAGGAAATTGTTCAGGCTATTGTGGGCTTCCGCCGCGAACAGCGGCGGCAGGATGGGATATGGCAGTGATGCGCCCGTAGTGGACAGCAAGCCAAGCAGGCAGGTCGCCGCGATGAGGAGGAGATTGTTCATGACCTCCAATATACGCAGGACCCGACAATAAGTAAACTAGAATCTTTATTTATTATCAGGCGGCGGATTTGGTCAGCTGCGGCAGCGATGCCATCAGGTCCGAGAAGCGCTGGCCCTGGATCATCACATGGCCGCGCAGCAGTTCCGCTGCCTTGTCGCCGTCGCCGGCAAGGATGGCCTGCACCACGCCCTCGTGCTCGGAATACGAATGGCCGATGCGGTTGCGCACCCGCAGTTGCAGGCGGCGGTACGGCCGCAGGCGGCGATACAGGCTGCGCGTCTGCTCGAACAGGAAGCTGTTGTGGGCGCCCGCATAGATCGCCTCATGGAAGGCTTCGTTGCGGTAGTAGTACTCGTCCGGCTCCTGCACCTCCACCGCGGCCTTGCAGGCTTCGTGCGCGGCCAGCAGCACCTGCTGTTCTTCCGGCGTCATGCGGCGTGCCGCCAGGCGGCCGCAGGTGGCCTCCAGTTCGGACATCACTTCAAACATTTCAACCAGTTGCTGCGGCCCGAGTTCGGCCACGATCGCACCGCGCCGTGGCCGGATCACCACAAGTCCCATTGATTCAAGCTGGATCAGCGTTTCGCGAATCGGCGTGCGCGACACCCCGAAACGCGTCGCCAGTTCGGTCTCGTCCAGGTGCTGCCCCGGCTGCAGCTCGCCCATCGCAATCATTTCCTCGATGGTTTCCCGCAGGGTGGAAGAATGTTTCGTCATGGAACTAAAAGTTCAGTATGTATATAAGACTCCATTATAAGACGCATATTTCACTTGACAATGTATTCGGCGAAGATATTCTTGTATACATAAAAAACAAAGCTGCATACTTAACCCCTTGGAGGATGACATGTCCCAGATGACCCGCAGGTCCGTTCTTGCTGCACTCGCCACCAGCCCGCTGTGGCTGCAAACCGCCTGGGCCCAGACGGGCTCGCTGAAGATTTCGCACCAGTTCCCCGGCGGCACCCTGGCCGAAGGCGACTTCCGCGACCGCCTGACCCGCATGTTCGCGGCGGAAGTCGAAAAGCGCACCAAGGGAGCCCTGAAGTTCGCGATCTATCCGGGTTCTTCGCTGATGAAGACCAACGCCCAGTTCTCCGCCATGCGCAAGGGCGCGCTGGACCTGTCGCTGGTGCCCTTGTCCTACGCGGGCGGCGAAGTGCCCGAAGTGAATATCGGCCTGATGCCCGGCCTGGTCACGTCGTATGAACAAGGCTACGGCTGGAAGAACCAGGAGATCGGCAAGGCGCTGACCCAGCTGCTGTGGGAAAAAGGCGTGGTGCTGGTAAGCTGGATCTGGCAGGCAGGCGGCGTCGCCTCGCGCGTCAAGCCGGTGGTCGATCCGGAAGATGCCAAGGGCATGAAAATCCGCGGCGGCTCGCGCGAAATGGACCTGATCCTGAAAGCTGCTGGCGCCGCCGTGGTCTCGCTGCCATCCAACGAAATCTACGCCGCCATGCAGACCGGCGCCATGGACGCTGCCTTGACCTCCTCCACTTCCCTGATTTCCTTCCGCCTGGAAGAAGTATCGAAAGCACTCACCACCGGGCGCGGCACCGCCTACTGGTTCATGTTCGAGCCCTTGATGATGTCGCGCGCCGCCTACGAACGCCTGCCGAAAGACCAGCAGGCAGCCATCATGGCCGTCGGCGCCGAACTGGAAGCCTTCGCCAAAACGGCCGCCCAGGCCGACGATTCACAGGTCGCCGCCGTGTACCAGAAGGCGGGCGCCAAGGTGGTTGACCTGAACGCAGCGTCGGTCAAGAAATGGCAAGCCATCGCCCGCACCACTGCATGGAAGGATTACGGCGAACGTAACGACAGCTGCGCCAAACTGCTGGCCCTCGCGGAGAAAACGCTGTGAGCCACGGCTTCGAACTCAATCCTCCCAAGGAGGCGGCGCTGCCGCAGGCGCCCGGCCTGTCGATAGTCGGCTCACTGCTGGCGAAAGTGAACCAGGGCTTGCTGGTTCTCTCCATGGTGGCGATGGTGGTCACTGCACTGATCCTGACCTACTCGGTGGTGTCGCGCTATTTTTTCCACGCGCCGACCGACTGGCAGGACGAAGCATCGATCTTCATGCTGGTCGGCGTCACTTTCTTCTGCTGCGCCTATGTGCAAAGCTTCCGAGGCCATATCGGCATCGAGGCGCTGGCTGCGATCCTGCCGCCCAAGGCCAATGCGGTGCGCATGTTCATCGTCGACCTGCTTTCCTTTGTATTCTGCGCCTTCTTCTCCTGGAAATCGTGGACCCTGTGGCACGAAGCCTGGGTCGACGGCCAGACCACCACCTCCACCTTTGCACCGCCGCTCTGGATTCCCTATTCCATGATGGCGGCCGGCATGACCTTGCTGACCCTGCAGATCCTGCTGCAAGTGCTGGCTCGTATCACCGATAAAGGAGCTGCAAAATGAGCGAGCTGACTTTGGGCGCCCTGTACGGCATCGTCACCCTGGTGGTCATGTTCTCCGGCATGCCGATCGCGTACGCCCTGGGCATCGTGGCGACCACCTTCATGTATTTCTTCATGCCCGCCAGTTCGCTCGACACGGTGACCCAGAACGTGTACGAGGAAATGGCCTCCATTACCCTGCTCTCGATCCCGCTGTTCATCCTGAAGGGCGCAGCGATCGGCAAGTCGCCGGCCGGCAAGGACCTGTATTCAGCCATTCACACCTGGCTGCACAAGGTGCCTGGCGGCCTGGGTATCGCCAACGTGTTTGCCTGCGCACTGTTTGCCGCCATGGCCGGTTCCTCACCTGCCACCTGCTCGGCGATCGGTTCGGCCGGCATTCCTGAGATGCGCAAGCGTGGCTACTCGCCCGGTTTCGCGGCCGGCATCATCGCGGCCGGCGGTACGCTCGGCATCCTGCTGCCGCCATCGATCACCATGATCCTGTACGCCGTGGCGGCGGAGCAGTCGCTGGGCCGTCTGTTCCTCGCTGGCATCGGTCCCGGCGTGCTGCTGGTGCTGCTGTTTGCCGGTTATGCCGTCTACCGTGCCCGCACCGAATACAAACTGGCGCTGGCTGCTTACCAGAAAGGCGGCGTCAAGTCGGCCTACCTGGAAGATGAACATTTCACCCTGCGCGAAAAAGTGGAAATGCTGCCGCGCGTGCTGCCCTTCATCGTCCTGCTGATCGGCGTGATGGTCGCGCTGTACGGCGGCTTTGCCACGCCTTCCGAAACGGCGGGCCTGGGCGCCCTGCTCGCGCTGGTGCTGATCGCCGTAGTGTATGGCGCATGGCGCCCCAAGGACATGTCGCCGATCCTGTCCTCCACCATCAAGGAATCGACCATGCTGCTGCTGATCATCGGCATGTCGCTGCTGTATTCCTACGTCATGAGCTACCTGCATATCAGCCAGGCGGCTGCGAGCTGGGTGGTCGGCATGCATCTGTCCAAATGGGTTCTGCTGGCAACCATCCTGGTGCTGGTAGTAGTGCTGGGCTTCTTCCTGCCGCCGGTCTCGATCATCCTGATGACGGCGCCGATCATCCTGCCGCCGCTGCGCGAAGCGGGCTTCGACCTGGTGTGGTTCGGCATCGTGATGACGGTAGTAATGGAAATGGGCCTGATCCACCCGCCGGTAGGCCTGAACATCTTCGTCATCAAGAACATCGCGCCGGATATTCCGCTGCGCGACGTGATCTGGGGCGTGATGCCTTTCCTGCTGCTGATGGTGGCCGCGGTGATCCTGCTGTGCATCTTCCCTGGCATCGCTACCGGCCTGCCGGACATGATCATGGGAGCCAGGTAAATGAATGCACCAATCCGCGTGTGGGACAGCCTTCAACGCAATCGCAACGAGCGCCTGGCACGCGCCCGCAACGTGCTCGGCGGCGAACTGGCAGGCAAGGCGCTGCCGGCAGCCCGCATCAGCGACCTGCTGCATGCGGTACTGGAGAACGGCGACCGCGTCTGCATCGAAGGCAATAACCAGAAGCAGGCCGATTTCCTGGCGCAGGCGCTGGCCGGTCTCGATCCGCAGCGCGTGCGCGACCTGCACATGCTGCAATCGGTGCTGGCCCTGCCCGAACACCTGGATGTGTTCGAACGCGGCGTTGCCTCGAAGCTGGACTTCTCCTTCTCCGGCCCGCAGGCCGCCCGCGTGGCAAAGCTGGCGGCGGCCGGCAAGCTGAATATCGGCGCCATCCACACCTACCTGGAGCTGTTCAGCCGCTATTTCATCGACCTGCCGCCGCGCGTGGCCCTGGTCGCGGCCGAAGCGGCAGACCGCAACGGCAACCTGTACACCGGGCCGAATACGGAGGACACGCCGCCCATCGTCGAAGCCACTGCCTTCAAGAATGGCATCGTGATCGTGCAGGTCAACCGCATCGTCGATGAACTGCCGCGCATCGACGTCCCAGGCGACTGGGTCGACTTCGTCGTCCAGTCGCCGACGCCTTATTACATTGAACCGCTGTTTACGCGCGACCCGGCGCAGATCTCCGAAATCCAGGTGCTGATGGCGATGATGGCAATCAAGGGCATCTATGCCGAGTACCAGGTACAGCGCCTGAACCACGGCATCGGCTATGACACCGCCGCCATCGAGCTGCTGCTGCCGACCTACGGCGCCTCGCTCGGCTTGCGCGGCAAGATCGCCACCAACTGGGCGCTCAACCCGCACCCCGCCCTGATTCCAGCCATTGAAGCGGGCTTCGTGGAATCGATCCATTCCTTCGGCTCCGAACTGGGCATGGAGAACTACATCCGCGCCCGCCCGGACGTCTTCGCAGTCGGGCCGGACGGCTCGATGCGCAGCAACCGGGCCTACTGCCAGGCTGCCGGCCACTACGCCTGCGACATGTTCATCGGCTCGACCCTGCAGATCGACCTGGCCGGCAATTCCTCCACCGCGACGCTGGGCCGCATCTCCGGCTTCGGCGGTGCGCCGAATATGGGTGCGGATGCGCGGGGCCGGCGCCACGCCAGCCCCGCGTGGCTCAAGGCCGGCGAGCAGGCGCGCCAAGGCAGCGGCGCCATCCCGCGGGGCCAGAAGCTGGTGGTGCAGATGGTCGAGACCTTCCGCGAGCACATGCAGCCGGCCTTCGTGGAACGCCTGGACGCATGGGAGCTGGGCGAACAGGCCAAGATGGCGATCCCGCCGGTGATGATCTACGGCGACGACGTGACTCATATCCTGACCGAGGAAGGCATTGTCAACCTGCTCCTGTGCCGCAATGCCGAAGAGCGTGAGCAGGCAATCCGCGGCGTCGCTGGCTACACGCCGGTCGGGCTGCAACGCGACAAGCGCATGGTGGAAAACTTGCGCGAGCGCGGCATCATCACGCGCGCCGAAGACCTGGGCATCGACAAGCGCCATGCCACGCGCGACCTGCTGGCGGCAAAGAACATGAAAGACCTCGTGCGAGCGTCGGGCGGCCTGTATGATCCGCCCAAGCGCTTCCGCAACTGGTAGGAGCCAAGATGGAAACACTCAATTACCGATTCGAACAGGGCCGCCGCTCGCTGGCGGCCGAACCGCGCATCGTCGGCGTGGTCAGCTCCGGCAACCTGGAAGTGCTGATCGAGAGCACTCCGCTGGGTGGCGCCTGCGAAGTAGGCATCCAGACCGCCGCCGTCGGCTTCGGCCCGATCTGGCAAGCCGTGATCACCGACTTCCAGGAACGCTGGCAACTGGCCGACACGCGCATTGCCATCAACGATATGGGCGCGACGCCGGCTGTGGTCAGCCTGCGGCTCGACCAGGCCGTCGAGTCCATGCTGGGAGAAGGCAAATGAGCAGCTACCTGGAAGCGAACGCGCGCGAGCGCCTGGCAATGTTCGACAGCTTTGAGGAATTCATCGGCCCTGCGCAACGCGTCGTCAGCCCGCACCTGGCGCAACTGAATGCCCCGGTAGCGTTCGACGACGGCGTGGTTGTCGGCCGTGCCACCTTGGGCGGACTGACCGTCTTCGCCGCCGCGCAGGAGGGCGGCTTCATGGGCGGCGCGGTGGGGGAAGTGCATGGCGCCAAGCTGGTCGGCCTGTTGCGGCGCGCGCTGCTTGACCGCCCCGCCGCCGTGCTGCTGTTGCTGGAAACTGGCGGGGTGCGCCTGCACGAAGCCAACGCCGGCCTGATCGCAGTGTCGGAGGTCATGCGCGCCGTGCTGGACGTGCGTGCAGCGGGCATTCCGGTGGTGGTGCTGATCGGCGGCTCCAACGGCGCCTTCGGCGGCATGGGTATCGTGGCGCGTTGCGCCAACTTGCTGGTGATCTCCGAGGAAGGCCGGCTGGCCATGTCGGGACCGGAGGTGATTGAAACCGCCAGCGGCGTCGAGGAATTCGATTCGCGCGACCGTGCCCTTGTATGGCGCACCACGGGCGGAAAACACCGCTACCTGCTGGGCGACGTGCAGCGCATCGTGGAGGACAGCGTACCCGCCTTCCGCCAGGCTGCGCTGGACGCCGTCGCGCAAGCGGGCAGCGGCACGGTCGAGCTGACGCTGGCCGCCCTGGAAGCGGAACAGGCCATGCTGGAGCAGCGCATCGAACGCTTTGGCGGCCTGCGCGACCCGGCTGAAATCTGGTCCGCGCTGGGCATCGCCGCGCCCCACGACATTCCGATGCTCGATATCGATTCCTTCACAGCCGCCGCGGCGCCTTGCCGACTGGGAGCATGACCATGGACTGGAAAATATTAGCCGACGCCCTGTTCCCCGGTGGGCATGACATCGTCGAACATGAGCAATTCCTGAACGGCAGCGCGCGCGTGGAAGGCCAGGACGTCAGCGTAATCGGCACCACCGGCCATGCGCCGATCGGCGTGGAAATCGCCCTGGCACAGGCCAAAGCCGTGCTGGCGACGGTGCGCAGCCACCCCGGCCGCCCTATCGTGCTGCTGGTCGACACGCAGGGACAGCGCCTGCGCCATCGCGACGAGATGCTGGGCATTAACAGCTACATGGCCCACCTGGGCAAATGCATCGACCTCGCACGCCACATGGGACACCGCATCGTCGGGCTGGTGTACGACCAGGCATTGTCCGGCGGCTTCATCACCAGCGGCTTGATGGCCGATGCCTGCTACGCCCTGCCCGATGCCACGATCCGCGTCATGGGCTTGCCAGCAATGGCGCGCATCACCAAGGTACCGGAAGAAAAACTGGTGGAGCTGGCGCGCAGCAATCCCGTGTTCGCGCCAGGGCCGGAGAACTACTTGCGCATGGGCGGCTTGCAGGCAATCTGGGAGGGCGACCTTGCCGCCCACCTTGCGCACGCCATCGACAATGCGCCGCGCGAAGACCAGCGCAGCGCCCTCGGCCTGCTGCGGGGCGGCCGCAAGGCTGCGCAAGCGGTCATCGAAGCCATCATTGGCGGCAGCAATGCACGCGCGGCATGACCTGGCGTGGCTGACGCGGGAAGGCTGGCAGGACGTGCTGGCCACGGCAACACCGGGCACCCCCGCCCACGCGGCGCTCGCCCGCTGGGCCGCTTGCGACTGGCCGCTGGTCGTGCGCCGCCGGGACGACGCTGCGCAAGTGCCGGCAAGCGCCAGCGGGCACACGGGCGCGCATGCCGGCGACATCTGCCTTGGCCTGGCAGCCCCGCCCGACCCGGTCAGCGCAGCCAAGCTGCGCTTGCCATTACGCGTCCCGGCCCGGCACATCGCCCGCCACAGCGCACCAATGGCGCTGGACGCCGTGGTCCAGGCCCTGCCCGCACGCTGGCAAGCGCCGTTCGCCCGCCTGGCCACGGCCAGTGCAGGCCTTGACCTCCGGGTATTCGGCTCGCTCGCCCTGCAAGCACTGACAGGCCAGGCCTACCTGCGCGACGCCTCCGACATCGACCTGCTGTTCCGCCCCCGGGACGGCTTCGAACTGGACGCAGGCACCCTGCTGCTTGCCAGCTTCCTTGATGAACTGCCGCTGGACGGCGAAATCATCTTCCCCAGCGGCCAGGCCGTAGCCTGGAAAGAATGGTTCACCGCCCGCGCCCACACCGAACGCGTCCTGGTCAAATCGCATGCCAGCGTCAAGCTCGGCACGCGGGCCGAGCTGCGCGCAGAACTGGAGCCTGCATGACCATCCCTGCCATCCGCACGACGCAGGACGCCCGCGCCATGGCGGCTGCACTCAAGCGCAGCGTCGGCCCCACCGCACGCCGGCATCCAGCGCACGCGCTCTCCCGCGAAGTTGCCCTGCGCGCAGTGCGCAGCCTGTACCACGAGCTGGCCCTTTACCCCAAGCCCGGCCTGGTCTCCTTCGTCGACAACGGCAGCCATACCGACATGGACGCGGCCACCTTCATGCGCAGCCTGTTCTCGCTGCGCCACTACTTCGCCCGCATCTGCCGGGCAGGCTACGACGGCGTCCCGTTCGCGGAACTCAAAAGACTCGGCATCGCCGCCGAAAAGCGCATGATGGCCGCGACGCAAGGCATCAACACCCACCGCGGCGCCATCTTCGCCCTCGGCTTGCTGTGCGCCGCAATGGGCCGCGTCCGGGCGCTGCGCATGACCTTGACGCCAGCCGCCTTGCGCACCGCCCTGCTGCTGCACTGGGGCGAAGAGCTGGCTGCCCACACGCATGCCAGCGGTGTCTCGCATGGCCAGCTGGCCGCCGCCCGGCATGCCGCCAGCGGCGCCCGCGAAGAAGGCGCGCTCGGCCTGCCCTCGGTATTCGAAGTCGGCCTGCCCGCGCTGCAAGGCGCGCTGGCGCGCGGCGCCCCCATGCTGCACGCCCGCGTCGACGCCATCTTCGCCTTGATGGCGCATATCAGCGACACCAACATCTATCACCGGGGCGGAGCCGAAGGCGCCGGCACGGTGCGCAATGCCGCTCGCGATTTCCTGCGTCGGGGAGGCACAGCAAACCGGCAATGGCAAGAACATGCGCTGGATTGCCACCGGCGCTTCATCGCCCAGCGCCTGTCGCCGGGCGGCGCCGCCGACCTGCTGGCAGCATGCTGCCTGGCGCACAGCCTGACCGCGCTGCCACCGCCATGAATAGCCGCTTGCTGATCCTGTGCCCCGGCCAGGGCGGCCAGCATGCCGCCATGTACGACCTGGCCCGTAGCGACCCGCACGGAGCGGCCCTGCTGTCGCAACTGGCGCCATTGCTGCCCGGCTTGAGCGACCCCGCAGCGATGTACAGCAACCACAACGCCCAGCCAGCCATCGTTGCCAGCAGCCTTGCCATGTGGGAGGCATTGCGCCGCGATTGCCCGCAGCCGGCGCTGGTGGCCGGCTACAGCATCGGCGAACTGACGGCATACAGCGTGGCAGGCGCATTCACGCCGGAACGCACCGTCGCCCTTGCAGTGCAGCGCGCCGCGCTGATGGACGCCTGCGTCGCTGCCGACAGCCCGCATGCCATGCTCGCGATCAGCGGACGCCTGACAGCTTCGCTGCGGCCCCGGCTTGCAGCTCACGGCTTCCACATTGCGATAGAAACAGGGGAAGACAGCTGCATCGCCGGCGGTCCCGCCGCGCATGCCGCATCCCTGGCGATTCCTGGCGCGCGCATCGCACGGTTGCCGGTCGCCGTCGCCTCGCACACACCCTACCTGCTGGCCGCAGTCGAACCCTTCGCAAGCATGCTCGCCCAGGAAGCATTCGGCACGCTGCGGGCGCCGGTACTGGGCGGCATCGATGCCGCGCCCGTACGCGACAAGGCAACGGCGATTGACCATCTCTCCCGCCAGTTGGCAGAGACGATCTTGTGGGCTGATTGCATGGATGCCTGTGCCGAGCGGGGAATCACCGCGGCGCTGGAACTGGGGCCAGGAAGTGCCCTATCGAAGATGTTGTTGACACACCACCCTGGCATTGCCTGCCGCTCGGTGGCGGACTTCCGTTCATTGGACGGAATCAGGAGCTGGCTGGCGCATTTCTAACGCAAATGCTGCTGCACCCAGGCGATGATGCTCTTGCTGTCCATTGCGCCGGCCTGGCGCGCCAGTTCGCGGCCGCCCTTGAACACCGCCAGCGTAGGAATACTGCGGATGGCATAGCGCGCCGCCAGTTGCTGTTCCGCCTCGGTATTAACCTTCACCACACGGAAATAGGGTTCGAGGTGCTGGGCCGCCTGCTCGTAGAAAGGCGCCATCGTGCGGCACGGGCCGCACCACGGCGCCCAGAAATCGGCCAGCACAGGAATATCGTTGCGCTCGATATGCTTGAGGAAGCGCTCCGTCGACAGGTCCACCGGATGGCCGGTAAACAAGGGCCGCTGGCATTTGCCGCAGGTAGCCTCTTCTTCCAGGCGTACAGAAGGCACGCGGTTGACCGCGTCGCAGTGGGGGCAGACGATATGCAAGTTTTCCATGAGTCCCAGTATAGCGCAGGCTTATAATCCTGAGGGCACGCTTCGCCAGCCAGGAGTCAACATGGAATACGTGAACACCGACCGCTTGCGCATTGCCTTCCGCCAGCATGGCGACTTGCAGGGAGAACCGATCTTCCTGCTGCATGGCTGGCCGGATGATATGCACACCTGGGATGGCGTGCTGCCCTTCCTTGCGGGCTCCGGCTACCGGCTGATCGTGCCCAGCCTGCGCGGCTTCGGCGAAACCCGCTTCCTCGATCCGGCCACGCCGCGCAGCGGCCAGCTAAGCGCCCTTGCGCAAGACCTGCTGGACCTCGCCACGGCGCTCGGCATCGAACGATTCAATGTCGTCGGCCACGACTGGGGCGCCCGCGCCGCCTACAACGCCGCCTTGCTGGCGCCGGCACGCGTGATGCGTTGCATGGCCTTGTCGGTCGGTTGGGGCACCAATGACCCTGGCCAGGCCCTGAGCTTGCAGCAGGCCCGCAATTACTGGTACCACTGGTATATGGCAACCGATCGAGGCGCCGAAGCGCTGCGCAAGGACCGGCGCGAATTTGCCCTGCTGCTTTGGCGCACCTGGTCGCCTTCATGGCATTTCGGCGAAGGCGTGTTCCACGACGCCATGCATGCCTGGGACAATCCGGACTGGGTGCACGTCACGCTGCACTCCTACCGTCACCGCTGGGGTCTCGCCCTGCCCGACCCTCACTACGCCTTGCAGGAAGAGCGGCTGCGGCACGAATCCATGATCAGCGTGCCGACGCTCACCCTGCACGGCACGGAAGATGGCGCCAACAGTCCGCAAACCTCGGAGCACAAGGCGCACCTGTTCAGCGGGCCCTATCACCGCGCATTGCTGGCCGGCGTCGGCCACTTCCCGCAGCGCGAGCATCCGGGCGCCGTGGCCGACGCACTGCTCGCCTGGCTGCAGCGCGCCTAATCAGGCCTGGCGCTTGGATAGAACAACTGCTGCCCGCCGGGACGGAACTGCGCAATCCTGGCCTGCCCTTCCGGCGACGTGATCCAGTCGATCAGCTGGCGCGCGCCCTTGTAGTTCACGCCGGGATGCCTGGCCGGGTTGGTCGCGATAATACCGTAAGGGTTGAACATGCGCTGGTCGCCCTCCACCATCAACGCCAGGCCGGTCCTGGCCTGGTACGCCGCATAGCTAGCGCGGTCGGTCAGGGTATAGCCGCCCATCTCGGCCGCCATGTTCAGCACCTCGCCCATGCCCAGGCCAGCCGAAACGTACTGCGCGGTTGCAGGCTGCGTGCCCACCTGCTTCCAGTAAGCCTTTTCCATGATGTCGGTGCCGGAATTGTCGCCGCGTGAAATGAACTTCGCCGGGCCGCCCGCCAGCTTGCGAAACGCGGCCAGCACATCCCTGCCGCCCTTGATACCCGACGGATCGCTGGACGGGCCGACCACGATGAAGTCGTTGTACATCACATCGCGCCGGTCAATGCCCCAGCCTTCTGCCACGAACTTATCTTCCGCCGCACGTGCATGCACCAGGGTCACGTCCACGTCGCCGTTTTTCGACAGTTCGAGCGCCTTGCCGGTGCCCACCGAAATCACGTGGACCTTGCTGCTGGTCCTGGCTTCGAAGGCCGGCAGCAGGAAGGCCAGCAAGCCCGAATTTTCGGTGCTGGTCGTCGTGGACAGCCGGATGACCTGCTGGGCAAAGGCACTGCCGGACAGCGCAAATGCAGCGGCAAAGCTGAGCAGCAGCCTGCGTTTCATTCACTTCTCCTCAAGTTGGCCATCGCGCAGCTTCAGGCGCCGCACATCCGGCAGGTTGATCAAGTCACGGTCGTGGCAGGCCATGACAACGGTGCTGCCCGACTGGGTCAGCGACGGGATCAAGGCCAATACCTGTTCACGCGCCTCGCCATCGAGGCTGGCAGTCGGTTCATCGAGCAGCAACAGGCGCGGATGCAGCACCTTGGCGCGGGCCAGCGCCACCCGCTGCTTCTCACCGCCGGACAGCGTGGCAGGCTGGCTGCCGCGCAAATGCTGCACCCCCGCCCACTGCATCGCCTCTTCCACCAGGCTTGCAGCCTCGGCGCGCGCCATGCCGCGCGCTTTCAGGCCGAAGCCGATATTGCCCGCCACGCTGGTCGAGAACATCACTGGATGCTGGTGCACATAGACGATCTCGCGTCGCAAGGCTGCAGGATAAGGGGACAGCATCACTGCCTCACCCGCAAAATGCACGCCATCCGCATCAGCCGGCGCCAGGCCGGCCAGCACGCGCAGCAGCGTGCTCTTGCCGGCACCGTTCACTCCGGTCAGGACGTAGGCCCGCGCCGCATCAAGCCTGAAATCACGCAGGTCGAGCAGCATTTTTTCCCCATAGCGTTTGCTCAGGCGGGCGATCGACAGCATGGTCGTCATCCCCCGCCCCTGGCGGCATGGGCATCGCCCTGCAGCACCATCATCGCGCCATTCATGGCCAACGCGATGGTGACCAGCACCGCGCCCAGTGCGATGCCCTGGGCGAATTCGCCCTTGCTGGTTTCAAGCGCAATGGCGGTGGTGATGGTGCGCGTTTCGCCGGCGATATTCCCGCCCACCATCATGGCGCAGCCGACTTCCGAAATCACACGCCCGAAGCCGCTGATGATCGCCGCCATCACGCCGAAGCGAACTTCATGCAATAGCGTCCCCATGACGCGCCATGGCGAAGCCCCGTGTGCGATGGCGGTTTCCGCAAAACGCGGATCGGCCGCCTGCACCGCCGCCAGCGTGAACGCCAGCAGCACCGGCAGCGCGATGACGACCTGCCCCGCCACGATGCCCGGCTGCGAGAACAGCCACTGCAAGCTGCCCATCGGGCCGTGGCGGGACAGCATCATGTATAGGAGCAGGCCGATCAGCACCGTCGGCAGCGACAAAGCCGCCTGCACCAGCCAGATCACCACTCGCCGGCCGCGAAACTGCGTCATTGCGATCGCGTAGCCCCCGATCACGGCAAAGGGCGCCGCCAGCAGCAAGCCGAGTATGCTGGTACTGAGCGAAACCCAGACGATCCCCCACAGCACAGGATCGCCATTGAACAGCAGCCCGAACGCCCCGCGCACCGCATCCATCAGCCCCATTACGCCTCCCGGCCGCGCCCGTGTCCCACCATGGGGTCACACCCGAAAGGTGACACGGGCTCGGCTGTGGGCTCGGCTGAGGCCGTGTCACGCCGGGGGTGTGACCCCAGGGTGGGACACGGGCGCGGCGGTAGTTCAGCCAACTCGGGTTCGGGGATCAGGCGCTGCGGTGAGGTCAGCAGCAGGTAGTGGCGGCCGGTGCAGCGGGCCAGCAGGGTCATGCCGAGGCGGGTGGCGACGCTGTGGCCCATCTGGGTGGTGCCGGAGCGCGATAGCAGGAAGGGGATCGACATTTGCGCGCCCTTGATCACCATTTCGGAGGTCAGGCGGCCGGTCGTGTAGAACACCTTGTCGCTGCCTTCCACACCGTCCAGCCACATCTTGCCGGCAATGGAGTCGACCGCATTGTGGCGGCCGACGTCTTCGACAAAGTACAGGAGTTCGCCGCCCTGCGTGAACAAGGCGCAGCCGTGCACCGATCCGGCCTGCTTGTAGACCGACTGCAGCGTGCGGATGGTTTCAACAATCCGGTATACGCCCGATTGCTTCAAACGTGCAGCGGGCGGCAGGACGATATCGTCCACTTCGTCCATCAGGTCGCCGAACACCGATCCCTGGCCGCATCCGGTGGTCACCACCTTGCGCGCTGTGCGCTCTTCGATACCGGCGATGCCTGAGCGGGTCCTGACCGCCGCGGCGCCGACCGACCAGTCGACGTGGATTGATTCGACATCTTCCACTGATCGCACCAGGCGCTGGTTGCGCAGGTAGCCAAGCACCAGGGCTTCGGGGGCGCCGCCCAGCGTCATCAGGGTGACCAGCTCGCGCTTGTCCACGTACACCGTCAGCGGACGCTCGGCGGGTATGTGGATCAGCGAGCGGCGGCCTTTTTCGTCGATCGCTTCCACTTCCTGCGTCAGCGGCACGCTGGCCTGTGTCATCTCCGGTAGTCTCATGCGCCTGCTGCCTCCATAGCCTTGCCGCCGCCAAAACTGGACTGGGCGCCGACCGTGCCGCCCAGCGTGACCTTGATTGCACAGTACTTGAATTCGGGGATCTTGCCAAACGGGTCGAGCGCCGGGTTGGTCAGCTTGTTGATGGCGGCTTCGTAATAGCAGAACGGTACGAACACTGCGCCGCGCGGCGAACTGTCGTCGGCTCGCGCATACAGCGCAACCTGGCCCCGCCGCGAGGCGATGGTGACCACGTCGCCCGGTTTGCCCCCCAGCGCCGCCAGGTCAAGCGGATGCACCATGGCCACCGGGTCCGGTTCGATGGCGTCGAGCACCGCCGTGCGGCGCGTCATGCTGCCGGTGTGCCAGTGTTCGAGCTGGCGGCCGGTGATCAGGACCATCGGGTACGCGGCGTCTGGCCTTTCGTCCGCGGGAATGATATCGGCCGGAACAAAACGCGCCCGGCCGGACTCGCGCGGAAAATCCTCTGTAAATACCACCGGCGTGCCTGGATCGCCCTCCGCATGGCAGGGATAGGTCACCGCGTGCTCGCGCTCGAGCCGCTCCCACGTAATGCCTGCGATGCTTGGCATCACTTGCCGCATTTCCGCAAACACGTCGGCCGCAGAGCCGTAGTGCCAGTCCAGGCCAAGGCGCTGCGCAACCTGCTGGATGATCCATAAATCCTGCCGCGCCTCGCCCGGCGGGTCCAGCGCCTGCCGGCCGATCTGCACCAGGCGGTCGGTGTTGGTGAAACTGCCGGTCTTTTCGGGGAAGGCGCTGGCGGGCAG
This sequence comes from Pseudoduganella sp. S-14, assembly GCF_049913285.1. Classification (GTDB taxonomy): domain Bacteria; phylum Pseudomonadota; class Gammaproteobacteria; order Burkholderiales; family Burkholderiaceae_D; genus Rugamonas. The sequence continues at coordinate 4,132,187 of NZ_CP183991.1, forward strand.
GATCACGTCGGCCAGGCAGGCTGTCTCGGTGAGGAAGATATCCTGTACTACCAGGTGCTCCAGCGACGCCAGCGCAGCCCGCGCATGGTTGGCGTCGGGGTCGGACATGGCGGGGTTTTCGCCCATGATGTACATGCCCTTGACCAGGCCTGCCTCGGCGGCGTCCATCACCTCCACCACGGTCAGGCCGGGCCTGTCGTCCAGGGCGCCGGGCGCCAGGCCCCAGGCGCTTTCGAACCTCGCCCTGGCGGACGGCTCGGTCACGCGCTGGTAGTCAGGGTACATCATGGGAATCAGGCCGGTGTCGGACGCGCCCTGCACATTGTTCTGCCCCCGCAGCGGGTGCAGGCCGGTGCCCGGCCGGCCGATCTGTCCCGTCATCAGGGACAGGGCAATCAGGCAGCGTGCATTGTCGGTGCCGTGCACGTGCTGCGAGATGCCCATTCCCCACAGGATCATCGAGGCGCGGGACCCGGCGTACAGGCGCGCCACCTCGCGAATCGTCCCGGCTTCGATGCCGCAGATCGGCGCCATGGCCTCCGGACTGTAAGCGGCGACGTTTTCCGCCAGTTCCTCAAAGCCGATGGTGCGGCTGGCGATAAAGCCCTGGTCGACCAGCCCTTCCGTCACGATCACGTTCATCATCGCATTTAGCAGCGCCACGTCGGTATCGGGCTTGAACTGCAGGAAGCGGTGGGCGATGCGCGACAGGTCGGAGCGGCGCGGGTCGCATACCACCAGCTTCGTGCCCTGCCGCACGGCGTTCTTGATCCAGGTCGCCGCCACAGGGTGGTTGACCGCCGGGTTGGCGCCGATCAGGAGCACCACTTCGGCCTTCATCACGTCCTTGACCGGATTGGAGACTGCGCCCGAACCTATCCCCTCCAGCAGCGCCGCTACCGAGGAGGCGTGGCACAGCCGCGTGCAATGGTCGACATTATTGCTGCCAAAGCCGGTGCGCACCAGCTTCTGGAACAGGTAGGCTTCTTCGTTGCTGCCCTTGGCCGAGCCGAAGCCGGCCAGCGCACGCGGGCCGTGCCGGGCGCGGATGGCGGCCAGCTTGCCGCCGGCCAGCGCCAGCGCTTCGTCCCAGCTCGCTTCACGGAAGATGTCGGCCACACGCTCCGGGTCCATGCTGAAGTCGCCCGATTTTGGCGGTGCGTCGGCGCGCCGCACCAGCGGCTTGGTCAGGCGGTGCGGGTGATGCACGTAATCGAAGCCGTAGCGGCCCTTGACGCACAACCTGCCCTCGTTGGCCGGGCCATTTCTGCCTTCCACGTACAGTATCCTGTTGTCCTTGATGTTGTAGGTGAGCTGGCAGCCCACGCCGCAGTATGGACACACCGAGTCGATGCGTTTGTCCGGCACGGCCAGCGCCGCTTCGCGCGCCGGCATCAGCGCGCCAGTCGGGCAGGCTTGCACACATTCGCCGCATGCAACGCAGGTGGAGGCGCCCATCGGGTCGTCCATGTCGAACACGATTTTTTCGTGGTCGCCGCGCCAGGCCAGGCCGATGACGTCATTCATTTGCTCGTCGCGGCAGGCACGCAGGCAGCGTGTGCACTGGATGCAGGCGTCGAGGTTGACCGCAATGGCGGCGTGCGTCAGGTCGCAGGCGGGTTGCCGGCGGGCTGCAAAACGGGGCTTGCCGAGGGCTAGCTTTGCGGCCCAGTGTTCGACTTCGTTATGCCGCGTATGCGCTTGTTGCGGCATGTCCGCCAGCAGCAGCTCCAGCACCATGTTTTGCGCTGCGCGCGCCCGTGGACTGTCGCAGCTCACCTTCATCCCTTGCACGGGATGGCGGCAGCAGGATGGCGCCAGCACGCGCTCGCCGTCGATCTCCACCATGCACGCGCGGCAATTGCCGGCCGGCGCCATGCCGTCCTTGTAGCACAGGTGCGGAATCTCGATGCCTGCGCGCCTTGCCGCCTGCAGCAGCGTTTCGCCTTCCGCCGCCTGCATTGCGCGGCCATTGAGCTCGAAGTCGATCATCGCGTGACCTCGTGCGGGAAGTAGTTCAGCACGCAGTCGACCGGATTCGGGGCGGCCTGGCCAAGTCCGCAGATCGACGCATCGCGCATCACTTGCGACAGTTCCCTGAGCAGGCTTGCGTCCCACAGCGGCGCCTCGATCATGTCAGCCGCCTTGGCTGTGCCGACACGGCATGGTGTGCACTGGCCGCAGGATTCGTGACGGAAGAAGCGCATCATATTGGCTGCTGCGGCCCGCGCGCTATCGTGTTGCGATAGCACGATGACGGCGGCCGAACCGATGAAGCATCCATAGGGCTGCAGCGTATCGAAGTCGAGCGGGATGTCGTTCATGCTGGCAGGGAGGATGCCGCCGGACGCTCCGCCCGGCAGGTAGGCGTAGAGCTGGTGCCCATCCTGCATGCCACCGCAGAATTCGTCGATCAGCTCCTGCACGGTGATGCCGGCAGGCGCCAGCTTGACGCCCGCTTGCTTCACGCGGCCGGACACGGAGAACGAGCGCAGCCCTTTGCGGCCGTTGCGGCCATGGCCGGCAAACCACGCGGCCCCTCTTTCCAGTATCTCCGGCACCCAGTACAGGGTTTCGAAGTTATGTTCCAGCGTTGGACGGCCGAACAGGCCCACCTGCGCCAGGTAGGGTGGCCGCAGGCGCGGCATGCCGCGCTTGCCCTCGATCGACTCGATCATCGCCGATTCTTCGCCGCAGATGTAGGCGCCGGCGCCGCGCCGCAAATGGATACGCGGCGTTCCTTCCTCGAGGCGCGCCAGCTCCTGTTGCAGCAATCTGCGGCAATCATGGTATTCATCGCGCAGATAGACGTAGATCTCGTCGATGCCGGCAGCCCAGGCGGCGATCAGCATGCCTTCGATGAATTGCCGGGGATTGCGTTCGAGGTAGTAGCGGTCCTTGAAGGTTCCCGGCTCGCCTTCGTCGATATTGACCGCCATCAGGCGCGGGCCTGGCTCCTTGCTGACGATGCGCCATTTTCGCCCCGCCGGGAAACCGGCCCCGCCCAGGCCGCGCAGGCCTGAGTTTTCAAGCTCTGCGATCACAGCCTCGACGGAGCGCAAGCCCGACAGGCATTCGCGCAAAACCGCAAACGCGCCGGCCCCCGTCGCCGCAACCGTGCTCGCTGTGGCAGGCTGCGCCGCGTGGCCGCCCGCCACACCCGCATTCGCAACAGCCGCCGACACACTCTCACAACTGGCCGGCGCGATCGCGCGCTGTCCAAGCAGGACGGCGGGCGCCTGGTCGCAACGCCCGATGCAAGGCGCAGGCACGACCCGCACCTCCCGTCCCAGCAACTGCGGCAAGCGCGCCAGCAGTTCGCCAGCGCCTGCCATCTCGCACGACAGGCCGTTGCACACGCGCACGGTCAGCGCCGGGGGCGCAAGCTCGCCCTCGCGGACAATATCGAAATGGTGGTAGAAGGAAGCAACTTCAAAGACCTCAACCTGCGCCAGCCGCAGTTCGGATGCCAAAGCCGCCAGGTGTGCCGCCGACAGGCAGCCATAGGCATCCTGGACCAGATGCAGGAATTCGATCAGCAGATCGCGCCTGCGCGGCAAGTCGCCCAGCAAAGCCTGCACCTGCTGCAGCGCAGCAGCATCGACTTGCCGGCCTTTCGGCAGCTGGCGTTTCCTCTCCCGGCTGGCACCCTGCACTGCAATAGGAATCATGCTCTGATTCACCTCGCAAAATGGCGTTGCTTACCTCAGGGTATCATGCGTAGCCCTGCGGCGGAACATGTTATGGTCAGTATAAGGATGCCACAGCACGGGAGGTCAACCGTGGAAAATTTTCAATCGCTGGCGTCCATGTTGGACCTGTACCAGTTGAGCCTGACGATCATCCTCGTCCTGCATGCGCTCAGCCTGGTACCGCAATGGCAGCGCCAGTATTTTCACCCGCGCCTGATGCGGGTGGCCATGCTTGGAATGATGCTGGGGATAGCACAAGGTGCGGTCATTGCCGTCGCCGTGGAATACAGTGCCGTCGCGCGTGGCGGCGGCATCGCCCTGCTGGGCGCCGCGATCATGATGCATGCCTGGGTTGCGCTGCAGAACCTGCTGGCCAGCTGCGCCTTCGTTCACCTGCACCAGGCCAGCGCCATCATGGCCCACCGCATGCGCCGGGGCCAGCGCCCGCTTGGCTACCTGAGTGCAGCGCTGACCCTGATCGCCGGCCTTACCCTGGCCTGATCAGTTGCGGCCGGCGGTGCCATGCTCCGACGACCAGACGATGTCGTTATCGACCGAATACAGGCGGCACGGCTCCCTGCTCGCCGCCTGGCAGGCCGCCAGCGCCTTCTCGTTGGTGTTTTCGCCCTCTTCCGCCCAGCCCCACGATCCCGTCGCCGAGATCGCGAACGCACGCGGCGTGGCCTTCTTCAGGAATTCACGATACTGTTCGCGGCCGCGCTGCGGCAGGTAAGGCACGGCATTCACGTCGTCAAGCGCCGCGTAATGGGTGGCCTTTTGCGCAGGCGGTTCCGCAATTGCATAGGCTTCGCGCGTCGGCATGCCAAGCGCAGCCAGGAAGCGCTCGACTTCCGGCAGCCAGATCGCTGCGCCATCGCGGTTGCCCAGCAGGCCATGCGCATCCTTCTTGAACGGGCCATACGCCACCAGGTCCGCCTTGCCGCCGGCCGCCGTGAAGGCGCCGTGCATGCGCGCGACCAGTTCCGGGCCGAAGTAGCTGTCGTTGGCGCCGTACAGCCACATGCTGGGCAGCTTGTTGCGGCGGCCATACTCGCCAAAGGCCTTGACCAGGGCGCCTTGCCAGTTGCACAAGTCCCCGTGCACCTTCAGGCCGCCGGCGAAATTCATGATGCCACGTACGCCGGGCAGGTCTTGCGTGGCGGCCGCCATGCTCGCCAGTCCGCCGAAGGACTGGCCGGCCAGCACGATATGTTCATTGTCGACCCAGGGCTGGCTGCGCGCGAAACGCACCACGTCGGCGATATCGCCAGCCTGCTCATAGCCATTGGCCGTCATATTGCAGCCATATTCGACAAACTTGCCTGTCGAATTGGCGAATCCCGTGCGCATCGGCACCATCACCGCATAACCGCGGCGCACGAAAGCCGTGGCCAGGTAGATGAAACGGTCGCGCGACTGCAGCTTGGGGTTGCCGGGCGCCTTGCCGTGGTTGACGATCAGCAGCGGGAAGGGGCCGGGGCCGGGGGGACGGAACACGGTGGTCTCCAGTTGCACGCTCTGCGCGCGGCCAGCGGGCACCATGATGACTTGCTCGTTCAGGCGCGCATCGAGCGCAGCCTCCCCCGCCTGCGCCAATGGCAGGCTTGCACAGGCCAGCAGGATGGCGGCGACACGTGCAACAAGGGAATTAATGATGCTCTCCAGAACAATGCGTTTGGGCAATAACCCAGATTCTTATGCGCACAGTTCAGGAAAGCAATCCCAAAACGTTAAACGTAGCAATTAGCTCAGCTTCAGGAGCATGGAACGTACCGATTCCAGCACTTCATCGGCCAATTGGGGATCGGTTTTGTAGACATTTCGCGACACTGATACGCCGCCTACCAGTGCCGCCACGATGGCAAACGCCTGTTGCCGCCGTCCCTCCCCGGCCGGCAACAGGGTTTCGATGTATGCCGCCATCTGCCGCACTCCGCCGGTATAGCCCGCGCCCACCGAGGCATCCTGGCGCGCCACCTCGCTGGCGGCGGCAGCCAGCGGGCAGCCCTGCGCCAGGTTGTCGCGCTGCTCGGGCGCCAGGTAGTAATCGACCAGTTGCGGCAGCGTGACCGGATGTTCAGTCAGCTTGCCGTAGGCCGAGCGCGTGCTGAACTGCATGGCCTCGGCCGCCAGCGCGTCTTTCGAGGGGAAGTGGGCATACAGGGCGCCGTGGGTCAGCCCGGCTGCCTTGCTGATCTCTGCCACGCCGACCCCGTCCATTCCCTTTTCCCGGAATAGCCGGGAGGCCGTCTCAACCAGCAATTGCCGGTTTTCCGCTGCTTTTTCCTTGGTAATCTTCATGGCCAGCCTCCTGCCTCAATCATTGCGGTCATCATCATACCATGTGTTGCGCGGCGCGCCCGTTTTTTAGGCAGGCAATGGCAATTTCCGCATGGAATCATGTAAACTGCGGTCATGACAATCCCTGCACTCCAATCCGGCCTGTCCGGCCTCCAGGCAAACCAGCGCGCACTGGACGTGGAAGGGCACAACGTCGCCAATATGGCGACGAGCAACTTCCAGCCGCAACGGGCCACGTTCCAGGAAACGCCGGGCGGGACCAGCGTCACCATTTCCACTGCCGCGCGCGACCTGTCGGCGGCCGCCAACGCCGGCGGCGCCCCATCAGGCACCGACCCCGCCAGTTCCATCACCAACTCGCTGGTCTACAAGGCCAACTTCGACCTGTCGGCCAAAGTGATCCAGGCCGCTGACGAGCGAATTGGCACACTGCTCGATATCAAGGCTTAACGCCGCCGCCTTCCCGCGCTATGCTGTCGTATGTGCAGCGTGGCGGAGGCTAGCATGGACGACCTCGAACTGCCCCTGAAGGACCGCAAGCAAGCCGCCGAGCTGCTGGCTGAAAAGCTGGCGCACCTGCGCGGCAGCCATCCCCTGATCCTTGCCATTCCGCGCGGCGCGGTACCGATGGGGCGCATCATTGCCGATCGCCTCGAAGGCGAGCTCGATGTCGTGCTGGTGCGGAAAATTCCCTCTGCCATTGATCCCGAACTGGCGGTTGGCGCCGTCGACGAGCATGGCAACCGCGAGCTGGCCCCCTACTTCAACCGCACCCGCACCAGCATGGAATGGGTCGAGCTGCAAACCCACGAGCAGCTTGAACTGATGCGCCGCCGCCGCGCCTCCTACGGCGGCAAGCGTCCGCCAGCCGATCCGGCAGGCCGTACCGTCGTGATCGTCGACGATGGCCTGGCGACCGGCTCCACCATGGCGGCGGCCCTGCGCTCCACGCGCGCCCGCCAGCCGAAGCAATTGATCGCCGCCGTGCCGGTGGCTGCCCCGGATTCGCTGGAAATGATCGCCCCCTTGGCCGATGGCATCGTCTATCTCGCCGCGCCGATGAACTTCATGTCGGTCAGCCGTCATTACCGCAGCTTCCCCCAGGTATCGGAAGAGGAAGTGCTGGAACTGCTGACGAGCCAGTAGTGCGACTTTGAATTGCCGCGTGTGCGACACTGGCGACAAGGAGGCAGCCAACGGATGACCGAACACGATCCCCGCCAGCATGACCGCCGCGAGAGCGACCGCGGGCAACGGCGCCGGGCCGGCGATGCGCCGCGCTACCTTGATCCGGGCGAGACCATCTTTACCTTGTGGGGGCGCGTGATCGTGGCGCGCTACAAGCGCTGGGCTGCCGCCGCTACGCGGCATATCATCCAGCGGCCTTTGCACATCGGGGTTTCGGCCCGCATCTACCATCCCGAACCTGGCGCCACGGGGCTGCGCAGCAAGAACCTGCAGTACCTCGAAGAGTCGGTGGCGCAGTGGGTGATGTCGCGCGACGTGCTGGTGTTCATGATTCCGACCGTGAATACCTCAGGCCTGCTGCATCCATCCAATATCCGCCTGCGCGATTATGCGAAACACCTCGATGGCCTGGTGCTGCAAGGCGGCGCCGACGTGTCGCCCCAGAGCTATGCCGAAGCGCCGACCAAGCCCGAATGGAGCGGCGACCGGGCGCGCGATATGTACGAGCTGGAACTGCTGCACGAGTTCGTCGAAGCAGGCAAGCCGGTGCTGGGCATCTGCCGCGGCTGCCAGCTGTTGAATGTTGCGTTCGGGGGCAGCCTTTACCAGGATATTGCGACCGACGTGCCGGACGCGCATGCCCACGTCTCCGATGACTACGACCGGCACCGCCATGAGATCACGTTTCCGCCCGGCTCTTCCCTGCCGGCGATGGTGCGGGGGCCGCAGCGCGCGCTGGTCAATTCCATCCACCACCAGGCGGTGAAGTCGCTCGGCAAGGACATGCAGGTGGAAGCGCTGTCCTACCCGGACAATATGATCGAAGCGATCCGCTACACGCGGGCGCCCTTCGTCATGGGGCTGCAATGGCACCCTGAATTCCACCGCGCCGGCGGCGTCGAGCTGCTCGATTGCACCGGCATCCTCGACGGCTTCCTGCGCGCCGCCCGCGAAACGCGCTTCTAGGGCGGGGCCGGCCGCTTACCGCCCGTCAGCGCTGGCAAGGCTTGCCTTCGTATTGCTTGCCAACGACCTTGTATTCGCTGCCGTTCCAGCGTTCGACGGGGAAGCAAAAGCCCGGACCGCCGATTTCCAGGTCGGGCCAGCCATCTTTGCCTCGCGCTCCCAGCACCAGCAAGATGCCGACGCCGCGCGACATCACCTTCCAGTTGCCGTCGGCTTGCTTGCTGACCAGGGTATAGCCAACGCCCGTGTCGCCAAAGCAGGCCGTGCTGCCTTCAGTGATGATGGCTTCGGGAAGTCCATCGCCATTCAGGTCCTGGACCTTGTCGATTGCGCCGGGAACATAGCTTCCGCTCGAGTCCTTGCAGGACTTCCAGTGCTTGCCGTGCTCCTTGAAGCCCGCTGCCTTGAAGGCGGCAGCCTCGTCGGCTGGCTTCAAGGCGCCACCCGCAGCCAGCGCAGCCTGGCATAAAACCATGCTTGTTATAGCGATAATTGCTTTCATATTGCACCTCTACGGGACAGGATACGCCTCCCTCCCGTCCAGGGCAACTTATGGCTGAGCCGCCAGCCAGTCCAGCAACGCCTTCTCTTGCGCCTTCGATGCCGCCACGGCAACTGTACGAGCTTCATCAGCAGGTTCCGCTTTAAGGAAGCGCGGCGCGTTGCAGGATCTGCCAACTCAGCGCCGCCAATCATTCCAAACATGTGAACCGCCTGTAGTGCCTGGTAATTTTTTGCCACGCATACCCGGCCATCAAATCCGTCGCGCAGGGATTGGCGGGCAAGCGCCGGACGAATTGGTGGGGGAACGATCCATCGACCGGATCGGGCATCGCGCAGCTGCATGCCCCGGCAGCCAGCGGCAAGGACGCCAGCACTGCCGCCAGCAAAAACCGCTCAAGCATCCGCGTAGAAGACCAGCGAGCTGCCCAGGGTCAGGGATTCTTCGATGTGGGAATGAAGGTCAACGAAAGGCTTCTGCTCCAGCATTTCGGTTTGCAAGATACTGAAGGCATCCATCGCCACTTCCTCAAAGCCGAACTTGCCGGCCTCGATGATCGCGGAATCCCAGAGCGCCTCCGCGCCTTCCTGCAGCAGGAACAGCATGCACTTATGCAGCGCATGCTCTTGCGGGTGCGCGTATTCATAGACCGGCTTGCCCTCGTAAATCCCTTCGAAGGTGTAAATCCCCAGGACGCTGTTATCGCTCATGAGCTATTCGAATTAACTGGAAGTGCCTGATTATACGATGGACTCAAGCCAAGCCAATCGCGGGAACAGAGCCCTGAAAAAGCTCAATTCCCTCTGAACTTCGCAATCGCCGCATCCACCACGCCCTCCACGCTGCCGGAGGAGTCGAATTCCGCCCGCAGGTAGTGGGCGTCGCTGCCCATATGCGTCACCTGCATCAGGTGGTTCAGCGCGGCGCTGCCGCCGAGGGCTTCGGCGTGCAAGTCCATGCGGCGCAGCGTGGTCAGGATGTCCTCGCGCAGCGACAGGCTTTCGTAAGTCTTCGGGTGCACCACCGTGCCATCGAGGCCGAAGCGGCAGGCCTGGAAGCGGTTGTAGTTGTAGACCAGGTAGTCATCCTCCTCCGGCGGCGCTTCCTTGCGCTCCAGCAGGTAGGAACACAATGCCTGCAGGTAGCAGGCCAGCGCCGCGGCGCGCTCCACCGTCAGCGGCGTGTCGCACACGCGCAGTTCGATGGTGCCGTACTCGGGCTTGGGGCGGATGTCCCAGTAGAAGTCCTTCATCGACTTGATCACGCCCGTATGCTCCATCTTCGAGAAAAAGCTGTGCTCGAACTCGTCCCACTTCAGGATGAACGGCGCGCGCCCGCTCATGGGGAAGGCGAACACGCTGTTCAGGCGTGCGGAATTGAACAGGGTGTCGTTCCCCTGCACATAGGGGGAGGAGGCCGACAGCGCGATGAAGTGCGGCACGTAGCGGCTCAAGGAATGCAGCAGGTACAGCGCATCGTCGCCGCTGGCGCAGCCGATATGCACGTGCTGTCCGAAGATCGTGAATTGCTTGGCCAGGTAGCCGTACAGCGCCGACACTTCCTTGAAGCGCGGCTTGGAGAATATCTTGCGCTCCGACCAGCGCTGGAACGGGTGCGTTCCGCCGCCGCAGATGCCGATGTTCAGCGTGTCGGCCGCCCGCACCAGCGTATCGCGCGTCTCGCGCAGCTGGGCCAGCAGCTCGCCGTGCTTGGTGTGCACGTCGCTGTTGATCTCGATCATGCTCTCGGTGATCTCCGGCGTGACGTGGCCGGGGAATGGCTTGCGCGCCAGCAGGTGCAGCAAGTCCGGGCTCGACGCGGTGAGGTCGAAGTCGGACAGGCTGACCAATTGCAGCTCCAATTCGACGCCCATCGTCAAAGGCTGCGACGATTTGAATTCTTCCAACGGCATCTCAGCCCTCCTCTTTGGCCGTTTCGCGCGCCCTGATCAGCGCACGCTGCGTGATGATCGGCCCCAGCACTTCCATGAACAGTGTCATGGCGGCCAGCGCCGCGAGTTCATCAACCAATACAATACCCATGTAGCGCGTCTGCTCCAGCAGCAGGATGGCGAACACCGACATCGGCGACAAGGCCACGCCGATCAGCGCGCCCTTGCGCCACGAAATGCCGGCGACGTGCGAGAGCAGCGCCACTGCAACGGTCTTGGTGGCAAAGCGTACCAGCAGCAGCAACAGTCCAAGAGAGGCACCAAACACCACCCGCTGCCAGTCCAGCGTGGACACGGCAAACACGAACAGCAGCACCGTCAGCAACTCGCCGATCGCGCCGAAGTTGCGCTGCGTGCGCGTGAAGGTCACGCGACGATGGCGCGCCATCAGGCCGAAGGTCAGCGTCGCCAATACCGGCGACAGGTCGGCCGCCTGGGTGATCGACACCAGCAGCACGACTACCATGGCAAAGGCCACGGTGCCGTCGCGCGCCAGCGTGCCGAGGCTGCGCAGCAGCGCAGGCACCAGCATGCCCGCCACCGCGCCCAGCACGGCCGACGCCAGCAATTCAATCACGCTGCGCGACACCGCTTGCGTCAGGCTGCCGGAAGTCTGGAACACCCAGAATCCAACGACAACCTTGAACACGAACAGCACAAGCACGCAGTTCATCGCCACCAGGTGCAGCAAGCGCTCCGTCACCTGGCCCGAGCTGCGTTCTTCATTGATCACGCGCAGCACACCGGCCGGCGAGGTGGACATCGCCAATGAAGCAAGCAGAAGCGCCGTCAACGGCGGCATGCCCTGCCAGTAGGCGATTGCAAACACAGCGCCGAACGTGAGCGCCGATTCTGCAAGGCCGCTGACGGCAATCCAGGGATTGACGCGCAGCCAGCGCAGATTGATGCGGTAACCAAATTCAAACAGGATGAGGCCGAAAGCGATATTGGCAAGCAGCGTTACCTGGCTGCTGCCGTCCGGCACGAGAAGATCGGGCATGGCCTGCGCAAGCAGGAAGCCCACCAGGCCGTACACACTGATGCGCGGCAGATTGGTCCAACGGTGAACAAACTCGCCTGCAAGCCATGCAAGCAGCATGGCGCAAGGCCATACGAGTTCGTCAGAGATGACTAACAAATCGGTCATAGACTTACCTCCGAGCCGTACTATATTGCAATTGTGAAAAACGTGTCACACGAATCTTGGTTACAATGCCACGTATGGACATGATCAGCGAACACGTTTGCCATGGTGGAGTGCAGCGCTTCTACCGGCATGAGTCGGGAACGATTGGCTTGCCGATGCGCTTCTCCATCTTCATTCCGCCGCAGGCAGCGCAGGGGCCTGTGCCCGCGCTGTTCTATCTCGCGGGGCTTACCTGCACTGAGGAGACCTTTGCCATCAAGGCCGGCGCGCAGCAGCACGCCGCACGCGAAGGCCTGGTCCTCATTGCACCGGACACCAGCCCGCGCGGCGCCGGCATCGAGGGCGAGTCGGCAAGCTGGGACTTCGGCGAAGGAGCAGGCTTCTATCTCGACGCAACGCAAGCGCCGTGGTCGCAGCATTACCGCATGGAGAGCTACATCCACGAGCTGCGCCAAATGGTGATCGATGAATTGCCGGTCGATGCGAAGCGCGTCGGCATCTTCGGCCATTCGATGGGCGGGCATGGCGCGTTGACGCTGGCCCTGCGCCGCCCGGACCTGTTCCGCAGCGTATCGGCTTTTGCGCCGATTGCAGCGCCGGTGCGCTGCCCGTGGGGACAGAAGGCTTTCGAAGGATACCTGGGGCCGGACAAGGAGACATGGCTGCAGCACGACGCCAGCGCGCTGATGGCGGTGCAGGACGAAGCCCCCTTCCCCGGCGGCATCCTGATCGACCAGGGCCTGGCCGACAAGTTCCTTGACGAGCAGTTATATCCGGGAGTGTTCGAGGATGCGTGCCGCGCCGCCGGGCAGCCTTTGGAGCTGCGCCGGCATGCGGGCTACGATCATGGCTACTACTTCATTTCGAGCTTCATAGCCGACCATGTGAAATTCCATAGCCGGCAGCTGAAAGAGCTTTAATGCGACATCACTTGGCGAGGACGCGGCGGATGGTTTCCGCCAGTTCTTCCGCGACAAACTTGGCCACATAAGCGTCTGCGCCGACACCCTTCACGTGGTCTTCGTTGGTCTTGCCGGACAGCGAGGAGTGGATCACCACCGGGATCTTGGAGAAGCGCGCATCCTGCTTCACCAGGCGGGTCAGCGTGAAGCCGTCCATCTCCGGCATTTCCAGGTCGGTCAGCACCAGCGCCACGCGATCTTCCACCGCAATGCCTTCCGCCTTGCAGCCCTCGGCGATGTGATTCAGCTTGTCCCAGGCTTCCTTGCCGGTCTTCATCATCACGAACGGCGCATGCATGGCTTCCAGGCCGCGCTCGATCAGGTTGCGCGCCACCACCGAATCGTCGGCCGCCAGGATGAAGGTGCCCGGCTTCAGCGGCAGGCGGCCCACCGCGGTTTCATCGATCTCCTTGCCATCGCTCGGGGTCAGGTTGCGCAGGATGGTCTCCACGTCCAGCACCTGCGCCAGGCGGGTGTTCTGCACGTCGCCATCGACGCGGGCGATGGACGTCACCATGCCGCCGCCGTGGCTGCCTTCGGCGCTCAACACCTGGCTCCAGTCCAGGCGCACGATCTCGTCCACCGATTCGACGGCGAAGGCCTGGGTGGTGCGCGCGAACTCGGTGACCAGCATGATGTTCAGGCCCGTCTTCGGCTTGACGCCGACGATGCCCGGCAAATCCATCACTGGAATAATCTGTCCGCGCAGGTTGACCACGCCCAGCATGTGCGGCTCCGAACCGGCAACGGCGGTCACGGTCGGCATCGCAACGATCTCGCGGATCTTGAACACGTTGATGCCGTACAGCTCGGAGTTGCCGCTGGTGCTATCGACGCCGAGGCGGAACAACAGCAGCTCGAACTTGTTGGAGTTTGTGAGGTTACTGCGCTCGTCAACTTCTTGTTGAACGGAATTCATCGATCGCTCCAATCTGCTTTAAATGGCATTCCCTTTGGTATGGAATGTTTCGGCAGTATACCGGCCCTTTTTAACAGCCGGGAGCGATGAGGGGCAGAAACAACAAAAAAAGGACGCGCGATGACGTCCTTTCAAGAATTCTGGAGCGGGAAAAGAGTCTCGAACTCTCGACCTCAACCTTGGCAAGGTTGCGCTCTACCAACTGAGCTATTCCCGCAGAGGAGGCGCTATTATGACAGTGGCTACCCCGAGTGACAAGTTCTTTTTCATTTGGCATGCCCCTATAATGTCCGAATGGATTCTATCGAGATAGTTTTGGCAATGCTGCTGGCCGTGATCGCCAGCGCCTACGTGAAGCGGATGCTGTCAGGCGGCATTCCCCTCCCCCTGGTACAGATCGCCCTTGGCGCCGGAATCGCCGCATGGTCCGGCCACGGCATCCAGCTTGACCCCGAGATGTTCTTCCTGCTGTTCATTCCGCCGCTGCTGTTCCTCGATGGCTGGCGCATTCCGAACACGGGCCTGTTCCGCGACCGCGTGGTGATCCTGGAGCTGGCCTTGGGCCTGGTGATCTTCACCGTCCTTGGCGCCGGCTACATGATCCACTGGATGATCCCCGCCATGCCGCTGCCGGTGGCATTTGCGCTGGCCGCCATCCTGTCGCCGACCGATCCGATTGCGGTCGGCTCGATTGCCTCGCGCGCGCCGATTCCCAAGCGGCTGATGCACATCCTGGAAGGCGAGGCCTTGCTGAACGATGCCAGCGGCCTGGTGTGCTTCCGCTTTGCCGTGGCAGCGGTGCTGACCGGCACCTTCTCCTTGACTACCGCTTCGCTGACCTTTGTCTGGCTCGCGGCGGCCGGCATCGCGACCGGCGTGGCCGTCACTGCAGCCATCGCCTGGCTGCAAGGCCGGCTCACCATGCGCTATGGCGAACCGGCCGGCTCGCCCATCCTGGTCAGCCTGCTGATTCCCTTTGGCGCCTACCTGGTTGCCGAGCGCCTGCACGCGTCGGGCATCCTGGCAGCCGTCGCTGCCGGCATCACCATGAGTTATGTGGAACTGGGCGGCCAGGCGCTGGCAGCAACACGCATCCAGCGCACCGCCGTATGGGACACGGTGCAGTTCACGCTGAACGGCGTCATGTTCGTGCTGCTCGGCGAGCAGTTGCCCGACATATTGCGCGGCGCCAGCGAATCGCTGGAACAGAGCGGCCATATCAATCCCTGGTGGCTGGTGCTGTACGCCTTCGCCATCAGCTTCGGCCTGATTGCGCTGCGCTTCGTGTGGGTATGGGCGACGCTGCGCGTAACCCTGTACCGCCGCAACCGCCGCGCCACCTCGGCGCAAGGCGGCAAGCCGCACTGGCGGTTGCTGCTGGCAACCGCGCTGGCCGGTGCGCGTGGTGCGATCACTCTGGCCGGCGTACTGACCTTGCCGCTATTCCTGCCGAACGGCGAGCCCTTCCCGGCGCGCGACCTGACCATCCTGTTGGCCAGTTCGGTGATCCTGATTTCCCTGCTGGCAGCCAGCATCGGCTTGCCGCGCCTGCTGGGCGGCATGCGCTTCCCGGAGGAGCCGGCCGAACGCCAGCAGGAGGACATGGCACGGCGCCAGGCCGCATCGGCAGCGATTGCCGCCATCGAGCGCGCGGAACTGGCGCTGGCCGACGCCCACCATCCGGACGTGCTGCCGCAAGCGGCGGCGCGCGTGATTGCACTCTACGAATACCGCCTGAACGTGGCCTGGTCGGCGGAAGACCAGAACAAGGAGCACTTCCGCAAACTGGACCGCGCCGAGCGCGAACTGCGCCTGGCGGCCATGGTGGCCGAGCGCCAGGCCATTTTCGACCTGGCGCGCCACCACCATATTTCCGACGAAACGGCGCGCAAGCTGGTGCGCGAAATTGACCTCGTCGAAGCACGCCATCAGAAAAAATGAACCGGCGCGCCACGCTATCACTCCTCGCCGCCTGGCTGCTATTCTGGGCCATGATGGTGGCGACCGCGGTGCAGGATTTCCTGCGCCACGACAGCGGCCCGCTGTGGCAGCCATTTCTCTGGGAGTCGTCGTCAATGGCGGTGGCCACGCTGCTGTTTACCGCACAGCGACTTGCCACGCGGCGCTTTGACAGCATGCTCGCCACGCCGGCGCGCTGGTTTGCGCGGCAAGCCTTGTGGCTGCCGGTCTGGTGGATCCTGTTCACGCCCCTGGCCTTCGGCATCCGTCACGCGGTGTATGCCACGGCCGGCATGACTTATGAACATGAGCCATGGGGCCAGACCTTTCTGTACGAGAACATCAAGATCTCGATCTTCGTCGTGATCTTTACGCTCATTGCCTTCGGCATGCTGTCCTTCCGCGCGGCCGAGCAAGCGAATGCCCAATTGCGCTCGGCGCAACTGCACCAGCTCACCCAGCAGATGCAGCCGCATTTCCTGTTCAATGCGCTGAACACGATTTCTTCCCTGATGCACAGCGATGTCGAACGCGCCGACGCAACGCTGGTGCAATTGGCCGACGTACTGCGCGCAACGCTGGATGTCAGCGGCCAGCAGCAGGCGCCTTTGTCGACCGAGTTGCGCCTGCTGCGTGGCTATGCACGCCTGATGGAAGAACGCTTCATTGACCGCGTACAGATCGCATGGGATATCGACGCGGCCTGCGGCGGGTGCCTGGTACCGGTGATGAGCATGCAGCCCTTGCTGGAGAACGTGTTCAAGCACACGGTCGAAAGGCGGCGCGGCGTAACGAAAATCGCCATCAGCGCAAAACGTGATGGCGACAGCCTCGTGCTCGCAGTCTGCGACGATGCCGGGATGCTTGCCTCCCACGCCGCGAGCAGCGCTTCAGGCGGCGCAGGCATCGGCGTGAGCAACCTGCGCGAGCGGCTGCAGGCACTGTATGGCGAGCGGGCGGGCCTGCGGCTGGTGCAGCGCGACCCGGCCGGCGTGCGCGCGGAAATGAGACTGCCATGCGTATCCTGATCGTCGACGACGAACGGCCGGCGCGCGACAAGCTACGCCGCATGCTGGCGCATGAGTCGGACATAACAGCCATCGAAGAAGCACGCGATGGGGTGGAGGCGCTAGAAAAAGTCGAGACCTTCGCACCCGACGCCATCTTCCTGGACGTGCAAATGCCTGAGGTAAGCGGGCTGGAGGTGGCCGCCTCCCTGCCCCATCCAGCGCCGCTGGTGGTCTTCGCTACGGCATTTGACGAATATGCCGTCCCTGCCTTCGACGCCAACGCCATCGATTACCTGCTGAAGCCCTTCGACGCCGCGCGCCTGCAGCGCGCCATGCAGCGCCTGCGTGAACGCGTTGCCAGCCGCGCCGCGCAAGGCGAGAACGCGCCCGGCGCCGTCGGCCTGCCGCTGCGGCAACTGCTGGTCAACGAGCGCGGCGGCACGCGCGTGGTGCCGGTCGCTGACATCCAGTGGCTCGAAACCGCCGACAACTACGTCGTGCTCCACACAGCGCAAGGTGCACCGCTGCTGCGCCAGACCCTGACCGACCTGCTGGACAGCCTGGGCAGCCAATTTGTACGCTGCCACCGCCGCGCCGCCGTGCGCCTGGCCCTGGTCGACAAAGTCGACCTGCAAGGGCAACTGGTGCTGCGTAACGGTACCCTCGTCCCCCTCGGCCGCAACTTCAAGGCTGCCATCCTGGACGCCCTCGCCCATCGGTAATTCCGATAACAGGCATCGTAAAATCCCGTTTCCGTTTCGCGCAGTGCGCCCGCGACAATGTCCCTGTCCACAACCAAGGAGGAATTCAATGGAACGGGTATTGATCGCCGGCGGCAGCTCCGGCATGGGCCTGGCGCTTGCCGAGCGCCTGCTGCGCGAGGACTGCGCAGTGACGATAATGGGCCGCACCGAGGCAAAGCTGGCCATGGCACGAGAAAAACTGAAGCACTCGCCGCAGCTGGCCACCATTGCTGCAGACATCACCCAGGAAGACCAGGTCGCCGCCCTGTTCGCACAATGCGGCCATCTTGACCACATCGTCTGCACCGCCGCTGACATCGGCGGCGCCTACCGGCTCTTGCCGGACATCGACGTCGCGGTGATGCGCAAGGCCATGGACTCCAAACTGCTGGGCCCGCTCCTGTTGGCCAAGCATGGCGCCCCGATGCTGCCCGCTTCCGGCAGCATCACCTTCACCACCGGCATCGCCTACTGCCGCCCAGCGGCACGCGGCTCGGTCGTCGCCGCGATCAATGGCGGCCTCAATTCGCTGGCCTATGCCCTGGCGGTTGAACTTGCTCCGATCCGCGTCAACGCAGTCTCACCCGGCTGGGTCGATTCACCAATCTGGGACTTTGTCGCTGGCGATGCCAAAGCCGGCATGCTCGAAGGAATGGCCAGCAAATTACCGGTTGGCCGCATCGGCCACGTCGACGACATCGCCGACGCCATCTGTTTCCTCATGCGAAACCGCTTCACTACCGGCAGCGTGCTGCACGTCGATGGCGGACACCGGCTCGTGTAGCCCAACAGCCCGTAGCCGAAGCGCATCCAGGAGCTGGCGCAAGGCAAATGGCAATTGTCCTGGCCGCCAGCTCATATGGATGCCGATGCGCGCTGCGCCGCCCTCCCAAGGCAGGGCGACAAGCCCGACACCTTGCCCCGCGACGACCAGGCGCGGCATCAACGCGCAACCGAAGCCGGCACGGACCATATGCACGATCGCGCCCAGGCTGCCATATTCACCGGCCACCTGAGGCACCTGGCAACCCGAAGCGGAAAAAGCGCTGTCAAACATGCTGCGGTAGACGCATCCTTGCGCCGTCACGAGAAAGCGTTCGCGCGCAACGTCCTGCGGCCCGACGCTGGCGAGACTGCCAAGCGCGTGGCCCGCAGGCACCAGCAGGACCAGTTCGTCCGAACCAACGCATTCACTATGCAGGCCGCTGTCGGGCGGCGGCTGGGTAAAGGAAAAGCTCAAGTCCAGCGAACCTTCCCGCATCGCATCGCGCAGCGCCCCGGTTCCGGCCACCTGCAAATCGAGTTGCAGTGCCGGATGCCTGCCCTGGAATTCTGCAAGGATCGGCGCCAGCCAATGCGCGCACAAGGTTTCCAGCGCGCCGACCGCGAGCCTGCCCCGCACCTCCACGCTGCCAAGCACAGCGGCCCGGGCATCAACCGCCAGCGCCAGCATGGCCCCGGCATACTTCACCAGTGTCGCACCGGCATCGGTCAGTGCCAGCTTGCGCTGCGAGCGCTCGAACAAAGCCACGCCCAAGTCCGCCTCCAGCATCTGGATCTGCTCTGTCACGCTGGACTGCGCAAGATGCACCTTCCGCCCCGCCTTGGTGAAACTGAGGGTGGAAGCGACGGCCAGGAAAGTTCGTAAATGTTTGAGCTGCATGCCGCGCATTATCGCCGAAATTTCGCTTAAAAATCCCCTGAACTTTTGGTAGCCCTGCCTGTCCAACGCGGACTAACCAGGGAGACCATCATGACAACAACACTGCTGACAACCTTGCTGCACATTTCCGATTTGCACATCGGAAGCCTTGATCCAAGCACAGGCGATGCAACGATCAGTCCTACCGTCCAAATTGGACTGGACAATTTCCCCCTCTTCGATGGTCTATTGGGACATCACGCCGTTGGCTTGCGTGCGCTTGCCGAATTCGTCGCCGATCTGCGCAGCAGGGACGAACAGTTCCAGATCCTGGTCACTGGTGACCTTAGCCGAAACGGAGATGCAGATGAACTCGCACTAGCGCGTCGCTTCTTTGAAAGCGAAATCGACCTTATCCCACCCAATGGTGATTACGTAGGCCTGAACGCCGCCGGAAAAATCATCGCCATCGCCGGCAACCACGATCACTGGGCAGGACTGCCGGTGCCCATTGGCGCGCCCCCCACCAATTTTTACCACTACTTCATCCGCTCGTTGCCGGCAACACGCAGCTTCCCGCTGGGGAAGCACGGGCATGAGTTAACCCTGATCGAACTTGATTCGGATGCGGACGTGCGCCCCAATTCGATACAGCGCGCCTGGGCGAGGGGAAGTTTCTGCTCGCAAAGAACGAGAGATCCGCGCACTGGTCATACATCATGCCAGGACATGCGCCAGCTTCAGCCTGGCCATGTCCAGCGCTACGATGCAGGCGCTGGATCGCTTTCTGCAACAGCATCAGATTACAGTCATCTTATGTGGTCACACGCATAAGGCCTCCGTACGGCGCCATTATGCCGGCGCCAGGGAGTGTTGGGAATGCGGCGCGGGCTCAACGACACAATTTGATGTCGTTCCCCGCAAGTGGCGGCTCAGGCTGCGCAAACCAAACGCCATCAGCCCGCAGCCAAATGCATTAATGCTCCATCGTATTTTCGACAAGGATGGCAGGCTCGAGTGGACGACGACCACTTACCAGCGTTCAGCAAGGGGCTTTACTGCCACTCGTTCCCCGCGCGAGTTCGCCTTGCAATAGCGGCGAGCCATGTGCGATGTCACGTTGGTTGGCGCACCAGCGCTTCACCAATGCATCCTTCGTGATGAGTCCTGCTGGGCGCGCGGCTTCCGGCAACTTGAAGAAGGTGTTCGCGCCCAAATAATAGTATCCGCTAACCAGGAGCGGCGACGCCTGCAGCATGCAAATAATACTGCGCGCCAACGCGGGCACGAGCTCCAGCTCAAGATCAAGCGTACCCGCAATGGTCCCGCTTAGCAGCTCGGGTTTGATAGCTACGCTCTTGCCCTTTTGCTTGACGACGATATCAGCGTCCGAGCTCTTGCGAGCCACCGCCGCGTCACCGGCGCGGCGCAGGGAGCGATTGAACAGCAATTCCATTTCGCGCAAGGCCTCGAACACCATTCCAGGTGACAGGCCGTATTTCAGCAAACGCTCGCTGGCGGGGTCGCCACTGCGGCAGGAAGCATGATGCTCACGCAAGTGCTGCACCAGGTCCGAGGCCGGCTTACCTGCGGCCATCAGCGCGAGCTCCCACTGGCCCGTCCCGGAAGGGGGACGCATTTCATCCAGCTTCTCGAGTAGCGCCCCCCAGCCATCGGCAATCACTTGCTGTTCGCCTTCGAGGATGGCAGCCATGGAAGGATGGAGTTCATCCGATTCGACGTCCGCCAATTCGTCACCGCTCAGCACAGTGTAGACGCTTGCCAGCCATTCGGGATGGGCGGCCAATGCGGCGCATTCGCCAGCGTCAAGTAGCAGGTCTTGCTGCTCAAGAGCCAGGCGAACTTCCTGCGCGTGCGTGCGCAAGCGCTCCAAGGCCTCGCTGTGATCAAATGCGCTGAGCGCTTCCCTGAGTATGTCGAGTTCCGGCATGATATTTCTCTCCTGTCGAACCGGCCGCTCTGTGCCTCGAATCGAGTTGAGCAGGGCTTGCGCAAAGCGCGCCTTGGCCTGGTTCACCTGTTCAGTTGGTAGTCCGAGTTCGGCAGCCACAAAGCGCGGCGACTGGTCCATCACCCAAACCCGGTAAGCGATATCGGCATCGGCCGCTTGCGGTCTTGCCTCCATCAATTGCAACGCGACACGGCTGACCGTAGCGGCCAGCTGTGCGCGCATGCGATAGCGCGTGAGACGGTGTTTCTCCGCGAGTTCGCGCTCGCCTGGCGCATAGTCCGACAGGAAATCGGCCAGCAAAGCCTGTTCCGCCTCGGGCAAATGCGAGATGGCCTCCTTGAGCTGCGCAGTCTGCTGTTTCAACTCGGCCGCCTCGAGCGGCAAAGGGTCGGCGGCTGCCAGGTCGAGGCATTCCTCGATGTCGACGGCGCGCGAGCGCAGCCGGTGCAGTTTCAATTGCCGACGGCGGCCAAAGCGGCAAAAGGCGGTGGCGAGGTAGGGGGCGAATTCGCCCTTGGCCGCGTCAAAGCGGCTATTGAGCGCTTCCCATTCAAGGAAGAAGTCGTGGATCAGGTCGCGGGCGTCGTGCGGCTGGATGTAATATCCATCGCGCACCAGCTTGCTCAGCACGCGCCACAGCAGCGGCTCATACTCGAGGAAATTCCTGTGGGACGGCAACGCACTCATCACAACTCCAATCGGGGCACTCAATACAGTCATATTGCACGGCGCCAGCCAACTGGTTGAAATCTGCGTCAATAAATTCGTTCGCCCCTGCCCAATGCCGTTCGCCACCTATTGCTGGCCTGCTAAGACCGGTCTCCCTAAGCTGGGGCCATGTCCAACCCTGCTTGCCAAACCATCATGCAAAACCAACGCCTGTATTTCCTCGACTGGCTGCGCATCGGCGCATTCTTCCTGCTCGTGCTGTACCACACCGGCATGTATTACGTGACCTGGGACTGGCACGTCAAAACGCCCCACCCCAGCGATGCTATCGAGCCGCTGATGCTGCTGTCCTCGCCTTGGCGCATGTGCCTGCTGTTCCTGATTGGCGGGGCGGCAGCCGCCTTCCTGCTCGATAAGCTCGGCGGAAAAGGACTGGTCAAGGAACGCAGCAAGCGCCTGCTGATTCCGCTTATCTTCGGCATGTTCTTCATCGTCCCGCCACAATCCTACTTCGAAGTAGTGTCTGACGTCGCCTACCAGGGCAGCTATTTCGACTTCATGCAACTCTACGTCCGCGCCTACCACGGCTTCTGCGACCACAACGGCTGCCTCGACCTGCCGACCTGGAACCACCTCTGGTTCCTGCCCTACCTGTGGATCTACACCTTGCTGCTGGCTGCCATCGGCAGCCGCCGCGTGCAAGCGATGGGCAACTGGCTGCTGCACCACCTGCAAGGCTGGAAACTGTTTGTGCTGCCGGTCGCATTCCTCGCGGCAGGCCGCATCCTGCTCCTGCCGCACTGGCCGCATACCCACAACCTGACCTCCGACTGGCATAACCACGCCATGAGCCTGCCCTTTTTCCTGCTCGGCGCGGCCATGGCACGCCAGGCCGAATTCTGGCGGCGCCTGGAAAACGCCCGCTTCGCCGCGCTGGGCTTTTTCCTCGCCAGCTGGGCTTCCCTCATTTTCTTCTACGCGACGGGAGACGCCTACAAGGACTGGCTGCCAATGGCGCGCACCGTGTACGCGTTCTGCCAGTGGAGCGGGATCGTTGCCGTCTGCGGCTTCGGCCACCGCCACCTGAACTTCGACAGTGCCAAGCGCCGCTACCTGACGCAGGCCGTGTTCCCGGTCTACATCCTGCACCAGACCCTGATCGTCTGTCTGGCCATGGGCCTGCGCGCAGCCGGCCTGGCGCCGGTGACCGAAGGTGCACTGATCGTGGTGCTGACCCTCGCCATCAGTGTTGGGGTCTTTGAAGTGGTGCGCCATGCGCCGCTTCTGCGGCCACTATTCGGGATCGGAGGAATTATGCCAGCAACGCCTCAATCATTTGTCAGCAGTGCGGCGGCGGCATACAAAGAACGGTGATGACTTGGCTTTGAATCGCGAGCTGCGAACGGCGCGAACACCTGGGGACTATTTGCCGCTCGCGTTGCTCGAAGACGAGAGCGGCGAAGTCTTGATCGTGCATGACGAAATCCGGGCCGCCTAATCAATGTTTCGCTGGCAAATCAGTTCAAGACCTTGCGTGACCGCTTTGCGCGGTACATCTCGGCGTCGGCAATCGCGAGGGCCTCCTCCAGGTCAATGCCGGGTTTGCGCATCGCCATGCCGATTGAGGCCCGCACGTCGTAGCCTGCCAGCGTTTCCTGTACCCGGAGCAGCATGGCCTGGGCATCGAAGTAATCGCACTCGACCATCAGCATGGCGAACTCATCGCCGCCCATGCGTGCCACCACGTCGGAACCACGCGTAACTTCTTTTAGTGCCTTGCTGCAACGAATCAGCAGGGCATCGCCGGAAGCATAGCCCTGGGTATCGTTATAGAATTTAAGGTCGTCCAGGTCGATCGAGACCACGCAGGCCGGGTGGCCATAGCGGTGGCAGCGCTCTTCTTCGCGCACCATCAGCATGTCCCAGCCGCGGCGGTTGTACAGGCCGGTCAGCTCGTCGCGTGTGATGTCCACGTCCATGCGCTCAGCCTTGCGCGCAGTCTCGGCGTTGGCCAGTTCGGCTTCCAGCAAGCCGCCCAGCAACTCGCCCATCAGCACGACCATGTCCTTGTCTTCGCGGATGCGTTCCGGTTGCGGCTCTGGATCGATGGCGCATAAGGTGCCGAACAGGGTGCCGTCGGCGCGCCGCAGCGGCACGCCGACGTAGGCGCCCACCGTGATCTTGTCGGTAATCGGGGCTTGCGCATAGGCCGGTTCGCTTGTCACGTCGGGCGCGATGTGCGGGCCCTGTCCTTCGACCATGCGCGAGCACAAGGTTTCGGCCCAACTGTAGACCTGGCCGGCCTTCACGCCATAGCCATGGTCATCGGCAAACAGCACGATCCAATCTTTCCCGTCGGTACGAGTGACCATCCACAATTTGAAGCCCAGGCGCTGCCGAAGGAACTGCATGGTGGCCTTGGAAGCGGCCGCAAAATCGTTCATCATTGCTTGCCTCATCAATAGCTGGTGCCGGCTCGGAGTCGAAATGTCATTATGCACCGGTCGGAGTAGACTTGACAGCGCTAATTTACCTGGAGACCGCCACGATGACACGCCTGACCGCCAAAGACTTTGACCCCGAAGTACTGAAGCTGTTCGACAACTACGTTCATGGCCAGTTGAGCCGCCGTGAGTTCATTGCCGCTGCCGGCGCTGGCCTGCTGGCATCCCTGTCGCCGAGTTTTGCCGCCCCGCTGGTGCCGGCCGACGACAAGCGCCTCAAGTCCGGCTACGCTGAATATCCCTCGCCGCAGGGCTACGGCAAGCTGCGCGGCTACCTGGTGCAGCCGGCCGCTTCCAAGGCCAAGCTGCCTGCCGTGCTGGTCGTGCACGAGAACCGCGGCCTGAATCCGCATATCGAGGACATCACGCGCCGCCTGGCGCTCGACGGCTTCCTGGCCTTTGCGCCGGACGCCCTGTTCCCGCTGGGCGGCTATCCCGGCGATGAAGACAAGGCGCGCGAACTGTTCGCGAAGCTGGACCAGGCCAAGACCCGCGCCGACTTCCTCGCTGCCGTGCAGGCCTTGAAGGCGCATCCGGCGGCAAATGGCAAGGTTGGCGTGGTGGGCTTCTGCTACGGCGGCGGCATGGCCAACTACCTCGCCACCATGGTGCCGGACCTGGCGGCAGCCGTCCCGTTCTACGGCTCCCAGCCACCGGCCGCCGATGTGCCGAAGATCAAGGCGCCCTTGCTGGTCCACGATGCCGGCAACGATGCGCGCATCCTGGCCGGCTGGCCGGGCTACGAGGCCGCGCTGAAGGCTGCCGGCGCCCGCTACGAGCACTTCGTCTACCCTGGCGTCGAGCATGGCTTCAACAACGACACCACGCCGCGCTACGATGAAGCGGCCGCCAAGCTGGCCTGGCGGCGCACGGTGGACTTCCTGCAGCAGAACGTCGCTACTTCGTAAACACCAGCGTGTGGGCCGCAGGGCCTGGCAGCAGCGGCGTGGCCTTGCCGGCCACCCAGTCCGTGTGCCCGGCCAGGAAGAACGGCGACAAAGGATGGCCGCTCTGGCCGCCCGGCATATTGAACAGACCCTGCTCCTCGTGACCCGGGGAGACCGTCATGCGCTCGGACTGGCCGAAAGCGGGACCCGCCACGCGCGGCATATTGCTGTCGCCCGGCAGTTGGTCGGGCGGCACGCTGAGCCACTTCTTCAGCATCGGCACCGCGCCTGCAATCGGGTGCGCAATCGTGGCCGTGTTGCGCGCGCCCCAGGTGGCCGAAGCCAGCGGCTTGCCGCCGGTGGTCAGGTGCTCGATGGCGCGGTCCAGCGCCGCCAGTTGCAGGGCCTTCCAGTCGGCATGGCCTTGCGGCAGCCAGCCGCCGGGCTGTTCATCCAGCAAGCGCCCGATGACCACCGGCCAGCGGCTGGAGGCGGCGCGCATACTGGCGTCCTTGTTCAATTTGGCCAGCTCGATGTTGGCGCCGCCGTACAGCAGTTCGTAGAGGGACCACATGAAGGCTCGGCTGGCACGGTAAGCCACCGAATCGACGCTGGCGTGGCCATTCCAGTTGTCCTTCAACAGGCGCGCCAGCTCCGCGCGCTGCGGCTTGCCCTTCACCGCTTCCGGATCCAGCACCGCCAGCGCACGGTCGCGCCATTGGGAAATGAACAGTGCGCGGTCATCCAGCATCACGCCGTAGACGCCCTTCTCGTCGGTCTTGTCACCCAGGGCTGCCAGCGCGTCGCGCGCCTGCCTGGCGCGGGCGCCCATGTCGAAACCGCCGTCGCCCAGCTTTACCGCGTCGGCGCCCAGCAACTGGCGGCTGTTCGCCGTCACCAACTGGCCGCCGGGCGGATTGCGTACCGAAGGATAAGCCGCCGCCGGCAGCAAGCCTTGCCAGCCGCGCGTGCTGCCGTTGGCCGACAGCGGATAGCTGGCGTCGGCCGGCGTGGCGGGCCGCTGCGGCAGCGGCCCGACGATGGTCCAGCCAATATTGCCGTCGCTGTCGCCTGCCACCAGGTTCTGCGCCGGCATGCCGACTTTCGGCGCTAGCGCCAGCGCTTCGGCCACATTGTCCACTTCCTCCATATGGCGGATCGCCAGGTTGACGGCCTTCACGTCGTGCGCTACCCAGTGCACGGCATACTCGCGGCCGCCGCTTTGCATGATGGGGCCCAGTGAAGTTTCGCGCACCTTGAGGGTGACGGCCGGCCGGCCTTTGACCAGGATGGTCTCGGCATGCTCCATCGGCGTTTCCCAACCGCCGGGGAGTTTCGCCTGGCCGGGACGGTCCTTGGCCACCCCCACTTCCACCAGGTCGACATAATCGCCATAGCTGTTGGTGAAGCCCCAGGCCACATTGCCATTGCTGCCCGCCACGACGGCCGGTACGCCCGGAATGCTGACGCCGACGATGCGGCGCGTGCTGCCGTGCTGGCCCGGCACGTGCAGCAACAGGCGGTACCAGGTGTTGGCCAGCTTGATCCCCAGGTGCATGTCGTCGGACACGATGGCGCCGCCATTGGCGCTGCGCTTGCCAGACACCGCCCAGTTATTGCTGCCGACGCCGTCGACGAATGCGGCGGCGGCCAGGGTGGCCGGCTCCCTGGCCACGCCCTTGCCCCACCAGTCCGGCGCGCGGGGCGGGATCGGCGCATCCGGTGGCGGCGGGCTGGCGGCATCCAGCGGTGCATCCCACTGCGTGCTGGCCGGTAGCAGGAAGGCCAGTTGCTCGGTGCTGGCGTGCTCTTTCAGCCAGCCGCGCGCGAATTCGCGGCCAATACCCGTCACTTGCAGGTCGATATACATAGCCCAGGCCACCAGGAAGGAATCTTCCAGCGCCCAGGCACGCGGGCCGACGCCGACCAGGCCGTATTCAAAGGGGCGATTGCCAAGCGCATTCAAGCCATCGTTGACGCCTGCGGTATAGCGCTCCAGCAGCTGGCGATCCGCCGCCGGCATGAGTTCGATCGCCTGCGCGGCGCGGGCACGGAAGCGGTGCAGGCGGTTGATACGGTCTGTCTCAAGGGCCTTCTCGCCAAACAGTTCGGACAGCTCGCCGGCCGGCATGCGGCGCAGCAGGTCCATCTGGAAGAAGCGGTCCTGCGCATGCACGAAGCCGGTGGCATAGGCCACGTCGTTCCGGTCGCCGCCGGAGATGGAAGGAACGCCCCTGTCGTCGCGGGTAACTGTCACGTTGCCCGACAAGCCGGCGACAGTGCGCCTGCCATCGAGCTGGGCCAGGCTGCCGCGCAAGAAGAACCACAAGCCCAGCACGGCCACCAGCAACAACACCAATACTGCGAGGACCAGACGTTTCAGCCATAACTTCGCCATCGGCAACCCCATTGTTATTCTGTTGCCTTAAATCTTGCCAGAAATCCAAATGGAACGGCAGGGAAAATGTTTAACCGTGCTGGAGCGTCTCCGAGGAAGGCTTCGATAAGCTTGCGGCGTTTGCGGCCGAGGAGTTTGACGTTCCAATCGCCCTGATCTCCCTGCGCGATAGCGAACGCCAGTGGTTCAAGGCGGCCATCGGCCCGGGCGCAGCGGCCACGCCATCATGCGCGCCGAAACCATGGTGTTGGACGACGCCCTGCTCGACCCGCGCTTTGCCGACAACCCGCTGGTGACCGGGCCGCCCGCGCCCGCTGGACGCCTTCGCCGCGCTGTGGGGCACCTAGGTTCCGGTCGGAGCGTGGCCATCGCCGCCATGCATCAGGGCATGGTAGCGGAACGCCTCGCGGATATTGTCGCGCAAGGCCTGGTCGTCCCAGGGCTTGGTGTAGAAACGGTAGATCTCGCCGCGGTTGATGGCGCCCAGCACCGATTCCAGTTCGGCATAGCCGGACAGGATGATGCGCACCGTGCCCGGATAGAGCTTGCGCACCCGGCTCAGAAATTCGGTGCCGTTCATGTCCGGCATGCGCTGGTCGCTGACCACCACCTGCACTTCGTGCGTGGCCAGCATGGAAAACGCTTCCTGCGCATTGTGCGCTGCCAGGATCTGGTAGCCGTCGCGGCGCAAGAGGCGCATCAGGGACGACAACACGTTCGGTTCATCATCGAGCAGCAGCAAGGTGCCCTTGCGCTGGTCCGCCGGGCGCAGCGCCGGCTGGCGCGATTGCTCCTGCTTCAGCAAGGCGGCAAAGGCTTCCGGCATGATCGGCTGGCTGAGGTGGAAGCCCTGCGCTTCGTCGCAGTTGTAGCGTTGCAGGTAGGCCAGTTGCCCTTCCGTCTCCACCCCTTCGGCAATGATGCGGAAGTCCAGGCTGTGGCCCAGCGAAATGACCGAGCGTACGATGGCTGCCACCGTGGGGTCGCCCAGCATGTCGCGCACGAAGGACTGGTCGATCTTCAGGTAATCGATGGGGAACAGCTTGAGGTAAGCCAGGCTGGAATAGCCGGTGCCGAAATCGTCGATCGATATGCCGACGCCGACTTTCTTCAGGCGCTGCACCGTCACCACCGCCTCGTCGGCGTTTTGCATCATCATGCTCTCGGTCAGCTCCAGCTCGAGGTATTGCGCCTGCAGGCCCGTGCTGCGCAAGGCTTCCACCACCTCGTCGGCCAGGTTCTTGTCGCGGAATTGGCGCGCCGAGACATTGACCGCCACCCGCAGCGGCCGCAGGCCGGCATCCTGCCAGGCCTTGTTCTGGGCACAGGCCGTATGGATCACCCAGCGTCCCAGCGCCACGATCAGGCCCGTCTCTTCCGCCACGCCGATGAAGCGGCCCGGCGGAATCAGGCCCATGGTCGGATGGCGCCAGCGCAGCAGCGCCTCGACGCCGGAGATCTCGCCGCTGGCCACGCTCATCTTCGGCTGGTAGACCAGGAACATCTCGCCGCGCGCCAGGGCGCCGCGCAATTCGTTTTCGATGGCGGCCCGTTCCACGATGCGCGCGTGCATGGCCGGCTCATAGAACTGCACCTGGTTGCGGCCACTTTCCTTGGCGCGGTACATGGCGATGTCGGCATAGCGCATCAGCAGCTGCGGATCGCTGCTGTCGCCCGGGTAGAGCGAGACCCCCATGCTGCAGGTCACCGTACGCTCCTGCCCTGCCAGCTGCAACGGCGCCGAGATGCTGTCGAGGATCTTGTGCAGCACGGCTTGCGACGGCGTTGCCTCATGCCCGTCCAGCAGCACCAGCACGAACTCGTCGCCGCCCATGCGCGCCACCGTGTCGGTGTCGCGCACGCAGCCGCGCAGGCGGGCCGCCACGGTGCGCAGCAATTCATCGCCGGCATCGTGGCCCAGGTTGTCGTTGACCAGCTTGAAATTGTCCAGGTCGAGGAAAGCCACCCACACCGTATGGCCGTAGCGCTGCGCATAGCTGATCGCCTGCACCAGCCGGTCGCCGCACAGGTTGCGGTTGGGCAGGCCGGTCAGCGCGTCGTGGCTGGCCTGGTGCTCGAGCTGGGCCTGGTAGTCCATGGTCGAGGTCATGTCGGTCAGCACGCAGACACGGTGCGTGCGCTGGCCCTCGCTGCCACCGACCGGCGCCACGTGCAACTGGGCCCACCAACTGCGGCCGTCCCGATGGCGCCCGCGCAGCATGAGCTGGACGTCGCTTTGTCCATGCACGGCTTCGTGCAAGGCGGTGCGGGCAGCGGCATCGTCGTCGCTGGCCAGCAGCTCCTCCAGGCTGCGGCCGACCAGTTCGCCGGCCACGTGGCCGGTCAGCTCGGCCAGCGCCCGGTTGGCATAGTTAATGGTGTCGCTGCCGTCGTGGATGGCGGTGATGGCAATGGCGTTGACGCTCGATTCCAGCGCGCGGTTATGCAGCTGCAGCATCAGCTCCACCTGCTTGCGCTCGGAGACATCCTCGATGGTGCCAAGCAGGCCGATGGTGCGGCCGGCCTGGTCGTGCAGCGGCAGCTTGTTGATCAGGAACCAGTGCACGCTGCCGTCGGCGAACAGCAGGTGGTCTTCGCGGTTCAGGTGCGGCACGCCGCTGCGGATGATCTTCGCGTCGTCGGCGCGGATGCGCTCCGCGTTGTGCGACCAGGGGAAGTCGAAATCGCTCTTGCCGACCACCTCCTCCTGCGAGGACAGGCCGGCCGCGCGCAGGAACACATCGTTGCAGCCCCGGTAGCGCAGGTCCAGGTCCTTCCAGAAGATCTGGTGCGGAATGTGGTCGACCACCAGCTGCGTCATCTCCTGCGATGCGTGCAGGGCTTTTTCGATGCGCAGGCGCTGCGTCACGTCGTGAGCGAAGACGAAACGCGCCTTGTGCCCCGCCATCAGCAAAGGGTGCGAGGAAATCTCTACCTGAATCAGGCGGCCGTCCTTGCAGCGGTGGGTCCAGGTACCGGTCTGGTGCGCCCCGGCCTGCGACGACGTTGCCAGTTCGTCGCGCAGGCGTGCCAGTTCGTGATCGGGGCGGATATCCTCGATCGTCATCTCCAGGAATTCTTCTTCGCTGTAGCCGTAGACTGCCGCGGCCGCGCGATTGACCACCAGGAAGCGCAGGCTGCTGACGTCATACACCCACATCGGGTGCGGATGGTGGTCGAACAGGCGCTTGAAGCGCAGCCGAGAGCCATAGGAATCTGCCTCGGGCAGCGGCGTGACGATGCAGCGGAAGCATTCTGGCTGGTCGCCATGGCCGGCATAGTATTCCAGCGCCAGCGAGACCGGCGTACCGTCGCCATCGCCTTCGCATAGGGCCAGTTCGCCCCGCCAGACGCCGCGCTGCGTGGCCTCGGGAATCGCGTCGTCGCGCAGTTCGGCGGCAGCCCAACTGCGGAACAGGCCGAATGCCTTGTCCCCGACGCCGAGTTCCTGCGCCAGCCGTCGCACATGGGCGTTCGCGGCAAGCACAGTGCCATCGGCATCCATCATGAAAGCCAAGTTGGGGCTGTGTTCATACACCGCAATGAATGCATCCAGCCTGGTCCTTCCCGGCGCAGCGAGAGAAGCCCTATCCATGCCACCGATGGTAGCAGAACTATTTTGCTAGGAGCGCCCATCTGAGCGGCAATGCATCTTCCCGCCACACAATCTGTTGCGGCTGGAACTCCCAGTGCCGTTCCAGTCCGTCCACGACAACGCGCGCGCTTCCGCTCATCTGCAACAAGCCGCCGCTCTCAAAGTCCGGGAACACCAGCCCGGCCCGGGCATTCAGCAGTATGTTACCGAGAGTCGCAAAGAAGCGGTTGCCTTCATAGTCGGGCACCAGCAAGCTCCCCGTGCTGCTGATCTGGACAAAGCCAGGCGCACCGCCGCGATGCGAGACGTCCACCCGCATCTCCCCGCCCTCGCTGGAATAGGTCGCGACAAAAAAAGTTCCCGAGCGGCCTATCAGGTCGCGCGCCAGCGCATCGAGGTGCGGCAGGCGGCGTGGCGGCAAGCCCGATGGCTCGCCTGGCGTGCGCTCGAAGCGGTAGTCGCGCTGGTGGATGTATTTCGGGCAGTTGCCGAACGATTCGACGACCGCGATCTCGAACAGCTCGTCGCCGAGCGCGCGCAGGCGGCCATTCAGGCGGTTGCGGCGCCGCGTATGCAGTTCGATGCCAAGCATGCCCACTGCCGCGCCGTCGCGCAGGCCGGCCTGCGCCGGATCGTCGTGCTGCGCCGGCAGCCGGAGCTGCAGGCGTTGCGGGTCCGGCGCATGCATGAACCCCTCTTCCCCGGCACGCAGCGTGGCCCACGGCCGACCTTCCGCATCGACACTGCCGAACACGGCAAACGGCAACTGCGCGAAGAAGTCGCGGTGCTGGTCCGGCATGTGGTCGCGGATCACCTTGCGGCCAATGTCGTCCATGCGTTCCACCGCGCCAAGCGTGGCCTGCAGCGCGATTTCGCCGGCGTGCCAGGGCCCGTTCATGCTGCCAGCCCGACCGGTGATTGGATGAAGGGCTGGAAGCGTGGCAGGCTTTCGACGCGGGCCAGCCAGGCCCCGACATTGGCGTAGCCCGAGAGGTCGACATTGCCCTCCGGGGCACGGGCGATATAGCTGTACAAGGCAATGTCGGCGATGGTCGGCCAGCCGGCGGCGATCCATTCCTTGCCGGCCAGGCTGGCCTCGACCAGGGCGAGGATGCGGTGGGCACGGGCAATGGCGTCGGCCGGATCGACCGGTTTCCTGAACAGCTTGATGATGCGGGCGGTAGCGGGTCCGCTGGCGATTTCGCCGGCGGCGACCGACAGCCAGCGCTGCACGGCAGCCGCGCCGGCCGGGTCTCGCGGCAGCCAGCTGGCATCGCCATAGCGCGTGGCAAGGTAGACCAGGATGGCGTTGGAGTCGGCAATCACCACGCCGTCGTCTTCCAGTACCGGCACCTGGCCGAAGGGATTCAGCTTGAGGAAGGCTTCGCTTTTCTGCTCGGCCTTCAGCAGGTCGACTTCGACCAGCTCAAAGTCCAGGCCCAGCAGGGACAGGAACAGGTGGGCGCGGTGGGCGTGGCCGGAAATTGGGTGGTAGTGCAGCTTCATGGGATCTCCTTTCAAGTAATGATGAGAGTCTGATCCATGTCGGCGACGATGAGAATCCCCGCCAACAGCAATTCACCATTCCAGCCAGCGGAATAATCGTCAGGGCAGCACTTCGAACAGCAGGAACTGGGTGACCTGGCCCTTGCCAAAGTTGTCGTCGCTGGCGAACACGAGGGTGGCGTGGCCGTTTGACAGGCGCGGGCCGAAGGACATTGCCTCCAGGTTATGGGCGCGCGGCACGGGCTGCTTGCTGAAATCATGCACCAGGCGTTTGCGCACCGGCGTGTATTGCGCGCCCGCCAAGCCTGGCAGCGCCTTCACATCGCTGGCGCCGCGCCCATCGGTGGCATACAGGCGGACGTAATTGGTGTAGGCGCCCGCGGCATCCTGCACCGTGGCGCGCTCCAGCACCAGCAGCTCGCCATCGGGCAGCGCCAGGATTTCGGAGACGCCGTTTTCGGCTTCCTTGCCAGGTCCCGGTTCGGCGGGAATGGCATCGAGCGGATAGGCGAACTGGCGCAGCACCTGGCCATCGCGCTGGAACTGCGTCATGCGCAGCACCGCGCCGTGCTGCGTGGTCGCGATCGGGCCATCTTCGTACAGCGGCCATTCGAGGGAAGCCCACAGGCTGCGGCCATCCGGGGCGAAAGCCAGTCCTTCGAAGGTGGCGTTGTAGCGCGAACCGCGCTCTTCGCCCTGATGCACCCGGAAGTTTTCCGGCAAGGGCAATTCGGCCAGCAGCGCGCCATCGCGCGTGGCATGACGGATGAAAGGATCGAGGCCATAGCGGCGGTCGCCTTCACTGGAATACCACATGCTTCCGTCCAGCGGGTCGATACGGATCGATTCCACGTCGGCGCGCGTGCAAGCGGTGGCTGTGGCGGTAAAGTCCTTGCCGTCGGCGTTCAGGAAATAGTGCAGGCCGCTGAAGCGCACCGCACGGAACGCACTGGCGTCAAAATCCAGCTCCGCTTCGTAGTAGCGCGCGGGGTTGTGGGTGCAGCGGTCGTCGCTTTCGACCACCCAGCGGCCGCGCGCCGCATCGTAATCGAGCCCGGAGAAACCGCCCAGCATGGTGTCCCGGAACATCGCCTGGTGTGCAACCCGCTGTTCGCCGATGAAGCGCAGCGCGCCCACCGGCGATGCCGTCGAAGCGGGTGCAAGGCGGGTGGCCGGTGCACAGGCGGCCAAAGCCGCGCCCACCGCCAGCCAGGCCAAGCGACGTGCAAGGCGCATCATGCGTGGTGCAGGCGCTTGTGCATGCTGCGCAGGCCGAGCCACATGCCGACCGCCACCACCGGCACCATGACGCCCATCAGCAGCTCAGGATTGACGCCCACGCCCAGCACCTTCGCGCCCTTGGCGCTATAGCCGATCAGGCCCACCACGTAGTACGAGATCGCAGCCACCGACAAGCCTTCCACCGCCTGCTGCAGGCGCAGCTGCTGCGCCGCGCGCGTATTCATCGACTGCAGGATCTTGCGGTTCTGCGCTTCCTGCACGATGCCGACGCGGGTGCGCAGCAGGTCGTTGCAGTTGGCGATACGGCCGGCCAGCGCCTGCTGGCGCGCGGCGACGGCCTCGCAAGTCTTCATGGCGGGCGCCAGGCGGCGCTCCATGAATTCCTCCACCGTTGGCGTGCCCTCGATACGCAGTTCACGCAATTCTTCGATGCGCGCGTTGACCAGGCCGAAATAGGCCTTGGCCGCGGCGAAGCGGTAGCTGGTGTCGGCCGAAACCTTTTCGATCCGCGCCGCCAGGTGGGTAATGCGATCGAGCAGCGCCTGTTCGGTCGAGCCGTCGTCGACCTTGCCGTCGGCTTCCACCAGGGCGCCGGCCAGGGTGGCCAGCTCGGCCTCCACCTGGTTCAGTTCCGGCGTGGCGTTTTGCGCGACCGGCAGGCCAAGCAGGGCCATCATGCGATAGGTTTCGATTTCAAGGACGCGCTGCACCAGGCGGCCCGACTGCTGTTCGTGCATGCCGGCGTCGCAGATCACGAAGCGGCTGAAGCCATCGGCATGGATGGCGAAGTCGGTCCACATCTCGCCGCCGTTCATCACCTGGCTGCCCGCCAGCGGGGCGCCCTGGAACAGGCGCTGCAGGCTCTCCGCAAAAGCATGCTGCATGCCGCCAGGCCGTCCCAGCAGGACGTGCGCGGCCACCAGCACCCTGCCCTGCAGCCGCAGCAGCCACTGCTCCGGCAGGTGGCGCGAAGGCATGTTGCTGAAGGCATCTTCCGGCAGCGGCATGCTGGCCACGGTTTCGGCGAAGGTGAAGGTGGCAAATTCGGTGTGCAGCTCCCACTTCAGGCGGAAACGGCCAAAATCATGGGTAAAGTACTTGCCGCCTGCGGCCGGCGCCGCCACGCCGAAATGACCGCACAGCCCTGCCAGCAACTCTTGCTGTTCCTCCTCGCCCATGATGGCGAAATGGGACAGCAGGGTCGGCGCATCCAGTTTCAGGAAGGGGCGCGAGTGGATTTCGGCAGCGAGGGGCACGCGCTGCGCGTGGTTCAGGCTGGAAAACACGATACTCATTGGGCTGGGCTCGGTAATAAGGGAGTCCAGATATTAACATTGTTGTTACCACAAGCCTTGCGGAGCTATGGCTGGGCAGTGAAGCGCAGGACCAGTTGGCCGCCGGCTGCCGCCATGATGGGCTCCAGCCACAGGCAGGCGGCACGCTCGCCGCAGCCCAGCCGCAAGCTGGCGGCATCGGTGGCAAGTTCGAGCACGCGTCCCGTGGCAGGGTCGAGCAGGCGCAGCGCCGCGTCGCCGTTTCCGTGCTGGTCCAGGAGGTAGCGCGCCTGCCCAGGCAATTCGGCCAGCAGGCGCGGCGAACGGCAGTCCCATGGCGTGCTGGCCACGTCGCGCTCGTGTTCGCCGGCCGGCACGACGCGCGTGGCGCCTACCTCCAGCTGCTGGCTGAGGACGTCGCCCTCGCCGGCCATATTCAAGGCGATACGCAGGCAGATGGTGGCCGAAGTGGCGGCCGGCGCCTGGCAATGCAGCGTCAGGCCGTTCGCCTCGTCGAGCAGATAGGTCGCCAGCACCGCTGGCGGGCCCGGACTGGCCAGGCGCAGGCCGACGCTGGCGTCTTCCACCAAGGGCACGGCGTGCCAGGGCACCCGGTGCAAGGCGCGCCCCGGCGCCGGTAGCAGGTGGATGCCGCAATCGGGCGCCGCGCCATGGATGACGTTGGCGAGCCGGCCATGCCGGTCGGGCACTTGCAGCTTGATAATTGCACCGCCCAGGGTACTGATCCTGGCTTCCATTCCGTGGCGGTTGCAGAGCGCAAAAATGAACAGCGGCAAGCCCTGCGCCGTGTGTCCCGCGTCCTGCTGCGTAATACTTAGTTCCATCTTCTAAGTATATTCAGCCCCCTGAGTTTGATAAAATGAATGTTTATTTCCCGTCGGCAAAATTAATAAATGCAGGCATCGCAAATTTCCTCTCGTACAGCCCTTGCGCTCGGGGCCGCGCTATTAATTGCGTGCTTTGGCGCGCAGGCCGATGAGGCCGCAGAGATCGGTAAAATGATGCGCGGCGGGCAGCTCCCAGCCGCCTTGGCCAAGGTAGATGTTGCATTATCACAACGACCAAAGGATGCGCAGTTGCGATTTATTAAAGGGATGATTTTGTCCGAACAGGGCAAAACAGCCGAGGCAATTAATGTTTTCCAAAAGCTGACGGAAGATTATCCCGAATTACCGGAGCCTTATAACAACCTGGCCGTGCTGCACGCAGCGGGCGGTAATTACGATAAGGCCCGCGTGGCATTGGAACGCGCGATCCGCACCAATCCAGCCTACGCCACCGCCCACGAAAACCTGGGTGACGTGTATGCCAGGCTGGCCAGCCAGTCTTACGACAAGGCCATGCAACTGGCCGATCCGGGCCAGCCGCCGCCGAAAGCCAGGCTGGCGATGGTGCGCACCTTGACGCCAAAGGGCGGCGAGCCCGCCTTGCCGCTGGCTGCTGTCGCCGCGGCACCGGCGCCAGCCGCAGCCGTGGTCCAGGCCAAGCCAGCGGCTAGCGCACCGGCCGCCGCGCCTGCGATGGCGCAAGCCAAGGCGCTTCCGACGGCGCCGCCAGCCGTGGCGCCCGCGCCGGCACCCGCCCCGGCAGTACAATT
The DNA here is from genome assembly GCF_049913285.1 of Pseudoduganella sp. S-14. GTDB lineage: Bacteria > Pseudomonadota > Gammaproteobacteria > Burkholderiales > Burkholderiaceae_D > Rugamonas. The sequence continues at coordinate 4,168,834 of NZ_CP183991.1, forward strand.
GGCAAAGGCGGTGTCGAAAGTTGAGCAGGTCCAGAAAGCAGACGCCGACGGCGCCGATGTCGTCAAGGCTGTCGATAGCTGGGCCAAAGCCTGGAGTGCGCAAGACATGAAGGGCTACCTGAGTGCTTACGGCAGCAACTTCCAGACGCCGAAAGGCCAGAACCGCAAAGCCTGGGAAGCCGACCGTACCGCCCGCATCGAGGGCAAAGGGCACATCAAGGTAAGCATCGAGTCGCCGCAAGTGACGGTGAAAGGCAATACTGCGAACGTGACATTCCGCCAGAAGTATGCGTCTGATCGCTTCAGCACTACCGGCCGCAAGACCCTGGTGCTGGAGAAGCAAGGCAAGAATTGGCTGATCCGGCAAGAGCAGTCGGGGGGCTGATGCAGATGTCGAAGCGAGCAAGTGCCTGCACGGCCGCCGCATTGCTGGCAGCATGCGTCGTGCTGGCGCCAGCCGGCACTGGCATGGCCAAGTCCATCCATCCGGCCGAAGCCCCGCGCGCCAGGCAGGAGGCCGAAATCTTGCTGCTTGAGATTTACAAGAACTTGCGCGCCAGCCAGTTGCAAGAGGCGATGTCGAAGGCCGACGCGCTGGTGCAGGCTTACCCGAATTTCCGCGTCGGCCACCTGATCCGCGGCGACCTGCTGCTGATGCACACCAAGCCGGTGGCCCAGCTCGGCGCCGGCGCCAGCGGTCCGGCCGACAAGCTGAAAGACTTGCGCGACGAAGCGCGCGTGCGCCTGCAAACCCTGGTGGCGCGCCCCGCTCCCGAACTGGCGCCGCGCTCCGTGCTGCAGCTGCGCACCGACATGCGCCATGTGCTGGTGGTCGACGCCACGCAATCGCGCCTGTACGTCTACCAGAACAACAACGGCGAGCTGAAACTGGTCACCGACTACTACATCAGCCAGGGCAAGCTGGGTGTCGACAAGTTCCGCGAAGGCGACCAGAAAACCCCGCTCGGCGTCTACTACATCACCGGCCGCGTAGCCGGCCCCAAGCTGCCCGACTTCTACGGCGCCAGCGCGCTGCGCATCAACTACCCCAACGAGTGGGACCGCCTGAATGGCCGCAGCGGCGGCGGCATCTTCCTGCACGGCACGCCGGCCGACAATTACAGCCGCCCGCCCCTCGCTTCCGACGGCTGCGTGGTGCTGACCAACGACGATTTGCGCAAGCTTGAAAACACCGTCGATATCGGCAGGACGCCGGTAGTGATCGCCGACCACCAGGAGTTCATCAGCAAGGCCAAATGGGATAACGAGCGCTTTACCGCGAACCGCCTGGTCGAATCCTGGCGCGCCGACCTGGTCAGCGCCAACAGCAAGCGGTTGTTGAAGAATTATTCGGGCAAGTTCAAATCGGCCAACGGCGAAGACCTGAAGACCTGGTACGAAAAAGACATGCGTCCGCTGGCCAGCGTGAATGGCCTTAGCGTGTCCCTCAGCGAAGTGACCATCTTCCGCTACCCGAGCCGCGACGATATGCTGGTCAGTACCTTCACGCTCGAATCGAAGATCGGCAAGAACCGCTCCACCCAGCGCAAGCGCCAATACTGGGCGCGCGAAGGCAGCGCGTGGAAGATCATCTTCGAGAGCATGATTTGAAAATCCCCCTGCGCACGCAGCTACTGAGTTGCGCCGCGCTGGCGGGTGTCGCCCTTGCCATCCTCCTGTTGCGGCGCCAGCCGCTTGCCGCACTGCTGCTGGGCGGCCTGCCCTGGTGGCAGCAAGCGTTGGCCGGCATCGCACTGGGGCTGGCTGCCGGCGGCATCTCGGCCCTGACTACCCTGCGCAAGCCCGATGCCGAAGCGGTGCAGCGCACCGCCGCCAGCTACGCACGGCTCGACCTCAGCGGCTGGAATCCCCTGTGGATTTCGCTTGCCGCCGGGGTTTCGGAAGAACTGCTGTTCCGCGCGGCACTGCAACCGCTGGCGGGCATCTGGGGCGCCAGCCTGCTGTTCCTGCTGGTGCACACCGGCGCCTACGACTTCCGCCGCTTCGACCGCGCGGCCCTGTGGCAGGCCAGCGGCGTCTTTGGCATGGGCGTGCTGCTCGGCTTCGCATTCGACTACATCGGCCTGCTGGCAGTGATGGTGGCCCATGCGATTGTCGACATCATCGGCCTTTACCTGGTGCGCCGCATTTCGGAAGGCGCAAACCGCTTGCGATAGTCGCTGGGAGAGACGCCCAGATTGCGCTGGAAGACAGTGCGCAGCCGTTCCTCATTGCCAAACCCGCACAGGCGCGCCACCTGTTCCACCGTGCGCTGCGAAGCCTCCAGCATGCGCCGCGCAGCCTCAAGCCGCAGCGCCTCGACGCCCTTGGCCGGCGTGCGGCCAGTCTTTTCCTTGTACACCCGCGCGAAGTTGCGTGGACTCATATTCACCTGGCTTGCCAGTACCTCGATCGGCATCGACAGGGCCAGGTTTTCCATGATCCACAGGTGCAGGCGCTCGAAAGTATCCCCGCCAGCTTCCTGCGCCAGCAGCAGTTCGCTGAATTGCGCCTGGCCGCCAGGGCGCTTGAGGAATATGACCAGTTCGCGCGCCACCTGCATCGCCACCGCATGCCCGCAATCGCTCTCCACCAGCGCCAGGGCGAGGTCAATGCCGGCAGTGACGCCGGCCGATGTCCATATCCCCTCCTGCCTCACGAACAGCGAGTCGCGATCGATATCGACGGCCGGAAAACGCTCCTGCAGCAGGTCGCACATTGCCCAGTGGGTGGCAGCCCGCTTGCCGTTCAACAGGCCGGCCTGCGCCAGCAGGAAGGTCCCGCTGCAGACCGATGCCGTACGCCGCGCGCGGCTTGCCGCGACAGCCACCCAGTCGCTCAGTTCCCTCAATAACGATTGCACGCGCGGCATGTCCGGCGAGCCGGGCACGATGATGGTGTCGATATCCTGCAGCAGGAAGGAAGACAGCGGCTCGGTCGCCAGGGCCATGCCCTCGGCGCTGCGCACCATGCCGCCGGCCAGGCTGGCGACCTGGCGCGTATAGCCAGGCAGGCCGCGTTCGCGCATGCGTTTGTCCGCGGCCCAGAACACGGTCTGGGGGCCGCTCAGGTCCAACAGGCCCACGTCTTCGTAGGCCAGGAACAGCACCAGCCGCTGGCTGTGCATCGTTGGCAGAAAATAAGGGGTATTCGTCATTCCTGCCGATTCTGGGCCGCCTAACATGTACTGTCAACATGACAGGAACCCATAGGAGGAAAACCATGAAAATCGTAGTCATTGGCGGCACCGGCCTGATTGGCGGCAAACTGGTCAAACTGCTGCAAGCGAAAGGCCATGAAGTGCTGGCGGCATCGCCGGGCACCGGTGTCAATGCCGTTACCGGCGAAGGCCTGGCCGCCGCGCTGGCCGGCGCCGAAGTCGTGGTCGACGTGGCCAACTCGCCATCGTTTGCTCCGGCCGACGTGCTGGACTTCTTCCAGAAATCCAGCCGCAACCTGGGCAAGGCGGAGCAGGAAGCCGGCGTGCGCCACCACGTGGCACTGTCGATCGTCGGCACCGACCGTTTGCCCGGGAATGGCTACTTCACCGCCAAGGTGGCGCAGGAGGAACTGATCAGGCAGAACGGCGTGCCTTACACCATCCTGCGCGCGACGCAATTCATGGAATTCCTGGCCGCGATCGGCCAGTCGTCGGCGGTCGATGGAACCATCCGCCTCTCGCCGGCCCTGATCCAGCCAGTAGCGGCCGACGACGTAGCGCAGGCGCTGGCCGATGTCGCGCTGGCCGCGCCGCTGAACGGCACCAGCGAACTGGCGGGCCCGCAAGCCTACCCGCTGGAGCAAATCGTGCGCCAAGCGCTGGCGGCGGCCGGCGAGACGCGGCCGATCGTGACCGACCCGCAAGCGCCTTACTTCGGCGCTGTCCTCGAGCATGGCAGCCTGGTGCCAGCCGCCACTGCCAGGCCGCGCCTCGGCGCCATCAGCTACGACGCCTGGCTGCGGCAGCACTAAGCCTTACTGGAAAGCCACCTCGGCGAAGCTGCGCAGTTTACGGCTATGGAGCTTGTCCGAGCCGAGGCCGCGCAACAGTTCCAGCGCGCGGATGCCGATGCGCAGGTGCTGGTCGACGCGGTCGCGGTAGAACTGGTTGGCCATGCCGGGCAGTTTGATTTCGCCGTGCAGCGGCTTGTCGCTGACGCACAGCAGCGTGCCGTAGGGGACGCGGAAGCGGAAGCCGTTGGCGGCGATGGTCGCGCTTTCCATGTCCAGCGCCACGGCGCGGCTCTGGCTGAAGCGGCGCTCCGGCGTACGCTGCGGCAGCAGCTCCCAGTTGCGGTTATCGGTGCTGGCCACGGTGCCGGTGCGCAGCACGCGCTTCAGGTCATGGCCGCCCAGCTGCGTCACTTCAGCCACCGCCGACTCGATCGCCACCTGCACTTCGGCCAGTGCCGGAATCGGCACCCACAGCGGCAAGTCCTCGTCCAGCACATGGTCTTCGCGCACATAGCCGTGGGCCAGCACGTAGTCGCCCAGTTGCTGCGTGTTGCGCAGGCCTGCGCAGTGGCCCAGCATCAGCCAGGCGTGCGGGCGCAGCACCGCGATATGGTCGGTGGCGGTCTTGGCGTTGGCCGGGCCGACGCCGATATTGACCATGCTGATGCCGCTGCCGTCGGCGCGCACCAGGTGGTAGCCCGGCATCTGCGGCAAGCGCGGCGGCGCGGCGCCCAGGTCGTCGCCCGGCTGCATGGCGTGGCCGACGCGGCGCGTGACGATATTGCCCGGCTCGACGAACGCCACGTAGCCGTCGCTGTCCGGACTGGCCATCAGCTCATGGCCCAGGCGCACGAATTCGTCGATGTAGAACTGGTAGTTCGTGAACATGACGAAGTTCTGGAAATGCTCGGGCGAAGTGCCCGTGTAATGGCGCAGCCGCTGCAGCGAATAATCGACGCGCGGCGCGGTAAACAGCGACAGCGGCTGCGCCTCGCCCGGCGCCGCTTCGAACGTGCCGTTGGCAATGCCATCGTCCATGGCGGCCAGGTTCGGCAGGTCGAACACGTCGCGCATCAGCAGGCGCCGCTCGGCGCTCAGGCTGCCCTCGATGTGGTCATGCTCGGCAAAGGAGAAGTGGATCGGGATCGGCTGGGCGCTCAGGCCCACTTCAATCTGCATCTGCTGCTGGCCGTGATTCTTCAACAGCAGGCGGAATTGTTCGGTGTAATAGCCCTCGAACAGGTCGGGGCGCGTCAGCGTGGTCTCGAAGGCGCCGGGGCCTGCGACAAAGCCGTACGACAGGCGCGAATCGGCGCGCGCCACGGTTTCCGTCTGTACCCGCACATATGGGTAGCAGGCGCGCACGCGCTCGGTGGGTGTTTCGCCCTCGACAAAGCGCTGCAAGGATTCGCGCAGGAAGCGGATACTGTCGTCGTAAATCGCCCGGACCTGGGCCAGTGCTGCGGATGGATCGTCAAACATGCGGGGTGCTACATGGGGACGGCTGAACATCGTGCGACTCCTTTCTGCTGTTCCACCCTATTATAATGGCAGCATGTGGCAGAAATATTTAATGGGACTGATTGCGGCGTCCGGCACCGCGAACGCACTGGCGGAAACGCCGCTGACCGTGGCCTGGCGCGAAAAGCCGCCCTACTACTATTTTGACGAAAACAAGGTCGCGAAAGGCTTCATGCTGGAACGCGCGAAGCAGGTATTCGCCGCGGCCGGCGTGCCGGCCGTGTTCGTCAACGAGCCGCAAAAGCGCATCTGGGCCAATTTCAGCCACGGCATGTCGAACTACTGCTCGATCAGCTGGTACCGGCTGCCCGAGCGCGAGGCAGTAGCCCAGTACTCCGTTCCCGTGCATGCGGACTTGCCGCATGCCGTGCTGGCGGTGCCGGCGGTGGCGGCCCGCATCCGGTCACACCCCAACCTGAAATCCCTGCTGTCGGATAAGTCGCTGACGCTGGCCGTGATCGATGGCGTTTCCTACGGTCCGGAACTCGATGCCCTGATCAACGCCAGCCAGAACCGCATCATGCGCCGCACGGTGGAAACATCGGCCATGTTCCGCATGGTGGCCGTCGGCCGCGCGGACTACCTGTTCGTGGACCGCGAGGACTGGAATTACCTGCGGCTCAAATTTCCCGAACTGCAGCCGCTGGTGCTGGTCGATTTCGCCGACATGCCGCCCGGCCTGAAGCGTTACATCGTCTGCAGCCGCGACGTACCAGCGGAAACGATGGAACGCCTGAACCGTGCCATCCAGGCGCGCAACGACACGCCGCGCCGCTAGTCTCAGATCCCCCGGGCGCCCAGCACTTGCATGCGCTGGCGCCAGGCCGCCACCGTGGCCGCATCCATCTTGCCGGCGCCGCCGACCAGCGTCTTGCGTACCGGTGCAATGCCGACGAAGTTCAGGATATTGCGCTCCAGAGATTTCAGGCTGTGGGCGCAGAAATACCAGCGGTAGAACAGCGCCGGCATCCCCATCGTCACCACGACGCGCGCGCTGCGGCCGGACAGCAGCCCGGCATGCAGCGGGTTCTTCGCCTTGCTGTCCAGCGCAAAACCGGGGCGCGCCACCTGCTCCAGGAACGCTTTCAGGACGGCCGGCATGTCGCCCAGCCAGAGCGGGTAGAAGATCGCGAGATGCCTGGCCCCTGCAATGGCGCGCTGCACCGGCGCCAGGGCCGGCGGCACGACGCCTTCTTCCCACTCATGCGCATTGGCCAGCAAGGGAAAGTCCAGCGTGGCGGGTGTGACGACTTCCACCTGGTGGCCAGCTGCCCGCGCCGCGTCGACATAGGCTTCGGCCAGCGCGTGACATAAATGCCCGCCCGCGGGATCGGGGTGCCCCTGGATCACCAGGATCTTGCTCATGCATCCTCCACGGTAACCAGGTTGCTTTGCGCCTCGGCGTATTCCAGCGCGTAGGCCAGCTCGCCCGGCGTGTCGGCATGGATCGCCAGGATCGGCTGCCTCACTTCGAGCCTAGTGCCCAACGGCGCAAAGAATCGCACGCCAGCAGCGGCGGCGCGCGGCGCGCCGGCCAGCTTGGCCAAGGTGGCCAGCTTGCGGTTGTCGATGCCGACCACGCGGCCGGCATGGCGCGCTTCCAGCACATGGATGCAGGCCGCGACAGGCGGCTGGCGCAGGCCGCCCTGGGCCGCGCAGATGGCCTGGAACTTGACCCAGGCGGCGCCGGAATCGAGCGTCTGCGTGGCCAGCCCCATGCCTTCGCCGGGGGCGGCGCGGCCGCCCAGTTCCAGCACGCCGGCGGCCAGCGCCAGCGCGCGCTGGCGCAAGTCCTGCGGCGCATCGGACGCACCTTGCAGCACCGCCAGCACGTCCATCGCTTCCAGCGCCGGGCCGATGCCGACGCCGACCGGCTGGCTGCCGTCGCTGATGACGCACTTCACAGCCAGGCCCAGCGCCCGGCCCGCCCCCTCCAGGCGCTCGGCAAGCTGGCACGCGGCCTGCCCGGAGCGCACCTTGGCCGTGCGCCCGACCGGGATGTCGATCAGCACATGGCTGGCGCCGGCGGCCAGCTTCTTCGACAGCACGGAGGCGACCAGCAAGCCATCGCTGTCGAGTTCCAGCGGGCGCTCGACGCGGATCAGGACGTCGTCCGCCGGGCTCAGCGTCACACTGCCGCCCCAGACGATGCAACCGCCTTCCTGCTGTACCACGCGGCGCATGGCGTCGATGCCGATGGCCACCGGCGCCAGGGTTTCCATGGTGTCGGCCGTGCCGGCCGGCGAAGTGATGGCGCGCGAAGAAGTCTTGGGCATGGTCATGCCGCAAGCGGCGACGATCGGCACCACCAGCAGCGTGGTGCGGTTGCCCGGCAGGCCGCCGACGCAATGCTTGTCCACCACCACATGCGAAGGCCAGTGCATGCGCTCGCCCACAGCAGCCATGGCGCGCGTCAGCGCGATGGTTTCCGCCAGGTCGAGGCGGTTGCCGGAACAGGCGGTGATGAAGCTGGAGAGATGGATGTCCGGATAGCGCCCGCCGGCGATATCGGCGATGATGGCCTGGGCCGCTGCGTCGTCCAGCGGCCGGCCGTGAATCTTGCCGCGCACTGCCGCGAACGATGCCAGCGGCGCCGGGTGGCGCACGCTGACCGGCGCGCCCGGCGCCGCAGCCAGCGCTTCCCAGGCAGCCTCGGACAGGCCGATGTCCTGCTCGTCGAGCAGGGCACCGTCCACCACGTTCAGCGTGGCGGCGACGACCTGCGCGCCGCATTGCAGCTCGATGCGCGCCTGCGCTTCAAAGCCTTCCGCCAGGCAGACCTTGCAATCCCGCCGCATGTAGGCCACCGGCTGCTGGTAGGTGTCGATGCCAAGCCGCCTGGCCCGTAATGCATATCCCATATGTCACTCCTTTGGCCCAGCCTATGCGATAGCCCCGGCGCGCGGAATGACCTGGATCAAATTTCAGAAGCCTCGCGCCAGGCCTAGAACCACTTTGCTGCGCACCTTGCTGGACGGTGCGCTGGCGGTGCTGCCGTAGCCCGAGCTGGCGCCGATTCCCTGGCGGCGCAAGCGGGCCGCGTCCAGCGAGAGCTGCATTTGCCAGCCCCGGACTGCCGTCCCGACGCCAATGCGCCCTTCCGCGCGGTTGCTGGCTGCATTGCCCGGCGCAGACAGGTAGCCCCCGCGCCAGAAGTAGCGCCAGTTGGAGCCCAGCGCGCCGCCGCCATTGAGTTCAGCATAGACCGTACGCTCGCGAAAGCCGAGGTAGTCGGGCGAATAATGCAGGCGCGCCGAGTAGTTTTCGAATGACAGGCCGGCGAACACTTCGCGAAAATTCCAGTCCGGCGCGCCGTGGAAGGCGTAGGCCGACATGCCGGCTTCCCATGACAGGCCGGATGGCAGGCGCTGCGCATAGCCGCCATATCCCAGCCACTGTGCAGTGTGGTGCGATTGCGGGGCCAGTTGGCCGCTGACCACCTGCCCGCCGGCAAACCAGCCATTGGCGCCATCGACATCGAGCGAGAGCCGCGCCGCCGGCTTGCCGGAGCTGAGGGAGATGCCGCGATACATATAGTCCGATACGATGCCGGCGCTGCCGCTCACCTGTGCCTGCGCACTCGCTGCAAGGATGCAGGCCAGCCCAGTCAGGGCGAACGTGCGAGCTTGTCGGAGGAAGGGTTGGGGCATGCGCAGGAACATTTACCGGTAATGCGCATGATGGTGGCGCAAAGATCTATCCCCGTCAACGGTGCGGGACCGCTATTGCGCACGATGCCCTCGTGCAGGCGCTCGCCGCTTAGCTGCGGCTTGAGTTCGCCGATCAGGGCGAGCATGCCGCTGACATGCGCGGCCGCGTAGGAGGAGCCGGACACCATGCCCCAACGCGCACCGGGCATCGTGGTCGGCACGTCGCGTCCCGGCGCCAGCAGGCATTGGCCGCCATGGCGCGGGGCATCGTCGGCAGCGACGGCAAACACGCCGGGGCTGTTGGCAGGAAAGCCGCCGTCGCCACGCGCCGGGTCAATCGCGCCCACCACGCGGATGCCGCGCGCCTGCGCCACGCCGACCAGCTGTTGCAGCAGCCGGTCCTGCGGCCCGGACAGGCTCAGGTTGATCACTTGCGCATTGTGCAGCAAGGCATAGTTGAGAGCCTTGGCCAGGGTGAAGCTGTTGCAGCGCGTGCCGCCGTCGGCTTGCCAGCAGGCCCGCAGGGCCATCAGGCGGGCTTCCGGCGCCACGCCGGCGATGCCGATGCCGTTGTCGGCGCGCGCGGCGATCACGCCCGCCACCGCCGTACCGTGTTCCTCGGCGACGTAAGACTGGCCGTCGACGAAGTTCTCCTGCAGCGCCACCTGGCCGGCCAGGTCGGGGTGGTTGGCCTCGACGCCGCTGTCGATCACGGCCACCAGCACCTTGCGGCCGGTGGCCGACTTGCGCACCTGCTCCAGTTGCCAGGGCGCGGCGGCGGGCTGCACGCGGTACAGCGGGTCGCCCGAGGCGCCGGAGCCGCCTTGCGCGCTGAAATCCTGGATCGCCTGCGCCCAGGCGACACGGCTGTCGCGCGACAGGGCTGCCAACACGGCCGCCGAATCCTGGCCGGCGGCCAGGCGCATGCGGTAGCAATCGACATTCAGGGCCGGCATCGGCCAGTCTTCCATCATTTGCAAACCGTGCTCGCGCGCCAGCGCGGCAGCGATGCGCTGGCGCGCCAGGCGGCCGGCATCGTCACGGTAACTGGCGCCGCTATAGCCGTCGGCCCGGAAATGCGGCGCTGGCAAGTGCAGCATGACGAGGATTTCGCCGGCGCTGGCCGCGGGCGCCTTGACAACGTCCGGCCCGGCCTGCGTCGCTGCCTGTGCGCCAGGCGGCCCTGCCAGTGCGCACAGCGCCCAAACAATCAAGGCGGCCCAACGCATCACTGCCCGCCCTGCGCTGCCAGCGCTTCGGCCAGGTCCACGGCGGGATCGGCGCGCAGGGCCGCCAGCACTGGCGCGCGCTGCGCCGGTTCGACATCGAGCAGCCAGGCGCCGGTGGCGGTCGGGCCGCCAACCAGGTGGGCGCCTGATGTTTTCAACAGCCGCTGCACGTCCTGCACGCTGGCATCCGGCTTGAACACCACCAGCACATCGGGCGTGGCCGAGGGCGCGCTGCCGAGCGCCTTGTATGCAGGCGGCGCGCCGGACGGCAGCATATTGGCCGCCAGCACGACAATCACGGCGGCCTGCGCGGCGATGGCCCAGCCCTTCCAGTCGCCGGGCCCGCGCAGCCAGTCCAGCAAGGCACTGGCGAAGCGCAACGGCGCCGGCCCGACGGGCGATGGCTTGGCGACGGGCTGGGCCAAAGGGGACGGCGCCTCGTCCAGCCGCGGCATCAGGCGCGCCAGGGCTCGCTCGGGGTCCAGGCCGGCCGGCAACGGAGCTGCCGTTTCGATCAGGCGGCGCTGCCAGGCCAGCTCGGCGCGGCATTCGGGGCAATCGCGCAAATGCTGCTGCACGCGTGCCGCCTCGCCGTCGGCCAGCGAGCCGGCGGCATACCAGGGCAGCAGTGCCTGCATGTCCTGATGCTCCGCAACGTTCGATGGGTCTTGCGTATTCATCGTATCTCTTCCAAATGATCGGACAACATGTCCTTCAAGCGCAGCCGGGCGTGGAACATGCGCGTCTTCACGGTATTGACCGGGCAACCGATGGTCTCGGCGATCTCCTGGTAAGCCATGCCGTGGTAATAAGTCAGGCAGACCACGGCGCGCTGCTCCAGCGGCAAGGCGTCCAGCGCGCGGCCGACGCCGCGCTGCAACTGCAACGCCGCCAGCGCATGCTCAGGCTCATGCCACTCATCGCCTGCCGCATCCGGCGCGTCCTCCAGCGGCTCGTCCAGGCCGCGCAGGGCTTTCAGGGCCTGGCGATAGGCGATGCCGAAAATCCAGGTGGAGACCTTGCTGCTGCCGTCATAGCTGGAAGCCTTCTGCCACACCACCAGCATGGTGTCGTTGACGATTTCTTCCAGCAGCGGCACGTTGCGCGTCATGCGGTCGAGGAAACGGGCCAGGCGCGGGAAATAAGCGCGGTACAACGCCTGGAAGGCAAGGCGATCGCCGCCCCCTATCAGCCGTACCAGCTCGCCATCGTCCACGTCCCCTGTCACTCCCGCCCTCCTGCCAAGCCGCATGCACTTTTCTCCTTTTTACGCCTGTGAATACACAGCCGGAGCAAAAAGGTTCAAAGAATTTTCAAAAATATTTTCACACCCGATTTTGAACCATTTTCGCGTGTGCCGGTATTGACCGTAACAACATTGACAGAATGTTCAGTACCGTGTTCGCTCAAACTGCCGTCTGCGGCCCCGCCCTGCTCTCGCCTGACCTGGCCGTCGTGCTGCGCCTGCTGGTGCTGGCGCCGCTGCTTGAGGAATGGGTGGTGCGCGCAGGTTTGCATGCATGGCTGTTGCCGCGCTCGCGCGGCGCCGTCGCGGTGCTGGCCAGTGCGGCGGCCTTCAGTGCGCTGCACCTGGGCTCCGGCCTGCTGGCGGCAGCGCTGGTGTTCGGGCCCGGCGTGATGTTCGGCCTGGCCTACCAGCGCTGGCGCGACTGGCGGCTGTGCGCCATGCTGCACAGCGCATGCAATGCCTGGGTCCTGTCGATGTGTGCATGAACCAATCACCAACCACGGGAGCTCCGATGAAACATCACCGACTTTGGGCTTTGCTGGCACTGGGCCTGGCGCAAGCCGCGCATTTCGCGCAGGCTGCCGATGCCCTGAACGGCAAAAGCCTGTACCTGAACGGCCCCACTTCAGGCGGCACCACCTGCTCCGCCTGTCACGGCGCAAACCCGGCTGCCAACGTCAATAACGTGCTGGCGGGCGCCAACAACCCCACCGTCATCAGTTCTGCCTTCGCAGCCAACAAGGGCGGCATGGGCTCGCTGTACAACGGCAAGTTCACGGCGGCGGAAGTTGCCGACCTGGCAGCCTTCATCGGCAACCCGAACGTGACGGCGGCGCCGGCGGCTTCGGTGGCGCCGTCCACGCTGTCCTTTGGCGGCGCTACGATTGGCCAGGACAGCGGCGCCCTGTCCACCACGCTTTCCAATACCGGCTCGGCGGCGCTGAACATCAGCGGCATGGCGGTGGGCGGCGGCAATGGCGGCGACTTCCGCATCACCGGCGGCACTTGCGCTTCCGGCCAGGCCGTGGCGGCAGGCAGCAACTGCAGCGTGCAACTGATGTTCCGCCCGACCGCATCCGGCGCGCGCAGCGGCGCGCTGACCATCAGCCACAATGCCACCGGCGGCTCCAGCAGCGTCATCCTGTCCGGCACCGGCAATGCCGTGGCACAGGCCACGCTGTCGCTGTCGGCCACGGCGCTTGATTTCGGCGCCCTGCTGACCAATGCTCCGGCGCAGCGCACCCTGACCCTGACCAATAGCGGCCAGGCGGCGCTGAGCTTTTCATCGATCGGCGTGAGCGGCGCCCAGGCGGGCTTCATGACGCTCGGGGGTACTTGCGCAACGTCGACGCCGCTGGCAATCGGCGCCAGTTGCACCGTGGTGTTGCAGGCGCTGCCCACCACGGCAGGACCATTCGCGGCCAGCCTGAACCTGGCGTCGAACGCCAGCAACGCGAACGTGGCGGTCGCGCTGTCCGGCAACGCGTCCGCACCGGCTCCTGCCATCGACGCCAGCCCGAGCGCAGTTGCCTTCGGCCTGTGGACCATTGGCGCCGCCCCTATCATGCAGCCTGTCACGCTGAATAACCGCGGCAACGTGGCCCTGGCCTTCAGCAGCATTGCCGTCAGCGGCGCGCCCGGCATCACCATTGGCAGCGGCGGCGATTGCGGCAGCAGCTTGGCCGTTGGCGCCAGCTGTACCGTGCCGCTGGCCTTCGCACCGGCGGCAGCAGGCAATGTCGCCGGCACCCTGTTGGTGCGCTCCAACGCAGCCGACCTCTCGGTTGCCGTCACCGGCGCCGGCACCACTTCCCCGGTGGCCCGCCCGCAACTGAGTAACAGCGGACCGCTGGCCTTCGCCAATACCCAGGTGGGCCAGCAGTCTGCCGCGCAGCGCATCACCCTGGCCAACAGCGGCACGGGTTCCTTGAAAATTGCTTCGCTGGTCCTGGGCGGCAGCCATCCCGGCGACTTCGCGCTGGCCGGCAGCTGCGCCGCCGATGCGACCCTGAGCCCCGGCGCAAACTGCACCATCGATGCAAGCTTCAAGCCGACTGCGGCCGGAGCGCGCAGCGCAGACATGCTGCTGGTCACCGATGGCGGCGCCCAGTTCACCGTGCGCCTGAACGGCAACGCCAGCGCGGTTCCCACTCCCACGCCATCGCTCGGTCTTGCGCCGCAGGCCTTCGACTACGGCAGCGCCGCTGCCGGCGGCGCGGGCGTCGTCAAGCGCTTCACCCTGTCGAACACCGGCTCCGCTGCACTCGTATTGAACGGCATTAGCTTCAGCGGTCCATTCGCCGTGGCAACCGGCGAGGCCAATGCCTGCGGCGCCTTCCCGCTGACGCTGCAAGCCGGCGCCTCCTGCGAGCTGCCGGTGCGCTTCACGCCAACCGCCGCGGGCAGCGCCAGCGGCAGCGCCACCTTGCAGGCGAGCGGCGCAAGCTGGCAGCTGGCGCTGACCGGACAGGGTTCGAGCGATGCTGCGGCCGGCGCGACTCAGAATCGTGGCGGCGGCGGATGCTCGTCGATCAGCGGCGGCGACGATCCGATGCTGGCCGTGCTGGCCGTGCTGGCGGCGGCGGTGCTGCTGTGGCGCCGCCGCCGGGCGCGCATGCTGGCGGCCGCCGCCGCGCTGGCGGTAGCCGGCCAGGCGATGGCGCTGGAACCGGGCCAGGCAGCACCGGCCTTTTCGCTGAGCGGCCCAGCAGGCACCGTCAAGCTGGAGCAATACCAGGGCAAGCTGGTGTACATCGATTTCTGGGCATCGTGGTGCGGTCCCTGCCGCCAGTCCTTCCCGTGGATGAACGAGATGCAGGCCCGCTATGGCGGCCAGGGCCTGCAGGTGGTCGGCATCAACGTCGACGCCAAGACCGATGACGCGCGCAGCTTCCTGAACGCGACGCCTGCCAGTTTCGTGATTGCCTTCGACCCCAGCGGCACTGCGCCGCGCAACTACGGCGTCAAAGGCATGCCCAGCAGCGTGCTGATTGGCCCGGACGGCAAGGTGCTGTATGAACACAGCGGCTTCCGCCCCGCCGACCGCACCGTGCTGGAAGCACGCATCAAGAGCGCACTGGGAGTACGTCAATGAGCGCCCGCCTGCTTACGGCCTGCGCCGTGCTGGCCGGGCTTTCCGGCTGCGCCGTGAAACCCGTCCAGCCCTGGGAAAAAGGCGAACTGGCGCGCACCGACATGCTGATCCAGGGCGACAGCCTGGAAACGCGCTTCGACGAACACATTTACGCCAGCAAGGAAGCGGCATCCGGCGGCAGCGCCGTGGGCGGCGGCGGATGCGGCTGCAACTGACAAGGAAGACCATGGAAAACAAACCACAGAACGGCATGCCCGTCGGCCAGGCCTTGCTGGCGGCGGCCATGCTGCTGCCGGGAATCGGCGTCGTGCATGCAGAAACGCCGCCGGAACGGGGCAGCATCGGCGTCAAATACCTGTATTACAAGGAGGACCAGCCGGGCCTGGACCGGGTGCGCGTGCATGCGCCGGCGGTGTCGGTGCTGGCTCCGGTCGCCGGCGAATGGTCGGTGGCCGCCAGCGCCACGGTGGACGACGTGTCGGGCGCGTCGCCACGCTACCACACCGCCGTCTCCGGCGCCTCGCGCATGGACGACTTGCGCAAGGCCGGCGACGTGACCGTCACGCGCTACCTGCCGCACGGCACGGTCGGCGTGTCGGCGGCGTATTCGACCGAGCATGACTATGTATCGCGCGCGCTGTCGATGAAGGCGTCGCTTGCCAGCGAAGACAAGAACACGACCTGGAATGTCGGCGTCGGCGGTTCCGACGACAGCATCAATCCCGTCAACCATATCGTGCAGGACGCCGGGCGCCAGACCGTCAGCGTGCTGGCGGGCGTGACGCGGGTGCTGACGCCGGTCGACGTGGGCCAGTTCACGCTGACCCACACCCAGGGACATGGCTACTATTCCGACCCGTACAAGATGGCCGACAACCGGCCGGACAAGCGCCGCCAGGATACCGCCCTGCTGCAGTGGAATCACCGCTTTGTCGCGCTGGGTGCGACCAGCCGGCTCAGTTACCGCTTCTACCGCGACAGCTTCGGCATCAGCGCCCACACGCTGGGCGCCGAATGGATGCAGGGATTCAGCGATGGCTGGACTGTTACGCCAGCCGTGCGGCTGTACACCCAGCGCGCAGCCGACTTCTATTTCGACCCGGTCTATGACCGCACTCTCGGCGAGCCCTTCCCGCCCGGCTACGTGTTCGGTAGCGGGCAGGCCAGTTCCGCCGACCAGCGCCTGTCAGGCTTTGGGGCGGTCACGCTCGGCGTCAAGCTGGCCAAGCAGTTGAACCGGGACTGGGCGCTCGACTTCAAGGTCGAGCGCTACGAGCAGCGCGGTGCCTGGCGCGTGTTCGGCAGCGGCAGTCCAGGCCTGGCGCCGATGCGCGCGGTCAGCCTGCAAGTCGGAGTGACACGGCAGTGGTAAATCCGGTCTACACGATCGACTTCCAGGCGATGGCCAGCCGCTGCGAGATCCGGCTGGCCGCCGCCAACGGCGCCGAAGCACGGGCGCTGGCCGAGCCGGCGCTGGAGGAGGTACGGCGGATCGAGGCCAAGTACTCGCGCTATCGCCCGGACAGCATCGTGAGCCGGATCAATGCGGCAGCCGGCCTGGCGCCGGTCGACTGCGATGACGAAACCCTGGCCTTGCTGGAGTATGCCGATGCCGTGCATTGCAGCAGCGGCGGCCGATTCGACATCACCTCCGGCGTGCTGCGCAAGGCCTGGGATTTCCGGCTCGGCGCCGTGCCTGCGGCGGGGACGCTGGAGCGCTTGTTGCCGCTGGTCGGCTGGCAACAGGTGCGGCGCGAGGGCGCTGGCGTCCTGCTGACCCGGGTTGGCATGGAGCTGGATTTCGGCGGCTTCGGCAAGGAGTATGCCGTGGACCGCGCGGCGGAGATCCTGATCGCCCAAGGTGTGCAACATGGCTACGTAAACCTGGGCGGCGACATGCGCTTTCTCGGCCCCCGCCCCGATGGCGCCGAGTGGAGCATCGGCATCCAGCACCCGCGCGATGTCCGAGCCACCATCGCCAGCGTGCCTTTCAGCCGGGGCGCCCTGGCGACCAGCGGCGATTACGAGCGATTTTTCGAAGCGGATGGGCGGCGCTATTGCCACATCCTTGATCCGCACAGCGGCATGCCGGTGTCGTACTGGCGCTCAGTGAGCGTGGTGTCGCCCATGGCCATTGCCGCCGGCAGCTGCAGTACCACGGCCATGCTGCTGGAGCGGGATGGGCTGGACTTTCTTGAACAGTCAGGCTTGTCCTACCTGGCCATCGACCAGGATGGCCGAATTTTTCGGAGATGAATAATGAAGTTCCTCATTAAATGGCTGGCGGCGCTGCTGCTGGCTGCACTTTTCGGCAACCTTGCCCTGGCCGATGATTTCCTGGCGCCGGAGCGGGCCTTTGACCTGCGCGCCGAACTGCGCGCTGACGGCCAGCTAGCCTTGCACTGGACGATCGCGCCCGAGTACCACCTGTATCGCGATCGTATCAGCCTGCACAGCGGCGGCGCCGCGGTGCCGGTCCTGCTGCCGCCCGGGAAGCGCAAGTTCGACGAGAATTTCGGCAAGGAGATGGAAACCTATGCTGGCGGGCTGGCCTTGCAGCTTCCCTGGCAGGGCCGCTCCACCGCCACCTTGACGGTCGCCTACCAGGGTTGCGCCGATGCCGGCTTGTGCTACCCGCCGGCCGAACGCCGCTACCGCATCGATCCGGGGCGGCCGGGCGTGCTGGAAGCGCTGCCGGAAGCGCCGCCTGGCCAGGCCGCGGGTACCGCTGCCGCAAGCGCTCCGGCGGCGCATGCCGGCGCGGCGCAGGCGGCTGCCCCGGTGGTGGCCGAAGATGACACCTCGCTCGCGCAGCGCACCCTGCAAAGCGGCAGCGCCTGGCGCATCGGCGCGGCGTTCCTGGTGTTCGGGCTGCTGCTGTCGTTCACCCCTTGCGTGCTGCCGATGGTGCCGATCCTGTCCTCCATCATCGTCGGCGAGGCGCAGGTGACGCGCAAGCGCGGCCTGCTGCTGGCAGCCGCATACAGCCTTGGCATGGCCCTGGTCTACACCTCGCTTGGCGTGGCGGCAGGCCTGGCCGGCGAAGGCCTGGCGGGCGCGCTGCAAAAGCCATGGGTCCTGATGACCTTCGGCGCCCTGCTGGTTGCGCTGGCGCTGTCGATGTTCGACGTCTACCAGCTGCAACTGCCAAGCGCCCTGCAAACCCGCCTCAGCTCCGCCAGCGGCAAGCTGTCCGGCGGCCGCCTCGCCGCCGTGTTCACGATGGGCGCCGTGTCGGCCCTGATCGTCGGTCCCTGCGTGGCGGGCCCGCTGGCCGGCGCCCTGCTGTACATCAGCCAGACCGGCAATGCCCTGGTCGGCGCCGGCGCCCTGTTCGCCATGGCATGCGGCATGAGCGTGCCCCTGCTGCTGAGCGGCCTGTCCGCCGGCAGCCTGCTGCCGCGCGCCGGCGCCTGGATGAACCACGTGAAGAAGGTTTTCGGCCTGCTGCTGATCGCAGTGGCCATCTGGATGGTCAATCCGGCCCTGCCGGTAACCGCCAGCATGGCGCTGTGGGGCGCCTTCGCCATCCTGTGCGCCGCCTTCCTGCGCGTCGGCGAAGCTGTCCCGCAAGGCGCCGGCGCGGGCGCCTATGCAACGAAAGCGCTCGGCGTCCTGATGCTGCTGGGCGGCCTGTTCGAGCTGGTTGGCGCGGCCAGTTCCGGACGCGACGTGCTGCAGCCGCTGGCGCACCTGCGCGGCGGCGGGAACAGTGCTACCATGGCCGCCGCGGGCACGGGCCAGGCACACGATGCCGAAACCCGCTTTACCCGCGTGCGCACGGTAGCCGACCTTGACCAGGCCCTGGCCAGTGCCAAGAAACCTGTCATGCTGGACTTCTACGCCGATTGGTGCGTCTCATGCAAGGAGATGGAACGCCTCACCTTCACCGACACGCGCGTGCAAGCCGCCATGCAGGACATGCACCTGCTGCAAGCCGATGTCACAGCCAACAGCGAAGAAGACCGCGCCCTGATGAAACGCTTCAGCCTTTTCGGACCGCCCGGCATCGTCATGTTCGACGCTAGCGGGAATGAAGTCCCTCAAGCGCGCATAATCGGCTACCAGCCACCCGAAAAATTCCTGCGCCGCCTGGAACTGGCGGCCAACAACCCTGAAAGGACCCCTCAGTGAAACGCACCCTCTCCTTCCTGCTCTGCGCCGCCCTGCTGCCTGCCGCGGCCTTCGCTGCAGACAAGCCGGCACACTGGAGCTATGACGGCGCCACCGGCCCGCAGAACTGGGGCAAGCTGAAACAGGACTTCAGCACCTGCAAGCTGGGCCACAACCAGTCGCCGATCGACATCCGCAAGACCAGCAAGGCCAAGCTGGCGCCGCTGGAATTCGCCTACAGCCCGTCGCCGTTGAAGATCCTCGATAACGGCCACACCATCCAGGTGAACTACGCCGCAGGCAGCAGCGTCACCATCGACGGCAAGCGCTACGACCTGCTGCAATTCCACTTCCACAAGCCAAGCGAAGAAAAGATCAATGGCCGCAGCTACCCGATGGTGGCGCACCTGGTGCACAAGAATGAAGAAGGCAAGCTGGCCGTGGTAGCGGTGCTGTTCCGCAAAGGCGCCGAGAACCCGCTGGTGCAAACCCTGTGGGATGCCTTGCCGAAGGAAAAAGGCGAAGCACAGGAAGTGCCCGGCGTGAGCATCGATATCGGCAAGCTGCTGCCCGCAGCGCAAGGCTATTACAACTTCGCCGGTTCGCTGACCACCCCGCCCTGCAGCGAAGAGGTCAACTGGTTCGTGCTGAAAGATCCGGTTGAAATGTCGGACGCCCAGTTGAAGCGTTTCGCCCAGGTCTACAAGCACAATGCCCGCCCGGTCCAGCCGCTGAACGGCCGCACCGTCCAGGAAAGCCTGTAAATTCAACAGCGGGCCTGCGCCCGCTTGCAGCGATCGCGTCCCTGCCGCTTGGCGGCATACATGGCCGCATCGCTGCGCCGCAACAGCTCTTCGGCCAGTTGCGCGTCATACGGAAACACGGCCAGCCCGATGCTGGCTGATACGAAGGCCGGCTGTTCTCCCTCCAGCCGCACCGGCGCGCGCACTGCCGCCAGCGCACGATCCAGGATCTCCTCCGCCTCGCCCACATCGTTCAGGCCAGCGAGCAGCAGCACGAATTCGTCGCCGCCCAGGCGCGCCACGGTATCGTTGGCCCGCACCACCTGCTGCAGGCGTCCCGCCACTTCCACCAGTACCGCGTCGCCAGCCTCGTGGCCAAACGTATCGTTGACGTGCTTGAAGCCATCCAGATCCATCACGCAAACGGCCACCAGCTTTTCGGTACGCGCTGCAAAGGCCAGCGCCTGCTGCAGGCGGTCTTCCATCAGGCGCCGGTTCGGCAGGCGCGTGAGCGGGTCCATGAAGGCCATCTTTTCAATCTCTTCCTGGCGGGCGCATTCATCGGTAATGTCGGTAAACAGGCCGAAATAGTGCTGCACCTTTCCATGTTCGTCGCGCACCGCGCTCAGGGTCAGGTGTGCGGCAAACAGCGTGCCGTCGGAGCGCTTGTCCCACACCTTGCCCTGCCACTGGCCGGTTCCCAGCAGGCCTTGCCACATCGCCTTGTAGAACTCAGCGTCCTGCCTGCCGGACTGCATGATGCGCGGATGCTGGCCCACCAGCTCGTGGCGCGCATATCCGCTCATGGCAGCGAAGGCGCGGTTGGCCTCGACGATGCGCATGTCGCGGTTGACCACCAGGATGCCTTCCGATGTCGCATCGAACACCTTGGCCACCAGGTGCTCGCGCGCCGCGGCGCTGCGCATGCGCTGGCGCAGCAGCCGGGAAATGCTTGTCACATGGCGAAACATCAGCCATGCCGTCAGCGCCGCGGCCAGCAGGGCGCCGCACAGTGCGGCAAGCGAGATTTCCAGCAAGGCCGCCATGGCATCCCCTACTCCAGCACCACCTCTTCCAGGTAGTCCGGCACCCGGCATGGCCAGTGGAGCTGTTCCGAAATGCGCAGCCGCAGCGCATCGGCCGCCGCCGGTTCGCCATGGGTGACGAACACCTGGCGCGGCGTGGCCGAAGAATGCGACAGCCAGCCCAGGATTTCATCGGAGTCGGCATGGGCCGACAGGTTGCCGATCAGTTCGACCTCGGCCCGGATCGGGTAATACTCGCCGTGGATCTTGACCGAGGTTTCGCCGGCCAGCATGCGGGCCCCGCGCGTCCCTGCCGCCTGGAAGCCGGCAAACAGGATAGTGTTGCGCGAATCGCCGGCAAAGGCTTTCAGGTGGTGCAGCACGCGGCCGCCGGTAGCCATGCCGCTGGCGGCAATGATCACCATCGGCGCCTGGCGCCGGTTCAGCGCCATCGACTCTTCCACGCTGTTGACGATGTGCGCCACGTGGCCCAGGGCATGGCAACTGCGTTCGTCCAGCCGGTGCTGTCCCTGGTGCTTGATATAAAGCCGCGTGGCATCGACTGCCATCGGGCTGTTGAGGTATACGGGGAGCGCGAGCGGGATGGCGCCTGCCTCCTTGAGCCGCCAGATTTCATACAGCAGTTCCTGCGCACGTCCGACGGCAAACGAAGGGATCACGGTCACCCCGCCGCGCGCCGCAGTCCTGCTGATGACGTCGGCCAGCTTGCTGCCGGGGTCGGCGACGTCGTGGCGACGGTCGCCGTAAGTCGATTCCACCACCAGGTAGTCGCATTTGCCAAGCACGGTCGGCGGCCGCATGATCGGATCGTTGGGCCGCCCCACGTCGCCGGAAAACATCACAGTCCGGCTGTTGCAACGCACCGAAACCGATGCGGCGCCCAGGATATGCCCGGCCAGCTGGAAACGCGCCATCATGCCCGGCGCCGGCGCAAACTCCTGCCCAAGCGGCACCACTTCCAGGTGCTCCAGCGCGCGCAGCGCGTCGGCTTCGGAATACAGGGGCAAGGCCGGCTTGTGCTTGGAGAAGCTGTGGCGGTTCGCATACAGCGCTTCCTCCTCCAGCAGCCGGCCGCTATCGGGCAGCAGGATGCGGCACAAATCGCGCGTCGCCTCCGTGCAGTACACCTTGCCGCGGAAGCCGGCGCTGACCAGCACCGGAAGGAAGCCGCTGTGATCGAGGTGGGCATGGGTCAGCACCACGCTGCGGATGGCCTCCGGCGGCACCGGGAAAGCTTCCCAGTTGCGCAGGCGCAGCTGCTTATAGCCCTGGAACAGGCCGCAGTCGACCAGTACCTGTTCGTCGCCATGGCGCAGCAGGTATTTGGAGCCGGTGACGGTGCCGGTGGCACCAAGAAATTTAAGTGTGAGCATATTTGCAGCATATCCAAGCCGACGCACAAAATATTTGATCCAGGTCAAAGAGAAGTCTTGCGAAATGCGGCAGTGCGAAAATGACATTGTTGCCTTGCGAGGATGTAGAATCAGGGCCTTTGACCTTTTCGACACCAGGACGCCATACATGACAGAACTGAAACGGGGCCTGAAAAGCCGCCATATCCAGCTGATCGCGCTGGGCGGCGCCATTGGCACGGGCCTTTTCATGGGCATCGCCGACACCATCAAGCTGGCCGGGCCTGCCGTGCTGCTCGGCTACGCGGTGGCCGGCTTCATTGCCTTCCTCATCATGCGCCAGCTGGGCGAAATGGTGGTCGACGAGCCGGTGGCGGGCTCCTTCAGCTATTTTGCCGACAAATATTGCGGCCACATGGCGGGCTTCATGTCGGGCTGGAATTACTGGGTGCTGTACGTGCTGGTCAGCATGGCCGAGCTGACGGCAGTGGGCATCTACGTCCAATACTGGTGGCCGGGCATTCCGACCTGGGTCAGCGCCCTCGCCTTCTTCCTGATCATTAACGCCATCAGCCTGGCCAATGTGCGCGCTTACGGCGAAATGGAATTCTGGTTCGCCATCATCAAGGTGGTAGCGGTGGTCGGCATGATCGTGTACGGCGGCTACCTGCTGGTGTCCGGCAACGCCGGGCCGGAAGCGACCGTGGCCAACCTCTGGCAACACGGCGGCTTCTTCCCGAACGGCGTGTCGGGGCTGGTGATGGCGATGGCTGTCATCATGTTCTCTTACGGCGGCCTGGAACTGGTGGGCATTACCGCCGCCGAAGCCAGCAACCCTTCCGAGACCATTCCCAAGGCGACCAACCAGGCCATCTACCGTATCCTGATCTTCTATGTCGGCGCATTGGGCGTGCTGCTGTCGCTGTACCCGTGGCAGAAGGTCGTCACCGGGGGCAGCCCGTTCGTGATGATCTTCCACGCACTGAACTCCAACTGGGTTGCGAACATCCTGAACGTGGTGGTGCTGACCGCCGCACTGTCCGTGTATAACAGCGGCGTGTACTCCAACAGCCGCATGCTGTACGGCCTGGCCAGGCAAGGCAATGCACCGAAAGCCCTGCTGGGCGTGAACAAGCGCGGCGTGCCTCTGGCGGCGCTGGGCGTATCGGCCCTCGCCACCGGCATTTGCGTGGTGCTGAACTACTTCATGCCGGGCAAAGTGTTCGGCTTCCTGATGGGGCTCGTGGTCTCTTCGCTGGTGATCAACTGGGGCATGATCAGCTGGATTCACCTGCGCTTCCGCGCCCAGAAAAAGATCGAAGGACGCGAGACGGGCTTCAAGAGCTGGGGCTACCCGCTGACCAACTACCTGTGCCTGGCCTTCCTGGCCGGCATCCTGCTGATCATGTACATGAGCGAAGGCCTGCGCATTTCGGTGTACCTGATCCCGGTCTGGCTGCTGGCACTGTACATCGGCTACCGCCTGCGCGGCGTGCCTGAGAAGGCGGCGGCGTAATGTCCCGGGTCGCACTCCTGACGATCCACGGCATGGGCGAGCAGCCGCTCGACTATGCCGACGACATGCGGCGCGCGCTGTCGCACCGCATGGGCGCGGCCTTCACCGACGTCGACGTGCACAGCGTGTATTACCAGCACCTGCTCAAGCCCAACGAGCTGGATGTATGGAACCGCACGCGCGAGCGCTCCACCGTGCGCTACGAACAGCTGCGCAAATTCATCCTGTTCGGCTTTGCCGATGCGGCGGGGCTGGAAAATCGCAAGGAATACGACAATTCGGTCTACGAGCAGGCGCAGATGGAGATCGCGCGCGCCCTGCTGGCGATCCTTGCCAACCGCGGACCGGATACGCCGATCGTGCTGCTGGCGCATTCGCTGGGCTGCCAGGTCATGTCCAGCTTTATCTACGACGCGCAAAAGCGCGCCGGCGGCGGTGCCGTAGCGGCCGGCATCTGGAAGCCGGGCCGCATGGCCGACAGCCTGACTGCCGAGCAGCGCAAGTTCCTGCAATGCGGCACAGTGCGCACCTTCGTGACGACCGGTTGCAATATCCCGGTCTTCGTCTCCGCCCACCAGCGCATGGACGTCAAGCCCATCATCAAGCCCAATCCAGCATTCACCTGGCTCAACCTGTACGACCCCGACGATGCACTCGGCTGGCCCTTGCAGCCGCTGGAAGGCGGCTACGAAACGCTGGTCGAAGACCGCGTCGTGAACGCCGGCCAGGGCATCCTCGACTTCATGACCAAGAGCTGGAATCCCCTCTCCCACACCGCCTACTGGACCGACGACGAGATCATCAAGCCCTTGGCCAGCTTATTAGCTTGAAAGTCGGGGTCAGGTCTGGCAATCCGCCATTTTTTTCGTAATGCGGAAAGAATGGCGGATTGCCAGACCCCGACTTTTATCTTGAACGCATGTTGTCGGCGGCTTGGCGCTGCTGTTCGATGCGGCGGATTTTTTCTGCCACTTTGGCCAGCTCCTCGGGCGGCACGCCGGCTTCGCGACCTTGCTCGAGATCGGAATGCAGGCGGGCTAGTTCGGGGACTGCGGCTTGGGCGTAGGCCGCGGCCAGGCGCTGTTTCTGCGCCAGCTCATGGGCGGCGTAAGCTTGCGGGTCGGCCATTACGCTGGCGTCGGGGTGCTCGGCCGGGGCGTCGTGCTGGATCGGCGGGGTGCGGGCGTCGCCGGATTCGCGTGCCTGGGCCAGCGAGAGCCAGGCCGGCGCCCGCGGGTCGACCGGCGGGATCGGCACGCGGCGCAGTCCATCGCCCTCGCCCGTATCAGCCATCGCAGGACGTTCGCCAGCCCCCGGTGCGGGCATGGGGGCCGGCTGTGCGGGCTTGGGTGGTGCGACGGCGGGCGCTTGGGGAGGGTGCGTCGTCTCGCGAACGCTGGCGAAGTACCATTGACCAATGACCGCGGCGATAATGGCGGCGATGACGGCGATGCCTTGCCAGTGTTTCATGGGGCCTCTGCGATTTCAATACGCGCTGCGCGGCGCGACTGTTCGATCATCTGGCCTAGCTGCTGCCTGCCTTTCTGCAGCGCGATCATGCGGCTGGCCTGGTAGCGCACTGTTTCCGATTGTAGCGGGTGGGCGCCATGGACCTGTTCTTCAACGAGCACGATTTCCCAGTAGGCGCTTTCGTTCGGGCCGACCGGTGCCCGGACCGGGGCCGATGGCTTGCCGGGCGGCTGGCTGAAGGCCAGGCTGGCCAGCCAGTCCTTGCTGCCGTCGGCGCTGATCCAGCCCAGGTCGCCGCCTTTGGCTGCGTCGCCGGCGCGGGACATGCGGCGGGCCGTGGCGACAAAGGCGGCGCCTTCCTGCAACGCTTTCACCACACGCTGCGCCTGCCCTTCGTCCGCTACCCGGATGTGGCGGGCGCGGACTCGGTCGATGCGGGCAAACAAGTCCTTGTGCCGGTTGTAGAAGTCTTCAATCTCTTGCGCACTGACCTCGCCAGACAGGCGGTTCAGGAGCGGGCTGCCGGAGTCGGTGTCGAGGCCGACGCCATGCAGGTTCTGCAGCGCCACTACGGCCTCGCCGTCGGCGATTGCCTTGCGCAGGTCGGCCACCGCTTCGGCGCCAAATCGCTGGCGAGCCCAGTGCAGCACGTATGCGTTGGCCACGATACGCCGTGCTTGCAGCGCTGCGACATGGGCCGGTTGCTGCGACAGCGCCAGCCGGCCCTGGACGTTTTGGCGGTGGTAGACGTCGTACAGGGTGACACTCGCCGGCTCGCCGCCGGGAAGCTGGTAGCGCAGGACGTCGATCTTGCCGGCCAGGGATTGCTGTTCGCTGGACAGCGCGATCTCCAGCTTCAACTGGCCCTGACGGCCGAAGACTGCTTGCAGCTGCGGCTGCTGGATTGGCGGCTGCGCGGTCACCAGGCTTTCCAGCGAGGCTCCCGGCAGCGCCTTCACAGCGGTGTCGATGTCCTTCCCGTACACTTCGCGCAGGGCTGCGACGAGGCGCTCTTCAACCATGACTTCCGGGGCAAAGGCCACCGTGGCGCCGGCCTGCTCCTTTGGCGCTGCATCACTCGCGCGGGCTGCCAGGAGGCGCACCTCGATAATGTCGTCCAAAACGGCACGCCGCTGCACCGAGGGCTTGGCAACGCGCCGCTGCTGCCAGATGGTGTCCAGCGTGAAGGTATATACCGGTGCGCCGTCGATGCGGGCGGCTACTGCCGCGCCAGGCGACGCTCCACCAGCGCCGGTAGCGGAAGTGCCCGCCACTGCGCACGCTCCGGCGAGCGCTGCGGCGACGGCGGCGACGAAGTGGCGGGCGGCCATCAGTTGGCCAGGCGCTCGGCGGCGCGGTTCAACACGTGGACCACCATGGCGATCGAGTGCGGAATCATCTTCTTGCCAACGACTACGCGGTCGCCATGCGCAGTCGACGACAGCACGATGCCGCCGTTCGCATACGAGTAGGTGCCGCCCTGCGTCAGCAACGGGCGAATATCGCTGCCGTTGGTCGAAACCGGCGTGAAATCAGCCATGGCAGCAGTCACCAGTGCCGAGTCGTTCAGGCGTTCGCTGTCGTAGTAGTCGTACACCCATTGCTCCCACCCCGAATGGTCGTGGGCGGATGTCGTCCAGGTGTGGTGCGGTTGCAGCAGGTCGGTGGTATGCAGCACGAAGCCGAGCGACTGCGCGGTCGGCTGCGCCAGGAATTGCGAGAACCAGTATTGGCCCAGGTTGTCGATCGGCTGGAATGGCGCAGCTTCAAAGTCGGCATACATGGAGGAAGTCGAGTAACCGCCCAAGCGGTAGTGGGATTCGGTGATCCCGTAGGCGTTGTATTTGCTGCCGTCGCCGAACCAGCCTTTCAGGCCGCCGGCGCCGTCGTCCAGGTAATCGCCATACAGCCAGCTCGCTGCCAGGTTGTCGATGTCGCCAGCCACGGCCAGCTTGGCGTAGTTGTAGCCGCCGAACGGGTTGCCGTGCACGTCGCGGCCGGCAGTGTGGTTCTGGAAGTGCCAGTAGGTGGTGTACTTGACGATGCTGGCGCCAGCGCCCCACACCGGCGCCATCTGGCAGTTGCCGGTGGTCGCGCCGCAGATATAGGTGTCGGCAAAGTCGTCGACGTCGTATGCGCCCTGCCCCAGCGCTGCCGCGAACTGGTCCATCGTGTAACCGGCACGCGTGACGCCGGAGAGCAGCTTGTTGTAGTTGGTGGTACCAGGATTGGCCTTCATGTAATTGACGGCGTCCAGCACGATACGACGGTGCGTTTCTTGCTGCCATGCGTGGGCCGGAAGGCTTACTGCGGATGCTGCCAGCGCGAGGCTGGCAGCGATGGTGCTCAGTTTCATCTGGTTTCTCCTGGTTGAAAAGAGTCCAGACGATAGCGTCAATTTATGACGGACAGATGAAAAAGTATTCTAAAAATATTAACAAACTCAGAACTGCTCCCACTCGTCGCCTGCGGTGGCACTGGCAACCTTGCGCTGGCGCGCCGGACGCACCGCAACGGCGGTTGAAGCGGGAGGACTGCTGGCATTGCGCAGCACCGGAGCCGCCTTCAGGTGGGCCGCCCCGATGCGGAACGCGCTCACCGCGCGGGCCAGCACTTCCGCCTGGTCCTGCAAGGCTTGCGACGCCGCCGCGGTCTCCTCCACCAGCGCAGCGTTCTGCTGCGTGACCTGGTCCATCGAGGTAATCGACTGGTGCACCTGGGCGATGCCTGCGTTCTGTTCCGCGGTGGCGGCGCTGATCTCGGCCACGATATCGGACACCTGCTTGACGCTGGCCACCACGTCGCTCATGGTATCGCCGGCGCGCACAACAAGTTTGGTGCCGGAATCGACTTTGTCCACGCTGTCGTCGATCAGCGCCTTGATTTCCTTGGCCGCCGCGGACGAGCGTTGCGCCAGGTTGCGCACCTCGGTTGCCACCACGGCAAAGCCGCGCCCCTGTTCACCGGCGCGGGCCGCTTCCACCGCGGCGTTCAGCGCCAGGATATTGGTCTGGAAGGCGATGCCGTCGATCACGCTGATGATGTCCACGATCTTGTGCGAGGAGGCATTGATGGACGCCATGGTGTCGATCACTTCCTTCACCACCTCACCGCCCTGCACCGCGATCTGCGAGGCGTTCTGCGCCAACTGGTTGGCCTGGCGCGCATTGTCCGAGTTCTGGCTCACGGTGGAGGTCAGTTCCTCCATGCTGGAGGCGGTTTCCTCCAGTGCCGCAGCCTGCGCCGAAGTACGGTTATTCAAGTCGCCGGTACCGGCTGCGATCTGGCGCGAAGCGGTGCTGACCGCATCGGCCGCCGACCGGGCCGTGCCCACCACGCCGCCGATTTCACCGAGCAGCTTGTTGAAGGCCACGCCGGCATGGCCGATTTCATCCATGCGCTCCACCTCGACCTGGCGCGTCAGGTCCAGCGAGGAACTGACGTTTTCCATCGTGCCCTGCATCCTGTCCAGGCCACCGGTAATCACCAGGTACATCTTGTAGCCCATGAACGCCACCACCAGCAGCACGGCCACGGTGACCGCTACCAGGATGGTCAGCGCCTTCGAGTAATCCGCATCGCTGTCGGCCTTGACCTTTTCAATCAGCTTCTGGTTGTAAGCGACGTGGTCATCCAGGCTTTTCTTTACGCCGGCAGCGCCCAGCGCCAGCGGCGAACCGGCCACCAGGGTGGCGCGCACGGCGTCCATGTCGCCGGCATGCGCGGCCGCGATAAATGGCACCAGCGCCTGGCGGTAGGTTTCCATTGCAGCCTTGTCCTGCTCCAGCATCTTGCGGTCGGTCTCGTCGAAGACGTTATTCTGCGCGTAATCGGCCAGCACCTTGTCGAAATTGGCGTGGGCGTCGTTGTAGGCCTTGTCCAACCCAGTCTTGTCGGACAGGTTGGAGAACACCGACAGGCGGTAGCCGGCCAGGCGGCTGTCGCTCACCGCCGCCTTGGCGGCATTGATGGCTGAAACGCTGGGAATCAGGCGGGTCTGCACCAGCTCCATGCGGCGCTGGGCATCGCGCAATTGCCAGATGCCTTCGGCGCCGACGAACAGCAGGCCAATCAGGGCAATTGCCAGGGTAATGATCAGTCGGTTGCTGATTTTCATGATGGGGCTTCTTCCTATGCAAGTGAATCAGTATCGCAGTCTTAGAAACCTGGCCGGCGCACGCTACCAGCTTACCGCCTTGCCATCAGAATTGCGTCGCCAGTGATTCGTGGAAGATCGGCGGCTGGACGTCCGACCCGAAGCCGTTGTCCAGTTCTTCCAGGCGGCGCATCGGCACATCCTTGAGGTCCGCAATCTGCGGCGTCCAGCGCAGCAAACGGTCGGCATCGAAGCGGTCGATCGCGCAGGCAATTGCATAGCCGCTCATGGCGCTGATACGACTGCGTGCCTGAGCCTGTGCCTCGCGAATTGCCAATACATAACGTTCGACCGTCAAGCCGGTTGAAGGCGCCTTGCCGACCCGTTCGCGCAGGCGGGACAGCAAATCGGTATGCGTCGCGAGCAGTTCCATCAGCCCGCTGCCCGGCCGCGCAGTCGTCACATCGTGCTCGCCACGCATCAGGTAGGTGACGGCCATCGGTTTATGGTTGCTGGTGACCACACGAATGCTGCCGCCCACCATCGACATGATGCTGAAATAGATCGCATCATTCAGCGCAGCCTTGCCTGCCTGCGGCATGAGCTTCAATTGCTGGATTTCGATGATCATGCTGCCTTCGCCGTCCGTGAACATGGCAGCGACGCCGGCCAGGGTTGGCGCGCTTGGATAGGTTGTATAGTCGCCCAGCGGGCGGAAACCGCGGGTGGCGAGCTGGGTCGCGTAATCGTCGATCAGGCTCCAATCGACCTGCTTGCGCGCCTGCGCACTGTCGCGATCGATATGCACGTAAGAGGCGAGGTCCTGCAGGCGGGACAGCAGGTCTTGCCTGATCTTCCAGGCAGTACGCAGGAAGGTCAGTACGCCGACGCTGCATATCAGCAGGCCTAGCCAAAGCATGCCGCCAGGTGCGCCAAGCAATGGGATGAGAACGGCAGCCAGCGCGGCACAAACGACGCTGTTGAATAATGAATTCCTGAACATTGCCTTCTTCAAATGCAGCGCCATACGCTCTCCCAATAGTTGGGGAAAATTATAGCGATGCAGATGGGGTTAAAAATGCACGCATTCTCACCATTCTTCACCATTCATGATGAAAGGTACTGGCTGAACCAGTCGCGCGCCAGGCGGGCCACTTCTTCCAGTGCCCCCGGCTCTTCAAACAGATGAGTCGCCCCGGGCACGATGTCGATGCGTTTTTTGCAATTCAGCTGGAGGTAGGCCGATTCGTTGAGTTCGATGACGCCCTCATCGCGGCCGCCGACGATGAACAAGGTTGGCGCCGTCACGCGCGCCAGCGCCACCTGCCCGGTCAGGTCGGGCCGTCCGCCGCGCGACACCACGGCCGCCACCCCGCCCTTGCGCTCGGCGGCCAGCTGCAGTGCCGCTGCGGCGCCGGTGCTGGCGCCAAACAGGCCAAGCGGCAGGCCGCGCGCCGCCTCGGACGCCGCCAGCCAGTCGGCCGCCATGGCAAGGCGTTCGGTCAGCAGGATGATATTGAAACGGGTGCGGTAGACGTCGTCCTCGGCAGGCGTGAGCAAGTCCATCAGCAAGGTGCCGATGCCGGCCGTGCGCAAGGCGCCGGCCACGAAATTGTTGCGCGGGCTGAAACGGCTGCTGCCGCTGCCATGCGCGAACAAGACCACGCCCTTCGCCCCGGTCGGCAGGTCGAGCGTGCCTTCCACTTCACCGGCGGGCGTGGCGATGCTGGCTGTCTGGTGGTGCATGGCGGGCTGTCCTCCTGGCCCACTATACCTCCAGCCTCACAGTCAGTGCGCGCGGATGGCTTTCAGTTCGGCGCTCAGCCAGGCCTTGCTTTCCACCGGCGCCGCCGCGCCGCACTTGACGGTATAGGGTTTGCCGCTCGAGCTGCTGGTGCTGGCGCCAAGCTCGATGAACTGCTCGGCGTTCCTGATCAGGTCTTTCTTCTCGAGATATTCCAGCTTGCGCAGCAGGTGGGTCCTGGCGTCGGCGCCGCTGTACCAGCTGCCGTTGCGGTTGAACTGGCAGCCGGACGATTGCAGCCGTGTCAGCAGCGCATCGACTTCGGCGCGCGCCGGCGCCGGCAGCGGCGCGGCCTGGGCGCCGGCACTGGCCAGCGCGAAGGCAAGGGCGAGGAACTTGCGCATCATTTCTCCTTCTTCCGCACTTTGTAGGGCGCGAGGATATTCCCGCAGCGGATATTGCCGGCGGCAACGCGCGCATTGAAGGCATGCAATTCCTTTTCCAGGCTGCTGCCTTCGGTGTTCAGGCTGGCAGCGCGGGCGTTCAGCTCATCCTGCCGTGCATTGTAGGCGGCGACGGCGGCGCTGTCGGTACGGTTGACCTGGGCCGAGGCGGCGTCATGCGCGGACAAGTCGGCCGAGGCACGCTCCAGCGCCGCTTCGTGTTCGCGGAAGCGGCGCGCCAGGGCCTGGCGCTGGGGGCGCAGTTCGCCCTCTTCCGCCATGCAGGCCTTGTAGGCTGGCGTATCGGGTTGCGGCGGCATCGGCTGGGCCAAGGCCGCCGAGGCAAAAGTGGCCGCGGCAGTGGCCGCGGCGAGTAGCATATATTTCATCTGTGGGGCAAGGACTTTCAAGGCAACAATCGATTCAGATTTACAATCCTACAACATCCGCCCGCAAACCCGTGTGCTAATATGCGGCAGCCTTTTTTTGGCGATCCCAAAAGAGAAGATATTGGAGAGACTAGTGAGCATTTTTAGGACTAAGAACCTGGACGACATGGTAGCAGCCTCCCGTACCCCGGGCGGCCTGCAGAAAGTGCTGGGTCCGATGGACCTGGTGCTGATGGGCATTGGCGCCATCGTCGGTACCGGCATCTTCGTCTTGACCGGCACCGGCGCACTGACCGCTGGCCCGGCCCTGACGATTTCCTTCGTGGTCGCAGCGCTGGCCTGCGGTTTTGCCGCCCTGTGCTACGCCGAATTCGCCTCGACCGTCCCGGTTGCCGGCTCCATTTATACCTATAGCTACGCCACGCTGGGCGAGCTGGTGGCATGGATGATCGGCTGGGACCTGATGCTCGAATATGGCCTTGCGACGTCCGCCGTGTCGGTGGCCTGGTCCGGCTATTTCCAATCGCTGATCTCCGGCATCGGCCTGCACCTGCCGTCCGCCCTGACCGCGGCGCCGGGCGCCATTCCCGGCACGGCCACCCTGTTCAACTTGCCGGCCTTCCTGATCATGATCCTGCTCACCGCGATGCTGGGCTGGGGCGTGCGCGAATCGGCCCGCGTCAACAACATCATGGTGGTCATCAAGATCGGCGTCGTACTGCTGTTCATCGGCGTTGGCGCCGGCCACGTGCAGCCTGCCAACTGGCAGCCATTCATGCCCTTCGGCGCCTCTGGCGTGATGAGCGCCGCTGCGCTGGTGTTCTTCGCCTTCATCGGCTTCGACGCCGTGACTTCCGCCGCGGAAGAAGTGAAGCGCCCCGAGCGCGACCTGCCGATCGGCATCATCGGCTCGCTGGCCGTCTGCACCGTCCTGTATGTGATCGTAGCCGGCATCATGACCGGCATCGTCCCTTACAAGCAATTCCTCGGCGTTGACCATCCTGTCTCGCTGGCACTGCAATACGCCGGCGAAAACTGGTTCGCCGGCTGGGTCTCGCTGGGCGCCATCCTCGGCATGACCACCGTGATCCTGGTGATGGCCTACGGCCAGACCCGCATCATCTTCGCCATGTCGCGCGATGGCTTGCTGCCCAAGAAGCTGTCCCAGGTACACCCGAAATACCACACCCCGTTCTTCGCTACCTGGATGGTCGGCCTGATCTTCGGCTTCATCGCTGCCCTGGTGCCGCTGAACGTGCTGGCCGAACTGGTCAACATGGGCACCCTGGCTGCCTTCTGCCTGGTGTCGATCGCCGTGATCATCATGCGCAAGAAGCGCCCTGACCTGCACCGTGCCTTCCGCTGCCCCGGCGTGCCGGTGGTTCCTGGCTTGGCGGTGGCCTTCTGCCTGTCCCTGATGTACTTCCTGTCGGCCATTACCTGGCTGGCCTTCGGCATCTGGCTGGCCATCGGCCTGGTGGTGTATTTCAGCTACTCGCGCCACCGCTCCGAACTGGGCAAAGCGAAGTAAGCAGCACGCTCCCCCCATGAAAGCCCGCAGTTGCGGGCTTTTTTCATTGTTGCGCGCCTACCACGAATGGTGGCGCACCTGCCTGCAATCTGTGACACTTAGCCCCGTAGTCAGCTTGTTCACCACCAATAACAACGGGAGAGAGCATGACGATGAAAAGAATGTGCAGCGCGCTTGCCGCGCTTTCAGCAGCCAGTTTCACCATCACGGCAAGCGCCCAGGAAGGCGGGCCTACCGTCACCATCAGCGGCTTTGGCACTGCTGCCCTGACCTCCACCGACACCGACGACGCAGAATTCATCCGGCCCAACCAGGCATCCGGAGTGAAGAAGGATTGGCGCACCGGAGTCGACTCGAATTTCGGCATCCAGGCCACGGTCAAGGTCAACGACATGATCTCGTTCACCGGCCAGGGCCTGGTGCGCAAGGACGCCATCGACCATTACCGTGCGCAGGCCGCGTGGGCTTTCGCCAAGTTCAAGCTCAACGACGATTTCAGCGTGCGCGTCGGCCGCATGGGCGCGCCGATCTACATGATTTCCGACTTCCGCAACGTGGGCTATGCCAACACCATGCTGCGCCCACCCGCTGAAGTCTATCGCCAGGTCACACTCGATTCCTTCGACGGCGTCGACGTGCTGTACCAGCACAGCTTCGGCGATACTTCGCTGAGCGTGCAACTTGGCACCGGCAGGGCCGACGTCGACCAGCCCGCGCAGAACATCGAATTCCGCAAGATGCTGCTGCTGCACGTGGTGGCCGAAAACGGCCCGTTCACGCTGCGCTTCGGCCGCGCCCAGGCCGACTTCAGCGTGGTCGACAACCCCACGCTGACCGGGCTGGTGACCACGCTGCGCACCGTGGGCCTGGGTTCGGTGGCGAACATGATGCCGCTGAACGACGTGAAGGGCACCTTCACCTCCGTGGGCGGCACCATGGACTGGAAAAACGTGGTGCTGCAGGCCGAATACGCCATGCGCCGCACCGATACGCTGATCGTGCACGATACCAACTCGTGGTACGCCATGGCTGGCTACCGCTTCGGCAAGTTCCTGCCCTACTACTACCACGGCAGCATCAAGCAGAAGTCCGACCGCAGCGTCGCCGGCTTGCCCACCAGCGGACCGCTGGCACCGCTTGCCGCGGGGGTGAACGGCCTGGCCAAGGCGGCCCTGCAATCGTCCGACGCGATCGGCGTGCGCTGGGACTTCTACAAATCGCTGGCACTGAAAGTGCAGGTCGACCACATCAAGCCGAAAGATGGCCCCGGCGCATTCATCAATTACAAGCCTGGCTTCAATGAGTCAGTGAATGTGTATGCGGTAGCTCTCGACTTCGTGTTCTGAGGAGGCAGCCATGGACAAGCGAATCAAGCCGCTGCTTGCCGCAGCGATGATGTGTGCCGCCCTGCCCGCGCTGGCAGCCGAGATCGTTGTAATCGTCAATCCGAAGAACCCGGCCTCGCGCATGTTCAGCGAGCAGGCGGCCCAGTTCTTCCTCGGCAAATCGACGCTGTTCACGCCGGTCGAACACACCGAAGGCCCGCTGCGCAATGAATTCAGCCAGAAGGTGCTGGGCAAGGACAGCGCCCAGGTCAAGGCGCAGTGGTCGAAGCTGGTGTTCACCGGCAAAGGCACGGCGCCCAAGGAATACGGGTCCAGCGCCGAAGTGAAGAAAGCGGTGGCAGCCGACGTGCAGGCTATCGGCTATATCGAGAAGGCCGCCGTCGACGACAGCGTCAAGGTCATCCTCACCGTGCAGTAATAAAAGGGGACGTACCCGTCAAGGAGTACGTCCCTTTTTTTCATGCGATGATGATGGCAATGCGCCATCCCGTCCTCACCTACACCGTCGCCATGCTCATGCTGAGCACCCTGGGCGTCTACGTCCAGGAGGCGGGCCTCGATCCGGTCACCACAGTGTTCTTCCGCTGCGCCATCGGCGCCCTTGCGCTGGCGCTCTATTGCGGCTGGAAAGGCATGTTCAGGCGCGAGCACATGCCGCCGCGCGCATTCGGGCTCGCGGCCTTCAGCGGCGTGCTGATGGTGGTGAACTGGGTGACGTTCTTCGAAGCGATCCGGCGCATCGGCATCGCGGTCGCCACCATTGTCTTCCATGTGCAGCCCTTCATGGTGCTGCTGCTCGGCGCGCTAATCTTGCGCGAACGGCTGGCGGCCAACAAACTGGCCTGGGTGTTGCTGGGCTTCGGCGGCCTGGTGCTGGCCTGCGGCGTGCGCTTCGACGAGCCGATGGACACCAATTACCTGCTCGGCATCGCCAGCACCCTGACCGGCGCCCTGGCCTACGCCGGCGTAACACTGACCACCAAGTCGATGCGCGGCACGCCGCCGCACCTGACGGCCCTGGTGCATTGCATGGCCGGCACGCTGCTGCTGGCCGCCTTCAGCAGCATTCCTCCCTACGGCCTGGACGCCGCGCAATGGGGCTGGCTCGCCACCCTGGGCCTGGTCCCGACCGCCCTGGCCTACGTGATGATTTACGGCGCCACGCCGCACATGGAAACGGCGGCGATCGCGGTACTGACCTTCATTTATCCCGCTGCGGCGGTGTGCTGGGACTACGTGGTCTACGGCCACCTGATCAGCGCGTGGCAGGTGACGGGCTTCGCCCTGATCGTCCTGGCCAGCCTGGGCGTCAATCTCGATTGGCGAATTGCTGTCGGAAAACTTTACAGTCGGTAAAGTCTTCTTGCATAAGTCATTGATTTATTTACGTGGCACAAGACTTGCTATAAGGCATTCCTGTTTGACCAACAATAATTATGGAAACCTTAATGAAATTCAAAGCAATCCTCGCCGCGCTGGCAGCAGCCGCCACCATCCCGGCATCGGCATCGGTCCTCTACTCCAACAATTTCGAAGCCAACGCGAACGGTTTCACCGGCGCCGGCTTCCTGACCGGGACCCAGGGCTACGGCCAGGTGGGTTTCGGCAGCCAGATGCTGCGCAACACGGCCGCCGGCAATCCAGCGGCCGCCTCGGTCCTGAACCTGAATCTTGAGGGCGCAGTCGGCGACGCCACGCTGAAACTGTCGTTCGCCGCCATCGATTCGTGGGATGGCAGTAACTGTTGCGGCCCGGATTACTTCAATATCCGCGTCGACGGCACCCTGCTGTACAAGCAGAACTTCGACACTTTCGGCGCAGCTGCTTCCGACGCGCACCTGGCCCTACTGTCCCACACCAACCTGGGCTTCTCCGGCTGGGAAGACCAGGCCTATAACATGACCTTCAACCTGGGCAACCTGGCTGCCGGCGCGCACACCATCGAGTTCTTCGCTTCCGGCAACGTCTGGCAGGCAGGCGACGACGAGAGCTGGGCAATCGACAATCTCAGCGTCGACGGCGAGCGGGCTGCGCCTCCGGCCGACGTGCCGGAACCGGTCAGCGGCGCCCTGCTGCTGGGCGGCCTGGGTGCAATGGCCCTGGTACGCCGCCGTCGCCGCGCCTGATCCCTTCCAGCGCGCCTTAAGCCGGCGCGCCGAACATCGCTTCGGCGCGCTGGAACAGTATCCACGAAGTAGCCACATATTTATCGCCGCTGCGCGATACATTTCCCTTGTGCGTATGGGTGAAGCCAGCCGGCGCGATGATCAGCCGGCCCTGGCGCGCTTCCACCTTGCGCTGCTGATAGAAGAACTCCGTTTCCCCGCCCTCCGCCACGTCGTTCAGGTAGAACTGGAACAGCAAGGCGCGGTGCAGCGTTTCACAACTGGCGTTCTGCGGATAGATCTCGGAATGCCAATGGTGATAGCCGCCGCTGGCCTGCAGGTACTTCTGCACATTGATCGGGCCGCAGCGGTACATGGACTGGATCAACTCCGCCAGGTAAGGCCGGCCGCAGCGCTCGAAATTGTCGATATTGAGCGTGACCGGCTGGCCGCTTTCCGGATCGGCCACGCGCGGCGACAAGGCGCCGGTCAGCAGCATGCGGTACTTGTCCATGTAGGCCGACAGGTGCGTCAGCACGCTGGCCATCATCAGGTTGGACACGTCGTTCCATTCCGCATGCTGGCTGATGGTCAGGTCGTAGCTGTCCTTCTTGGCCACATCCACGCCCTGCCCCGTCTTGCCGCGCACGGCTTTGCCGCTGGCCTCGAAACGCGCCAGGATTTGCTGGCACTGCCCGGGCGTCAGGGCGCCGTCGTAGATTTCGATAAAGTCGTCCATGCCGGGCAGCATACGGCAAAACCAGTTTCCGTTTGTCCAGTTTGAGACAGTGACTTGCAGAATGTCTCATTCTTAACAAATGTGTATGCCAAATTCAACAGCTGGATACAACTGGAGACATTTCGATAGATTTCTTGCGCTTTTCTCCATACACTCAGTCCTGTCGAGCGCAAAATCTTTGCGTTACGGCAAATAATATTCGCGCCGAACAACGGCCCGGGGACATACACCTTACACAAGAGTGGGAGAATTTCCATGGTTCAAAAGCAATTCCAGGTTTCGAAAATCGCGGCCGGCGCCAAGCTGCTGGCTGCTGTAGTTGCTGTCGGTGCTGCTGGCCAGGCTTTCGCCGCCAACGACACCACCCGCGTCATCGTGCAATTCCAGCCAGGCAAGGCAGCGTCCGTGAAGTCGGCCGTCGCTGCTGCCAAGGGCAACATCAAACATGAAATCTTCGGCATGGACGCGATGGCGATCGAAGTGCCGACCCAGGCCATCAAGGGCCTGGAACACAACCCGAACGTGATCCTGGTTGAAGAGGACGTCAAGCGCCAGCTGTTCGCCACCACCTCGCCTTCGACCGGCACGCCTTACCAGCTGGGCCAACTCGTACCATGGGGCATCAAGGCTGTGCAGGCGGACCAGCTGTCCGATGCCAACACCTCCAACCGCAAGGTCTGCATCATTGACTCCGGCTACGACAACGCCCACGAAGACCTGAACGGCAACTCGGTGACCGGCGAATACGACTCCGGCACCGGCAACTGGAACACCGACGAAAACCACCATGGCTCGCACGTTGCAGGCACCATCGCCGGCATCAACAACGGCCTGGGCGTGGTTGGCGTGAACCCGAACAAGAAGCTGAAGCTGCACATCGTCAAAGTGTTCGGCGCTGATGGCTGGGCATACTCCTCGACCCTGGCGACCGCTGCCAACAAGTGCGGTGCAGCCGGTGCGAACGTCATCTCGATGTCCCTGGGCGGCGGCCGCTCCAGCAAGACCGAACAGAAAGCCTTCGACACCCTGCAGACCAAGGGCGTGCTGTCGATCGCCGCAGCCGGCAACGACGGCAACACCGTGATTTCCTACCCAGCCGGCTACGCCAGCGTGATGATGGTCGCCGCTGTGAACGAGAACAAGCAGTGGGCCGACTTCTCGCAATACAACAGCAAGGTTGAAATCTCCGGCCCAGGCGTGGCTGTGCTGTCGACCGTGCCAATGGGCGCCGGTTCCGAATCCCACCTGACCGTGGGTTCGACCGTGTACACCCCAGGCGACATGGACGGCTCGCCAAAGGTGACCCGCACCGCACCGCTGGCAGACTTCGGCCTGGGCGATGCAGTCAACAGCTCCGTGTCCGGCAAGGTCTGCCTGATCCAGCGCGGCACCGTGGACTTCGCGACCAAAGTGTCGAACTGCCAGGCGTCCGGCGGCGTTGGCGCCATCGTGTACAACAACGCAGCAGGCGGCTTTGGCGGCACCCTGGGCACCACCGTGACCAGCATCCCATCGGTCACCGCAACCGACGTTGACGGCGCAGCGATGAAGAACCAGCTCGGCCAGTCCGCAACCGTGGAAGTGAAGCCAACCAACTACTCCTTCTACGACGGCACCTCGATGGCAACCCCGCACGTATCGGCTGTAGCGGCGCTGGTATGGTCCTACTTCCCGACCTGCACCGGCTCGCAGATCCGCGCCTCCCTGACCAAGTCCGCGCTGGACCTGGACGTGGCCGGCAAAGATAACAAGACCGGTTACGGCCTGGTGCAAGCCAAGGCAGCGTACGACCGCATCCAATCCCTGGGCTGCGGCAACTAAGTTACTGCTTTCTCCAAGCACGAAGGGCGCCTCGCGGCGCCCTTTTTTTATTCGGGGTCAGATACCGTCTTGGACGGCAAGCCTTTTTTCCATGTATTTCGGGTCAAAGGGCTTGCCTGACTTAACTACCCCGTAAATCAAGTGCACTAACTTGCGCATAATTGCGCCGGCGACGGCCATTTTGGAGAGGCCGTTGGCCTCTAAACGTTGGCCAAACTGCTTCAGGATAGGGTTGTGACGTTTTGCAACGAGGCTTGGCAGGAATAAAGCTGCTCGCAGGTGTTTGTTCCCCATACGAGTCATCATTGTCCGGCCTCGTATTGAGGTTCCGGATTGTCGTTGCCTGGGTGTGACCCCGATGAACGCTGCAAGCGCCTTCGCATTTCCGAAGCGCCGAACATCCCCCACGTGGCCTAAGACCTTTACCGCTGTCGTACGGCCTAGCCCGGGAATGCTTTCAATGAGCTCTGCATCCTGTTTAAGCCCTGGATGGCGGTCAATGTGATCGTCGATATCCCGTGCTATTTGCGCAATTTGCGCATCCAGCCATTTGATATGAGCCTGGACATGAGGGATAACATCCTGTTGTTTGGCTGTTTCATGCGCTTCTAAACGATTCAACTCCTGCTGGCGCATATCTTGAAGTGCAGTCAGCCTGTTGCCCCAGGCCCGTAACTGGCGCTGTTCACGTGATGGCGCATCCCAAGATGGCGGCGCCATCGCTGCACAGTAGCGAGCAATTAATCCAGCATCAACTTGGTCGTTCTTGTTGCGGATATTCTCGCTGCTGCCAAAACTTTTGATGCAGTTCGGATTGACCAAGCTGACTTTAATCCCTTTGTCAAACCAATACAGGGCGATAGGTTCGCTATAGACGCCTGTCGA
This sequence comes from Pseudoduganella sp. S-14, assembly GCF_049913285.1. Taxonomy (GTDB): domain Bacteria; phylum Pseudomonadota; class Gammaproteobacteria; order Burkholderiales; family Burkholderiaceae_D; genus Rugamonas. Next base: position 4,208,870 of record NZ_CP183991.1, read on the forward strand.
CTCAAGGCAAATATGGGTTTCCAGCAGAGAAATCTTCTGCTTGTTCAGCCAGACTTCCAGCTCTGCGAATCCTTCTTGGGAGTTCGGAACTGCTTTCGCCTTGACTTTGCCATCAACTAGCAAGGCTACATCCAACTTACGCTTGCTGACATCAATCCCTACGACCGGCGTATTCATCTCGTCCACCTTTCTCGTATGCAGGCTTACCCAAGGGGCGACCTAAGATACCGTCCGGCGTCCAGATGAACAAGTGGGCAAGGTCACCTATCTGACCCACAAGCTCAATGGCTTCCACTCTGTTCGGTGAGACCTTGCCCCGCCGCCTTCAGAATCCTAATATCTTCTTCCAAAGGTGCAGATTCAATATACGAGGTCTGTCAATCGGACAGTTAGCGCAATCGTTTGATCTAGCTCAATACGCGAAATCATCGAAATTTGCGTATTGAGATATATCAAGGGATCCGCTTGGGTGTCCAAATGACAGACCTGACCCCGACTTGGGGTTACTGGAAGCGCTCGTTTCCTACGATGGCGATATTGCGTACCCCGAGCCGCTGGGCCGTGGCCAGCACGCCGGCTACAACCTTGTATGGGGCGAGGCCGTTCGAGCGCAGCTGGATGCTGTCGTCGCCTTTCAACGCCGCGAGCTTTTCTTCCAGCGCGGCGCGGCTTGGAAGCTGGGCGCCGTTCCACCACAGCGTGCCGTCGAAATCAACTTCCAGCGTCTGGGCCAGCTTTTCGATGGCGCCGCTGTGACGCGGCATGTCCATGCCGATCGCATGATTGGCTTTCGGGATGGTGACGATCAGCATGATGATCAGGACCAGCATGACGTCAATCAGCGGCGTCATATTCAGCTGGTTCAGGGGCTCGGCCTCGGCCGACGGTGCGGACAGTGCTGCATTGCGCGAATAACGCATGGTGCCTCCTCGGGTTAGTGTTAGCAAAACGAACAACTCCGGAGTGAGGCCAATATACCGCGTGGAAACAACAGTTGCGAAAATTTTAGAAGACGCCCTCTAACTCAACCCATGTCGGCGCGTGGTCGCTGGGCTTCTCGCGGCCGCGCACTACCCGGTCGACGTCTGCGCCGCGCAGGTGCGGCGCCAGCACCGGATTCAGCAGGAGGTGGTCGATCCGCAGGCCGGCGTCGCGGCCAAAGGCGTTGCGGAAGTAATCCCAGAAGGTGTAGATCTTTTCGTCGGGATGCATGGTGCGCAGGGCGTCGGTCCAGCCCTGCCCCAGCAGCTTTGCGAAGGCTGCGCGCGTTTCGGGGCGGAACAGCGCGTCGTCAACCCAGCGTTCCGGTTTGTATACATCGAGTTCCGTCGGCATCACGTTGTAGTCGCCGGCCATGATGACCGGCTTTTTCGACGCTACCAGTTCTTCTCCGCGCGCTATCAGGCGGTCGAACCATTTGAGCTTGTAATCGAACTTGGGGCCGGGCGCCGGATTGCCATTGGGGAGGTAAAGGCAAGCGACCAGCAGCTTGCCCACCATCGCTTCGATATAGCGGCTCTGCACGTCTTCCGGATCGCCGGGCAAGGCGCGGCCAAGTTCCACCGGCGTGGTGCCGCGGGCCAGGATGGCGACGCCGTTCCAGCTTTTCTGGCCGTGCCAGATGGCGCCATAGCCGGCGTCGTTGATGGCAGCTTCGGGGAATTTTTCGTGTGGGGCTTTCAGCTCCTGCAGGCACACCACGTCAGGCTGGGTCTCATTCAGCCATTGCAGCAGCGCCGGCAGGCGCGCACCGATTCCGTTGATGTTGAAGGTCGCGACTCGCATGGCGACCATTATGCATAATCCCGGTCAGTTGCGGCGCATGACGATGGCAGGAAGACGCTGGCCGCTGCCGGAGGCGAAATAGCCCTCGATTTCGCCGATTTCGGCAAAGCCTTCGGCGCGGTAGATGCAGCGGGCCGCATCCCATTCGGGATTGACGATCAGGATCGTGCTGCGCAAGCGTGGGTGGCGGGCGAACATTTCGAGCAGGGCGTCGCGGAACAACCGGCGTCCCCAGCCAGTGCCGCGTGTTGCGGGATCGACCACCATGGAGGAAACGTAGACTTCTTCGCCGTCTAGCACATGGGCTTCGGCTGCAGCATGGTTGCGCGCGAAGCGGGCTGGATCGAAGCGCTGCTCCAGCGGCCAGAATTCGGCGCAAAGGTAGCCGTACAAACGCTCTGCTTCGCCGGCCAGCACCCAGCATCCTTCGGGTGCCGCCGACAGCCGTTCAAGGAACGCTTCTTCGGTTTCCTGGATCGCTTCCGCAAAGCCAGCACGCTCGAGGCGCATGATCTCGACCATGTCGGCCATCACGGCTGGCCGCAGGGTGAAGGGCATTATTGCTGCTTCGGGCAGCCTTGTGCCACGCTGCGCACTTTGAAGCCTGCGACGGACTCGCCTTCGGTCACGACCTTCAGGCAGATGCCATCATACGACACGAAAAAGTGGGTGCACTGGCCGCTGGCGGCTTCGCAGGAACGCAGTTCCGGGAATTGCCCCTGCAGCTGGCGCTCCCACTCTGTCGAGGCATCGCGGTGGTCGGCACGCCAGCCCGCATCGATGACTTCCTTGCGAGCCTTGGCGTATTTCATGCCGACGAGGTTGTCCCAGGTAGTGGTTGGCTGGGGGCTGGCGGCGGCGGTTCCGACGGCCAAAGCCATCGTCAACACCATGATCAATCGGGTGGCATTCATGAATTGTTCAGGAATATTATTAAGAACTAAATCAATTATGCCACGCAGAAATAGCCCCCGGCCAGAGTTATATACAACATTTCAGGAATTTGCGACGCACACTACAACCTTACCGAAATTGTTGCCTCGCAACAAACCGATCAGGCCTTGCGGAGCCTGCTCCAGGCCATCCAGGACATCTTCGAAAACCTTGATCTTGCCCTCCGCAACCCAGGCCGACATGTCGCGGGCGAAGTCTTCATAGCGGGTTTCGTAGTGATCGAGGATGACCATGCCTTGCATCAGGATGCGCTTTTGCAGGATGGTCGACATCACTTTGGGCAAGCGGTCTTCGCCGTGCAACGCACCATTCTGATTGTATTGGGCGATCACTCCAATCACCGGAACGCGGGCGCCGATGTTCAATAGAGGCAACACTGCATCGAATACGGCTCCGCCCACGTTCTCGAAGTAGACGTCGATACCGTCCGGCGCCGCCTCGGCCAGCTTTTGCGCCAGTTGCGGGTCATGACGGTCCAGGGCGACGTCGAAACCCAGTTCCTCACGCGCAAACGCCACCTTGTCGGCGCCGCCGGCAATGCCGATCACGCGCGCGCCTTTCAGTTTGGCCAGTTGGCCGACGATGGAGCCCACCGCGCCGGTCGCTGCCGCCACCACCACCGTTTCGCCCGGCTTGGGCTGGCCGATTTCCAGCAGGCCGACATAGGCGGTGAAGGCGGGCATGCCCAGGCCGCCCAGCGCCAGCGACGGCCGTTTCATGTCGCCCAGCGCGCGCAGGTCGCTGCCATCGGACAGCGCGTAATCCTGCCAGCCGGCGTTGCCAAGCACGATCTCGCCTGCTTTGAAACCGGGATGGCGCGATGCCACCACGCGATTGACGGTGCCGCCCACCATCGTAGCGCCCAGCTCCACGCGCGGCGCGTAGGCTGGCGGGACTTCGTCCATCAGGTTTCGCATGTACGGGTCGAGCGACAGGTAGAGGGTGCGCAGCAGGACCTGGCCTTCGCCCGGCTCCGGCAGCGGCCCTTCTTCGAGGCGGAAGTCAGCCGGCACAGGCTCGCCTTGGGGGCGCGAGGCCAGGACAACGCGGCGGTTGGTGGTGGTGGCAGTCATTTGATGCTCCTTTCAGTATTAGACCAGTCGTCTAGTTTTTTAAGAACCGCGGGAGGCCTCCGTCACGTTCCCGCCGGTTCACGCTTGCTGCGTTTGGTTCAGTACTTGCTGCGTTCCCGCCATGGCCGTATCAAGCGGCGCGCGGTCATGGTTGATCTTGGCGAGCAGGCTCGCGCCCACCCAGCTCTGATACAGGGCTACAGCCAGCACTTTGGCGTCCAGGCCTTGCGGCAACGAACCGTCCGCCATGCCGCGTTCAATGCATTGCGCCAGCCGCATGGTGATGCCGCTGACGCCGCGATGCAGCGATGCGCGCAGGGCTTCAGACAAATCGCTCACTTCCGCGCCCAGCTTGACGGCCAGGCACTGGCTGGATTCACCCAACTGGCATTCGCGCCAGTCCTCGAAGTAATTCAGCAGGCCTGCGCGCCCGGTGGCCCCCTGCGCCAGCAAATCGTCGATGCGCGCCAGGGTCCGCTCGAAATAGCTGTCGATGACAGCCGCTCCAAAGACCTCCTTGGAGCCGAAGTAATGATAGAACGAGCCTTTCGGCACCCTGGCGGCGCCCAGCAGTTCTGTCAGCCCGACGCCGTTAAAACCCTTGTGCATGAAGAGCGGCATTGCCGCATCGATAATGCCCTGGCGAACGTCGGCGTAATTGGTAGAAGTCATGAACTACAGTCTAGACCGCATTAGACCAGTCGTCTACAAATATTTTTGACCCAAGTCATGTCGAGGTCGGACAGGCCCGTGGCACCATGCACTCATGAAGATCCGCAAAACATTCCTGGCCGCGATGCTGGCCATGCCGGTGCTGGCAATGGCTGCCGCGCCTGTCGTCAACGTCTACAAGAGCGCGACGTGCGGCTGTTGCGAAGCGTGGGTCAAGCATTTGCGCGACAGCGGCTTCAAGGTCGAGGCGCACAACGTCGCCAACCCTTCCGACATGCGCGAGAAGATGGGCATTCCTGACCGCTTCGGCTCCTGCCATACGGCGGTGGTGGATGGCTATGCGATAGAAGGCCATGTGCCGGCACCGGACATCAAGCGCCTGCTGGCATCAAGGCCAAAGGCGAAGGGCTTGGCTGCGCCGGGCATGCCGCTGGGCTCACCTGGCATGGAGGGGCCGCGCAAGGACGCTTACGACGTGCTGCTCGTGCTACCCGATGGCTCGTCCAGGGTCTACCAGCACTACAACTAGAGTGCAAGCAGCAGCAAGACGACACCGGCCACCGCCAACAGTGCGTGGCCGACCATGACGGCGCTCGGTATCAGCGTTCCCTGCTGGTGACGGCCCAGGTTCATCCACACGCCGCCAGCCGCAGCCAGCAATAACGCCAGCAAGCCAAGCTGCGCCAAACCCGGCACGTGCGAGAAGATCGTCACGTACGCCAGCAGCGTCACGCCTGCTGCGGCGATAAAGCCGTGCAGCATGGCGATCCAGTGCGGTGGATTGGCCTTTTTCCCCAGGCGGATCAGCGCCATGACGATGCCGCCGGCAGCGGCAACACCGAACAGCACGCAGGCAACAAATAGTATTGTTTGGGTATCCATGCGGGCATTCTGCGCCCCTGCCTATAGCCGTTCGGTGCGCTGGCCCACGCACGGCAGCGCATTGCCGCCTGTGCCTCCGCAGGTACTATACTGTCGGCCCTGCGCCGGAAAATAAGGCGCAGGGCAAGACAATCTTTACCTCGTGCAAAAAAATGGAAGCAAAGCCTGAACTTCGCAGCCTTGCGCTGCATTGCCTGGTCGAACCCGATCCCGCTGCAAAAGTGGCTGCCGTCGCCGCCATGGCCGCAGCCTGGGCCGGCGGCGCACTGGCACTCGATGCCGAGTCCACGCTAAGCGCGCCGGATGCGCAGATTCCCGGCCGCCCTGCGCGCCCTGAACTGGTGGCGCCGCGCCTGGTGGGCCGCCGTTCCATGGCGACCGTGGAGGGACGGGCCATGCTGGTGCACGCGCTGGCGCATATCGAGTTCAACGCCGTCAACCTGGCGCTGGATGCGATGTGGCGCTTCCCCGCGATGCCGGAACAGTTTTATACCGACTGGCTGCGCGTGGCGAAGGAAGAGGCCTATCACTTTTCGCTGCTGTCGACCCATCTCCTTACGCTTGGTTGCGCCTACGGCGACTACAGCGCGCACGGCAGCCTGTGGGAAATGGTGGAGAAGACCACCGGTGACGTGATGGCACGCATGGCCCTAGTGCCGCGCACGCTGGAAGCGCGCGGCCTCGATGCCATTCCACCGCTGCGTGTCAAGCTGGCGCAGGCCGGCGACGAGGCGGCGGCCGCCATCCTCGACATCATCCTGCGCGACGAAATCGGCCATGTGGAAATCGGCAACCGCTGGTACTGGCACCTGTGCGGCCTGCGTGGAATTGACCCGATAACGACCTACGACCAACTGGTGGTAAAGTACAAGGCCACCGTACGCGGCCCGTTCAACATGGAAGCACGCCGCAAGGCAGGCTTCAGCGAGGAGGAGCTGCGCGCGCTACCTGACCAATGACAGGAGCCCCTATGCCGCGCCTGAACTTCATCATTGCAACCATCCTACTGGCGGCCAGTGCCGCACCAGCGATCGCCGGCCCGAAAGGCTGGACTGCCTTGAATGCCAGCCGCACATACGCGGCGATTCCCGTCGCCAGCGACGACACTGTCAATCCCTTGCGCGGCTATTATCGCTGGCAGAACCAGGAGCTGGTCCCGCAGTCGGCGCCGGCCAGGGACGCCTACCGCCGCTATTACTGGAAAGACCTGGAAACCGCCGAAGGCCAGTACAACTTCAGCGCCATCCTGAACGACCTTGCCTTGGCAAGGAGCCAGGGCCGCAAGTTCGCCTTCCGCCTGCGCATGATGGCGGGCTATGACGACAACGTGGTCTATGCCCCGGCCTACATCGTCAACAACGCCAATTGCCAGGCAGGCTGCGGCTTCTGGGCCGACACCGATACCACGGTCCCCGGCCAGACCTTCATCCCCGACTGGAACGACCCGTGGCTGCAACAGCGCTCACGCGCCCTGCTCGCCGCGCTGGCCAGCGCATTAGGCCCGAACAATCCGGACCTCGCATGGATCGACGTGGGCATGTACGGCCAGTACGGCGAATGGGCACTGCGCTCCAGCGCCTACGCCAACCCACCGGCCGGTATCACGCCTGCGACCGATGCCAGCAAACGCGAATATGCGAAGATGCATTTCGAGGCATTCCCCAACCAGCAGCACGTAATGTTCATCCCCTACTCCAGCAAGGATGCGCTGACCTTCGGCCTGCTGGAACAAACCATCACGAGCCGGCCGGTAGGCTTGCGCGCGGATTGCCTGAGCCGCTGCGGTTATTTCGACCAGTGGACCAACCGTCCCGCCGAATGGGCGGCCTTTGCGGCTCAATGGCAGAAGGCGCCGTTCGTGTCCGAATTCTGCCCGTTCAGCAGCGGCGACCCGCAGAACAATCCCGCCACGGCACGCCAGCAGGCCGCCGCCTTGCATATCACGCTGTTCAGCAACGGAAATTTCGAGACCAGCCGGCCGGATGCCGAGCGCTGGGGTGCGCTCACGGCAGCCGAACAGAATGACTTGCTGATGATGGCGCGCGAATCAGGCTATCGCTACGCCGTCGCCAGCAGCACCGTCAACCTCACTGCCGGCGGCGCGCTGACGCTGACAACGACGCTGCGCAACGACGGCAGCGCACCGGCCTACGAAACGTGGCTGGTGAAAGCGGAACTGGTGAATGCTTCCGGCACGGTGGTGTGGACGGGACAGACTTCCACCCAGCTGAAGTCCCTTCTGGGCGGCGGCGCCAGTGCCAGCTACCAGGACAACTGGACGCTACCGGCACTACCGACGGGCGACTACCTCTTGCGGCTGGCAGCGCGCGATACCAGCGCCTCGCCGCGCGCGCCCTTGAAATGGACCATCGGCGAACGCGCCGGCGACGGCACGCTGGCGGTGGCAACACTGCGCCGCCGTTAAGCGTCAGGCGGTCGGCAGCCAGCGCGGCTTGGTGTCCGTGTGCAGCTCACGCTGCACCGGGCCATCATATTCAGGCTCCATGGTGCCAAGCGTGATAGCGATACGGTCCGGCGACTGCGTGCTGCGCCAGGTCAGGGTCGAACCGCACACCTTGCAGAAACCGCGCCGTCCATGGTCGGACGAATGGAATTCCGTTACCAGCTCGGCGCCCTTTTCGAAACTGAAGCCAGAGCTGGCGACATTGGCATACGTGCCCGATGCGGCGCCGTGCTGCTTCTGGCACATGGTGCAATAACAGTGGCTCGCACTGTGCACCGAATTTTTCTCAGCCTTGTATTCGACACCGCCGCAAAGGCAGCTACCGCGCAGATATTCCGTCATGCTTAGTCTCCTTTGGAGGAATGTCGGGAATGATAATATATCCAGGCACCCAAGGGAGACGCACATGACGACCGAAGCCATGCCTTTCCGCACTCTGCTCTACCGCTTCATCTTCTTCGACTGGCTGTTCAAGGATGTCAGCGCGGCACGCAACGTGATCGAGCGCCACGCCGCCCTGCAGCACAACAAGTACATGAGCCGTTACCTGCCGATTTATTTCCGGCGCTGGACCGTCATGGCGACCTTTGACTTTGGGCTGGGCTGCCTGTTCGAACGCGCGCTGCAGGCCACCGTGCTGTCAGCTTATTTCTTCACCTGGTCGTGCGTGACAGTGGCCGGGATGGTGGTGATTGCCGCCGCCTGGATCTTCCTGACCTTCGGACGCCTGAGTTGACGCAAAATTGAGCAGCCAGATTATTCTCATTAGAATCATGGCTTTAGCAGACGGAGGGATTCCTTGTTAACAGACTTTTCCACAGAAACCGTTAACAACTCCTTGCAGCGCCGCCTCGACCGTTTCGAGCTGTTCGACAGCATGGACAGCCCCGCGCTGAACCTGACCTTCGTACTGGAGTTGCCGGATTTCCGGCCTTGGTGCAAAGAGCAAGGCCTGCCGCCCTTCCACGTGATGCTGTGCGCCGTGCTGCGCTCCGTGCTGAAGGTGGAAAATTTCCGCTACCGCATCCTGGACGGCAAAGTGATTCGCATCGAGCGCCTGACACCGTCCTTCACCGTTAAGAACCAGCATGACGACTTGAACTTCGCCCAGTTCGAATGGTCGGACGACCTGCGCGAGTTCGTAGCACGCGGCCTGGCAGCACGCGAACAGGCATCGAATATGGAAGCACTGAATCGCAAATACCGCAGCATGACGCCGCGCGAAGCAAAGGAGCAGGTATTCGTCACCTGCATACCGTGGCTGAACTTCACGTCAATCCAGCATCCCACCGCCGTGCTGGCGCAGCCGGATATTCCATCGTTCGCATGGGGCAAATTCCGGGATGCTGGCGCCGGGCGCCTTGAGCTGCCATTCTCGGTTCAAGCGCATCATGGTTTCGTCGACGGCTATCACATTCACCAGTTCGCCGAACAGGTAGCCACCGAACTCACCGCAATCATGCAGGCCTAGGCCAGGCGGATGTCGCGTGCGCCTGCTGCAGCCAAGCGCGCCAGCAAATCTTCCAGCGCCTGTACAGGCGCCGAACCAAGATCCAGTTCGACCGCGACCATGGCGCCTTCCGGCCGCGGATCGCTCGCAAAATGGACTACGCCGAACAGCCCCTCTTCATTCAGCCGATTGGCATCCTCCGCATCGAACCAATCCATGAACCACGGCGCCAGCACCGCGCCGACCTGCTGCGGAACCAGGCCGCCAATACGCAAGGCGACGTCGTCCCACACAAAAGGCGCGACATAGACAATGGCTGGAGGAAGCGGCAAGGTGTGCACGCTGAACTGCATGCGCGTGTGCGAGTCGACCGCAAGCAACTTGCCCGCCTGCGAGCCCCGCCTTGGAACCAGGTCGGCCCTCATTGGCAGCTCGTACTCGCCATCGAGCGCAAGGCTGCCGTCGTCGCGACGCAGTGCCGCTTCCACATGGGCGCTCGCGGACGATGCAACCGCATCGGCGAACGTGGCGGCATAGGCCATGCGAATGACCGAGAAAAGTTCCGTCATCGGTTTAGAGCACGCTTGGCAGGGTGATGTAGACGAGCCCGGACAACAACAGGAGCGAAGCGCATGCGACGAGACGATTGAGCGACTGCTCCCAGGCGTGATCGCGAGTTCGTGCCATGCGCACATCGGCTGCAGCCTGGATGCGCTTGAACTCTTCGTCCGTCACTGCGGTAGCGACGATGTGCATGGGGTTGTGAAGCAGCTCGACAGCATCATCATATTGGTGTGCGAGCCAGATGCAAAGTACCCGTCCTTCTTTCGACGGTTTGGAAGGCTCGAATACCGGGATGCCTGCACGGGACAAACGATCCCATGCATCTTCGTATTCGAGCTCGCAAGTTGTGACAAAGACCTGACGCATAGCGCGGTATGGTAACCGCCAAGGGGGCCTTAGAAACTCTCAGAATTTCACTTATCAAATAATTTTATTTGATGGCGCACGCTTGACCTTAGCGAAGCCGAACAGTGACGCCGGCTTCGCGCCATTGACTTCCTCCCCTACCTTGGCCTGCGGCCACCGCTTACGCGGAAAGGAAGGAGATTCCTTCTGCACTATCGCCGGCACGCAGGCCGTTTCAAGCACAAAGGTGGGTTCCTGCTGATGACGGCCCTGTTGCACCGTTCACAACACAGGCGAACCGGGCGTCATCCCGCCCTTCGCTACACATCATCGCCGCCCCGCGACGCAATATATTGATTGCGCCGACTACGTCGGCGTGGTTTTCGTAGCCGCACCCAATGCAACTGAACACCGCTTGCGTACGCCGATTCTCCGGCGACACAACGCCACAAGCGGGGCAAGTCTGGCTCGTATGATGTGGCGGCACTGCTATCAGCTCGCCACCTCTCCACGCCAGTTTATATGCCAACTGTCGCCGGAACTCGAACCACCCCTGGTCGAGTATGGCCTTGTTCAGGCCGGACTTGGCACGCACATGCTTGCCAGGAGCTGCGCAAGTTCCCGCCGCAGACTTCGTCATATTGCGTACCCGCAGCTCTTCCACCACCACGACCGCGTGGTTATTGCAAATCGTTGTTGTGGCTTTATGCAGGTAATCACGGCGCACATTGGCAATGCGCGCATGGACACGCTGAACGCGTGCTTTCGCCTTGCTCCAGTTCCGGCTGTATTTGACCTTGCGGGCCATTGACTGCTGCGCCTTGCGCAGCGCGATTTCATGCCGTCGGAAACTATTGATCGGTTCCAGATGCCCGCCGTCCGATAGCGTTGCAAAGCGCACGATGCCCATGTCGATACCAACCGGGCTGCCGATGGCCGAGACCGGCTCGTCCATGCGTTCCGTCTGGATCGACACCGCCCAGCGCCCTGCGCGAAGGCTAACGGTAATGTTGCGGACGGTACCAAGCACTGGGCGGCTGTTGCGGTAACGCAGCCAACCCAACTTGGGCAGGAACAGGCGATTGTTGCCCTGTTCGAGTTTGATTTGCTGGGGATCGGGATAATGGAAACTTTCTCGCCTGCCCTTCTTTTTAAAGCACGGGAAACCCGCCCGCTTGGCGAAAAAATTGGCAAAAGCGCGATCCAGGTTCTTCAGCGCCTGTTGCAGGGGATGGGTTGGCGCTTCCTTCAGCCATGGGGTGTCCGGATCGTGGCGCCACGTTGTCAGCAACCTGCACAGAGCGGGGTAACCCAAATATTTGTCGCCGCCTTCGAAGCGCCTTTTCTGCACTTCCAGCGCTTTGTTAAACACGAACCGGCATGCGCCTGCGAAACACTGCAGCGACCTACGCTGTTGCTCACTGGGAATCAACTCAAACTGGAAGGCTTGCAAGCGCATAATACTGTTATTATATACAGTACTCAAGATTGGTGCGCTCAGTTGGACGCCTTCGGCGTCCGCGCTCTTGACCTCGGCCTGAAGGCTGAGGCTTGCCGCGCTTTAGGTCAATCACTTGCAGGTAAACGTTGCAATACCGCTGTAGCTAGTCTTGTTCTCGTTCGCCACGACCACGTTATAGATCGCAATGACGTTCACTGCACCGTTGCCCGCATCACCGACTGCAACCATGCCACCATTGCCGGTGCCGCCCAACCCACCCGAGATGTAAGTGGCATTGCCGGTCTTGACCGTGCCTGACAGATTGACCGTACCGCTGGCGCCAGCACCGGTGGTGGTGATCATTAACGACACATTGGCGCCAGCCCCATCAAAAGTAACGCTTGCGCTGCCGGTAGACGTACCAAAGTAGTCCGTGGACCGTACGGTTCCTCCAGAATAACCCGGTTTGGTGAATTTGCCGGAATTGCAGGTCATGCTGCCATTCGTTGGGAGGGTCTCGAGGCTGTTGTAAACAGAGTAGTGAAACGCGTCAAAAGAATCGCCGGTCATCGTCCAGGTGCTGCTGGAAAATTTGGCCGTGCCGACACTCCAACGACCTTGAGCGAAGCTCGCGTTACCAGAAATATCCTGGGTTGCAATTGTCGTTCCGGTCAGAGTGGTGCTTCCCATGACCGTCACTGCCCCATCACTTGTCTGCGTTAAAGGTGATGCAATTCCGCTCATCTGACCCAAGCGGCCAGTCATCAGGAATCGTGGCTTTGCTCCGGCAACGAAAGGCGCGTCGACAGAGCCCGAATTGGCCGGCTTACTTTCGGCTGGTGGCGGATTGACTGGGGCAGGCGGATTGGTTACGGAAGCCGAGCTACCGCCGGCACCTGGAGCCGCAGCGGAAGTACCATCACCGCCGCCACCTCCACAACCAACCAGCGTAAATGCCGAGACTACTGCCAACGAAAGAAATTTAATGTTCATGTTCTTCTTCAAAAAACTACGCAACTATCCAAATCCGATCCATGAGATGCGTAGATACCTCATGAAACCAGCTTTCCTCGAGTGAGATTCAGTCTCCAATGCGCGAACCCAAAGGGCGTGACTAAGCCTCGCTGGACTCGCGCGTTCTTTTTAATTGAGGGGTACATTGATGAGCCCACCGACCGGGTGGAGGATCTGCGTAAGACGTCGGCCGCTATGCCGACCCGCAGGATGTGCGGGGAACTAAGCTTCCAGAGTTACAGCGACTACGAAATCAAAGGGTTCACCTACTGGCAATTGACTGACCGAGCATGCGGCCACGCAATTACATATTGACACCAATAATTTCATCAATGCATTTTTTACAGTTGTGAAGTATAGCGGTGCATCGCCCCAAAATCAATTGTCCGGCTTACATTCCCTTAAGCTTTTAGAACAAATAGCCCAACATTTGAACGAGCTTGCCGTCATTTAGTGACATTTGGTGAGAATATCTCTTGCTCAAGCACATGATCGCCGCAAGAGATGCGTTGACCTATTGGCATTTTCCATTGGAGTCAGATGCTAGGCATTTGGTGGAGCCAAAGAATTCTGGCCTATCGTCACGCCAAACCAATGCAGGCCAAGCGCCGCAGGAAGCGAGGCGCGGCCTGTATTGTTGACTGGCTTTCGAATACGGCGACGATGCCGCTATTTGCAGTTTCGGCAAGAACAGCCGCCGAGGTGGCGCACCGACCATATTGATTGGAATCTACACAACATGGGTCAGAAAAAGCGCGCCCCTTGCAGACACCGGCTCGTATCAGCCGGCGCCCATGAAAATCACTCCTCACTTCAAAGAAAACGGACTATTCCCACGGCTCGCTTCACTTATGGTCATTTGGAGAAGAATCACGACACTGGGCACAACTGGGATTGACCAGGTCAGTCATCCAGCCAGTCGCGCATAGCCGACTTTTCGGTGCCGAATTGATAATCCCCTTGCGCCGCGACAAAGGCGTCTTCCGCTACCTTGTTTAAGTTTACTTCTGAGAAAGCGGACAATTTTAAACGATTCACTTCGCTTATTGAACATTTGCACAGGACCACACTATTGTTCATTGGGCTCGGATGAGTTCGTCGCATCGAAGTATCGTGATCTTACTCGATCTAAATTCGCCAAAATTCTGCTTTCTTCACTTGGGAATTCGAGCAGATAAGCGCGACATAATAATTCAATCAGGTAGACATAGTCAGCAATCGGCAAAATTGAGCTTTCGTACTCACCAATAACGAATACGACCCCATCAAATTCGTCCGGATGATCTAAATCCTCTTCGAGAACGAACTCTAACCCCTCATGCACTCGAGTTCCAACGCCTTGAGCAGCAGAGGACAGCATTTCATTAAATGAAATACGCTGCTCGATCAACATCGTTTTAATCAAGTAAAAGAAGTCCTTGCCCGCAAAGCCCATCTCGTCAAATGAGGTTACGAGTTTCACCAGCCAATCTATTGTTCTAACATCAATCATTGCTTACCCGCGCGGGAGTCGTGATAGAGTCTATCTCCCAAATGTGTCCTCTTCGTCATCCCAGAAGTTTCCAGGTGGAGAATATTGTCCGTTTTCTAATATAGGACACCAGCCAAACCGTGCATAAAAGAGCGCGAGATTGACAATCTTATAAATATTGGGCTGCACTTCCTCCAATGTAATAGTTCCATTCTCATAATGGGTGTATTGCACTCCGCCTCCAGCCATGGCCCGCGCTTCTAGCAAATCCCGGTCCCAGCCTTGTACCAAACCAATTACCTCCGGTAGCGGGTGAGAAATGATAACTTCGGGGTACCTCGAAAAACTACCTCAGCCATGGCATGATGTCAGCGCATCAAACTTGACGACACTGCCATGATGAAACCCAACCTGTTTGCCGCTCAGGAGCGCGAAGCCAAGCTGACGAAGCTGGGCGACGCGCTGCAAGTACTGGAGCGGCATGTCGACTTCGCGGCGCTGGCCGACGCAGTCGATGAAGCAGCGCCACGGCCCGGCCGCGAGCGCGGCGGACGACCACCGTTTCCTACCGAGGTGATGGTGCGGATTCTGTTGATCCAGCACCTGTTCAACCTCTCGGACGAGCAGATGGAATTCCAGTTGCTTGACCGGCTCAGTTTCCAGCGCTTCGCCGGCCTGCGCGACTCCAGCCAGATCCCCGATCGCACCACGATCTGGACTTTCAAAGAGCGCCTGATCAAGGCCGGCGCCAGCGAAAGCGTGTTCGACGCCGTCAACCGGCAACTGGCCCGGCATGGCTACATCGCCCGAGGCGGCCAGATGATTGACGCCTCCATCGTCCAGGCGCCGAAACAATCGCTGAACAAGGAAGAAAAATCCCTCGTCGTGGACCAGAACGCCATGCCAGCCGACTGGTCGCCGCCGAAGCGACGTCAGAAAGACCTGGATGCGCGCTGGACCAAAAAGCACGGCAAATCCTATTTCGGCTACAAGCTGTCGGCGAACGTGGACAAGCGTTGCAAGCTGATCCGAAAAATCAAGATCAGCACCGCCAGCGAGCACGACACGCTGCATTTTGAAGACGTGCTCGATCCGGCCAATACCAGCCGGGATATCTATGCCGACAAAGGCTACGTCAATCACAAGCGCGAAGAGCGGCTTACCGGTGAGGGCTACCGCATGCACATCCAGCGCAAAGGCAACAAGGACAAACCGCTGTCCGAGGCTCAGCAGCGCCGCAACCGGCGCATCGCCAGCCCGCGCGCCCGCGTCGAGCATGTCTTTGCCGGCATGGCGCAGCTGGGCGGCAAGATGCTGCGCTCGATCGGTCTGGCACGCGCCACGCTGCAACTGAACTGGAAGGCCGCCGCGTACAACCTGCGTCGCCTTTGTTACCTGAAGGAGGCGAAGATTTCGGCGTTTTGACGCCCGAGGTCCGTCTGAACCGTCCCAAAAGGCGGATTCGGACAGAAAAATGGCCATGAAAATGGCGGCGATCATGGCGCGGCCGCTTTGTAGGCAGCTATTTTTTCGGTGTCACCGCTCAAACTGCCAGTAAATCGAGGTTCCCTTCGAATTCTCGGCCAACTCGACAAATACACGGAATTTTTTCTTGTTGTACCATTGCCGCACTGACCAGATTTTTAGGAAAATTGATATGTAAATAAAGGCTCAATTGGCTTCTTAGGTACGATGACCTCTCCTGTAACGTTTTATGCAAAAATCTCGGCCAGGCTATCATAACGGCTTCCGTGAGGTCACGATTTGCCACCTCAGATTTTCCCGCTTTCGTCGCTATCGCGTCAACGACCACAGAATGGGAAAAGTCCGCACATGATGTGCATTCGGCCACATGCACATTTGGACGGCGTGACGCCGGACGAGGTTTGACAAGGGATAGACCCTCATCGACGAATGCCAATGCGCGTGGAGTGGTTCGAGGCGTGGGATGACCTGCTGATTGGGTTTCGAATACGCCGACGCGAATCCGGCACCAGCGCATCAAGGCTAGCTGGCCTGCTGACTGGGTTTCGAATACGCCGACGGTGATGCAGGTCGCAGTTTCGACGAGTAGCGGCGCCGTCCACAGTCGCAGGGGTGGCGGCCGTCCATATCACTTAAACCCATAGGAAACGCACAAAAACCGAGCAAAATGAAGTGGCGCGAGTCTCGGGACACCGGCTCGCATCAGCCGGCGTCCACGAGAATCGCGCCTTATTTCTGAGAAAACGGAATATTCCTCTGGCCCGCTTCCCTTATTGATCATTTGGACAGGACACCGCAATCACCATGGGAAATCGGGAATAATTTTACAAAACATTCCCACCGAATTAAGAATGGCTTTTATTCGCTTAACTTCGACTGCACTCCCACGAAATACCGCGGGAGTAGGCTCCTGCAGCAATTTTCTGGCTGCCAAAGAGTTTGAGCCAGTTACTTCCGCAACGACTTTAATATGCGAATGATTTTTGTAATCGCCGTTAATTGCAAAGACATCATATTGGGTGCGGTCCAACTTAATTCCTGCAATATTAGTTGTGACGACCGACCAGTCACATCTAGTGCAAAACAAACCCTGCATACTCCCCTCATGCCGAGCAACCATCTTGCCCCCACACTTCTCACAAATTGCTTGAAATTCGTTGCTCATTTGCTCTTCTCTGGCCTAAATGTCTTGAATGTACCTTGCTTACTCAAGTCCGGTTGATTAAAGAATGGCGACTTGGGATCAGGCGACACACGTGGCGCTACAACCATCTTCCCGTTACCATACGCCCAAACCAAATCCGTTGGGGCCTCGATTGCTTTCCCCCATTTTGTTTGCCATATTTTGCGCAAAACCTGTACTGCATGCTCCAGTCTCGCAAGATAATAGACGAATCGGCTGACCATTATAGCCCGGGGCGCTCTCAATAAGTTTCGAAGCAACGCGATGATCAACTACAACGGGACCATTTGCAGTCATAATCTCAATCTGATGTGTACTCCCGTGAGCAATGACATCAAATTTTCCATTCGGATCAATATCGAGCCGCTTCGAAGCGTTCTTAAGAAACTGATCTTCTCCCCCCATAAAGCTCACCGGACCTGGAACCGCGTCATTCCCCCCACCTGCGAGCTTCGCTTCTTCTATTGCGTGTTTCTCCCCTACGCTGGAAGCCGCCGCAATTTCCCTGCTGGCACCACCTTTGATGCCAGCGGCGCCTTCGTAGCCCAGTGCTTTTCCGACACCCGTCCACAGCTTACCAAACGCAGAAAGCGTACCATCAAGTACTTTGCCACCAAGAAGCGTTTCCTCGACTATGTAGTCCTTCTTTGCAGAACCATTAATTACACCAAAGTCTTCAAGTCGCTGCGCGTCCCGGGCCTGCCTCTGCGGAAATAGTGGATCAGGCTCGCCAGACATGACGGCTTCAGCATACTTATCTGCTCGCTCAGCCTTCGTCGCAGAGAAATAAGTGAGTGGCTTCCCGTCTTCGCCAATGATCGGCTTGCCGTTTGCTAACATTGGCTGGCCTTCATACCTTGCCAACATCTGCCGTGCTTCTTTTAGGGTTTTAACATAATCAGCAAAGCTCCCCATGGCCCCTTCGCTGGTTGGCTTTTGCGAAGCCTTCTGTAGGGCAAGCACATAATCTGCGTTCTTCTGAGCCTCCTCATCATCGACCATCCCCTTGGCGACGCGCTCTAATGCGTCACCATATTTGAGGGTCATCAGGCTTTCGCACTGTTTTACGCCACGGCACTCTTCCTTGGCTTTCTCTGCAGCCAGCTTTTTGATCAGGGGATTCTCTGTGTACCAGTGCAAGCGTCGATTGAAGGTATCGACTGCCTCAGCAGCTTGCCCGCCTTGTGCCGCCGCCAGGATTGAGCCGACGTCCGCAGTTTGATTCATCACATTACCTGCTACTGCGCCCGAGACCATGCCACCAACGACTGCGCCAGTCTGTTGGAAAGCATTGACAAACGCTTTGCGTGCGTCATCTTTCAATCCGAGCCTATCGGCTTCTGCATTGCCAAAATCTGCAGCGAGCTGCTGCCCTAAATTGCCGCCGACAACACCGGCCGCACTTTCGAGTGCGCCTGTGTTACCACTTGTTAGGCCTCCCAGCAGACCTTGGGTTGCGGCATGCAGCGCAACGCGATAGACACCGTTCTCGTCCCATTTCGCAACCAAGGCGTCGGCCTCTAGAGCTTTGGCTTCGTACTCGGCAACAGCGTCCAAGTTGTTGCTGAGCAGAGCATCTTGGGCCTTCTTGAGATAATCTCTTCTATCGTCTGCGGCCTTTTCCGCTAGCTCACTGCCGATATCGCCCACTGTTTTGGCGACTGTAGGCGCAATGGCATTAGCTGTGATTTGGCCGCCGCCCTGCCCCGCCATTACCCCGGTCAAGATGCCAACGCCGGCATTCAGTGCGCGACTGTAAATTCCACCCGAGCCCCAATCCTTCAGAGTTTGTTGCGCCTCTTCGCTTGCTTTGGTAGCAGCCAACTTCTGTTCGTCCGTGCTTTTCGGATCTTTCAGCGTCTCTTGCGCTGCCTTTTCAGCCTTCGCCGCACCGAGCGCGATATCACCCACAATCTGCTTGCCGGTCGCAATAACAGTGCCTGCCGCGGCCGACATCGCCTGCTGATCCTTCAGGAGCTTCTGCAAGTCAGGCAACTTGTCGAGTGCGGTGTTGGCCTTGCTCGCATCGGTATTAATGCCCAGGTCCTTGACCGAATTGGTCGTCACGCCACCAATGGTGATCTTGCCGTCGGTGACGGTGGCATAAGTGGTCGAGCTGTCGCTGCCCTTCTCCACCATCGGTAATCCTGGCGCGACGTTACCGTCCTTGGCCGTGCCGAAGGCCTGAGTCTGCTGGCTTACCGGCAGGATCTTGCCATCTTCACCCCTGAGCAACTTGCTGCCGCCGCCAGTGCCACCAGCCACGCTGACGTTGCTGGCCGAGTAGGTCATCTTGTTTTCGATATTGGACGTGGTCAGCTTGTTGGTCGTCAAATCGGAGGCGGCTGCATTGGTGCTGGCGATGGCGCCGCCTTTCAGGTCGATCGTATCGGCCTTGACGTGGTAGCCGCCGTCGCCTGCGAACAGGCCCGATTGCTGGCCAACGCCGGCGTAGGTGCCTTTGCCGTTTTGCTGAGACACGTTGCCCGAAGCACTCCACGCGTTGCCGATCGCGACCTGCACGCGTACACCAACGTTGGTCTGCTTGCTGTCGAACGCACTGGTGTCCTGCAGGCTTTCCACTGCCAGCTTGCCGCCAACGTCGGTGTTGATGGTGTTGGCTGTGGCCGTTGCGCCTTTCAGCGTGGTGTCGCCCTTGCTGCGAATGTTGATCGTGTCGGCTTTGAGCTCGGTATTGTTGTTGATCGTGCTGTCGTTCTTGTTGTGGCCCTTGCCCATGTTGGCCGCGGCGTAGACGTACACGCCGGTCTGTGCGCCAACCTGGAAGCCAACACCCGCCTCAACACCGGAGCTCTTGTTCTTGCCGTCGCTGTGCAGCGTGCTTTGGCTGGCGTCGAGCACGATGTTCTGTGCTGCGTCAAGGCTCAGGGTCTTGCCGGCATTGAGCGTGGCGCCGGTGGCGTGGATGTCGCCGCCGGTGGCCGTCAGGTTGACGTTGCGGCCGCCATTGATGGTGCTGCCCTGCGCAGTGCTGTCGTTGCCGTTGCTGGAATTGCTGCTGCTGGCGAAGCCGATGCCGGCCTCGCCCTTGACCAGGATGCCGCTGCCGGCGCCACCCCTCAGGCTTTCGATCGCGCTGTAGGCCTGGTAGCCGTTGGCGGCGGCCGCCATGCGCTGCATCTCTTTCAGGCGGCCGTCGGATTTGCGCGCTGCTTCCACGTTGTTGGCCAGGTCAATCAACGGGGAGCTGATGCGGGCGAAGGTGCCGATCTTCAGGTCGCTGTTCGATTCCTGGTGGCTGCCGGTGTTTTGCAGCGCCGTGATGTCGATCGACTTGGCGGTGATGTTGACGTCATTGCCGGCCAGGACGTTGCTCGAGGCCTGGGTGTACTTCTTCCCTGCGCTCAGGTTCACGTCGCCGTTCAGGCTGGAGACGTTGGACGCCACCTGGGTCACCTGGTCGCTGTTGTCCTTGTGCTTTTCGTTGTGGTAGCCGGAGAAGCGCTCGGTGTCGGAAATGGCGACCTTGCCGATGGCCTTGTTGTCGCTCTGGTTGGCGTTGTGCAGCGTGTCCTGCGCGCTGGTGATGGTCAGGTCGCGTGCGGCGTTGATCGACAGGTTGCCGTCCGAGACCACGCTGGCGCCGGTCAGCGCGATGTCGCCGGTCTGCGTGGCCATGGTGGTGCTGCCGCCCACCGACAGCTTGGTGCCGGTCACGGTGTCGGTGGCGCCGTTGCCTTTGCCGTTGTTGTTGTTGTTGAGCGAACCAATCACCTGCGTCGAGCGCGTGTCAATACTGAAGCCCGACTTCTTCGTGTCCTGCGACCTGCTTTCCGTGTTGTGGGCCACGTCGAACTTGATGCTGTCCTTGGCCAGGATCAGGGCGTTGCCTTCGGCGCTGATCTGGGCGCCCTGGCTGGTGATCGAGCCGTCGGTAGCGAGGATCGTCAGGTCCTTGCCGGCAAGGAGGCTGCTGGTGCGCGCTTCGCTGGTGGCGTGGTTTTGCGTGCTGTTGGTCTTCTTCGTGCCGAACTGGGTGTTGACAACCGCCAGCGCAGCCGCGGCGCCTTCCGCCGCACCTTCCGCCTTGGCGAATTCCTTGCCGACGAAACTGCCGGACTTGGAGTTTTCGGTGCTGGTCTTGTAGGCATCCTTGAAGGCAGCCAGCGGGTTGACTGTGAAGCCTACGCCGAAGCCGGAGGATTTGCCTTGGGTATTAGCCTGGCTTTGCATGGTGTTCTGCGCTGCGGCCAGGTCGACGTTCTTGCCGATCAGGGTCAGGTTTCCTTGGCGGCGATGTCGGAGGCGACCACTTGCAGCGTTTCGCCGGATTTGAGCTTGACGCTGCCGTCCAGCGCGCCGATGCTGGAGGCGTGCTGCCTTGCCGCCTCCGCGTCCAGCGAGGCTTTGGTCGTGGCAAGATCGCGCCTTTCCGATCTCGAAGTTCTGCAATGGATCTGCTTCTTGCGATTGCTCTGTCCTTGAACCTGGCACAATTGATTACAGGCTGGCATTTCCTTTGGATTCCAATGCTCGCTGTTCAGCGTCCAGAGAGTGTTGGCCGCTGCCACCGTCGAATCAAACCTGCACAGTCCAATCGACGCAAACCGCAATGGGTAGTGGACGCCATCATTCGCCTGAAAGCCTTGCAGCCAAAGGCCAGCAACCGCGTGATGGCAGCCCAGTTCAACAGGCTCTATGCGGCTTCGCGTCGCATGACCGTCTCCAGCTCCTACGTTCATTACACCGTGCGAGATAATCAGTTGGCCATTCTGCGAAAGCGCCGCGAGATCAAAGCGCAGATCCCTTCTGGCCAGCCCTGCAATGCGATCTGGGGCATCGATATGAGCGGCAAAGTCGACGTAGCAGGCACGCTGCACATGATGTTCGGCATTCTCGATCACGGCAGCAGGAAGGCACTGGCATTGGTCGCCCTCCCTAACAAAACATCGTGGACTTTGCTCGGCCATCTCTGCCTCGCAATTGGGCGCTATGGCAAGCCGCGCGCGATTCGCAGTGACAACGAGCGCGTCTTTACTTCGGGCGTATTTCAACTGGGACTACGCATCGCTGGCATCCGTCATCAGCGCATCAAGCCTGGCTGTCCTTGGCAGAACGGGGCGCGACGCCAGACGAGGTTTGGCAAGGGATAGATCCGCATCGACGAACGCCAATGCGCGTCGAGTGGTTCGAAGCGTGGGATGGCCTGCTGACTGGGTTTCGAATACGCCGGCGCTGATGTAGTTCGCAATTTCGAAGAGTGACGGCGCTGTCCACGGTCGCCGGGGCCGCGATCGTCAATTCATCGCGAACTATGGTGATCTGCTTAAAAAGTGGACAAAAAAATGGCGCGATCCTCTTGGGCGACCGGCTCGCATCAGCCGGCGTCCACGAAAATCGCGCCTCTTTTCTGAGAAAACGGGCTAGCCCGTACGCCCGCCTCCCTTATTGATCATTTGGACAGGACAGCGCGCCTTCCTACACAGCCTTTTTCACATTGCCCGAGTCAGAATTGCCGGTATTTCGAGGTGCCCATCATTTGGACAGGACAAATCGGAAGCAATCTTCTTCATCCTGCTCCAGTTGATTCACTCGCGTCACTTCACCTTGGCCATTCACGTAAATCCATTCATCCCATTGATCAACGGGTATAAAGCAACGAAATTTTTGCTCGATCGCTATTTCAATAATTCTATCCACGACATCTGAATTCGGAACGGTGTACCGATATAGTTGCAATAGTTGAGCAGCGTCACCTAATACGCGAGAATGTACACAAACACAATCCAGCATTGAACCATCTAACTCTTCCGTTAATCCGTTAAATTCGTCAATGCTAAATATTTTGATTCGTTCAATCGAACATTCGAACACTCTACTCAAATGGAGACTGAGCTGATCAGGAGTACATGCTTCGGCCAACAATAGATCAATCATTTATTTATTTCCTTATAAGCTTGAAGGGCAGCGGCTTTTGCCTCGGGGGTAATACCCATGTTTTTCATAATTTCACCTGCTCTTGGTGTGTCACCAAACTTATTCAAGACAGCATACGCTTTGTATCCACCGCGGTCCATTGGGTAAAGCCCAGGACCGGATTTCGGATAAAGAACACCGTCATGCGTACCATAGGTGCGGCCATTTACGATGTATGTATCGCCAACCTGTTGCGCACGATTTGCTCTAATTTCGGCAACGTCCGCTGCCACATCAACAACAGCTCGATCAATGAGCGTATTCTCATCTTTTGCAACGGAAGATTGCGTGACTTTATCAGCATAATGCCGGGCTACAGGAGATTTTAAATCGGCAGGTGATTTATTGGCAGACTTCTTTTCGGCCTTACCCGCGGCTGCAATGTTTTGCTCATCGATATCCGCTGTAACTGGCGACTTATCAGGCGCAACAGTTTTCACCTCATATAGTGGATCATTTGCCGCTATCTCACCTTTGCTGACTTGCTTAGTCTCCCCAGATACAAGCTTCTGCTTGTTAGTTTGCGATACAGCAACTCCTTTTGGCAGCGCAATGCCTTTCTGAATTCCCCTTGCAATTAAAGGTGCACCTTTTCCCACAATCAATGAAGTCAGCAGCATTCGCTCTTTACGAAGCCAAAGCGCGTCCCTAACAAGACTGTCGCAAGTGCTAGAGCTCACCCCTGCGCAATTCTGCTGCCGAAAATTCGCGATTTCCTCCGCCTTTTGAACGTCACTACCAAACAAAGAGGCGTCACCATAGACTGTCCCTAACCTGTTCACATTGTCTTGTCGGCCAAAGAAGATCTTGTATTCGTTGTAGTCCAATTCATTGCTGATTTCACGTGTCGATGCCGCTTGGCTTTCAAGGTCCCGCACGCACTGCACATCACCGGCAAGAGTACAGGACTCGATTTTCGCAATATTCGCGTTTGACTTGGCGATGTACTTGTTACGGATATCTCTATAGTCAGCATCCGGACAGCCTCCCTTTTGTTTGGTGCATTCCTCAAGCTCCTTATTCATCGCAGCCATTTCAGGGCGCTTCAAGAAGTTGTTCTCGACTGCGTTAGTCGCCACCTGACCACCTATTGCGGCATCGCGAACGTTTCCACCGGCCGCACCGGACATCAACGCGCCGATGGCGCTGGACAAGGCTGTGACGTTATTCACTTGCTCGGGCGTGAGCTTGTCACGTTGCAGCGCCCCATTTGCATCAAATGCCTGCGGATACAGCTCTTTCGTCAAGATTTGCGCGGCCAGTTCGCCGCCGCCGCCGGCCAGTGCACCACCAACTGCGCTCGAGTTGTTTGCAACCGCCAAAGCTGCGCCCAGCACTGCATGACTCAAGTCCTGCAGCGTCTGGTTTTCGTTGCCCTCTTTCTTGAAGTAGTCGCCAATTTCAGCGGCAAGGTATGGCGCGGCGGCATTCGCAGCGATCTGTGTGCTGCCCTGTCCCGCTACCGAGCCGACCAGAATGCCAGTGACGACATTCAGTGCGCGGCTCTTGTCGCCACCGACGCCCCACTCTGCCTGGACCTGTTTGGCGGCATCAATTGTTTTCTCTGCTTCCGCCCTCTGTTCAGCCGTGCTGTCCGCTTTGGCCAGGATTTTTTGCGCTTCTGCTTCCGCTTTGCGTGCTTCGTCCACGAACTCACTGGCGGCTTGCTTTGAGGTTGCGATCACCGTGCCGGCGGCGGCCGACATGGCTTGCTGATCCTTCAGGAGCTTCTGCAGGTCAGGCAGCTTATCCAACGCGGTGTTGGCCTTGCTCGCGTCGGTATTGATGCCCAGCTCCTTTACTGAACTGGTCGTCACGCCGCCAATGGTGATCTTGCCGTCGGTGACGGTGGCATAGGTGGTGGAGCTATCGCTGCCTTTCTCCATCATCGGCAAACCAGGGGTGGTATTCCCGCCCTTGCTACTGCCAAAGAGCTGCTTTTGCTCACTCCATGACTTGGTGCTGCCGTCTTCATTTTTCGCACCGAACTCGCTGCCGCCGCTAACGCCACCCGCCATGCTGACGTTGCTGGCCGAATAGGTCATCTTGTTTTCGATGTTGGACGTGGTCAGCTTGTTGGTCGTCATCTCGGAGGCTGCAGCATTGGTGCTGGCGATGGCGCCGCCTTTCAGGTCGATCGTATCGGCCTTGATATGGTAGCCGCCGTCACCGGCGAACAGGCCCGATTGCTGGCCGACGCCAGCGTAGGTGCCCTTGCCACTTTGCTGAGACACGTTGCCGTTGGCGCTCCAGACACCAAAGCCTACCTGCACGCGTACCCCTACGTTGGACTGCTTGCTGTCGAACGCACTGTTGTCCTGCAGGCTTTCCACGGCCAGCTTGCCGCCAACGTCGGTGTTGATCGTGTTGGCGGTTGCCGTTGCACCTTTCAGCGTGGTGTCGCCTTTGCTGTGGATGTTGATCGTGTCAGCTTTGAGCTCGGTGTTGTTGTTGATCGTGCTGTCGTTCTTGTTGTGGCCCTTGCCCATGTTGGCTGCGGCGTAGACGTACACGCCGGTCTGTGCGCCAACCTGGAAGCCTACGCCCGCTTCAACGCCGGAGCTCTTGTTCTTGCCGTCGCTGTGCAGCGTGCTCTGGCTGGCGTCCAGCACGATGTTCTGCGCTGCGTCCAGGCTCAGGGTCTTGCCGGCATTGAGCGTGGCGCCGGTGGCGTGGATGTCGCCGCCGGTGGCTGTCAGGTTGACGTTGCGGCCGCCATTGATGGTGCTGCCCTGCGCGGTGCTGTCGCTGCCGTTGCTGGAGTTGCTGCTGCTGGCGAAGCCGATCCCGGCCTCGCCCTTGACCAGGATGCCGCTGCCGGCGCCACCGGTCATGCTGTTGATCGCGCTGGCGGCCTGGTAGGCGTTGGCGGTTGCCGCCATGCGCTGCATCTCTTTCAGTCGTCCGTCGGATTTGCGCGCTGCTTCCACGTTGTTGGCCAGGTCAATCAACGGTGAGCTGATGCGGGCGAAGGTGCCGATCTTCAGGTCGCTGTTCGATTCCTGGTGGCTGCCGGTGTTTTGCAGCGCCGTGATGTCGATCGACTTGGCGGTGATGTTGACGTCATTGCCGGCCAGGACGTTGCTCGAGGCCTGGGTGTACTTCTGCCCTGCGGTCAGGTTCACGTCGCCGTTCAGGCTGGAGACGTTGGACGCCACCTGGGTCACCTGGTCGCTGTTGCCCTTGTGCTTTTCGTTGTGGTAGCCGGAGAAGCGCTCGGTGTCTGAAATGGCGACCTTGCCGATGGCCTTGTTGTCGCTCTGGTTGGCGTTGTGCAGCGTGTCCTGCGCGCTGGTGATGGTCAGGTCGCGTGCGGCATTGATCGACAGGTTGCCGTCCGAGACCACGTTGGCGCCGGTCAGCGCGATGTCGCCGGTCTGCGTGGCCATGGTGGTGCTGCCGCCCACCGACAGCTTGGTGCCGGTCACGGTGTCGGTGGCGCCGTTGCCTTTGCCGTTGTTGTTGAGCGAACCAATCACCTGCGTTGAGCGGGTGTCGATGCTGAAGCCCGACTTCTTGGTGTCCTGCGACCTGCTTTCCGTGTTGTGGGCCACGTCGAACTTGATGCTGTCCTTGGCCAGGATCAGGGCGTTGCCTTCGGCGCTGATCTGGGCGCCCTGACTGGTGATCGAACCGTCGGTGGCGAGGATGGTCAGGTCCTTGCCGGCAAGGAGGCTGCTGGTGCGCGCTTCGCTGGTGGCGTGGTTTTGCGTGCTGTTGGTCTTCTTCGTGCCGAACTGGGTGTTGACAACCGCCAGCGCAGCCGCGGCGCCTTCCGCCGCACCTTCCGCCTTGGCGAATTCCTTGCCGACGAAACTGCCGGACTTGGAGTTTTCGGTGCTGGTCTTGTAGGCATCCTTGAAGGCAGCCAGCGGGTTGACTGTGAAGCCTACGCCGAAGCCGGAGGATTTGCCTTGGGTATTAGCCTGGCTTTGCATGGTGTTCTGCGCTGCGGCCAGGTCGACGTTCTTGCCGATCAGGGTCAGGTTTTCCTTGGCGGCGATGTCGGAGGCGACCACTTGCAGCGTTTCGCCGGATTTGAGCTTGACGCTGCCGTCCAGGGAGCCGATGCTGGAGGCGTGCTGCGTGACCGACTCCTGCGCGCTTTGCGAGGAAGTGTTCGACTTGCCATAGCCAGTACTGAGATTGCCCGACTTGAAGCTGACGCTGAAGCCGGATTTCTTCTCTTCCCTGGTGCTGGCGGACTTGCTGGCTTCCTCGGCGCTGACGATGCTCAGGCCACCTTTGGCGTCAATGCTGAGGTCTTTGTCGGCCAGCACGGCGCTGGCCTTGATCAGGGTGTCGCCGCCGCTGGTGACGACCACGTTGCCGCCTTTGATGGTGCTGCCGACTGCCAGCGTGCTGGCGTTGTAGTCGGTGGCGGTGCTGCTGCGCTTCTTGGTGAGGCTACGCGATTCGCTGTGCATCGCAATATCGGACAAATGCGTCTCGCTCACGCTGGCAATATTCAAGTCGTTGCTGGCCTTGAGCGTCAGCGTGCCGCCTGCCGCAACGGTGCTGCCCATGACATTCAAGTCGCTGCTTTGACTAATACCTGCGCTAACCAGCAGGTCGCTGGAGGAAGAGATCTTTGCACCGACCACTGCTTGATTCTCGTGGATATCCCTGGACCAGTTCTTCCCTCGCTGCCCTTGTTCATTGGTCTTCACTTCGTCAGTAACGGCGCGAATGTTCACACTGCCGCCTGCCAGCAGCTTGCCTGCATCCATTGAAACCTGGGTACCGGTGAGGTTCAGGTTACCCGTCGCTGCCATCAGCAAGTCTCCGCCGACATTGACGCGGCTAAGCTGATTGTACGTGGCACTGTTGTTGATCGTGGTTCCGTCAATCTTCCCGTATTCGGTACTGCCGGTCTTGACGGTATCGAAGCTGATATTGTTGCCGGCGAAAATGGAAGCACTCGCGCCAGCGTTGATCGTGCCTGCCAGGTCGGTTAAGTTGCGGCCCGCGTCCATTATCAATCCACCGGTCGCACTAATCACGGCCTGGTTTGAGAGCGAAGTGTAGCTGCCGCCGTTCACTTTGGACGACCACTTGCTGTCCACAGTCAGGGTCTCGTTCTTGATGTCACGCCCAGCTTGCAGCGCCACATCGCCGCCTTTGATGGTTCCGCCGCGATTGATAATGTCTTCGCCAGCCAGCAGCAAGGTGCGGCCATTGCCGCCGTCAATCACGCCGCCCTGGTTCATGATGGTTTCGCTGACGTTGATCGTCACGCTGGCGCCGGTAACGAGCGCGCCACTATGTTTGACCGCGTTGGCGTCGACATGTGCCAGATAAACCTTTGGCACCAGCACGGTTTCGATGGAGCCGTCCGGCAGTTGCACGGTTTGGCTTTCCAGCCAGACGATGTCGCTGGTCAGATGGCTGACCTGTTCAGGGCTCAGCGATACGCCCGGACGCAAGCCAAACTGCTGCGCGAAGCTTGCAGCGTTGTTCAGCATTCGCTTGTACAGGCTGTCATCGCCAGGGCCGGCACTTGGGGCGCGGCCGGTCAGTTCGGAGAGCTGCTCACGAACCAGCCGCTGTTCATAGAAACCGTCGCCCAAGCGCTTCTGGGTCGTGGCGTGATCGATGGCCAACTTGTCCAAAAGGTAGTCGCTGCTTGTCCATTGGTCCTGTTTTGCGAATTGCGGTCGCGTCTCGAACAGGTACTCGCCCTTGGGATCGGGGTTGCGCAGGAACAGTCCTCCGGGCGAGATTTTTTTCGCGCCGCTGATATTTTCGCCCTTTACCGCGCCAGCGGACTGGCCAATTGCAGCTCCCGCTGACGTGTTGGTGTCGCCCAGCTTGCTGTGTTGGGCCTGGCTCGACATACGGCCGAGGAATGAGCCCTGGCGTACCGGCGCGGCCGAGTGTATGGAACCTTCAACACTCAACCCAATGCCATCTCCACTGCCGGAAACCGAGCCGCCGGCCAGGAGTCGGTTGGAAGCGCCGCTATTGCCAGCGAGGCCCGCACCAGAGGGATTGCCTCCTGCGCCAGATGAACCTGCATTGCCAGCCAAGTTAGCATGCGCGCCCAATGCACTCCCGAAGACGTGGCCACCAGCTCCGCCGTCATGGCCTCCGCCAGCGCTAGCGTGGGTGCCTGCGCCTGTGGCGCCATTGGCTGCGCTGCCGATCACATTGACCGCATCGCGGATATTGCCGACCGTACCAGCGGTTATGTCAATGTTGCGGAAACTGCGACCGCTGATGCTGACGCCCTGCCGGCCGTCGATGACACCTTTCGTTGAACCGATTTCTTCATTGATGTCCGGGCGACTCCAATCCACAACTTTTCCACCAAAGGTGATATCCCCCAATATATGGCGCCTGTAAGTCGTGAACGTACCACTGAAGCTATGCCTGCGGTACAACGTTGCGCCTGCATTCGTAATGACAGCATTGCCGTCCATAAGCAAGAAGCCGGCAGCCTTGATGTCACCAAAGTTGTTGTTCAGCGCACTGGCCACCGTCAGATGCATGTCACCGCCAGAGAGAATTTTGGCGGCATTCCCCGAATCCGGGGCGCGCTGATCTTCAGCCACCATGTGGTGCGTCTTCCGCGTTTCTTCGGATTGTGTAAAGCTTGTCGATCCGATGTTCATCTGAGTGTCACGCTTAATGGTGTGCACAGGATCGTCATACCCTGGTATTGTCACCATTCGAATACAGTTAGTGCTGCAGCTACCGTATGTGCTCGAGAAGTTGTAATCCGGAGTTCCACCCCAGTCAAGGTTGCCATCCGGAGGTCGCACATACGCGTCGTTCGGAGCCCCTCCCTGGTCTGGGTTGGTTATCGTTCTACCGTCCCAGTAATAGATTACCTTTGTGCCATCGACGGTCGGGATGCGGATACGCGTGGCGTACTTACCGTAGAGGCCACTGGTGGCGTTGAAGAATGCCGAATCATTCGCGTGTGTTCGGATAACCGCACGAGTTACTTCATATCCGTCGGGCGTGATGTACTTGTTCGACTCCAGTACATCGTCCGGATTGACGAAATAGACTTCGAAAGGAAGATAGTTCCCCGCTTCAGCATCATAGTAATCGCGATTGGGGCCTGGCTTGTACCAGTTCGGCATCGACATAACGATCGTTTCGTCTATCGTAGGGACCTGGACAATAGAAATGTTCTGACGCGAGTTGACAAGGGTGTCAGCCTTCATGGCCAGCAGACCGACGGCTTCGATAGTGGAAGAGTCATTGTTCACCAAGGCCGTGCCGCCGCCATTCGTGGCGCCAATGGCCATATCGGCCGCGCTATACAGCGTGCCATCCTGGACGTTGTTCAGCGTTCCATCCACGCCCAGCACCATATTGCCGGTGGAGCCGATCAGTGCATTGGCGCCGGCGTTATTGAGGTTTCCGGTGCGGACGGTCACGTTGCCGCCAACAATGCCGCTCGTATTGCTGATGTTGGCGGCAATCAGGTCCACCGCACTTTCGCCATTGATTTCGCCGGAGTTGGCCAAGTCGCCGGCCGCGCGGATGGCGACGGCGCCGCCCTCGATCACGGCGCCGGCCTGGTTGGTCACCTGATTGCCGCTCAGTGTCAGCGTTCCTGCTGCGCCGAGGGTGCCGTTGTTGGTGATGTTGCCGGTGACTGTCAGGCTCAGGTCGCGATTCGAGTGAACTTGCTGTGTGCCCGCATTTTGGACGTAGTCGCCGTTCATGCTGATCGCGAGGTCTCGGCCGCCGAAGATTTCACCCAGCGAGCCGATCGTACCGGCTGACACGAACAGGTCGCGGTCGGTTGCAATGCGGCCGCCTGAGTTGCTCAGTTGTGGCGTGTTCAGCGTCAGGTCGGCGCCGGAGCCGCCGGCGGTTCCCAGGGTACCGCCGTCGTTATTCACGTATTGAGCGGAGATGTAGGCATTGCCGCCGGAGAGCACCTGGCCGCTATTCACGAAACCGGCGCCGGCCTGGTTGAAGGTGAGCGTGCCGCCGCTATTGACCTTACCCTGATTGTTGAGCTGTTGGGTGATCGCCAGGTCCATGCCCTGGCCCGATGCGATGGTGCCCGAAACGCCGTTCCACAGCGTGGTACCAGACAGCAGCAGATTGCCCATGCCGGCAATCGTGCCGTTGTTCGCGATTGCGCCACGGCTCAGGAGCTGGGTGCTGCCGGTGCCTTTGTTGGCGATGCGGCCGGTGCCGTTGTCGATGGAGTCGCTGTTGATGGTCAACGTGCTGCCCGCACCAACTGCTTCGATCACGCCGCCATTGTTTTGCAGCGCACTGCCCGATGCCAGTTGCAGGTCGGTTCCTGCTTGCACCGTACCGCCAGCATTGTTCGCAACGCCCGCGATGGTCAGTGTGGCTTGGCCGTCGGCCACGAGCTGGCCGCTGTTGGTGAAGGAGCTCGTTGTGATGGCCAGTTCGGCACCGTGGCCGGCAACCGTGGACACCTGGCCGCTATTGGTAAAGCCGGACGCATTGACCAGCGCCCTGCCCTTTGCCGCAACCTGGCCGCTGTTGCTGAAGGTGGCTGCTGCTTCGTCGAAAGTCAACGTGCCGCCGCTGCCGATGGCGCCCTGGTTGTCCAGTTGCTGGTTTACGTGCAGCAGCATGGCCGTGCCGGAGCCGAGCTGGCCGCCGGCCTGGTTGAGCAGTGTGTCGGCGTGCAGCTCCAACGCGCCGTTGCCGGCGATGGTGCCGCTGTTGGCAATGCCGCCAGCACTGGTGATCGTGGTATTGCCGCTGCCTGCATTGACGATACGGCCGCCGGTGGCTACCGATTGCGCGTTGACCGTCAGCTTTGATGCCGCGCCGGCAGCTTCGATCGTGCCGCTGCCGTTATTCAATGCACCGGCCGCATTCAGGGCCAGGTCGCCACCGGCGTGCAAAGTGCCTCCGTTGTTTGCGACGGTGCCGTTGATCGTTGCAAGCAGCATTCCGTCGGCGGAAACTGCGCCGCCGAGGTTCGACAGGCTGTTGGCTCGCAGCGTAACGCCACGGCCAGTGCCGCTGACGGTGTACAGCTGGCCGCCATCATTGGCGATGCTGGAAGCGACGATGCTCATCTCGCCCCCGGAGCCCATGCGACCACTGTTGGCGAACGTTGCGCCAGCCTGGTTGAAGGTCAGCGTGCCGCCACTGCTGATCGTGCCGCCTTGGTTATCCAGTTGCTGGCGGACGAGCAAGTCCAGCGAGGTGGCGGCGGAAACTACGCCGCCAGCCTGGTTCTGCAAGGTCTGCGCATTGAGGACCAGTGCGCCGTTGCCGGCCATCGTGCCGCTGTTGATGATGCTGCTCGCGCTTGTGATGCTGGTACGCGCGTTGCCCGCGTTGACAATTCGGCCTGCCAGGTTGTTGATCGAGCTTGCCTGCACGTCCAACCTGGAGCCGGCTCCCAGTGCTTCCAGCGCGCCGCTGTTGTTCGTCAGCACGCCGCTTGCGTTGACCGTCAGGTTACCCGCCGCCTGTACCTGGCCTTGGGTATTGTCGAAGCCTGCGCCGGATACCGCGCTTGCGTTGCCTGCAGCTGCAATCGCGCCGCTTCGGTTGCTCATGGCGCCAACGCTGTCCAGCGTAATGTTCGCGCCGCCTGCGGTGGCGGTTGCGATCTGGCCGCCGTTGTTATTGATGTTGGCGGCATGGATGTTGATGGCGCCTGCCGCAGCGATTTGGCCGCTGTTGCTGAACTGTGCTGCCGCCTGCTCGAAGGTCAGTGTGCCGCCGCTGCTGATCTTTCCTGCGTTGCTCAGTGACTGGCGCACGCCGAAGTTCAGGTTGCCGCCGGCAGATATGCCGCCGGTGCTCGCGTTGTCCAGCGTGGCTGCAGCAATATTGAGCGCGCCGTTGCCAGCAATTTGACCGCTGCTGGTCACTGCGCCGCCAGCGGTGAGCGTCGTTGCGCCGGCGCCAACGTTGAGGATACGGCCCGTTCCGTTGTCGATGGCGCCAGAGTTGATGTCCAGCGTGCCGGACGATGCGGACGTTTCGATCACGCCGCCCTGGTTGCCCAAGGTTCCGCGCGAAGTGATATTCGCGCTGCCGTGGGCAACGATGGCGCCGCCGGTGTTGCTGACGCTATCTGCGTCCAGGCGCAGGTTGCCGCCGCCATCCTTGACGGTTACCAGTTGGCCGCCATCGTTGGTGAAGGCGCCAGTTGCGAGGCTTGCGTCCGTGCCGCTGACAAGCTTGCCGCTGTTGCGGACCACCTTGCCTGCTGCGTTAAGCGTGAAGGTGGTACGGCTGCTGATGGCGCCCGCATTGTCCATGCCGTTACCGACGGTCAGGTCCAGCTTGCCGCCAGATGCGGCGATGCTGCCGCCCGCGCGGTTGGCCAGGTCGGCAGTTGTCATGGCAAGGTTGCCGTTACCGGCAATCAGGCCGGCATTGTCCAGCGTTGTGTCGACGGTCACCGTCGTAGCGCTGGAGCCCACATTGACGATGCGGCCGGTGCCATTTGCCAGCGAACCGGCGTGCAGGCCCAGGGTGGCGTTGTTGGCCAGGGCCTCCACCACGCCGCCGTTGTTGCTCATTGCGCCTGCGGCATCAATATCCAGGGAGCTGGCGGATTGCAGGGTACCCTGGGCATTATCGAGCTTGCCGGCGCTGTCGATTGTGGCTGCAGCGTCGGACATGATTACGCCGGTGCGATTGCTGATCGAGGCGGCATCAATAGTGATTGCTGCACCGGAGTTTTTGGCAGTGGCGAGCTGGCCACCGTCGTTGACCAGATCTCCCGCATGCATCGTAAGCTGGCCCTGCGACACGATCAGCTTGCTGTTGGTGACTGTCGCGCCATTGGCTTTGACTTGCAGGGCGCCGCCGCTGTTGATGGTGCCGGCGTTCGCCAGGGAGCCCGTCACGGTCGTGGTCATGCCTTGCGCCGACGCGATGGTACCGTTGGCCTTGTTCTCGAGCGTGGCGGCGGAGAGATCCAGTACGCCGTTGCCTGCGATCGTGCCGTTGCTCGTGATGCCGTGTACCGCGTCCACCCTGGTGCTGCCGGTACCGACGTTGACGATGCGGCCGGTGCCGTTGGCCAGGTCGCCGGCCTTCAGATGCAAGCTGCTGGTGGAGGAAACCGTTTCGATATTGCCGCCGTCGTTTTTCACGGTGCCGCCGGCTTCCATTCCCATGTCGGAACGGGCTTGCAGCAGGCCACTGTTGTTGACGATGTCGCCAGCAACGTGCAGGTCCGCTTTATTGTCGGACATGATGGTGCCGCCCTGGTTGCTGATGCCCTGGGCGTTGAGGTTCACGCTGGCGTTGGAGCCTTGGGCCGTGGCGAGCTTTCCGCCGTCGTTGTCCAGGGTGGCGGTCGTGAGGTCCACGGCGCCCCCAGCAACCATGGTGCCGCTATTGCGCAGATTCAGGCCGGCCTGGTTGGCCTGCAGCGTTCCGGCGCTGCTGATGGTGCCGGCGTTATCCAGCGAGGCATGTACAGCGAGCGCCATGTTGCCAGCAGTGCTGACGGTACCTTGCGCCTGGTTGCGCAAGCTGTCTGCGGAAAGCTCCAGATTGCCGTTGCCGGCGATCTGGCCGCTGTTTTCAATATGTCCGTTTGCGGCCAGGCTGGTTGTGCCGGTGCCGACGTTGACGATGCGGCCCGCCGTGTTGTCGATCGAAGCGGCGTTCAAGTGTACGGTGCTGCCAGCGCCGGATGCCTGAACCAGGCCGCCGGTGTTGGTGATCGCGCCGCCGGCGCCCAGCTGCAGGTCGTGCGCGGCCTGGATTTCGCCGGCGCCGTTGTCGATGGCTCCGGCAGAATTGATCGCAGTGTCTGCGCCGGAACTGATGATGCCACTGCGGTTATCCAGCTTGCCAACATTGGACGCGATGCCCGAGCCGCGGGCAGTGATGATCTGGCCGTCGCGGTTATCGAGCTCGCGCGCGTTCAGGGTTGCCGCGCCTTTTGAAGTGATGGAGCCGCTGTTGCGCAGCAATGCGCCCAGCTGGTCGAAATTCAGCTTGCCCTGGGTGCTGATCTGGCCATCCAGGTTGACCAGCTCAGAACGCACTTTCAGGTCCAGGTCCGACATGGCGGTGATGGTGCCGGCGGCGCCATTGGTCAAGCTCTCCGTGCCAAGGGCCAGGCTGCCATTGCTGCCGATCAGGCCATTGTTGACGATGTAACGGCTGGCCGTGAGCGAGGATTGTCCCGTGCCGGTGGATACAATGCTGCCTGCCCGGTTGGCCAGGTAATCGCCGGACGCGGTCAATTCGTCGCGGCTTTCAATGTGGCCGCTATCGTTGTTGATGCCGCCGCCGGCGCGCAGGTCCAGTGCGCCGCCGGAACCGAGATAGCCGCCGACGTTGTTCACGTCACCTGCAATGCGCGCCGAAGCGTTGCCGTCTGCGCGGATGGTACCGGCGTCGTTCAGCAGCGAGCCCGAAGTGATGTCGATGCGGCTGGTGCTGCCTTCGGCGGTGGCAATAGTGCCGGCGCGGTTATCGATCGAGCCGTTCTCGATCTTCAGCGGGCCTTTTGCAAGGATCTCGCCGGAATTCACCAGCGCTGATTGGCTTTGCGACATGGTGAAACTGCCGCCGTTGCTGATGCTGCCCTCATTCTTCAGCAAGGAGGCGACGTTCATGTTGACGTCGCCCGTCGCTGTCATGCGGCCTTGCCGGGTGTTGGTCAGGGTCGCGGCGTCGATGTTCATCGCGCCGTTGCCGCCGATAATGCCGCGATTGCTGATCGTCGCTGCATTCAGCGCCAGCGGGCCGGTGCCTGCATTGACGATGCGGCCGGCGCTGTTGTCGATCGCAGCAGCTTTGACGGCGAGGCTGCTCTGACTGCCCAGCGTTTCGATGGAGCCGTCCTGATTACGCACCGTTCCGCTGGCTTCCAGTGTCAGGCCTTTGCTGGCCTGGAGCTGGCCGGCAGTGTTATCCACGCCGCCTGCCACCTGCAAGCTTGCCTGGCCGCCGCTTGAAATCTGGCCATGCTGGTTGGCGAGCGCCGAGGATTTCAACGATAAGTCGCCGGCAGCGGCGATGGCGCCGGAAGTGTTGGTCAGCCCGCCAGTTTCCAGTTGCGCGCTGCCGCCAATGCGCCAGTCGCCCTGGTCGGTTATGGTGGAACCGCTGCTCAGGATAAGGTTGCCGCCGACATTCAACTTGCTGCCAGTGCCGGAGATCTCTCCGGCGCGCAGGGCCAGGTTGCCGGAGGTTTCCAGTTTGCCGCCGGCTTGCCGGAGCTTTCCGCCGACATTGATCGCTGCATCGCTTGCGCCCAGGTGGAGCAAGTTGCCGCTATCGTTATTCAGGTAGCGGGCGACGTCGATGGACAGCTTGTTCGCTTGCAGCAAGCCTTTGCTATTGTCGAATTCGCCGAGCGAGGCATTAAAACCGCCGCCGGCCAACAAGCGGCCGCCTTGGTTGTTCAGGGCGGAGAGTCGCAGCGTCGCGTCCTGTTGCACGCCGACCAGGCCCTGGCTGTTGTCGAGGGCGCCGCCGTCGACTTTCAGGGTGCGCAGGTTGACCTGGCCGCGCTGGTTGGTCAGGGTCGCCGCGTCCAGGTTGATGCCGCCGGTGGCGGTGACCAGGCCGTGCTGGTTGTCCATTGCGGCGAATTTGAGTTCGCCCGCTGGCAATTCGGGAACGGCGGTGCCGCCAGTGCCGGTGCCCGTGCCCGTGCCGCCCGTGCTGCCGGAATCGGTCATACCACCTGTGCCGCCGCCGGTTCCGGCGCCAGTCCCGCTGTCAGCACTGCCGCCGCTGGTCGTGCCGCCCGTTGCGCTGGACGCTGCTTGTCCCAACACGCCGTCGGAGTTATTAGCGCTGCCCGCAGTCACGTTCAGCGCGGACGAACCGCCTTGCACAATCTTGCCGTCCGCATTCAACAGGGTGCCGTTGGCGCTTCCCAGTTCCACCCGGCGCGCCTCGATGCTGCCGCCGCGGTTATCGAAGTCGCCAGTCACCGCCGCAATCAATTGCCCGCCGGCGTTGATGCTGCCGCCGTTGGTCACGGATGCCGAGTTGAGCGCCAGGTCTTCGCCCGCCTGGATCTTGCCCTTGTTCTCGATCGCGTCACGCATCGTCACCTGCATGCCTTTCGATGCCGCCAGCGTGCCGGTATTCTCAAGACGCCCCTCGGACGTGACGACCAGTTGTCCCGCCGCCGCGCCGATCTCGCCCGCGTTACGCACACCAACGCCTGCTTCGGTACCGACCAGGAAAATCTGGTTGGCGTACATGCCGCCCAGGCGCGAAGCGTCGATCGCGAACTGCGGCGCAGCATCGGCCGCTTTGCCGACCTCCGTCACAGTTGGCGATTCCCCCTCCGCCACCTTGTTCACGCCGGTGACCACATTCAGGCGTTGCGCCCACAGGGATGCATTCAGCACCAGGGAACGGCTGATCAGCGCTGTATAGTCGGTCTTGCT
Organism: Pseudoduganella sp. S-14; assembly: GCF_049913285.1. GTDB lineage: Bacteria > Pseudomonadota > Gammaproteobacteria > Burkholderiales > Burkholderiaceae_D > Rugamonas. The sequence continues at coordinate 4,245,941 of NZ_CP183991.1, forward strand.
CGCATCCAGGCCCGCGCCGTCGATGGCGATCTGGCCGCGCCGCACGTCATAGCCGGTCAGGCGGCCGTCCATCATCAGGGGAGAACCCGTGGTGAGGGTCGCGCGGCTGACGTTGATAAAGCCGCCGCCGTCCACCGAAATGCCGGACGGGTTGGCGATCACCACTTCCGCCTTCTGGCCCGCTACCTCGATATAGCCGCGCAGCGCGCTGGGGTTGCTGGAATTGACCTCGTTCAGGATCACCCGCGCGGAGCCCGCTTTCAGCCATGGGTTGGCTTCGACCCAGCCGCCCAATTCGGTCTGCACGTTGACACGCGAGTTGTTCAGGATGGCCCCGCCCTTGGCCACGTCAAACTGCGAATAGACGTTGCGCGACACGCCGGCCGCACTCGGCTCCCGTATGTTCACCTGCGGCACGCCGTTGGCCGCCTTCAGCACGATGGCCTGGTTCTGGCTTGGCGCCTTGGGATCGGCGATGATCTGTGCCTGCACGTGGCTGGCCCAGAGGAATCCGCCAAAGGCTGCGCCGAACAACAGGGTCAGCCGGCGCAGCGCTGGATGCCCGAACGCGGCCGGAACCGAACTATCGAGCGCGCCGGTCTGGCCGGCGCCCTTGACGCAACTGCGGGCGCACTCGCCCACAGCCATCAGCATGCCACGTGCTTTGTTGAAAACGATACGGTAGCGAAGTTTGTTCATATGCTCAGAACTCGTAATTCAGGTTGAAGCCAGAGGCGACGCTGGCGGTGCGGAAGGCGTCCGGCTTGCTGACCGGTTTGCCCGCAAAGAAGTCGGCGCTCAGACCGCCGAACTGGCCGCGCCAGCCTAGGGCGGCGCCGGTCAGGTGAGTGCCGCGCAGCAGCGGCGCGAACGGGCCGGATACAACGCCGTGGTCCAGTGCGAAATAAAGCTGGTGACGGGTGGAGGGGATGCTCCAGCTCAGGTCATTGCGCAATAGCCAGCCGCGTTCAGCGGACAGGCTGGCCTCGCCGTCGAAACCGCGTACAGTGTAGCGGCCGCCGATGGAAAAGCGGTCTTGGGGAATCAGCTTGGTGCGGTTCCACTGGCGGCGCCAGGCGGCCTGGTAGGACAGCGATTTGGTCAGGGGCCAGTTCAGCGTCACGTCGGCATTGAAGATGCGCGGCCGCGCAGTGCCTTCGTCGAAGGCTTCTTCCTGCGCCGGCAGGCTGCCGTAGGAACTCGTGCCCAGCTTCCAGCTCAGGTTGCTGTCCAGCGTGGCGGCGCCGATGAATTCCTTGTGCGCGATGCCCGCGACGAAACCTGCCATGCGGCGCCGCTGCACCTCGACTTCCATGTCGTCGATGTAATTGCGGCTGCCGCGCTGGTAGGTTTTCAGCGACAACGTGGTCTTGCGCGTGGCGTCGCGATACACCAGTCGCGAGAGCTTCAATTCGGCGGTATTGCTGGTGCCGCGATAGAGGTAGTCATGGAAGGCGCCGGCCACGGTCTGGCGATAGCGGTAATCATTCAGTTGCAGCGAGAGCAGCCAGTAATCGAAGGGGACCGAGTAATGCAGGGCATAACCGCTGGTGCCATAGTCGCCTTCCGGACTGTCGCCATGCAGGTTGCGATTGAGGGTCAGGTAGAACAGGTCCTGCAGGCCGAAGGGGTTGTCGACCGAGAGCGTGATGCCGCCTTGGTAGGTGCCGGTCGAACGGCTGCCGCTATCGTCCACCGATGCGCTGAAGCGATAGGCGCGGCCGCCCTTCCACTTCACCTGCAGGTCGCTCTCGCCGGGCTGCTCGCCGGGCACGATCTCGATATCCGCTTGCGCACCCGGCACGCGCTTCAGGTTTTCCAGGCCCTGCTCGATATCGCGCAGGTTCAGTAATTCGCCAGGCGCCATCGGCAGTGCGTTGTCAAACGATGGCTTCTGCTCCGGATAGCGCAGCGCGCGGATGCGGCCTGGGACCAGTTTCAGGTGCAGCTCGCCGCCCAGCAAATCCTGCGGCGCGGCCAGCACCCGGGCTGTGACAAAACCCTGCGCCACCAGCGCGTTCTGCACTTCGCCCACCAGGACGTTGATGCCGGCGCTGCCCAGGCAGCGGCCCAGGGCCCCGTCGGCGGCTTTCAGCGCCCACTGGAACTGCTCGGCCATCTCGCCTTCCAGGAACACTTGGCGGATCGGAAAGCATGGCGACTCGTTTTCCGGCCAAGCGGCTTGCGTCGGCGTCACTTCGCGCTGCAGGCGCACGTCGGGCTTGGCCTCGTCCTGGCGTGCGCGCTCGCGCTCACGCTGTTCCTGCCGCTGCAGTTCCTGGTTTGCCAATGCAGGATCGACCTGCGCGAACGCAGGCAAAGCTGCGCCAAGGCCGAACGCAAATTGCACGGCCAAACTTATTCTCTTGTACAACATCTATTGATCTTATGGAATTTTTTCAGCCGGCAGTATACCTGCCAATTCCACAGAACTAGATGCTTTACTTATATAAATTTATTATTTGGTGAAGGTTTAATCGCAATATGATGGACATGAGTGACAATTGGAGAGAATTAATCCAGTTAAAATCTCTCCAAAGGCGCAAAGATAATCACACTTCCATCAAAATCAATGACTTGTGGTTATTGAGGCGCAAGGTTGGGATAGTCGGTGTAGCCAGCCGCGCTGCCGCCAAAGAAGGTATTGCGGTCGGCAAGGTTGATCGGTGCGTTGCTCTTCAGGCGCGCAACGAAGTCCGGATTGGCGAGCACCATCTGGCCGTATGCCTCCACGTCCGCCAAGCCGGATTCGATGTCGGCGCCAATCTGCTCGCGCGGCCGGCCGGGGCGGTTCAGTACGAGGGGGCCTTTCCACAGTTTGCGGATGTCCGCCAGCAGCGCTTCATCGCCCTGGTGCATGATGTGCAGGTAGGCCAGGCCAAGCTTGTCCAGTTCAGCCACCAGGTGGCGATAAAGCGCGGGGCCCTCCGTGCCTTCGTCGATGCCCCACAGCGTAGTGCCGGGCGACAGGCGGATGGCAGTGCGGTCGGCGCCGATCTCGCCGGCAATGGCCTTCGCCACTTCAATCGCAAAGCGCGCACGGTTGGCGATGGAGCCGCCGTATTCGTCATCGCGCACGTTCGCACTCGGTGCGAAAAACTGCTGCACCAGGTAGGCGTTGGCGCCGTGGATCTCGACGCCGTCCGCGCCGGCTTCGATTGCCCGGCGCGCTGCCATGCGAAAGTCGTCAACCGTCTGGCGCACTTCTGCGGTGCTGAGCGCACGCGGCACCGGGATGTCCTGCATGCCTGCCGGCGTGAACATCGGCGTGTTCGGCGCAATGGCGGACGGCGCCACGCCCTGCCGGCGGTGCGGCGTATTGTCCGGATGGGACATGCGGCCCGCATGCATCAACTGAATGAACAGGCGACTGCCTTTTGCATGCACCGCATCCGCGACTTTCTTCCAGCCCGCCACGTGGGCATCGGTATGGATGCCCGGCGTCGCCATATAACCCTGGCCGTCTTCCGAAGGCTGGGTGCCTTCGGTCACGATCAGGCCGACGTCGGCGCGCTGCGCATAATATTCGGCCGCCAGTTCGCCTGGTGTGCCGTCGTACTGCGCACGGCTGCGCGTCATCGGTCCCATGGCGAGGCGATTTGCCAGCGTATAGCGACCCACTTTGACGGTTTCAAACATTTTGCTCACGACAGTGTTCCTTGAGTGATTGGAGATGCGCCATCATCCAACACCTTCGAAATGAGATAAATATGGTAAATTGCAGAACATTGATCCATAAATGGAGCAATCATTGGAATATCTGAACGACATGGCCTTGTTTGTTGAAGTGGTGAAGGCCAAGGGTTTTCGCGGTGCCGGCGAAGTGCTGGGCATCCCGAATTCAACGATTTCGCGCCGGATCGCCGCGCTGGAAAAGGCCATCGGCCTGCGGCTGCTGCATCGCACGACCCGCAAGATCGAACTGACCGAAGCGGGCCAGATCTACTTCGAACGCTGCAAGCGCATCATCGATGAAGCGCGGCTGGCGCATGAACAACTGGGCGGCATGCTGGCGCAGCCGACAGGCGTGCTGCGGGCTTCGCTGCCGGTCGATTTCGCACAGACCTACCTTGCGCCCTTGATCGCGGAATTCGCGCAACGTTATCCCGGCATCACCTTTGAGCTGGACCTGACGCCTCGCCTGGTCGACTTGGTCAGCGAACCATTTGATGTGGCGATACGCATGGGTGAGCTGGTGGATTCGCAGCTGATCGCGCGCCAGTTGGCGCTGCTCACGCCCAAGTTGTATGCCTCGCCGGGCTACCTTGCGCAGCACGGCGAGCCGCACACGCCAGCGGACCTGCTACGCCACGCCTGCCTCGGCCTGGCCAAGTCCGCTACCTGGACCCTGCTACGCGATGGACACAGCGAGCCAGTTGCTGTGGGCGGGCGCTTCGCCGTCAACAACGTGGGCATGTTCCGGCGCCTTGCTGCGCTCGACATGGGAGTCATCCTGTTGCCGGAAGAAGTCGTGGCCGATGATCTTGCGGCAGGACGCTTGCAACGCATCCTGCCGCAATGGCATGGCAAGCCCACGCCGGTGTATGCCTTGACCGAAACCCGCCTGGTTCCGGCCAAGACGGCGCGCTTTATTGAGTTCCTGCGAGAGCGCCTGGGGCAAGCGGGCTGAGCTCCTCCTTGCGGCTGTAGGCCAGGCGGTACAGCAAGGGCAACAGCAGCAGCGTCAGTGCGGTGGAGGACAGGACGCCACCTATCACCACGGTCGCCAAGGGGCGCTGGACTTCCGCGCCGGTACCGGTCGCAATCGCCATCGGCACAAAGCCAAGCGATGCCACCAGGGCCGTCATCAGCACCGGCCGCAAACGCACCAGCGCGCCGTTGCGCACGGCGTCGGCCAGCGGCTGCCCCTGCTCACGCAGGCTGCGGATGAAGGAGATCATCACCAGGCCGTTCAGCACAGCGACGCCGGACAGCGCAATGAAGCCGACTGCGGCCGATATCGACATCGGAATTCCCCGCATCCAGAGCGCGAAAATGCCGCCGGTCAGCGCAAATGGAATGCCGGTAAACACCAGCGCGCCATCGCGGGCGTTGTTAAACATCAGGAACAGCAGCGCGAACACCAGGGCAAGCGATGCCGGCACCACTACCTTCAGGCGTTGCGCAGCATTCTGCAGGTTTTCGAACTGCCCGCCCCAGGCCAGCCAGTAGCCGGCCGGCAGCTTCACACCCTTCAGGATAGCCTGCAGCGCTTCTTCGACGAAGGAGCCGATGTCGCGGTCCTGCATATTGACGGTCACCACCACGCGGCGCTTGCCCTGTTCGCGGCTTAGCTGGTTCGGGCCGGGCGCCGTGTCGAAGGTCGCAATCTCGGCCAGGGTGACGTAGGCTGGGCGTGCGCCCTCCTTCTTCGGCAGCGGCACCGGCAGGCGCTTGAGCAGTTCGATGTCCGAGCGCAGCGCTTCCGGCAAACGCACCACGATGTCGAAGCGGCGGTCTCCCTCGAACATGGCGCCCGCTTCGCGGCCTGCGGTCGCAGTGGCGATCAGCTCCTGCACTTCGGCGATATTCAGGCCAAGGCGCGCGGCCCGTTCCCGGTCGACCTGGATCTGCAGCATGGGCAGGCCGGTGGTTTGTTCGACCTTGACTCCGGAGGCGCCCGGAATCCTGCCAAGGATGGCGCCGATTTCGGCAGCCTTCGCATTCAGCACATCGAGGTCGTCGCCAAACACCTTCACCGAAACATCGCTGCGAACGCCGGAGATCAGCTCATTCACGCGGAGCTGGATCGGCTGGCTGAACTCATAACTATTGCCCGGCAATTGCTCCAGCGTGTCGCGGATGGCGGCCAGCAGTTCTTCGCGGCTGCGCTTTGGCTTCGGCCATTCCTGCTCAGGCTTGAGCATGATGTAGCCGTCCGAAATACTTGGCGGCATGGGGTCCGAGGCGATTTCCGCCGTGCCTGTGCGGGCAAAGACGTTGGCAATTTCGGGGAACTTTGCCACCAGCGTTTTCTCGATCTGTTGCTGCATCTGTACCGACTGTCCCAGGCCGGTGCCGGGAATGCGCACGGTCAGCACAGCGAAGTCGCCTTCGTTCAGGTTGGGCACGAACTCGGTGCCAAGGCGCGTCGCCAGCAGCGCGGACAAGGCCAGCACCAGTCCCGCCGCGGTAAACACTACCGGGCGGTTGGCCATCACATAGTCCAGCAGTTCGCCGTAACGGCGTTTGGCTGCCAGCATCAGGCGACCTTCTTCCTCGCGTACCGGTTTGTTCATGAACAGCGCCACGGCGCCCGGCACAAAGGTAATCGAGAGCAGCATGGCACCCAGCAAGGCCGTCACGACGGTGAAGGCCATCGGGTGGAACATCTTGCCTTCAATCCCGGACAGCACGAAGATCGGCAGGTACACAATCATGATGATCAACTGCCCGAACAGCAGCGGCCTGCGCGCCTCGTGTGCGGCGGCAAACACTTCCGCAAAGCGTTCCTCGCGCGTCAGCGGCCGTCCGGCATGCTGCTGCGCGTGCGCCAGGCGCCGCACGCAATTCTCTACGATCACCACGGCGCCATCGACGATGATGCCGAAATCGAGCGCGCCCAGGCTTAGCAGGTTGGCGCTGACATTATTGGCCACCATGCCGGTGAAGGTGAACAGCATCGACAGCGGAATCACCATGGCCGTAATCAGCGCCGCTCGCATATTGCCGAGGAAGAGGAACAGCACGCCGATCACCAGCACCGCGCCTTCCAGCAGGTTGCGCTTGACGGTGTCGATCGCCTTATCCACCAGCACCGTGCGGTTATATACAGGCGTCGCCGATACTCCGGCCGGCAGGCTGCGGTTGATCTCGACCATCTTCTTGTCGACTGCCAACGCCACTGCGCGGCTGTTTTCGCCGATCAGCATGAACACAGTACCAAGCACCACCTCGCGCCCGTTGCGGGTGGCTGCGCCGGTGCGCAGTTCGGCGCCGACGCCCACGGTCGCCACGTCGGCGATGCGCACGGCCACTCCGTCGATGGTGGAGACCACGATATTGCCAATGTCTGCCACGGACTTGAGCTGGCCGGGCGCGCGCAGCAGGTATTGCTCGCCTTCCTTCTCGATATAGCCAGCACCGACGTTGCCGTTGTTGCGCTCCAGCGCCGTCACCACGTCCGACAGGTTCAGGCCATACGACGCCAGCTTGGCCGGCGTTGGCGCGACCAGGTATTCCTTGTCGTAGCCGCCGATCGAATTGATCTCGGTGACACCGGGCACGTTGCGCAGTTGGGGCTTGATGATCCAGTCCTGGATCTCGCGCAGGTCGGTCGGCGTGTAGGGCGTGCCGTCCGGCTTGCGTGCGTTCGGCGCTGCATCCACCGTCCACAGGTAGATTTCGGACAGGCCGGTGGCGATGGGGCTCATGGTCGGGGTCAGTCCGGCCGGAAGCTGGGAACGCGCATCCTGGATGCGCTGGCTGATCAACTGGCGGGCGAAGTGGATGTCCGTGCCATCCTTGAATACCACCGTGATCTGCGACAGGCCATAACGCGACAAGGACCTGGTCTGCTCAAGGCGCGGCAGGCCGGCCATCAGCGATTCGATCGGGAAGGTGATGCGCTGTTCCACTTCCAGCGGCGAGTAGCCGGCGGCCGCGGTGTTGATCTGCACCTGGACGTTGGTGATGTCCGGCACGGCGTCGATCGGCAGCTTCTTGTAATTGACCGCGCCCAGCACGGCCATCGCCAGTACAGCGAACATGACCATCCATCGGTGGCCGATGCAGGCCTGGATAATTCGGCTTAACATGGCTGCTCCTTAGTCTTCATGCTCGGCAGCGCCCTTGCCCTGCTCCGCCTTGATGGTGAAACTGTGGGCGGCGGCATACTGCGCATCCCTGCGCAGGCCGGCAGTGATCTCCACCAGCTTGCCGTCGGAACGGCCGACCGTGACAGGTACCGGCGTGAACGCCTGGCCATCGCGCTGGAAGACGACCTGTGAGCCGTTCAGCACTTGCAGCGCTTCCTTTTCCACCGCGACCGGCACTTCGGCTGAACCGGTGATCACGTCGACATCCACGAACAGGCCGGGACGCCATGCCAACTCCGGATTGTCCAGCACAACACGGGCGCGGGCGGCGCGGGTCTGTTCGCCGATCAGGGCGCTGACAAAACTCACCCTGCCTTTGACTGCAGCGTTGGAGGCAGCCGAGTGCAGAACGGCCTCCGTGCCGACCTTGACGATTTCGAGGTCCTTCGCAGGCACCACGACTTCCGCCCATACCTGGCGCAGGTCGGAGACCGTGAATACCTTGGTTTCCGCGCCGACCGCCTCGCCAACTGCGATGTGCTTGTCGACGATCAGGCCATCGAAAGGCGCCCGGATTTCGAGCCGGTTGTATGGCCCCTTGCCGGAACCGCCAGCGCCGATGGCCACCAGCTTCTGGCGCGCATTCTGCACGGCGATGCTGGCTTCATGCCATTCCTGCTCCGCTTTCAGGTAGTCCTGGCGCGCCGAGACCTTGTCTTCCCAAAGCTTCTTTTCGGCCTCGTAGACCGAGTGGGCCAGCGCTGCACGCTTTTCGGCGGCGGCCAGGCTGCTGCGCTGCTCGGATACGTCGGCACTGGCCAGGACCGCCAGCAGATCGCCCCTGCGTACCTGCTGGCCGAGATTGGCCTGCACTTCCTGCACAATGCCGTCCACGCGCGGCGTGACGTGCGCAGTGCGATCCTCATTCAGCTTGACTTCGCCCGGCAGGCGGACGAAGGTTTCCAGGCGCGCCGCGCTGGCCGTACGCAACTGGATATCGGCCGCAGCAACCTGCGCGTCGGTGAACGGGATTGACTGCGTGCCGGCAGGATGTTCCTCGTGGTGTTCGCTCGCCTCGGCACCGGCTTTCGCGGCCGGCGCGATGCGCTCCCAGCCCAGAACTGCGCCCGCAAACAGGGCGGCAACGGCCACCATGGCCGCAATGGTGATTTTTTGACGCTTGTTCATTTTGAATCCTTGATGTCCAGGTTGCCAACCAGCTTGGCCAGGTCGGCCCGGGCGCGATAGAAGTCCGAAATGGCCCGCAGGTGCTGGCCCTGCGCCTGCACCCAGGTGCGCTGGGCATCGAGCACTTCGACGTAATTGAATTTGCCGGCTTCGAAGCCTTTCATCGCCGCATCGGCAGCATATTGGGCGCCGGGCAGCACGTCTTCGCGCACCAGGCGTTCCTGCTGCACGGCCGCCTGCATGCGGGCATGGGCCTGCCTCGCCTCTGCACGGATGCGCTGGCGAGTCGCTTCCAGCTCCGCACCGGCCTTGTCGGCACGGCGTTGCGCTGCCAGGATCGCGCCCTGGTTGCGGTTGAACAGCGGCAGCGGAACGGACAAGCCGATGATGTTCTGGCGGACGCGGTCGCGTTCCGGCCCTTCACTGCGCTTGCTGCCGACGATCAGCGAAACGTCCGGCATGCGTGCGGCGCGCTCCATGCGCAGGGACGCCTTGCCCGCCTCGACTTCGGCAATGGCCCGTTCGATGGCTGGCGCGGAATCAATCAGGTCTTCCAGCTGTCCGGCGGGGAGTCCGGCTTCGGCTGGCGAGGCAGGCGCCGCCAGCACCCCGATTTCGCTCCCGGTGTTGCCGAGCAGGCTGGCCAGCCTGATACGCGCCTCGTCCAGTTCGCGCTGCGCTGTCACGCCTTCGATGCGCCAGTTGGCTTCCGCCACGCGGGCACGCGCCTCTTCCACCGGCGACACCTTGCCCGCCAATACGCGGCGCGCGGCTGCTTCGCTGGAGCGGCGCCCGCTTTCGCTGACCTGCATAGCCAACGCAACATGCTGCTGCGCGAGCCAGGTTTGCTGGTAGGCGGCGACCATTTCCGCCTCGATTCGCGCCCGGCCGGCGGCCAGGTCCAGCGCCGCCGCACGGCTGCCAGCCTGCGCCGCCTCCATGCGCGCGGCGCGCTTGCCGCCCAGTTCAAGCGGGATTGATAGCTGGACGGTCGAAGAACCGCCCTCGCTGGATTTCCCTTCGCGCAGGTAGTCCAGCGAAGGATTTGGCGGCAATGCTGCCTGTCGTCCGGCTGCGTCGACGGCAGCGACTTCCAGCGTCAGCGCCCGCAGTTCGGGATTGCCTTGCCGCGCACGTTCCAGTGCTTCGGCAAGCGTCAATGATGGTTGCGCCCACGCGGGGGCCAGGCAAATGGCCGCCAGCAAGGGCACGCAAATGGCTTTCACGATTTTGCTCCTTGATGATTGATGGGGAACGGCTGCATGCGGCAGCCGGATCAATCAGCGGAGCCTGTCGGGACGCGGAGGAATGTCCGGGATGAAGGAATGGAAAGGCGGCTCCGGCGAAGACACTGGAGCGATCGAATCGACTTGCTGGCGCCCATCAACCAGGTTGGCGACAAACGGCGCATGCGAATGATGGCAGAAGTCGCACTGCGTGCAGCAGGCACTATCCGAGCCTGGCGAATCGGCCGTCGCAGCCAGATGCTCGTCGAGCTGCGACACATTGATTTTCAGGCAGCAGCTATCCGTCGCCGCCAGCGTCGCCTGGAGCGGCAGCACTAGTAACAGCAGGATAACGAGGAAGCGCCGGATATTCATTTGGCCAAGATTATAACAAGCGGCGCCCCGGTTCGCTGACGTGCAGGAATTTCGTCAGGATGTCGCGCGGCGGCGCCACCGAGATATTCTTGAGCACCTGACCCACGTTGCCGCGGTGATAACCACCATGGGTAATCACATGCATCAGCATTTCTTCGCGCGACATCTGGCCGGTGTCGCCGTCGGTGAACCTGAACTGAAGCCTTGCGGACAGCGCAGCTTCATCCAGGCTGGCGACATACTGCTGGTACCAGCCGTCCGTTTCGATGACCGCGGCGCGCAGCTCCGCCAAAGGCGGCGTGGCCCTGGTGTTGGTGGCCTCGTAGCCATGCGCCTCCCCGAGCAGGTGCGCGCGGAAGATCCGGTCGACGACGTAGATGTGATTCAGGGTACGGATGGCGGTGTGCAGCTCTGCTTCCGAAGTAACGGTCGCCAGCACGTCGAACAATTCGACATTGGCCCAGGCCTTGTAGTCGAACAGTGTTTTGAGGATGGAAAGTGACATGGTTTTCAAGTTTGGTTAGCGATAGCGGCGCAGCAGCCGGTCGATGCTGCCATCGGAGACCAGGCCGCCGATGGCGCGCTGGACTTCGTCGAACGGGATTGCAGACTTTTTCGAGAACGCACATTGCGCCTTGAAGGGATCAAACTCGAAGTCGATCCGCAGCTTGTGTTGCGGCTCTGCGCGCATCAGGTATTCCGCCGTCATGCGGCCCATGATGGCGTATTGCATGCGGCCATGCTGGATCTTCGAGATATTCAGCTCCATCGAAGGCGCATCCTCGCGCACGAACGCACGTCCCAGCGCGGCATCGATCATCGAATAGGAATACCCCAGCACCGTGCCGACCGGCTTGTTGGCCAGGTCGGATAGCGCCCGTACCGCAGGCGCTTCCGGCCGTGACACCAGCACGCCCGCATCGGGCATCAGCGGCTGGCTCCAGTTGAAAGTGCCGGGCAGCCAGCGCGGCAGTACGTAGCAGACGCCATCGGCGCGGCCGCTGGCGAGGTATTCGGCCACCCGCTTGGCGGGAACGCTGATGTAACGGGCCTGCCGCCCAATTCGATGCGCAATGCCGTCGCCAAGGTCCTTCAGCAAGCCATCGACCATCTCCCCGTCCTGGAAACGGGACAAGGGCATATTGTGGTTGGTCGCGGCGATAAACACCACCTCCCCCTGGCCAGCAACTGCTGCAGGGCTCAAGGCAAGCAACAGGCAGGAAGGCGCAAGACAAGAACGTAACATAAAGACATGATATCAGACGAGCTTGACCCAAGTCATGGATCATGCTCGGCAATCGGGCGCACACTTGTACCAATATCAACACAGGAGGACATCATGTCTTACCGCACCATCGTAGTCCATGCCGACCGCGCGGCCAATGCCGAAGCCCGCATCGCGCTGGCGGCGGCCATCGCCGCGCGCGAAGAAGCCCACCTGGTAGGCGCCGCGATGACCGGCATGCCGCGTTCGATGCTGGCAGGCCGCAGTTACGAAGGCAGCGGCGTATTCCTGGCCGACTACCTGCGTCGCGCCGAGGAGCGCGTGCAACTGGCGCTGGAGCAATTCAAGTCCCAGGCCGACCGCCTTGGCGTCCAGTCTTTCGAAGCGCGCAGCAGCAACGGCGACGAATATGCCGGCCTGTGCATGCAGGCGCGCTACGCCGACCTGGTGGTACTGGGACAGGCTGCAGCCGCCGACGACAATCAGGATAGCCTGCTGCCGGACCTGCCGGATTACGTGCTATTGAATTGCGGCCGCCCGGTGCTGCTGGTGCCGCGTGCCGGACGCTTCCCGACCATCGGCATGCGCGTGATGGTGGCCTGGAACGGCAGCGTGGAGGCGGCAAAGGCCGTCACCGCCGCCCTGCCCCTGTTGCGCGGCGCGGAGCAGGTCACGCTGGCGGTGCTGGGCAATAGCGCCGATACCCTGGGCGAGTCCCCGGGCGCCGATATCGCTCTCTATCTGGCGCGGCATGGCGTCAATGTGGAAGTCCTGCGCAGGCCAGAGCCGGCCGATCCCGGCGCAGCGATCCTGTCGCTGGCGGCCGACTTCAACGTCGACCTGCTGGTGATGGGCGCCTACGGCCATAGCCGCTTCCGCGAAATGATGCTGGGCGGCGCCACGCGCACCATACTGGCAACGGCGACGCTGCCAGTATTGATGGCGCATTAATTACGCAGTCAGCACGCCGCGGCGCATCTGGTCCAGCTCAATCGACTCGAACAGGGCTTTGAAGTTGCCTTCGCCGAAGCCCTGGTTGCCCTTGCGCTGGATGAACTCGAAGAACACCGGGCCAAGCTGGTTTTCGGAGAAGATCTGCAGCAGCAGGTCGCCCGGCTTGCCGTCGATCAGGATCTTGCGCTCGCGCAGGGCCTGCAGCTGCTCGCCATGGCCGGGGATGCGGCGATCGACCAGTTCGTAGTAGGTGTCTATGGTGTCGAGCAGCTTCACGCCGGCGCTGCGCAGGCTGTCCACGGTCGCGTACAGGTTGTCGCTGCCCATGGCGATGTGCTGGATGCCTTCGCCGCGGTACGCATCGAGGTATTCCTGGATCTGGCCGGCGCGGTCGGTGCCTTCCTCGTTGATCGGAATGCGCAGCTTGCCGCAAGGGCTGGTCATGGCCTTCGACTTCACACCGGTCACCTGGCCTTCAATATCGAAATAGCGCACTTCGCGGAAATTGAACAGGCGCTCGTAGAACTCGGCCCATTCGCCCATGCGGCCGCGGTGCACGTTATGGGTCAGGTGGTCGATGTAGGTCAGGCCATGGCCTTTCGGGTTCTGGTCGACTCCCGGAATCGGTTCGAAGTCCACGTCGTAAATGCTGATATTGCCGTTGCCTGGCCAGCGGTCCACCAGGTAGATCAGCGAATCGCCGATGCCCTTGATGGCCGGCAGGTTCAATTCCATCGGGCCGGCCTTGCCCTCAAAGCCCCACGCGCCAAGGCGCAATGCGCGCTTGTAGGCATAGGCCGCATCTTTCACGCGGAAGCCGATGGCGCAGACCGACGGGCCGTGCAGTTCGGCGAAGCGCTGTGCGAACGAATCCTTTTCAGCGTTCAGCAGGAAGTTGACTTCGCCCTGGCGGTACAAGGTCACATCCTTGCTGCGATGGCGCGCCACCGCGGTAAAGCCCATGGCTTCGAAAGTCTTGCCCATTGCGACTGGGTCGGGCGCCGCGTATTCGATGAATTCGAAGCCGTCGGTGCCCATCGGGTTATCCCACAGTGAGTCGGTCATTTGCTGTCTCCGGAAAAGTGTGTAGATAACGGATATACTACGCACCGATTCTGGATTTTTTGCGCATTATGAACGCCGCATCCCGCTAAATATGCGCATTTTGCGCACAACCGTAGGAATAATGATGATTACCGTCGACCGCCACGACCTGTCCCTGCTGAACGAGCTTCAACGCAATGGGGAAGCGACCAACGCCGCCCTGGCTGAAGTGCTGCATTTATCAGTGTCGCAGGTGGGGCGGCGCGTGCAGCGCCTGCGCGAAGCCGGCATCATCGACCACTATGCGGCTGTGCTGGAACCGACCACGGTGGGGCTGGACGTGATGGCCTTCGTCCATATCACGCTGGACCGGCACGGCGAGAAGCGCGGCGACGCCTTTGAAAAAGCGATCCGCGACGTGCCGGAAGTGATGGAATGCTTTTCCGTGACCGGCGAAGCGGACTACGTGGCGCGCGTCGTATCGCACGACCTGGCCTCCTTCGCCGACCTGATGATGAAGGAAATCCTGCTGCTGCCCGGCGTGGTCAACGTCAAGTCCAACATCGCGCTGAAAAAGATCAAGCAGTCTACTGTGCTGCCGCTGGAGCACATCGTGCGGCCGAACCCGCGCAAGCAGCGCATCGAGTTCGCCCGCACATGACCGTGCCTATATCTTGAAATCGTCGAACGACACCCGCTGCGCGCCCTGCTCCTTCAGCATTTCGCGCGTGGCATGCAGCATTGCCGGCGGCCCGCAAACATAGAAGTCGCAATCGCGAGCCTGCGGCTGCTGCGCAAGAAACTCGTCGCGCACCATTTCGTGCACCTTGCGGCCATTGTCGGACAGCACCACGTGCCAGCTGAAATGCGGGTAGCGCTGCGCCAGCTCGTCAAACTCGTCACGATACGGCACTTCATCCGCACCACGCGCTCCATACCAGAAGCGTACGGCTTCCTTCGCGCCGGATTCCAGCTGCGCGCGAATCATTGAGCGTAACGGCGCCATGCCGGCCCCGCCGCCGATGAAGACTTTTTCGTTGCGGCCCCGGCGCAAGGCGAATTCGCCAAACGGGCCGTTGAACGCCACCTGATCCCCCTCCTTCAGGGCGTGCACGTACGACGAGCCGATACCACCGGCGACATGACGCACCAGCAGCGTCACGCAGCCGCCGGCCTGTGCGATCGGCAGCGACAGCGAATAAGACCGGCGCAAGGGCTTGCGGGGGCCGATCAGCCCGCGCCCACGAGGAATGTGAAGCTGCACGTAGCTGCCGGGGCGGAAATCGGCGCCTGCTTTCTGGTCCGGGCGCAGCATTACCTCGCGCAGGGTCGGGGTGATCTCGCGCACGCGCTCCACCGTTGCCGTGCGGCTGACCATCAGTGCCGCACCATGGCTGACCGCGATTTCCATATTGGAGGTCACCGCCATGCCGCAGGCCAGCCGGTGGCCGCGGCGCAGGCGCTGGTCGGGAATGTGCTCGCCGTCGGATGACGATGCAGGCGGCGCGTTATGGCAGGCACGCACCTCGCACAGCCCGCAGCTTTGGCCGCCGCCGCAATTGGACGGCAGCTGTATCCCCGCTCGCGCCAGCGCATCGAACACCGAATCGCCGTGGCGGGACTTGACGATGCCGATGCGCTTTCCACCCTCATCAAGCACGGTCACCTGACGCGCCGGCAGCAAACGCGCCGGGACGAAATCGTGCAGGCGCAGGCTAGTGCACAGCAGCCATACGCCGGACAGCGCCATCCACAAGCCGCCCAGTGCAGCCATCAGCAGCAGCGAATTGTTGAAATCTTCGCGGCCGCCGTAGTCCATGATGTGCAGCATCCAGGCGATGTCGAACAGACGCCACGTAGCGTTGCGCCGCTCCAGGATACGGCCATCGACGGCGGACACGTAAATCGTGGTGGCGTCCGCATCATCGAAGTCGATGCGCCAGCTTGCCCCGCGCTGCTTGCGAATCTCCAGCGTCGGTTTTGCAACCCATTGCGGCTGCCCAGCCTTTCCATCGCCAACATAATCGGCACGCGCCACGTCCAGCGCCTGGGCGGCGCTGACAGCAAGGGGCGCGCCGTTGCGCGCATCCACCAGCCAGCTTCCCTCACCGTTTTTCAGCAGGTAAGCCGGCACTTGCAGCAGCCAGCGGCTGTCGATCGTTTCAACCGGCTTGAGCGAAGCCGCCAGCACGTCGGCCGGCGCCACCAGGCCGGTCCTCGGCCACTCCGCAGCCGCCTTCAGCGGCGCCCGATGTGCGATGCCTTCGACCGCATCCTGGTCGAACAGGCTCATGACCATGCCGCTCGCCAGCCAGAGCAGGAACTGCAGCCCGACGACCAGCCCGACCCATTTATGCATCTTTCGCAGGAACGGCGTCATTTCGCGGCCCTCCTGCGCACGGTAAACCACAGCAGCCAGATTCCGCTCAACGCGAACAGGGTGCCGGCAATGGAAGCGCTGCGCAACAGCGTATTGTTGACGTTCGTGCGCTTGTCGTAATCCATGATATGCAGCATCCACAGGAAGTCGTAGGCCCGCCACAGGGAATGACGCTGCGCCACCACTTCTCCCGTCGATGGAGACACATACAGGCTGCTGCCATTGGAGTCGTCAAAATCGACGCGCCATAACGGCGCGCGGCGCGTAGCGACCTCTTTCGGCAATTGCCGCAGTAATTGAATGCTGCTCACACTGCCATCGCCCATGTACGCCTGTTGCGCCAGTTTCAATGCCTGCGCCTGCTCCAGCGGCTCCAGTTGCTTGCCGCTGGCCGCGTCCACCAGGCCGATGCCGCCGGCGTACTTCACCTCATACACTTCCCGCTCCAGCAAATGCTTCAGGCGGAACCCTGTCATGCCGGGGAATTGCGCCGCCAACTGTGACGGCTGCAGCACGACGGCTTTCGCCGCCATTGCAGGCCGCTCCACGTGCGACAGGTGGTCGCCGTGGATGATGTCTATCGATATTGCGGCCATATACACGCCGCTGGCCATCCAGAACAAAGCCTGGATGCCGACCAGCAGGCCAAGCCACTTGTGTAGCCGACGTGACCAGAATGCCTGTTTCATAAAGTCCTCTTTCTTTGCCCGCCGCACGCAACCATGCCGTGCGGCCTATCCTCCACCGCGCAAGGCGGCACCTCTTGTGGAAAATCCTGGAAACTCAGGAAGCGTGGTGGTGCGGGGGGCGTTCCGGGCCATCGGGGATATGGCTGGCATGGCAAGCCGGCAGCAAGCCAAAGTGCGGGTCAGTGCCGTCCCAGAATGCAGGCACGACGTTCGGGTCCGGCAATGCTGCCGAAGCGCAGCAGCAAGTGACGCAGGCGCCGCAAGCCGTGTGGCCCACGTCCGGCAGGACGCCGGCGCCCTTCTTCACCGCTTTGACGTCATGGCGCAGCGACTGCCTGGGCTGGTGCCCGCCGATTTCGCAAGACAGTTGCGCGACGCTGGCCAGCGCTTGCAGGGGCAAGGCCAGCATCAGCAGCCACAGCATCCATGTCCTGACGAATCGGTTCATGCTTTTTTACTTCGCAACTTCGATAGCAGTGACCATCATGGCGCCGTTGGCATTTTCAACGGTGAAGCGCACCTTGTCGCCGGCTTTCACCTTGTCCAGCATGGCGGCATCCTTGACGCGGAATACCATCGTCATGGCGCCCATACCCAGGTTTTTCAGTTCGCCGTGCTTGATGGTCAGCTTGCCGGATGGCTTGTCGACTTTCTTGATTTCTCCATTGGCGGTATCGGCCATGGCGTTTGTCGCCTGCTGGTCATGGTCCGCGTGGCCGCCATGGTCGGCCATGGCTGGCACGCCGGCCATGACTGCTGCCGCCAGGATTGCTGCCTGCAGGGTGGTGTGGATTGCTTTCATATTAATTCTCCAAAGTTGTATTGCGCCGCCGAAGCAGCAAGTATGCCGCAGGTACTACAAATAACGATAGCAGGGGCGCGGACAACATTCCCCCCACCATCGGTGCAGCGATGCGCTGCATGATCTCGGACCCCGTGCCGGCGCCCACCATGATCGGCACCAGGCCAGCCACGATGACCGTCACCGTCATGGCTTTCGGCCGTACGCGCAACACCGCGCCTTCACGGATGGCGTCCAGCAGGTCCACCTCGCCGTGGCGCCCAGCCGCTTCGCGCGCTTCCCACGCATGTTTGAGATAGAGCAGCATGATCACGCCGAATTCTGCCGCCACGCCGGCCAGGGCGATAAAGCCAACGCCTGTAGCCACCGACAGGTTATGGCCGAGTGCCCACAGCAGCCAGACCCCGCCGGCCAATGCAAACGGCAGCGTGGCCATGATCAGCGCTGCCTCGTCGGCGCGGCGGAATGTCAGGTACAGCAGCACGAAGATAATCAACAGCGTAGCGGGCACCACCACCTGCAGGCGCGCCGTTGCGCGCTCCAGGTATTCGAACTGGCCCGACCACGACACCGAATAGCCAGGCGGCAGCTTGACGCCGGCTGCGACGGCTCGCTGCATTTCCTGCACTGCGGAGCGCAAGTCGCGGCCGTGGATATCCACATACACCCAGCCCGACAACCGTGCATTTTCGCTGCGCAGCATCGGCGGGCCGTCGCTGATGCGCACCGTGGCCACGTCGGCAAGACGCAACTGGGCGCCGCGTTCCGTCAGCAGCGGCAAGGCGCGCAGGCTCTCCAGCGAATCGCGCAATTCGCGCGGGTAGCGCACGTTGATGGGAAAGCGCTGCAGGCCTTCGACGGTTTCGCCGACGTTATCACCGCCCACTGCGCTGGCAACAATGCTCTGCACTTCATCGATATTCAGGCCGTAGCGCCCCGCTGCCATCCGGTCGATCGTCACATCGATGTAGCGCCCTCCGTTCAGGCGTTCCGCCAGTGCCGACGACACCCCTGCCACCGGACGCACCACGCGTTCGATCTCGGCGGCGATGCGGTCGATTTCCTCCAGGCTGGCGCCCGACACCTTGATGCCGACCGGGCTCTTGATGCCGGTCGCCAGCATGTCGATCCGGTTGCGGATCGGCGGCACCCAGATGTTGGCCAGGCCCGGCACCTTGACGATGCGGTCCAGCTCCGCCACCAGCTTGTCGGGCGTCATGCCCGGCCGCCACTGGTCGCGCGGCTTGAACTGGATGGTGGTCTCGAACATTTCCAGCGGCGCCGGATCGGTGGCCGATTCCGCGCGACCGGCCTTGCCGAAGACGCTTTGTACTTCCGGCACGGTCTTGATCATCCGGTCGGTCTGCTGCAGCAACTGTTGCACCTTGCCCGCGCCAAGGCCGGGCAAGGCCGAAGGCATGTACAGCAAATCGCCTTCGTCCAGCGGCGGCATGAATTCGCCGCCCATGTGCGCCAGCGGCCAGAGCGACAGCACCGCCACCGCAGCCGCCATCGCCAGCGTGGCCTTCGGCCATTGCAGCACGCGCTCGAGCAGGGGCCGGTACAGGGCAATCAGCCAGCGGTTGAGGGGATTGGCATGTTCGTCGGGAATGCGGCCCCGAATCAGGTAGCCCATGAGGACCGGAATCAGCGTCACTGCCAGCCCCGCTGCCGCCGCCATCGCATACGTCTTGGTGAAGGCCAGCGGCGCGAACAGGCGCCCTTCCTGCGCTTCCAGGGTGAACACCGGGATAAATGACAGCACGATAATCAGCAGCGAGAAGAACAGCGCCGGCCCTACTTCCGCCGCAGCCGCAGCAATCACCTGCCAGTGCTCTTCGCCTTCCAGCGACCTGCCGGGATGGGCATGGCGCCATGCTTCGATGTGCTTGTGGGCGTTCTCGATCATCACCACCGCCGCATCGACCATGGCACCGATGGCAATCGCGATCCCGCCCAGGGACATGATGTTGGCGTTGACGCCCTGGTAATGCATGATCAGGTAGGCAGCCAGCACGCCCAGCGGCAGCGAGACGATGGCCACCAATGCGGAGCGCAGGTGGAACAGGAATACGGCGCAGACCAGGGTCACCACGACGAATTCCTCCGCCAGCTTGGTTTCCAGGTTGCTGACCGCCCGCCGGATCAGGTTGGAGCGGTCGTACACCGGCACGATTTCCACGCCCGGCGGCAGGCTGGCCTTGAGCGCCGCCAGGCGCGCCTTGACGGCATCAATCGTCTGCAATGCGTTCTTACCGGAGCGCATGACGATCACGCCGCCCGCCACTTCGCCTTCGCCATTCAGGTCGGCGATGCCGCGCCGCATTTCCGGACCAAGCTGGATGGTTGCCACGTCGCCCAGGCGCACCGCCACGCCGGACTCGCTGGCCGTCAGCGGAATCTGGCGGAAGTCTTCCAGCGAGCGCAGATAGCCCGACGCCCGCACCATATACTCCGCTTCCGCCAGCTCCAGCACCGAGCCGCCGGTCTCCTGGTTGGCGCGGCGGATCGCCTCGATCGCCTTGCCGTGCGTGATGTTGAAGGCGCGCAGCCGCGCCGGGTCGAGCAGCACCTGGTACTGCTTGACCATGCCGCCAAGGCTGGCCACCTCCGCCACGTTGGGCACCGCCTTCAGCTCGTACTTGAGGAACCAGTCCTGCAAGGCGCGCAGCTGCGCCAGGTCATGCTTGCCGCTGCGGTCGACCAAAGCGTACTCGAACACCCAGCCCACGCCCGTCGCATCGGGCCCCAGCGAGGCGCGTGCCTGCGGCGGCAGCCGTGACTGCACCTGGTTCAGGTATTCCAGCACGCGCGAACGCGCCCAGTATGGATCGGTGCCATCCTCGAACAGCACGTACACAAAGGAATCGCCGAAAAAGGAATAGCCGCGCACCGTGCGCGCGCCCGGCACCGACAGCATCTGCGTGGTCAGCGGGTAAGTGACCTGGTTTTCGACGATCTGCGGCGCCTGCCCGGGGAAGCTGGTGCGAATGATGACCTGCACGTCCGACAGGTCCGGAATCGCATCCAGCGGCGTGCGCTGCAGCGCCCATGCGCCCCATCCTGCCAGCAGCACGGACGCCAGCAGCACGAGGAAGCGGTTACGGATCGACCACAGGATCAGTTTCGCAATCATTTCTGCTCCCCGTGCTGGTGCGTTGGAGCGGAAGCCGGCGCCATCGACGTGACATGGAAGCTGCCGTCCGCCTGCTGCACGAACTCGAAGGTCACATGGTCGCCCGCCGCGACACGCAGCGGCAAGCCGCCTTGCGGCAGCTTGAAGGCCATCGTCATGGCCGGCCACTTGAGCGTGGCGATCGGGCCATGCGACAAGGTGATCTCGTCCTTATCCACCGCTTCCACAATCGCCTCGCCGCGATGCACCAGCGGCGCCGGGCCGGCCATGCGCTGGCCGCTGCCTTTCAGGCTCGCTTCCGAGTCGACCAGGAACTGCCCGGAGACCGCCACCTTCTGCCCGGACTGCAATCCGGCGCGGATTTCCACCTGCCCGCCACTCTCGGCGCCCAGCTCCACCCGCACCGGGGCGAACTTGCCAGCACCCTCTTCCACCATCACGACGTTGCGCGTGCCGGTGCGGATCACCGCTTCCGAAGGCACCAGCAAAGCTGGCTGCCGCCGGCCCGGCGCAAACGACATCGTCACGAACATGCCCGGCGCCAGCCGTCCGCCCGGATTGGACAGCTCGATGCGTGCGCGAATGGTGCGCGTCCCAGCATCGACCTGCGGCAGGATCGCCGCCACCTTGCCGTGGAGCTCTTTATCCGGCAAGGCTGCTGCGCGCGCCGTGACATCGGAGCCGACCGGCACCTGCGCCACCGCATTCTCCGGCAACTCCGCATTCACCCACACCGTCTCCAGGCCATTGATGCGGTACAGCGGCGCCCCGGCGGCGACAGCCATGCCTTCGCGCGCCGCCAGTTCAGTCACCACGCCGGCACGGGGCGCGACCAGCACCTGGCGCGCCAGCACGCGCCCGCCCGCCTCCACCTGTTGCACCTGCTGCTCGCTCATGCCAGCCAGTCGCATGCGTTGGCGGGCCGCATCCAGCAGGCCCGGCGCGGCGCCCGCCTGCATGCGGCGCACGGCAAGGAATTCTTCCTGCGCCGCCACCCAGTCCGGCATGGTGACCTCGGCCAGCGGCTGTCCGCGCCGCACAGCTTCCAGCGGGGCGCGTACCAGCACGCGTTCTACAAAACCGTTCGAGCGGGACTGGACCACAGCCACTTCCCGCTCGTCAAAAGCCACGTTGCCGACCGCCGATACGGTCAGCGGCAATGGCGCGCTGGCCACCAGCGCTGTGCGCACGCCCAGGTTTTGCTGCACGCGCGGGCTGATGCTCACCGCGCCGCTGTCGCCGCCCTCGTCGGCGTAGACCGGCACCAGGGCCATGTCCATATACGGCGACTTGCCGGGCTTGTCGAATTTCTGTCCCGGCACCATTGGATCGTGCCAGTACAAGGGTTTGCGGCCCTCCGCAGCCGGAGCCTGTGCCGGCGCCGCCTGGCGCTTGCCCAACTGGTAGCCGCCGATGGCGCCCACGGCGCCCAGCACGCCGGCCGCCACGATGGCGGCGATCATTGCGTTCTTTTTCATGGGTGGCCTTTCACTGGCTGGATATACGTCAGTTGCGCCCAGACGCGCGCATTGTCGCGTTCAAGCTGCAATGCCTGCAGGCGCTGCTCGCTCTCGGAGCGCCGCGCCGCCATTACCTCCACCAGGCCGGCCTTGCCGCCACGGTAGGCGGCAAGCACCGCCTCCGTACGCGCACTGGCGAGCGGCAGTACCTCCTTCTCGTAACGCGAAATGCGTTCGCGGCCAGCCTGCCAGTCGGCCAACTGGCTGCGTATTTCCGCCACGTGGTCGCGCAGCGCTTCGTCGCGCTCGGCCTGCGCCTGCTCCGCCATCGACAGCCGGGCCGACAACTCGCGCTCCTGGCGGTGGCCGCGGTCCCACTGCAGCGGCACCGACACGCCAAACGACACCATGCCCGGATAGCCCGGCCCACGCTGCTGCAGCGCCACTTCAACAGTCCAGTCGGAACTGCGGTTGGCGCGCGCCAGTCCCGCTTCCGCCTGCGCCAGCTCGGCCTGGCGCGACAACACCGCCACCTGCGGATGATGCTCGAGCGTCGCCTCCAGCTTCGTCGGATCAAGGGCAATGCTGCCGGTATCGACGCTGCCATCGAGCGCCACGTCCACCGGCTCGCCGGTCCAGCGCGCGAGCATGACGGCGGCATTGCGCGACTGCTGGCCCAGCTCCGTTGCACGGTCCTCCAGCGCCAGCACGGCCGCGCGCGCATCGAGCAGGCCGGATTGGGTGCCGCGGCCGCCGCGATAAGCCGCTTCCGCGGCCGCGATTTCGTCGCGCGCCAGGGCGGCTTGCCGTACCAGTTCCGCTTGCATGCGCTCGAGGTGGTAGCGGTCGAGCCAGGCGATGGCGGTGTCGCGCTGGATGTTCGCCGCCAGCGCCTCGGCCGCGGCCTTGCTGCGCGCCGCTTCGCTCTCGAAACGGGCAGCCCGCCAGCGGCGCTTGTCGCCGCTGGTCAGCTCCTGCATGACGCCAATGCGGCGCATGGTCATCGAATCCGCGCCGATGCGGTAGCGATCCGCACCACTGACGGGAAGGTTGTCGACGCCGGCTTTCAGCACCGGGTCGGGCAATTGCGCCGCTGCGACAGCCATGTCGCGCGCAGCATCAGCAGCATGGCCTTGCGCCGCCAGTTGGCGCGAACGCTCAACGGCGCGTTGCTGCGCCTGCGCCAGCGTCAGCGCAGGAGCCTCGGCAGCGAACGCCAGGGCGCAGCCAAACGCAAGGCAGCGCCAGATAAATGGGGAAAACATGAAACCTCCAGAGTGCAAAGGAAACCACGCGCTGGCCACACAGGCAGGCGCGAGACGTCGTCAGGCAATCTGGAAGGTCAATTACGGAAGCAGCAATGCTCTATGGAATGCGGCGGAGATAGACTGCGCGTCATATCTGGCGGGGCGGCAGCCCCTTCGCTGGACTCCGGGGCCCAGGCGTCGGCAACCACGGTCCCTGCCAGGTCGGCAGCGATGAATGGCAGCACGGGCGGCAAATCGGGCTTGTCCAGCGACTGCTTGGCCGCCAGGTTGCTCGCCTTCGCCTTGCACAGGCTGGGCTGCGCGGGGTCCATGCCGGCGCACTGGGCGCCGGTGGCGACCGGGTTTCCGGCGGTCGGGCAGGCATAGGAGGCCACGGCAAGCTGCATGAACAGCATGCTGAACAGCGCCACCACAGCGGCCACGATCCTGGAAGTCCGGCGGAATTTCATGGGGGCGATAATAGACCGTTTCTCTCAATCGATCAATGACTTCACCATTATTCTGCCGTCCGGCGCGGTCGCCTCTTGCCGTACCAGCAACTGCGTCGCCTTCGCCAGCCAGAATTTGGCCACCGTGCCAGGGCGGTTGTAGTCGGTCGTCAGCAGCCAGCAATCGACCGCCCCTTGCGGGCCCTGGATCGTTTCGCTGCCCACGACTTTCCAGGTAAAGCGCGCCGGCGCCGGGCCGCCAGGGTGATAGAACATGATGCTGGCTTCGTACCCTGCGGCGAGCGGCAAGGCTTGCAGGAATTCGATATCGGTCTCGAAATTGAAGGTCGGTTCGTAAGCGGCGAAATCATAGTCTTCCACCGTGCGCTTGCCCTCTTTCTCGCGGATGCGCTGGTGGGTGCGCGGCTTGAAGGTGTCCTTGTCGAACCAGGAGTCGAGCAGCACGACGCTGTTGTTGACACCATCCCAGCGCTGGCGGATCTGCATGCCGTCCGGCGCCTGGCGCACCTCGCGCGTCCAGATGTCGACCGGCGTATTGACTTCGCCATTACGAACGTAGCGCAGCCAGTGGTGCGTGCCCTCTTTTACCATCGCAATGCGCGGCAGCGGGGCGCCAACCTTGATCTCGGCCGCGCCCAGGGGAGCGCTGCAAAGCGCGAGAATGAACAGCCAGCGTCGGTGCATAACCTGGTCTCCTTGAAAGTCATGCAATTATGCCAGCGCTGCCATTTATTTGCGCAGTGCGATTTTTCTTTTGCAAATCATCGCCTTAACGCGCAGCCCCGGTGCTTGTTAACAGGCTTTTCCACAGAAAGCGTTAACAAGTTCGTTCAGGAGCGGCGCTTCCGGGCACGCGCCGAAGCGGCGGAGCCTGGCGCAGGCCCGGTCGACTCGCGCACCACGAACTCGCTCGGGAATTCGATGCGCTGGCGGCGTCCGGATTCGCCGCGGATGCGGCGCACCAGCTCCTGCACGGTGGCCTGGGCCATGGCTTCGAACGGATGCCGCAAGGTGGTCAGCGGCGGCTGCATCATCGATGCGGCGGGAATATCATCGAAACCGATGATCGAAATGTCTTCCGGGATGCGCAGGCCCTTTTCGCGGATGGCGTTCATCGCCCCCTGCGCCATCGCATCGTTGGCAGCGAAGATGGCGGTCGGCGGTTCAGCCAGTTCCAGCAACTGCCTGCCGCCTTCCAGCCCCGACTGCTCGTTGAAATCGCCTGGATAGACCAGTGCCGGATCGGTCTTGATGCCGGCATCGGCCAACGCTGCGAGATAGCCGCACTCACGCACGTCGCTCTGTCCCGTGTATGAACTGCCGCGTATGAATCCGATACGGCGGTGGCCCAGTTCAAGCAGGTGCGTTACCGCATCGTGCGCGCCGTTGACGTTATCGCCGCGTACCACCGGCAAGCTGGTCTCATGCCGGAAATAGTTCACCAGGATGATAGGGCTGGCACTCTTCTCCAGCGTTTCCAGGTAATCGTCGGTCATGCGCGGCAGCACATAGACCAGGCCATCCCACAGGCCATGCAGCAACTGGCTGACGCGCTTGCCTTTGCCGCCGCCCATATCGCCCAGCGAGTTATAAATGAAAAGATCCATGTCGAACTTGCGCACCTCCTCGCTGAGCGCCGTCACGAAGCAATTGACGACTGCCGACGACAAGTCGTTCACAACGACGCCAATGACATTGGTTTTCC
The DNA here is from genome assembly GCF_049913285.1 of Pseudoduganella sp. S-14. GTDB lineage: Bacteria > Pseudomonadota > Gammaproteobacteria > Burkholderiales > Burkholderiaceae_D > Rugamonas. The sequence continues at coordinate 4,271,599 of NZ_CP183991.1, forward strand.
CGCCCTTCATCATGCGCGCCAGCGCATTGGGCGTGTAGCCGAGCTGCTTGGCTGCCGCCTGCACCTTTGCCTTGGTTTCGTCCGAGGCATAACCATCGCCACTCAGTGCGCGCGAAGCAGTCATCACCGACACGCCGGCAACCTTGGCCACATCGGCCAGCGTCACACCTGCTTTTTTCATTTTCATCCTGCCGTCCGTTAACGTTATCCGTATTGTAGCGAGAGATGTAGCAGCTAAGGCAACTTTATGCTAGCGTTACCAATTCTCAACATGAGACAAGCTGATCCCATGACTTCGAAACATTTGCTTGTTGGCCTCGCGCTGCTGCTGGCGCTTGCCGCCGCCATGGCGGCGTCACCCACCGCCAACGGCGATCGCCTGCAAGTGCGCTGGGAACTGCAGGACGGAGGCAAAGGCGGCCGGCTTGAAGTCAGGAATCTGGACCACCATCCCCTGCCGGCGCAAGGCTGGGCGCTGTATTTCAACTGCATCGAATGCGCCGTGGCCGGGCCGCTGGCTGGCCAGCTCGCGATCGACGCGCTCGATGGCACCCTGTACCGCCTGCGCCCGCAACCGGGCTTTCGCGGCCTCGCGCCGGGACAGTCGCTGAACGCGGTCTACCGCGCTCCCAGCGCCGACGCCAAGGCCTACCGCGCCCCTTCCGGCCTGTACCTGGTCTATGAGGCGGCGCCGGACAAGGCGCAAGCCGTTGCCGACTACCTTATGCTGCCGCTGCCGCGCCCGGACCAGCTGGGAAAAGGCCAGGCGGTAACAGCCCAGGACCTGTACCGGCGCAACGCAGGAACGGATGTGCTGCCAGCCGGCGCCCTGCCGCCAGTCTTTCCCACGCCGCTGCAGCTGCAGCCAGGTGCCGGCACGCTGCACCTGGCAGCGGCGCCCGCCCTCGTGGTCGCTGACGGACTCGAACAGGAAGCCGCCCTTGCCGCCAGCCTGCTCAAGCAATACTGGCCCGTCGGCGCGGCCGCGCCATCCAGCGCCACCTTGCGGCTCTCAGTCGGCGCCGTCGCCGGCCAGTCGTCGCCGGAGGCCTATACCCTGGCCGTAACGTCCGGTGGCATTGCCATCACCGGCAACAGCGCCGCCGGGGTGGCGCACGGCCTGCAATCGCTGCGCGACCTGTTGCCGCTGCCCGGCGCCGGCCAGCAGCAAGCAGTAGAGTTGCCGCAGCTGGCGGTGACCGATGCTCCGCGCTTCGGCTATCGCGGCCTGATGCTGGACGTCAGCCGCAACTTCCAGCCCAGGCAAACCGTCTTGCGCCTGCTCGACCTGATGGCGCGCTTCAAGCTCAACGCCTTCCACTTCCATTTGACGGACGACGAGGGCTGGCGCCTTGAAATCGCCGGCCTGCCGGAACTGACCGCCATCGGCGCGGTACGCGGCCACAGCGCAAAACCTGGCGTGCGCCTGCAACCCGAATACGGTTCCGGCCCCAGCGCCAGCGATCCGCACGGCAGCGGTTATTACTCGCGCGCCGACTACCTCGAGATCCTGCGCTATGCGGCAGCCCGCCACATCGAGGTCATCCCGGAAATTGAAATGCCCGGCCATGCGCGCGCCGCAGTCAAGGCCATGGAGGCACGCTATCGGCGCATGAAGACCGCCGGCCAGGCAGATGCCGGCAAATACCTGCTGAACGACCTGGACGACCGTTCGCAATACAAATCAGCACAGAACTTCCATGACAACGTGATCAATCCGGGCCTGGAGTCCAGCTATGCCTTCATCGAGCACGTGGTCGGCCAGGTCGTCGCCATGCATCGCGAAGCCGGCGTCCCCTTGCGCACCCTGCACGTCGGCGGCGACGAACTCGCGGCGGGCGCCTGGGAGAAATCCCCTGCCAGCCGCAGCCTGATGGCGCGCCACCAAATGCCGACCACCGCCGACCTGTGGGATTACTTCTACGACCGGGTCGACGGCATCGTGCGCCGGCAAGGCGTGGCAACCGCAGGGTGGGAAGAACTGGGAACGCGCAAGCTGACACCGAACCCGCGTTTCGCCCAGCGCGGTTTCCGGCTGCACGTCTGGAACAACGTCGGCGCCGCGGCCGACCTGGGCTACCGCCTTGCCAATGCCGGCTACGACGTGATCCTGGCGCCCGCCACCAGGCAATACCTGGACATGAGCCACAACCTCAATCCCGATGAGCCGGGCGTGAACTGGGCCAGCTATATCGAGCTCGATGACGTCTACAACGTCGTCCCGCTCGACAAGAGCTTGAGCGACGCCGGCAGGCAGCGCATCCGCGGCCTGGAAGCTGCGCTGTGGACCGAAACCATCCGTGATCCTGCATTGATCGACTACCTTCTGGTGCCGCGCCTGCTGGCCATGGCCGAACGCGCCTGGGCCGCCGATCCTGCATGGGCCACCGAAACCGATGCCGCCCGGGCCTCCGCCTTGCACCGCGCCGAGTGGTCGCGCTTCGCCAATGCACTGGGCCAGCGCGTGCTGCCGCGCCTCGACCTGGAGCTAGCCCCGCTTGGCCCCGTCCACTACCGCATCGCACCGCCCGGGCTGTCGAGCGTTGGCGGCAAGGTCCACGCCAATCACGCCCTGCCCGGCCTGGCACTGCGCTACACCAGCGACGGCACCGAACCGCATGCCGCCAGCCCGCTGGTAGGGGGGCCAATCGCCGATCGCGGCCTGATCCAGGTGGCCGCCTTCGACCGCAACGGCAGGCGCGGCGCTGTATCGCGCATCGAAAATCCCTGATCGTTTCGTGCGCTGCGTGACGCGCAAGCCGAATTGCCGTATCCTCCCGAAGCGGTATTGCCTTAAATATAACATTGTGAAATTATTTATTTCGGGAGACTACATGAAGAGCATATTGGGCGCCCTGGCGCTGGCATGTTGCGCAGCGCAGATTCCGGCAAACGCCAACACGATTTACCTGACCCGCCACGCCGAGAAATCGGCCACCGGCACCGACCCTGTGCTGACCGCGGAAGGCCAGGCTCGCGCCACCAACATCGCCGCCACGCTGAAAGACGCCCAGGTCAGGCACATCTACTCGACGGCGTACCAGCGCACGCAGCAGACTGCGCAACCCCTGGCGACCTACCTGAACCTGCCCGTCGCCACTTACGATGGCGGCCAGCTGGCCACGTTCGCGCAGCAACTGCGCGCCTTGCCCGACAACGCGCTGGTGGTCGGCCATTCCGACACCACGCCCGAGCTGATCCGGCAACTGGGCGGCGATCCGGGCGGCGCCATCGCGGAATCGGAGTTCGACCGCCTGTACCAGATGACGTTTGCCGCCGACGGATCGGTTACCACCACCCTGCTGCATTCGATGCCAAGCACCCTGAACCTGCCTTGCGCCAGCGTGACGCTGAACCAGTCCAACCTGTCCGCCACGGCAGGCAACTGGCTGTACTTCAGCATCAACGTGCCCGAATGCGCGAATACCCTGAACGTGAACATGAGCGGTGGCAGCGGCGACGGCGACCTGTACGTCCGCTTTGGCGCTCAGCCGACTGCCAACGATTATGCCTGCCGCCCCTATAAGACGGGTAACAGCGAGTCCTGCGCGCTGAGCAATCCGCAGGCAGGCACCTGGCACATCGGCATCCGCTCCTACGCCACCTTCAGCGGCGTAACGCTGAACGCCAGCGCAAACCAGTAAGCCCGGGGTCAAGCGCGCTGCAAGGCCTGCTCCCGGATCTCAGTCAGGTATTTGCGCAGCACATGCAAATCCACCGGCTTGACCAGGTAATGCTGCATGCCGGCGCCGGATGCGCGCCGGCGCGCCTCGTCATGTCCCCAGCCGGTCATGGCGATGAAGACGATGTCCCCGCCGCCGTCCAGGTCATGGATGCGGCGGGCGGCTTCGTAGCCTTGCATGTCGGGCAGGCCGATATCCATCAAGACGGCATGCGGGTGAAATCGCCCTGCCAGCGCAATCGCCGCCTGCCCGTCGTTGGCCTTGGCGACCGTGCAGCCCTCCATTTCCAGCATCACCTGCAGCATGTCCGCACCGTCTTCATTGTCGTCCACGACCATGACGCGCAGCGTGTCGTCGGAATGGCCGAGGGAGGGTCCTGCAGCCGGCCGCTCCTTGCTGCGGCGCTCAGGCACCACGATCGGCATGCGCAACACGAATTCGCAGCCATTGCCGCGACCCTCGCTGGTAACGGCGATACTCCCGCCGTGCATGCGCGTGAAGCGCTCCGCCAGGCTGAGACCGATCCCCAGCCCGCCTAGGGTATGCGCGCGTCCAGCCTGGCCTTGCACGAACAGGTCGAAGATGCGCGAACGCGCCTCCGGCTCCAGCCCGATCCCATGGTCGCGCACGGTAAACACGATATCCTCGCCGTCCGCTTCCGCATGCAGGTGAATGGTCGATTTCGGCGGCGAAAACTTGGCTGCATTGTTCAACACATTGGCCAGGCTCTGGACCAGGCGCGCCCGGTCGCCGAACAGCAGCACGCTGCCTGCAGGCTGGCGCAGGTCCAACACATGCCCGCAGGAGTCGAACTGCTGGCGGCAGATTTCCACCGCATGCTGCAGCACCGTCGCTGCGCTGACACGCTCGCATTGCAGGGCCACCTTGTCATTGGTGATGCGCGCCACGTCCAGCAGGTCGTCCACCAGGCGAGTCAGGTGCCGCACCTGGCGTTCGACCACCTGGCTGATGCTGCGCACCTTGGGATCACTGTTCGGAATGGTGTTCAGCACGTCCATCGCGGTGCGGATCGGCGCCAGCGGGTTGCGCAGTTCATGGCCGAGGATGGCCAGGAATTCATCCTTGCGGCGGTCGACTTCCCGCATCTCGTACTGGCGCCGGCGCGCGCGCCGCGCCGACAGCGCCGCGCTCACCAGCGTTGCCCTGCGCACCGGCCGTTCGAGCAGCGTGACGTTGCCGACGCGCTCGAAAATCCTTTGGACGCCAGGCGAATCCAGGCCCTCCTTGCTCAGGACCAGCACCGGCAAGTCCGACCAGGTTGGCTGCGCGGCAAGAAAACCGGTCAGCTCGCGCATGAAATCGTCGTTGAAGGCTTCTTCGATCACGAACAGGGCCGCGGCGCCCTCCTCCAGTTCCGCCACCACCGCGTCCAGTTCAAGGCAGATATGGCAAACCACGCGCGCCTGCCCCAGCACCTGCTCGATCAGGCGCGCATCCTTGCCGATCGGGGAAAAAACGACGATGCGCTGTTCCAGCTCACTCATGGCTTGCTTCGTCCTCGCCTTTGCCTACCGTGACGGGAACCCCGGTCAGGATTCCGCGCAAGCCTCTCAGCACCGGCCCCACCACGATCCCCTCTCCGGTGATGGCGAAAGAGCGCAAGGTAGTCTCGTGCCGGCTGCCGCGTTTCTTGAACACCGACAAGGCTTTGTGCACCTCGCCGCCGGCCTCGTAGTAGCGCAGCAGCAGCATGTTGTCGGCCAGGTAGCTGACGTCCACACTGCTGCCCATCGCGCCGATCACGCCGTGCTGCACCCCGACCAGGAAAGTCGCCACCCCACGCTGCCCGAGGTAGGTCAGCACTTCACGCAAGTGCGTGGTGAGGAAGCGCGCCTCCGGCATCGCATTCAGGTAGCCGTTCAGGCTGTCGATCACGATCACCTTGGCGCCTTCGTCAGCAGCCTTGCATACCGCATGCGCGAACTGGCCGGGCGACAGTTCGGCCGGGTCGATCTGGTTTACCTGCAACAGGCCCGATGCCAAAGGCTTGCGCAAATCCATGCCAATGCCATCCGCGCGGTGAAGCAGGGTATTGAAGGATTCTTCGAACACAAACATCGCCGCCTTTTGCTGGCGGGTGGTAACCGCATTGACGAACTGGGCCGCGAGGCTGGACTTGCCGGTGCCTGGCGGCCCTGAGATCAGGGTGCTCGACCCTTCCTCGATCCCTCCGCCAAGCAAGGCATCGAGCGTCGGCAGGCCGCTGGCCACTTGCTGCCGCGCCACCAGTTCGCGCGATGCGGACGTGACGATCCGGGGATAAGCCACCACGCCGCCGGAAACGATCACATAGTCGTGCGGGCCACGCCGATAGTCGATGCCGCGGTACTTCAGCACACGCAGCACGCGCCGCTCGGCGCCGTACCCTGAGTCGAGCTGCTGCAGCGAGATCACACCGTGCGCAATGCTGCGTACCTGCTGGTCGCCACCCACGGCTGTCTTATCGTCCAGGAACAGCGCCGTGCAGGCACGCCGGGCGAAATACTGCTTGAGCGCCAGCACGTGGCGCCGATAGCGCAAGGGGTTGGCCGCCAGCAGCTGGAGTTCGGACAGGGAATCCAGCACCACGCGGGTGGGATTGAGCTTGTCGATCTGCGCGAGGATCAGGCGGTTGGTTTCGCCCAGTTCGATTTCGGACGGATGGAACACCGTGTACTGCTCATCCGGGTCCAGCACGCCTTCGGCCGGGATGATTTCGTGCACGGTAATGCCGTCCATCGAGAAACCGTGCGATTGCGCAACGGCACGCAGCTCAATTTCGTTTTCGGCCAGCGTGATGTAGAGCACCGCTTCCCCGCAACGGGCCCCTTCGACCAGGAACTGCAGCGCCATGGTGGTCTTGCCGGTGCCGGGGTCGCCTTCGAGCAGGTACAGCCGGTCCTTGGTCAGGCCCCCGGCCAGGATCGAATCGAGGCCGGCAATGCCGGTCGAAATGAACGCATCAGTCTGCTTGTTCTGCGGCTGGAGCATGGCGGTCCTGCACGAAGATTGTCGATAAGACACTATAGCAGTAGTTGCCGAAAGACTTGTTTCGATTGCCCGTTCCTTGCGCACGAGAATTTTTTCAAATTAAATCAATTACTTGGCTCAGTGAGCGCAGCCTTGTTAACAGGGTTTTCCACAGAAACCGTTAACAACTTCCCCTCGCCCAGCAGCCACTGCCATCCGCGCCTGGGCTGCGCCGGACGACGACGGCGCCAGCGCCCCGTGGCTGCTGACGCATTCGGAGTCGCGCCACTTGCGCCGCATTGCCGCAGCCTACGCCCGCCCAGCTGGAACCGTCAGGCTGGGCTAGCCGGGTCATCCGGCATGGCGCAGGCGCAACGCATTGCCGATGACGGAGACCGAACTCAGGCTCATTGCCAGCGCCGCGACCATGGGCGACAGCAGCATTCCCGTCGCCGGGTACAGCACTCCCGCCGCCAGCGGAATGCCAAGCGCGTTGTAGGCAAACGCAAAAGCCAGGTTCTGGCGCATATTGCGCACGGCATCGCTCGATATCGCCCGGGCCCTGGCGATACCGCGCAAGTCGCCCTTGACCAGGGCCACATGGGCGCTGTTGATGGCGACGTCGGTTCCCGATCCCATCGCAATGCCGACATCCGCCCGCGCCAGCGCCGGGGCGTCGTTGATGCCGTCGCCGGCCATGGCCACGATGCGTCCTTCCCGTTGCAGGCGCTCGACCAGCTGCAGCTTGTCCTGCGGCTTGACTTCGCCGTGGACTTCATCGATGTTCAGGCGCGCCGCTACGGCGCGTGCCGTGGTCAGGCCATCGCCAGTTGCCATGATCACGCGCACGCCCTCTGCCGCGAGGGCGGCAATGGCCTCCGCCGAACTCTCCTTGACCGGGTCCGACACGGCCAGCAATCCGGCCAACTGGCCATCGACCGCCAGCAGCATGACGCTGGCGCCGCTGGCGCGCAGCGGTTCGGCCGGGCCGGACAAGGCGTCCCAGGCCACGCCGTCCGCGTCCATCAGGGCCGTGTTGCCCAGCGCAAGCCGGCGCCCCTCCACCACGCCGCGCACGCCGATTCCGCTGGCGGACTCAAAAGCCGACGGCTCCACCAGGCGCAGCCCGCGCTGACGGGCCTGCGCGACCAGCGCGTGCGCCAGGGGGTGCTCGCTGCCAAGGTCCAGGCAGGCAGCCAGCCGCAGGACTTCATCGCCCTCCCAGCCAGGCGCCGCCGCCACGCTGTCGAAAGCCGGCTTGCCCTCGGTCAGGGTGCCGGTCTTGTCGACAATCAGCGTGTCCACCTTGCGCAAGGCTTCTATGGCGGCAGCGTCGCGGAACAGGATGCCCTGGGTCGCGGCGCGGCCGGTTGCCGCCATGATGGACATCGGGGTCGCCAGGCCAAGGGCGCAGGGGCAGGCAATGATCAGCACCGCCACCGCATTGACGAAACCGAACACCCAGCGCGGCTCCGGCCCGAACATGCCCCAGGCAAGCAGCGTCAGGACTGCCAGCAGCACCACCGCGCCGACAAAATATCCCGCTACCACGTCTGCCAGGCGCTGCATCGGCGCGCGCGAACGCTGCGCCTGCGACACCATCTGCACGATTTGCGCCAGCATCGTCTCGCCGCCGACCTTTTCGGCACGCATCACCAGGCTGCCGCTGGTATTCAATGTGGCACCAACCAGCTTGTCGCCGCTGCGCTTGCTGACCGGCAGCGGCTCACCGGTCAGCATCGATTCGTCGACCGAGCTTTCGCCGCTCACCACCACGCCGTCGACCGGCACCTTTTCGCCGGGGCGAACGCGCAGCATGTCGGCCACGTGCACGTGGCCCAGCGGGATATCCTCTTCCTCTCCGCCTTCGCGAATGCGGCGCGCGGTCTTGGGCGCAAGGCCGAGCAGCGACTTGATCGCGGCCGAGGTCTGCGAGCGCGCCCGCAATTCGAGCAACTGCCCCAGCAAGGTAAGCGAGACGATCACCGCCGCCGCTTCAAAATACACACCAATCCTTCCATGCTCCGCCAGCGATGGCGGAAACGCGCCTGGAATAATTGTCGCAATCACGCTATAGCCATATGCCGCCAGCACGCCGGTGCCGATCAGGGTCCACATATTCGGGCTGCGTGCCTTCAGCGATTCAATCCAGCCCAGCAGGAAGGGCCAGCCGGCCCACAGCACGACCGGGGTCCCGAGCAGCAGTTCGATCCAGCTTTGCCCGCCCAGGCCTTTCGGGAAAAGGCGATGGCCGAACATCGCCAGGACGGTGACCAGCACCGTCAGCGGCAGCGTCCACCAGAAGCGCCGCGTGAAATCGGCCAGCTCGGGGTCGCCCTCATCTTCCAGCGCCGGCAGCAGCGGCTCCAGCTTCATGCCGCACTTCGGGCAATTGCCCGGCGCCGGCTGGCGCACTTCGGGGTGCATCGGGCAGGTATAGACCGTCTCGCCTGTATCCACTAACGCTTACCTCCATTGAATCTACTGGCCAGCCAGGCAAACGTCGCCCCCATGGCAAATGCCCACAAACCCATGATCCAGGCCGCGCTGAAATAAGAGCGCCAATTGTAGCCCTGCTCCGGCATCAGCCGCGCAAAGTCCATGCCATGGAAAATATCGCCCACAAAAGCGACAAAGGCCGCTGGCCACAACAACGCCGCAACGGTGCACAGGCTATAGAACAACACGACGGTCAGCGCCAGGGCGCAGCCGGTTGCGAAAGGTTTCATGATGGTCTCCTTACATTGCGCCAGCGCGGAATGAAGGCCGGCGTCCGCGCGGCATAGTCCAGGTACGCCGCGCCGAATTCCCGCACAGCGTCCTGCTCTTCGCTGCGCGCCAGCCGGACATAGACTGCAACCAGCACGGGGAACATCAGCATGGTAAGCAAGGTAGGCCATTGCAGCAGGAAACCCAGCATGATGAGGATGAAGGCAAGGTACTGCGGATGGCGCAGCCGGGCGTAGAGCCCGCTGGTCGCCAGCCGATGCCCCCTTTGCGCCGCGTACAACACATTCCAGGCCGAAGCCAGCATGATGAAACCGCCGAATATCAGCAGGTTGCTCGTCAGATGGAAGACGCCGAAATGCGGATTGCTGCGCCAGCCGAACGTGGCCTCCAGCAGGTGCCCTGCGTCGTGCGAAAGAAAGTCAATGCCGGAAAAGTGCTTCGACAGCCACGGCAGCAGCAGGTAGATCGTCAACGGGACGCCGTACATCTCTGTGAACAGCGCAACGATGAAAGCTGAAAAGGCGCCCAGCGAGCGCCATTCTCTGCCGCGCTGCGGCCGCGTGAAGCTGAAGGCAAACAGGATGAAGACCGCTGAGTTCAGGAATACCAGCGGCCACAAGCCATAGGCAGCTTCATCGCTCATGGTCCGCCTCCCCACCGTGGTGATGCCGGTGCCCATGGTGATGGAACAGGTGCATCAGGGGGCAAGCCAGGAACAGGAGATAAGGCAATATGCCCATCACATGCGCCCGGTGCTCCGTCCACAGGAAGAATGCCGCCACGGCCAGGAAGCCCCAGAGTACCCAGCGGGAGCGCCAGAAAGGTTCAGGATTCATGATGGCCTCCGTCATCCTTGACCGGGCTATTTGCCCGCTTGCCCGGGTTCGGACGCCTTGCCGCCCGTTGCACCGGACTTCTTGCTGTCCTTGCGGGCATCCTTGTCCGGCACCCAGTTGCCTTTGCCGTCGCGCATATGGTTGTGCGGGGTGACGGCACGCTTCTTGTCTTTTCCGGCCTTGGTAGGCGCTTCCTGACTGGCCGCAGCGGGTCCAGGCTTTTCCGGAGCGTCCGCGCTCCTGGCTGGCAGGGATATGCCGAGGGCCATGCAGGTAACAAGCAGGGCCCGGGGGAATATGGTTTTCATCGTCGCTCCTTCATGGTTGCGGGGGGGGATACCGCTGCAATCGACGCTACGCCCGCCCGCCGCGCGGAGCCATGATCTGGATCATTTTTTCGCCCCGATCACCGTAAGCCGGCAATTTGATCTGGATCATTGAAACAATGGCCGCCGAGGCAATAGCATGTTCTGCATCCCCACAGGGAAAGGCCCGACGATGAAGAACGCAAGGAGCAGGCAGGTTTCGCCCGCCACCGTCCTGGTCTGGGACGTGCCGGTGCGCGTATTCCACTGGCTGCTGGCGGTCTGCTTTGCCGGTGCCTACCTGACGTCGGAAAGCGAGGACTGGCGGCTGGTGCACGTCACGCTTGGCTACACCATGGCCGGCCTGATCGTATTTCGCTTGGTCTGGGGCTTCATCGGCTCGCGCTATGCGCGCTTCAGCGACTTTGTGCGCGGCCCTGCAGCAGCGGCAAGCTACCTGCGCTCACTCCTGCATGGCAAGCCGCAGCACTTCCTTGGCCATAACCCGGCGGGGGCACTGGCCATTCTCGGCCTGCTGGCGCTCGGTGCAGCCACTGCCGCAACCGGCTGGATCGTACTACAGGAATCCAGCGCCGAGCTGTGGGAAGAAGTCCACGAAACATTCGCCAACCTGATGCTGGCACTGGTGCTGATTCACATTGCAGCAGTCATTGTGAGCAGCCGGCTGCATCACGAAAATCTGGTGGCGCCGATGTTCAGCGGTGTGAAGCACGGGCAGCCGGAACAGGCCATCCGGCGTGGCTGGTGCAGCATCGGCCTGCTGGTGCTGCTGGTGGTAGCAGTGTTCTGGTGGCTGCAATGGAAAATGTCATAAATCCGACTTGGGAGCACATCATGTACAAGACAATTGTTGTCCACGTTAGCCCGGTTTCCGGCATGCCGGCGACGTTTGCTGTTGCGGCGGGCCTGGCCAAGGCGCATGGCGCCCACCTGGTCGGCACTGCCGTCAGCGGCTGGCTGGAACTGAACACGCTGATGTCGACCGGCGCGCCGATGGCCGTCATGCCGACGCCCGATCCTGAAACCTTGCGCCAGGAAGCGCGCCAGCGGCTCGAGGCTTTCGAGCGCCAGTGCTTCGAGGCGGAGGTCGATTCCTTCGAATCGCGCCTGCTCGACACCTCGGCGGTTGAGGCGCTGATCCTGGAATCGCGCTATTGCGACCTGCTGGTAGCCGGCACCCAGGACGTGGCCGACTACGGCGTGCTGGCCCCTTCGCGCCTGCCGGGCCGCCTGGTCACGCAGTGCGTGCGCCCGGTGCTGCTGGTTCCGCCCGGCCTGCGCCAGCCCTCGGCAAAATTCGATAACGTCATGATCGCCTGGAACGGCAGCGCCGGCGCCAGCCGCGCGCTTGCCTTCGCCCTGCCATTGCTGCAGCGCGCCTCGCAAGTCATGATCGCCGTCGTCAACCCGGGCAATGAACGCATCGACATGGCTGCCGAGCCGGGCGCCGACCTGGCCACCTACCTGGCACGCCACCATCGCAATGTGCGCGTAATCGGCCTGGATACCGTGGCGGAAACCGGCAGCGCCCTGTGCGAGCTGGCGCGCCAGAACCACGCCGATCTGCTGGTGGCCGGCGCCTATGGCCACAGCCGCATGCACGACTGGGTCCTCGGCAGCACTACGGCCAGCCTGGTCGAGCAAAGCCCGGTGCCGCTGCTGATGACGCAATGAAGGATAGCGGCCATGGCAGCTTGCTGCTGCTCTCCAATGAGATCCAGCTGCTGCTGTCGGAAGAGCGCACGGCGCTGTCGCTGCTGCGCACCGGCATTGCAGTCTTTGCCCTCCCCTTGTCGGTACTTGGCCTGCTGATCGCCACCTCCGGCAGCTACCGCTTCCATGAAGTGGTGCTGCTGCTTTGGCCCTTGCTGGTGCTGAGCGCAGTACTGGTAGTGCTGGGCGGCTACCTGTCGGTCAAGGGTTTGCTCGAGGTGCATCGCTGCGACCGCCGCGTGCGTGAGCTGAAAGCGCGCAACCAGCAGGCAGCGCGCCTGCTGGATGGCGACGCCGTCCTGCCGCGCTAGACTACGCCCCGCCGCTCAGTACCAGGCGCATGCCAATGGCGCCTTCCGACGCGGCCGGCGCCACCGTGAAGCCCAAGTGATGCGCCAATTGCAGCATGCGCAGGTTTTCCGGCAAGGCTTCACCCACCAGCTCCTGCGTGCCGCGCGCACGGCAATAGCGCAGCATTTTTTCCATCAGCAGCGCGCCCAGCCCGTGCCCCTTCAGGTCGGAGCGCACCACCACGGCAAATTCGGCGCGGATGTTGTCGGGGTCGGCCACGGCGCGCGCCACGCCGATCGTTTCCGGCCCGTCTGCGCCCACGCGGGTTGCGATGAAAGCCATCTCGCGGTCGTAGTCAATCTGGGTCCAGCGCGCCAGCTGCGCCGGTGGCAGCGACTTCATCTGGGCAAACATGCGGAAGCGCACGTCTTCCGGTGTCAGGGCGGCAAAGAAGGCGCTGTGCTGCGGCGCATCTTCCGGGCGGATCGGACGCAGAAGGAGCGTGCTGCCTTCCCAGGTCACGCTTTCCTCCAGCTCCGCGGGATACGGCCGGATGGCAAAACGGGCCGGCCCGATTTGCGCGGCCGTGGCTACCCGCATGCGCGCATCGAGCGCCAGCACGCCATGCTCGTCGGCCAGCAGCGGATTGACATCAAGTTCCTGCACCTCGGGCAAGTCGGCCAGCAGCGTGGCGATGCGCACCAGCGCTGTGCACAGCGCTTCCATGTCTGCCGGCGGGCGGCCTCGGTAGCCCGCCAGCAGGCGCGCCACACGGGTGCGCCCCACCAGGTCGCGTGCCAGCACCTGGTTCAGCGGCGGCAGCGCAAGCGCACGGTCGCCAATGGTTTCAACTGCGACGCCGCCCTGGCCGAACAGGATCACCGGTCCGAAAACAGGATCGCAGCTGGCGCCGACAATCAGTTCATGCGCCCCCGGCCGGCGCGCCATGGCCTGCACCGTGAAGCCGCGCAGGTGCGCCCTTGGATACAGCCCATGCAAGCGGTCGCGCATCGCCAGCGCCGCTGCTCGCACTGCTTCCGGGGTTTCCAGGTCGAGTGCGACGCCGCCCACCTCGGTCTTGTGGGTGACGTCGGGGGACAGGATTTTGAGCGCCACCGGGTAGCCGATGCGCCCGGCCAGCAGCACGGCAGCCTCCACCCGGTCGGCAATCCCCGTTTCCACTACCGGAATGCCGTAACAGGCCAGCACCTCCTTGGCTTCCGGCTCGCTCAGCATCTGCCGGCTCGACTGCAGGGCATGAGCGATCACTTGCCGTGCGCGGGCCTGGTCCGGGCAGAAATCGCCCGCTGCGGCGGCCGGCACCTCCATCAGCAATTGCTGCGCGCGGTGGTAGTTCACCATCTGCATGAATCCGCCCACCGCATCCTCCGGCGTGCCGAAGCTGGCCACGCCGGCCTCGCCCAGCACGCGCCGCGCAGGGGCCATCCCTTCGCCGCCCAGCCAGCAGGACAGCATATTGCGGCTGCTGCCGCGCGCTGTTGCCGCCACCGCCTGCGCCACTTCCATCGACGGCACGATGGCGGTCGGGGCGTGCATCACCAGCACCGCATCGACGCCCTCGTCATGCAGCAGCGCCTGCAGCGCCTCGCTATAGCGCTGGCCCGGTGCGTCGCCGATGATGTCGACCGGGTTGGCATGCGACCAGGTGGCTGGCAACACTTCGTCCAGGCGGCGCAAGGTAGCCGGCGCCAGCTGCGCCAAGGTGCCGCCCGCGCCCACCAGCGCATCGGTGGCCAGCACGCCGGGACCGCCGCCATTGGTCAGGATTGCCAGCCGCTCCCCTGCCAGGGGGCGGCCGGCGGCCAGCGTTTCCACCGCATCAAACAGATCCTCGGTGCTCAATACGCGCAGCATGCCGGCGCGCCGGATGGCGGCGTCGTACACCGCATCGTAACCCGCCAGTGCACCGGTATGCGAACTTGCGGCGCGTGCGCCCTCGGCAAATCGCCCCGACTTCACAACCAGCACCGGCTTGCTGCGCGCCGCGGCACGTGCTGCGGACATGAACTTGCGCGCCGAGCGCACGTCTTCCATGTACAGAAGGATGGCCTGGGTGCTGCGGTCGGTGGCCAGGTAATCGAGCACGTCGCCGAAATCGACATCGCAGCCGTCGCCCAGTGAGACGAAGCGCGAGAAGCCTATATTGCGGCTGCGCGCCCAATCCAGGATGCCCGTCACCATGGCCCCGGACTGCGACACGAAAGCCAGCTTGCCGGGCAGTGCCGGGAGGTGGGCGAAGCTGCCGTTCAAGCCGATGCCCGGCAGCAGCAGGCCGACGCAATTGGGTCCCAGGATGCGCAGCAGGTGCGGCCGCGCCGCCGCCAGCATGGCCGACTTCTGGGCCGCATCGAGGCCGGCCGTGATGACCACCGCGGCCTTGCAGCCCATCTGCCCCAGTTCCTCGACCAAGCCGGGCACGCTGGCCGGCGGCGTGCAGACCAGCGCCAACTCGGGCGCCTGCGGCAGGTCGCGCACGCGGTGGTAGACGGTGCGCCCGCCCAGCGCCGCGTATTTCGGATTGACCGGCCACACCGGGCCGCTGAAGCCGCCCTGCAGCACATTGGCCAACACCGTGGCGCCCACGCTGTGCGGGCGTTCCGAAGCGCCGATCACGGCCACTGAGCGCGGTTGAAACAGGAATTCCAGGTTGCGAATGCTCATGCTTTCCTCTCAGTTGGGCGCCGCCAGCGCACAGCGGCGCGCATGGCCGCCTGGTTGACCACAAAACAGGCTGCTCCTACCGCCACCGCCAGGCCAAGTTCGAGGGCACCCAGCACCCCGAACTGGAAGGCTTGCCCCAGCGGGGGCACATACAGCACCAGCAGCAGCATGGCGCAGGTCACGGCCGCCACCAGCTGCGATACGCGGTTGCCGCCAGCCCTGGGCAGCGGCGCGCTGCGGGCAGCCGACAAATTCGAGAAAATCAGCGAGAGGTTGACCAGCACCAGGGCTGAGAAGCCGGCCGCGCGCGCAGCCGGCGCCGGCATCTGCTGCAATGCCCAGGCATAGGCCAGCGCCGTCGCCAGCAAGCCCACCACACCTTGCGCCAGCGCGCCCGCGAGGGTGGCCCGCTCAAGCAAGGGCGCATTGGACCGGCGCGGCGGGCGTGCCATGGCGCGGGCGTCGGACGCCTCGTATTCAAAGGCCAGCGAGCACGCCGGCCCGATCACCAGCTCAAGGAAGGCGATGTGCATCGGGTACAACAGCATCGGCCAGCCCAGCAAGGCGGGCAGCAGGGCCATGCCGGCAATCGGCATATGGATCGCAAACACATACGAGAAGGCGCTGCGCATATTGGCGAAGATGCGGCGCCCAAGCCGGATGCCGCGCACGATGGAGGCGAAATTATCGTCCAGCAGCACCAGCGCCGCCGCCTCGCGTGCGACGTCGGTGCCTCGCTGGCCCATGGCGATGCCGACGTGGGCCGATTTCAGTGCCGGCGCATCGTTCACGCCGTCGCCCGTCATGGCCACCACCTCGCCGTTGGCTTTCAATGCCTCGACGATGCGCAACTTCTGCATCGGGCTGATGCGCGCACACACGGTGGCGCTGGCCAGGCGTTCGCGCAAGGCGGCATCGTCCAGGCGCTCCACTTCTTCGCCCGTCAGCACATCGCTTTGCGGCAGGCCGGCATGCCGTGCAATGCTGCTGGCCGTGGCCGGGTAGTCGCCGGTGATCATGATGACGCGGATGCCGGCGCCATGGCATTGCTCGACCGCGTCCGGGACTTCTGCGCGCAAAGGGTCGGCCAGACCCATCAGGCCAAGGAAGCTGTAGCTGAAGCCGTCCTGCGCCGCCGGCAGCAGGGAGGCTGCATGCTGCGCGCGCGCCACGCCGAGCACGCGCAAGCCCTGCGCCGCCATGCGGTCCGCTGCCCCGCGCATCGCAGCCATCTGCGCATCGTCGAGCCGGCACAGGGCGCCGATGGTCTCGGGCGCGCCTTTGGCGGCCACCGTTGCCAGGTCGTCCTCCCCCTCTTCCCACACCTGCGTCATGGCGCGCAGGCCAGCCGACAGCGGATATTCGCGCAGCAGCCCATCCTGGCGCGGAGCGCCTGCCAGGGCGTGGAAGGCCTGCTCCATCGGATCGCTGGCGCGCGGCCTGCTGGCCAGTGCGGCAAAGCGCACCAGTTCATCGAAGGCAGCCGGCAGCCCGGCCTGGACCGGCGCGGGCATTTGCAGGAATTCTCCCTCGGCATACAGCTGCTCGACGCCCATCCGGTTTTCCGTCAGGGTGCCGGTCTTGTCGGTGCATAGCACGGTGATCGAGCCCAGCGCATCGATCGATGGCAGGCGCCGCGTCAGCACTTGCACGCGCGCCATGCGCCATGCGCCGATGGCCAGGAACACCGTCATGATCACCGGGAATTCGGCCGGCAACAGCGACATCGTCAGGGCAACGCCAGCCAGGGTGGCCGCCAGCCAGTCGCCCCCCTGCAAGCCATACAGCACGACCGCCAGCAGGCTCACTGCCACACCGGCCAGCGCCATCAACCGCGTCATGCGGTTCGCGTCGCGCTGCATCGGCGACAGTTCGCTGCCCACCGCCTGCAGGCTGCGGCCGATCTTTCCCAGTTCGGTGCGCGGCCCGGTGGCACTGACGCGCGCCAGGCCGTCGCCCTGCAGGACAAGGGATCCAGACCACACAAATGGCATCTCGTCGCCGCCTGGCGCAGCTGGCGCCTGCTTGCCTCCGGCTGCGCACTTGGAAACCGCCATCGACTCGCCGGTCAACTGCGATTCGGCCACCCGCAAACCGCTTGCCCTTAGCAGCATTGCGTCGGCAGCTACCCGGTCGCCTTCGGCCAGCAGGAGCAAATCGCCTTCCACCACTTCGCTGCCGGCAATGCGCAGTGCACGGCCTTCGCGCAGCACCAAGGCGCGCGGCGAACTCAGGTCGCGCAGGGCCTGCAAGGCGCGCTCCGTGCGGCCTTCCTGGAACAGGGCCAGGCCGATGGTCAGCGCCGCCATCGCCAGCAGCGCCACGCCTTCCTGCCAGTCGCCCAGCGCCAGGTACAGCACGGCAGCCCCCAGCAACAGCAGGAACATCGGTTCGCGCACCGTGTGCAGCAGCAAGGCCGCCATGCGCCGCTGCGCCTGCGGCAGGCTGTTCGGTCCCTGCGCGGCCAGCCTGCGCCGCGCTTCCTCATGGGACAAGCCCTGCCATTCAAGCTCTTGCATGCTGTACCTCCAGGCGTCGCTCATCGGCCCACCTTAGCGGGCGCGCCGCGGCTTGCACATGATCGAAGTCAAGTCCGGCCGGAATGATTGAGCTCACTACAAATCATGATCCAGGTCATATACTGTCTTGCGGCCCTCGTCCACACTGGGCCGTCCCGGTTCGCGGAGCTTGCCTATGGCCACTTCCTCTCATGCTGCAAGACGCTTGCGCTATGCCGTCGCCACGGTGTTGCTGCTGGCAGCCGTCGGCGGCCTCGCCTGGCGCCACGCCGGACCGCTGGCGGTGCGCGTGGTCACCGCGCAGCGGGGCCAGGCCGTAGACGCCATCTACGCTACCGGCACGGTGGAACCGACCGTCATGATGCCCCTGGCGCCGCGCGTCGGCGGCCGCCTGGCCGCGCGCACAGTGGATGAAGGCGACAAGGTGCGCAAGGGCCAATTGCTGGCCCGGCTGGACGATGCCGACCTGGCCGGCGCCGTCGACGAGCAGCAAGCCCGACTCGCCTATGCGCGCAGCCAGCATGAGCGTGCCTCGGCACTGGCCGCACGCGGCTTTGTCGCGGCTGGCGAAGCGGACCGCAGCCGGGCCGAGCTGAAGGCAGCAGAAGCGGCGCTGCGCCGCGTGCGCGCCCAGCGCGACTACATGGCCCTGACGGCCCCCGCCGATGGCATCATCATCCGCCGCGATGGCGAAGTCGGGCAGTACATCAGCCCCGGCCAGGCCGTCTTCGTGCTGGCCTGCTGCGCGCCGCTGCGCGTGACGGCCGAGATCGACGAAGAAGACATCAACCGGGTGCACCGCGGCCAGGCCGTGCTGCTGAAGGCCGATGCCCTGCCGGGCCAGGTGTTTGACGGCACGGTCAGTGAAGTCACGCCCAAGGGCGACCCGGTGGCACGCAGCTACCGCGTGCGCATCGCGCTGGCGGCGCCCGGGGCCCTGCAAACTGGCATGACGGTCGACGCCAACCTGGTAGTCGAACGCCATGACCATGCGCTGCTGTTGCCGGCCAGCGCGGTGCGCGACAATGTGGTGTGGCTGGTGGACGGCCAGCGCCTGAGGCAGCGCCGGATCGTGGCCGGGATCCGCGGACCGCAGCGTGTCGAGGTGCGCCAGGGCCTGGACGGTGGCGAGCAGGTGGTGGCGCAGCCAGATTCCGCGCTGTCGGAAGGCCGCTGGGCGCGGCCGCTGCCGGCGCCGGCCCAGCAGCCGCAACAACCGCGCTAGGAAGCCATGCGCGTCCAGCTCACCATCGCCCTTGCCCATCTGCGCCAGCGCCCGCGCTCGACCCTGGTGTCGCTGCTGGGCATCATGCTGGGGGTGGCCTTTTTCCTGGCCGTGTCGGCCCTGATGCGGGGCTCGGAGCAGGACTTCCTCAAGCGCCTGGTCGACAACAGCGCGCACATCACCGTCATGGACCAGTACCGCACGCCGCGCGTGCAGCCGGCCGAAGTGCGCTGGCCCGGCGCGGCGCTGGCCATCAGCAACGTCAAGCCGCAGCAGGAAACGCGCGGCATCCGCAATTACCGCAACAAGCTGGAAGCGATCGAGAACCTGCCCGGCGTACGCGTGGCGCCTGTGCTGCGCGGTTCGGCCGTGCTGACCTTTGCCGGCCAGCAGCAAGGCCTCAGCCTGTCGGGCGTTGTGCCGTCACGCATGAAGGATGTCTCCACCATCGATGAACAGATGGTGGCCGGCACGCTCGACGAGCTGTCGGCGGCACCGAACGGCGTGATCATCGGTCAAGGCCTGGCCGACAAGTTTCAGCTTGGATTGGGCAGCACGGTCAATGTCCTGACCGCCAGCGGCGGCAGCCGCATCATGAAAGTGGTCGGCATTTTCCGTACCGGCAACGCCGGCTATGACGAGGCCGAAGCCTTCACCCTGCTCAAGCGCGCGCAGGTGATCCTGGAGCGCCCCAACCGCGTCAACCGCTTCATCATCCAGCTGGCGGACCCGCAGGCGGCACGCACGGTGGCCGCCGCGATCGAAGCGAGCGTCGGCTACAAGGCCGTGTCCTGGATCGAAGCCTCGGAGGACCTGCTGAGCTTACTGTTGGTGCGCAATATCATCATGTACAGCGTGGTGACGGCGATCCTGGTGGTGGCCTCGTTCGGCATCTACAACACCATTTCCACCATCGTGGTCGACAAGCGGCGCGACATCGCCATTCTGAAGGCCATGGGCTTCCAGGCGGCCGACGTGCGCCGCATCTTCCTGTACCAGGGCATGGTGATCGGCTTGCTGGGCAGCGCCGCCGGGCTCCTGCTGGGCTACGGCATGATGCACGTGCTGGCGCGGGTCGAGCTCAAGCCGCCCGGGGTAAGCGACGTGGTCGCCATGCCGATCTGGTGGGGCGCCGACCAGTACCTGCTGGCCGTGGCCTTTGCCATGGCCGCCTGCCTGGGCGCGGCCTATCTTCCCGCCAGCAAGGCCGGCAAGCTGCAGCCGGTCATGACCTTGCGTGGCGCCATATGAGCCCGGTCCTGCGCGCCGAACACCTGCTGCGCCGCCTGCCGGGCGAGGCGCCGGTGACCCTGGTCGACGACGTGTCGCTGGAAGTCCAGCGCGGCGAATTCATTTGCATCATGGGCCCCTCCGGTTCCGGCAAGTCCTCCCTGCTCTACCTGCTGGGCTTGCTCGACAGCCCGGACAGCGGCAAGCTCTGGCTCGACGGCGAAGACAGCAGTGCCTGCGACGACGACCGCCTGGCCGAACTGCGGCTGGCCAAGCTCGGCTTTGTGTTCCAATTCCACTTCCTGCTGGCGGAATTTACCGTGCTGCAAAATGTGCTGTTGCCGATGCAAAGGCTGGGCCGGCTCGGCGACGCGGCTGCGCCGGCACGCGCCTTGCAATTGCTGGAACAGCTGGGCATTGCCGACCAGGCCGGCAAGTATCCGTCCCAGTTGTCCGGCGGCCAGCGCCAGCGCGCGGCCCTGGCGCGCGCCCTGGCCAACGATCCCCTGCTGATCTTGGCCGACGAACCGACCGGCAACCTTGATTCGGCCGCCACCCTCAACGTACGCCAGATCCTGCGCAGCCTGGCCGACGCCGGCCAGACCGTGGTGGCGGTGACCCACGATGCGGAATTTGCCAGCGCCGCCGACCGCGTCATTGGCCTGGTCGATGGCCGCGTCGCGCCGGGCTGGCGTCCTGCCGCGGCGCCGCGCCATACGGATGACTGACCGGGCCAGGCAGCGGTGCCGCCGGCAGCGCCGGACTTGATCCAGGTCATGGATGGCGCCCTGCCACCGGGTGCAGACTGGCTGCATCACCTAGCCAAGGGAGAACGCCATGTCCTACCGCACCATTGTGGTCCACGTGGACCGCGCCCCCAATGCCGCCGCCCGCATCGAACTGGCCGCCCAGCTTGCCAGGCGGGAAGGCGCCCACTTGGTGGGAGCCGCCATGACCGGCGTGCCGCGCTATATGCTGGCCGGCAGCCCGTATGAAGGCAGCGGCGTGCTGATCGCCGACCACCTGCGCCGTGCCGGCGAGCGCGCCACCATTGCCCTGGCCAGGTTTGAGGAAATCGCCAGCCGCATCGGGGTGCCGCACGAACAGCGCCGCCACAATGTGGACGAGTATGCCGGCCTGTGCCTGCAGGCGCGTTATGCCGACTTGCTGGTGCTGGGCCAGGCCGATCCCGACGATCGCGACGAAGGCGGCCTGCTGCTGGATTTACCGGAACAGGTGCTGCTGCACGGAGGCCGCCCAGTGCTGCTGGTGCCGCGCAGTGGCAGCTTCACTCCGCCATCGAAGCATGCGCTGCTGGCCTGGAACGGCAGCCGCGAAGCCGCGCGGGCGGCCAGCGCTGCCCTGCCGCTGCTGCAGCAAGCCGGCCAGGTGACGCTGGCGGTTCTTGGCGCCGGCCGGGGCGACCACGGCGAGGAACCGGGCGCCGATATTGCGCTCTACCTGGCGCGCCACGACATCAAGGTCAATGTGCTGGTGCAGCCGCGCGCCGCCGACGCCGGCAAGGCCCTGCTGGCACTGGCCAGCGAACTAGGGGCCGACCTGCTGGTGATGGGCGCCTACGGCCATAGCCGCTGGCGCGAAATGGTGCTTGGCGGCGCCACGCGCAGCATCCTGGCCCAGGCCACATTGCCGGTCCTGTTGATGCACTGAGCGCGGAGGAAGCCATGCAGCCAACGCCGCCTACCAGCCAGACCCAGCTGGACCAGCGCCACCATCACCTGTTCGACATGATTGACGCGCTGCCGGCCCAGCCGGCCGCCAGTTTTGCTGCCGCCTATCACAAGCTGGTCGCCGCCATCGAGCAGGATTTCCGCGACGAAGAGCAATGGATGGACGGCTGCCAGTGCGCCGGCGCGCACCAGCACCGCGAGCAGCATGCCCGCATGCAGGCCGGCCTGCATCACGCCGCAGCGGCGCTGGAACGGGGCGATCCCGCGCCAGCGCGGCAAGCCGCGGCAGCCCTGCGCGAATGGCTGCCGTTCCACATCGCCACCCAGGACCGGCACCTGCTGCATGCGCTGCGGCAGGCAGCCGCGCCCTAGCGGCGCGCGGCGCCGATGACCGCGTAGCCGGCCACGAGCACTCACTCCTGCTTCGGCATGGGCTTCATGCCTTCGCGCTCGACCATCTGCTCCATCATCATCTGCATCATGTCCATGCGTTTTTCCATCATGTCCATGCGTTCGGCCTGAGCCGGCTTGACATGGCCGCCGCCCGTCATGGGACAGCTTTGCGCGCTGGCCTTGTCCTGGCCGCGCATCATCTGGCAACCCATCATCTGCATCATGCCGCCGCCGGCAGGGCGCATGGCTCGCACGCCTTCATGCATGCTGTCCAGGTGTTGCTGCATCAGGCGTTCGCGTTCCTTTGGGTCCCTGGTGGCTCGGATCTGCTCCATCTGGGCCACCATCTTCTTCATCTGCTCATAGGCCGCGGCAAAGCGCTGGTCGCTTGCTGCCGCGCCGTGCGACGGCTTGGCGGCTTGGAGCGGATGATGCAGGTCGTCTGCATGGGCAGCGGGGGCAAGCATCAGGCTGGCAAACACGACCGATATCAATGTGCGCATCACGTTCTCCCTGGTAATGGTTGGGTCATGGGACAGCCTGGGTCCGCGCAAACCGGTCGCTCCCCGCATTGGCTGTTCATGCATGACACAATCTTAGACAAGAGCCGCCGCCAGTTAAATGATCCAGGTCATGGCAGCCGTTCGGCGTTGCCGCCACACTGACCCCAGGACTCCAGGAGGACACTATGTACAAGACCATCTTGCTCCATGCGGATGCAGCGCGCAGCGCCCCGGCGCGCCTGCGGCTGGCGGCCATGCTGGCCGAACAGCAGCAAGCGCACCTGGTGTGCACCGCCATGACCGGCATTTCACGCTACGCCTACCGCACTCACGAAAACCAGCCTTACCAGGTGATCCGCCCTGACCTGGCGCAAATGGCTACTGCCAACGCCAGCCTGGCACTGGACAAGCTGGGCCGGCTGGCCGACAGCCTGGGCCTGCATTCCTGCGAGCGGCGCCTGATCAACGACGACGCCTACGGCGGCTTGCTGCTGCAAGCACGCTACGCCGACCTGGTGGTGCTGAGCCAGGCAGACCGCGACGATCCCGCCACCGGCGGCATGCTACAGGACTTGCCGGAACAGGTCATCCTGAACTGCAGCCGCCCTGTGCTGGTGGTGCCCTTTGCCGGCGCGTTCGCCAGCATCGGCAAGACGGTGCTGGTGGCCTGGGATGGCAGCGCCCAGGCCACGCGGGCCGTCACACAGGCGCTGCCGGTGCTGCGCGGCGCCAGGCGCGTGGTGGTCGGCATGATCGATCCAGTCAGCGGCGGAGACGAACACGGCGAGGAACCGGGAGCCGACATTGCCACCTACCTGGCGCGCCACGGCATCCAGGTGGAAGTACGCAGCGAAAGCGGCACCGGCGAAGCCGGGGAAGCGCTGCTGGCCATGGCCGACAAGGTCGGCGCCGACCTGCTGGTGATGGGTGCCTACGGCCATCCGCGTTATCGCGAAATCATGCTGGGGGGCGCTACACGCACGGTGCTGGCTAGCGCCACCTTGCCGGTGCTGATGTCGCATTGAGGCTTGGCCGCTGGCGGCACGGCCATGCCGCCAGCGCCAGGCCCTGTTCAGTTGATCGCCACTTGCTTGCTGGATTTGCCTTCCAGCTTGGGCAACACCAGGGACAGGATACCCTCGGCATAGCGGGCCTCGACTTTCGCCGCGTCGATGTCATGCTGTAGCGTAAAGCTGCGGCGCTGTGCACCGTAGTAGCGTTCCGAGCGCACGGTCTTGCCGCTCTTGTCGTCCTGCTCGCGCTTCAATTCGGCGCTGATGGATACCACGTTTCCGTCCACCTCAACCTGGATGTCTTCCTTCTTGACGCCTGGGATCTCGGCTTTCACGGTATAGGCCTTGTCCGACTCCTCGACATCCATCCGGATGCGTGGCTCGACAGTCCAGTCGCCGAGCGCCGGACGCAGGTTGAAGTCGCGCAGCCAGTCTTCCATTGCATGGAATGGTTCAAAACGCGCGATGTCGTTGAAGGGGTCGAAACGGGTCAGGTTTTTAGCCATGATAGTCCTAGCTTTCTGGTTGGTTGGAGAGGGGCACCGCCTGCGATGCCAGTCTTTATGTTATGGAGACGCCATCGCGTTGCACATGATCCAGGTCATAGAAAGCCCAACATCGCGCGTGTCACCCTTCATGGCAAATGGAAAATGTAATGGGAATAGTCTTGCGCCGCTGGCGCCTCTTTGCGCGGCGCCTCATCGGGTGCGCCCTTCTCTGCTGTCCCTGCGTGGCAGCGGCGATGGAAGGCCGGGTGATCGACGCATCGAACGGCCTGCCGATCGCTGGCGCCGTGGTGGTCGCAGGCGCGGCCAGCGTGCAGACCGGCGGCGATGGCAGCTTCTTCCTGCCGGCGCCGGCCGGCCAGGTATCGGCGCGCGCCATCGGTTACGCGCGCGCCACCATGGCAGTTGGCGGCCAGGAAGAGGCCCGGCCCACCTTGCGCCTGGCGCCACTGCGGCCCAAGGCCCTGTACCTGTCCGCCTACGGCATCGGCAACCAGGGCCTGCGCGACGCAGCCCTGCACCTGCTTGCCACCACCGAGCTCAACGCGCTGGTGATTGACCTGAAGGGCGACACCGGCATGGTTCCCTACCCCAGCAAGGTCGCGCAAGCGGCGCTATGCGGCGCGCGCGACGTCACCACGGTGCGCGACATGGCGGCGCTGGTCGCGCAACTCCGGCGCGATGGCATCTACCTGATCGCGCGTATAGTCGCCTTCAAGGACGACCGGCTGGCCAAGGCCCACCCCGAATGGAGCATCCGGAGCGCCGACGGCGATGTATTCCGCGACGGCGAGCGGCAGGCGTGGATCGATCCTTTTCAGCGCGAAGCATGGGACTACCTGCTCGACCTGGCTCAGGAGGCGGCCGCCATGGGCTTCGATGAAATCCAGTTTGATTACGTGCGCTTCCCCGACACCCGTGGCCTGCGTTTCGCACAGCCCAACATGGAACGCAACCGGGTAGCGGCCATCACCGGCTTTCTGCAAGCTGTGCGCCAGCGCCTGGCTCCTTACGGCGTTTTTCTTGCCGCCGACCTGTTTGGCTATACGGCCTGGAACACGGGCGACACGGAGATCGGCCAGGACTTGCCGGCCATCGCCAGGGTGGTCGATTACGTTTCGCTCATGCTGTATCCATCCGGCTACCAGTTCGGCATTCCCGGCGTGCCCGACCCCATGCAGGAACCGGCACTGATCGTACAGCGCACCCTGCAGCGAGCCATCGCGCGCACCGGCGGCAATGGCCGGCGCTTCCGTCCCTGGCTGCAGGCCTTCCGTGACTACGCCTTCGACCACCGCCCCTTCGACGCCGATGAGATACGGGCCCAGGTCGACGCCGCGGAAAGTGCCGGGACCGACGGCTGGATGCTCTGGAATCCGCGCAACAGCTATAGCGCGAATGGCCTGCGGGAATAGCCGGGGAATTATTGAGTTCAAATCAAAAGTGTTTGGCAAATCCTGGGCTTAATCTGCAAATATTGCCCCGGTACACTGCGATCCATTGAAAACCTCCAGGAGTATCTTCCAATGCGATCCTCTACCGCCCTGTTAGCCCTTGCCACCGGCGCCTTCGCCATCGGCACCACCGAATTTACCCCCATGGGCTTGCTGCCCGTGATCGCCGACGGCGTCAATGTCGGCATTCCCACCGCCGGCATGCTGGTCTCGGCCTATGCCGTCGGCGTCATGGCCGGCGCGCCGGTGATGACCTTGCTGTTCAGCCGTTTCGGCAAGCGTGCCGCCCTGATGGCGCTGATGCTGATCTTCACTGTCGGCAACCTGCTGTCGGCCTTTGCGCCAAGCTATACCACCCTGCTGCTGTCGCGCCTGATCACCAGCCTCAACCATGGCGCCTTCTTCGGCATCGGCGCCGTGGTGGCCGCCAGCGTCGTGCCGAAGGAGAAACAGGCCAGCGCCATCGCGGCCATGTTCATGGGTCTGACGGTCGCCAATATCGGCGGCGTGCCGGCCGCCACCTGGATCGGCCAGCAGGTCGGCTGGCGCGTCGCCTTTGGCGGCACCGCCGTGCTGGGGCTGGTCACCATCGCCGCGCTGTGGCTGGCCTTGCCCAAAGGAGAACCCGGCACGCCGCCCGACCTGCGCCGCGAACTGAAAGTGCTGATGCGTCCCGACGTGCTGCTGGCGATGGGCACGACCGTCATGGGTTCCGGCGCCATGTTTGCGCTCTATACCTATGTGGCGCCAATCCTGGCCGAGATCACCCATGCCGGTCCGGGCTTCGTCGCCATTGCCCTGGTGCTGATCGGTGTCGGTTTCACGCTCGGCAACAGCCTGGGCGGCCGTCTGGCCGACTGGTCGCTCGATGGTGCCACCAAGCTGATTCTCGCCGCACTCGCCATCACCATGGCGATACTGCCGCTGGTCATGCAGACCGAGGCCGGCGCTGCCATTGGCCTCGTGATCTGGGGCGCTGCGGCTTTTGGCATCGTGCCGCCCGTGCAGATGCGCGTGATGCAGGCGGCGGCGCAGGCCCCTGGCCTGGCCTCCTCCGTGAACGTCGGCGCATTCAACCTGGGTAACGCGCTTGGCGCGGCGTTGGGCGGCGTGGTGATCAGCCTGGGCCTGGGCTATGGCGCGGTACCGCTGGTTGGCGCAGCGCTGGCTGCCGGCGGCCTGGCGCTGGTCTGGCTTGGGAACGCAGGACGCCGCGATGCTTCGGCCTCCGCCGCTGCCTCGGTTTGAACCTAGCCGGGCGCCTTGAACGGCATGTCTTTCATGGGTGGGCACGTCTTGCGAGGTGCCCAGTCCCACCAGCCATGGTTCTTAACGAGTTTCATTTTCCATTGACGCTTCTGGTCCGAGGCGCAAGTTGCGGTTGCAACCAGTTCGCCATTCGGCATCCAGGTCGGCATCCCGAGGTCGACGTACCGGGACCTTTTATCGGGGTCCGAAATGAAGTTGTAGCCCGACCAGGACATTTCGCCGTTCACTGCATATACCGTCCACGCGTCGCCATCGAGCCCACCTCCGTGTGAAGCGGCGAGATAGGCGCGGCGGTCTTCCGAGAACAGGACACTGGTCCCGCCTTCCGTGACAGCGCCGGTCTGTTCGTTAATCAGTTTGCCGGTGAATTCGTAGGCTTCTTCGACATTGACCAAGACGAAGCCTTCTTTGCGGTCGCAAAAGTAGTAGTGGACGCCATCCATCGGCTCGTCATACGGGGGTTCGTCCTTGAACGATTGAACGCCCGCCTTGGTGCTGACCTTCAGCAGGTGCGCGCCTTTGCGCACCACCACGCCCGCGCCAAGCTTGCTGATGCGCGCTTGATCGCGTCCCGTACGGCTCGCGCATTCCAGTTCGAGGGGAGCTGCGCGCAGCGTGGTGCCGGCATGCGCCAGCGAAGCGAGTAAGATCGATTGGGCGAGCTTTTTCATTGGTTTATTGATTCCGGAGCTGATCGTTCACCTGCATCAGGCGCTGGACAAACTGTGCAGGATTCCTGACCGGGTGGTACAGGTTAGGCGCCTTGATCATGGCAACCAGGCCCACGAATTCCTGCTCCGAAAGCCGGTCCAGTGGCTTGCCGTAGTAGCTGAGGGCCGCCGCGCCGAACCCGCGCACCTGCCGGCCCTCCTGGGTGCCCATATAGACCAGAGCAGAATAAGCGGCGAGCTGCTGGGGCTTACCCAGCTTGCGGTCCAGCACCAGAGCCATCACGTCACGCCCGATATCGATCTTTTTGCAGCAATCGAAGACGCCGCGGTAAAAGCGCTGGAACGCGCCTGTAGCGCCGTCAAACTGCGCCTCGCCGAGGTACACGCTGCGTGCGAGCGAAGACGTGATGGTCGCCAGTCCCTGCCCGCCAAGGACGCTTAGGCCCGAATGATGGTAAAAGTCCGGGTCTTCGACCTGCAGCAGGATCTCCACCTGGCGCGGCGACAGCGGCACGGCGGATGCCTGCGGCAGGTTTTGGACGGCCGCTGGAAAAGCTGTCCAGGCCCAGGCTGCGGCAATGGCAAGGTAGCCAGCCAGCGCAAGCAGCAATGCCAGCAAAGACCTTTGTGCTAATCGTGCCAGTTTCAATGAGTACCCCGGTTCGCCTGTCAAATGGCCGCAGACTGTAGCCGAACTCGGGACCTGAAAGTCTATCGAATAATCACGAGTGCCGGCTTTCATGGCAAATGTCGTATCATGCTGGCATATTTCAGTTCCTGCCCAACGAGTGCACCGATACGACCTGATTAGCTGCCATGACTGCGGCGTGCTGCATCGCCGGCGCCCGGTGCGCCCGCGCGAAAAAGCGCGCTGCGTGCGCTGCCGCTCGATCATGTATCGGGGCATACATTCGGACGCCAGCCGCATGGCGGCCATCATCCTGGCCGCCCTGATCGTGTATGTCATCGCCCAGTGCTTCCCCATCGTTGAACTGGAGGTGAACGGCACTGTCTCGCGCGCCACGCTGCTGGGAGCCATCGTCGTGCTGTGGCAGGGGCATATGCCGCTGGTGGCCGCGGCGGTCTTCCTGTTTACCATCCTGCTGCCGGCGGTCGAACTGCTGTCGCTGCTGCACGTCACGCTGTCGCTGGCGGGCGGCCACAAGCCAAAACTGTTCAATGTCCTGCTGTATGCCGTCCACCTGGCGCGGCGCTGGGGCATGACGGAAGTGCTGATGATCGGCATCCTCATCACCATCGTCAAGATGACCAGCCTGGCCACGGTGGTGCTGGAGCCTGGCCTGTTCGCGTTTGCCGCGCTGACGCTGATGCTCGCCATCGTAGTGTCGTTCGACCCCAAGATGCTGTGGAACCTGGGCGACGCCCTGACGCCGCAGCCGGACGTTCCGCCGCCCGTCCCCCTGGCAGCGTTGTCATGCCACGTCTGCGGGCTGGTGTCGGCAGACAGCGGGGCACGACGGCAGGACTGCCCGCGCTGCCACGCGCGCCTGCACCACCGCCATCCGGACAGCCTTGGCCGCACCTGGGCCCTGCTGATTGCCGCCGCCATCCTGTACATTCCTGCCAACCTGCTGCCTGTGATGTACACCCATTCCCTGTTCGGCCTGGAGGACGACACCATCATCAGCGGCGTGCTGTATTTCTGGGACAGCGGTTCGCCCGCCCTGGCCGCGATCATCTTCGTCGCCAGCATCCTGGTACCGCTGCTGAAGCTGGCCGCTCTGTCGCTGCTGGCATGGACTGCACAGCGCCGTTCGCGCTGGCGGCCGTTACAGCGCACCAGGCTTTACCGCATGGTGGAATTCGTAGGACGCTGGTCGATGCTGGACATCTTCGTCATCACCCTGACCGTGGCCCTGGTACGCTTCCAGACGCTCGCCACCATCACCGCCGGCCCTGGGGCCCTGGCGTTTTGTGCCGTCGTGGTGCTGACCATGCTGGCATCGATGCAATTCGACCCGCGCCTGATCTGGGATCCCGTCCCGCCCAATGGAGAAAAACATGCCTGAACACGACGGCACCCCAGCCAATACCGCCGGTGCTCCCCTGCCCCAGCCCCAGGTCGACAGGGCCAGCCACTGGTTGCCTTCGCTGGTGTGGCTGCTGCCGCTGCTTGCGGCGCTGGTCGGCATCGGCCTGGTGGCCAAGTCCTACTTCGACGAAGGGCCGACCGTGGTGGTCAGTTTCCGCAGCGGCGAAGGACTCGAAGCCGGCAAGACCAAGGTGAAATACAAGGACGTGGACGTCGGCCAGGTGCGCGCGATTTCCCTGTCGCCGGACCTGAGCAAGGTGCTGGTGACCATCGACATGAACAAGGATGCGCGCCGCTTCACCGCGGCCGATACCCGCTTCTGGGTGGTCAAGCCCCGCATCGGCGTGAGCGGCGTCTCCGGCCTTGGCACGCTGCTGTCCGGCGCCTACATCGGGGTCGACGCCGGCAAGTCGAAAGACAGCAGCCACGAATTCACGGGCCTGGAAAAAGTGCCGCAAGTGGCGGGCGACCAGAAAGGTACGCACTACACCCTGCACGGCGAGTCGCTCGGTTCGATCGACGCCGGCTCCCCTGTCTTCTATCGCCGCATCCCGGTCGGCCAGGTGATCAGCTATGAGCTGGAAAACAACGGCCAGGGGGTTGCCATCCGGGTCTTCGTCAACGCGCCTTACGACCAGTATGTGGGCAAGAACACGCGCTGGTGGCATGCCAGCGGCGTCGACCTGCAGCTCGACTCGGGCGGCTTCAAGCTGAATACGCAATCGGTGGCAGCCATGCTGGTTGGCGGCATCGGCTTCGAATCGGTCACCGGCCGCAAGCCCGACAGCGTGGCCGCAGCGGGCACTGAATTCCCGCTGGCGGCCGACCAGGCCCGCGCAATGCGCGAGCAGGACGGCGCACCGATCACCACCGTGTTCTACTTCAACCAGTCGCTGCGCGGGCTCTCGCCCGGCGCGCCGGTGGACTTCCGCGGCATCGTGCTGGGCGAGGTACGTTCGGTAGGCGTGGAGTTCGACCCGGTCAAGAAGGACTTCCGCATGCCCGTCACGGTGGACATGTATCCGGGCCGCCTGGGCCGCCGCTTCCAGGAGACGGTCACCGACGAGAAGGACCGCAACGCCGGCCCGCTGGTACTCGAGCGCATGGTCAGCCACGGCTTGCGCGGCCAGCTGCGCACCGGCAACCTGCTGACCGGCCAGCTGTATATTGCGCTGGACTTCTTCCCCAACGCGGCCCAGGTCAAACTGGACATGAACGCCTACCCGGTCGAAGTGCCGACCGTACCCAACGCGCTGGACGAACTGCAGGCGCAGATCGCCAGCATCGCGCGCAAGCTGGACAAGGTGCCGTTCGACCAGATCGGCAACAACCTGCGCGACTCCCTGAAGAGCGCCGACAACCTGTTCAAGAAGGTCGATTCGCAACTCGTGCCGGAACTGCAGTCCACGCTGGGCGAGGCGCGCCAGACCTTCGGCGCGGCGCAGCAGGTACTGCAGCAGGATTCGCCGGTGCAGTCCGACCTGCGCTCAGCCTTGCAGCAACTGACGCAAACCCTGCAATCGCTCAATGAGCTGTCGGATTACCTGCAGCGCCATCCGGAAGCGCTGATCCGCGCCAAACCCCAGCCTGCGAAGGAGAACAAATGATGCGCTGGCAATCCCTGTCAGGCGGCGTAGTGCTTGCCTTGTCGCTGGCCGGCTGCGCAAGCCCGCCTCCGGAACGCTTCTATAGCCTCAGCAACGGCATGGCCCCTGCCGCCAGCGCGCCCAATCCCGGCTACTACATCGAGGTGCAGAATGTGACGGTGCCGCAGCAGGTGGCGCGCAGCCAGCTGGTGGTGACTTCCGGCGAGGGGCGCGTCGACCTGCTGGAGCAGGAGCGCTGGTCCTCGCCTCCGGCAGCGGAGATCGGGCAGGCGCTGTCGCTGGCCATTTCGGGCGAACTTGGCGCCATCGACGTGTTCCGCACGCCGCAGCCGGAAAAGGCCGCGGTCTACCGCATCAACACCAATGTGCAGCGCTTCGAATCGGCGCCCGGAAAATATGCGCTGCTGGACGCCGTCTGGAGCGTGCGCCTGGCGGGCAGCGCGCAAGTGCTGGCCTGCCGCAGCACCGCCCGCGAGGAAGTGGGCGCCGGCTATGACGCGCTGGTGATGGGCCACCGCCGCGCGATCGCACGGGTGGCGGCGGATATCGCGATAGCCGTGCGCAGCCAGGCTGCAGGCAAAGGGATTTGCCCTTAACCTTCCGCAGTAATCGCCTTGAGTGCGGCCACATGTCGCCGCACCTCATCGGCCGGGAGCGGGCCGCCATGCCCCATGAAGAAATGCTGCGCCCCCGCATCGAGCATTCTTTCCAGTTGCACCGCTACTGCCTGCGGATTGTCTTCAAAAGGCGGCCGCTTCGCCTTGCCGGTCCTGGCGATTCCGCCGAGGAGGATGCCGGAGGATACCAAGTCCCCCACCATGGCGTCACCGCCCCCCAACTGCACTGAAACCGAGCCGCACGTGTGGCCCGGCGTAGGCCGCACCGCGCCGTCGATGCCGAACCGGTCCAGGGCAAGCTCGTCGCCGTCCTGTAGCAGCAGGTCGGGAGTGAACGGCACATACGGCCGCCGAATCAGCCCGGTGCGGAGAAAGGCGTGGCCAAACCAGCCGGTGGCACAAAAAGTCATGGGCCGTTTTTGCTGATAGAAATCCAGGTCGCCTGCGTGCGCCATGATCGGCGCGCCGGTCAGCGCACGCAGATGGGCGGCACTTCCCGCATGATCGATATGTGCGTGCGTTACCACGATCAGCTTGACGTCCGATAGCTCCAACCCGCGCCGTTGAAGCGCGCGCTCCACTTTATGGCAGCTCCCCGGCAGGCCCGTATCGACCAGAACGCTGCCTTTGGCGCCCACCACGACGTGGCAGTTCACCATGCCCAGCGGCGCAACGCTGACGCGGATGATTTCGTGCGTTCCCATGCCCTGCATTCCTCGCAAAAAAGAGACAGGCTTATTGTCCACCGTCCCGGCAATCCCTTAGCATGGCGATATCCGCAACTTTTTGACCGATATGGTCAACCGCCATGAAACGTATTCGTATCGCCCTGCTTGCCTATCCTGGATGCATGGGCCTCCAGCTTTTCAGCGTGGCCGACATCCTCGCCATTGGCGCCGACCTGGCGCGTTCGCCGATCACTCTGGAGCTGCAATGGGTATCGCTGCATGGTCGGCGGGTACGGCTGTCGGGCGGCACGGCGCTGGAAGCTGTCAAGCCGACCGGAAAATACGACGTGCTGGTGGTTCCCGGCTTTGGCCTTACGCGCCCGGTGGACTGGCAACTGAAGCTGGGCGCCCGAACCAGGGAAATCGCGTTCATACGCCGTTGCTTTACCAGGGGCACGCGGGTCGCATCGGCTTGCGTTGGTGCATTCCTGTTGGCCGAAGCAGGTTTGCTGGACGGCCGCAAAGCCGTCACTTCCTGGCTGTTCGCCGGGGAGCTGGCACGGCGCTATCCGGCAGCAGACGTGCAGGCCGAAGCGCTCCTGCTGGAAGACAGCGCGGTGATCACAACCGGCGCGGTGAGCGCAGCGACCGACCTGGCCATTTTTCTTGTCAAACGGCTGTTTGGGGCTGAAGCGGCAGTTGCGACCGCACGCGTCACCCTGCTGGCAGAGCAGCGCAACAGCCAGGCGCCCTACGTCGACGCCAATGTCGCGGCACAATCGTTGCCGGAATTCTCCCAGCGCCTCCTCGAATGGTTCAACAAGCGGCTTTCAGTGCCCTACTCGCTGCAAAAAGCCGCCGCGGCCTTTCACACCAGCCCAAGCACCCTGATGCGGCGGGTTCGTAACGAAACCGGCCAGACCCCGCTGGCACTGCTGCATGGCGCGCGCGTGGAGAAGGCAAGGCAGCTGTTGCGGACCACCACCTGGAACATGCCGCGCATCGCCGAAGCCGTGGGGTATGCCGATGCCAGCAGTTTTTCCCGCCTGTTCTCCCGCCTGACCGGGCAGACGCCGATGCGCTACCGGCGCCAGTGATGCGCGCCCGCACCAGCGCCATCACGGGCGCTTGAACCTGGAGCGTGCCGATTCGACCCTTGCGCGCACGACGCAGCCGTGCGAATGATCGTTGACCAGGCCCATGGCCTGCATGAATGCATACACCGTCGTCGGTCCTACGAACTTCCAGCCCTGCTTCTTCAGCGCTTTGGACAAGGCCATCGCTTCGGCGGACGTGGTGACAGACTGCGGCGCCGCCGTTGCCCCAGGCGAAGGTTCGAATTTCCAGACGAAACGCGCCAATGATCCTTCGCTCGCGATCAGCTCCCTGGCGCAGCGGGCGTTGTTGATGACCGCTTCAATCTTGCCGCGATGGCGAACGATGCCTTCATCATGCAGCAGGCGTTCAACGTCGCGTTCCGAGAAGCGCGCAATGCGCTCAATATCAAAGTCATGGAAGGCGCGCCGGAAGTTTTCGCGCTTGGCCAGGATCGTCCGCCAGCTCAACCCGGACTGGAATCCCTCCAGGCAGATTTTCTCGAACAGGCGGCTGTCGTCTACGACAGGAAAGCCCCACTCCGCGTCGTGGTAATGCAAAAATTCCGGCGCAGCGCCGCACCAACGGCATCGTGCGCCACCATCTGGCCCGGCAAAAAGTTCGCCCACCTTGCTCCTCCCTTCAAGATTCGGATTAGGACATTCGTCCTACACAAATGGTAGGATACGGCCGCAGAGCTTGTCAAGCGTGCATCAAGCCGGCTCATGAATAAACCGGACCGTGATGATATGCTACCCGCATGAAAAACCTGGCTGAAGCTATCGCACAATGGACCGAGGACGCGGAAGACTACCAGTCCCCCATTGCCAATCTTTACCTGTACCGCCGCAATGAGCCGACCCCGCCGAACGTCTGCCTGGTAGAACCCGGCATCGTGATGGTCGCGCAAGGCGCCAAGCAATTGGTGATCGGCGAGCAATGCTACCGCTACGATGCGCAGCGTTTCATGGTGACTGCGCTGAACCTCCCCGGCAGCTCGCAAGTACTGGAAGCGACGCCGGAGCAGCCTTGCCTTGGCCTGGTCTACAAGCTTGACCTGCGCACTATCACCGAACTGTCCACGCACAGCAGGCTGCCGGCAGCGGCCGACGTTTCCAGCCAGGGCGTGGCGGCCATCGGCAGCCTGACGCCCGCGCTGGCGGACCCTTTCCGGCGCCTGATCGCCTTGCTCGACGAACCGGAGTCCCTGGCCGTGCTGGCGCCGCTGGTCGAACGCGAGATCCACTACCGGCTGCTGCTCAGCGACCAGTCCGCGCGCCTGCGCCAGATTGCCTCCACCGGCAGCCAGGGCTTCCGCATTGCGCGCGCACTCGACTGGCTGCGCGTGCATTACGCCCAGCCGCTGCGCCTGGACGAACTGGCGGCGCACGTGAAAATGAGCACGTCCAACCTGCACCTGCATTTCCGCCAGCTGACTGCGATGAGCCCTTTGCAGTACCAGAAATGGCTGCGCCTGAACGAAGCGCGGCGCTTGATGCTGAACGAAGACCTGGATGCCGCCAGCGCTGCGTTCAGGGTCGGCTACGAAAGCCCTTCGCAGTTCAGCCGCGAGTACAGCCGCCTGTTCGGCGCCCCGCCCAAGCGCGATATCGACAGCATGCGGCGCGAAGCCGCTGCTGCCTGAAGCGCCAAAGAGGATCAGGCAAGAAATCGGTGGGATTGTGCTATCAGTAGCGAAAATCCGCTCCCTAGAATGCAAGCTTGCATTTCCACATGAGCGGAGAGTACGGAATGATCACACTGAATATCAATGGCACGACGACACGCGTTGACGTCGCCGCCGACACCCCATTGTTGTGGGTGCTGCGCGACAAGCTGCAGCTGACCGGCACCAAATACGGTTGCGGCATGGGCTTGTGCGGCGCCTGCACGGCGCACCTGGACGGCACGCCGATCCGCTCCTGCAGCACGCCCGTTTCGGCCGCTGTCGGGAAAAAGATCGTCACCATCGAAGGCGTCGACCGCGCGCGCATCGGCAAGGTCGTGCAGGAAGCCTGGAAAAAGCTGGACGTGGTGCAGTGCGGCTACTGCCAGTCCGGCCAGATCATGAGCGCTGTCGCCCTGCTGGAAGGCAATCGCAAGCCATCGGACGCTGATATCGATGCAGCCATGGCCGGCAACATCTGCCGCTGCGCCACCTATGTGCGCATCCGCGCCGCCATCCACGAAGCCGCACAGGAGCTGGCATGAACATCACTTCCCCTCGCATTGAAAATGGCAGCCGCCGCGACTTCCTGCGCAGCGCCGTGCAGGCTGCCGCCGGCCTGACGCTGGCGATTTACCTGCCCGGTACGCAAGCCGCAACCGCTGCCGCCGCAGCACCGGAATTCGAGCCGAATGCCTTTGTCCGCATTGGCACGGACGGCACGGTCACCGTCATCGCCAAGCACGTTGAAATGGGCCAGGGCGCCTACACCGGCCTGGCGACGCTGGTCGCGGAAGAACTTGACGCAGCCTGGTCTCAGGTGCGCGTGGAAGGCGCACCCGCCGACGCGCGCCGCTACAACAACCTGGCGTTCGGCCCGGTCCAGGGCACTGGCGGCAGTACCGCCATGGCCAACTCCTGGGAACAGATGCGCAAAGCCGGCGCCAGCGCGCGTGCCATGCTGGTCTCGGCCGCCGCCGCGCAATGGAAAGTCCCCGCCGGCGAGATCCGCGTCAGCGAAGGCATCGTCAGCCACGGCGCGCGCAAGGCCGGCTTCGGTGAGCTGGCGCCCGCTGCGGCACTGTTGCCGGTGCCGGCCGACGTGCCGCTGAAATCGCCCGAAAACTTCAAGCTGATCGGCAAGCACGTGCCCCGCAAGGACAGCGCGGACAAGGTCAATGGCCGCGCCCAATTTACCCAGGACGTGCACCTGCCCGGCATGCTGACCGCCGTAGTCGCCCGCCCGCCGCGCTTTGGCGCCACGGTCAGGTCTTTTGACGCGCGCAAGGCAAGGGCCGTCAAGGGCGTGGTCAACGTGGTGCAGATTCCGACCGGCGTGGCCGTCCTGGCGCATGACACCTGGAGCGCAAAAAAAGGCCGCGACGCGCTCAAGATCGACTGGGATGAATCCCGTGCCTTCAAGCTGGGCAGCGAGGAAATCTTCGCGCAGTACCGCGCGCTGGCGCAGCAGCCTGGCCTGGTTGCCCATAATTCCGGCGACGCCGAGACTGTCCTCTCCCGCCCGGGCCGTGTGCTGCGCGCAGCCTACGACTTCCCCTATCTTGCACATGCGGCGATGGAGCCCTTGAATTGCGTCGTGCGCATCGGCGAAGGCGAGTGCGAGCTGTGGTATGGCGCCCAGTTCCAGTCCATCGACCAGCCGTCCGTCGCCGCCCTGCTTGGCCTGCCGCCGGAAAAAGTGAAGATCAACATGCTCTATGCCGGCGGCAGCTTCGGCCGCCGCGCCAGCAAGGACGCGGACTACGTGCTGGAGGCGGTGCAGATCGCCAGGGCCAGCAAGTCCCGCGCCCCGATCAAGATGGTCTGGCTGCGCGAGGACGACATGAGAGCCGGCTACTACCGCCCTGCCTTCCACCATGCGCTGGAAGCCTCGCTGGGTGAAGATGGACGCCCGACGGCCTGGCGCCACCGCCTGGTCGGCCAGTCGATCCTGACCGGCACGGCATTCAGCGGCATGGTCAAGGATGGCATTGACGCGGTGTCGGTCGAGGGCGCGTCCAACCTGCCGTATGGCATTCCCGCCATGCGCGTCGAGCTGCACTCGCCGTCCGATATCGGGCTTCCGGTGCTCTGGTGGCGTTCGGTCGGCTCGACCCACACCGCTTACTCCACCGAGACCTTTATCGACGAACTGGCCACCAGCTCGGGGCAGGACCCGCTTACCTACCGGCTTGCGCTGCTCGGCAAGCATCCTCGCCACGCCGGCGTGCTGAAACTCGCAGCAGAAAAGGCTGGCTGGGGCCAGCCGCTGCCAGCAGGCGCGACCGGCACCCGGCGCGGACGCGGCATCGCTGTTCATGAATCTTTCGGCAGCTTCGTCGCCGAAGTGGCTGAAGTGACCGTGAATGCCGATGGCAGCTTCAGTGTCGACCGCGTTGTGTGCGCCGTGGACTGCGGCATGGTCGTCAATCCCGACGTGGTGCGCGCGCAGGCCGAAGGCGGCGTCGGCTTCGCGCTGTCGGCGGCGCTGCATGGCGCCATCACGCTGAAGGACGGCGCGGTGGAGCAGTCCAACTTCCACGACTACGCGCCTATCCGTATCAACGAAATGCCCAAGGTGGAAGTGCATATCGTCCCCTCGGCCGAGAAGCCGACCGGCATCGGTGAACCGGGCGTGCCGCCGCTGGCGCCAGCACTGGCGAACGCGCTGGCCGCGGCAACCGGCAAGCGGGTGCGCAGCCTGCCGATCCGCACAGAGGAGCTGAAGGCCTGATGGAGAGCGTTGACCTGCAGGTGCTGGAAGCCGCCCGCCGCTGGGCGGCTGAAGGACGGCGCTACGCATTGATCAGCGTGGCGCATACCTGGGGCTCGGCGCCCCGTCCCGCCGGCTCCTGGCTGGCGATACGCGACGACGGCATGGCGGTCGGCTCGGTGTCCGGTGGCTGCGTCGAGGACGACATCATCGCCCGCATGCGCGCGGGCCGCCTTGGAGAGCGCCTGCCGTTCAGTCTTGACTACGGCGTCACGCAGGACGAGGCAGCGCGCTTTGGCCTGCCTTGCGGCGGCGCGCTGCAACTGGTGGTCGAACCGCAGCCGGATGCTGCGCAGCTGGACGAACTGGCCCGGCGCCTGGAGCGCGGCGAGCTGGCCGTACGCGAAGTGGACCTGGCGCGCGGCACCACCAGCCTGGCCGCCGCGCGCCGCGGCGATGCCTTGAGCTGGGACGGCCGGCGCCTGCACACAGTCCATGGCCCGCAATGGCGGCTGTTCATCGTCGGCGCCGGCCAGATTTCCTATTACCTTGCCCAGATGGCGCAAGCCCTGGACTACGACATCACGGTATGCGAACCGCGCGACGAGTATGGCGCCGAATGGCGTGTGGCGGGCACCAGGCTGCTCACCGCCATGCCCGATGACGCCTTCCTGTCCATGCAGGCGGACTCGCGCTGCGCCGTCGTCGCGCTGACACACGACCCGAAGCTGGACGACATGCTGCTACTGGAAGCCCTGCGTTCGCCCGCCTTCTATGTCGGCGCGGTCGGCTCCCGCGCCAATGACGCCAGGCGGCGCGAACGGTTGTCGCGCCACTTCGACTTTTCGCCGGAAGAACTGGCTAGGTTGCACGGGCCTATCGGCCTGCCCATCGGCAGCCATACGCCGCCCGAAATCGCCGTCGCCATCGTGGCGGAGATGACCGCCGTTCGCCACGGGGCGCCGATAGCCTTATCGAAGATGCCAAACCAGCCCAAGCTTCT
Source organism: Pseudoduganella sp. S-14 (assembly GCF_049913285.1). Lineage (GTDB taxonomy): Bacteria > Pseudomonadota > Gammaproteobacteria > Burkholderiales > Burkholderiaceae_D > Rugamonas. The sequence continues at coordinate 4,310,726 of NZ_CP183991.1, forward strand.
CGAACCCGCGAATTAACCATCCGCCAAAATCGAGATGCTTCGGCTCGTTGATCGCAGAAGCAGGACGCCAGTGATGGTGGCTGTGCAGGCCCTCGCCCAGCAGGAGCAAGGCAAAGAAAATATTGTCGCGCGCCTCGCTATCGCTGCCGGCCACCTTTTGACCAAACAGATGGCCGAAGGAATTGACCGACCAGGTCAACTGGTGCAGCAAGGCGACCCTTGCCGCGCCAGCCCAGAAGACGCACCTGGCCATCTCGCCTTCGCCGCCAAGCAAATATCCGATGGCTCCAGGCAGGACCAGGCCCAGGGCGACGATCGGCCAGTAGTACCTGGACAGGAGCGCGATGCTGCGGTCGGCCAGACAGTCAGGGGCATAGCGCCCCGGCTGCGACACGCGCCCGTAAATCATCCATCCCATGTGGGCATGAAACCAGCCGTGCAGCCGATTCGGAATCGGGCCGTGGTCGGAATACCATGGCGAATGGGGATCGAATTGTTTGTCGGCGAAACGATGGTGGCGCCGATGATCGGCTACCCAGCGCGTGATATCGCCCTGCATCGCCCAGGTCCCAAGCACGCCCAGGCAGACCTTGATAAAGCCACTGGTCTTGAAGGCATGGTGCGTGAAGTAGCGATGCATGCCGATAGCGACGCCCACCACGGTCATGGCAAAGAAGACGGCAAAGACCAGCAAGGTCGTGGCGGTTGGCGCCAACTGCGTTTCGTTGCCTAACGCTAGCGCAGCCATCAACAGCCAGGGCAGGAAGATGGACGCCAGGTTCAGCCCGCGGTTACCCCAGTTCTCTCTTGAATCTTGCGAGATATACGGTTCCTTCATCGCCGATGCTCGAATTATTTCAACAACAATATACTATTATCAATCTTCCCCTACCGCAACAATGGCTCACGCTCCTGCTCGGCATGCTCGGCTTTGCGCTGCCCTGTGGATGCCCGACTCGCGCCCCTTGGCGTCTATCATTCGACAGCCAGGAGGATCGCAAGGCTGATGAACAACACGGCAGTGCCGCGCTGCAGGATCGCCATCCTTGGACCGGACATGATCCGTGCGCCTGCCGTGGCAGCCAGCAGCACGTAGCTCAGGTGCGCGACCAGGGTACACGCGACAAAGGTCAGGCTAAGCAACAGGAAGCGCGCCAGCTCTATCTCGCCCGGCGGCATAAATTGTGGGAACACTGCGGCAAAGAACAGGATCGCCTTGGGGTTGCTGCAAGCGACCAGCATTCCGCGCCGGAACACCGCGCCGCGGCTGCTGCCTTCTGGCGCGCTTGCCAGGGCCGCCGCCCCAACCTGCCCCGCATTGCGCCATTGCTTGACGCCCAGCCAGGCGAGATAAGCGGCACCGCCCAGCTTCAGGGCGGAAAAAGCCGCAGGCCAGGCCTTGCACAAGACACCCATGCCGCCGACCGCCACACAGGCGACCAGGAATACCCCGACGGCGTTGCCGGCGGAGCTGTACGCGGTTCGGCGTGCGCCCAAGGTCAGTGTGGTGGAAACCGCCAATAGCACGGCAGGGCCTGGGCTGAAGGTGGCGGCAAGGGCCATGGCGAGGAACGCCAGCCAGAGGGAGAAAGTCATGGTCGTCATGCCGCCAGTATCCGTCCTGCAGTCGGGATTAAAAATACCGTAAAATTTACAACATCTTTAACTCATGATTAACAATGCATGGACAAGATGCGCAGCATGGAGGTTTTTGTTCGCGTGGTCGATGCCGGTAGCTTCAGTGCCGCCGCCCGCACTCTCGACATGTCGACCGTGATGGTCAGCAAGCACATTGCCGCCCTCGAACAGCTGGTCGGCGCGCGCCTGCTGCACCGGACCACGCGCAGCCAAAGTCTGAGTGAAATCGGCCAGCAATACGCCGAGCAATGCCGGCATATCCTGCAGCTGGTGCACGCTGCGGAGAGCGGTGCCCTCGCCATGCGCACGGTCCCGCGCGGTACGCTCAAGATCAGCGCGCCGGCGGCGTTCGGCAGCCGCTGCCTGGCCCCGGCCATGGCGGAATACCTGGAATCCAATCCTGAGGTCAACCTCGAGCTCGACCTCTCCAACCGCTTGTCCGACCTGGTGGAAGAAGGCCTGGACGCCGCGATCCGCATTGGTCCCTTGAAGGACTCCACCCTGGTCGCCCGACCGCTGACGTCTTTGCAGATGATGGTCTGCGCCGCACCAGCCTACCTGGCGCGCCACGGCACGCCCCGCACGCCCGGCGAACTGTCGCAGCACCGCTGCCTGGACTTCTCGCACTGGCGCCATGATGCGCGCTGGCGTCTCGGACAGCTCGGCACGGAAGAAAGCACCTCACCCCATTGCCGCATGCGCTCGAACAACGGCGAAGCTTTGCGCCTGGCGGCAGTCGCAGGCCTTGGCCTGGTGATGCAGGCCGACGCCGTCCTGGCCGACGAAATAGCCGCCGGCCGGCTGGTTCCCATCTTGCGCGCATACTGGCCGACGCCACGCCCGATGCACCTGATCTATCCGCGCGACCGGCAATCGACGCCCAAGTTGGCCAGCTTTGTGGAGTTCGTGGTGCAGCGCTTTGGCGCGGCAGCGGCCCTCAGAGAAAAGGCCAGCTAAGGATCCCTTTGGCGTGCAGTACCGGGCGCAGCACCAGGTATCCCACCGCCGAGCCGATTGCCAGCACGCTGCGGGCATCGCCCATGGCAGCGAGGAACACACCGCCAACGGTCATGGCGGCCACCAGCACCATCAACCAGACTTCAATACTGGCGAAAAAAGGCGCAGCCCGACGCCACGTGGCCATCATCAGCTTGAATGCTTCCCGGGGAGTCTTGACTGGCTTTTGCATGAAATTCCACCAACTGTGCCAATTGCACAAAAATCGAGGCCGCAAACGAAAAATCCCCGCCGAGGCGAGGACTTTTCATTCTTTTGGAGGCGAGGGCCGGAATCGAACCGGCGTACACGGCTTTGCAGGCCGCTGCATAACCACTTTGCTACCCCGCCGTAAGGCTGGAAGAAATAACCGGCGAGGCCTGGTTCTTTCTAAGAATTCTGGAGCGGGAAAAGAGTCTCGAACTCTCGACCTCAACCTTGGCAAGGTTGCGCTCTACCAACTGAGCTATTCCCGCATGGGTTTGAAAAACTTGGAGCGGGAGAAGAGTCTCGAACTCTCGACCTCAACCTTGGCAAGGTTGCGCTCTACCAACTGAGCTACTCCCGCATGGAGTTATTTCATTTTACTACTGCTGCTCCAGTGAACTGGAGCGGGAGAAGAGTCTCGAACTCTCGACCTCAACCTTGGCAAGGTTGCGCTCTACCAACTGAGCTACTCCCGCATTTCAGAGGAACCGCATTATCGCAGAAACATTCTCATATTTCCAGTGCGATTATTACTGCTTCGTTACCGCTTTGTTGCCGATGACTTTTTGGAGCGGGAGAAGAGTCTCGAACTCTCGACCTCAACCTTGGCAAGGTTGCGCTCTACCAACTGAGCTACTCCCGCTTCGCATCGCTGCGTCGTCATCAACAGCAGGCCAGTATTATAGATGATCCAATGACGCTGTCAAGGGGCAATATTGTTATTTACGATAAGTTGCCCGACCGTTCCTTGATCATGGGCCACGCCTTTTTCAGGTAATAGAACATGGACCATACGGTCAGCACGCTGGCCAGCCACAGCAGCAGGTCGCCCCAGAAGCGGGTATCGATCGCGCCCCACAGCACGTCGTAGTACAGCAGCATCGGGATGGCGCTCATTTGCGCCGCCGTCTTGATCTTGCCGATCGAACTGACCGCCACCGATTTGGAGGCGCCAATCTGCGCCATCCACTCGCGCAGCGCGGAAATCGTGATTTCGCGGCCAATGATGATGAAGGCGACAATCGGGTGGCAACGGCCGCCGTCCAGGTTAAGCAGCACCAGCAACGCGCCCGCCACCATCAGCTTGTCGGCCACGGGGTCGAGGAAGGCGCCGAAGGCCGAGGTCTGCTGCCAGCGGCGGGCCAGGAAGCCGTCGAACCAGTCGGTGACGGCGGCAACGATGAAAATCAGGGTGGCGGCCAGATTGCGTTCGTGCGGAGTAAGCCAGGTGACGGGGAGGTAGAACACACCTACGACCAGGGGAATCAGCGCGACACGCAACCAGGTCAGAAGGATCGGGATGTTGAAAGGCATATGCGGTGTATAAGAATTGTAATGACGCGCCGCTAGTGTATAACGGCGGCGCGATCAAAGCCAATTTGGCTGCGAAAACCGGTAAACCTGGGTACGCCCCAAAGGGTCGGCCCCTGTCTGCGCTGCGGTCAAGGGGATGGGGCGAGGCCTTTGACTTTCTCAGAACGTCAAAGGCCCAGAACCAACCCCGCGACAGTTTTACCGGTTTTAATGGAGCTGCCGGTAGATTTCTTCGGCCAGGGTAACTGAGATACCCTCCACCGATTTCAAGTCCTCGATGCTGGCGTTCATCACGCCTTTCAGCCCGCCAAAGCGGGACAGCAGCTTCTGCCGGCGCTTGGCGCCAATGCCTTCGATCTCCTCCAGGCGCGAGGTCTGGCGGGCCTTGGCGCGCTTGGCACGCATGCCGGTGATGGCAAAACGGTGCGCTTCGTCGCGGATCATGGCCACCAGCATCAGGGCCGCGGACTCCTTGCCCAGTTCCTGCGGCTCGCGGCCGTCGACGAAGACCAGTGTCTCCAGGCCGACGCGCCTGCCCTCGCCTTTCGCCACGCCGACGATCAGGCTGATGTCCAGCCCCAGCTCGACAAACACCTGGCGCGCCATTTCAACCTGCCCCTTGCCGCCGTCGATCAGCACCACGTCCGGCATGACGCCGTCGCCGGCCGCCACTTTTTCGTAGCGGCGCGTCAGCACCTGGCGCATGGCGGCGTAATCGTCGCCCGGCGTGATGTCGTTGATGTTGTAGCGGCGGTACTCGCCGTTCTGCATCTGGTGATGGTGGAACACCACGCAGGACGCTTGCGTCGCCTCGCCGGCCGTGTGCGAAATGTCGAAGCACTCCACGCGCAGGGTGTCGAGGTCTTCGTTTTCCAGCCCGAGCACTTCGGCCAGGGCACGGGTGCGGGCCTGCTGCGAGCCCTGCTCGGACAGCAGCCGCGCCAGCGATATCTCGGCGCCTTTCTGCGCCAGTTCCTGCCACTGGCGGCGCTGGCCTTGCGGCTGGAATACAAGGTGGATGCGGTGTCCGCACTGTTCCTGCAGCGCCAGGATCAGTTCCGGCTGGTCGAATTCGATATTCAGGATCAGTGTGCCGGGAATCGACTTCTCGGTGTAATGCTGCACCAGGAAAGCGGCCAGCACTTCCTGTTCGATCGGGCGTTCGGCCACGACCTCGGCATCCATCACATGGGTCGGGAAGTAGGCCCGGTCACCCAGGTGGCGGCCGCCGCGCACCATCGCCAGGTTGACGCAGGCACGGCCGCCCTGCACCACCACGGCCAGGATATCCACGTCCTGGTCGCCGGTGGTTTCCATCGACTGCTGGTGCAACACCTTCGACAGCGACTGGATACGGTTGCGCACCACGGCCGCCTGCTCGAATTTGAGATCGGTGGCGTAGGCGAGCATCTTCTGCTCCAGTTCCTCCAGCACCTCCGTCTGCCGGCCGCGCAGGAAGCGCGCGGCGTTGTTGACGTCATTGCGGTAATCCTCCACCGCGATCAAGCCCACGCAGGGTGCGCTGCAGCGCCCGATCTGGTGCAGCAGGCAGGGACGCGTGCGGTTCATGTACACGCTGTCTTCGCAGGTGCGCAACATGAAAACCTTTTGCAGGATCTGCATCGATTCCTTCACCGCCCACGAGGAAGGGAAAGGGCCGAAATACTGGTGCTTGCGATCGACCGCGCCGCGGTAGTACACCATGCGCGGCACGTCGCCGCCGGTGATCTTCAGGTAGGGATAGCTCTTATCGTCGCGGAACAGGATGTTGTAGCGCGGCTGCAAAGCCTTGATCAGGTTGTTTTCCAGGATCAGGGCCTCGGCTTCGCTGCGCGTTACCGTGGTTTCCAGGCGCGCGATACGCTCGACCATCAACGCAATGCGCGGGCTCGAAAGATTCTTCTGGAAATAGCTCGACACGCGCTTTTTCAGGTCGCGCGCCTTGCCCACGTAGAGCACCTTGTCTTCGGCATCGAAGTAGCGGTACACGCCAGGCAGGTTTGGCAGCTTGGCAACGGTGGCCAGCACCTGTTCGCGCGGGTCTGGGGTTTCTTCAGTCATTCGCTCGTTCGACGATCGCATAGGCGACCGCGTAATCCTCTTCATCGCTCACGGAGATATGGGCGACCAGCGCGTTCTGCAACATGAATTCGCGCAGCGCGCCGCTGCAGGCCATGTACGGCTTGCCTAAATCATCATTGAGCAGCTGCGCGGCATGCCAGGTCATCGGCGGGCGCAGGCCCAGGCCAAGGGCCTTCGAGAAAGCTTCCTTGGCTGCAAAGCGGGTCGCCGCATAGCGCACGCCGCGCAGCGGACTGCGGGCGCAACGCTCCTGGTAAACCGCGAATTCTTCAGGACCGAGGATCTTGCGCGCAAAGCGCTCGCCGCTGCGTTCCAGCGCGGCGGCAATGCGGGGAACTTTGCTGACGTCCGTCCCGATCCCGTAGATCATTTTGCGCCCAGGCGGGTCGACACCATGATGGCCTTCATTTCGCGCACGGCATTTTCCCAGCCGGCGAAGATCGAGTGCGCCACGATGGCGTGGCCGATATTCAGCTCCGCGATTTCCGGAATGGCGGCAATGGCCTGAACGTTGGTGTAATGCAGGCCATGGCCGGCATTGACCTTCAAGCCGTTTTGCACGCCCCAACGCACGCCGTCCCTGACGCGCTGCAGTTCGCGCGCCTGCGCTTCGCCTTCCGCATCGGCATAAGCGCCGGTGTGCAGTTCGATCACCGGCGCGCCGACTGCGGCGGCAGCCTTGATCTGCTCTTCATCGGCGTCGATGAACAGGGACACACGAATGCCCTCCCCTTGCAGCTGTTTCACGGCGGCCTCGACTTCCTTGTGGAAGCGCACCACGTCCAGCCCGCCCTCGGTGGTGATTTCGCTGCGCTTTTCCGGCACCAGGCAGACGTCGGCCGGCTTGATGCGGCAGGCGAAGTCGATCATCTCCTGGGTCACGGCCGCTTCCAGGTTCATGCGCGTCACCAGTTGCGGCGCCAGCGCAATCACGTCGGCATCCTTGATGTGGCGGCGGTCTTCGCGCAGGTGCAGGGTAATGCAATCGGCGCCGGCCTGTTCGGCCAGCAGCGCCGCGCGGATCGGGTCCGGGTACACGGTGCCGCGCGCATTGCGCAGCGTGGCGACGTGGTCGATATTCACGCCAAGGTCGATGATAGTGCCGGATGGTGACAGGAAGCTCATGTTCTTTTCTTAAAGTTGCAGCAAATCGATCAATATCTGGCGCGTTTTCAATGGCGCGCCGCCAAGGTGCCAGGACAACAGGTAGCGCATCAGCTGCTTGCTTTGCGCCTGCGTGGCCGGGTCGCTGTAATCTTCGCGCTCGATATCGAGCAGCGTCTTGCCGGCGACACGCGGGGCCGAGTCCTCCTCGCGCTCCGGGCGCGGCCCGCGATCCGGGTCCACCACATAATGTACATCGGCCAGCACTTTCGTGCGCGAGACGGTGCAGCGCGTCAGGTCAGCCGCCACGCCGGTCTCCTTCAGCAGCGCCATTTCGAACTTGCGCAGCACGATCGGCGCCGGTTCATTATGGGCCAGCTGGTTAAGCGTGGAGACGTAGTGGTCGAACAGCTTCGCATGCGCGTCGTCGCGTGCGGTCAGCTTGACCAGCAGTTCATTCAGGTAGAAGCCGCACAGCAGCGCGGTCTTTTCGAGAGGCAGCATGCCGCCGACCCAGTCGGCATCGGTCAGCGTGCGCAATTCGTTCTTGCCGGTCCAGCCGGTCGTCAGCGGCTGGAAGGTTTGCAGCACCCCGCGCAGCTGCGAATGCGGACGCTTGGCGCCCTTGGCGATCAATGCCACGCGCCCGAAATCACGCGTGAACAGCTCGACGATGAGCGAAGTTTCCTTGTACGGGTAGCTATGCAGCACAAAGGCCGGCTGCCCCGTCACGCGGGTGCCGACAGTACGCTGCTGCGCCGGCGCACGGCGTTTCTGCGCCGGCGGGACCGGTACGGCCGCGCTCGTGTCCCGGGTGGGGTCAGACCCCAAATGAGACACAGGCTCGGCTGTCAGGACAGGCATTATTCGTAGCCGTATGCGCGCAGGCCGGCTTCGTTGTCGGCCCAGCCGGATTTCACTTTCACCCAGATCTCGAGGTAGACCGGGCCGCCAAACAGTTTTTCCATGTCCTGGCGGGCCTGGGTGCTGACTTCTTTCAGGCGCGCGCCCTTGTTACCGATGATCATGGACTTGTGGCTGTCTCGCTCGACCAGGATGGCGGCGAAGATGCGGCGCAAATTGCCTTCCTGCTCGAACTTCTCGATCAGCACCGTGCTGGTATAAGGCAGCTCGTCGCCCACGAAGCGGAACAGCTTTTCGCGCACGATCTCCGAGGCCAGGAATTTCTCGCTGCGGTCGGTGATATCGTCTTCGCCGAAGATCGGCTCATTTTCCGGCAAGTGCTTCTTGATCTCGTTCTGCAGGCCATCGAGCTGGAAGCGCAGCTTGGCGCTCACCGGCACGATCGCCGTGAACTGGAACTTTTCGGCGATCTGCTGCGCGAACGGCATCAGGACCGCCTTGTCCCTCACGCGGTCCGACTTGTTGATCACCAGGATCACCGGCACGTTCTTCGGCAGCAAGTCCATCACTTGCTGGTCCGCCTGGCCGAAGGTGCCCGCCTCCACGATGTACAGGATCAGGTCCGACGATTCCAGCGTATTCGTCACCGTCTTGTTCAGCGTCTTGTTCAGCGCATTCGAATGGCGGGTCTGGAAGCCGGGCGTATCGACGTAAATGAATTGCGCGTCGCTGACAGTCTGGATGCCGGTGATGCGGTGGCGCGTGGTCTGCGCCTTGCGCGAAGTGATGCTGACCTTGGCGCCGATCAGCGTATTCATCAGGGTCGACTTGCCAACGTTCGGGCGGCCGACAATGGCGATGTAACCGCAGCGGAAGCCGGCGGGAGTGGGTGCACTAGTCATGATGCAAACTCAATTCAGTTATTGTTTGGCGAGCTTCTTGTCCGCCGCCGTTTCGCCCTGGACCGTGGCGATGCCGGCCAGCTTGAGCTGGGCCGAGCGCTGGCGCGGCTTGCGGACGGACGATGGCGCTTTCTTCAGCGCTTCTTCGGCCACTTCCAGCGCCAGCTTGGCCGCAGCCTGCTCGCCGGCGCGGCGGCTGCCGCCACGCCCGAACACCTGGATGCCCAGCTTCGGCACCAGGCACTCGATCTCGAACTCCTGGCTATGCGCGGCGCCATGGGTGGCGACCACGTTGTACAGCGGCAGCGAGATCTTCTTCGACTGCAGGAATTCCTGCAGCAGGGTCTTGGCATCCTTGCCCAGCGTCTGCGGGTCGACCGAATCGAGGATCGGGATGTAGAAGGCGCGGATCACCGCTGCTGCCTGGTCGAAACTGCCGTCCAGGTAGATGGCGCCCAGCAAGGCTTCCAGCGTATCGGCCAGGATCGACGGGCGGCGGAAGCCGCCCGACTTCAGTTCGCCTTCGCCCAGGCGCAGGAACTGCGATAGTTCCAGTTTCTGGGCGATTTCGAACAGCGATTGCTGCTTGACCAGGTTGGCGCGCACGCGCGACAGGTCGCCCTCGTCGAGGGAGTTGAAACGTTCGTACAAGATGGAGGCGACCACGCAGTTCAGGATCGAGTCGCCGAGGAATTCCAGCCGTTCGTTATGCAAACTGCTGTGGCTACGGTGCGTCAGGGCCTGCTGGAGCAATCCAGCATCCTGGAACGTGTAGCCCAACCTGGTTTGCAATAACTGTAAATTCATCACTTATTATTCAACCTTCTTCTTTGCGCCAGCCTTTGCTGTCGTGCCCTCATATTCCAACAGGATACTAGCCGGGCCAACCAAGGGAATCTTTTTCTCATACGCAAAGCTGATATCGAAATCAGTGCCATTGCGCTCGAGCATCAAGTCATGCGAGGTAATCGATGTGATATAGCCCGTTTCGGCACTCTTGGAGAAAGATCCCTGGATTGCCTGGATATTGTCGCCGCCATCCTTCTTGGCACGCTCGATCGCGCCCAGGATGGCGCGGTACTCGATGTAGGTCGGCAGGATTTGCGCAGCAATCAGGCCGATGCCGGCCAGGATTGCAATACCAAAAATCAGGCCAATCAGGCTGATACCACGTTCACGCTGCTTGCGCATAAGTTCTACTCTCCTGTCTGCTTAGCGGATGCCGCCAAGACGATCGAAATTGAAATTACCCAGGTTCATCCAGACAAAGAAGGCCTTGCCCACGATATTCTTGTCCGGTACAAAACCCCAGATCCGGCTATCGGCACTATTGTCCCGATTGTCGCCCATCATAAAGTAATTTCCTTCAGGAACTACACACGAGAAACCTTCGTAGTTGTAGGTGCAGGCCTCGCGGTGCGGGTAATTATCGTCCACCTGGCCGATCAGGACCGGCGGCGCCTTTTCGTTGTTCAGGATACGGTGCTGTACGTTGCCGAGCTGTTCGGTAAATTGCTTCTGGTAAGTAAGAGTACCCTCTTCCAGGTAATCATCCAGCGGGGTATAGCCAACTGCCTGGCCATTCACCGTTAAGCGCTTGTTTTGATAAACAATTTTATCACCCGGCACACCAATCACCCGCTTGATGTAGTCCTGGCTCATATCCTTTGGATACTTGAACACCATCACATCGCCGCGCTGCGGATCGTTGACCTGCACCACCTTCTTATTGAGGATAGGCAGGCGGATGCCATAGGTATATTTGTTCACCAGGATCAGGTCGCCCACCAGCAAGGTCGGCACCATCGACGAGGATGGGATCTTGAACGGCTCCCACAGGAAAGAGCGCAGGAAGAACACCAGCGCAATCACCGGGAAGAAGCTGCCAGAGTATTCGATCCAGGTCGGTTGGCGCAGGATGTCCGCTTCCAGCTTGGAGCGGGCATTGCCCTGCTCGTCCATGCGGATGCCGTTGGCAGCCGAGCGCGCCATGCGCTCGTCATATTCAACCAGCGCCTTGTTGGCGGCAGCGCGGCGCTGCTTGGAAAACACCACCAGGTCGAGGACCCAGATGATCCCCGTCACCACCATCAGGACGAACAGGATTAAAGCGAAATTGCCCAGGATGGATTGCAGTGTCATTTCTCTTCCACTTGAAGGATTGCCAGGAATGCCTCTTGCGGGATCTCCACGGAGCCCACTTGCTTCATGCGCTTCTTGCCAGCTTTCTGCTTCTCGAGCAGTTTCTTCTTACGGGTGATGTCGCCGCCGTAGCACTTGGCCAGCACGTTCTTGCGCATCGCCTTGACGTTTTCACGCGAAATGATGTTGGAGCCGATTGCTGCCTGGATCGCCACGTCGAACATCTGGCGCGGGATCAGTTCGCGCATCTTGGCCGCCACGGCGCGGCCGCGGTATGGCGCATTGGCGCGGTGCACGATGATGGCCAGCGCGTCGACCTTTTCGCTGTTGATCAGCATGTCAACCTTGACCACGTCGGCAGCACGGTTTTCCTTGAACTCATAGTCCATCGAGGCGTAGCCGCGCGAGGTGGACTTCAGCTTGTCGAAGAAGTCCAGCACGATCTCGGCCATCGGCATCTCGTACACCAGTTTCACCTGGCGGCCGTGGTAGGCCATGTCCATCTGGATGCCGCGCTTGGCGATGCACAGGGTGATCACGGAACCGACATACTCCTGCGGCATGTACAGGTTGACGGTCACGATCGGCTCACGCACTTCGTTGATGTGGCTCGGGTCCGGCATGCGCGACGGGTTGTCGACGTGGATCACGGTGCCGTCGCGCTTCTCGACCTCGTACACCACGGTCGGCGCGGTGGTGATCAGGTCCTGGTCAAATTCGCGCTCCAGGCGCTCCTGCACGATTTCCATGTGCAGCAGGCCGAGGAAGCCGCAGCGGAAGCCGAAGCCCAGCGCCTGCGACACTTCAGGTTCGAACTGCAGCGCGGCGTCGTTCAGCTTCAGCTTTTCCAGCGAGTCGCGCAGTGCATCGTACTGGTTGGCTTCCACTGGGAACAGGCCGGCGAACACCTGCGGCTGGACTTCCTTGAAGCCTGGCAGTGGCGCTGGGGCACCGTTTTGCGCATGGGTGATGGTGTCGCCAACACGGGCGGCTTTCAGTTCCTTGATGCCGGCGATGACGAATCCCACCTGGCCTGCGGTCAGCTGGGGCAGCGAGACGGAGCGCGGCGAGAAGATACCGATGTCTTCCACCAATTGCACCGAGTCGGTCGCCATCAGGCGGATCTTTTCTTTTGGACGTAGCGTGCCATTCACCACGCGCACCAGCATCACCACGCCCACATAGGCGTCGTACCACGAGTCGATGATCAGTGCTTGCAGCGGTGCTTCCGGGTCGCCTTTTGGCGGCGGCACCTTGGCGATAATGGATTCGAGCACGTCTTCCACGCCCAGGCCGGTCTTGGCCGAGCATTGCACGGCGTCGCCGGCTTCAATGCCGATCACGTCTTCGATTTCGGCGATGGCGGTTGGCGGGTCGGCGTTCGGCAGGTCGATCTTGTTCAGTACCGGCACCACTTCCACGCCCAGGTCGAGCGCGGTATAGCAGTTGGCCACGGTCTGCGCTTCCACGCCCTGCGACGCGTCCACCACCAGCAGCGCGCCTTCGCAGGCGGACAGGGAACGGCTCACTTCATAGGAGAAGTCGACGTGGCCCGGGGTGTCGATCAGGTTCAGGTTGTAGATTTCGCCGTTGCGCGCCTTGTACTTCAGGGCTGCAGTCTGGGCTTTGATGGTGATGCCGCGTTCACGCTCCAGGTCCATGGAGTCCAGGACCTGCGCTTCCATCTCGCGGTCGGACAGGCCGCCGCACAGCTGGATGATGCGATCCGCCAGCGTGGACTTGCCGTGGTCAATGTGGGCGATGATGGAAAAATTGCGAATGTTGTTCATTAAAAATCGAAACGAGCTATAACAAAAAGGCGCTTGAGCGCCTTTTTATGGAATTCAATGCAAGGGTAACCCCCGGCATTTTACCGGATTTCAGAGGGGAAAGCCGGATTTCTAGAGGGAAGACTGCGAAATAGTGCCATTCCGGCAATCATTTCGACAACACAGCCTGTACTTTGGCCTCATCCAGGAAGTAATGGCACAGCTCCGGCTCGTTCAGATCGGCGAACAGCACCGGCACCAGCTCGTCGAAGCGCGCCACCAGGGCTTCGTCGGCATCGACGTCAACCACTTCGACGGTGAATGGTTTGCCCGGAGTTTGCAGGGCATTCAGGGCTGCCAGCATGTCTTCGCACAGGTGGCAGTAGGAGCGGGAATAAAGGGTAAAGTGCGGAGTGGCGTGCATTCAGGGCTTGCGTGGGCTAGTCTGCGCCCCCTCGGGCGCGGGCTGCCATTGTAGCGCGCCGGGCGGGATGGTGATGATATAGCCGGCGGCTGAACGGGCGCAGTCGCCACCGTTGCGACAGGTTCCTGCTTGGCGAACCGTCCCTGCGGCGGCGGCGCATAATTCATGACGAACGTCATAAGTGTGATCATGCGCGCTATCGATCCTAGCGTCGCGCCAACCGTCCTTTCACAATTGTCGCAACGGCACGCTCCAGGTCGGCTTTAGTCGCCATTTCCCTGTCGAGGCATGCCAAGATGGCTTGAGAATCGCGCTCCACGATGGTTACCCTTGTACCAATAACGTCATCTTCGGCATGCGCGTTGTAGTTGTCAAACTCATGCGGCATGGCTTGCTCCAGGCGCGGGGCGGGGAACCAAATGTAACGCCGCCGCGGGCTTGCCGCCTTGAGGGGCGAGAAACGCGCGGCGGCGACGAGTATGGCGCTTACTTGGCGGCCGGGGCCGGACGCAGCGAGAAGTGCTGCGCCTGGCTACCTCGGCGCACCAGCACGGCGGCCGCGCGCTTCGGATCGAGCTTGGCCACGGCAGCATTGAACTGCTTGGCGTCCACGATATCCTGGTTGTTCAGCATCAGCAGGATATCGCCCTGGCGCAGGCCGGCAGCTTCGGCCGGACCGTCGGTATCTTCAACGATCACGCCTCCGGACACACCCAGTTCACGCTTCTGCGCCGCAGTCAGGTCGCTGACCACGAAGCCCAGCGCATTGACCGCGCTGGCTGGCGCCTCATCCTTCTTCTCGCCCTTCTTGCCGCCCGGACGGCCCGCCACCTTGTTGTCCGGATCGGCCTCGCCCACCGTGACATGCACGTCCACCGGAGCGCCCTTGCGCCACACGGTCAAAGTCGATTTGCTGCCTGGCGCGGTGCCCAGCACCATGCGGGTCAGGTCGGCAAAGCGGTCGATATCCTTGCCGTTGTACTTGATGACGACGTCGCCCACGCGCAGGCCGCCCTTGTCGGCCGGGCTGCCCGGCTCAACCTGGGTCACCTCGGCACCCTTGTTGTTCTTCAAGCCCAGCGACTCGGCGACGTCCTTGTTCAGCTCGCCAATCTGCACACCCAGGCGACCGCGCGTCACCTTGCCGGATTTCTTCAACTGGTCGGCCACGCGCATCGCTTCGTCGATCGGGATCGCAAAGGAAATGCCGTTATAGCCACCGGACAGCGTCGCGATCTGCGAATTGATGCCGATTACTTCGCCCTTCAGGTTGATCAGCGGCCCACCCGAGTTGCCCGGGTTGACCGCTACGTCGCTCTGGATCAGCGGCAGCAGGTCGCCGGTGTCGCGCGCCTTGGCCGAAATGATGCCGGAAGTCACAGTGTTCTCGAGATTGAATGGGGAACCGATCGCAATCACCCATTCGCCGACGCGGGACTTGTTCGGATCGCCAATGGTCAGGTAGGGCAGCTTGCCGCCGCTATCGATCTTTAGCACGGCCACGTCGGCGCGCGCATCGGCGCCCAGCACCTTGGCCTTGAATTCCCGCTTGTCAGTCAGGGTAACGTACACCTCGTCGGCGCCATCGACCACATGGGCATTGGTCAGCACATAGCCGTCGGCCGACACGACAAACCCGGAACCGATGCCGCGCTGGATCTCCTGGCCCGGGGTGGGCAGGTTGCGGCGGCGCGGCGCCTGGCCGCGCGGCATTTGCCCACCGAAGAAGCGGCGCAGGAATTCCTGCATTTCATCGGCCTGGCCAGCCGCGTCGACGTCGCGCTGGGTAATGCGTTCGGTAGTACGGATATTCACGACAGCCGGGCCGACTCGCTCAACGAGGTCGGCAAAGTCCGGCAAACCGGCCACGGCGGGGGCCGCCGCATAGGCGGGCGCGAAACCGGCAACGGCCGGCAGGCCGAGGGAGGCTGCACTGAGTACCAGCGCAGAAATCATGGTTTTTTTCATGGTTGCGTTCAGTGAAAGTCAATGAAGAACAAGCAATATAAATCAGCTTCGTGTTAAACGGGAGCCGGATATTGTGACGATATGTTGCGGGCAACCCCTCGCCGTTTCAAGAGGCGGCTTCGGCAGCCTCCGAACCGTGCCCCGCTCCACGCCCGGCCTCGCCCGCCTGCTTGTCCTCGCCCGGCACGGCGTCCTGGCACGCCGGCTCGCCAGCCATCGCCTGCGTCTGCACCAGATGACTGTCGCGCTCCACCTCGTCCAACGCCGCCGCCAGCCGCGCCGCGAAGCCCGCGCTCGGCTCGGCGTCGGCAACACTCAGGCGCAAGGCGTCCCCGATCACCGCATGGACCTGGGCGCCCACGGACAGCTCATCCTCATCCGGCAGCAAAATCATTGCCCCTCCTCACCAACGCTTATCTACAGGCAAATCCAGTAAAGGCCGCAGCCGCCGCGCAATGGCTTCGCGGGCCCGAAAAATCCGGCTGCGCACGGTTCCCAGCGGACACTCCATGATTTGCGCAATTTCCTCATAACTCAAGCCCTCGATTTCCCGCAGCACGACGGCAGTCCGCAATTCCAGCGGCAAAGCCTCCATGGCCGCATCGATGGCCAGCATCACCTGCTTGCTGAGCAACATCGACTCCGGCGTCCCGATTTCCGATACTGGCGCCGGAAGCTGGGACGGCGCCACGCCCTGCGGTGCGCTACGTTGCCGCCGCCGCAGGATCGCATTGCGCGCCCCATTCAAGGCGATCCGGTACAGCCAGGTGTAGAACGCCGCCTCGCCCCGAAAACGCGGCAAGGCGCGGTAGGCCTTGAGGAAGGTCTCCTGCACCACATCCTCTGCCTCGGCCGGATCGCGCAGCAGCCGCAGGACCAGGCGCAGCAGGCGCCGCTGGTAGCGCGCCACCAGCTGGTCAAACGCGGCCCGCTCCCCTGCCCGCGCCCGCTCCACCAGCTCACGATCTGGGTCCACCTTCATAAGAGCAGTCCCGCGAAGATTGGTTCACATTTTTTGAAGCTGGGCCCGCACTGCCGCCTGCAGCCGGCGCCACTCGCCGCCCGCAACCGAATCCGGCAGCAAGGCCAGCCACAGGCGCTGCCCTCCTTCCAGCTCGAGGTGCAGCAGCAAGGCGGCCGGCCACGCGGTACAACCATCCAGCAAGCGTGCCCGGCACTGCTTCCGGTATACCGTCAGCCGGATTTCTCCGACACCGGAAATATCAATGTGGCTGCAATTGACTTCGCGCCGCAGGCTTGCCAGGGCTGCCGCCGCCAGCAAGGGCTGCCCGCTCCATGCCCCGACAGCCAGCACGGACGCGACAATCCCTGCCCGCAAAACGCGCAGGCACGGCGACGGGCGAACAGCGACAGATGCCGCGATCGACATGGGAATAAATGAATGGGGGGGTACAGCGGAAGCGCTCGCCCCGGTACTGAGACCGGGGCGAGGCTTGGAAGTTCCGTTTAGACTTTAGCGAACAGCAGGCTGCCGTTCGTTCCGCCGAAGCCGAAGGAGTTCTTCAGCGCATAGTTGATCGTGGCATCACGCGCGGTATTGGCGCAGAAGTCCAGATCGCATGCCGGATCCTGGTTGAACAGGTTGATGGTCGGCGGGATCACCTGGTTGTGGATCGCCAGTACGGTGAACACAGACTCCAGGCCGCCAGCGCCGCCCAGCAGGTGGCCGGTGGCCGACTTGGTGGAGCTGACAACCAGCTTCTTGGCGTGGTCGCCGAAGGTGCGCTTGACACCCTGGACTTCCGCCACGTCGCCCTGCGGCGTCGAGGTGCCGTGCGCGTTCACGTAGTTCACCTGGTCAGGGTTGATGCCAGCGTTGCGCAGCGCGTTCTGCGCCGACTTGCTGCCACCAGCACCATCTTCCAGAGGCGAGGTCATGTGATATGCATCGGCGCTCATGCCAAAGCCCAGCACTTCTGCATAGATCTTGGCGCCGCGCGCTTTCGCATGTTCGTACTCTTCCAGGACCATGACGCCAGCACCTTCGCCCAGCACGAAGCCGTCGCGGTCCATGTCCCATGGGCGGGACGCGGTGGCAGGGTCATCGTTGCGTTGGGACAGCGCGCGAGCCGAAGCGAAACCGCCCAGGCCCAGCGGCGACACGGTCGATTCCGCGCCACCGGCGATCATGACATCCGCATCGCCGTATTCAATGGCACGGGCTGCCACGCCGATCGAATGCAGGCCGGTGGTGCAAGCCGTCACGATGGACAGGTTGGGACCGCGCATGCCGTACTTGATCGACAGGTTGCCGGAAATCATATTGATGATCGAGGCCGGCACGAAGAATGGCGAGATACGGCGCGGACCGCGCTTGTCGTAGTCTTCCTTCTGCGCTTCAATCATCGGCAAGCCGCCGATGCCGGAACCAATGATCACGCCGATGCGATCGGCATTTTCTTCGGTGACGGTGATGCCGGAATCCTGGATTGCCTGGATGCCAGCGGCCATGCCGAAGTGGATGAATTTATCCATGTGACGCGCTTCTTTGGCGTCGAGGTAGTCCTCGACGTTGAAGCCCTTCACTTCACCCGCGAAACGGGTGGAAAAGGCCGACGCGTCAAAACTAGTAATGTTTGCGATCCCGGACTTGCTCTCGGTGATTGCTTTCCACGCGTCGGCAACGCTGTTGCCGACGGGGGAAATCACACCGAGGCCGGTGACCACTACACGACGGTTTTTAGAACTCAAGCGAGTCTCCCGGAGTGGATCGGAGAGTCAGGGCTTTGATTAGGCCTTGACGTGTGCAGTAGCGTAGTCGATCGCTTGCTGCACGGTGGTGATCTTTTCAGCTTGTTCGTCTGGGATTTCCATTTCGAACTCGTCTTCCAGTGCCATTACCAGCTCAACGGTGTCGAGGGAATCGGCGCCCAGGTCGTCGACGAAAGAGGATTCGTTCTTGATGTCTGCTTCAGCGACGCCCAGTTGTTCAGCGACGATTTTCTTAACGCGTTGTTCGATATCCGACATGTTATGGCTCCAATATGTTGTTACGGAAAGCGCGCATTTTAGCAGGTTTGCGCGCCTATAAACTAATTTCGACGTTTGAATTGATCTACGTTGAAATCACTATTAAATGATGCGATCGTGCGGCATTATGCCGCATAACCGTATCAATTCATATACATACCACCGTTCACGTGGAGGGTGGTACCGGTAATATACGCGGCCGCTGGCGAGGCCAGGAAAGCGACGGCTGCCGCGATATCTTCCGGCTTGCCCAGGCGGCCCAATGGAATCTGGGTCAGCAGGGCCGTATGCTGCTCTTCGCCCAGCGCCTTGGTCATATCGGTATCGATAAAACCTGGGGCGACGCTGTTGACGGTAATGTTGCGGCTGCCGATTTCGCGGGCCAGGGCGCGGGTCATACCCTCGACGCCAGCCTTGGCGGCAGCGTAGTTCATCTGGCCAGGGTTGCCGGCCGATGCCACCACGGAGGTGATGTTAATGATACGCCCAGCCTTCGCTTTCATCATGCCGCGCAGGACAGCGCGCGACAGGCGACCCACCGAAGTCAGGTTGGTGGCGATCACGCTGTCCCACTCCTCGTCCTTCATGCGCATGGCCAACTGGTCTTGCGTGATGCCCGCGTTGTTGACCAGGATGCCGACGGCGCCGTAGGTTTTCGAGATATCGTCGATGACGGCAGCGCACTGCTCGGCATTGGTGACGTTCAGCACCATGCCCTTGCCTGCTTCGGCGCCGATTTCGGCCAGGTAGGCCGAGATCGCTTCTGCGCCGGCCTCGGTGGTGGCAGTGCCGATCACCTTGGCGCCCTGGCGGGCCAGTTCTTGCGCGATTGCCTTGCCGATGCCGCGCGAGGCGCCGGTCACCAGCGCTACTTGATTAGCTAGAGTCATTGTCATCCTTGTTTATTTCAGGGTTTCCAGCATGCGCTCGAGGCTTGCCTGGTCGTAGATGGCCTCGCCAACCAGGACCGGATCGATACGCTTGGCCAGGCCCATCAGGACCTTGCCCGGACCGCATTCAACCACATTCGTGATGCCGTCGGCAGCAACTTTCTGCATGGTTTCCACCCAGCGCACCGGGGAAGCGGCCTGGCGCACCAGGGCGTCCTTGATGGAAGCCGGATCGTTCAGCACTGCCACGTCCACATTGTTGATCAGCGGGATTTGCGGCGCGTTGAAATGGATCGATGCCATGTACTCGCGCAGGCGGTCCGAAGCCGGCTTGAGCAGCGAGCTGTGGAACGGCGCGGAAACGGGCAGGCGCATGGCGCGCTTGGCGCCTTTCGCCTTGGCGATTTCACAGGCCTTGTCAACTGCGGCGGCATGGCCGGCAACAACCACTTGCGCTGGCGCATTGTAGTTAACCGCTTCCACCACTTCACCCGGCACGGCGGCAGCCGCTTCGGCGCAAGCTGCGCGCACGTCCTCATCGGACAGGCCCAGCATCACAGCCATGGCACCCTGCCCGACCGGCACGGCTTCCTGCATCGCCTGCGCGCGGAAGCGCACCAGCGGCACGGCATCCTTGAAGGAAATCACGCCTGCCGCAACCAGGGCCGAGTACTCACCCAGCGAGTGGCCGGCAACCACGCTCGGTACTGGGCCGCCAGCGGCGATCCAGGCGCGGTAGGCTGCTACGGCAGCGGTCAGCATGACCGGCTGGGTATTGGTGGTCAGGTCGAGTTCTTCTTTCGGGCCTTCAGCGATCAGCTTGGCCAGGTCGAACTGCAATGCGTCGGAAGCTTCGGCAAGGGTCTGCGCGACCACTGGGTTGCCGGCAAAACCTTCCATCATGCCCACGGCCTGGGAACCCTGGCCCGGGAATACGAACGCGAATTTATTCATCTTTCAACCTTTAGACTTCTTATTCTAAAAAGGACTGCATTTTATTACATCCGGGCCAGTACAGCACCCCACGTAAAGCCACCGCCTACACCTTCCATCATCACTACGTCACCCTTCTTGATGCGGCCATCGCGCATCGCGACGTCCAGCGCCAGCGGGATCGAAGCTGCGGAAGTATTGCCATGCTGGTCGACGGTCACCACCATCTTTTCAGGCTCCATGCCCAGCTTCCTGGCGGTGCCGTTCATGATGCGGATATTGGCCTGGTGCGGAATCAGCCAGTCGATCTGGCTGGAAGTCATGCCGGCTGCGTCCAGCGCCTCGTAGGCCACCTTCTCCAGCACCGACACCGCCAGCTTGAACACCGCCTGGCCATCCATGTAGAGGAATGCGCTGCCCGCGATGGCGCCATTGGACAGGCTGCCCGGTACGCGCAGCACGTCGGAGTGACGGCCATCCGCATGCAGCTTGCACGCCAGGATGCCAGGCTCTTGCGACGCGCTCATGACAATGGCACCAGCACCATCGCCAAACAGCACACAGGTGGTGCGGTCTTCGAAATTCAGGATGCGCGAGAAGACTTCAGCGCCGATCACCAGCACGTTCTTGTGCATGCCGGACTTGATGAAGCTGTCCGCCGTCGCCACCGCGTAGACGAAGCCACTGCAAACAGCCTGCACGTCGACCGCTGCGCAGTTGTTGGACATGCCCAGCTTCTTCTGCACGATGCAGGCGGTGCTTGGGAAGCTGCCGTAAAAGTCGGGGGTGGAACTGGCGACAATGATCAGGTCGATATCGTCCGGCTGCATGCCGGCCATTTCCAGCGCGCGCTTGGCAGCGATCACGCCCAGGTCGGACGAAGCCTGCTCAGGCTCCGCGTAATGGCGAGCGGAAATGCCGCTGCGCGACACAATCCACTCGTCCGAAGTCTCGATGCCCTTGGCAGCCAGCTGGGCTGCCAGGTCATGGTTGGTGACGCGTTTCTCAGGCAGGTAGCTGCCCGTGCCTACGATCTTGCTGTACAGGGTCATGCGTGTCTCTCGTTTGTGTAGTCGTCTCTTCCTGCGGCATCAGTTCGGCAATCATCGCCGACAGATGCTCTTGCAAATCATGATGCGCCGCCTCGTAAGCGCGGCGGATTGCCCATTCAAAGGCTTCCACGCCTGCCCCGCCATGGCTCTTGAAGACCAGACCGCGCAGGCCCAGCAGGCCAGCGCCGTTATAGCGGGCAGGATTCAGGCGTTGGGTGATCATGCGCAGCGCACCGCGCGCGATCAGCGCACCCAACATGGTGATCGGGTTACGCTTGAATTCTTCGGTCAGCACCACCTTGAACAAGCTGGCCAGGCCTTCGACAGCCTTCAACGTCACGTTGCCGACGAAGCCGTCGCAGACGACGATGTCGGTGGTACCTTTGAAAATATCATTCCCTTCCACGTTGCCGTGGAAGTTCAGGGCGCCGCGCTCGTGGTCGGCGCGCAGCAAGGCAGCCGTGGCCTTCACCACTTCATTACCCTTGATGTCTTCCGTGCCAACGTTCAGCAAGCCGATGGTCGGGCGCTCAATGCCTTCCATCGCCTGTACCAGCACATAACCCATGATAGCGAATTGGTGCAGGTGGTGCGGTTCGCAATCCACATTGGCGCCCAGGTCCAGCATATAGGTTGGCTTGCCCAGCTTGTTCGGCATGATGGTGCAGATGGCCGGACGGTCAACGCCGGCCATGGTCTTCAGCACGTAGCGCGAAACTGCCATCAGGGCGCCGGTATTGCCGGCCGAAACACAGCCGGCAACGGCGCCGCTCTTGACCTGCTCAATGGCCACGCGCATCGACGAATCCTTCTTGCGGCGCAAAGCGACCTCGAGCGGATCATCCATGGTGACCTGTTCGGAAGCGTGAAGGATAGTCAGGCGCGGCTCGGCCTCGGCGTGGTGCTTTTTCAGTTCAGCGCGAAGGACATCTTCCAGGCCAACGAGGACCAGTTCGGCATTCGGTTCGTGCTTGAGGAAAGAGAGTGCTGCGGGGATCGTAACTGAGGGGCCGTGATCGCCACCCATGCAGTCGATAGAGATTTTGATTGTCATTGTATAACTCAAAGAAAAAGCGGCGCGACGTCAGAAAACCTGCGTAGCACCGCTTTGTCTTGTCGCTGAAGCGAAACGCCGATTACTCGTCGTTCTTGGTCTTCAGCACTTTGCGACCACGATAGAAGCCGTTAGGCGAAATGTGGTGACGCAGGTGGGTTTCACCGGTGGTTGGCTCGACGGCCAGATTCGGTGCTACCAGAAAATCGTGCGAACGGTGCATGCCGCGCTTCGACGGGGATTTCTTGTTCTGTTGAACAGCCATGATGACTCCTAATACTAAAGTTCTAAGATTTTAACACATCCGATGCGCAAAAACATGCGAATCGAGCTTTTACATCCATGCCAAACTCGATTACTGCACGCGTTTTGACACGTTCTTTGCTACTACAAACTGATTAATTCGTTTTCAGGCTTTTCAGGCCGGCGAAGGGCGACGCCTTCTCATTCTTCGCAGAGTCGACCAGCGAGGCATCAGGACACACCTCGTGCTTCGGCGCTTGCGGCAAGGCCAGCAGGGCCTCATCTTCAACCAGGTCCATGAGATTCATGGAGCGCGCACCGACGATCACGTCAATGCTTTCATCATCAATGATTTCCTCGATTTCGTCCGCATCCTCGTCGTCCTTGCCGAGCATCAGGAGCGTCGACGAATCGATGTCGTAATCAAACGGGGTCAGGCAGCGCTGGCACACCAGTTGCACCTTGCCGGCAACGGTCAGGCGCATCTGCGGGAAGCCCTGTTTGCTGGAACCGCCCTCCACCTTCCAGGTCAACTCACCGGAAGTGTTAGCGCATTCCTTGTTAAGCCGGGTCATTTCAGCGACGGGCGTTACCCCTTCCTTGCTGCTGTTGGTCCGACAAAATTCAAAGGCGTCGATCTCAAAAGCATTCATTGGCTAAAATTTCCCTCGAAAACCTGCGATAATAACAGGATTTTCCACGCCGCGTCAAAGACTTGCGAGACTTTTCGCGCTTTTTCTACGGCGCAGAGAGCATATAACATTTCCCTGATGAAAACAACCAACATCATTCTCGCCTCCAGCTCGGCCTACCGCCGGGAGCTGTTGTCGCGGCTGCATTTGCCGTTCTCGGTCGATGTGCCGGATATCGACGAAAGCCCGCGACCGGGCGAAACTCCCTCTGCCACCGCCCTGCGCCTGGCCCGTGACAAGGCTGCCGCAGTAGCTGCCCGCCACCCTGGCGCGCTGGTGATCGGCTCCGACCAGGTCGCCACTTTGGACGATGAGCAAATCGGCAAACCTGGCAATCATGCCAATGCGCTCGCCCAGCTGCAGAAAATGCGCGGGCGTGAAGTGGTGTTTCATACCGCGCTGTGCGTGTGGGATGGGCGCAACAATACGCACCAGCTTGATGACATCCAGACCGTGGTCAAGTTCCGCGATTTGCCCGATGAGGAACTGGATGCCTACCTGCGCATTGAGCAGCCCTATGATTGTGCCGGAAGCGCGAAAAACGAGGCGCTGGGGATCGCGATCCTGGAGCGGATTGATTCCAGCGATCCGACGGCACTCACGGGCTTGCCGCTGATTGCGCTTACCAGCATGCTGCGCGCCGCCGGCGTAAGTTTCTTCCAGACCCGATAAACCTGGGTCAGACCCAAGCCGGATGGCCGTCCCGTCTGACCCGCCTGCTCACCAGATAACTAAGAAATTACCGGTCACGCCAGATCTGACAGGGTCTGACCCTGGGGTCAGACCCAGGTTTACCGGTTTAAAAACATGAACGGCACCCTATACCTAATCCCCAACACCCTCGGCCCAACCGACTCCCTGGACCAGGTCATCCCCCAGCACGTGCAGCAGCTCACCAGCCAGCTCACCCACTTCGTCGCCGAGAACGCCAAAACCGCCCGCGCCTTCCTGAAGCAGGTCGGCACCGCCAAACCGATCCAGGAAATCGCGATCAGCGAACTGAACATCAACACGCCGCAAGCGGCACTGCAAGCCCTGCTCGAACCCCTGAAAGCCGGCCACGACGTCGGCCTGCTGTCCGAAGCCGGCGTCCCGGCGGTAGCCGACCCGGGCGCCGACCTGGTCCGCCTGGCCCACGCCAACAGCATCCCGGTGCGTCCCCTGGTTGGCCCCTCCTCCATCCTGATGTCCGTCATGGCCAGCGGCCTGAACGGCCAAAGTTTCGCCTTCAACGGCTACCTGCCGACCGACGCCGCGCAACGTGCCAAGCGCCTGAAAGAACTGGAAGCGCGCTCGCGCCAGGAAAAGCAAACACAACTCTTCATCGAAACGCCCTACCGCAATGCCGCCATGCTGGAAGCGCTGGTTGCCGCCTGCAACGGCAGCACGCTGATTTGCGTGGCCACCGACATCAGCCTGCCCACGGAAACGATCCGCACCCGCACGGGCGCGCAATGGAAGGGCCTGCTCGACTGCGGCATGGCGCCGGACTTCCACAAGAAGCCAACAGTCTTTTTGCTACTGGCCCAATAAACTACTGAACGGAGTGGGCATACTCATTGACCCACTCGAATGCCTCGCGCTGTAGCGCATACAGGGCCGAAGGCGCCAGATCCAGCCGGTGCAGGATGCCGGTCAGCTCGCGCCCCTCCTGCGCCCGTTCGATCAGCTCGATCAGGCGCAGCACATCGCCATAATCTCCCTCGCGATGCAAGAGCGCACCGCGCACCTCGTCCAGCACATTGACGCTGTCGAGGATTTCGCCCATGCGTACCGAGAACAGCGCATCCATCAGCGACATGATGCCGACGGTGAAACCAATATCGGCCGCTACCCTTTCCGACGGGCGCACATGCCCCATCACCAGTTCCATGGTCTTGCCGCGCGTGGTGGCCATCTGCAGCAAGGGCGAATCGAATTCCGAGCCTTTCACATACAGCAGGATCTGCAGCCAGCGCTGCAACTGCCGCCGCCCCAGCACGATCAGCGCATGCCCGACGGAATTGATGCGGAAGCGCGCGCCCACCGCCGGCGTATTCACCAAGCGCAGCAGGTTGAGGGAAATGAGCGGGTCATGCTTGACGCTGCGCTCCACCTCGCGCTGGTCCGCGTCCTGGTTCAGCAAATCCAACAAATGCATGATGGAGAGCTGCGATGGCGTAATCTTCTTCCCGCTCAGGATCACGGGCCGCGCGAAATAATAACCCTGGAAATATTCGAAGCCCAGGTCCATGCACTCGCGGAACTCCTCGACCGTCTCAACTTTCTCGGCCAGCAGTTTCTGGTTGGGGTTGCGCAGGTTGCGCGCCAAGGCGGGCAGGCTGCCGCGCTCGATCTGCTTGATATCGACCTTGATCACGTCCATCAGCGGACGTAAAGCCGTCACGGCATCGCTCTCCCCCGCCACATCGTCGAGGGCGAACTTGTAGCCGGCCTGCTTCAGGTCCTGCACCCGCTTCAGCACGTCCGGCGTCGGCTCGACCGACTCCAGCACCTCGAGGATGACCTTGTCAGTCGGCAGGAAGTGAATGAAATCGCTCATCAACCCCGTCGTGTCGACATTGACGAAAGCGAGCTGGTCGCCCACGACCTGCTCCATGCCCAGCTCGGAAGCATGGGCAATCACGGAGGCAGTGGCATGGGTTCCGTCCGTCACACGGGCTTCGTGGACTTCGGCATTTCGGTAGAGCAGCTCGTAGGCCACGAGCCGCTGGCTGCGGTTGAGGATGGGTTGCCGTGCCAAGAAGAACTGATTGGCATACGGCATTGGGATCTGCACTTCACTTTCAACCACGGCTGTCATGGGTTTCCCCATTGTTAAGACTCATGGTGTCAAGACTATACCCATTAGTGCAGTCCTGGCAATATTTTTATGTTGTGCGCTGCGGGACCTTCTTGCTTGTGGCCGCCTCGCCACTCTCCAGCGTGAACTGCGCACCGGCATCACGGCCCAAAACCTGCACCAGGTAGGGCATCACCTGGCGCAGCATCGGCTCCAGCGTGTACGGAGGATTCAGCAGGAACATGCCGCTCGTATGCAGCGCGATGCCGTCCGGGGTTGGCATGCTGATGCACAGGGTCACGTTCAGCCAGCTCTTGGCCGGCAAGTGCTTCAAGCGCTCGGCGAAGTTGCGCGCCTCAATGCGCTGCAGCACCGGATACCAGACCGCATAAGTGCCGGTCGGGAAGCGCTTCAGCGCATCGTTCAGCATGTCAGTGACCTTCTTGTAGTCCTGCTTGTCCTCATAGGGAGGATCGCACAGCACCATGCCGCGGCGCGATGGTGGCGGCAGCAACGCCTTCACGCCCAGGAAACCATCCGCCTTGTTGACGATCACACGCTTGCCGCGCGCAGCAGGGCGGCGACCATTGGCCGCCTGGTGCTGCTCCAGCTTGTGGAAATTGTCGGCCAGGATCTTGGCGTCCGACGGGTGCAGCTCGAACAGGCGAATGCGGTCTTCTTCGCGCGCCACGATTTCGGCGCAGTAAGGCGAACCAGGATAGAAGCGCAGTTTGCCGCTTGGGTTCAGGTCCTTGATCAGTTGAACGTAGTCGGCCAGCGGTTCCGGCAGGTCATCACGATCCCACAATGGGCCGATGCCGGTCTCGAATTCGGCGGTCTTGGTGGCTTGCGCGCTATCCAGCGAATAGACGCCGGCGCCGGCATGCGTGTCGATATAGGTGTAAGGGACGTCCTTCTGGTTCAGGTATTCGAGGACCTGGACCAGGACAAAGTGCTTGAGGACGTCGGCGTGATTGCCGGCATGGAACGCGTGGCGGTAACTGAACATAGGAGAGGCTGGTAAATAAGAGTTGCCGGCATTATCTCATGCGCATGATCGCCTGCGATACACTGGCCAAATGATCACCCTTCTTCCAGCGGCCAGCGCCGACATCCCAGCCCTGTGGGAATTGCGCACCCGCGCGCTGCGCAGCCAATGCGCCGACCACTACGATCGCCTCACCTTGAGCACGTGGGCCGCAGCCCCGGCGCCCTCGACCTATCCCGCCCTGCTGGCCCAGGGCGGCGGCATCAAGGCCTGTATCAATGGCGAACTGGCCGGATACGCCATCCTCGACCTGGAGAGCAATGAGGTGGATGCGGTCTTTGTCGAACCGCGATTTGGCGGCCAGGGCGTAGGCAAATCCCTGTTGGGAGCCTTGGAGCAGATGGCCGGCGAACCCGCCGCCTTGCACCTCTACGCTTCGCTGAACGCAGTCCGCTTCTACGAAGCGGCTGGCTATCGCGCAATGAAGAACACGCAGTACCAGCATCCCTCGGGAATCCTGCTGGACTGCGTGTTCATGACACGCACTTAAGCGACTTTCTTTTTCTCGTCGAAGAACTGCTCGTCTTCGGTCGAACCGTGCAAGGCGGTGGTGGAACTCTGGCCCTGCTGGATTGCCTGGGTCACGGCGTCGAAGTAGCCGGTACCGACTTCGCGCTGGTGCTTGACCGCGGTGAATCCTTTGGCGGCCGCGGCGAATTCGGCTTCCTGCAGCTCCACGAAGGCCGACATCTGGCGGCGGGCATACCCATGGGCCAGGTCGAACATGCCGTAGTTCAGGGAGTGGAAGCCGGCCAGCGTGATGAACTGGAATTTGTAGCCCATCGCACCCAGCTCTTTCTGGAATTTGGCAATGGTCGCGTCGTCGAGGTTTTTCTTCCAGTTGAAGGAAGGCGAGCAGTTATAGGCCAGCATCTTTCCGGGGAATTTGGCATGCACGGCTTCAGCGAAGGACTTGGCGAAAGCCAGGTCCGGCTTGCCGGTTTCGCACCACACCAGGTCAGCGTACGGAGCGTAGGCCAGCGCGCGGGAAATCGACTGCTCCAGGCCATTGCGCACCTTGTAAAAGCCTTCCACGGTGCGTTCGCCGGTGCAGAATGGCTTGTCGTTGTCGTCCACGTCGGAAGTCAGCAAGTCCGCAGCTTCAGCGTCGGTACGGGCGATCACCAGGGTAGCGGTGCCCATGACGTCAGCGGCCAGGCGCGCAGCGCTCAGTTTTTCGACGGCTTCGCGGGTTGGCACCAGCACCTTGCCACCCATGTGGCCGCATTTTTTCACCGAAGCCAACTGGTCTTCGAAATGCACGCCCGAAGCGCCGGCTTCGATCATGGCTTTCATCAGTTCGAAGGCATTCAGCACGCCGCCGAAGCCCGCTTCCGCGTCCGCCACGATAGGCGCGAAAAAGTCGATATCGTCCTTGCCCTCAGACCACTGGATCTGGTCGGCGCGCTGGAAGGTATTGTTGATGCGGCGAACAACCATCGGCACCGAGTTGGCAGGATACAGCGACTGGTCAGGATACATCTCGCCCGCCAGGTTGGCATCGCCCGCTACCTGCCAGCCTGACAGGTAGATCGCCTTCAGGCCGGCCTTCACCTGTTGCATGGCCTGGTTGCCGGTCAACGCACCCAGCGCATTGACGAAGGGTTCGTTGTTCACCAAGTCCCACAGTTTTTCCGCGCCGCGCTTGGCCAGTGTGTGCTCGATGGCCAGCGAGCCGCGCAGGCGCACCACGTCTTCGGCGGTGTAAGTGCGGGTGACGCCTTTCCAGCGAGGGTTGCTATCCCAGTCGTGCTGCAGGGCTGCGATTTGTTCGGCGCGAGTTGCCATGATGATCTCCTACGAAAGCGTTAGAAAACGAAAACCGTTAGAGATATCTTAGGCTTGATTGTTCAGTGCAACAATAGTCTTATATAAGACATATAAGCACAATTTACTACCGACAAATCAAATACTTGAGAATTAAATTCCATGATTCGGAACGTCATTTCTCCTTTCGAGAGAAACAAGGTTTGTTAATGTGGTGCACTTTCCATCGCGTGAAATGCCGTTTTCACATCGTGGAAAGCGCACCAGCATCAGGCGAGCTTTTGCTTGGCCACCAGCACGCCATCCGCATCCGCATAAATCCAGTCGCCGGGGCGCACTGTCACGCCTGCGATTTGTGCGTTGACATCGCGCTTGCCGACGCCCTCACGCGCACTGCGCTGGGGATGCGTCGCCAAGGCCATGATGCCGACGTCGCACTGCGCCAGCTCGGCGCTATCGCGCACGCAACCATCGACAATCACGCCTGCCCAGCCGTTGTTCTGCGCCAGCAGGCCAAGCTGGCCGCCAACGAGCGCCCGGCGCAGGCTGCCGCCGCCATCGATGACCAGCACCCTGCCCCCGCCCTGGGTTTCCAGGGTCGCACGCACCAGCGCATTATCCTCATGCACCTTCAGCGTCGCAGCCGGTCCGGCAAACTGGGCCCGCTTGCCGAAGTGGCGGAAGAACGGCGACAGGACTTGCAGGCTGCCGTCGTCCAGCATCGCAGGATTGTCGTCACAAAGGTCTGTCGTGGCAAAACTCATGGCATCACTCGCGGTTATGGAAGATGACACGACTATATCAGGCTGCAACGTTGGCGGTGGCGCGGGTACGGCTGCCAACGCCGGTGGCGGTGGCGATGGCCAGCAGCAGGAAGAAGGCGATGCCGGCGAAGACATATTGCGGCTTGCCTGCGTCCATCATCAGGCCGAATAGCAGAGGCCCGACCGACAGGCCGCTATCCAGGCCGGAATACACCACGCCGTACACGCGGCCCGTGGCATTCTTCGGCGCTGCGGCGCGGATCATCAAATCGCGCGAGGGTCCTGCAATGCCGGAGAAAAAGCCGACCAGCGCCATCAAGGCTACTGCCCCCCAGGCGGGCACCACAGCCATGCCAAGCAGCAGAGCCAGCACAGCGGCCAGCGCGAAGGCGGCGGCAATGGTACGGTCATGGTTCTTGCGCCCTGCACCGAGGAAGCCGCCCAGCATCATGCCCACCGCGGATGCCAGCATGTAGGCCGTGAAGGCGCTGGTCGCCATCGCCAGCGACATGCCGTACAGTTTGACCAGTCCGGTCGAGGCGAAACTCTGGATGCCGCCCAGCGCCAGCGCAGTCAGGAAGAAGAAGCCAAAGCACATCCACACCGAAGGCAGTCGCAGGAAATCAAACGAACCGCCCTGCCGCGCGCCGGCGGCGTGATGAACGACAGGATCAGGGCGCAAGGCTTCGCGGTTCCACCACAGGATCGCCAGCACAATCGCGGGCAGCGCTGCAGCCGACAGCAAGGCGGTACGCCAATCCGTGGCACTGGCGACGCCAGTCAGGAACAGCGGCGCGGCAGCCCAGCCAATGCTGCCGCTGATGCCATGCACGGAAAAGCCATGGGCCAGCCGGTCGCGCGAAACGCGCTGGTTGAGGATCGTGTAGTCTGCCGGGTGGAAGATGCTGTTGCCCATGCCCGCCAGCATGGCGCCCAGCATCAGGCCGGCATAGTTCTGGGCGTTCGACAACACCAGCGCCGATACGCCCAGCATCGCCATGCCGGAAAACAGCACGCGGCGCGCGCCAACCCGGTCCACCACGAAGCCGGCCAGGGCCTGGCCAATGCCGGAAACGACAAAGAACACCGTCATCAGCAGCGCCAGTTCGGAGTAGCTCAAGCCGAATGCCGTCTTCAGCCAGGGAAACAGCGCGGCCAGGATCAGATGATAGAAGTGCGAGACGCCATGCGCCAGCCCGACCAGGCCGATCACGCGGGCGTCCGTGCGCAAGTTTTGATTTTCCATTTCCAACCTCATTCGTATAAAGAATGGAAACATTCTAGAAAAACATCGCACGTCTGTTTTGAGCTAGGATGACATCATTTATCGCAAAACTGCCAACCCATGCCAGTCCAGATCGTTACCCACACGGGACCACACGAAAGCCGTCGCGAGCCGACCGCGATGCAGCCTGTCACCATGATCGCGCGCGACCTGGTCAGCGAACGTTCCCTGCAAGCGCACACCCACGATTGCGCCCAGTTGACCCTGGCACTGGAGGGCGTCATCCGGGTGAACGCGATGGACAGCAGCTGGATCGTCCCGCCGCAGCGCGCGATCTGGACTGCGGCCAATGTCGAGCACTCGCTGAGCGTGATTGAGACTGCGCGGCTGCGGCCGGTCTATGTCGTGTCGTCCTTCGATCCCTTTCCCGGTGAGCCGTGCAAGGTGCTTGAAGTCTCGCCGCTGTTGCGCGAACTGGTCATGGCGCTGGAGCAGGAAGATCCCGAGGTGGCAAGCCACCGCTCCCAACTGATCTGCAACCTGATCCTCGACGAACTGCCGCACCTGGCGACGCGGCCAATCCGCGTCCCCATGCCGCGCGACAAGCGCCTGAAAAGCCTGTGCGACGCCCTGCTCGCCGATCCGGGCGCGCCCCAAACCCTGGAAGAATGGGCCGGCAAGGCCGGTGCTTCGGAGCGCACGCTGGCGCGCCTGTTTGAAAAGGAACTGGGCATGAGCTTCGGCCAATGGCGCCAGCAGGCCCGGCTGGCCCATGCTGCGCCGATGATCTCCAGCGGCATGCCGCTGTCGCAGGTAGCTGATGCGCTGGGCTACTCCAGCCAATCCGCCTTCACCGCCATGTTCCGCAAGACCTTCGGCTGTCCTCCTACCGAGTTTTTCAACACCCGCAACTGATAAAAATCAAACCTGCGGTCAATTGGCTCCCGGCCGCGCTTGCCTGCCCGCCTTTGCGCTGCCTACACTCACTTTGGAGACGCGGACTGGTGGCGCGACGCAGTCTCCGCGTCGAGCATCTCCCGCAGCCTCACGAATAAAGGCGCCGTAGCGGTGTGCTTGCGGCCGTACCCCAGGTTAAAGGCATAGTCGAAATCGGGCGGATTATCGCCCTGGTTGTGCTGGAGGATGGTTTCCAGCTTGTCGAAAGCTTTCACGGCCTGGGCTTCTGGCGTGGCGGCGGCTTCATACTCGTCCCACAGGGCAATGATTTCCGCGCGCAGAGGCGAGTCGAGGTCGCGCGTCAGGGTGTGCAAGTCTTCGCGTTCCTGCGCGGACTTGCCGGGATGGGCTTGCTGGTGGATTGCGGGAATGTCACCATGGATCGCTTCGCCGAGGTCGTGCACGATGCACAGCTTCAGCAAATGGGCGAGATCCAGCCCAGGCAATTCATCGGCGAACACCAGTGCCATCAGCGCCAGCCGCCAACTATGCTCGGCGGTGCTTTCCGGCCGTCCGGTCGACGTGAAACCGCTGCGCAGGACGCTCTTCAGACGTTCCGCTTCGCGCAGGAATTCCAGCCGGCCCGCCAACAATGACTCATTCATGGTGCGCTCCTGTCAGAGCCACGAGTTTACGCAATTTGGAGGTTGTATGTCACCAGGATTTAAGCTGCCAGATAAATGGTGGCAATGGCTACTGGTCTATCCCGGGCTGGCCATTGCCCTCATCCCTGTCGTCACCGAGTATCTCAAGCCCAGTGAAGGCGACAAGCAGTTCGCACTCTGGACCAAGAATATCAGCTGTGTCGAGGCGCCCTTTGCCGGCGTACTCAACGAATTCAATGTGCAGACGTCCGCCACGATCTGCAAATCGGGGGATGTCCTGGTGCGGTTTATCGGCCCCAGCGACAAACGGGCCTACCGTTGGGTGCCGGTGGAGCTATTCGGCTTGCGCAGCGCAGGTACGTTCAGCCTGATCGGCAATGCAATGGCCCAGGCGCCGGGCGCGCGTCAGCGCGAAGAAGTCATTTGCCAATGGACGCTTCCCAACGGCTGGATCATTCGCAGGGTGAAGGTAGACGAAAGCTGTTTTGAGGAACACATTTGGGGTGCGACGGGCGAAGTCAGGCGCCGGCAGCCAGTGAGCTGCCGGGCGCCCTGCCGCTGAGCTCAAGCCTTGCGGAAGGCCAGCTCGTTGCCCTCGGCATCGATGCGGATCGTGTCTTTCGGGCCAAAGCGGCCTTCCAGGATCAGCTTCGACAGCGGATTTTCGATCTGCTGCTGCACCGCGCGCTTCAGCGGGCGTGCGCCATACACCGGGTCGTAGCCCGCCTCGGCGATCTTCTGCAGCGCGGCGTCGGTGACTTCCATGCCCATGTCCATGCGCTTCAGGCGCTGCTCCAGGATCTGCAGCTGGATGCGGGCAATCGAACCGATATGCTTGTCGTCCAGGCCATGGAACACCACGATCTCGTCGATCCGGTTGATGAACTCGGGACGGAAGTGTCCGCGCACCTCGGCCATGACCGCCAGCTTCACCACCGCCGGATCGGATTCGTCCAGCGACTGGATCTTCTGCGAGCCCAGGTTGGAGGTCATGATCACGACCGTGTTCTTGAAGTCCACGGTACGGCCCTGCCCATCCGTCATGCGGCCATCATCCAGCACCTGCAGCAGCACGTTGAACACGTCCGGATGCGCTTTCTCGATCTCGTCCAGCAGGATCACGCTGTAAGGCTTGCGGCGCACGGCTTCGGTCAAGTAGCCGCCTTCGTCGTAGCCCACATAGCCCGGCGGCGCACCGATCAGGCGGGCCACCGAATGCTTCTCCATGAATTCGCTCATGTCGATGCGGATCAGCGATTCTTCCGAATCGAACAGGAAGTTCGCCAGCGCCTTGGTCAGTTCCGTCTTGCCGACGCCAGTTGGGCCGAGGAACATGAAGGAGCCGTACGGACGGTTCGGGTCCGACAGGCCGGCACGCGAACGGCGGATGGCATCGGCCACCGCGCTGATCGCCTCATCCTGTCCCACCACGCGCTCGTGCAGCTTCTCTTCGATGTGCAACAGCTTGTCGCGCTCGCCCTGCATCATGCGCGACACGGGAATGCCGGTCGCACGCGAGACCACCTCGGCGATTTCTTCCGCGCCAACCTGGGTGCGCAGCAGCTTCGGCTTGTCGCCTGACTGCTCGGCGGCGCCGGCGGCTTCGGCTTGCTTCAGCTGCGACTCCAGCTCCGGCAGCTTGCCGTATTGGAGCTCGGACACGCGCTGCCAGTTGGAAGCGCGGGTCGCCTCTTCCATCTGCTGCTTGATGCGCTCGATTTCCTCCTTGATGTGGGTAGTGCCCTGCACATTGGCTTTTTCGGCCTTCAGCACTTCCTCGTAATCGTTGTACTCACGCTGCAGCTTGGCGATTTCATCGTCCAGCAATTGCAGCCGGGCGCGCGAGGCTTCGTCCTTTTCGCGCTTGACCGCTTCCTTCTCGATCTTGAGCTGGATCAGGCGGCGTTCGAGCTTGTCCATCACCTCGGGCTTGGAGTCGATCTCGATCTTGATCTTGGACGCGGCTTCGTCGATCAGATCGATCGCCTTGTCGGGCAGGAAGCGGTCGGTGATGTAGCGGTGCGACAGCTCCGCCGCCGCGATGATCGCCGGGTCGGTGATCTCCACCTTGTGGTGCAGCTCGTACTTGTCCTGCAGGCCGCGCAAAATCGCAATAGTGGCCTCCACGCTTGGCTCGTCGACCAGGATCTTCTGGAAGCGGCGCTCCAGCGCGGCATCCTTCTCGATGTATTTGCGGTATTCGTCGAGCGTGGTCGCACCGAGGCAATGCAGCTCGCCGCGCGCCAGGGCAGGCTTCAGCATATTGCCGGCATCCATCGCGCCTTCGGCCTTGCCGGCGCCCACCATGGTGTGCAGCTCGTCGATGAAGACGATGGTCTGGCCCTCGTCCTGCGCCAGCTCTTTCAGCACGGATTTCAGGCGCTCTTCGAATTCGCCGCGGTACTTGGCGCCCGCCAGCAGGGCCGCCATGTCAAGCGACAGCACGCGCTTGCCGCGCAGCGAGTCCGGCACTTCATTGTTGACGATGCGCTGCGCCAGGCCTTCCACGATGGCGGTCTTGCCGACACCTGGTTCGCCGATCAGCACCGGATTGTTCTTGGTACGGCGCTGCAGCACCTGGATGGCGCGGCGAATCTCGTCGTCGCGGCCGATCACCGGGTCCAGCTTGCCCTGTCGGGCGCGCTCGGTCAGGTCCAGGGTGTATTTCTTGAGGGCTTCGCGCTGGCCTTCCGCTTCCTGCGAGTCGACCTTGGCGCCGCCGCGCACGGCATCGATGGCGGTTTCCAGCGCCTTGCGCTGCAAGCCGTTCTCGCGTGCCAGCTTGCCGGCGTCGCCCTTGTCTTCGGCAATCGCCAGCAGCACCATCTCGCTGGAGATGAACTGGTCGCCGCGCTTCTGGGTCTCGCGGTCGGCCTGGTTCAGCATATTGACGAACTCGCGGCTGACCGTGACGTCGCCGCCTGACACCTTGGGCATGCGCTCGAGCGCATGCTTCAAGGCTTGCGCCAGCCCGCCGACATTCACGCCAGCGCGCTGCAG
Organism: Pseudoduganella sp. S-14; assembly: GCF_049913285.1. GTDB lineage: Bacteria > Pseudomonadota > Gammaproteobacteria > Burkholderiales > Burkholderiaceae_D > Rugamonas. The sequence goes on from NZ_CP183991.1 coordinate 4,346,139, forward strand.
CAACGAACGCGCGCCGCCGTCTTCCTGGTTCAGCAGGGCCAGCAGCAGGTGTGCCGGTTCGATATATTGGTTGTCGTTGCCGACGGCCAGGCTCTGGGCATCGGCGAGTGCTTCTTGCAGTTTTGTTGTGAGTTTGTCTTGGCGCATGTCGAACGCTCCTGATGAATTGTCAAGGACAACATGAGGATGCGTTGTTGCATTTCAAGACCACTTCGTTAACGCATCGTCGTCGCTCGAACGGGCATCTACCCAGCGGGCGCCCTCGGGCGTTTGTTCCTTTTTCCAGAATGGCGCCTCGGTCTTGAGGTAGTCGATAATAAATTCGCAAGCCGAGAAGGCCTCGCCCCGGTGCGGCGAAGTGACTGCCACCAGCACGATCTGGTCCATGGGCTTGAGCGGCCCGACGCGATGGATGACCAGCGCGCCATAGATCGGCCAGCGGGCCTTGGCCTGGTCGATGATGGCCTGGATCGACTGCTCGGTCATGCCCGGGTAATGCTCCAGCTCCATTTCCGCGACGGAAGCGCCCTCGTTCAGGTCGCGCACCGTGCCAACGAAAGTGACTATAGCGCCGACCTTGGCGTTCCCGGCGCGCAGTTGCGCCACTTCATGCGTCAGGTCGAAGTCTTCTGCCTGGATCCTTACTTCGCTCATTTGCCCTCCGCCCCGGTCTTGCGGAACAGCTGCTCGATGCGGCTGGCAGTACGTGCATCCACCAGCGCGGGCATGGCACACAAGGCAAGGAGCTGGGCGGCGTGGCTGGCCGGCTTCTGGCCGGACTTGAGGGAGGACTGCAATACTTCTACCTGCATTTTCAATCGGTCTTTCGCAAATTCGGCGCCGCTGTCGATGCCGGCCGCGATTTCGAGGCGCAGCACTTCGGACAGCAGGCGTTGACGGTTGGTTTCCAGTTGGGCGGCGTAGGCGGCACGCGCAGCCGAGTCCTCCCCTGCCTTCAGCGCAGCGTCAAAGCGGGTGCGCAAGGTGCGCTCCTGCTCGGCCGGCAAGGCAGCCAGGGCTTGCCAGCGACTGTTCCAGTCGGCGCTGCCGATCTCGTCGGAGCCGGCCAGCGCGCTTTCCAGCGCCTGCACCAGGCGCAGCTTTTCACGCAGGGCGTTGGCCTGCGCCGCGCCGGCGCGCTTGCGGATGGCATCAGCCTGCGACTGCAAGGCGCCGACGGCGGCGCGGTAGCGCTGGTCGATTTTCTGCTCGCTGGCGCGCGGCACCACGCCGGAGGCATGCCATGCTGCGGCGGCCTCTTTCAAGGCCTTGCCAATGGCCGCCAGCACGGCCTTGTCGTCGCCTTCGAAGGCCGCCGACTCGAGGCTGGCGCAAATGGCTTCGCGCGCATGCAGGTGAGCCTTGCGTTCGTGGTCCGCTGCGTGGGCGTGTTCCTTGCGCCTGGCGAAAATCTGGTCGCAGGCGGCACGGAATTTCTGCCACAAAGCCTGCTCGGTCTTGCGCTCCAGCGGCAAGGCGCGGGCATGGCCCTGCCAGGATTCCTGCAAGCGGCGCAAGGTATCGATGGTGTGGCGGTCCAGCGGATTGAGCTTGCCCACCTCTTCGATCAATTGCTCGCGACGGGCCACTTCGATCTTGCGTTGCGAATCAAGGGGCGCCATCAGCGCGTCCATCGCCTTGCTGAAGGCCGCGTCCAGGCGTTTCTTGTCCTTGCGGTCGATCGTGCCCAGGCGGCTCCAGGCCTGGCGCAGGCGTTGCGTCGACGATGCCAGCGTGCGCCAGTCGTGCGTGTGCGGCAGGTTGCCGGAGGCCGATTCCTCGCGGTCGACCTGGGCGCCGCCCGCGGCCTCCAGTTGGGCGCTATCCCTGGCGATCAGGGCGTTCGCCTCGTCGACCAATTGTTGCGCTTTAGCCGCATTGGCGTGGCGCTCGTCAGCCAGCTGTTTGAAATGGGCTGCTGCTGGAGCGTAGGCGGCGGTACAGGCGGCGTCGAATTTTTCCCACAAGGATTTGGGCGCGGCGCCGGAAACGCCGTCCAGCGCTTTCCAGCGTTCGCGCATGCTGCCGACTTTCTTGGCCAGCTCGCTCATCCCCAGGCCCTCGGCGGGCAGGCTTTCGACGGCATGCACCAGCTCTTCGCGCGAGATATTGCCGCCCCAGCGCGCCCAGTCGCTCAGACGCTTGAGGTCGGCCCGCACATGGGCCACGCGCTCGGCCTGGGCCGGCGACAGGCGGCCGGTCTTGCTTTCCTTCAGGGTTTTATCGTGCTCTGCGGCAATATGGAGCTGGCCTTGCGCCAGTGCGGCTTCCATCGCTTCGACCAGGTCCATGAAGTGGCGGTTGGCTTCCTGCTCGGCAGGCGATGGCTTGTGTTTTTCCTTCGGCGGGCGCGGCGGGCGGGCGGCCAGCGCCTCGTGGCCATCGGCGTGCGTGACGGCCTCGCCATGCGTCGGCACCGGCGCCGCGCCGGCGCCAGGCGCCGGACCGGCATCGTCCACTGCGCTTGCTGCGGCGCCCTTGGCGCGGTTGGGCTCGACGCCCACTGCTGCAGCTGGCGCGGGGGCTGCCGGCGACGCGACCGGCTGCTGCGCGGCGCGTTCCGCGGCCAGGGCGGCATTGAAATCGTTGAGCAGGTGGCGCGGCAGGGACCCGCGCTCGGGCGAGGCCAGGTGCGCCGCATGTTCGCTGGCCAGGCGCTCCAGTTCGACGGGATCGGGATGCTGGCGCAAGGCAGCCAGCGCATCGATCATCGCGCGCTGCAGCGAGACCTGCGCTTCGAGGCGTTCGGCCAGCGCCTCGCGAACATGGGTAAATTCAGCCGCTGCGGAAGGCGCGGCGTCGACCACCTTCCATTGACGGTCCAGGTCGGCCACCAGGTTGGGCGTCAGCTTTTCATCGGCCAACAAACGCTGCGCAAGAGCAATGCATGCCTGGGCCTGCTTCTGCTCGGCCTGCACGTGGCGGATGGCATCGAGGCGCCCTTGCACCAGCTTGGCCACCCGGCGGTCAGAATTGCGCACTGCCTGCTGTACTTTCTCCAGCGCATCCTGCGAGACGACGTGTTCGGCCGCTGCCAGCCGCACGTCGGCAAATTCACTGTTCAGGATGAGCTCGACCGCAGCAGCCTCGTCGCCCGCGAGGTTGCGCGCCAGCTCGGCTTGCGCCGCGCGGCGTTCTGCGGGAGTGCCGAGCGGCGCCTGCGATCCGCCTGGGCTCGGCTGGCCGGCAACGCTGGCCTGGCTGGCCGGCTGCTTGAAAAGGAACTCAAACATAGTTGTGCTATGAATGGATCAAAACCACCATCATAGCGCAGCGCCGCCCGGCAGGGGCGGCGAATGCAGGCATGGCGTGTTCAGGCCGTGTCCGCAGCGGCGCGAAGGGCCGAACGCGTGCGCCGGTGGTAGCGCAGCTTCGGCACAGGAACCACGACCTCGTCTTCGCTGCGCAGGGAGGCACCCACCTGCTTCGCTTCCAACAAGGCTTTCCTGTCTTTTTCGGCGGAGGCCGGCACGCGGCGCGCTTCCACCACTTGAGCATCATGGGCCAGGAACTTGTTCGCGATATCGAACCACGCTTCGCCACCGATGGTGGCGCGGGCGATCGTAAACAATTCCTTTTCCTCTTTCTCCAGGCGCTGCAGCAGCACCGTGCAGAAAGTCTCGATCGATTCGCAAATTTCCGCCACTTGCTGCTCGCTGTAATCCACCGCCGAGTCGAGTTCAGCCTGCAGCCGCCGGATCACCGACAAGGCAGACTGGTTCAGCCGGCTCAGCTCGTCCAGCAGCTGGTTGGCCTGTTCCGTCGCATTTTGCAGCGCCGGAATCAGGTACAGCTCGATCTTGCGCCAATGGCAGGCCTGGTACAGGCGCTCCAGGGTTTCGCAAGCATACTCAAGCTGGGACAGGGTCAGGCGCTGTTGCCGCAACAGCGTCGATTGCACGTATTTTTGAAACGACAGCAGGCTAAGGCGCACGTTAGCCTGTTCAACGGAAAGCGCAACTAATGTATATGTGGCCGTTAACATTCTTGCTCCCAAATATCGCTACGCGGAAACGGAAGTACAAGTGTAAATTAGCCCGACAGGTTCACTTTGACGTACATCAAGGTAACGCCATTCGCCCTCCACAATTTAGGAGGTTTTCAAATCCAGCGCAAGGCGAAGATCAACCATACCAGCTTCTCGCGACGCCGTCACTGTTCCGCCAAATCTTCGCATCAGGTGTTGCATTCCGATATTCTCCGACAGGGCTTCGCCCGTGATTTCGCGCGTCCCGCGGCTGCGGAAATAGTCAAGCAATTTCTGGAACAGGATATTTCCCAATCCTTTGCCTTTCAGATCGGAACGCACGATGATCGCGAACTCCGCTTTCTGGTTGTCCGGGTCGGCTACCGCGCGCACCACGCCCAGTGTTTCCGGCTGGCCATCGGCGCCGGTGCGGGTGGCGATGAAGGCCATGGCGCGGTCGTAGTCGATCTGGGTCAGGCGCGCAAGCTGGGTCGGCGGCAATTCCTTCATCGCCGAGAAAAAGCGCAGGCGCACATCGTCGGGGTCGAGCTGGCTGAAAAAGCGCACATGGGCCGGGGCATCTTCCGGCCGGATCGGGCGCAGCAACAGGGGGGCGCCCTGCCACTGGATTTCCTGCTCCAGCTCTTGCGGATAGGGGCGGATCGCCATGCTGCTTTCGGCGCGGCGCGGGCCCAGCGCGGCCCGTGCATCATGCACCTGCAGCACGCCATCCACCACAGTGACAGGGTCGATTTCCAGCGCGGCGATTTCGCCGATGTCGGCCACCAGTTCGGCCACATGCACCAGCGCGCCGCACAGGATTTCGCGTTCGTCGACCAGGGCGCGGCCGACGCCCGTACGCCGCAGCATGTCGCGCGCCAGCACGGTATTCAAGGGCGGCAGGCCGACGGCGCGATCGTCCACCACGCGCCCGGCGCTGCCGCCCAGGCCAACGCTGATGGCGGGCCCGAAGACTGGGTCGACTTGCATGGCGATGCGCAGCTGCTGCACATTGCCGCCGGCCGGCTCGCTTGCCAGCGGCAGGCCGTAGGCCGCCAGCACGGCGGCCAGGTCGGCGCGCGCCAGCTCGGCCTGGCCGGCGGCGCGCGCCGCTTCCACCAGGTTGCGCGCCGCCTGCCGCTCCGGCACCGAATGCGCGGGCACCTGGGCTGGAACCTCGATCAGCAAGGCCTGGTTGCGCGAATACTGCACCACCTGGCTGTAGGCGCGCACGGCTTTTTCGGGCGTGTCGTAGGTCGGCAGGCCGGCATCGGCGAAGACCTGCCGTGCGCCGGCCACCGAGGCGCCGCCCAGCCAGCAGGAGAGCACGCTGCGGCCGCTCTGGCGCAGCAAGGGCGCCAACGCTTGCGCCACGCCGGTGCTGGCTGCGGCCGACGATGGCGCGTGCACCACCAGCAATGCATCGGCGCCCGGGTCGGCCAGCAAGGCGCTGGCTACGGCGGCATGGCGTTCGGCACTGGCTTCGCCGCCGATGTCGATCGGGTTGGCCGGCAGCAGCCCGGGCGGCAGCTCGTTGCGCAGGCGCTTGCCGGTATCGGGCGAGAATTGCGCCAGCTTGCCGTGCACGTATTGCAGCGCGTCGGCGGCAAGCTTGCCGGTGCCGCTGCCGTTGCTCATGATGGCCAGGCGCGTGCCGCGCGTGGGCCTTGCGCGCGCCACCGTTTCGACCGCGTCGAACAGGTCGGCCGAGGAATACACGCGCAGCATGCCGGCGCGGCGGATCACGGCGTCGTACACCTTGTCGTCGCCGCTACGGCCGGCCTTCAGCACCACGACCGGCTTGCCGCGCGCCGCCAGCCTGGCGGCTGAAATGAACTTGCGGGCGCAGCTCACCGTTTCGATGTGCATGATGATGGCGCTCGTGTCATCGTCCGCCGCCAGGTAGTCCAGCATGTCGCCCAGGTCGATATCGCCGCCCTCCACCACCGATACCACGCGCGAGAAGCCGATGCCGTGCAGCTGTGCCCAGTCCAGCACCGCCGTCATCACGGTCGCCGACTGGGAAATGAAGGCGGTCTTGCCCGGCTTGGCGCCGGCGTGGGCGGCACTGGCGTTCAGGCCCGCCAGCGGCGCCAGCAGGCCGATGCCGCCAGGGCCGAGGATGCGCAGCAGGTATGGACGCGCCGCCCGCATGATCTGCTGGCCGATGGTAGCGCTGACCGGCGTCAGGATGATGGCGCCGCGCGTGCCGCGGGCGCCCAGGTCGGCGATCAGGGCCGGGACAGTTTCGGGCGGCGTGCAGATGATGGCCAGGTCCGGCGCGCGCGGCAGGGCCGACAGGCGCGGGTAGCATGGAATGCCGCGCAGCTGCTCGTATTTAGGATTGACGGGCCAGATCGCGCCGGCAAAGCCGCTTTCCGCCATGTTGTTCATCACCTGGGTACCCATGCGGTCGGGCCGCAGCGAGGCGCCGAAAATGGCCACCGAACCGGGGTCGAACAGGCTGTCCATATTCCTGATGCTCATGGCGGCTTTCCCTTACCAGCGTGAATAGTGGTCCTCGGTCACGCCTGCCAGTTGCGTGACGATGCGTTTCGGCCCTTCCGGCTCGCTGCGTACCCAGCCGCTGAAGTGGCCCACCGGCTGGATGTAGCGGCTGGCAGCTACCAGCAGGTTGCGGTCCTGGCGGCGCGCGCCGTCGGGGGTAAAGAACAGCTCCAGCTGGTCGTCTTCGGTGAAGATGTGCCAGCGCTGCATGGGGTCGTGCGGGTCGAAGATGAAATGCGCAGGAGCCAGCGGCACCACTTCGCCATCGATCCAGAGCGCATTTTCGTGGCCGCCGAAATAGCCCGATTGCAGGTTGAAGCCCATTTCCAGGTTGTGCCCGGAGGCCCAGCGCCACGAAGTTTCACGTGCCAGCAGGCCGTTCGAATAATCGAAGCTGGCCACGCCTCCATCGAGCTTGTATTGGTCGCGGAAGGTGCGTATTTCACCGTTCAAAGGCATGCCGGGCGACTTCTGCGTGCCGTGCAGCGCCCCGCCCGCCACCGGCCCTGTCGCCAGCAGCAGCGGCGCGATCGGCGGCCCGAATTCTGCGTCGATCTCCATGTAGGGGCAGCGCAAGGCCAACTGGAAGCGTTCGCCTTCCAGCGGTTCGATGCTGACCTGGGCGCTGCGCGTGCGGAACCAGCTTGCCGCGCCGGCGTGCTCGCCGACGCCGACCGACATCCGGCCCGGCAGGCCGTCTTGCGAGAAGTTGGCCATCATATCGTTGTCGTTGCGATCGAAGGCGTAGGCGAAGCAGGTGCTGGTCCAGCCCAGGTCGACGATGGCAACTGCCGCCATCACCTGCTCCGAAACCAGCGAGACGTAATGCCATTTCTTGTGATGGAAGCGGCGCCACAGTCTGCCGCGCGCATGCTCGCCAGCCAGCAAATGCCAGTCGAAAGATTGCGTCGCGCCGGAAAAGCGGCCCAGCAAGGGCTTGCCGTCGGTGCCCACCACGCGTTGCGGCGCCGGGGCGAGCTTCATTGTTCGACTCCCTGGCCGTCCAGCTCCGCCTGCAGCGTGGCGGCGAATCCGGGCGGCTCGCTGGCCTGCACCTGCACCTGCGGGCAGCCATGCCAGTTGGCCAGGCGCTGCACCGCGCCGGCAACGTCGCGCACGAAGCGCTCGCTGACGCGGGCGCCCGGCTCCAGCACCAGGTTTTTCAGTTCGAACGTGCCGCCGCGGCGATGCGCCTTGGCGTCGATGCGGCCCACTAGTGCGCCGCGGCGCAGGATAGGCAGCGTGAAGTAGCCGTAGCGGCGCTTTTCGGCTGGCGTATAGCACTCAAGCCGGTAATCGAAGTCGAACAGGTCCAGGGCGCGGCGGCGGTCCCACACTACCGGGTCGAAAGGCGACAGGATGGTGGTGAGCGTCGGCGACAGGCTGCCTTCGGCTGCCGCTTGCGCCAGGTCCGCCAGGTCGTGGTGGATGTACACCGGGTCTTTCCATCCGTCGACGCGGGCGCGCAGCAGCAAGCCTTCCTCGGCCAGCGCTTCGAGGTCGGGACGCGGCGGCTTGGTGCGGTAGTAATCGGCCACCCAGGCGCTGCGCGCAAGACCCAGGGCGCGCACCGATTTCAGCGCCAGTTCGCGCCGGGTTTCATCCATGCCGGGCATGCGGCTGTCGTCCCAATCCGGCAGCACGCGCTCGGCCAGGTCGTACACGCGCTGGAAATTCTGGCGCCGCGCGATCATCAGCTCGCCGGCGGTGAACAGCACTTCCAGCGAGCGCTTCTCCGGCTTCCATTCCCACCATCCGCCGCCCTTGCCGTCGGTACGCTCGAAATCGGCGGAGCGCACCGGCCCATTGCTGCGGATATGCTGCAGCACGCGCTCGACGTCGGCGCGCCGTTCCTTCATCCACTGCGCCGAATACTTCCATCCCATCGCGCTCGGATCGACCATGCGATGGCGCAGCAAGCGGTAATCTTCGATCGGCACGAAGCACGCTTCATGCGCCCAGTATTCGAACAGCGCCCCTTCGGCCAGGTGCTCTTCCAGCCAGGGCTGGGGATAGTCGCCCAGGCGGCTCCACAACACCAGGTAGGGGCTGCGCGCCACCACATGGATGGTGTCGATCTGCAGCACGCCCATGCTGCGGATCGCTTCCAGCACGTCGCCTTTCTGCGCCTTGCGCCGGCGCGGTTGCAGCAGGCCTTGCGCAGCCAGGTGCAAGGCACGTGCCGCGGCGAGGGAGAGATTCAGTTCGGTCAAGACTCGATTCCTGTAGGGTGTGAACGCCTATTCTAATAGCGAATTGACAGTATTTCTTGGCATTTTGCGAATGATGGTGGCTGCCAGGCAGCATTGATCCGTTTTTTTGACCCCGCTGCCGGGGTTTGAGTGCAAAATAAGCCTGTGCCAACATCCACCGCCCGTCAGATTTTCCGCAAGCTGTATCGCATGATACTGCTGCCCTCTTTCACGCTGGTTTTGCTGGTGGTAATGTGGGCCGACGTGTTCTACCAGCTCAGGCAGGACGCTGAAAGTGCGCATTACGACGCCGTCCAGCACAGCCATTCGCTGGCGCGCACGCTGGCCGAGCACTCCGGCCATTTGCTGCGCCAGGCGGACCATGCCACCCAGCTTTTCAAGCTCAAGTTCGAAGAAACCAACGGCGCCCTGCGCCTGCCCGAATTCAGCAAACGCGGCGGCCTGCTGGACTCCGTCATGCCGGCCCGCCTCGAATTGCCGATCGCCCTGATCGACGCCAACGGCAAGCTGGTGGAGAGCATGCACGGCGTTTTCCCGGCCAATTCGGCCAACCTGGGATTCTTCAAGGCCCTTGCCACGACAGCCGGCGACGCAGCCCTGGTCACCAACCCGATGGTGGAACCGATCACCAGGAAGTGGCAAATCCAGATCGCACGCCGGCTGGACGACAAGGCTGGCAAGTTCGCCGGCGTGATCGTGCTGATGATCGACCCGGCCTATTTCGTCGAGGACTACGACCGCCTGCACGTGGACGAAGGCGGGCTGGTCATGCTGATCAGCCGCGACACCGCCCTGGCTACCGGCCGCGTCGACGAGAAGCTGTTCATCACCGACACCATCGACTACGTCGCGCCGGCCGACCCGGTCAACCTGCCGGAAGAACTGCTGCTCAAGACCCCTATCGACAAAACGGAGCGCATCTACGGCTTTCGCGACATGCCGCGCTACTCGCTCACCGCCGTGGTGGGCGACGCCAAAGAGCACGCGCTGGCCAAGTACTATAGCCAGCGGCGCCTGTACTTTGGCGTCACCGCCATCGTTTCGGTGGTGGTGCTGGTATTCAGCCTCCTGCTCACGCAGCAGGCGCAGCGCCTGCGCGAGAGCACCCGCGAAGCGACCTACGCGCGCGAAAAGCTGCACGCCGCCGTCGATGCCAGCCTTGACGCCCTGTTCCTGATCAAGGCCTGCCGCGCCGGCGGCAACGCCGGCGCGATTACCGATTTCATCCTGGTCGACGTGAACGAGCGCGGCGCCCGCATCCTCGGCCACTCCTCCGACGACGCGCTGGGCAAGCGCATGGGCGACATGCTTCCCCTCTGGCATAGCGAGGGCATGTTCGACAAATGCATGGGCGTGATGCGCACCGGCGAGCCGCTGGAAGAGGAATTCGAATCGGCTGTATTCGGCGAACCGCTCTGGCTGCGGCACCAGATCGTCGCCATCGAGGACGGCGTCGCCGTCACCGCGCGCAATATCACCGAGCGCAAACGTTCGGAAATGGCCGTGCGCCAGAACCAGGCCGAGCTGCAGGCTGTCAACGATGCCTCGCCGCTTGGCCTGGTGCGCGCTGACAAGGACGGCAAATGCACCTACGTCAACCGGACATTCGAAGCAATCACCGGCATGCCGCGCGACGCGGCGCTGGGGGACGGCTGGTTCGATGCCGTCCATCCCAACGACCGCGACATGCTGCGCGCTTCGCTGCGCCACCTGAATACGACCCAGCAGGCCTTCCAGGAAACCCTGCGCTGCGTGCACCCGGACGGCAAGATAGTCTGGACCTCGATCAAGGTGGCCCCGATCGTGATCGACAATGCAATAGCCGGCTATGTCGGAACGCTGGACGACATCACGCTGGTGCGCAAGTCCGTCATGGCCCTGCGCGAAAGCGAGGCCCGCCTGCGCACCATCGCCGATACCCTGCCCGCCATGATCGCCTACGTCGACTTCGAAGAGATCTATCGCTTCCACAACCTCGCCTATGAGCGTGAATTCAGCAAGACCGGCCTGCAGGTCACGGGCCGCACGGTGCAGGAAACGGTCGGCGAGAAGCGCTATGCCTTGCTGCAACCCTACATCGCGCGTGTCTTGCGCGGCGAGACCCTGACCTTTGAGGAAGAAGACGATACCGGCGACCACCTGCGCACTTACGACGTGGTCTACATTCCGCAGCTGGACGAAGACGGCATCACCGTGATCGGCTTCCACGTGATGCGCCAGGACGTGACGGCGCAAAAGCGCGAGAAACAGCGCCTGCTCAAACTGTCGCAAGTCGATGCGCTGACCGGGCTCACCAACCGTGCCGGCTTCCTGCAAAAATTGAGCGAGACCATGGCGGCCTGCCGCGAAGGCAGAAGCCTGATGGCGGTGATGTACCTCGACATCGACCGTTTCAAGCCGGTCAACGATACCTACGGCCATGCGGTTGGCGACGCGCTGCTCAAGGCGTTTTCGGCGCGGCTGTCCAATACCGTTCGCGCCAGCGATACCGTGGCGCGCCTGGGCGGCGATGAGTTCACCATCATCATGGACCATATCTCCAGGACCGAGGACGCCGCCGTCACCGCGTCCAAGATCGTGCACGCCATGCAGCAACCTTTCGAGCTCGATGGCATCATGGCCAATGTCTCGACCAGTATCGGCCTGACCTATTACCGCGATGAAGATCTCAGCCCCGCAGAATTGCTGAAACGTGCCGACTTGCTGTTGTATGAAGCCAAACAGGCTGGACGCAATACCTTCCGCAGCGGCGAGCCGTTGCCGGCAATACGCTCTCCGAACGCGGCCTGACCGGGATCAAGACATCGGACAGCCGTTTGCGCTATATTTGCGCTTCCCACGCCCAGCCTTACATTTCATGCGCCTGCTGCACACTTCCGACTGGCACCTTGGCCAGTCGCTGCATAATTTTGACCGCCACTACGAGCACCAGCGCTTCCTGGACTGGCTGCTGGACACCATCGTGTCCGAACAAGCCGATGCCTTGCTGGTGGCCGGCGATATTTTCGACAACGCCAATCCTTCGGCGGCCTCGCAGCGCCAGCTTTACAGCTTCCTTCAACAAGCCCGCGCCCGCGCGCCGCAGCTTGACATTGTCGTCATTGCAGGTAATCACGACTCTCCCGGCCGCCTTGAAGCTCCCGGCCCTTTGCTGGAGGTGCACGGCACGACCGTGGTGGGCTACCCGCACCGCGGCGCGGACGGCAAGATCGACATGGAACGCATGCTGGTGCCGCTGACCGGCAAGGACGGCGCCGTGGCGGCCTGGGTCCTTGCCATTCCCTTCCTGCGCCATGGCGACGTGCCGCGCTTGCCGGTCGTGGAAGTCGCCGCCGGCGAGGACGTCGCGCCGCAGCCCGATCCCTACCTTTCCGGCATCGCGGAACTGTACCGCCAGGCGCTGGAACTGGCGGCCGCCCGCGCTGCCGAAGGGCAGGCGATTGTCGCAATGGGCCACTGCCATATGGTCAACGGCACCATGTCGGCCGATTCCGAGCGCCGCATCGTCATCGGCGGCACGGAGATGCTCCCCACTGGCATTTTCCCGCCGCCGATTGCCTACGCGGCGCTGGGCCACCTGCACCTTGCCCAGCAAGTCGGCCCGCATGCGCACATCCGCTACTGCGGCAGTCCGATCCCGCTGTCCTTTGCCGAAACGGGCTACCGGCACCAGGTCCTGCGCATCGACCTGGAAGGCGCACAGGTGGCGGAAATAAGCGTCCTGCCGGTCCCGCGTGCCGTGCAATTGCTGCGCGTGCCGGAAAAGCCGGCCACGCTGGAAGAGGTGAAAGCCGCCTTGGCCGCCATCGACCTGCCGGAAGCACCATTGGAACAGCAGCCGCTGCTCGAAGTACGCATCAAGCTCACCGCGCCGGAGCCCGGCCTGCGCGCCGCCGTCGAAGAAGCGCTGCAAGGCAAACCAGTGCGCCTGGCGAAAATTGAAACGTCGAGCGCCGCCCGCGCTTCCTTTGCAGAAGCCGCCCTGTCGCTCGACCAGTTGGCTACCCTGCAGCCGGACGACATCTTCAAGCGCCTCTACCAGCAACGCTATGGCACCGAAGCGCCCGCCGAACAACTGGCAGCCTTTGCGGAACTGGTGCAGCCATGAGAGTCCTGCGCATCGCCGGCAAGAATCTTGCCTCGCTGGCCGACGAGTTCTGCGTCGACTTCACCGCCCAGCCGCTCTCCGAAGCGGGCCTGTTCGCCATCAGCGGCCCGACCGGAGCCGGCAAGAGCACCCTGCTCGACGCCCTGTGCCTGGCGCTATACGACGACACCCCGCGCCTGCACAAGGCGGACGGCAAGACGCCCGACGTCGGCGACCCGGTGTCGTCGCAAGACCCGCGCACCTTGCTGCGCCGCGGCGCCGCCGAAGGCTGGGCCGAAGTCGACTTCGTCGGCAACGATGGCGCATCCTATCGCGCGCGCTGGAACGTCTGGCGCGCCCGCACCAAGGCCGCCGGCGCTTTGCAGCCAACGAGCATGACGCTGCACAAGCTGCCGGGACTGCAGCCGCTGGGCCATAAAAAGACCGAGGTCATGGCGGAAATCGTGCAGCGCATCGGCTTGAGCTTCGAGCAGTTCACGCGCGCCGTGCTGCTGGCGCAGAACGAGTTCTCGGCCTTTCTCAAGGCCAGGGACGACGAGCGCGGCGCCCTGCTGGAGACCCTGACCGGCAGCGGCATCTATAGCGAAATCTCAAAGCGTGCTTTTGAACGCTGGCGTGCCGAGGAACTGGCTTTGAAGGCCCTCAGCGCAGGACTGGCGAACCAGCAACCATTGTCGCCGGATCAACGCGCCGCAATCGTCACCCAGGCCGAAGCTGCCGAAACAGCGCTGCACGCCGCGGCCCGGCGCGTCGCAACGCTGGAAGCCGAACTGCGCTGGCACCAGCAAGCCGAACGCCTGGCTGCGGCGGCACAGCAGGCGCGCGAACAGCTCCAGCAACGACAGCAGGATTCCGACGCCGCAGCGCCGCGCCGCGCGATGCTGGCGCAACTGGATGCCGTGCAACCGGCGCGCGCACTGGACGATGAAGTGGTCCGCCTTGCAGCCGAACGCGCCGCCACTCAAGCGGCGATTTCCCTCGCAGAGCAGGAAGCCGAACGCACTCGCCTGGCACTGGAAGTGCTGGGCGGCGATGTCCATCAGGCCGGCGCCGCGCTGGCCGCGGCCGAAGGCGCGCAGCAGGACGCGGTGCCGCTGCTGGACCAGGCGAAAGTACTCGATGTGCGCCTGGAATCGTTGCAGTCGGCCGTCACCCAGGCTACCAGCGCCCGCGACGCCTCAGCCCAGGCCGACGCCGCGGCACGCACCGCCCTGGCCGCACGCGAAGCGCAGCAACAGGCCCTCGCCGACGAGCAGCACGATTGCGAACAATGGCTGGCCGCGCACCAGCACTGGTCGGCGCTGGCCCGCGACTGGGCGCGCTGGGATGTGCTGTTTGCGCAGGCCGGCCAGCAAGCCGACCGCGCCGATAAACACTCGCAAGCGCTGGCCGCCGTGCAGCAAACCGCCGCCCGCCAGCGACAGGACGAACACCAGGCGCGCAACGGCTTCGCTGCCGCCACCGAGCGTTTGCGCCAGGCCGAATCGCAGCGCGAGCTGGCCACGAAAGCGCTGGCAGGCATCGATGCCGACAGTAACGCCCGGCAGCGCCAGCACCTCGACCGGCGCCGCATGCTGCTGGCAGAAGCAAACGCCGCCTGGCAAGAGCTGGCGCAGCTCGGCACCCGCCAGCAGGACCTGGCGACGCGCAGTGCTTTACTGCAGGCTGCCCGCGACAGTGCCGAAGCCGAAGCCGCCGCTGCCCGCCAAGCCAACGCCGCATTGTTCGCCGCCTCGGCGCAGGCCGAACGCTCGCTGAAACTGGCCGAAGCGGCCACCGGCGAAAGCGTCGAAAAGCTGCGTGCCACGCTGCAGGACGACTGCCCCTGCCCGGTTTGCGGCTCGCATCAGCATCCATACCGGAACGAGGATGGCCCGCTGCACGCCATGCTGGCGCAACTGCTGGCCGAAGTGCACGACTGCCGCGACAAGCTGCAGCGCAATGTCAAGCACGAGGCCGAGCAGCAGGCCCGCCTCCAGTCCAGCATTGAACAGTTGGCGGCTATCGGCGTCGAGCAGCACAGCATCGGCAACGCGCTGGCCAACGTCCAGCCCCGCTGGCAAGCTGCGCGCGCCGCCCTGGCGGAGCACGCCGGCCAGGCTGGCGGCGACGAGGACAATACCGGCTGGCTCGCCGCGCATGCAGAGGCGCTGCAATCGGCATTGCACGCCCTGGAAGGCCAGGAACAGTCCCACCGCCAGGCCGCCCGCGTCCGCGAGGTCGCGCAAACTGCCTGTGAACAGGCAAACGCCGATTGCAGTCGCCACCAGCAGGCCCTGTCCGCAGCCCAAGCCGCCCTGGCCCAGGCCGAAGCGCAGCACAAAGCCCTGGACCAGCAGCGTATCGACACCGCCCTGCAAATTGCCGACCTGCTCGACCAGCTTGACGCCCCGTTGGCACGCGACGGCTGGCAAGACGAATGGAAGGAAAGCCCGGCGCGCTTCCACGAGCAGCGCGCGCGCGAATGCAGGCAATGGCAGGCGCAACGCCAGTCCGCGCATGAGCGCAGCAACGCAATTGCCGCCCTGTCCATCGAGGTGCAGTCCTTGCGCGCCGCCCAGGAACGCTGCGCTGCCGAAGCCCTCGCCACGCAGGCCGCTGCCGAAGCAGCGTGCGCCGCACGCGACGCCGCGGCCGCCGAACGCCAGGGGCTCTGGCAAGGCCGCCCAGTGCGCGAAGTGGAATCCGAATTGCGCGCCACAATCGACGCCGCCCGCACCGCCCTGCAAGCGCGCCAGGAATCGGCCCAGCAGGCCGCCCAGCAGCGTACCCGCGCCGACGAAATCCACGTGCAGGCCAGGCAACGCCTCACCGCACTGGACGCCGCCGCGGAAAATGCCGACGCCCGCCTGCAAGCCTGGCTCACCGACAACCAGCCCCTGGGCATCGAAAGCCTGGAAGCACTGCGCGCCCTGCTCGCCCACTCCCAGCAGGCGATCCGCGACGAACGCATCTTCCTGCAGGCGATCGACCAGGCACTGGCATCCGCCAATGCAGTGCAAGCCGAACGCGAAGCGCAACACGCCGAACACCTGGCCGGCGCGCCCGAAGGCGAGCAACGCAGCGCTGCCGAACTGGAACAGGCCCTGGCGGCCCTGCAGGAAGAGCGCAAGCGAGCGCACGACCATGCCGCCGCCCTCAAGCTGCAACTGGCGCAGGACGACGACCGCCGCAAAGCCGCAGAAGCCCTGCTGGCCGACATCGCGCGCCAGCAGGAAACGGAACGCCGCTGGGCGCAACTGAGTGAGCTGATCGGCTCGGCCGACGGCAAGAAGTTCCGCAACTACGCCCAGCAATTCACGCTGGACGTGTTGATCGGCTACGCCAACGCCCACCTGTCGCAACTGGCGCCGCGCTACCAGCTCGAACGCATCGACAACCCCGCCCAGCCTTCGCTTGGACTGCTGGTGCGCGACCTGCACATGGGCGATGAAAAACGCTCCGTGCACTCGCTCTCTGGCGGCGAATCGTTCCTGGTATCGCTGGCCATGGCGCTCGGCCTGGCTTCGCTCTCGTCCAACCGCGTGCGGGTGGAATCGCTGTTCATCGACGAAGGCTTCGGCAGCCTGGATGCGGAAACCCTGCGCGTCGCCATGGACGCGCTGGATGGTTTGCAATCGATGGGGAGAAAAGTGGGCGTGATCTCCCACGTGCAGGAAATGACCGAACGGATCTCTACCCGGATCGTGGTGCAGCCCGCAACCAGCGGCCGCAGCGCAGTCTCAGTCAGCTAAGCGCAAGGTGCGCTGGTCCTGCTTGACGCGCACCATTTCCCAACCGAGTTCGCGGCGGATCTGTTGCGGGTCGGGCAAGGGACGGCGTTCTTCCTGGCGCGACTGCAGCCAGTTGCGCACTGCTTCCTTGCTTGGTTGCCTGGACTTTTCCATCGTAAACCTCCATCGGCATGAGTCACTCCTTCAACGCAAGAAGTGGCCGCCAGTTGACGGAAAGCGCCTGCCAATTTGTTATGATGTGTAAATGGGAATCGGCGCCATATCATCGTCGGGCAGCTACGCGCCGCAGGCAAGCGCACCTGCGCGCAGCGCTACGCGCAGCGAATCGACCCAGCAGCAATATTCCCCCGAAGACCAGGCAAAAATCGACCAGCTCAAGGCGAGCGACCTCAAGGTGCGCCAGCATGAGCAGGCCCACCTTGCCGCCGCCGGCAGCCTGGCCACCTCAGGCGCCACTTACACCTACCAACGCGGTCCGGACGGCGTGAATTATGCCGTGGGCGGCGAAGTCAATATCGACACCTCGCCCGGCCGCACGCCCGAAGAAACCATCGACAAGGCGCGCCAGGTGCAGGCGGCGGCGCTGGCACCGGCCGACCCGTCCGGCCAGGACCGCAGCGTGGCCGCGCGCGCCGGCCAGATGGCGCTGCAAGCCCAGGCCGAGCTTTCGGCGAAGCAACAAACAGTCCAGCATGCCTACGGTCTTTCCGAAAAGCAAGCAACGATTGATATCTTTGCCTGATAAAATCGTTCTTTTGCCCGGAGTCTAGGCCATGTTCCTGAAAGCCCCACGCACCCTCACTTTCAAATGCGCAAAATGCAGCAAAGCAGTTAAGGTTGCATTGCAGAAAACTTCTGCGTGCTCGCACATTACGCCGTACTATGGTGTCTGCACCTGCGGGGAAGTGAAACTGCACGCTACCGGCGCCGCGGAAGCCGTCAAGTCCTACCTGGAATCGAACGGTTTGTGGACTCATCATCATTGATCAACCTCAAGAAATCCGGAAACTTGCCGTATCAGGGGTAGTACACCCAAAAGGTTTCTTATCATGAACCCTCTGAATTCGATCGGCCCTCGCCAATACCAGAACTCTTCCTTGTCCCCTGCCACCTCGCAGGCAGACAGCAAGCCTTCGCGCGCCAACCCAGTGAAGAATGTGAGCGCGGATAGCGCAGTCTCCCTGTCCAGCAATGCAGTCGACCTGCAAAAACGGGTCGACCAGCTGGGCAACAGGACGGTCGACATGGCGCAAGACCTGGTTGGCAGCTTTGCAAAAAGTTTACTGGGCGACAACGCCAAGGGCGCCAGGATCTCGTTTGACTCGGTCTCGCTGGAGTCGAACGCCAGTTTCGCCGCGGGCGCGCTGCATACCGCCAGCGCCAACGGCGTCTCTGACGCGCTGGGATTCAGCCTGGACGAGAACTCCCACTTTCTCGGCAAAGGCACCATCACCACCGCCGACGGCCGCAAGCTGAACTTTGAAGTCGAAATCCAGTACGAAGCCAGGATGAGCGCAGGCGCGGCCTCCAACATGGCGGCGCGCCGCAAGGACCAGGCCGATCAGAACCCGGCCATGCCGCTGCCGGAAGTGGAATTCCCGGACATCGACTTCCCAGGCAGCCTGGCCGACCTGTTCCGCCTGATGGACCGCAATATCAGCGCCACGCTCAAGCAGCAGAACGAACAGGGCCAGGAGAGCGACGCCGGCAACCTGACCATGCGCTTGCTCAAGCTGGTCGATTCGGAATCGTCGCTGGATACCTACCTGCCAGCCAACGCAAGCGAAAAGGCCAAGGCTTACGGCCGCCTGCAATCCGAGCCAGGGCAAGCTGCGGAACTTGCACACGCCGCCAACGCCGCCCGCCAAGCTGCGCGCAACGGCGAAATCGACCCGCCAAGCGAGGACATCGATCCGCCGGCGCCCGAGATTGACCCGCCCGCAACCAATATCGATCCACAAGACGCCGCCGCGCCGATCGATCCACCGCAGACCGCCGCCGTGCCAATCGACCCGCCGGTGCCGGCAATTGCGCCGGCGCCGGCAATTGCGCCGGCGCCTGAGGAACCGCCAGCCGCTTAAGCCCGCGTATAATGGCATCCTCCTGACGAAACCGCCTTTTCAGGCGGTTTCGTCGTTTACCCTTCGGCCACTATGCAAGAAATCCACTGGACAGAACAAGGCGAGCCGCGCTCCGCGCGCTGGCGCTCCGAATCAGGCAACCCTCCGCCCAAGCGCGTGCAGGTCGCCGACGACACCATGAACGCCGACGTCGCCTATCGCCTCGCCTGCGAAGGCACCGCCCTGCTGTGGCGCGGCGATTTCCAGAACGCGCGCCAACTGCTGCAGGCGCTGGCCCGGCGCGCCGACCATAAGACAGCCAAAGGCGGCAAGGGCCGCAAGGCGGCTGCCGCCAAAACCCCGGCCAATGCCACTGAAGCTTTCCACCTGCACCGTCAGGCCCAGTCGCAGCGCGCCCGCACGCTGGCCATGCTGCTGATCCCTTTCGAACCCGGCTACCGCATCCCCTTGCGCCGCGCGCCTGACGTGGCGCTGGCCTGCAACGAAGCTTATGGCCGCGGCGAAGATGCCTTCGTGATTTCCCTGCGCGAGCTGCAAGGCCTGATCGGCGCCCACGAATGGCGCAAGGCTGGTGTGCCGGTGGCTGCGCTGGGCGAACGCATCCATCCTCACTATGGCGTATTCTCTCCGCTGCGCGGGGAGTATGTGCAGCTGGTGGCCGATGCTCCACTGCCGCAAGGTGCTTTGGAACTGGCTTTTGATATTGGCGCTGGCACCGGCGTGCTGTCCGCATTGCTGGCGAAGCGCGGCGTGAAGCACGTGGTCGCGACAGATGTGGACAAGCGTGCCCTTAGCTGCGCGCGAGACAACCTTTCCCGTCTGATGCTGGACAACCAGGTCGAGTTGCTGGAGGCGGACCTGTTCCCGCCCGGCCAGGCGCCGCTGGTAGTCTGCAACCCGCCATGGGTTCCGGCACGCCCGAATTCCTCGGTCGAACATGCGGTCTACGACCCGGACAGCCGCATGCTGCGCAGCTTCTTGTCGGGCTTGAAGGCCCACCTGACGCCAGGCGGCGAAGGCTGGCTGATCCTGTCCGACCTGGCCGAGCACCTGGGCCTGCGCTCGCGCGCCGAACTGGAGGCATGGATCGCCGCCGCCGGACTGAAAGTGCTGGGCCGGCTCGACGCCCGTCCAGTCCACCCGAAAGCCAGCGACGCCAGCGATCCACTGCATGCAGCCCGGTCGGCAGAGATTACTTCGCTGTGGCGCCTGGGAATCGCATAAATCGACCTTGCAGAACCGCGACGTGCGAGCTATAATGCTTGCCTCAGACGCGGGGTGGAGCAGTCTGGCAGCTCGTCGGGCTCATAACCCGAAGGTCACAGGTTCAAATCCTGTCCCCGCAACCAGATTCAAAAAGCCGTTGCCTTCGCAACGGCTTTTTCCATTTTGGGATGTGTCAGTGCAGATTTCGTCATACTTAAGCTGGATCCTGGCCCTGCCCCTGCTGGCAGCATGCGCCAGCCCCGGGAACCAGGCCGAAGTCCTCGCCCAAAAGCTCAGCGCCGACATCCTGGCCAGCAGCAGCGCCACGCTGACACTGGAAAAATGGTGTGCGGACCACGCCATCGCTGCCGAGCCGAAAATCGTCGCCCGCCTGGTGCGCGCGGCAGTCCAGCCCGCCAGCAGCGAGACACTTGCCCGCCTGGGCGTGACACAGGCCGAGGTGAAATACCGCCGCGTACAGCTATATTGCGGCACACACCTGTTTTCCGAAGCAGACAATTGGTACGTTCCGCGCCGTCTGACGCCGGAAATGAACCGCCTGCTGGATGAAACCGACACGCCATTCGGCAAGGCCGTGCAGGCGCTGGCGCCCTCTCGCCGCACTCTCTCCCGTACCACCTTGCACTCGCCCACCGCACTGTTTGAACATGCCGCGGTACTGTACTCCGCCTCCCAGCAGCCCATCGCCGAAGTGCGAGAAACCTACCAGCGCGGGGTTCTCGCCTTTTTGTAGTCGAGCTGTCACAATTGCACGCGACAAGAACCGCAAGGAGCAACGCGTGAACGAAAAAGACACCTCAAAAGACCTGCCAGCCAGCCCTGCGCGGCGCCGCATCTTCCAGGCAGCCGGCGCCGCCGGCCTTGCCGCCAGCCTGCCCGGCGTGACTGCAGCTCCGGCGGTGAAATCGACGCAGCCGGCCAAGGCCATGTCGCTGGACGACAAGCTGCAGGCCAACGTCAGGAACGTGGTGGTGATCTACCTGGAGAACCGCAGCTTCAACAACCTGTTCGCCGACTTCCCCGGACTGGCGTCGCCGATGTCGGCCCTGAAGCCGGCCGACTACCAGCAGCGCGACTACGACGGCAGCATCCTGCCAACGCTGCCCAAAGTATGGGGCGGCCTGGTGCCAGTGCCGCAAGACATCGCCGGCAAGCGCTATGAGGTCAAGGAAGACCAGCTGACCGGCCTGCCGAACGCGCCCTTCAAGCTGGTCGACGCTGAAGGCAAGCCGCTGCCGGAATCGGTCATTACGCGCGACCTGTGGCACTTGTTCTACCAGAACCAGATGCAGATCAATGGCGGCAAGAACGACAGCTTTGTCGCCTGGGGCAATACCGGCGGCATGGTGATGGGCTACTACGGCGAGACGGAAAAGAATCTCGGCCTGTGGCAGGTGGCGCGCCAGTACACCTTGTGCGACAACTTCTTCATGGCGGCCTTCGGCGGCTCCTACCTGAACCACCAGTTCCTGGTCTCAGGGCGCTGCCCGGTATACCCGAATGCCGCCAACAGCCCGGCCAAGCGCAAGATCGCGGTACTGTCCGACGGTCCGACCGGCCACACCCTGGCCCTTGATCCAAAGAGCCCGAAATCCGCACTGGACGGCCGGCCGCATTATGTGAATGACGGCGCCATCACGCCGGACGGTTTCGCGGTCAACACCATGGCCCCACCCTACCAGCCAAGCTTCGTGCGCCCCGCGCCCGGCGGCGACCCGCTGCACGCCAACCCGGAAGATCCAGCCTACCTGCCGCCGCAAACCCACGACACCATCGGCGACCTGCTCTCGCGCAAGGGCGTGAGCTGGGCATGGTACGGCGGCGCCTTCCAGGCTGCGCTGGAGCACAAGGGCGGCGGCAGCAAACCAAACTTCCAGTACCACCACCAGCCGTTCAACTACTTCGCCAGCTTCGCCCCGGGCACCGCGCAACGCGCAGCCCACATCCGCGACGGCGGCCTGGGTGACAGCCCGATATCGAACAAATTCCTGGCCGATGTGGTGGCGGGCAAGCTGCCTGCAGTGAGCTTCTACAAGCCGCAGGGCAACCTGAACCTGCACGCTGGCTATTCCGACATCGAATCCGGCGACCAGCACATCGTCAACGTGCTGGAGCACCTGAAGAAATCGCCGCAATGGGAAAACATGGTCGTGGTGCTGACCTTCGACGAAAATGGCGGCTGGTGGGACCACGTAGCGCCGCCCAAGGGCGATCGCTGGGGCCCGGGTTCGCGCGTCCCGGCCATTATCGTGTCGCCATTCGCCAAGAAGTCGACGGTGGACCACAGCTTCTACGACACCACCTCGATCCTGCGCTTCATCACCCGCCTGCATGGCCTGCCCTTGCTGGAAGGCCTGGCCGAGCGCAACAAGGCCTTCGCCGAACGCGGCGCCTTGCCGCCGGGCGACCTGACGGGAGCCCTCGCCTTCCGTTGACATGGTTGCCCGTGTTACAATCCGCCCGTTCTTAAAGGAAGCCCGACTGATTCAGCCGGGCTTTTGTTTTCGGCGACGGATTATGAGAGATAAAAAAGACAACGCGACAATCGACCTGCCAGGCTTCGGACCTGCCGAGCCGATGGCGCCGGAGGCCAAGCTTCCGCCGCCGCCGCGCGTTCGCCGCTCTCCGCGCAAACAGGAACAACTCGACCTGCTTGGCGAACTCGGCCCGACCGACGCCAGCGGCCTGCCAATCTGGCAAAATGATCCCAACCTGGACCTCACCGGCCTGCCGATCTGGCAGCGGGACTAAAAAATGACTTCTTTCGCCGCCCTGCCACTGTCCGAAAAACTCCTTGCCAACCTGGACTCGCTGGGCTACCGCGAAATGACCGAGATCCAGGCGCAAAGCCTGCCAGCCATCGTTGAAGGCCGCGACCTCATTGCGCAAGCCAAGACCGGCAGCGGCAAGACTGCGGCCTTCGGCATCGGCATGCTGTGCAAGCTGAATACCGCCTGGTTTGCCGTGCAGGGACTGGTGCTCTGCCCCACGCGCGAGCTGGCCGATCAGGTAGCCAATGAATTGCGCCGCCTGGCGCGCTGCGTGCCCAATGTGAAGGTGGTGGTGCTGACCGGCGGTACGCCGATGCGGCCGCAAATCGCCTCCCTCGAATTCGGCGCCCACATCGTGGTCGGCACGCCGGGCCGCGTGCGCGACCACCTGTCGCGCGAATCGCTCGACCTGTCGAATGTCCGCACCCTGGTGCTCGATGAAGCGGACCGCATGACGGACATGGGCTTCTACGACGAGATTGCCGGCATCGTGCGCGCCTGCCCCAAGCGCCGCCAGACACTGCTGTTCTCGGCGACCTACCCGGACGACATTCGCCAGGCGACGGAAGCCTTCCTGGCCGACCCGATCGAAGTCACCGTGGAAGCGCAGCACAGCGGCGCGCAGATCGAGCAGCGCTTCTACGAAATCGGCTTTGACGATCGCGATAAGGCTGTCGGCAAATTGCTCAAGCACTACCAGCCGGCTTCCGCCATCATCTTCTGCAACACCAAGGTGCACTGCAAGGAATTGCTGGATGAATTGCATGCAGAGGGCTTCTCGGCACTGGCCCTGTATGGCGAACTCGAACAGCGCGAACGCGATGAAATACTGGTACTGTTCTCCAACCGCAGTTGCTCGATCCTGATCGCCACCGACGTGGCCGCACGCGGCCTCGACATCGCCAACCTGGAAGCGGTCATCAACGCCGACGTATCGCGCGATACCGAAGTTCACATCCACCGCATCGGCCGCACCGGCCGCGGCGGCGAAAAAGGCCTGTCGCTGACCTTGTGCGCGCCGAACGAGAAGAAGTGGGTGAAGCTGATCGAAGACTACCAGGGCGGCGCCCCGGTCGAGTGGCACGACATCAAGGAGCTGGCGGAAGACGATTTCGTGAACGCCGAACCGGCGCCGATGCTGACGCTCTGCATCGCGGGCGGCAAGAAGGAAAAGCTGCGCGCAGGCGACGTGCTGGGCGCGCTGTGCGGCGACGGCGGTTTGACCAAGGAGCAGGTCGGCAAGATCAATGTCACCGAATTCCAGACCTACGTCGCGCTCGATCGGCGTGTCGCCCACGACGCTTTCTCACGCCTGAAAGCCACCAGCACCGTGCCGGGCGGCGACTTTGGCAGCTTCAAAGGCCGCAACTTCAAGATGCGATTTATTGAAGTTTAAGCGCGGATGGAAACGCTGGCGGGGAATTGCGGCGCGCGGCGGACCATTGTGGCCTGTTCAAAAGCGTAGGCCATGCCGATCAATGCCGCCTCACTGAAGGCAGTGCCGACGAAAGACAAGCCGACTGGCAAGCCCCGCACGTAGCCCGCAGGCACCGTGATGTGCGGATATCCGGCCACCGCTGCTGGCGAAGAAAAACTTTTGCCGTAGTGGTCGCCGTTAATGAAGTCTGTCAGCCATGCAGTACCGTCCGTCGGCGCAACCAGGGCATCCAGTTCGTGCGCTTTCAACACCAGGTCGATGCCCTCTTTTCGCGAATAACGGTGATTGTTGGCCAGCGCATCCTGGTAGGCCTGGCTGTCGAGGCCCGGCTTGGCTTGCGCGCGCTCCAGGTATTCCTGGCCGAAGTATGGCATTTCAAGCTTGGCGTTCTGCTTGTTGAAAGCGATCAGGTCGGCCATGTTCTTGACCCTCGCATTCGGCGCGTAGTCGCGCAAATAGGCCGCGAGGTCGACCTTGAATTCATGCAGCAGCACTTCGGTTTCGCTGTCGCCGTACTTCTCCGTGTTGGGCACCTGTACATCAACCAGGATTGCACCTTGCGCCCTCAACGCTTCCAGCGCCTTTTCGATTTCAGCATCGACGCCGTCGCTGCCGCCGAAGAAATTGCGGGCAACGCCGAGGCGCTTGCCGCGTAATGCATCGCGCTTCAGGGCCGACGAATAATCGGCAGCCTTGCCGGCGCCATCCTGCGTGACCGGATCCTTTGGGTCGATGCCCGCCATCGCGGCCAGCATCAATGCGGCGTCGGAAACGCTGCGCGCCATCGGCCCTGCTGTGTCCTGGGAATGCGCGATGGGAATGATGCCGCTGCGGCTCACCAGGCCAATTGTCGGCTTGATGCCGACCAGGCCGCAAATCGATGCGGGCGACACAATGGAGCCGTCGGTCTCGGTGCCTACCGCCAGCGTCGCCAGCCCGGCGGCAATCGCTGCACCGGAACCGGAACTCGAGCCGCTGCAGTTGCGATCCAGCGAATACGGATTGCGGGTCAGGCCGCCGCGCGCACTCCATCCGCTGACGGAGTGGCTGGAGCGCATATTCGCCCATTCGCTCAGGTTGGTCTTGCCGATGATGACCGCGCCGGCTTCACGCAAACGCGCCGCCACGTGCGAGTCGCGTGCTGCCCGGACACCGGCCAGCGCCAGCGATCCGGCTGTAGTGCTCATGCGGTCTGCCGTCGCGATATTGTCTTTGAGGAGCACGGGAATGCCGTGCAGCGGACCGCGCACGCGCCGCTGATGGCGCTCACGATCCATTTCGCGCGCAATCTTCAACGCCTCAGGATTGATTTCGATGATGGAGTTAATGCGGGGGCCCGATTTGTCGATCGTATTGATCCGCGACAGGTATTGCGAGGTAAGCGCATGTGAGGTCAGCTTGTTGGCGGCCATCAGGTCTTGCTGATGCTGGACTCCGGCATCCAGCACGGACGGCACCGCCGCCTGCGCACGCGGCAAACCAGCTGCGCCGCCGGCAGCCAACCCCAACTTCACGAACCCCCTTCGATCCATCTGGTACGCCCTCTGTCAAGAAAAGCACAAACCAGTAGAATACCAGCATGTTGCAAGCAATTAATACTGCTAAAAAGTAAAAAAGCCCGCATCGACGGGCTTTTTATTGCGAATTTGCAACAGTTTGCTGCAATTAGGCGCGAACGACCTTCTTGAACTCGTGGGTACGGGTGTCGATTTCGACCACGTCGTCCTGGGACACGAACAGTGGCACCTGGATCGAGAAGTTGCGGCCTTCGATGGCGTTTTCCAGCTTGGCTTCCTTCAGCACGTTACCGGAGGTGTTGCCCTTCACTGCTGGCTCCGAGTAAATGATCTGGCGAGCGATGGTGGTTGGCAGTTCCACGGAAATTGCCTTGCCGTCGTAGAAGACAGCTTCGCATTCCATACCGTCTTTCAGGTAGTTGACTGCTTCGCCCATGTTCTCTTCTTCGATCTCGTACTGGTTGTACTCTTCGTCCATGAACACGAACAGTGGATCAGCGAAGTACGAGTAGGTCACTGGCTTCTTGTCCAGAACGACCACGTCGAACTTGTCGTCGCCGCGGAACACGTTTTCCAGCGGGGCGCCGGTCAGCAGGTTTTTCATCTTCCACTTGTAGGTGAAGCCAGTGCGCGACGAGCCGTTGACGTCGGAACGCAGAACGATGAATGGCTTGTCTTCAACCATGATGATGTTGCCGACACGAATCTCTTTTGCGAATTTCATAGCGAATATATACCGGTTAAGGGGAGTTGCAGTAACCGCGCATTATAGCACGGGTTGTAATGTATTACCTGAGCGATGCACAAAATTTAGTCAAATTCGTGGCCAGATCGCCGTTGGCCAGGATTTTTTGTTGCCATTCCGACGACTTTGCCGAAATTTCAGGCATTGCCGTGGCGAAGGCTTTCCACAGCCTCGGCCAGTCGCCTTGCGCCGCGCCGTTCCAGCACAGCGAGAACTCGTCGAACGCACTGCCTGCCGAATAGCGCTGCAGGAAAGCGCGCAACTTCTTATGGTGCAGGTTTTCATCTTGCGCGTAAATGTGCCAGATGAAGGATTTGCCAGCCCATTGCGCCCGCACCCAGGAATCTTCGCCACGCACGAAGTTCAGCTCGCAGGACCAGAGCAGCTTGTCGTAATCCTGCTGCGGCACGAATGGCAGCACACGCACCGTGAGCGCACCTTCGCTGCGCACCGCGCCCGGCACAGCAGGTTGGCCAAGGAAGTTAGCAACGGCCTCAGTCGCCACGCCCTCAGGCACCAGGCAAGTGACCTGCCGCCCGCCATCGCGCCACGCCGCAAACAACTGCGCCACTGGCGCGTAGGGATAGCAGAACAGCGAAACCTTCATTGCTGCCGCCTCTGCTTCCGTTACGCCTAGCGAGGACCAGAAAGCCGATACGGCAGCGGGATCGGAAATATAGGCGCGGCGCTCGGCTTCAAGGTCTTTTTCGTACAGGAGCCCGCCTGTTTTTTCAGTAAAGCCGGGGAAGAAGAAATACTTGGTCAGCGGCAGGCGCGGATGCTTGGACGGCAGGCCATGGCAGCCTTCCACCCACTCTTCCGCGCTCAAGCCTTCAAGGTTCAGCCACACCGGGCGCTCCGGGCGCTGCGCCATCGCGGCAATATAGCCAGGCGGTATGTCGCAGGCAAAGAATTCGATCACGATGTCCGCCACATCGTCCGACGCAAACTCACCCTCTTGCGCAGCCCAATGACGCACGGCGATGCCGTCAATATGTTGCAACTCGGCAGCTGCGTCGACTTGCGGACAAATGCGTTGGAACGAACGCAAGTCATCAACCCACAGCCGGACGGCGATGCCGTGCTCACGCTGCAGTTGGCGCGCCAGGCGCCAGCAAATGCCGATGTCGCCGAAGTTATCGACAACTTTGCAAAACAGATCGAGGGACAAGCTGGTAGACATAGGCCGGAAAATGAAAAAGCCGCACTAGGCGGCTTCATTCTAATCTGTGGCGTCCCCACGGGGATTCGAACCCCGGTACTCACCGTGAAAGGGTGATGTCCTAGGCCTCTAGACGATGGGGACCCTGGACTTGCACTACGCTTTGAAATGACTTGGCGTCCCCACGGGGATTCGAACCCCGGTACTCACCGTGAAAGGGTGATGTCCTAGGCCTCTAGACGATGGGGACGTCGTAAAAGCGTGCGCGAATTATATCAGCGTGCAAGCCTCATTTCAAGGGCGCAACGGCGAAGTGTTCGATGCGATTGGTGTTCACATAATGTGACTCCGCCGACATCATCCCCACCAGCACAAGAATCGCCAGCGGTGGCAAGGTAATCGCAAAGATCAGCGCCAACCGCTCCCACTTCATGTGCATGAAAACCGCGATGATGAAGCCGGCCTTCAGCATCATCAGCGTGAGGATCAGGCCCCAGCGCAGCAAGCCGTGAACGTGGAAGAAGTCCACCAGGTAGGAGAAGAAACTCAATACGAACAGCAGGATCCAGACTTTGACATAGGTCCCGATCGGATGCTGTTGATGGGCGGCGGTAGCTTCGGACATGGCGGCCTCCTACCAGAGATAGAACAATGCAAAGATGAATACCCAGACAAGGTCGACAAAGTGCCAATACAGGCCGGTGATCTCGACGATGTCATAGCCCTTTTTCTCGTAATGCCCATTCAATACGCGCCGTGCGATGATCGAAAGGTAGACCACGCCCGCCGACACGTGCAGCCCGTGGAAACCGGTAATCATGAAGAAGCACGATCCGAACTGCGCCGCTCCCATAGGGTTGCCCCATGGCCGCACGCCTTCGTGAATCAGCTTGCTCCACTCAAAGGCTTGCATGCCGACGAACAGCAGGCCAAAACCGGCAGTCACGAGCATCAATATCGCCGCCATCTTGCGGTTGCGCTGGTAGCCGTAATTGACCGCCATCGCCATCGTGCCGCTGCTGGTAATCAGCACGAAGGTCATGATCGCAATCAGGATCAGCGGGTAGTTGGTGCCGGCGATTGTGAGCGAAAATACTTCGCTGGGATTCGGCCACGCCGAAGTGGTGGCCATGCGCACCGACATATAGCCGGTGAGGAAGGTGCCGAAAATGAAGGTATCGCTAAGCAGGAAGATCCACATCATTGCCTTGCCCCACGGGACGCGGAACGCGACGCGGTCGCCCGCCCAGTCGGAGACGAAGCCTTTCATGTCGTTGGTGCCGGTATCCATACCTCACCTCACTGGAATGCCTATCGTTGTGCAGAAGGCCCTGACCAGGTCCGGCGTCACCAGATACAGCAAGGCGAACACCGCCAGCCAGAGGACAAACAGGAAATGCCAGTACTGCGCGCACAGGCCGATCGCCTCTCCCGCCCTGCGCACTGCAAACGCTCCAGCCACCATGCCGCCCAGCACGTGCGCGGCATGCAGGCCGGTGATCAGATAGAAGAAGCTGTTGGCCGGATTGGCCGCCACACCATAGTCGGCGGCGGTCATCGCCTGCCAGGCATAGAACTGGGAAAGCACGAACATTGCCGACAACACCAGAGCGCCAATCGCAGTGCTGCGCGCCGCTTCGCGCCGGCCGGCAGCGGCATGCCGCCGCGCCAGCTCCCAGGCCAGGCTGCATGACACCAGCAATCCGGTGCTGCAATACAGTTGCCACGGCACGTAGGCGATGGGACGCCAGTCTTCATAAGCGGCCCGCATCATGTAAGCCACGCCGAACAGGCCGAACAAGGTAGTGACCACCACCATGAAGACCCAGAGTCCGACGCGGCGCGCGTCATCCGGCCAGGCCGGGCCGCTGCCGCGCGCACCGTGCGGGCCGCCCTCGCCTCCTGGTTGGCCAGGAATCCCGCCGCCGGCCCGCAACGTTGCATTGGCACTCATTTCGGCACCTCCGCCGGGTCATGGTGTGGCGTCAGGTGCGCCTTAGGATGCGGCGGCGGAGCGTGCGGATCCGGACCGTACTCCGGACCAGCATTCTGCGGAATGTAATCGCCGCCAGCGCCGGGGCCGTCGACGCCATATTCGTAGGCGCCGCGATGCACGGACGGAAGCTCTGGCCCCCAATTGCCATGTTCCGGAGGAGTTTGCGGCGTGTACCATTCGAGGCTGGCGGCACGCCAAGGGTTGCCCCCTGCCACGGTGCCCTTGCGCGCGCTCCACGCCAGGTTGAACAGGAACAGCAACTGCGCCACGCCGACGATCAGCGCCGCCACCGAGATAAAGGCATTCAGCGTATGCGCCGACTCGGGGATGAAGGCGTAATTTTCGTAAGCGTAGTAACGGCGCGGCATGCCAAGGATGCCCAGATAGTGCATCGGGAAAAAGATCGCGTAGGCGCCGATAAAGGTAATCCAGAAGTGCGCCTGGCCCAGCGTTTCGCTATACATGCGGCCCGTCACTTTGGGGTACCAGTGATACAGGCCGCCGAACACCGCCAGCACCGGCGACACGCCCATCACCATATGGAAGTGCGCCACCACGAAGTAGGTATTCGACAGCGGAATATCGACGCTGACGTTGCCAAGGAACAGGCCAGTCAGCCCGCCAATCAGGAAGGTACTGATAAAGCCCAGGGCGAACAGCATCGGCACCGTCAAATGGATGTCGCCGCGCCACAAGGTCAGGGTCCAGTTATAGACCTTCAGCGCAGTCGGCACCGCGATGATCAGGGTCGTGGTCGCAAAGAAGAATCCGAACCACGGATGCATGCCGCTGACATACATATGGTGCGCCCACACCACGAAGCTCAAGCCGCCGATGATCACGATGGCCCACACCATCATGCGGTAGCCGAAGATGCACTTGCGGGCATGCACGCTGATCAGGTCGGAAATCACGCCAAAGGCAGGCAAGGCCACGATGTACACCTCCGGGTGGCCGAAGAACCAGAACAGGTGCTGGAACAGCAGCGGGCTGCCGCCCTTGTAGTCGAGCTGTTGCCCCATCGAGACCAGGGCCGGCATGAAGAAGCTGGTGTGCAGCGCCTTATCGAACAGCATCATCACCGCGCTGACGAACAGTGCCGGGAATGCCAGCAGCGCCAGGATGGTCGCCACGAATATGCCCCACACCGATAGCGGCATGCGCATCAGCGTCATGCCGCGCGTGCGCGCCTGCAGCACGGTGGTGACGTAATTCAGGCCGCCCATGGTGGCCGCGACGATGAAGATCGCCAGCGACACCAGCATTACGATAATGCCCCACTCCACGCCCGGCGTGCCCGGCAAGATCGCTTGCGGAGGATACAGCGTCCAGCCCGCGCCGGTCGGCCCGCCCGGCACGAAGAAGCTCACGCACAGCACGACCACCGCCAGCAGGTAGAACCAGTACGACAGCATGTTCAGGAACGGGAACACCATGTCGCGCGCACCGACCATCAGAGGAATGAGGTAATTCCCGAATCCTCCGAGGAACAATGCCGTCAGCAGGTACACCACCATGATCATGCCGTGCATGGTAATGAACTGGTAATAGCTGTTCGGGTCGATGAACTTGAATTGGCCGGGGAAACCAAGCTGTAGCCGCATAAGGTCCGACAGGATCAGGCCAACCGTGCCGATGAACAGCGCTGTCAGCGTGTACTGGATCGCGATCACCTTGTGGTCCTGGCTCCAGACGTATTTGGTCCAAAAGCTTTGCGGGGCGTGATGGCCGTCATCGTCGTGGCCGTGTTCTTCACCATAAGACATGCGAGGTCTCCTCAGCGTACAGTCTTGATGTAGTCGATCATCGCCGCCATTTCTTCATCGCTTAGCTGGTTCGGCGGCATGATGTTCGGGAAGCCCTTGACCACTTTGGCCTTGGGGTCGTTGATGGACTGCTTCAGGTAGGCTTCATCCACCGCGACGGTAGTGCCGCCTTCCAGCGTCTCCTGCCTGCCAAACAACCCTTTCCAGGTCGGGCCGACGCTGGGCGCCCCGTCTACGCTGTGGCAAGCCACGCAGCCTTTCGATTGCGCGATCAGCCTGCCCTGCTTGCCCGGCTCCGCAGGGCCGCCGACACCGCCCACGGCGCCATGGCCGCTGAAGGTCGGCTGCTTCGCAAGCCAGGCATCGTAGACGGCCTGCTCCTCGACCACGACGGCGCTGCGCATATTCGAATGCCCAACACCGCAAAGCTGGGCGCACAGCACTTCGAAGCGCCCGGTTTGCGTTGGCGTCAGCCAGAAATGCGTCACCAGGCCTGGTACCATGTTCATGCGGGTGCGGAATTGCGGCACGTAGAAATCGTGCAGCACGTCCTGCGCACGCAGCATGACCTTGACCGGCTGGTTGAGCGGAATATGGATCTCGCTGCCGTCCACCAGCACATCATCCTGCCCGGCCGGATCTTCCGGGTTGATGCCGAAGGGATTGGTGGCATTGATGAAGCGCACGTCCGTCGCGCCGAGTTTATTGTCCTTGCCAGGCAGCCGGAAATGCCAGTCCCACTGTTTGCCCATCACTTCGAACACGCTGGCATCAGCCGGCGGCGAAATCAGTTTGGCATACACGTTCAGGCCAGGCGCCAGCATCGCCACGATGCCGAGCGAGGTGGCGCCGATCAGCCACCACTCCAGCTTGCCGTTATGCGATTCCGCGGCGGCGCGATGGCCCTCGCGGTGGCGGAACTTGACCACGGCGTAGGCGACAAACAGGTGGATGATGATGAAGAGAGCGGCGCAGATCACGAGCGTGATCATCAAAGCATCGTCCATCGCCTGCCAGTTGGAGGCTATGGGAGTCAGCCACCATGGGCTGAGCCAGTGAAAAATAATCGCGCCAAGAACAATCAGGATGAGGGAGATTGCCAACGCCATAATGATAAGCCCGGTTAGTTATGGGGAAACTACACACGGCTACGCCCCGCTCACTGGCGGGGCGACCTTGCCAAGGCTTATTCACTCGCGTTTTTCTGGCCTCTCAAGCATGCGGTAAAACACGGCACAGCAGGCGCCAAACACGACGTGGGCGCCAAAGGTTGTCCATCCTCGCAATTCGGCAAACCAGGTAAAGGCGCCTGACATGCCGTAGAAATTCAGTACATACAACAGCACGCCAAACGCGGCGCCCGTCAGCGCCACCAGGCCCATGCTCGAGTCGAGCTGGAACGGCGCGATGATGGCAGCCAGCATCATGGCGAAGGTAATACCGAGGATATAGTGAACTGCCAGCGCCGCAATCACGACGGTCAGATCGTAGCCGGAAGTTTGCAGCACCTCCCAGCCCATGACCATCGCCGCTACCATCCGGGTTGTCAGCCATCGGTCACCGCCTTGCACGGTGGCCCATAACAACTCCATCAACATCAGGATGCCGCCGGCTCCGAAACCGGCGATGGCTGCGGCGGTCCAGTCAGCCTGGCGCGCCACCCAGCGATGCGATTGCAACACGCGAAGTTCCATGACTTCCTCCTGTGCAGGGTCCGTAACTCATATTAGTACGCAAACCACGAAGATGCAAAGGAGTTAAGCTTGCACGCTTTTTAGGCAGTTTTGGATGGAAGTAAGAAGAAATGCTGGCGTCCCCACGGGGATTCGAACCCCGGTACTCACCGTGAAAGGGTGATGTCCTAGGCCTCTAGACGATGGGGACCTGTTGGACGATTGCTACGTTGTGCCTTGTTGGTGGAGGTAAGCGGGATCGAACCGCTGACCTCTTGCATGCCATGCAAGCGCTCTCCCAGCTGAGCTATACCCCCCCTGGGCACAACATAATGCGAAAAGCTTGGCGTCCCCACGGGGATTCGAACCCCGGTACTCACCGTGAAAGGGTGATGTCCTAGGCCTCTAGACGATGGGGACCATATGGACTTTCCGTTACTACTATCAATCTCTGCCGCGTTGGTGGAGGTAAGCGGGATCGAACCGCTGACCTCTTGCATGCCATGCAAGCGCTCTCCCAGCTGAGCTATACCCCCATGCTGGCACAGATTGTTACTGCTCTTGGCGTCCCCACGGGGATTCGAACCCCGGTACTCACCGTGAAAGGGTGATGTCCTAGGCCTCTAGACGATGGGGACCCTGGACTACTTTCTACTGCATTTCCTTCGCTAAACTGGTGGAGGTAAGCGGGATCGAACCGCTGACCTCTTGCATGCCATGCAAGCGCTCTCCCAGCTGAGCTATACCCCCGTTTTCGAAGGAGACAGAAGTATAGCAGCCCTTCTTTAAATTGCAAATGCTAATTTGCAAGATTGTCGAAATTATTTACGCAAACTTGCTCAAGCGGGCTGCCACGGTGTCGCGTCCAAACAATTGCAGCACAGCATCGATGGCAGGCGTCTGCAGTTGGCCGGCCACCATCAGGCGCAGCGGCATGGCCAGCTGAGGCATTTTCAGGCCGTGTGCAGCCAGCACTTCCTTGATCATGGCGGCAATCGCCTCCTTGGTCCACTCGACAGTAGCGATGCGGGCGGCGAAGTCGGCCACGGCAGGCTTGACGGCATCGGTGTAATGCTGGGCCATCAGGGCCGCCTCAGGGTTGGGCGCGCGGTAGAACAGCATTGCAGCGTCAGCCAGTTCGACGATGGTGTTGGCGCGGTCCTTCAGCAGGCCGATCACGGTGGCCAGTTCAGGCGCGCCTTCGAAGACGGCGCCGGCAGCCAGCAGCGGCTTCCTGGCCAGTTCGGCCAGGCGGGCATTGTCGGCTTGCTTGATCCAGTGATTGTTGACCCAGGCCAGCTTGTCGAAGTCGAACTGCGCCGACGACGCCGTCAGGCTTTCCAGGTTGAACCATTCGGTGAACTGCTCCATCGAGAACAGCTCATCGTTGCCATGCGACCAGCCCAGGCGCGCCAGGTAGTTCAGCATGGCTTCCGGCAGGTAGCCCTTGTCCGCGTAGTCGATCACGCTGACGGCGCCGTGGCGCTTGGATAGCTTGGCGCCGTCCGAGCCCAGGATCATCGGCAGGTGGCCGTATTCCGGCAGCTTGGCGCCGATGGCGCGCAGGATGTTGATCTGGCGCGGCGTGTTGTTCACGTGGTCGTCACCGCGCAGCACGTGGGTGATCTGCATATCCCAATCGTCCACCGCAACGCAGAAGTTATAGGTTGGAGTGCCGTCCGGGCGGGCGATGACCAGGTCGTCCAGCTCCTTGTTGGAAATGGTGATCGGGCCCTTGACCACGTCAGTCCAGCTCACCTCGCCATCCAGCGGATTCTTGAACCGCACCACAGGCTTGCGGTCAGCCGGCACCGGCGGCAGGGTCTTGCCCTCTTCCGGACGCCAGGTGCCGTCGTAGCGCGGCTTTTCGCCGGCGGCAGTCGCCTTGTCGCGCATGGCCTGCACTTCTTCCGGCGACGAATAGCAATGGTAGGCGGTACCGGCAGCCAGCATCTGCGCCACCACTTCGCGGTAACGGTCCATCCGCTTCATCTGGTAGAACGGGCCTTCGTCATGCTGCAGGCCGAGCCACTCCATGCCATCCAGGATCGCCTGCACCGCTTCCGGGGTCGAACGCTCCAGGTCGGTGTCTTCGATACGCAGCACGAAAGTACCGCCGAAGTGGCGTGCGAAAGCCCAGGAATACAGCGCAGTGCGTGCGCCGCCAAGGTGCAGGAAACCGGTTGGGCTAGGTGCGAAACGGGTACGGACTTGAGTCATTTCGAGTGGGAAGCGAAAAATATAAAGGCGTAATTCTACCTGTAATGAAAGTCGGGGTCAGGTCTGGCAATCGGACATTTTGTCCGATTGCCAGACCTGACCCCGACTTTCAACAGTTACTTGACAGTGACGGTGATGCTCTTGGACAGGCCGGGGCCGTAGCTTTGGTGGGCGCCGTTGGCGAATTGCATGGTCAGTTTGTAGGTGCCTGGCGGCAGGGTGACGTCGGTTTCGGTCTGGCCTTTGCCAAAGTGCAGGTGGGTCTCGTCGAAGGGGATCGATTCGCCAACCTTCATGCTGTCACCGTTGATCAGCAGGTGGTGGTGGCCGGTGTTGCTATCCATGGTGCCGGCTGGCTTCACTTCCATGCCGGTGACCGCGAACTTGACCTTGAAGGGGCTGCTGACTACCGCGCCGTTCTTAGGCTCGGTGAAGTCCACCGTTTGCGCGGCAGCGGTGCCTGCCACCAGGGCCATTGCCAATGCGGCCAGAATCTTCTGCATATCTGTCTCCTTATCTGAGAGGGGGTCCAACGTATTTGACGATCAAGCCTTTCGGCCCGACTGCCCATCCGGCGCCGGAAGCTGAAAAGCCAACGGCGTTCAGTTTCGTTTCCTTTTCGATAATTGTCCAGCTTTTGCCGCCGTCGCGGGTATAGCCCGAGCCGGCCAGGCCAACGGCCACGAAAGTGCTGCTCGTCCCGGGCACAGGCACCACTGCCGACATGAAGCCGGCAGGCAGGATCGGCGCGGGCGACCAGCCTGCCCCGCCATCGCTACTGATGGCGCCATTCAGCGTTTCCAGCGATGGCTCCTTGTAGTCGCCGCCTGCAACGATGCCGCGCCCGTTGCCGGCAAAACCAACCGAGAACGCGCCCTTGCTTGCTGCGGCAGCCGGAATCTGCAGCGTCGCCACTTGCCAGCTTTGCCCTCGGTTAACGGAGCGAAATATCCGCGACTGGGCTGCGCCACCGGTGACAAACCATGCATCGGCCTTCCCGCCCACACTCAGGCAGGTGCCGCTGGCGGCGAAGGCGCCCTCCTGCGGCAGCGCAGCCAGGCCGTCAGGGTCGTTCACCGCCTGCCAGCTTTCGCCGCCGTCGCCGGTCACGAGGACCTGGAAGGCGCCGCGCACCGGGTCGCCAAACACGACGCCGTTACGGGCATCCCAGAACGCCATGGCATCCCAGAAGCCCTCAGCATCGTTGTTCACGATCAGCAGTTGCCAGGTGGCGCCACCGTCACGCGTGCGGTACATGCGGGAGGCCGCACCGGGTCCGGCGCCCATCACGATCGCCGTGTTGGCGTCAAATGCCTCGATATCGCGGAAGTCGAAAGCTTCCGCGCCGGGCACCGCATGTAGCGTCCAATGTTCGCCATCCACTGTGCGCAGCACGGTACCCTTGGCGCCACTGGCCCACGCCACCTTGTCGTTCAGGACAGACAGGCCGCGCAGCTCGGTGGTGGCAGCGTGCTGCTGCGGCACCCATGCTGCCGCACGAGCTGGCGCAGGCGCCTCGGCAACCGGTGGCAATGCCGAACAACCGGCCAGTGCGGCAAGTACCGCGCAAGGGATGGCGCGCAGCATCAGTCGTGCTTGATGACGATGCTAGGGAATTTGCTGCTCATATCCTTGGCCTTTTCGGCCACCTTCACCGCTACCTTGCGTGCGATGGCCTTGTAGATTGCCGCTTCGGCGCTATCCGGCTCGGCGACCACAGTCGGCTTGCCGGAATCCGCCTGTTCGCGGATCGCCAGCTTCAACGGCAATGCGCCCAGGAAGTCCACGCCGAAGTCAGCGCACATCTTCTCGCCGCCGCCGTGCCCAAAGATCTCTTCCACATGGCCGCAGTTCGAGCAGATATGGGTACTCATGTTCTCCACTACGCCCAGGATCGGGATGCCGACTTTCTCGAACATCTTCAAGCCCTTGCGCGCGTCCAGCAGCGCGATATCCTGCGGCGTGGTGACGATCACGGCGCCGGTCACCGGCACCTTCTGGGACAGGGTCAACTGGATGTCGCCGGTACCAGGCGGCATATCGACGATCAAGTAGTCCAGGTCGCGCCAGTTGGTCTGTTCCAGCAATTGCTGCAGGGCCTGGGTGACCATCGGGCCGCGCCACACCATCGGCTCGTCCGGATCGATCAGGAAACCGATCGAGGAAACCTGGATGCCATGGCCTTCCATCGGGTCCATGGTCTTGCCGTCGGAGGTGGTCGGGCGGCCGGAAACGCCCAGCATCATCGGCTGAGACGGGCCGTAAATATCGGCATCCAGCACGCCGACGGACGCGCCTTCGGCGGCCAGCGCCAGCGCCAGGTTGACAGCGGTGGTCGATTTACCGACGCCCCCCTTGCCTGAAGCAACGGCGATGATATTCTTCACGTTCGGCATCAGCTTCAGGCCGCGCTGCACCGAGTGGGAAATGATCTTGCTGGCGATGTTCAGGTTCACTTTCGCGCCCAGCGGCTGCAAGGCAGCCAGCACATTGGCGCGGATCGATTCGATTTGCGACTTGGCCGGGTAGCCCAGTTCGATATCCAGGCTGATTTCGCCCCCCTCGACCTTCAGGTTGCGGACCGATTTGGAGGAAACAAAGTCCTTGTTTGCATTAGGGTCAATTACTTTGGACAGTGCTGATTTGACGTCATCTACGGTGATACTCATGCAATTCTCCATTGGTGATGGCGCAGTCTAGCGCATCCGCTGGTAAAATGCTCTTTTTATCCACCTTACAAGCGCATCAATTATGACTCGCAAGCTGTTCGTCACCACTGCCCTGCCATACGCAAACGCTGCCTTCCACATCGGCCACATGATGGAGTACATCCAGGCCGACATCTGGGTCCGTTTCCAGCGAATGCAGGCCGAAGGCGACGGTTTGCGGGAAGTGCACTTCGTGGGGGCCGATGACACCCACGGCACCCCGATCATGATCGCCGCTGAAAAAGAAGGCATCACCCCGCAGGAATTCGTGGCCAAGATCGCCGCCGGCCGCCCGCAGTACCTGGACGGCTTCCATATCGCTTTCGATAACTGGTATTCCACCGATTCGCCGGAAAACGTGGAGCTGTCCCAGGGCATCTACCGCAAGCTGCGCGAAGCTGGCCTGATCCAGACCAAGACCGTTGACCGCTTCTTCGACCCGGTCAAGGGCATGTTCCTGGCCGACCGCAACATCAAGGGCGAGTGCCCGAAGTGCCACGCCAAGGACCAGTACGGCGACAACTGCGAAGTGTGCGGCGCTGCTTACCAGCCGACTGACCTGATCAACCCGTATTCGGTCTTCACCAACGCCACCCCGATCCTGAAGCCGTCGGAACAGTACTTCTTCAAGCTGTCCGATCCGCGCTGCTTCGAGTTCCTGCGCGACTGGCTGAACACCCCGGGCCGTTTGCAGCCGGAAATGGTGAACAAGGTCTCGGAGTGGCTGGGCGAAGCTGGCGAAAAGCTGGCGGACTGGGATATCTCGCGCGACGCGCCCTACTTCGGCATCCCGATTCCCGACGCGCCGAACAAATACTTCTACGTCTGGCTCGATGCGCCGGTCGGCTACCTGGCTTCGCTGAAGAACTACTGCGGCAAGAAAGGCATCGACTACGAGGCGCTGCTGGCCGATCCGGGCACGGAACAGATTCACTTCATCGGCAAGGACATCGTGTCCTTCCACCTGCTGTTCTGGCCTGCGATGCTGCAATTTGCCAAGCACCCGACCATCGACCGCATGAAGGTTGCCGTGCACGGCCACCTGACCGTGAACAACGAGAAAATGTCCAAGTCGCGCGGCACCGGCATTTCGCCGCTGCGCTACCTGAACCTGGGCATGAATCCGGAATGGCTGCGCTACTACCTGGCCTACAAGCTGAACTCCCGCGTCGAAGACCTGGACTTCACCGGTGACGACTTCGTGGCGCGCGTGAACTCTGACCTGATCGGCAAGTTCGTCAACATCGCCTCCCGTTGCGCTGGCTTCATCGCCAAGAAGTTCGACGGCAAGCTGGCTTCCGAACTGTCCGCTTCCTCGCAAGAGTGGATCAGGAAGGCACTGGTCGCTGAAGATGGCGCCGAGCGCCAGGCCGCCATCGCTGCCAACTTCGAATCGCGCGAGTTCGGCAAGGCCCTGCGTGAAATCATGGAAATCGCCGACGTGGCAAACCGCTTCGTCGACGAGAACAAACCGTGGGTACTGGCCAAGGACGACACCAAGCTGGCCGAACTGCACGACGTCTGCACCACCGCCTTGATCCTGTTCCGCCAGCTGACCATCCTGCTGTCGCCAGTGCTGCCGGGCGTTGCAAGCAACGTGCGCACCTTCCTGAACGATGCAGCTTACACCTGGGCCGATACTTCGGTGGCATCGGGCGCCGCATGGCAGCCGCTGCTGGGCCGCACCATCGGCGCCTATAGCCATCTGATGACCCGCGTGGACGCGAAGATGATCGAGGACCTGTTTGACGCGCCTGCGCCGGCCGCCGCCGCTCCTGCAGCCGTCGCAGCCAAGTCTGAGAAAGCCGCCAAATCCAAGGCCCCCGCTGCCCCTGCCGTCACCGAAACCGGCATCGAAGTCATCGCCCCTGAAATCTCGGCCGACGATTTCTTCAAGGTCGACCTGCGTATTGCCAAGATCGTCAACTGCGAACACGTGGAAGGTTCCGACAAGCTGCTGCGTCTGACGCTGGATGCGGGCGAAGGCCGCCACCGCAACGTCTTCTCCGGCATCAAGTCGATGTACCAGCCAGAAGACCTGGTCGGCAAGCTGACCGTCCTGGTTGCCAACCTGGCGCCACGCAAGATGAAGTTCGGTGTCTCGGAAGGCATGGTCATGGCCGCCTCGGCGGTCGATGAGAAGTCCAATCCAGGCATCTACATCCTCAATCCATGGCCGGGCGCCACGCCGGGCATGCGCATCAGCTAAGCATGGACATAATCGTCCGCGAAGCAACTGCTGAAGATGCGCCCCTGATCGCCGAGCTCACGCGCAAAGCGTGGGCCGGCAAGGTCAACGTCACCTCCAGCGGACACCGTGAAACCGCCGTCAACGTCGCCGATCACCTGCGCGACGGCGGCGGTTTTATTTTGCTCGACGGCGACACGCCGATCGGCTCCGTGCGCTGGCTGCCGCTCGACGCCGAACCGGATGTGTGGGAAATCCTGCGCATGGGCGTGGTGGCCGACTACCGCGGCACCAACCTGTCGCAGCATCTGCTGGAAGCCGTGATCCACCACGCCCTGGCCGCCGGCATCGAAGAATTGCGCCTCGCCGTGCGCAGCGACCAGCCCAAGCTGATCGACTTCTACACCGCCTACGAATTCACGCTGGCCGAGGAACTCGAATACTCGCACGCCAACCCGCTGGAACCAGCCCCGCTGGTCATGCGCCGCCTGCTGCGCCACTGATTCGATCTCCCGCCCGCAGAGCCGGACGGGAGTAAAAGGCCAGCCCGATCAGAACTTCACGGTCGCCGACTGGTCCGCTGTCAGTTTGGCATCCTGGTAGGCGTAGCCGCCCGCCACGCTCCAGATGCGGGTAAGCTGGCCGGTCAGGCCAAGTTCCACGCCTTTGCTGCGCTGCCCATCCACCAGGATGCTGGTGCCGGCTACCGGGCCGGGCACAATCACGTTCGTGCGATCCAGCTTGTATGCTGCGGCGGTCGCCGACAGTCCCGGCGCCACGTCCCACTTGACGCTCGCTTCATAGTTGCTGAACTCCTCCGGGTCGAAAGTTTTGTTGGTCACGCTCAGGGACGTCAGCTGGTCGCCGCTGCGCGGTGCGAATGCGCGGCTGTAGCTGGCATAGATCGACACGGCCGGCACAGGTTTATACATCAGGCCCGCGCGCGGCGAGACCGGCGTATCGCTAACATCGATTTCAGTGTTGGCCAAGCGATTGGTATGGTCAACGCTGAAACGGTCGTAGCGCACGCGCAGCACAGCCTGCCATTGCGGCGAA
Source organism: Pseudoduganella sp. S-14 (assembly GCF_049913285.1). GTDB lineage: Bacteria > Pseudomonadota > Gammaproteobacteria > Burkholderiales > Burkholderiaceae_D > Rugamonas. The sequence goes on from NZ_CP183991.1 coordinate 4,387,217, forward strand.
AACTCGACCTGGTCCTGTACATAGGCCGAAGCGACGTCGGCGATACTGGAATTGCTGGAATTGACCGCTGCAAAGCTGATGCCACCCGTGTAAATCGGATCGGTAGCCGGCATGGTCGGCGTCGCGCCCGGGAAGACGCCATTGCGGCGCACGCCATCCGTTTCCTGGCGGCCGAACTCGAAGCCGAAGGCGAGCTTATGGCGAATAGTCCCAGTAGCCAGCGCGTATTTCAAATCCGTCTGGTTGAAGCGGTTTTCGCGCCTGGTCTCGTCGCGATAGGCGCCAACCGCCAGGCGGCCCGTGGTGGCCGATACCGCGCCGCCAGCAAACACGTTCTGGTAATACTTGTCGTAGTCCGCAAACCGCGTGCGGTTGCGCAGCAGCAGGCCGTTGCTAAAATCATGCTCCAGCAGCGCCGTGAACGCGTTCAGGTGCACGGCATTCGGGCTCAGGCCTGCATTGCCAAAGAAGGTCGAGGCATCGGCGTCGTACGGCGGACCGTTAAAGGAGGGGACGCCGCGGTCGCCAACACGCTCGTCCTGGAAACGTTCATATGCCACGCTGAGCACGCTGCCGCGGCCGGCGCGCCAGGTGGCGGTAGGGTTGATGCCCTTGCGCTCCAGGTGCATGCCGTTGCGGAAGCTGTCCGAGTCTTCCAGCATTGCGTTAACGCGCACGGCGACACTCGGGATTGATGGCATCGCCAATGTCGATGGCGGCACGCTTCTGGCTGTCGGAGCCGTAACTGAGTACGGCTTCACGCACCGGCTGGTAGCGCGCCTGCTTGGTCACGCGGTTGATCACGCCGCCCGCGTCGCGCAGCAGCGTGTCGGTCTTGGTGGCGGTCGAAGTCGACTGCTGGGCATAGCCCTGCTCCGCCGCCGCATGCACATTCACTTGCGGCAGTACTTGGGAGTCATCGGCAAAAGCAGTGCAGGCGGAGAGTGCGGCGGCAACGGCGAGGGAAATCCGGGTGGGGTTGAAACGGGTCATTCTAGTTTTGAGCCGCCCCTTTCCCGCTTAAGCTGGATCAAGGAATTTCAGCTACGCCGCCAGCCGTACCAGATGCCGACCGCGACCGGTGCGCCGAGGGTCACGGCGGAGATGGCGTCCAGCCAACCATCCCCTAGCAGCGCGGAAACCAGGCCGATGGTAGTCGAGACGCCGAGGGCGATCGGGGCGCCCCACAGTTTCCAGTTCATTTCGCAGCTCCTTCCAGCGCTGCTGCCGGTACCTCGGCCATATCGGCGGAGGCCGTGTTGGCGCCCGCGGCGACACCGCGCTTGAACCACAGGTACAGGCCGCTGCCCAGCACGATGATCGTGGCAATGTCGAGCAAGGCCCACAGCAGCTTCATGGCCTGGCCGCCGTAATCACCGAAGTGCAGCGGCTGCGAGACCAGCAGCGCAGTCAGATACCACGGCAAGTCGCGATTGTCGGTGACTTGCGCCGTCTGCGCATCGACCAGCACCGGCTTGTACAGGCGCGAGGTCAGCGCCTGGTCGCCGCGCATGAAGATGCCGTAGTGATGCGCGCTGGTGAATGGCGTCCCGGGGAAAGCCACAAAGCCGATCTTCATGCCCGGTTCGGCCGCCAGTGCGCGCTGCATGGAATCTTGCATCGACGCCAGCTTCGACGGCGGTGGCAGGTTCTTGTAGGGCGCCACCATTTCCGCCATTTCCGTGACCTGCCAGTACTTGAGCAACAGGTCGGCCCAGGTATTGATCATGCCGGTCGCACCCACCACCAACGCCCAGACCAGCGTCACGATGCCCAGCAGGTTATGCATGTCCAGCCATTTCAGGCGCGGAGCACGGTCGCGCCGCACCGTGCCGAAATCGAGCTTGCGCATGAATGGCGCGTACAAGACCACGCCGGAAATGATCGCCACAACCAGCAGCAAGCCCATGAAACCGAGGAACAGCTTGCCCCACAGGCCCGCATACAAGTCCACGTGCAGGTGGAACATCATGCCCAGGAAGGTGTCCTCGAAATTATGCTGCGCCAGGACCTTGGCCGTGCGCGCATCGACCGCGACCGGCTTGAAGTTCTCGTCCGTGGGATGGTCGCCCAGGGTCAGGTTCCAGATGTTCGGCTCATCGGCCTCTTGCGACATGTACATCATGATCTTGCCGGGGTACAGGGCTTTGCCCGCCGCGATGATGTCGTCGATGTTGGCTTTGGGGGCGTTTGCCGGCATTTGCGGCGCTTCCGTCTCGTAGCCCATCACATGGCCGATCTCGTGGTGATAGATCAGCGGCAGCCCGGTCAGACAAAGCAGCAGCATGAAGAGGGTGCAGACCAGGCTGCTCCATTTGTGGATCCACGCCCAGAGGCGGGTATTTTTCGGGCTCATCGGGAAATTGTTAAACTATGTAAATGCGAACGATTCGCATTTCGTCTAAGATATTACATTCAGCAACTAATTTTGGCTAGTCTTCATGTACAAACTTACTCCCCTCGCCTTCGCAGCCGCCATCCAGGCAAGCAGTCCAGTAATCGCCCAGGACATGCAGACCGTGGTCGTCAGCGCATCTGCCGACGCCTCGGCCGAAGGCCTGCCCAAGGCGTATGCCGGCGGCCAGGTCGCTCGCGGCGGCCGTCTCGGCCTGCTGGGCAACTTGGACATGATGGACACGCCGTTCAATACGACCAATTACACCCAGGCCTTGATCCAGGACCAGCAGGCACGCTCGGTGGCCGACGTGCTGCAGAACGATCCGTCCGTGCGGGTGGCGCGCGGCTTCGGTAATTACCAGGAGCTGTACGTGATCCGCGGCTTTGCCGTCAATTCGGACGACCTGGCCTATAACGGCCTGTACGGCATGCTGCCGCGCCAGTTTGTCGCCTCCGAGCTGCTGGAGCGCGTGGAAGTCTTCCGTGGCGCGAACACTTTCATCAACGGCGCCCAGCCGGGCGGTGGCGGCATCGGCGGCACCATCAACCTGCTGCCCAAGCGCGCCGGCAACCGCGACCTGACATCGCTGACCATTGGCGCCGAATCGGGCGGCCAGGGTTATGCTGCGCTGGACCTGGGGCGCCGCTTCGGGCCCGAGCAGCGTACCGGGCTGCGCATCAACGCCGTGCTCCGTGATGGCGGCACCGCGATCGACCGCGAAGGCCGCGAGCTGAGCGCGCTGTCAGCGGGCCTGGACTACCGCGGCAATGGCTATCGCCTGTCGGCCGACATCGGCCACCAATCCCACGCATTGACCGGGGCCCGTCCAAGCGTGACCCTGGCGCCGGGCATTGCCCTGCCAGTCGCTCCCGATGCCTCGTCCAATTTTGCCCAGGACTGGACCACTTCGGAAGAGCGCGACACCTTCGGCACCCTGCGCGGCGAAATCGACCTGGCCAAAGACGCCGTGGCCTGGGCCGCTTTGGGTGTCCGCAGCGGCAAGGAATTCAATATCCTCGCTTCGCCGACAGTCAGCGCCAGCGACGGCAGCGCCACCATGTTCCGATTTGACAATGCCCGCAAAGACCGCGTGCGCACTGGCGAGGCCGGCCTGCGCGGCAAGCTGCAAACCGGCGCCATCAGCCACAGCCTGAGCGCGACCTTGTCCGGTTACTGGCAGCAGTCGAAGAACGCTTACGCAATGAGCAACTCCTTGCCCGGGTTTGCGACCAATATTTACCGCCCGGTGGACGTGGCAGCGCCAGCCGCCGATTTCTTCACTGGCGGCAAAATGGAGGAGCCGCTGGTCACCAGCAAGAGCATCCTGTCCAGCTACGCCCTTGCCGACACCGTGTCGCTTGACCAGGGCCGATGGCTGCTGACCGCAGGTGTCCGCCACCAGTCGATGAAGGTGTTTGGCTACGACTACAACACTGGCGCCGAAAATGCCGCCTACGACGCAAGCGCCGTCTCGCCGATGGCCGGTATTGTTTTCAAACCGGTCAACGGGGTATCGCTCTATGCCAACTACGTCGAAGGCTTGCAGCAGGGTCCGGTCGCATCGGGCACCGACATCGATAATGTCGGCGAAACTTTCTCACCCTACACGTCGCGGCAGAAAGAACTGGGCGTGAAATTCGATACCGGCTCGCTGGGATTCAGCGCTGCCGTATTTTCCACCGGCATGCCGTCGGCTTATGTCGAAAACCGCCATTTCGGTGTTTTCGGGGAGCAGCGCAATCGCGGCCTGGAATTATCGGTATTCGGCAATCCGATGCGCGGCGTGCGCCTGCTGGGCGGCCTGACCCTGTTGGACGCCAAACAACGCCGCACTGCCGGCGCAATTAACCAGGGCAAGGAGGTCATTGGCGTGCCGAAAACCCAGCTGAATATTGGCGGAGAATGGGATTTGAATGCCGTACCTGGCCTGACCTTGAACGCGCGCGCGGTACATACGTCCAGGCAATTTGCCGATGGCGCCAACCAGCAGCCATTACCATCATGGAATCGCATTGACCTTGGCCTGAATTATGCAATCCGTATTTCAGAGCGCAACGTGACCTTCCGTGCCCGCCTCGATAATGCCTTCGACCGCAATTACTGGGCATCGGCGGGCGGTTATCCCGGCGCCGGCTACCTGGTTGCCGGCGCGCCGCGCACAGCAACCGTTTCGGCCAGCATCGATTTCTGATATGCGCCAGTTATTGGCCTGAATGCGCCAATAACTGGCCGTCCCCGAACTCCAGCGCTGCTATGGGCTTGGGCGGTTTGGGCGGCGGCTTCTGGCAGGCGGAAACGAGCAGTGCCGCGACCAGCGCGGCGGGAACGAGGATACGCATGGCAACCTCCGGCGGAAAATTTGAAATTATCAGATTTAACGCCGGGCTGGCGCACGGCCGGCGGAGACAATAATCCCGCCGACAATCAGGATAAATGCGATGGCGTGATAAATCCTCGGCGCTTCGCCGAGAATCAAGGACGACAGCAACGCCGTAAATAATGGCGTCAGGTTGACAAAGAATGCAGCGACTGCCGGTCCAGCCTGTTGAACGCCGGCGCCCCAGCACCGAAACGCAATAATCGCCGGTCCGATTGCGACATACAGCAGCGCGGCGAATAAAGGCCAGCTCCAGTGCATAACAGCTGCGGAAATGACAGCCTCACCGGCGGCAAATAATCCAGACCAAATCGCGCCAAATGCGACTTGCGCCAGCAGGAAATTCGCCCAATGCCCGCGAATATCGGCGGGACCCGTCGTGCGGGTTAACAGCCAGCTATATATTGACCACGCAATCGTGGCCAGGATCATGAATATATCGCCGGCCACCAGGCGCAATTCCATTAAATGGGTCCATTCACCACGCGCCAATACCAATAACACCCCGGCAATTGACAACACCGCACCCGCAACCTGGCGCCGCGCGACACCAGCGTCGAAAAACAGCCAGCCGGTCAGCATCATCCAGACTGGCATGCCTGACGCCACCAGAGTCACATTGATGGGTGTGGAACTCTGCAGGGCGAGGTATTGCAGGGCGTTGTAGAGCCCGATCCCGAGCAATCCCAGCCAGGTAAAGCGTTGCCAGTTCGCCCACAGCCCGCTGCCACGGCGGAAAATCGGCCCGGCGAAGGGCAGCAGCAAGACAAACGCAATTGCCCAGCGCAGGAAGTTCAGCAGGATCGGCGGCACCTCGTGTGCGACCAAGCGCCCGACGACCGCATTGCCTGCCCAAAGCAGTGGCGGTATGGTCAGGAGTATTGCTGTGCGGGCTTTCATTGTGCCCGCAAGGATACGCTATTTCTGAACTAACCGCGCTTGGCCTTCTGTTTTGCCCCGCCTCCCGCGCCTTCGTCGCTACCGGCCTTGGTGCGGGACTGCTCGTTCTTTGTATTGCGCTTGGCGGTGTTCTTGTTGCCCGTCTGGTCGGACTCGACGTTCTGCACCGATTGGCGGTTCTGTTTGCTGAGTTGTTTGCTCTGGGTCATGGCGTTCTCCTTTGCCGAATCGAGTCCTTACTGTCGCTTGCGCACAGGTGCAAGTCTGTGCGCTGGCAAACCGGGCGTGGCTCCCCGCCCACGCCCGGGGAAGATTCACTTGTCGGCGGGCAGGGCAGCAGTGACAATGGGGGCGCAGCACGAGGCCTAAACAACAATATTAAGAAGGTATCCATGAAACGACTGCTCCCCGCGATCACCCTCCTCCTCCCCGTCGCCGCTTCGGCGCAAACCCAGGTCACGATTTACGGCGTGGTCGACGCCTTCGCCGGCCGCACCGCGACGGCCAGCGCGCCGCAGGCCGTGAACGCGGTCAACAGCGGCGGCATGATCACTTCCTATTATGGGTTCTCCGGCACCGAAGCGCTGGGCGGCGGCCTGAAAGCCCAGTTCCAGATCGAAGGCTTCTTCCGCGGCGATACCGGCGAGGCAGGCCGCTTCCCCGGCGAGGCAATATTTGCACGTAATGCCAACGTCGGCCTGGCCGCCAATTTTGGCCTGGTGCGCCTGGGGCGCATTGCCAACCCCCTGTTTGTCGCCGCCGGCCAGATCAACCCGTTCGGGCCCTCGACCCGCTTTTCTCCGCTGATCAACCAGATTTATACCGCAGTCGGCGGCAATGCGACCCTGGGCGATACCGGCTGGAGCAACTCGATCCAATATGCTTCCAACCCGGTATATGACACCACCTTCGTCGCCCAGTACTCGCTGGGCGAACAGCCCGGTGCACATAACAACAACTGGGCGGCAGTCGCCAAACATGTCGGCAAGGAACTGGCTGTGACGGTGGGCGCAGTGAACGTGCGCTTTGGGCCCGGCCTGAGCGCTGCCGTGCCGGAACAGCGGACCTACCTGGCTGCGGCTTCCTATGACTTCAAGGCGATCAAGCTGTTCGCTTCCTATTCCGACCACCAGGCCAAGGTGAGCGAACGCGACGCCCATTCGGTGCACGCCGGCTTCACCATCCCAACCCATGGCGGCGCGGGGCGCTGGATGGTGGCCTGGTCACGCCTGACGGAGAAGGCCAAAGTCGTGCCGGAATTCCACCGCGACACTGGCGCCGCTGGTTACGATTACAACGTTTCGCCGCGCACCGACCTGTATGCGGTGCTCATGTACGACAAGATTAGCAACGCTAGCAAGGGAAATACCTACGTCGCTGGCATCCGGCATCGTTTCTGACGAGAAAAGACGGTAAAATGTCCGTTGCTGAACCCAGTTATTTTTACAATATGAAATTCCTCAAGCAGAATCACAAATACGAGTCCGACCATACCTTGTTCATCAAGGACCTGAAGGCCAAGAACCCGCAAATGGAAGCTGGCCAGCAAGCCGGCCGCGCCATCCTGTGGGACAAGCCAATGACTTCGCTGGACGACCAGGCCCGCAACAAGGCTTCGACCGTCAAGCAACAGGCTTACGTGTACCAGAACAAGGTATAAGAGCCGGGACGGCACACAGCATGTCGCCAAAAGACGCGGTGGACGAACAGGCCGAACAGGCAGAACTGGCCGTCGCCGCGGATTTGCCGCCTGACGCAGGCGGACCAGGCAGCGGCGCGGACGACGCGCCACCCGACGCAAGCGCCCCGGCGGAAGCCGAAGGCGCCGCATTTGCACGCCTGTACGGCGAGCCGGTGCTCAAGCTGCCGAACGACCTCTACATCCCGCCCGATGCGCTGGAAGTCATCCTCGAAGCGTTTGAAGGCCCGCTGGACTTGCTGCTGTACCTGATCCGCAAGCAGAACTTCAACATCCTCGACATCCCGATGGCCCAGGTAACGCTGCAATACCTGAGCTACGTGGAGGAAATCCGCAAGTCGAACCTGGAGCTAGCCGCCGAATACCTGCTGATGGCGGCCATGCTGATCGAGATCAAGTCGCGCTTGCTGCTACCGCAGCGCCAGCACGACCTCGACGTGGAAGCAGAAGACCCGCGCGCGGAACTGGTGCGCCGCCTGCTCGAATACGAGCAGATCAAGCTGGCCGCCTACGACCTGAACACCCTGCCCCAGGTCGGCCGCGACTTCGTGCGCACCCAGATCTTCATCGAACAAAGCCTGGTGCCCACCTGGCCGGAAGTGGCCGTGGTCGACTTGCAGGACGCCTGGCGCACGCTGATGAAGCGCGCCACGCTGAAGCAGCACCACAAGATCACCCGCGAGGAACTGTCGGTGCGCGAGCACATGACTTCCATCCTGCGCAAGCTGCAATCGAGCCGCTTCATCGAATTTACCGAGTTGTTCAACCCGGAATCGCCGCCGCCGGTGGTGGTGGTGAACTTCGTGGCGATGCTGGAGCTGGCCAAGGAAACCCTGATTGAAATTACCCAGGCGGAGCCGTTCGCACCGATTTACGTGCGCCTGGCTTATTCGCCTGCCTGAAAAAAACCATGAAAATCATCTCCAATATCGAAGAACTGCGCGACCAGCTGAGTGGCCAGTTACGTACCGCTTTCGTGCCAACCATGGGCAACCTGCATGAAGGCCACCTGTCGCTGATGCGCCTGGCGCGCAAGCACGGCGACCCGGTGGTGGCTTCCATTTTCGTGAACCGCCTGCAGTTCGGCCCGAACGAAGACTTCGACAAATATCCGCGCACCTTCCAGGCCGACGTGGAAAAGCTGGAGAAGGAAGGCGTGTACGTGCTGTTCGCGCCAACCGAAAAGGATATGTATCCGGAACCTCAGGAGTACCGCGTACAGCCGCCGGACGGCCTGGGCAATACGCTGGAAGGCGAGTTCCGCCCGGGCTTCTTTGGTGGCGTGTGCACCGTGGTGACCAAGCTGTTCTCCTGTGTGCAGCCAAAAGTGGCTGTGTTCGGCAAGAAGGACTACCAGCAACTCATGATCGTCCGTAACATGGCGCGCCAGCTGGGCATGCCGACCGAGATCGTCGCTGCCGAGACCTACCGCGCCGACGACGGCCTGGCCCTGTCCTCGCGCAATATGTACCTGTCGGCCGACGAACGCGCCGAAGCGCCTGCGCTGTACCGCGCGCTGAACCAGGTGGCAGATGAAGTACGCGGCGGCCACCTCGACGTGTTCCAGCTGGAGCACAAGGCGATGGACGAACTGGCAGCGCGCGGCTGGAAGCCTGACTACATCTCGATCCGCAAGCGCAACGACTTGCAACCGCCAAACGCCGGCGACCTGGCGCAAGGCGAAAAGCTGGTGGTGCTTGCCGCAGCCAAACTCGGCACCACCCGCCTGATCGACAACCTCGAAATCTGAACCGGCAGCGCCGGTCAGCGCAACGCTTCGGCGACCTGGTCGCCGAATTCCACGCCGTGCAATTGCGAAGCGAGCTGGACTGTGCGCAGCGCGCATAGTTCGGCCGCAGGCAATCCAGGCTGCTGCAGGCAGCGCGCCTGATGCAGTGCCGCAAACTCATCGGCCTGAGCATTGCTGCCATGGGCCGATGCCAGCGCAGCAAGCAGCGCGATGCCAATTGCCAATTGCACCTTGAGCGGCAAGGTCCAGCAGTAACGGATGAAGAACATGGCGCCTCCTCAAAGCTAGCCTGTTCTTGATGCTACGCAGACAATATTTCCGCTTAATGACGTCGAATGTTGATTTGACGCAACTAGCCGCCTACCGACTTCACCCACCGCCGTCAGAAAATTCCCACAATAGCTTGCTTTATTGTACGATGCTCCACTTGTGAATTTTCACTTGCAGACTGAACTTCAGTAATAGGAAAGAACAGGATGGAATTCCGGTTGGGCGCTAGCGCCATTACCACGGGCGACAGCAGCCACGACCGAAGCAGCAACGCATCCCTTCATGCAAAGGTGTTGTGCGTCGCCATCCTGGTCATTGCCGCCGGCGCCGAGGCGCGGCGCTGGTTCAACGCACGCCCTGCCAACCCGGCCATGCTGGTCGCGCCGCCCCAGCACGGCAATGTCAGCTTCTCTCCCCGTAGCGCCACACTGCTTCCCACCCCGCCCCACGCGCCCATGGCGCATTCCAGCGCGATGACGCCACTGCCCGGCGGCCGCATGGCTGCCTTCTGGTGGGCCGGCAGCCGCGAAAGCGGGCCGGACGTGAAAGTCTATGCTTCGCACTGGAACGGCAATACATGGGCCCAGCCGTGGGAAGTAGCGAGCCGCGAGTCGCTGTCGGCCGCCCTCGGCTACGGCGTGCGCCGCGTCGGCAATCCGGTGGCCTGGGCCTCGCCGGAAGGGCATCTCAACCTGTTCGTGGTGGCCACCGGCCTTGGCGGATGGGCCGCGTCGCGCGTGGTCCAGATGGTGTCCGATGACCTGGGCAAGAGCTTCACGGTCAAGCGCGTGCTGCCGATGTCGCCACTGTTCAATACCAGCATGCTGGTCCGCACGACACCGGTCGGCCTGGCCGACGGCGGCTGGCTGCTGCCTGCCTATTTCGAGATGGGCATCAAATACCCGCTGATGCTGGCCTTTGACTCGAACGGCGACCCACGCTGGATTTCGCGCATCGGCAGCCGCATCACGACGCTGCAGCCAACCATTGTTCCGTTCTCCTCGTCCGAGGTGCACGCCTGGATGCGCGATGCGAGCCGCGAGCAGCGGGTGCAGCATGCGCGCAGCAGCGACGGTGGCGTCAACTGGGACGACCTGCCCGCGCTGTCGCTGCCGAACCAGAGCACCTCCCTCAGCGCGCTGCGCCTTAGCAACGGCAGTATCGTCCTGTTGCATAACCACGTGCTGCCCGGCGGCTCCGACCGCAATGTGCTGCGCCTGTCGACCACGAAGGACGGCCGCCATTGGACTCAGGTGACCGACATTGCCCACGGCAGCGCCGGGGAAGAGTTTTCCTATCCCGACCTGCACCAGGTCGGCGATGAACTGCACATCACCTACACCTCGCGCCGCGAAGCAATTGCCCACCATGTGATCGGGCTGGATTTCGATGGGGGGGCGGAATGACCCTTCCCGACCTGCTCCTGCAGAACGCTTATGGCAAGCTGGCTTGGGGAATCGTGCTCGCAGCCCTGGTTGCTGCCTTGATCCCCGCTTCCCGCCAGCTGTCGCGCCGCGCCTCGGCTCTGCTCCTGGGCTGCATGGTGATACTGACGCTGCTGCCCGGCCAGTTATCGCCCGCTTATTGGATTGCCCTTGCGCTGCAGTGGCCGAGCGGCTTGCTGGCCGGTCTTTGCCTGGTACGGCTGGCCCACCCCTGGTGGCCAGCCCCGGCCCAGGGCGTCCTGCCGCCTGTTCTCGCCAGCGTAATCGCGCTCCTTGGTACAATCCTCTATCTCGACGCGCTGGGCCTGGTCTCGCTCGGCATGTATTTCTGGGGCTTCGGCCCGCGCGCGGCGCCACTGTGCGCGCTGGCTGCAATGGCGCTTTGCGTGGCCTGGGTCATCCAGGGCCGTTCGCGTCCGCAAGCCTTTGCTGCGTTGGGCGCCCTCGCCCTTTTCACCTTGTTGCGCCTGCCCACCGGGAATCTGTGGGATGCGCTGCTCGATCCTATGCTGTGGATCTGGGCCGTGCTGACGCTCGCGGTGCGGGCCTGGCGCAAACGGGAACGCAATTCTGCATCAGACAAAATCAATGAAGGAGTAGTTCAGTGGTAAATCGTAAATGGTATTCGCATCCGGTCCTGTTGACCGGCATCGCCATCAATCTTTTCGCACTGATACTGGCTGTGTCGGTAAAGGGATCGCCGGAACAACTGATGCGCGTACTGACCGAAGACGGCATCGTCGAATGGCTGCAGTTCCTGTGCTTCGCCATGACTGCGGGCCTGCTGGTGTTTGCCGGCGTCGAACGCTGGAAACGCAGCGGCTTCGACCTGGCCACGCTGGGCATGCTTGGCCTGGGCCTGGTTGTCGCCGCCGCAGCAATGGAAGAAATCAGCTGGTTCCAGCGCATCCTGCACGTGCAGTCTTCCGAGTTCTTCATGCAGAATAACCGCCAGGGCGAAACCAACCTGCATAACCTGGCCATCGGCAAAGGCGGCAGCATCCACAAGACCATCATGCTGAAGATGATCCTGCTGGCCGGCCTGACCCATAACGTGATCCTGCCGCTGCTGGCGCGCTTCCGCCCCGCCGTGCGCGATTTCGTCGAGAAGTTCGGCGTCTACCTGCCACCGCTGCCTGTCTCCGCGATCTACCTGCTGCTGGTGGCCTTGTCGCACGTGCTGATCGATCATCCGCGCAAAGGCGAACTGGGCGAGCTGTTCGGCGCAGTGCACTATATGTCCACCATCTTTGCCGCCTACTTCCTCGGCTTTGGCTACGGCCAGCCCCCAGTGTTCCAGCAGGGGGCGGAATCGCGCCTGGTGGATAAGCTGTTCAGCTGCGTGATGGTATTCCTGCTGCTGACCGCCTGGCTGCTCAGCGCCGGCGCTGGCGCCATGATGGGCTAAGAACATGAAGCAAACTGCAGCCCGCCTCGCGCGCCTGACCCAATGGGCAGGCCCTTACGCCACCCTGGTGCAAATGGTGCTCGCCGGCCTGGTGATCCTGTCGGTCTCGCGCCTCGGCCTCGTGGCCTGGCAGTGGGAGCGCGTCAGCGCCACCGGCATCCTGGGCGAAATCCTGGTGCAAGGCGTGCGCGCCGACCTGATCCTGCTCGGCTACCTGCTCGCGCTGCCAGTCGTGCTGGCGCCCTTCCTGGCCCAGCGCTATTCGGCGCGCGCGTGGCAGCTGTTCAGCGTAACCTGGGCCAGCCTGGCGCTGCTGTTCATCATCTTCATGGAACTGTCCACGCCGCAGTTCATCATGCAGTACGATTTCAGGCCAAACCGTCTGTTCATCGAATACCTGTCCTATCCGAAGGAAGTCGCTGCCACCCTGTGGAACGGCTTCCGCCTGGCGGTCATTCTTGGCATCGGCGGTACCGCCCTGCTGACCGTGCTGGTGTTCCGCATGCTGAAGTCGGCTTCCGCCGGCACCGGGATGTGGTCGCCCAAGCTGGTGCTGCTGACATGGCCGCTGCTGGTGCTGCTGGTAGGCTTCCAGATCCGCTCCACCACGGAGCACCGCCCCGCCAATCCGGCCACGTTCGCGCTGACCGGCGATGCCATGGTGAACTCGCTGATCATCAACTCGCCGTGGTCGGTGATCGACGCGATCACCTCGATGCGCAAGGAAGCCAACTCTTCGGAAATCTACGGCAAATTCCCACGCGAGAAGGTCTTCCCGATCGTGACGTCCGCACCGTGGCTGCACGACTACCAGTTCACGCAGTCGGAGCTGCCCACCCTGCATGCGCAGCAAGCCGCCATCCAGCGCGCCAAGCCGCTCAACCTGGTGATCGTGCTGGAAGAAAGCCTGGGCGCCACCTTCGTGCAATCGCTGGGCGGCTTGCCCGTCACGCCGGAGTTGGAAAAACTGAAGAATGAGGGCTGGTGGTTCGAGCAGCTGTACGCCACCGGCACCCGTTCCGTGCGCGGCATCGAGGCGGTGGTCGCGGGCTATGCGCCAACGCCGGCGCGCAGCGTCGTCAAGCTCTCGCTGGCGCAGCAGAACTTCTATACCCTTGCGCTGGGCCTGGGCAAGCAGGGCTACCACACCGAATTCGTGTACGGCGGCGAAGCGCACTTCGACAATATGCGCAGTTTCTTCACCGGCAACGGCTTCCAGAACGTGGTCGACCGCAGCGAAATGCAACCCAAGTTCGTCGGCAGCTGGGGCGCATCCGATGAAGACCTGTTCGACAAATCGCTGGAGCGGCTCAAGCAGCTGCACGCGCAGAACAAGCCGTTCTTCAGCCTGATCTTCAGCTCCTCCAACCACGAGCCATTTGAATTCCCGGATGGGAAGATCGAGCTGCACGACCCGGCCAAGCAAACCGTCAACAACGCCGTCAAATACGCCGACTACGCCCTGGGCAAATTCATTGCCGAAGCAAAGAAGCAGGACTACTGGAAAGATACGGTGTTCCTGATCGTGGCCGACCATGACAACCGCGTGTACGGCAACAGCCTGATGCCGATCAAGAAATTCCACATCCCGGGCCTGATCCTGGGCGCGGACGTGGCGCCAAAGCGCATCACCACCCTGGCCAGCCAGATCGACCTGGGCCCTACCCTGCTGTCGATGATCGGCGTCTCGAGCACCCACCCGATGATCGGGCGCGACTTCGTCAAGGACAGCACCACGCCGGGCCGCGCGATCATGCAGTTCGATAATTACTTCACCTGGCTCGAAGGCGATACCGCGACCATCCTGCGCCCAAGCCAGGAGCCGCTGATTGGCCGCTACGACTTTGCCAAAGGCGATTTGCAGCTGACCGAGACCAAGCCGACGCAAGCCCAATTCGAGCAAGCAATGGCGCACGTGATCGCACCGTCGCTGCTATACCGCGAACAGCGCTACCGCCTGGCTAAATAAGCACAAACAGGTAGCAAGCAATACCACGAGGGGCAAGCAACAGCTTGCCCCTCGTTGCATGGATCGTATCGAGGGAAGCGCCGCCAGCGGGCGGCGGGATGATTACGTGGTGACGTTCTGGGTCCAGGCCAGGGCCGACAGGTGGGCCTTGTTGACGTCTTCCGGCGACAGGGAGAGCGAATCGGCCAGCGAGCTGACCAGGTTCGAATTCAGTTCGCAGGCCTCGGCCAATGCCAGGAACGGGCCGTATTTGCCGCCGCGCGTGAGCAGCGCCTTCACCACTTCGTCGTTCAACTGGATCTCTTGCAGCACATCCTTCATCGGGATGCCCAGCAGGCGGTCCAGCAGCGAGAACATGCCCGCCACGAAGACATTCTCGGCATCGGCCTTGCCCAGCGCCTTCTGGCCCAGCAATTCTGCCAGGCGGCCGCGCACCACGGCAGTTTCCAGCAGCACCGGCGAGAAGCCCGAAGTGGAAGCGGTTGCCAGCAGCAGGGTCAGCCAGCGGTACATCGGCTGGTAGCCCAGCAGCTGGATGGCCTGTTTCAGCGACTGCACTTCGCGCCCGGCGCCGAAGCCGGCCGAGTTGATGTACTTCAGCAGCTTGTACGACAGCGCCGCATCGCGCTTCAACACGCTTTCCAGCTGCGCCACGTCGGCATTGGCGTTCACCATCTGCATCAGTTGCAGGATGATGGTTTGCGAGGGGTTCAGGCCCTGCCCTTCGCTGCCGGGACGCGGCGTCAGGTGCAGCTTGCCGACAAAGGCATCCAGCCCCAGGGCAGCGCAGGCATCGAAATCCGACCAGGTGGTGACCGGACGGCCCACCATGCGGATACTGGAAGTCTTCAGCAGCGAATAGGCGCGCGCCTGCGCGGCCACATCGGCACCGGTAAAGCGTACTTCGACATACGAACAAATGGTGCCCAGGCGGCTGCCCACGCGCGCCAGGTCGGCTTCGCGCAGCAGGATGCCGACGCCACCCGCACGCAAGCCCTGCACCGCAGCCAGCGTGGCGGGATTGGCCAGCTCGGAGGTTTTCAGCGACAGCACGGTGTGCTCGGGCGGCAGGTCGAACATCGAATCGGTCGACAGCATGCCGGGCACGGCTTGCAGGAACAGGGTTTTCTGCTTCAACAGCCAGCCGTGCTCCGGGTGGTTTACCTGGCTGGCGACGAAACCGACCAGGCCTTCGAGCTCTTCCAGGGTAGGGGCATGGGCAGCAGCTTCCTGCTGCCATGTAAGTTCGTAGCCGACCACGCGCTGCTCGGGATCGAGCAGGGGTTCACGAACCAGGAAATGTGTCTGATGCATACGTGGTCTTATGCTTGACTCAGGAGGGAACGGCGGCAGCCAGGGCCGCCGCCGCGCATTGCGTGTAAAGCTGCGATCAAGCGCCCAGCTTTTCGAAAATCTTGTTCAGCTTTTCATCCAGGGTGGCGGCGGTGAATGGCTTCACCACATAGCCGTTGGCGCCTGCTTGCGCAGCCGCGATGATGTTTTCCTTTTTGGCTTCGGCGGTCACCATCAGCACCGGCAGCTTGGCCAGTGCGGGGTCGGCACGAATATTTTGCAGCATGGTCAGGCCATCCATATTCGGCATGTTCCAGTCCGAGACCACGAAGTCGAATTGCTCCGCGCGCAGTTTCGCCAGCGCCATGACGCCGTCTTCTGCCTCGTCCACGTTGGCATAACCCAGTTCCTTCAAGAGATTTCGCACGATGCGGCGCATCGTGGAGAAATCGTCAACAACCAAAAATTTCATCTTTGGATCAGCCATGAATTGCTCCGTTGTTTCTACTTACGCGGTTATTAATTAAGGTGGTGTTCCCAGCAAGTTGAAGGATAGCATTTTCGTTGCTCCAAGGCGAACAAACTACCCCAAAACTCCCATTCTCGTGTCAAACGCGCAATGCGCGCGAACCATGCTGGGCAAGATAACCCAATACCATGCCGGGCAGCGCCTGCAAGGCCCCGACTTCATGCGTTGCACCAACGGCAATCGCTTCCCGCGGCATGCCGAACACCACGCAGCTCGCTTCGTCCTGCGCGAAATTATACGCTCCGGCGTTCTTCATCTCCAGCATGCCTGCCGCGCCGTCCTTGCCCATGCCGGTCAGGATCACCCCCACGGCATTTTTACCCGCGTTCTGGGCCGCCGAGCGGAACAGCACGTCGACCGAGGGGCGGTGCCGGTTGACCGGCTCGCCCTGGTCCAGCCTGGTCATGTAATTGGCCCCCGAGCGGGTCAGCAACAGGTGCGAGTGGCCGGGCGCGATATAGGCGTGGCCGGGCAGCACGCGCTCGTTGCCCTGCGCTTCCAGCACCGAAATCTTGCACAGCGAATCGAGGCGCTTGGCGAACGATTTGGTGAAGCCTTCCGGCATGTGCTGGGTAATCAGGATGCCCGGGCAGTCCGATGGCATTTGCATCAGGAACTCGCGGATGGCTTCCGTGCCGCCCGTCGAAGCGCCGACAATAATCAGTTTTTCCGAAGACATCAGTGGGTTCCGTAATTGCGGCAGCTGCGTGCCGCCCTCGCCTGCCGCGCCGGCGGCCGGCATGGTGCGGGCGCGCACCCGGGCCTTGGAGGCGGCGCGGATCTTGTCGGAGATCAGCTCGGCGTACTCGCGCATGCCCGACTGGATCGAGATCTTGGGCTTGGTGACGAAGTCCACCGCGCCCAGTTCCAGCGCGCGCAAGGTGATTTCGGAGCCGCGCTCGGTCAGCGAAGACACCATCACCACCGGCATCGGGCGCAGGCGCATCAGGCGCTCGAGGAAGTCGAGGCCGTCCATCTTCGGCATTTCGACGTCCAGCGTCAGCACGTCCGGGTTGGTTTGCTTGATCAGCTCGCGCGCCACCAGCGGGTCGGGCGCCACGCCCACCACTTCCATGTCCGGCTGGCCCTTGATGATCTCGCTCATCACACTGCGGATCAGCGCAGAGTCGTCGCAAATCAGGACTTTGATCTTGTTCATTTTTATATCTCTCAGAACAGCTCGACCTCGCCCGCCACCGGTTTCGACTTGAGGCGGTTGGCGTAATCGTTCTCACGCTGCGCCAGGGTGTCGTTATGGGTTTGCATCAGTTTCTTGACCAGCACCTTGCCGGTCTTGGGGAAGAAGTACACCTTGCGCGGATAGATGTCCAGCAAGTCCTCGGCGACGATGCGGATCTTCTCGTTTTTCAGGAAGGTCTGCACGAAGGCGGCATTGCGTTCGCCAACATTGATCGCGGTGAAGCCTTTCAGCACGGCGCCGCCGCCGAACACCTTGGCTTCCAGGTTGTCGCGCCGTGCGCCGGACTTGAGCAAGTCATTGATCAGCACTTCCATCGCATACGTGCCATAGCGGGCCGAGGCCGACACCGGGCTGCTCTGGTCGGCGCCGCCATCGGGCAGCATGAAGTGGTTCATGCCGCCCAGGCCCGTCAGGCGGTCGCGGATGCAGGCCGACACGCAGGAACCGAGCACGGTCACGATCAGCATGTCCTTGTTGGTGTAGTAGTACTCGCCCGGCAGGATCTTGGCTGCGTCGCAGTCGAAGGTCCTGTCGTAATAGACATTGGTCGCGAATTGTTCTTTATCCATGTCATGCCCTCTTGCGCTCATCGAGCTCGTAGACAGTCTTGCCGCGCAACTTCAAAGCGTCCGAGACGTACAGGAAGTTCTCGGAATGGCCGGCAAACAGCAGGGCGTCCGGCTTCATCAGGGGCACAAAGCGCGACAGGATCTTGCGCTGGGTCGCCTTGTCGAAGTAAATCATCACGTTGCGGCAGAAAATCACGTCGAAGCCGGGACGGATATCCCATTTCTCGTCCAGCAGGTTGACCTGCCGGTAAGTGATCAGCGAGCGCAGTTCCTGGCGCACGCGCGCCATGCCTTCGTTGGCGCCGCGCCCTTTCAGGAAAAAACGGCGCTGCTGCTCGGGCGACAGCTTGTCGATCCGTTCCATCGGATAGACCCCGTTGGCGGCCGTGGCCAGCACATTGGTGTCGATATCGGTGGCCAGGATGTGCACCGGCGGCGTCAGCGTATTGAACGCTTCGCAGCAGGTGATGGCAATCGAATACGGTTCTTCGCCGGTGGAGCTGGCGGAGCACCAGATATTGATCGTCTCCCCGCGCTTGGCCTTCACGTGCTCGGCCAGCAGGGGGAAGTGGTGCGCTTCGCGGAAGAACGACGTCAGGTTGGTGGTCAGCGCATTGGTGAACGCTTCCCACTCGCCGTTGCCCAGGCGCCCTGCTTCCAGGTCGTCCAGGTAGCGCACGAAACTGTTGATGCCGGTGGCGCGCAAGCGTCGCGCCAGGCGGCTGTACACCATCTCCTGCTTGGAGTCGGCCAGCGCAATGCCGGCCCGCTTGTAGATCATCGCGCGGACCCGTTCAAAATCCTTGCCGTTGAAATCAAACTCTTTCACGGTCTCTTTGGTCAGCGCCATTTTTGCTGTTCTCCGCGGTTACATGGACATTAAAACTCTTCCCAGTCGTCGCCGGATGGGGCGGCCGCCGCCAGTTTCTTCTTCGCCGGCTGCGCGGCCGGGGCGGCCGGCACGACCGCCGTGCTGCGTGCCGGCGCCGCCGGCTTGGCCTTGCGCGGCGTCGCCGCCGCGCGCTTGGCGAATTCGTCGCCTGCCAGCTTGAAGATCGACACCGCCTGCGCCAGGTTGTTGGCCTGGTCCTGCATCGATTCGGCGGCGGCGGCCGCTTCTTCCACCAGCGCGGCATTCTGCTGCGTCATTTCGTCCATCTGGCCGATGGCGGCATTGACTTCCTCGATGCCGTGGCTCTGCTCCAGGGTGGCAGCGGTGATCTCGCCCATGATGTCGGCCACCTGCTTGATCGAGGTCACGATCAGGCCCATGGTCTGGCCGGCTTCATCGACCAGGCGGCCGCCCGCATCGACCTTGTCGACCGAATCGTCGATCAGGGCCTTGATTTCCTTGGCTGCCGCGGCCGAGCGTTGCGCCAGATTGCGCACTTCCGACGCCACCACGGCGAAGCCGCGGCCTTGCTCCCCGGCGCGCGCCGCTTCCACGGCGGCGTTCAGCGCCAGGATATTGGTCTGGAACGCGATGCCGTCGATCACGCCGATGATGTCCACGATCTTGGTCGACGATTGCTTGATCGAGCCCATGGTGTCGACCACTTGCGACACCACCTGGCCGCCCTTCACGGCCACCGACGATGCCGAAACGGCGAGCTGGTTGGCCTGGCGCGCGTTGTCGGCGTTCTGCTTCACGGTGGAAGTCAGGTTTTCCATCGACGCCGCGGTTTCTTCCAGCGAGGACGCCTGCGATTCGGTGCGGGCCGACAGGTCGGCATTGCCGCTGGCGATTTCCTGCGAGGCAGTCGTGATGGTGTCGGTCGACGCGCGCACCTGGCCGACGGTCTTGGCCAGGCTTTCGTTCATGTCCTTCAGCGCCTGCAGCAGTTCCGAGGTTTCATCCTTGCCTTCCACCGTCACTTGCGAAGTCAGCTCGCCGGCGGCCACTTTCTGCGCCACTTCCACCGCGCCCGAGAGCGGGCGGGTGATGGACTTGGTGATCACCAGCGCGCACAGGATGCCCACGCCAACGGCCACCGCCGCCAGCACCACCATCCACAGCGTCAGGTTGCGGTCGGCCTTGTTGGAGCTTTCCTTGAAGTCGGCAACCGCCGCCTGCTGCAGGTCCACCAGCTTGTTCAGCGAGGCCAGGGTCTGCTGCTGCAGCGGGTCGATGCGACCGGCGATGACTTTCGCCGCGCCTTCGGCATTGAAGGCCATGATCTGGCCCATGGCTTCCTTGAAGGCGGCGTCGACGTCGGTCTGCAAGGCGGAGATGTCGTTCACCACTTTCTTCTCGGCGTCGTTCAGGCCCAGGCTTTGCAGCTTGGTGCGCGCCGCATCGTAGCGGGCGCGATTCGCCTTGACCTTCTCTTCTTCCTTCTGCATCAGGCTGACGTCCGACTGCAGACCGATATTGCGCATGGCGATGCCGGTTTCCAGCATCGCGCTCTTCATCGACTGCGCCTGCAATTCCTTGGCGCCGGCCAGGTCCAGGCCCGTCATCAGGGCCGACTTGTTACGGTAGTTCAGCACATTGGTCAGCAGCACGGTGCCGACCAGGATCAGCAAAATGATCCCGAAACCGAAGCCAAGCCGCGTGCCTATCTTGTATTCGCGCACATTCATGTTGTTCTCTCCCCTCGTATCCTTTTGGATCTGTATTTTTATGTTTTACGCCGCGAGCTTTTCGCTCAAGCCCATTTCAGGGCTGGACATCAGGCGCTGGATGTCCACCAGGATCAGCATGCGCTCATCGATAGTGCCGAGGCCGATCATGTATTCCGAGCTGAAGGCCGTGCCCAAGTCCGGCGCCGGCTTGATCTGTTCTTCCGTCAGCGACGTCACGTCCGATACCGAATCGACCACCATGCCTACCACGCGGCCATTGATATTGAGGATGATGACGACGGTGAACTGGTCATACACCGGCTCGCCCAGCTTGAACTTGATGCGCATGTCCACCACCGGAATGATGATGCCGCGCAGGTTGATCACGCCCTTGATGAACTCCGGCGCGTTGGCGATGCGGGTCACCGCTTCATAGCCGCGGATTTCCTGCACTTTCAGGATATCGATGCCGTATTCTTCGGAGCCCAGCTTGAAAGCCAGAAACTCCTGGACGGCTGTACCGGCGCTTGCTGCGTCGTTCATGGTTCTTCCTTCACAAAGTTTGATTCGTCAACCAGCTGGCGCGATGAACGGACCAGCGCCGTCACGTCCAGGATCAGCGACACGCCTCCGTCGCCAAGGATGGTGGCACCGGAAATTCCGGTCACCTTGCGGTAATTCGATTCCAGGTTCTTGACCACGACCTGCTGCTGCCCCACCAGTTCGTCCACGAACAGGCAGGCTTTCTTGCCTTCGGTTTCCACGATCACCAGGATGCCCTGGGTCGGATCGGTAAAGCGCGGTGCAATATCGAAAATCTGGTACAGCGGAATCAAGGGCAGGTATTCGCCGCGCACCTTGATGACGCGTCCCTTGCCGCTGATTTCCTTCACGTCTTCCGGCGCCGGCTGCAGCGATTCGAGCACGAAGCCGAGCGGCAGGATGTACACCTCGTCGCCGGTCTGGATCAGCATGCCGTCCAGGATCGCCAGCGTCAGCGGCAGGGAAATCGAGATGGTGGTGCCGAAGCCCTTGGCCGAGCGGATGTCGACAGTGCCGCCCATGGCGGTGATATTGCGCTTGACCACGTCCATGCCGACGCCGCGGCCCGACACGTCGGTCACGGTTTCGGCGGTCGAGAAGCCGGGCGCGAAGATCAGCTGCCAGACGTCGGCGTCGCTCATATTATCGGACAGCGGCAAGCCGTTCTGGCGGGCTTTTGCCAGGATCCTGTCGCGGTTCAAGCCGCCGCCATCGTCCGACACTTCGATGATGATGCTGCCGCCCTGGTGCGAGGCGGACAGGAACAGGCGTCCCGTTTCGGACTTGCCGGCCGCCTTGCGTACGTCCGGCATTTCGATGCCGTGGTCGATCGAGTTGCGCACCAGGTGGGTCAGCGGGTCGACGATGCGTTCGATCAGGCCCTTGTCCAGTTCCGTGGCGGCGCCGCTGGTGACGAATTCCACTTTCTTGCCAAGCTTGGTGGCCAGGTCGCGCACCATGCGCGGGAAGCGCGAGAACACGAAGTCCATCGGCATCATGCGGATCGACATCACCGATTCCTGCAGGTCGCGCGTGTTGCGCGTGAGCTGGGAAATGCCGCTCATCAGCTTTTCGTGCAGCACCGGGTCCAGCGCGCCGGCGCGCTGCTCGATCATCGCTTGCGTGATCACCAGTTCGCCCACCAGGTTGATCAGCTGGTCGACCTTTTCCACCGACACGCGGATCGAGGACGATTCGCCGCCGGCCGGCGCGTGGGCCTGCTTTTCCGCTTCCTTGCGGGCGGCTTTCTTTTCCTGCTCTTCGCTCGGCTTAACCACTTCGGCCGGGGCGTCCTTGATGCCGGCCTGGGCGCGGATCACTTCCAGCGGCTGGAAGAAGCCATAGCCACGCGCGTCGTCGGCAGCGCCGGAGGCGTTGGAGCGGATTTCATCGAGCGGCTGGAAGAAGCCATAGCCTTCACCTTCGGCCGACGGTGCGGCAGCGCCTGTAGCCGGCAGCGGATCGAAGAAACCGTAGCCCTGCTCCGCCTCCTTGCGTTCGCGTTCGGCCTGCTCACGCGCCGACTGGGTCGGGCTCAGGGCCGGCAGCTCGCTGACCTTCATCTGGTCGGCATCGATGACGAAGGAGCAGATGGCCACGATATCGTCCAGCGATTCGTGGGTAGTGACGATCATGGCATGCCGCTCGGCATCCAGCGGCGTCAGCTCCACATGGCCCATCAGGCCAAGTTCGGCTGCCAGCGCTTCCACTTCACGGTGCACCATCGGCGGCAATTCAAGGCGGAAGCGCTTGCCGCCGCTATGGTCCACCGCCTGCGATTCCTGCGCATTGAAGGCCGGCGCCACCGGCGCCATCGCCTCGATGTGCACGTCCTGCGCCAGCTCCTGCAGCATCATGCGCACGTCGCCCACGGCTTCCTGGTCGACAGCCGTGCCGAGGCGGTGGCCGTCCAGCTGCATCTTCAGGATGTCCTTGGCGGCCAGGAAGGCGTCCACGTGAGTCGCCGTCAGGGCCATCTCGCCCTTGCGGATGCGGTCCAGCAGCGTCTCCAGCACGTGCGTGACTTCGGTCATGTCGGTCACGCCGAAGGTCGACGCGCCGCCCTTCACCGAGTGCGCGGTACGGAAAATCGCGTTCAAGTCCTCTTCGCTGGGCGACTCGACGTCCACGCCCAGCAGCAGACGCTCCATTTCAGCCAGCAATTCTTCCGCTTCATCGAAGAAGACCTGGTAGAACTGGCTAATATCGATGGTCATGCCACACCCCTTAATTAGCCAATGACCTTCTTCACTACCTCAATCAAGCGTTGCGGGTCGAAAGGCTTGACCAGCCAGCCATTCGCGCCGGCGGCGCGGCCCTTGGCCTTCATCTCGTCGGACGATTCGGTGGTCAGCATCAGGATGGGGACCTTGGCGTAGGACGGCTGCTCGCGCAGCAGCTTGATCAGTTGCAGGCCATCCATGCGCGGCATGTTCTGGTCGGTCAGCACCAGGTCCACGGTTTGCAGCTTGGCCTTTTCCAGGCCATCCTGTCCGTCGACTGCTTCCACCACCTGGTAGCCCGCTGCCTTCAGGCTGAAGGCCACCATCTGGCGCAGCGAAGAGGAATCGTCGACTGCAAGAATTGTTTTAGCCATCTTTTTTTCTCACTTGGTTAAATTTTTGTATTCGTATCTAGTTCAGAACAGTTCGATGTCGCCGCTTTCCAGGTGCTTCTGGCTGACCGCCTTGCGCAGCACGCTGCGCAGCTCCAGGCTCTGGATCGCCAGCGCCATGCTGACCTTGCTAAGCAGGTCCACGATCTCGTCGCTGCCCGATTCCGGCACCACTTCGGCGCCGTGCGCACCCAGCGTTCCGAGGAATTCGCGCAAGCCGGTGACGCGCTTCAGGGTGCGGTCGATCAGCTGGCTGGTCATGTCCTGGAACTGCATGCTGGTAATGGCTGCATTGACGTAGCCGCTTACCTGTTCGTTCATTTCCTTCAGCCGCGCCTTGTCTTCCGCCGAAGGATCGCCGCCTTGCAGCAGCAGCTCGATGGTCGTCTGCTGCGCGCTCACCGCCTCATGGATCGCCATGAAGTTGCGCGTCAGCTTGTCGATCGCCTCCTCCAGCAGCAGGTTGGTCTGCAGCAGGTCGGTCTCGACTTCGGTCAGGTGGCGCCGGCCATGGTCCGACACGCCGGACAGCAGCCGTTTCACATGCGAGCCAAGGATTTTCTTTCTTGTCATAAAGCCCCTATTTCTTCCCCGCCGGCGCTGCCGGTGCCGCTGCCGCCGCGGCTTGCGTAGCTTCCGTATCGAGGCCGACTTGCAATTTGCCGCCGTCACGCAGCACATTCTCCTCGGTCCTCTTGTTCATCACGATGATGCTGATGCGGCGATTGATCGGGTTGAAAGGATCGGCGCGGTCCAGGTGGGCGGCGCTGGCCAGCCCCACCACGCGCAGGATCTTATTGTCGGCCAGTCCGCCATGCAGCAGCGCGCGGCGCGAAGCATTGGCACGATCGGCCGACAGTTCCCAGTTACTGTACCCCGTTTCGGTGAAATACGGCGTGGAGTCGGTGTGGCCGGACAGGCCGATCTTGTTCGGCACGTCGTTCAGGGCCGGCGCGATGGCTTCCAGGATCTCGCGCGCATACGGTTGCAAGTCGGCCTTGCCGGCATTGAACATGGGACGGTTCTGCAAGTCGACGATCTGGATGCGCAAGCCTTCGCTGGTGAAGTCCAGCAACAATTGCTCTTTGAACTTCTTGAGCTCGGCGTTGGTATCGATGGTCATTTCGATACGGGCGCGCAAGGCCTGCAGGCGCGAGCGCTCTTCCGCCTCGAGCGCCTTCTTGGCGGCATCCAGGTTGTAAGTCTTGTTCTGCGCCGGATCGTCGGTCATCTTGACCTGGCCGGTACGGCGCGACAGGTCCGAGCCGCCGCCCTGGATCACCGAGGAACTGTCGCCGCTGCCCGAGCCGCCCTGCATGGCGACCTTCAGCGGCGTCTTGAAGTATTCGGAAATACCGTTCAGGTCGCCCTTGGTCGTCGAGCCGAGCAGCCACATCAGCAGGAAGAACGCCATCATCGCCGTCACGAAGTCGGCGTAAGCGATCTTCCAGGCGCCGCCGTGGTGGCCGCCACCGCCTTTCTTGATCTTCTTGACGACAATGGGCCGCAGGCCTTCTTCAGCCATGGCAGGTCCTCGCTTCCATTACTTCGACTTCGATTTCTTGATATGTTCTTCCAGCTCGGAGAAGCTTGGGCGCTCGGTAGAGTACAGCACCTTGCGGCCAAATTCCACAGCCAGGGCCGGGGCATAACCATTCAGGCTGGCCAGCAGCGTGACCTTCACGCACTGGAACATCTTGGTCGACTCTTCCAGCTTCTGCTCCAGCAGGCTGGCCAGCGGGCCGACGAAACCGTAAGCCAGCAAGATACCGAGGAAGGTCCCGACCAGCGCGTGCGCGATCAGCATGCCCAGCTCGGACGGCGGGATGCCCACCGATTCCATGGTGTGCACCACGCCCATCACCGCCGCCACGATACCGAATGCCGGCAGGCCGTCGCCCAGCTTGGCGATGCAATGGGCCGGCACATGGCCTTCCTGGTGGTGAGTGTCGATCTCGTTGTCCATCAGGTTCTCGATCTGGAAGGCATCCATATTCCCCGACACCATCAGGCGCAGGTAGTCGGTCATGAACTCGATGATATGGTGGTCTTCCAGCACCGCCGGGTATTTGCTGAACAGCGGGCTGTCTTCCGGCTTGTCGATATCGCCTTCAATCGACATCAGGCCTTCCTTGCGCACCTTGGACAGCACATCGAACAGGAGCGACATCAGCTCCATGTACAAGTCCTTGGTATAGCGCGAACCTTTGAACAGCGTCGGCAGCGCGGCCAGCGTAGCCTTGATGGACTTGCCGTTATTGCCAACAAAGAAAGCGCCCGCAGCAGCGCCGCCAATCATCAGCAGTTCCAGAGGTTGGAACAGGGCCGCCAGATGGCCGCCGGACAGCGCGAAACCACCAAAAACGGAGCCAAGGACGATGAGGTAACCGACAATGACTAACAAGCGCGCGAACTCCCCGATAGCTAGTTAAAAGCAATAATATTCCACAGTGGAACTACAATAACGTGAAGACGCCTCTGCGGCAAGGAAAACTGCCTCTAAAATGCTCTTATATAAAGGAGCGGACCACCCTCTGTGGTGCGAATGGTCTTGATGCCGTTTGCAGCTGGAATTTCAAATTCATAACTGACAAGCAAACTACCGGCCCGCATCTCGCGCTGGGCCTTGCTCCACAAGGCCGGCATGGCGGCCGGCGACAGGTAAGCGAACACCAGATCGTATTCTGCAAAGTTTAGCCGTTCATAGTCGCCACGCACGAAGCGCGCGCGGCTGCCGGCCAACGCCGCGCGCAAACGCGACACCAGCCACGGCACCGGCGCCAGTTCGATTCCGACGACTTCCGATTCGGGCCGCGCAACGGCCATGTGCAAGGCGAAGCCGCCCAGGCCGCTGCCAATATCGACCATGCGCAGCGCCCTGCCCTGCGGCAGCTCGGCCAGCACGGCGCGCCACACTGCGGCATTCGATGGGTAGTAAGGGACCTGGGTGCGGTAAGTGGACCAGTACCAGCCCAGCAAGACCAGAAAGGCGGCGGCGGCCAGCCACGGCGGCAGATGCAATGCCAGCCCGGCCAATAAAGCGATGGGAAACGATAGCTGGATCAACAGCCACCAGCGCGCCAGCCCGATCTTCCAGCTGATGCCGGCGGCCAGCAAACCTTGCAGCAGCGCGGCCTGCAGCAAGGTCAGGCCGTGACCGAGCGATTCAAGCGCAACAGCCAGCGCGGCGCAGGGCAGCAGCGCGCCGGCCTGGACCAGCAGCGCCTGGAAGGCGGGAACTCTCAAATTCATTGCAGGAGTATACCCGGGCCAGCGTCGTTGGCACTGCAGTGCCCGACCCTGCGGTCAGCACCATCGCGATCAAGCGGCGACCGCTTCGCCGGCATCCTTGGCCTTGCGGGTCTTGCCGGCGCGCGAAGGCATATGGCACAGGCCGCACTTGTAGTCGCGGTTCAGGTCCATGGCGTCGACCACGAACTTGCCTTTGCAGCAAGTGCAGGGCTTGAGCTGCAGCATATTGCTGCCTGCGAATTTCACCAGGGTCCAGGCGCGGGTCAGCGAGAGCAGCGGCTCTTCGCCGGCAGCCGGCGGCATCTGCTCCAGGTAGAGCTGGTAAGCCTTCATCACGGCATGAATGCCGTTGGCACCCGCATGCTCGACCAGGAAGTTATGGATGTTCATGAACAGCGACGAGTGGATGTTCGGCTGCCAGGTCAGGAACCAGTCGGTGGAAAAAGGCAGCATGCCCTTCGGCGGCGACACGCCCTTCAGCTCCTTGTACAGCTTGAGCAGGCGTTCGCGCGACAGCGACACTTCGGTTTCCAGCAGTTGCAGGCGGGCACCCAGGTTGATCAGCTCGATGGCCAGCTGGATTTCCTGCGCTTCGGTCACCACACTCTTCTTGCTCATGGCGTCGCTCCTTAAGCGATTTCTTCAACAGCCTGGCCGGCCATCAGGATGGCGGCGTGGGACTGGGCCAGGGAACGGTCCTTGTTGTAGTTGGTCAGCATGCCGAGGATGGCGCTGTCGTCGAAGCGGAAGCGCGCCAGCATCATGTTGCCGCCAGCCAGCTTCAGGATCTGGGCATTGCTCATGCCTTCGATCAGGTCGGCGATGTCGGCGGAAATGCCCAGGCGGAAGATCGCGGTGACTTTGTCGGCGCGGATCATCTGCTGCGCCAGCATCAGGTAGCTCAGGTTCGCATCGCGGATTTCAGCCATCATGTCGTTTGCGGTCATGTCCATCTCCAGTCAGTTTCAGCTTGCAACGCAATTTTCGTTGCTGTTGAGATACATTCTGCTGGAGACGCGATAAAGCGCAAAGAGGCGGCACTCTGTATTTTGGGTCGGGAATAGGCGAAGGAGCTCCGTAGGATTTTGTCCTACAGAGGGCTGCCCATAGAGGGGCAACGCCAGTATTGGCGCGGGTTTGCGGGGCGTTCGGTCGCGCTGAAAACGCAGGAGCCGAAGGTAAAAATGCGATGTCGGCGTGGTGCTTTTTTGCGACATCTGAGCTGGTAACGGCAGGGATTTGGAGAACTTTAGGGTTCCGAGCAAAAAATTTTAAGATTTTTTCACTCATTCCAAAATGCCGAACAGCAAGCCTTTTACCGGGCTTCTAAAAACGGTAACGGCAAGGGTTCGCGGAACTTTAGGGTTTTTTGAAAAAAATTTGAAAATTTTTTAATTCTTTTGAAATCAATGACTTAGCTTGCAAAACCCGGTAAGTCTGGGTCAGCCCCAAGGGCCTGACCCGCCACTGCAGGCTGCGCAGACTGGGTCTGACCCTCGGGTCATACCCTGGTTTACCGGTTTTGTCCAAGAAAAGGTTGCTACAATCTCACTTTGTTTAAGTCTCAAGGAAAACGCTCTCATGATTTCCCGTTCCGACTGCCTGGCCCGCGACGCCGCGGACCCCCTGGCGCCCCTGCGCGAGCAGTTCGACCTGCCCGCCGGAGTGATCTACCTGGATGGCAACTCGCTGGGCGCGCGCCCCAAAGCCGCCCTCACCCGCGCCACCGAAGTGATCGCCAAGGAATGGGGCAAGGACCTGATCACCAGCTGGAACACCGCCGGCTGGTTCGACATGCCGAAACGCCTGGGCGACAAGCTGGCCCCCCTGGTCGGCGCCAAGGCAGGTGAAGTGGTGGTTACCGACACCACCTCGATCAACCTGTTCAAAGCCCTGGCCGCCGCCCTGCACGAGCAGGCGCACACCGGCCGCAAGATCATCATCAGCGAGCGCTCGAATTTTCCGACCGATATCTATATGGCCCAGGGCCTGACGTCCTGGCTCGACCGCGGCTACGAAGTGCGCCTGGTCGACAGCCCGGACCAGCTTCCTGCCGCCATCACCGCCGACGTCGCCGTGCTCATGCTGACCCACGTGAACTACCGCACCGGCTACCAGCACGACATGGCCGCCACCAACGCCCTCGCCCACCAGCATGGCGCACAGGTCGTGTGGGACCTGTGCCACTCTGTCGGCGCAGTGCCGCTCGACCTGCACGCCGATGGTGCCGACTTCGCCGTCGGCTGCACCTATAAATACCTGAACGGCGGTCCGGGCTCGCCGGCCTTCATCTGGGTCCCCGAGCGCAACCAGGACAAATTCAGCCACCCGCTGTCCGGCTGGTGGGGCCACGCCAATCCGTTTGCCATGGCGCCCGACTTCGCGCCGACCAAGGGCATCGGCCGTGCCCTGTGCGGCACCCAGCCGGTCACTTCGCTGGCGATGGTGGAGTGCGGCCTGGATGTCTTCGCGCAAACGAACATGGATGCCGTGCGCGCCAAGTCGCTGGCCCTGACCGACCTGTTCATCGCCCTGGTGGAGCAACGCTGCCCCAGCCATCCACTGGGCCTGGTCACGCCGCGCGAGCATGTGCGGCGCGGCTCCCAGGTCAGCTTCACCCACCCGCACGGCTACGCGGTGATGCAGGCCCTGATCGCGCGCGGCGTGATTGGCGATTACCGCGAACCGGAAATCATGCGCTTCGGCTTCACGCCGCTGTACACCAGCTTTGCCGACGTGTGGGATGCGGTGGAAATGCTGAAGCAGATCCTGGACGACAAAGCCTACGACATCACCGCCGCCCGCGGCGCCGTAACCTGAGACACGATATGACCGAAGAAAAGAAAGGCGCCGCCTGGCATGGGGCGCAAATGGACTTCTCCAAGTCCATGAGCTATGGCGACTACCTGGGCCTGGAAAAGATTCTGAACGCGCAGCACCCGCTGTCGCCCAACCACAACGAGATGCTGTTCATCGTGCAGCACCAGACCAGCGAATTGTGGATGAAGCTGATGCTGCACGAGCTGCACGCCGTGGTCGACCATATCCGCCGCGATGACCTGCCGCCAGCTTTCAAGATGCTGGCACGCGTGGCGCGCATCATGGACCAGCTGGTGCACGCCTGGGACGTCCTGGCCACCATGACGCCGCCTGAATACACCGCGATCCGCCCTTACCTGGCCTCCTCGTCCGGCTTCCAGTCGCACCAGTATCGCGAAATCGAATTCATTCTCGGCAACAAGAACGCCAATATGCTGGCGGTGCACCAGCAGGCGCCGGCAGCCCATGCCCTGCTCGACGCGGCCCTGCGTGCGCCTTCGCTGTACGACGAAGCGATCCGCCTGCTGGCGCGCAACGGCCTGCAGATCGACGCCGGGCGCCTGGACGGCGACTGGACCCAGCCCACGGTGGCCAACGAGTCGGTGCAGCAAGCCTGGCTCGAGGTGTATCGCGACACTACCCGCTACTGGGCCCTGTACGAGCTGGCGGAAAAGCTGGTCGACATGGAGACCGCCTTCCGCTTCTGGCGCTTCCGCCATGTCACCACGGTCGAACGCGTGATCGGCTTCAAGACCGGCACGGGCGGCACGGCCGGCGTGTCCTATCTCAGGAAGATGCTGGATGTGGTACTGTTCCCGGAATTGTTCGCTTTAAGGACCGCTTTGTGAAACGCTTGCTCGCTGCCTTGCTGGCCGCGGCGTGTGCGCTGCCGGCAATGGCACGCGACGACCGCCCCGGTGTTTTCGATTACTACGTGATGTCGCTGTCCTGGTCGCCCGAGTATTGCGCCGGCCGTGGCGGCGGCGACCCGCTGCAATGCGCCACCGGCCGCCAGCTCGGCTTTGTGCTGCACGGCCTGTGGCCGCAATTCGAGCGCGGCTATCCCGAAAGCTGCGGCCGCGTCAGGATTTCTAACAGCCTGCGCGACCAGTACGCGTCGCTCTACCCTTCGCCCAAGCTGCTGTTCCATGAATGGAACAAACACGGTTCCTGCTCCGGCCTGCAACCCCAGGATTACCTGGCGTTGAGCGCCAAGCTGCGCGACAGCCTGAAGGTCCCGGCCGACTTCGCGCGCCCGCAGCAGCCGGTGCGCGTCACGCCCGGCCAGTTCGAGGCCAACTTCCACCAGGCCAATCCGTGGCTGGCGAAAGACTCCGTGCTGCCTGTCTGCGGCTCCGGCGGCCGTTTCCTGCGCGAAGCACGCGTGTGCTTCAGCAAGGACGGCAAATCGCGCAGTTGTTCGCAAGAAGCCATCGCCTACTCGCAGAAGAGCTGCGGCCAGTCCACTTTCCTGATGAAAAATGTGAGGTAGTGACGCTAAGCGTGCGCCGCGCAAGGCGCGCTTGCAGCGACAATAAGCGCGCTGTACTGCGCGCCTGCTTGCCATGCCACGGGGGGAACCGTTATCGCGGGCTCGCGAACTTTGAGGAGCCACCGAATGGGAACTCACCTGAAAAAGGGGCTGGCGACGCTAGCCTTGATTGCCGCTTGCGGAGCAGCGCAAGCTGATCCACTTGTTTTCAACGCCTCACTCAGCGGCGCGGCGGAATCGCCGCCAAACGCGTCGGCAGCCACGGGCGATGTGACCGTGCTGTTCGATATCGACAACCACTACATGACCATTGCAGCCAGCTTTACCGACCTGGAGGGCTTGAGCGGTGCTGCCCACATCCATTGCTGCACCGCCGTGGCGGGCGACGGCACCGCAGGTGTCGCCACCATGCTGCCGACCCTGACCGGCTTCCCGGAAAACGAAACCAGCGGCAGCTATGCCTCGTTCTTCAACACGTCGCAGGAATCGTTCTGGAACCCGACCTTCCTGGCCAATAACGGCGGCACCACGGCCGGCGCCGAAGCCGCGCTAATGGCAGGACTTAACGCCGGCGCCGCGTATTTCAACATCCACTCGAACGTCTACCCGAGCGGTGAAATCCGCGGCTTCCTGGCGGCGCCGATTCCCGAGCCGGCACAGATCCTCATGCTGCTGGCCGGCCTGCCCTTGCTGTTACTGCGCAAGCGGGAAAACTAGCGAGGAATCGGGTTGCGTGACGCCACGTTCAGCATGTTCCAGGAACGGATGACCGCAACCACGAAGCCCAGTTCCGCGATCTCTTCGTCGGAGAAATGCTCTTTGACACGGGCGAAAGCTGCGTCGTCGGGATCGCGGACTGGAATTGCATTGATCAACTCCGACCATTCCAGCGCAGCGCGTTCGCGCTCGCTGAAGAATGGCGCCTCGCGCCAGCCCGCCACCGCATTCACATGGCGCGGGTCGACATCCATCTTCAGCAAGTCCTGGTAATGCATGTCGATGCAGAAGCCGCAGCCATTGATTTGCGATACGCGCAGCAGGACCAGGTCCACCAGCTTCTTGCCCAGCAGTTCACGGTTCAGGCCATTCGACAGCGCCAGCAGATTCTGGAACGATTTCTGGGACAGTTGGAAGTAGTTGTAACGCAGGGTGCTCATGGAAAATCCTTTCGGTCTGATGGCAAAGGCCGCACTGTGCGGCCTTCTCAATCATTAGACGGAGCAGCCTGCCGGTTTGTGACAGCCTGGCTAAAAATCTTTTCCGGGCTGGGCGGGGAAGGTGCAAATCCGGTCGCGGCCGGCCCGCTTGGCCGCATACAGGGCGGCATCGGCCCGCTGCAGGAGTTCGCCCAGCGTCTCGTCCGGCTGGTGCTCGGCCACGCCGGCGCTGATGGAGAGTTCGATCCCCGACAGGGCGCCCTCGAAACGCTGGGCGCGCACTTCGCTGCGCACCCGCTCGGCAAACTGCAGGCTGTGTTCGAGGTCGAGCTTGGGCAGGAAGACGGCAAACTCGTCGCCGCCATTGCGGACCGCGATGTCGATGCGGCGCGTATGGCTGTTCAGCACTTCGCCGAGGCGTTGCAGCACCACGTCGCCGGCCAGGTGACCGAAATTGTCATTGATTTGCTTGAAACGATCGATGTCGAACACCAACAGAGCAACACGTTCGGCCGGATCGCGCTCGTGCTGCTGCAGCAGGCGGGCCGCGGCATCTTCCATGTAATGGCGCGTGTACAGGCCCGTCACGGCGTCGCGCACCGCCAGCTGGTAGTATTTGGAGCGGTCCTTTTCCAGGGCGCTGTTGTCCAGTTCGGCGAGCCGCAGGTCTTCATAGGCCGACAGCAGTTTCCGGTGCGCCTGCTCCAGCTCCTGCTGCTGGCGCGCCTCGGTGGTGACGTCTTCGTAGATGGTGACGAAACCCATGATCCGCCCCTGCTCATCGCTCATGGGGCGGCCGGTCACTTGCAGCACCGTGCCATTGGCGCGCGTGCGCCGGAAACGGTGCGGCACGAACTGGCGGGCCAGGTTGATGCGCTCGCGCACCTGGGCCTCAGGATCGCCGGGCCCGAATTCCCCACGCAGGGCGTTGAAGCGGAACAGGTCCTCCAGCAGCACGCCCGGCTGCATCAGCCTATCGGGGAAATCCAGGCATTGGCAAAACGTCACGTTCCAGAACCTGAACTGCAGGTCGCGGTCGATGATGGACATGCCAACCGGCAGGTACTGCATGGCGCGCAGCAGCTCCGCCTGCCCGATTTGCATGCTGCGCTCGCGGCTTTCGCTCAACATGTCAGGGCCTCCTCGGCTTGCGTGCCAGCCAACCTCAGTTAACGATGTGCGCCAGTTTATCGGGGTTGCGCACCACATAGATGCCGGTGATGCGCTGGCCGTCGGTGGCAAAGCCCTGCGCCGACTCCAGCTTGCCGTCCACGAAGCGCAGCAAGCCCGGCTCGCCATTGACCATGGCGGCGCGGTATTCAATGGCGCCCAGCTTGTGCATGCCGGCGTACAGCGCTGC
The DNA here is from genome assembly GCF_049913285.1 of Pseudoduganella sp. S-14. Taxonomy (GTDB): domain Bacteria; phylum Pseudomonadota; class Gammaproteobacteria; order Burkholderiales; family Burkholderiaceae_D; genus Rugamonas. The sequence continues at coordinate 4,420,828 of NZ_CP183991.1, forward strand.
GATCTTGTCCGGATCGGTGATGACGATGCCGAAGGACTTGACCTTGCCGCCGCCATCGCCCACCAGTTCCAGGTCTTCCGCCAACAGGGCGCGCACCGCCGCCTTGTCGCCGCTGGCCGAGGCCTCCACGAAACGCTGCAAGAGCTGGCGGTGGGTATCGGCCGGGATGTCGAAGCGCGACTGGCCTTGCTGCACACGCTCGCCGGCCCGGCTTACCATCTGGCGGCAGGCTGCTTCCGACTTGCCAAGCTGCTCGGCCACCTCGTTGTAGTCGTAATCGAACACCTGGCGCAGCAGGAAGGCGGCGCGCTCCTCGGGACCAAGCCGCTGCAGCAGCCACATATAGGCCAGCGACAGGTCGCTGGCCCGTTCGGCCTGCGCTTCCGGCGTCTCCTCGTCGACTGCCACCAGCGGTTCCGGCAGCCACAGGCCCTCGTAGGCTTCGCGTTCTGCAATGGCGGCGCGCAGGCGGTCGATGGCAAGGCGGGTCGCCACCGTCACCAGCCAGGCCTCGGCCGATTGCACGCCGCTGGTATCGGCGCCCTGCCAGCGAATCCAGGCGTCCTGCACCACGTCTTCTGCATCGGCGCGCACGCCCAGCATGCGATAGGCGATGGCAAACAACCGCGCACGGTGCGCGGCAAATACGATTGGATCATTCATGATGCAGGACTATAGCCGACCTTGTGCACTTTCAGCAGCACCTCGCGCAATTCACGCACGCGCGGCGGCTTGCTCAGCACTTCGTCGACGCTGGCCGGCTTGGCGTCCACGTCGCCCTCCGGAATCAGGCGCTGGCCCCAACCGGTAACCAGGATCACCGGCGTGGCCGGCGACAGCTCCTTGATGCAGGCGGCCACCTTGCGGCCGTCCACGTGCGGCATGCCAAGGTCGCTGAATACGGCGTCGAAATGCTGGCTGGATTCCATCGAAGCGCGGAATTGCTCGATGCCGGCGGCGCCGCCATTGGCCGCCACCACGGTGTGGCCGTCGCGCTGTAGGATGGTGGTCATGGAAGCCAGCACGGCCGGATCGTCGTCGATCACCAGCAGGCGCATGGGTTCGGCCACCGCCACTGTCGTGGCAGGAGCTTCCAGCGGCGGCATGGCGGGATGCGTCTGCGGCAGCGGGAAGGCCAGCGACACCGTGGTGCCCTGCCCGATCATCGATTCCACCTGCACCACCGCGCTGTGGCGTTCGGCCATCGAATTGACGGTGGCCAGCCCCAGGCCGCTGCCGCGCTCGCCCTTGGTGGTGAAGAACGGGTCCAGGCAATGGCGGCGCGTCGACTCGTCCATGCCGACGCCGCTGTCCACCACGTCGACAATGGCATGCTCGCCGGTGCTGCGGGTGCGCAGGATCAAGGCGCCGCCTTCCGGCATCGCATCGACCGCATTGAACACCAGGTTGGTCAGGGCTTCACGGATTTCCGGCTCGGAGCCCATCACGGACGGCAGCCCCGGCGCCAGCTCCAGCTTCATATTGATCACCACGCCGCGCTGCTGCGGCATATCGCTCCAGCGCGCACGCGTTAGGTCGGCCACCTGCTGCGCCAGCACGTTCAGGCTGACGCTGGTGAGTTCCATCTGCGGCTCGCGGCGGCGGTACAGTTCGCGCATGCGCGCCACCGTCGCCGCCACGTCGTCGATGGCGCGCGCAATCACCTGCAGGTTGCCGCGGCCGCTGGCGCTCAGGCCCGTTTCGGTTTCCAGCAGGGTTTCAGTGTACAGCGCCACCGGCGAGATGGCGTTGTTGATGTCGTGCGCGATGCCGCTCGCCATCTGGCCCAGGGCACGCAAGCGCTCCTCGCGGGTGACCGACTGCTGCGTCGCATGCAGCGTGTGGTAAGCCTGCTGCAATGCCCCATACAACTGCGCCTGGCGCGCCGCCAGCGCCGCGTGTTCGCTCAGCTGGCGCAGGAATTCGCATTCGCCGCTGGAGAAGGCATTCGGAATGGTGCGCGCCACGGCCAGCACACCGAAGACCACGCTTTCGGCCTGCAACGGCGCCAGCACCAGGGAATTCAGGCCGCCGCGCGCCAGCCGGTGCGGGAACGGGAATTCGCTGCCGCCGATGTCCGGTTCGTACACCAGTTGCCCCTTCACGCAGCGCGACAGGCCATTGTTGTCGATCGAAACCTGGGCGCCCTCCTTCAGCGACGCATCGACCGGCAGCATGGCATTGCCCAGGCCCACGCAGCTCGCTTCCAGCACGCCCTCCTGCAGCAGGAACACGCAGGCAAAGTCCACCGGCAACTGGTCCTCCAGGTTGCGCACCAGGACTTGCAGGATACTGCGCAAATCCTGCCGCTCGCCGATCGAGCGCGTCATCTGGTGCAACAGGCTGAGTCGGCCAAGCTGGGCCTGCACCTTCAGCTCGGCGCCATGGCGCACCTCCATTTCGTCGTGCAGGGCGGCATTGACGGCAACCAGTTCGTCGCGCGAGACCGTGGTGGCGCGCAGGCGTTCGGTCATGGCATCGAAAGCACGCGCCAGGTCGCCCACTTCGTCAACGGCATTCATGTTCATGCGAAAGTCCAGCTTGCCCGAGCCCACCAGTTCAGCGCCACGGCGCAGCCGCTCCAGCGGGTGGGCCACGCTGCGGATCGTCAAGGCCAGTGCGCCCAGCACGGTCAGCGCCAGCAGCAGGCCAAGGCCGGCCGCCACGGCGGAAGCATTCTGCTGCGCCTGCAGCACGCCCTGGCGGCTGCGGCGCGCCAGTTCTTCAGCGTCACGTATCATGTCCTGCGTGCGCGACATCAACTGGCCGAACAGCCGCGCTTCCAGCAGGTGCAGCACTTCCGCCCGTTCAGGGGTGGCGCGCAATTCCTGCCGCACCAGCAGCAGTTCGGAGAAATGACGTGCCAGCAGGGGCAGGTTTTCCTGCAGGTCGTGCAGCAGCTGCGCCTCCTCCGCTTGCCGGAACAGTTCATCGCGCAGCAACAGGCCTTGCAAGGAATCCTTGCGCAACTGCCACTGGACGTGGGAGCGCCGCTCCTGGGTTTGCGCATATTCGAGGGAAAGGTAGCGCAGCGCCACCACGCCGCTGACGATTTCCCCGGCACGCTCGTTGCGCTGCAGCTCCTGCTTGACCTGGCGCGTTGCCCCGATCATCAGCAGCACGGCCAGCGCCACGCCGGCCACGCACAGCCACTGGGCCCACTTCAGGCGAGTGATAATTTTCATGATCGCTTAGTGGATGACGGTGACGGCAGTCGGCCGCACCTCGCCCAGTCCTTCCAGGTACACATTGTCGAGGAAATTCGGCACTTCGCGCGAATTGGCCAGCCGGTTGCGGATGGCCCAGCGGGCCCGATCCTCAAAGGCCAGCAAGAGCGACTGGTCCAGCTCCAGGCCGAAGTGGTAAGTCGGCCAGGCAGCCACCACTTCATCGCGATTCAGCTTGGCGGTAGCCGGCAGCAGGGGCTGCGCCTCCCGCGGCGACTTTTCGCACCAGGCCGAGCCCTGCTCGATGGCTTGCAGCAGGCGCGGAACGACGGCCGCCCGCTCGCCGGTAAAGCGCTGCAGCGCAACGAGGTTGTAAATGCTCTCGTACGCCTGCTCGCCGGAAAAGCTCACCGCCGTATCACCGAGCTGCTTGCGCATGGCGCCCAGGAAGGGTTCCCAGCCAGCCACCGCGTCCACATCGCCGCGCTGCAGCGCCTGGCCCAGTTCTTCCGGCTTGTAGTTGACCATGGTGACTTCGCTGCCATCCATGCGTTGCCAGTTCAGGAAAACGTCCAGCGTAAACTGGCCCGAGGTTCCCTGCGTGACGCCGATGCGCTTGCCCTTCAGGCTGGCCGGGGTCAGCACGCCGTGGTCGCGGCGGCCGATGATGCCGTGGTCCTTGCCGGTGCGGAAAAAGGTCGCCAGCACCTTGACCGGCACGCCATCCATCGCGGCAAACACGATCGGGATATCGGCCACGGTGCCGACATCGGCCTTGCCGTCGACCACCGCCTGCATCGATGCCTTGCCGCTCGAATAAGGCAGCACCTTGACCTGCAAGCCCTGTTCAGTGAAATAGCCGCGCTGCTGGGCCGCCACCACCGCGCAGGTACCGACATATTCGGTATTGGCCGCGATCACCAGCGACTGCGTCGGCAGCACTGGCTGCCGCTGCTGCTGCCACAGCCAGGCCACGCCGAGCGCCAGCACGACGAACATCACGGCAAGGACCTGCATGGTTCGGCTACGCATGTTGCACCTGTTGGGTAGTTTCCGGCGCCAGCGGCAGTTCCACCCAGAAGGTGCTGCCCTGGCCCGGCTGGCTCTCGACGCCGATGGCGCCTTGCATGGCCTCGACCACGCGCCGGGTGAGGGCAAGGCCAAGGCCGCTGCCCTCCTCCTCCTCGTCGCGGCCGAGGCGGTGGAAAGGCTGGAAGATGTGCTGCACCTGCTCCGGTTCCAGGCCCGGGCCGGTGTCGCTGACGGAAATGCGCAGGCGGCTGCCTTCCGCTGCGGCACAGGCCACGGCAACGCGGCCCTGGTCGTGGTTGTACTTGATGGCGTTGGACAGCAGGTTGATCAGCACTTGCACCAGGCGCGTGCGGTCGGCGCGCAGGCGCTTCGCCGGCACTTCGCCGAAACCGAGGCTGATGTCGCGCTTGGCGGCCAGCGGCGTCACCATCATGCGGCATTCCTGCAGGACGGTCGGCAAGTCCACTGCTTCCATCGCCAGCGGCACCTTGCCCGCTTCGATGCGCGCCAGGTCGAGGATTTCGTTGACCAGCTTGAGCAGGTGCTGACCGGACTGCACGATATTGCGTGCAAAGCGCTGCTTCTCGAGCTGAGTGGCCGGCAGCTTGTCGGCCGCCAGGATTTGCGCGAAGCCGAGGATGCCGTTGAGCGGCGTGCGCAGCTCGTGGCTCATGTTCGACAGGAAGCGCGACTTCTCAGCGTTGGCATGCTCGGCAGCAGTGCGCGCCTGCTCCAGGCGATGATTGGCTTCCGCCAGTTCCATCACGTTCTGGCGCAGCTGGCGTTCCAGTTCCGCATTGGCCAGCCGCAGGGCACGCGTGGCCTGGGCCCGCGCCAGCACCGGCAGCAAGGACGACGCCTTGAATGGCTTGACGATGTAATCGAGAGCGCCGCCCTGCATCGCGCGCACGGCGGTGGCAATGCTGCCCTCCCCGGTCATGATGATGCAGGCCAGGTCCGGGTCGTGCTGCAGGGCTTCCTTGACCAGGCCAATGCCATCCATCCCCGGCATGTTCAGGTCGGACAGCATCAGGTCGAAAGACTGGTTGCGCAAGAGCTCCAGCGCTGACTCGGCGCTGGAACAGCCTTCGGCATCAAACTGGTACTGGCGCAACACATCGCACAACGCCACGGTGTGGACGCTCTGGTCGTCAACGATGAGAATGCGCTGCTTGCGAACTTCCGTCATGCAATCCTCGCGAAGGCGGGCTTGCTTTGATTATGCCGCTTGACAAGGAGTTAAAGTCTCACCAAATCTAACTAGCATATAAATCCTTGCGGCTTTGGCGCCACAGTCGCCGCTGGAGCGCTGCGCAAGGCGCGGCGTGGCTTTGCAGACGGGCACGAGATTGGTGCACTGAATCGGAAGCGCAGGCGGCGCGGTGATCACGCAGCAGGCGCTTCCGATGTAAGCAACAGCTTACTTCGACAGCAGCATTTCGTTCATGCGCTTGACGAAGGAGGCCGGGTCGGCCAGCGATCCGCCTTCGGCCAGCAAGGCCTGGTCGAACAGGATATGGGCCCAGTCCCTGAACTTCTCGCCGCTTGCGTCTTCATACTTCAGGCGCGTCACCAGCGGGTGCTGCGGGTTGATTTCCAGGATGGGCTTGGATTCCGGCGCGGATTGGCCGGCTGCCTTCAGCATGCGCAGCAGGTTGCCCGACAGTTCGTGCTCGTCGGCCACCAGGCAGGCCGGCGAATCGGTCAGGCGGAAGGTGACGCGCACTTCCTTGGCCTTGTCGGCCAGCGCTTCCTTCATCTTGCCAACCAGTTCCTGGTACTGGGTTTCGGTCTCGGCATGTTCCTTCTTCTCCGCCTCGTCTTCCAGCTTGCCCAGGTCCAGGCCACCCTTGGCCACGGAATGCAATTCCTTGCCTTCGAAGTCGTTCAGGAAGGACAGCATCCATTCGTCGACGCGGTCGGTCAGCAGCAGCACTTCCACGCCCTTCTTGCGGAAAATTTCCAGGTGTGGCGAGTTCTTGGCGGCGGCGTAGCTGTCGGCAGTGACGTAGAAGATCTTGTCCTGGCCTTCCTTCATGCGGCCGACGTAGGCTTCCAGCGATACGTCCTGCACATCGCTGTCGTTGTGGGTCGAGGCAAAGCGCAGCAGCTTGGCCAGGCGTTCCTTGTTGGCGAAGTCTTCGCCGATACCCTCTTTCAGCACCTGGCCGAATTCGGTCCAGAAGGTGGTGTACTTGTCCTTCTTTTCCTGCTCGTCGGCGTTGGCCAGTTCTTCCAGCATGCCCAGCACGCGCTTGGTCGAGCCTTCGCGGATCGCTTTCACGTCGCGCGATTCCTGCAGGATTTCACGCGATACGTTCAGCGGCAGGTCGGCCGAGTCGATCACGCCCTTGACGAAGCGCAAGTAGGTCGGCATCAGCTGTTCGGCGTCGTCCATGATGAACACGCGCTTGACGTACAGCTTGATGCCGCCGCGCTTGTTGCGGTCCCACAGGTCGAACGGGGCCTTGGCCGGGATGTACAGCAGCTGGGTGTATTCGCTGCGGCCTTCCACCCGGTTGTGGGTGTAGGCCAGCGGCGCGCCGAAGTCGTGCGACACGTGCTTGTAGAACTCTTCGTACTGTTCCTGCGTGATCTCGCTCTTGGAGCGGGCCCACAGGGCGCTGGCCTGGTTGATGGTTTCCAGCTCGTCCTTCAGGACGGTTTCCTTCTTCTCTTCATCCCACTCTTCCTTCTGCATCTGGATCGGCAGCGAAATGTGGTCGGAGTACTTGCGGATGATGGACTTCAGTTTCCAGCTCGACAACAGTTCGTCCTCGCCTTCGCGCAAGTGCAGGATGATGTCGGTGCCGCGGCCAGGCTTGGTGATCTTCTCGATCGAGTAATCGCCCTCGCCCGCCGATTCCCAGCGCACGCCTTCTTCCTCCGCCAGCCCGGCGCGGCGCGATTCGACGGTGATCTTGTCGGCCACGATGAAGCCGGAGTAGAAGCCGACGCCGAACTGGCCGATCAGGGCCGCGTCCTTCTGCTGGTCGCCGGACAGCTTGCCGAAGAATTCCTTGGTGCCCGACTTGGCGATGGTGCCGAGGTGGGAAATCGCCTCGTCGCGGCTCATGCCGATGCCGTTGTCGGAAATGGTGATGGTGCGCGCTTGCTTGTCGAAGCTGACGCGGATCTTCAGCTCGTGGTCGTTGCCATACAGGGCATCGTTGTTGATCGCCTCAAAACGCAGCTTGTCGGCCGCATCGGAAGCGTTCGAGACCAGTTCGCGCAGGAAGATTTCCTTGTTCGAGTACAGCGAATGGATCATCAGTTGCAGAAGCTGCTTGACTTCGGCCTGGAAACCCATGGTTTGCTTGTTTTCTGCCATTTTTACCTCAATAGTCTTATAAAGAACTTCGGAATCGCCTACATGGGGCCGACTGCGCCAATTTCAAGCCCCGGCAACGTTTCAAAAATACAACCTTGTTGTGGACAACGACAAATGGTTCTCTTAGCATGGTAACAACGACGCGCCGGAGAAACCGTGATCAACGAAGGCCTGCTGCATGCGACCCTGCCGAAGGATACTTCAGACGCTTCCATGGTGCGCTGGATGCGCCTGGTATTGGCGGTCGCCTGCGTGTTTACCCTCGTGGTGGAACCGTCCGGCCGCGCCGACGCGCTGTCCTTGGGCGTTTTCCTGGCCTACCTGCTGCAAAGCGTAACCCTGCTCTTGCTGGCCAACCGCTCGATCCTGGTGCGCAGCAAGCTGGTGTACTGGCTCGACGTGGGGTGGTTCACGCTGATGGTGTACGTCACCGGCGGCGATGCCAGCTTTTATTTCCTGCTGTTTTTCTTCGCCATCCTGACCTCGGCCTTCAGCCACGGCTTCGAGGAAGGCGCCCGCATTACCATGGTCGCCTCGCTGGCCTTTGCGCTGACCTCCCTGTACACCCACAGCCAGGCTGAAATGGCGGTGGTAATGCTGCGCGCCACCTTCCTGCTGGCACTGGGCTACATGATCGCGCACTGGGGCGGCATGGCCATGATCCAGCGCCAGCGCATGGCCCTGCTGCATGCGGTGAGCCAGATGTCCAACCCGCGCTTCGGGGTCGACCGCACCATCGGCTCCGTGCTGGCGCAAACGCGCCAGTTCTACCACGCCCATAGCTGCATCCTGCTGATGCACGATAACGGCGCCGCCAGCTGGACCTTGCGCGCCGCCAGTTCGGCCAATGCCGGGCGCCCGATCCACGCCAGCAACCTGGCGCCCGATGCCGCTGCGCCGCTGCTGGTATGCGGCGAGGATGCCATCCTGCTGCTGCGCCAGCCGCGCGGCGCCTGGCTGCGGCGCCAACTGCAAATCAAAAGTTATGACAGCGAACACCAGCGCTGGGTGGAGGAAGACGCCGAGGCCGGCGCCACCCTGGCCGAACTGCTCGATGCAATGTCGCTGATTGCGGTGCCGCTGCCGCTGCGGCGCGGCTCGGGCCGCCTGATCGTGGTGTCGCAGCGCCACCACTTCCACAAGTCGGACGCCCTGTTCCTGCTGCAGATCGCGGCCCAAGCCTTCCCGGTGATCGAGAATATCGAGCTGCTGGACCGCATGGCATCGGAAGCCGTGTTGCGTGAGCGCGAGCGTATCGCCCGCGACTTGCATGACACCACGATCCAGCCGTATATCGGTCTGCGCCACGGCGTATCGGGCATCCGCCTGAAAGCCGATCCCGGCAACCCGCTGGTGCCCGACCTGGACAACCTGCTCGACGTCACGTCGCAGGTGGTGCGCGACTTGCGCAACTACGCCAAGAGCCTGCGCGGCGGGCTGGAAATGAAGGAACCGGAATTGCTCATCGCGCTGCGCCGCCAGGCCGCGCAACTACGCCAGTTCTACGACGTGCACATCAATGTCGACACGAAGGGTGAATTGCATATGAGCGACCGCCTGGCGGCCGAAGTGTTCCAGATCGTCAACGAAGGCATGAGCAATATCTGCAAGCATACGACGGCGCGCAACGGCTATATCGAGCTGGCATGCACGGCCGGCCAGCTGACAGTGCGGATCGAGAACGAATGTTCGGGCCAGCCGGTGCTAGACTTTACACCGAGCTCAATCGCTGAACGCGCCGCCGCGCTGGGCGGCGAAGCACGCGTGCAGCGCGGCCGCCAGAACAACACTGCGGTACAGATTGTGATTCCGGTGTGAGGTGAGTATGGGGCAAGCCGACAAACGAATCCGCATCATGCTGGTCGATGACCACAAGACCCTGCTATGGGGCCTGGGCAAGCTGATTGAAAGCGAAGCCCTGAACATGCTGGTGGTCGGCACCGCGCGCGACTGCGACAGCGCGCTGGCCATGGCGCCCGAAGTGCTGCCCGACGTGATCCTGCTGGACATCGACCTGGGCGGCACCTGTTCGCTGGACATCATGCCGCGCCTGCTGGCCGGCTGCAACGGCGCGCGCGTGCTGGTGCTGTCCGGTACGCGCGACCGCGAGTTGCTGGATCGCGCCGTGATGCTCGGCGCGCGCGGCGTGGTCAGCAAGGACGAGCCGGCCGAGGTGGTCCTGAAAGCCATCGAGAAAGTGCACGGCGGCGAGCTGTGGCTCGATGGCATCATGCTCAGCCGCGTGTTCGAAGCCATGCGCAATCCGCAATCGACACGACGGCAAGATCCCGAACTGGACAAGATCGCCCAGCTCACTGCCAAGGAAAGAAGGATTTGCAGCTTAATCGCAACAGGCGGTGGTGCGGTTAACAAGGCTTTGGCGCAACAGCTGTTTATTTCCGAGCACACTTTGCGCAACCATTTGACCACCATCTACCACAAGCTGGGCGTGTCAAACCGCCTCGACCTTTACGTGTTCGCCACCAAGCACAGGCTCGACCAGGCCGACCTGTAGCGTCCCCCCGCCCCCGGCCCACTACCGGCAGGGGCGCCGGAAATATTTCCTCCAACATATCTTCGTTGAACCGGGACAAATGTCCCGATTCCTGCTGGAAAAAAAGGACTTCTGTCACGCATAGAAAAGGACAGATGTTTGATGGAAGTCAAAACGCATGCGCCTAAAGTGAACTCATCAGCACGGCACACAATGTCGGCTGAGACTAGAACCAGGCAAGGCCAACACAACCATGTCCGGAGTACAGAATGCGTAACCGACTCATGCCGCCACGAATCGCAAGCTTCATCGCCGAGGAAGACGGCCGGGCCTTTTACGAATATGTGCTTGTAGCCTCACTGACAGTTGTCGTCGGCATCATTGTGCTTCTAGCGCTTGGAAAAGGCAGGTGAAGCGGGCTTGCTCCGTGAAGCTGCAAACACTTTGGTGCAGTTATTAAACGTCCTGAAAGGAATCATCATGAAAGCCATCCAGAAATTCATCCGCGACGAACAAGGCGTGACCGCTATCGAATACGGCCTGATTGCCGCCCTGATCGCTGTCGTGATCATCGCTGCCGTCAAACTGATCGGTACCCAGCTGGATAAAACCTTCGACAAGATCGGCACGGCGCTGACCACCGCCAACGGCTAAATCCTGCGCTTGCGTCCGGCCAGGCGTCTCCGCTGCCTCGCCGGACGGCTTTCTTACCTGGAGGTCGATCGTGAAAATCCAGTTGCAACGCTTCCTCCACAACGACCCCGGCGTCTCGGCAATCGAATTCGCATTGCTGGCCGGCCTGATTGCAGTCGTCATCGTGGTCAGCGTCAGCAAGGCCGGCACCGATCTCCTTTCTTTGTTCACCTTCGTTGCATCCCAAGTCTTGTTGGCCACATCATGAGCGCTGTCCTTACCCCACGCATCGCGACCCGCCCCAGCCTGCCCCGCGCCCTGCTGCGCGAGCATGGCCTGCTGCTAGCCATCGTCGGCGCGCAACTGGCAGCTGCCCTTGCGCTGTGCGCCGCCTATCCGGACAAATACCGCCACAACCTGCAACTGGAAGGTTACCTGGCAACCCTGGCGATGGGCCTGGTGTTTGCACTGTGCGGCTACACGATCTACGTCATGGTCGTCAAGCGTCCCGAACACCTGGTGCGCTACCTGAAACAACACCTGGCCGCCTACCTGACGCGCGAACGCCTGCTGTTTTCGGCGCCGGTGCTGGCCCTGTTTCCGCTGTTTGCCGCCAGCTTCACCGTGCTGAAGGCCGCCGTGCCGCTGGTGCAGCCTTATGCCTGGGATGCCCGCATGGCCGCCGCCGACGCCTGGCTGCATGGCGGCGTGCAGCCATGGCAGCTGCTGCAGCCCGTCGTCGGCCACCCGCTGCTGACGGCCCTCCTGAATTTCAATTACCACCTGTGGTTCTTTATCGTGCTGTCCACCGTGTACTGGCTGGCCTTCAACCTGGAACGCCGCCAGCTGCGCATGCAGTTCATGCTGAGCTTCGTGCTGAGCTGGAGCTTGCTGGGCAATGTGATGGCCATGCTGTTTTCTTCGGTCGGCCCCTGCTATTACCACTTCGCCGTGACGGGCGCCGACCCGTTCGCCGGCCTGATGCATTACCTGCGCGACGCCGACAAGGTGATTCCGGTGATGGCGCTGCAAGTACAGGACACCCTGTGGCAAGACTACTCGCAGCACAGCGGCACCAATGCCCTCAGCATTTCCGCCATGCCCAGCATGCACGTGGCCAGCTCCGTGCTGCTGGCCCTGCTCGGCTGGCGCCTGAACCGCGCCGCCGGCATCGCCCTTACCGTATTTGCCGTGCTGATCCAGGCCGGCTCGGTGCACCTGGGCTGGCATTACGCGATCGACGGCTACGCCGGTGCGCTGGGCGCCTGGCTGATCTGGACCCTGTGCGGCAAGCTGGTGCAAAGGAGCGCGCCATGAGCTTCGACACCCGCGCGCTGCTGCCGATCGTGCTGCTGGCCTGCCTGCTGGCATGGGCCGTGGCCAGCGATGTGCGCAGCCGCCGTATCCCGAACCGGTTGGTGGTGCTGGGCTTGCTGGCCGGGCTCACGCTGCAAGCGACCGTGACGCCGGGCGCCGGCCTGTTCAGCGAACCGTTCGGCGCGCTGGGCCTGCTGAAAGCCAGTGCCGGCATGGCGCTGGGCCTGCTGCTGCTGTTGCCGATGTATGCGCTGGGGGCGATGGGCGCCGGCGACGTCAAGCTGATGGCGATGCTGGGCGCCTTCCTGGGACCGCTCGACATCGTCGGCGCCGGCCTGTCCAGCGTGCTGGCCGGCGGCGTGCTGGCCCTGCTGGTGGCCCTGTTTCAGGGCAGCCTGCGCAAGGTCAGCGCCAACGTCAAGGTGATGGTCCTGGGCAGCGTGCTGCGCGGCATGTCCGGCGGCAGCGCCCGCATCGATGCCCCGCTGGCCGCTACCGGCCAGTTGCCCTATGCCGTGGCAATTGCCGCCGGCACCATGAGTTACCTGTTGCTGACCCGTTACTTCGGCTGGAGCCTGCTATGAATGCCTCACCTATCCTCGCCTCGCGCACCGTCAGCGTGCTGGCCACGGCCGCACTGGCCAGCGTCTGGCTGCTGTTCTCGGTGGCCCACGCGCGCGCCTTCAATGCCACCGGCGACTGGGCCTACCTGCTGTTCGTGGCCTCGGAGACCCTGGTGGCGGCGCTGTTCATGCTGCGCTCGGAGCCGGCTGCCGTGTCGCACTCCCCGCTCGACTGGGCGCTGGCCATTGCCTCCACCGGCGCCCCCTTCTTCTTTGCGCCAAGCGGCGAAGGCCTGCTGCCTGCCGCGCGCGTCCTGATCGTGGCCGGCGTGCTGCTGCAGATCGGCGGCCTGCTGTCGCTGAACCGCAGCTTCGGCCTGGTGGCCGCGCGGCGCCAGATCAAGACCACCGGCCTGTATCGCTGGATTCGCCATCCGCTGTATGCCAGCTACCTGCTCAGCTATGCGGGCTATGTCCTGTCGAACAGCAGCCTCGGCAATGCCGTCACCTGCCTGCTCGCCTCCCTGCTGCTGCTGGCCCGCCTGGCGCGCGAGGAAAGCTTCCTGTCGCGCGACAGCGAGTATCTGTTGTACATGCGCCGCGTCAAGTACCGCATCCTGCCAATGGTGTTTTGAGAGAGGTCCGCCATGCCTGCCGATTTTGAAGAACCAAGCAAGCGCCCCTGGGCTGACGACCCGTTGCGCGTTCCCGCACCGCGCACGGTGGAAGAAACCGGGCTGCCCTTCCTGCTGCTGGTGGAACTGACCAGCAAGGTGCTGTACCAGCGCGGCCAGATCAAGCTCAACGAGCTGGCCGGCCACCTGAAGCTGCCGCCATCGGTACTGGACCCAGTGCTGGGCTTCATGCGCACCGAGAAACTGATGGAGATGATGCGCCGCGGCGCCAGCAACACCGATGCCGACATCGTCTACAACCTGACCGATACCGGCCGCGCCCGCGCCGCCGAATTCGTGCGCCGCGACGCCTATGCCGGCGCTGCCCCGGTAACCTTTAGCGACTATGCCGAACGCGTGCGCGCCCATAGCGTGGCGCAGATGCACGTCAAGCGCGAGCACATCCGCAAAACGTTCGATGGCATCGTCGCCAGCCCCGCAGTGCTTGACCAGTTGGGCGCGGCCATGAACAGTGGCCGCGCCATTTTTATCCATGGTCCGGCCGGCAGCGGCAAAACCTACCTGTCCGAGCGCCTGAACGGCCTGCTGCAAGGGCAGATCGCCGTGCCGCATGCGCTGCTGGTCGATGGCGACATCATTCCTGTGTATGACCCGGTGCTGCATGTCACCATTGAAGACACGCCGCCGCCGGGCATGCTGTTCGACCGCCGCACCCCGCGCGACCAGCGCTGGGTGCGCAGCCAGCGACCTGCCGTGATCACCGGCGGTGAACTGACCCTGGAAGCGCTGGACTTGCGCTTCGATCCAGCGACCCGCCTGTACCAGGCGCCGCCGCACCTGAAGGCCAATGGCGGCATCTTCATCATCGACGACCTGGGGCGCCAGCGCTGCTCTCCGGTGGAATTGATGAACCGCTGGATCGTGCCGATGGACCGCCAGGTCGACTACCTGTCGCTGCAGAACGGCTACAAGTTTCCGGTGCCGTTCGACGTGGTGGTGATCTTCTCTTCCAACATGCCGCCCGATTCGCTGGCCGACGGTTCCTTCCTGCGCCGCCTGGGCTACAAGATCCACGTCGGCCCGCTGGCTCCGGAACAGTACGAGACCGTGTTCCGCCAGGTGTGCCAACGCTATTCGGTGCCGTTCGAGGCCGAAACCTTTGCCTGGCTGATGCGCCAGCATCACACGCACGAACGGCCGCTGATGGCCTGCTATCCGCGCGACCTGGTTTCGCAATTGCGCGACCTGGCCGCCTATGAAGGACGCCTGCCGACGCTGGACATCGCCTCGCTCGAGTGGGCATGGAATAACTATTTTGCCGCGGTTTGACACCAAGGATGCAAGGGGAGAATCATGAGGAACACACGAGCAATGATGATGATGGTGGTAGCCATCGCCCTGGCCTTCGTGGCCGTTGTGGTGGCAGCGCGCTGGATCAACGCGCAAGCCAGCGGTAACACTGCCAAGGTGGCCGTGGCACAGGTGGACATCAGCCTGGGGGCGCGCATCACGCCCGACATGGTACGCCTGGTCGACTGGCCCGCTTCAGTGCAGCCGCCGGGCGCCATCAAGGACGACAAGGCGCTGGAATCGCGCGTCACCCGCACCAGCATCATGCGCGGCGAGCCGATCCTGGAAGCCAAGCTGGCGCCGCCGGGCACCCAGGGCGGGCTGTCGGCGGTGGTGGCGGAGGGCAAGCGTGCCATGACCGTGCGGGTCAACGACGTGGTGGGCGTGGCCGGTTTTGCCCTGCCCGGCAATTACGTCGACATCCTGGTCAACACCCAGGAAGAAGGCCAGCGCACCCAGGTCAAGGACCCCACCATTTCCAAGATCGTGCTGGAGCGCATCCTGGTGCTGGCCGTGGCGCAGGAATCCTCGCGCGACGAAACCAAGCCGAAAGTGGTCAACGCGGTGACGCTGGAACTGACCCCGGAGCAGGTGGAAAAACTGGACCTGGCGCGCAGCGTGGGCAGCCTGTCGCTGGTGCTGCGCAACCAGGTCGACCCGAACCCCGCGCTGACCACCGGCGCCACCAAGACCACCCTGCTGGGCGCTGCAGCGCCTGCGCCGGCCCCCAAAACAGCCGCCCCGGCCCCGGCCGCCCCCAAGCCCGTGCCAGTGCGCAAGGTGGCCACGGTGCCGCCCCCGGGCGTGCACGTGGAAATGATCAAGGGCCTGGATCGCAGCAGCCAACAATTCTGATACGGAGCGACTCATGAAAAGCTTAAGCACCGCTGTACCGAGCATCCTGGGCGCCTTGCTGGCCATGCCCGCCCTGCTCACGCCGGCCGCCGCACAGGTGGGCGCCGAAGCAGCTGTCGTGGCGCAGCAGCCGAAGATGAAGGCCAAGGGCGGCGCCATGCCCGGCAAGAAAGCGGACGCGCCGCTGCCGGCAGCGCTGCCGGAAGGCCGCACCGAACTGGCGCCGGCCATGCAACTGGCCGAAGGCAAGTCCAGCATCGTGCGCCTGCAGCATCCGGCGGCACGGGTGGCGGTGGGCGATGCGCGCATCGCCGACGTGATCCTGCTCAATCCGCGCGAAGTATACATGCTGGGCCGCACCGTCGGCACCACCAACCTGATCGTCTGGCAAAAGACCGGCGACACCGTGATCGCCGACCTGACTGTCAGCGCCGACACGGCCACCCTGCAGGCCGGCATCGACACGCTGACCGGCCAGGCCGGCATGGTCAAGGTGACTGCGGCGGCCGACTCTCTCATGCTGAGCGGCACCGTGCCGGACGTGGTGGTGGCGGAACATGTGCTGCAGATGGCCAACGCCTACGTCACGCGCCAGCGCCCCAGCGGCGGTGGCCCGGGCACCGGCGCAGCCGCCCCGGCCGGGGCCAGCATGCAGCCGGTAGCCACTGGCGATGGCGGCGTCTCGCTCAAGATCATCAATATGATGAGCGTGGCGGCGCCGCAGCAGGTGATGCTGGAAGTGAAGGTGGCGGAAGTGTCCAAGACCCTGGTCGACCAGCTGGGCGCCAGCATCGGCGCCAGCCACGCCATCGGCAACTGGACTTATACCCTGCTGTCCAACCTGTTGAGCGGCAATCCATCGCTGGTCGATGCCTTCAACCGCCGCAACGGCAACTTCCTGACCATCGATGCGCAAAAACGCGACGGCCTGGTGAAGATGCTGGCCGAACCGAACCTGATGGCCATCAGCGGACAGGAAGCCAGCTTCCTGGCCGGCGGCAAGATCTTCATCCCGGTGGCGTCGACTCCCGACGGCGGCGGCTTCACCCGCATCACGCTGGAAGAGAAGGAATTCGGCGTGGCGGTGCGCTTCACCCCGACCGTGCTGGGCGACGGCCGCATCAACCTGAAAGTGGCGCCGGAAGTGTCGGAGCTGAACAAGGAAGGCGTGGGCATCTCGGCGGCCGGTGTCAACGGCACCGCCATCCTGCCATCGTTTACTACCCGCCGCGCCGCCACCACGGTGCAGTTGTTCGATGGCCAGAGCTTTGCCATCGGGGGCCTGATCAAGAACAACTCGACCACCAATATCAAGGCCGTGCCGGGCCTGGGCGAAATCCCCGTACTGGGCGCCCTGTTCCGTTCCAACGACTTCCAGACCGACCGCACCGAACTGGTGTTCGTGATCACGCCGCGCCTGGTCAAGCCCTTGCCGCCCGACTTTGCCGAGAACCTGCCGACCTCGAACGTGACCGATCCAAGCCGCGCCTCGCGCATCTTCAACGGCAGGATGGAAGGCCAGCCTCCGCAGCGCCAGGATAAATCCCCGAAACAGCCCGCCACGCAAGCCGGCGGCTTTGACCTGAACTAGGAGGCCATCATGAACCAGCATTTCCTGCGCGCTGCCGGCACTGCCCTGCTGCCACTTACCCTGGCCGCCTGCATGGCGCCTACGCCTTACGTCGACCGCAACCTTGGCAAGAGCGCCACTGATATGCGCAATGCGCAAATCATGAATCCCGGCGCCGACCGCAACATGGCGGCGCCCCTGGGGCTCGATGGAGCGGCCGCCAAGGCCGGCTACGACCAGTATGTGAAGTCGTTCAAGGTGCCCGAGAAAAATGCCAATACCTTCCTGATCGGCGTAGGCCGCTAGGAGACTGCCATGGTCCGCCACCCACCCAAGCATCACCAGCAGCGCGGCGCGGTCGCCGTGATGTCTGGCCTGCTGCTCATGCTCGTCCTGATTCCGGTCAGCGGCCTGGTGCTGGACCTGGGCCACCTGTACATCGTCAAGACCGAGCTGCAGAACCTGGCCGATGCTTCGGCCCTGGCGGCCGGCAAGGACCTGGACAACTCCGACGCGGGCCTGAGCAAGGCGGTCGTTTCCGGCAAGGCGCTGGCGCTGAAGAACCGCTATGACTTCGGCAGCACGCTCACGCTGCAGGATGCCAACTTCCGCTTTGCCGCAAGTCCTGACGGCCCCTGGTACACCCTGGCGGAAAGCCTGGGCAATGCCACCGGCCGCACCTTCGTCGAAGTCGACACCCGGGCCGGGGGTTCTGGCGGCACCGCGCAGACCATCAACACCTGGCTGATGCGCATTGCCGGCAACAACAGCACCTCCACCTACGGCTGGGCGGTGGCGGGCCGCTTCGTCAACACCGTGACGCCGATCGGCATCTGCGCCATCGACCCGACGCGCCGCACCGACAGCTACAACTATGGCAGTTTCACGGAAATCGTCGAATACGGCTTCCGCCGCGGCATGTCGTACAACGTGTTCGAACTGGGCTCGCTGGGCGGCGCCAGCTCCGATCCCTACCAGATCAACCCGGTGAACTCGCCGCCCAATGCCTGCAACCCGGCCAACTCCGCCACCAACACCGTGGCACCCTTCATGTGCGTCGGCAATAGCGCGGTACTGCCGACCGGGGTCGGCCAGGTGTACACCAACACCGGCGTGTCGGCCACGCTGGACAAGGCGCTCAACTCGCGCTTCAACGACTACTCCGGCGGCTCGCAATGCGATCCTGCCAGCGCGCCGCCCGACATCAACATCAGGGAATTCGACTGCGTGGGCGCCAATCCTTGCGCCGGCGCCGGCGCCGTCACTGCGCCCACCACTTGGCAGGATTCCAACACGCTGAACACGACGTTCCCGAACCAGCAGTCGGTCAACACCGTCAGCAGCGGCAGCCTGAAGACGCCGCAGTATGCGCTGCCTTTCGAAGCCACCGCCGTCGCCCCCGCCAAAGTCTGGCCCAGCACGGTCAGCGCCACCTCGCGCGTGACCGCCCAGGCCGACTATCCGCACCATGGCGTGATGTGGTCCTACACGCCGGCCCTCCAGGCCGACGGCAGCACCGCGATCACGCCAGCGCAAGCAAACGGCACGTCCGGCTCCAGCAAGATGTACGGCGCGCTGGGCGGCGCGACCGACTACATCGACGCCGCCAACTACCCGACCAGCGTCGGCGCCGGCTTCACTTCACAATACGCAGCACCGTACAACCAGGCCAGCGGCCCCACCTTCGAGGCTCCGACCGGCCGCGCCGGCGTGGAAAACCGCCGCATCCTGAACATCGTGCTGATCGACTGCCGCACGCCGCCGGTCGGCAGCGGTGCCTGCGGCGTGATGAACGCAGTCGGCATCGGCAAGTTCTTCATGCAGAAAAAAGCCAACTTCGGCGGCTCGCCATCGCAGCTGAACGTTGAATTCACGGGCCTGGTAGAACCGGTGCCCACCTCCGAAGTCAAATTGTACAAGTGAACACCATGCGCACCCGCCCATCCACCCAGCAATCCGGCTCCGCCCTGGTCGAATTCGCACTGGTAGTAACAATCCTGTTCCTGCTGCTGGCAGGGACCTACGAGTTCGGCCGCGCCTTCGCCTATTACGATGCGCTGAGCAAGGCCACGCGCGACGGCGCGCGCTACATGAGCGTGGCGAAGAAAGGCAATATCAGTTCGAGTTCGGTCGGCAGCGCCAAGGACATCGTGGTAGCTGCCGCCAACGCAGCCAAGGTACCCAGCTTCGCCCGCAGTAACGTGGTGGTCACCTGCCTCGACGCCAGCTACAACGACAGCAACTGCATCGACGGCACCGCCCCCGGCGGGGTGCGGGTCGAGATCAGCGGCTACGCGATCAATATCGGCCAGACCATCCCGCTGATCGGGAATTCGGTCCGCGTAATCAACCTGACCCCGCACACCACCATGCGGTACATGCAGTGAGGATGCCATGCGAACCCTAGCCAAGCGTCCCAGCCTGAAACGCCAGCGCGGCGTCGCGATCGTGGAATTTGCCATTATCGCGAGCCTGCTGCTGGCCTTTATCTACGCCATCTTCGAGTTCGGCCGCATGATGTACGTGTATAACACCATGCAGGAAATCAGCCGCCGCGCAGCCCGCGCAGCCACCGTGCGCTGGATCAGCAGCAGCGACATCGCCGCCATCAAGAGCACCGCCCTGTTCGGGGCCAGCGTGCTGCCCGGCGGGCCGGAGATCCGCGACAGCAATATCTTCATCCGCTACCTGCGCTCGAATGGGGTGGACGAAGTGTCCTCGCCGCCTATCGACGCCGGCGACAACCTGTCGGCCTGCAACGACGCCTTGCGCACGTCCGAATGCATCATGTACGTCGAAGTCTCGGTCAAGAACGTCGAGTACAAGCCGCTGATTTTCAAGGCAGGCGCGGTCACCGCCACGCGGCCGACCAACGCCATGCCGCAAGCCACCACTGTCGTCTACGCCGAAAGCCTCGGCTTCACCAACTGAGCGATGCCATGAAGATCACCGCCATTTCCAGCAACGACAAGCAATTGTTCGAAATCGCGCGCATCCTGCGCGAACGCAGCCAGACCGACCAGGTCGACGTCCTGCCTGGGCTGCTTGACAAGCTGCCGCGCTTCGACGGCATGGCGCCCGACCTGCTGCTGGTCGCCCAGCCGGTATTGAACGGCGACGATTTCGAGCGCCTGGAAACGCTCAGCGTGCAACATCCCGACATGGCCATCATCGTGGCGTGCACCCAGCAGACGCCCGACTTCCTGATGCAGGCCATGCGCGCCGGCGTGCGCGAAGTGCTGCCGATGCCGATCGACGGCGCGGCGTTGCAATCGGCAGTACGCCGCCTCGACGAAAAGCGCAATTTCGGCGCGCGCTCGCTGGGCAAGGTGCTGGCCTTCATTTCCTGCAAGGGCGGCAGCGGCGCCACCTTCCTGGCTGCCAACCTCGGCTACGCGCTGGCTGCGGCCGAGGGCAAGAAGGTAGCCTTGTTCGATTTGAACCTGCAGTTCGGCGACGCCTCGCTGTTCGTGTCCGACCAGCGGCCCGCCGCCAGCGTGGCCAGCGTGGCGCAGCAGATGCACCGCCTGGACGCTACCTTGCTGTTCTCCAGCATGGTGCAGGTAACCCCGAACTTCCATGTCCTGGCTGCTCCGGACGACCCGACCCAGGCCAACGAAGTGCATCCCGAACACATCGATGCACTGCTGCGCCTGGCGCGCCAGCATTATGATTTCGTGCTGCTCGACATCGGGCGCAGCCTGGACGCCATTTCCGTGCGCGCCCTCGACCAGGCCGACATGATCTTCCCCATCCTGCAAGCCACGCTGCCCTACATCCGCGATGGCAAGCGGCTGCTCCAGGTCTTCCGTTCGCTCGACTATCGGAAGGACAAAATCCACCTGATCGTCAATCGCCATTCGAACAGCGGCGACAT
The DNA here is from genome assembly GCF_049913285.1 of Pseudoduganella sp. S-14. Taxonomy (GTDB): domain Bacteria; phylum Pseudomonadota; class Gammaproteobacteria; order Burkholderiales; family Burkholderiaceae_D; genus Rugamonas. The sequence goes on from NZ_CP183991.1 coordinate 4,441,652, forward strand.
CCGCCTGCGCGACTGCGAGCAAGCCTACGGCATGGAGATGTTCCGTACCATCCCGAACCACTATGAAGCTGCAGCAGCCTCGGTCAACCAGGGCGTGCCGATCCTGCAGCTGCAGCGTGCCAGCCCGATCTCCAAGGCCTTGCAAGACCTGGCGCGTACCCTGGCCGGCGACAGCAATACCGAGTCGCGCGGCTGGTTGTCCCGCATCCTCCAGCGCGCTTAGCCCCGCGCCCTCCCCAAAGCCTAGCTCATGGAGCCGATCATGCAGATCCCGACCCCGAACCTCCGCCACCGACTTGGCGCCGCCGCGCCGCTCAACGGCAACGTTGCCGCCCTGCGCAGTGCCGAAGCGATCGACAACCGCGCCTACCAGCAGCTCAAGCACCGCATCCACCAGACCCTGCTCGACCGGGTCGACCTGGAAAGCATGCAGCGCCTGACCCAGGACCAGATCCGCGACGAGCTGAAGATCCTGGTCGAGCGCCTGCTCGAAGAGAACATGGTGGTGATCAACGACAGCGAGCGGCGCAACCTGACGCGCGACATCCAGTACGAGGTGCTGGGCTTCGGACCGCTGGAACCGCTGCTGGCCGATCCCAACGTGTCCGACATCCTGGTGAACGGCGCGCGCCAGGTGTACGTGGAGCGCAAGGGCTGCCTGGAACTGACATCGGTGACCTTCAACGACGATGCGCACCTGATGAAAATCATCGACAAGATCGTGTCGCGCGTGGGCCGCCGCATCGACGAATCGAGCCCGATGGTCGACGCCCGCCTGCCGGACGGCTCGCGCGTCAACGCGATCATCCCGCCGCTGGCCATTGACGGCCCGGTGCTGTCGATCCGCCGCTTCTCGGCCGATCCGCTGGGCCTGGCGGAGCTGATCAGCTTCAACTCGATGACCGAGGCCATGGCCACCATCCTGCAGGCGCTGGGCAAGAGCAAGGTGAACATCCTGATCTCGGGCGGTACCGGCTCCGGCAAGACCACCATGCTGAATGCCATTTCCGGCTACATCAGCCACAGCGAGCGCATCGTCACAATCGAGGACGCGGCCGAGCTGCAGCTGCAGCAGCCCCATATCGTGCGGCTGGAAACACGCCCGCCCAATATCGAGAACAAGGGCGAAGTGACGCAGCGCGCCCTGGTGCGCAACGCACTGCGCATGCGCCCCGACCGCATTATCCTGGGCGAGGTGCGCGGCGCCGAGGCGCTGGACATGCTGCAGGCCATGAACACCGGCCACGAAGGCTCGATGGCAACCATCCACGCCAACACGCCGCGCGACGCGCTGACCCGCCTGGAGAACATGATCAGCATGGGCGCAGCCGGGCTGCCGGTGAAGGCCATGCGCCAGCAGATTTCTTCCGCCATCGGCGTGGTGGTGCAGGTGGCGCGCCTGACCGACGGCAAGCGCAAGCTGATGTCGATCCAGGAGATCACCGGCATGGAAGGCGAAATGATCACCATGCAGGAGATCTTCTGCTTCAAGCAGACCGGCGTCGGCACCGACGGTGCGGTACAGGGCTTTTTCAGCGCCACCGGCGTGCGGCCGCGCTTTGGCGAACGGCTGCGTACCTTCGGCGTCAGCCTGCCCGACGACATGTTCGACCCAACCGTGCAAAAGAGGATGTAAGCCATGGACTACCTCTATTACGCAACCGGCATCCTGGTCTTCCTGGCCGTGGTGTTGCTGATCGAAGGTCTGTACCTGACCTGGAATTCGGCCAAGGGGCCGGAGGCCGAGCGGGTGGCACGCCGCCTGCGCATGATGTCGGCCGGCAGCCACGCCGGCGCGGAAAGCGCGTCGATGATCAAGAAGCGTCTGCTCAGCGAGAGCCCGGCGTTCCAGCGCCTGCTGCTGCAAATGCCGCGCGTCAGCCAGCTTGACCGCCTGCTGGAGCAGTCGGGCATGACCTGGACGGTGTCGGACCTGCTTGTGCTGTCCTTGATCTGCCCCGTCCTGGTAGGCGGCCTGGCGCTGTTCCTGCGTCTGCCGCTGCTGGTGGTGCTGCCGCTGATGGCGCTCTCCGTGTTCGTGCCGCTGCTGCTGGTGCTGGGGGCCAAAAGCAAGCGCCTGGCCAAGGTGGACCAGCAGCTGCCCGACGCACTGGACCTGATCGGCCGCGCTCTGCGCGCCGGCCATGCGTTCCCGACCGCCATGAAAATGGTGGGCGACGAAATGAATGCCCCAATCGCCGACGAATTCAAGGCCACCTTCGACGAAGTCAATTTCGGCATCTCGATGAACGACGCGCTGATGAACCTGGCCACGCGCGTACCCAGCACCGACTTGCGCTACTTCGTGATCGCCGTGATGATCCAGCGCGAAACCGGCGGCAACCTGGCCGAACTGCTGGACAACATCAGCAAGATCGTGCGCGAGCGCATCAAGCTGCTGGGGCAGATCCGCGTGCTATCGGCCGAGGGCCGCATGTCGGCCTGGGTGTTAGGCCTGCTGCCTTTTGCTGCTGCACTGATGATCCAGATCACCAATCCCAGCTTCCTGGCCGTGCTGTACACCGATCCCGCCGGCCGCAAGATGGTCGCCGGTGCGCTGACCATGATGTTCGTGGGCGTGCTGGCAATGCGCAAGATTATCCGGATTCGCGTCTAGCGGGAGAATGACATGAGCATCCTTCAAATGGCTTTCCTGGCCCTGGTGTTCCTGCTGGTATTCGGCAGCGCCTACGTGGTCATGCTGCGCTTCAGCGGCAACCCGGTGCAGGGCCGGCTGCAGCAGGTGACCGAGCAACCCTCCAGCGTCCGCCGCCGCGAACGCATCAGCCCCAACCTGCTGTCGCGCATTGCGGCCTGGCTGGCGCCGGTCGCCAAGCTGTCCGGCGGCGAAAACGAGGAATGGGAGAAGTCGGCGCTGCGCACGCGTTTCATGAATGCGGGCCTGCGCCACGCCTCCATGGGCCCCCTGTACTTTGCCGCCAAGACTTCGCTGGCCATCATCCTGCCGCTGGCCGTGTACGCCGCGCTGGTGGTGTCGGGCTCGCGCCTGTCCGGCAATGGCCTGATGTTCTGGCTGCTGCTGGCCGCAGCCCTCGGCTACTACCTGCCGAACTTCATGCTGCGCTGGGCCATCAATCGTCGCCAACTCGAAGTTTTCGAATCGTTCCCGGATGCGCTGGACCTGATGACCGTGTGCGTCGAGGCCGGCCTGGCAATGGATGCGGCCCTGCTGCGCGTGGCCGATGAAATCGGCATCAAGAGCCCGATCCTGGCCGATGAACTGCACCTGGTGACCCTGGAACTGCGCGCTGGCCTGGCCAAGGAACGCGCCTTGCGCAACCTGGCCTTGCGTACCGGGGTAGAAGACGTCGATGCGCTGGTGGCCATGCTGATCCAGGCCGAACGTTTCGGCACCAGCATCGCCGACTCGCTGCGCGTGCAGTCCGAACAACTGCGCACGCGACGCCGCCAGCGCGCCGAAGAAGCTGCCGCAAAAATTTCCCTGAAACTGCTGTTCCCGTTGATCTTCTTCATCTTCCCATCGCTGCTGGTGGTGTTGATGGGGCCAGCTTTTATCTCCATTTACCGCGTCCTGCTGCCAACCATGGGCGGCGCCGACGCCGGCTAGAAAGGATTTGCCATGATCAAGCTCAAGCCAATCGCCTTGGCCGCAATGGGTTGCGGCCTTCTTACGGCGTGCAGTGCTCCTCCGGCTCCCCATTCGCTGGCCTTGCAACCCGTCGTGCGCGGCGATATGCCGGGCAACCAGGCGGCAAGCTGGAACCGACTGGCGCGCTTCCACCACGAACGCGGCCAACTGGCCCTGGCGCTGGGTGCGTACGCTCAGTCACTGGCCCTTGACGCCAGCCAGCTCGAGGCGCGCAATGCAGTGGCAGTGATCGAAGCGCAGCGCGGCGACCTGGAACTGGCGCGCAAGGCCCTGGTGGCGCTGGTCAAGGACTACCCCGGCGAAGCGCAGCCGCATACCAACCTCGGTTACGTGCAGTACCTGATGGGCGACCATGCCGGCGCCACGCAAACCCTGCGCCGCGCCATGGCGCTGGGCGCCGGGCCGAAGGCCTTCCAGAACCTGCAATTGGCCGAGGCGGCAATGGGCAAGGAGCCTGGCGCCGATGCGCCGCAGCTTGCCGCCGCACCTGTTGCACCGGCCGCGCCAGCCGAACCTGCTGCACTGCCTGCTGGCGCCTCGCCTGCTCCGGCGAAGGCGCCTGCCGTCACGGCCCCGCCTGAGCCGACCCGTATTGTGACCACCGTTGCTAGCGAAACGGCTCCTCCGGTGCCGGTTGCTGCGGCCACGGCCGAACCTGCCGCGCCGACGCCGGTCATGCGCACCATGCCAGCGCCCCTGAGCGCCGCGCCCCTGGCAGCGACCAGCCCAAGCCTGGTGCTCACACCACCCGAAACGCCCTCGGTATCACGCAGCGAACCGCAGCAACTGACCGCCCTGCCATCACAGGCTGCGCGCGACATTGCCGCCCACATGGAGCTGATCAAAGTCGCCGGCAACGTCTACGAGCTGAAAGCCCGCGTTGCCGCCGAGCCGGCAGCCGCGCCGGTCCAATCCGCGGCACCAATCATCGCCGCACCCACGCCACAGCCCGAAGCACCAGCCATCGCGCAGTCCGGCAAGGTGCGCATCGCGCGCCTGGAAGTCTCCAACGGCAACGGCGTCACCGGCATGGCGCGGCGCTTCCGTAGCCTGCTGGGCCAGATGGGCATTCCGGTTAACCGCCTGAGCAACGATCGACCATTCAAGCAAATGGCAACCACCATCCAGTACAGCCCCGGCTTCGAAAAACAGGCTGCCAGCCTGCAAAGAGCCCTGCAAGGCAAGGTACTGCTCACCAGCAAACAGCTGGCATCCAGCGATGTCAAGCTGGTGCTGGGCAAGGATGCCAGTGTCAGCCTGGCGGCCGCCAGCGAGGCTGCCGGCCTGTCGCTGGTCGCCATGCAGGAAGACAGCGATAACTGAGATCGCAAGCCATACACAAATCAAACGCTAAGAGGGGTCGCACATGTTGACGCAATCGAGGATGAACAGCTTGATGAACTTCCTGGCCGGCTGCCTGCTGGCAGGCTTGTTAGCGGCCTGCGGCGGCGGTGGCACCAACGACGGTTGCGTTAACACCGACCCGACGCGGTCCAGCGCGCTGCCAGGCTGCAGTACCAGTTCCAATCCTGGCTCGGGCAATACAACGTCCGCTTCCGTTACAGTGGCGATGACGGACAGCAGCGGCGCCGCCTTTACTGCCCTCACCCCGACCCAGGGCGCGAAGGCATCGGCAACGGTCAGGAACAGCCAAGGACAGACCGTCGCCAATGCCGTGGTCGCCTTCACCAGCACCGACACCAGCGCGGTCTTTTCACCTGCCACCGGCACCGCTTTGACCGATTCCAGCGGCGTCGCCTCAGTGCAAGTGGCGGCGGGCACCAAGGCCGGCGCATTCACGCTAAATGCCGCGACGACGATCGGCGCCACCAGCGTTAAGGGTTTGGCCAATTACACCGTGACTTTCCCCTCCCTGGCCTTCAGCGACATGACGATCAACCCGGCATCGCTGGCTGCCGGCGGCAACGCAAGCGTGACGATTACGGTCCTGAGCGGCAGTACGCCGTACACGCAACCTGTTTCCGTGAACTTTACTTCGACTTGCGTTGCTGCCGGCAAGGCCACGATCGGTACGCCGGTGCTCACGCAAAACGGGGTCGCCGTGGCAAGCTATACCGACAAGGGCTGCGGCACTTCCGACACGATCACCGCAACCGCGACAGTCCCTAACGCCACCCTGAGCAAGACGGGCAGCATTACCGTCTTGCCAGCCAGCGCTGGCTCGATCAAGTTTGTCGGCGTTGACAGCAGCAACATCGCCTTGAAGGGTACCGGTGGCGCCGGACGTCCGGAGTATGCCAACGTGAAGTTCCAAGTGTTCGACATGAACGGCAGCCCGCTCGCGGGCCGCCAGGTGAGCTTCCTGTTCGCCGACACCAACAGCACCACCGCGGTTGGCGGCCTGTCCCTCAGCCCGGCCAGCGCCACCACGGCCGCGGACGGCACGGTAAGCACCGTGGTGGCCAACGGCACGATCCCCACTTCGACCCGCGTCGTGGCCACGGTCGTCAACAGCAATCCATCCCTGACGACCGTTTCCAGCGTGCTAGTGGTGTCGAGCGGTGTGCCGGACCAGGCGCATTTCTCGCTGTCCACGGCAATCGGCAATTGCGAAGGCTGGAACTTCGACCAGTTGTGCAGCACGCTCAAGGTCACGGCCGGCGATCATTTCGGCAACCCGGTGCCCGACGGCACGGCAATCAACTTCTCCGCAGAAGGCGGCACCATCGGCGCTTCGTGTCTGACTGTGGGCGGCATTTGCACGGTGCCCTTCTATTCCGCCGATCCTCGTCCGGGCGGCGGACGTGTCACCGTCCTGGCTTATGCACTGGGCGAAGAAACGCTGGTCGATACCAACGGCAACAACGTCTATGACACCGGCGACACCTTTGTCGACAAGAGCCCGGACATTTTCCGCGACGATAACGAAAGCTTCGCATGGAACGCTGGCGAACCTTGCGTTGGACCAAACACCAACGGGAGCTGCTCGACGCCAGGCGACAATGCCTACAACGGGGTGCTGCGCATACCCCAGCAGCCCAGCGCTCAGACCCTGTACGTATCGTCCCAACTGGTGCAGATATTCTCCACTTCGAAGGCTAATATCCAGTTCGTGTCGGGAGCACCAACTTGCACGGCGGGGGCCATGGTCGATGTTCAAGTCAGCATCACTGACATGAATGGGCGTGTGATGCCTTACCAGACCGCCATCAGTTTCAGTGCGCAGATCGGCATCACGTCCGCGGCCGTCACGCCGAGCTCGAAGTCGGTGGCGAACTATCCTCTGAAAGTTGGCGAGCCGCTGGCTCCTACCGAGACGCTCTATGTCGTGACGATTTCCTGCCCTAACCCGACTGGACCGGGCAAATTTACCGTCAAGACTGTCAGCCCAAACGGTGTGGAAACCGAAGCTTCGATCGCAATCAACTAGTGCAATAGCTCCTAGCCCAGCTCGCGCTGCAGGAACCGCCAGATTTCCGGCGCCTGCAGTGCGGCGATGTTCAGCCGCATGAATTGCGACGGCAGCTGGCTCGGCGAGAACAAGCTGCCCGGCGCCAGCAGCAAGCCCTGTCCCATGGCCTTTTCGGTCAGCACATTGGTGTCGCGTCCCGCATCGACCCACACGAACATGCCCGCTGGCGGCGCACTGGCGATGCGCATTCCCGTTTTCTCGAGCTGGCGCACGATGCGTGCACGCAGGCCGTCCAGTCGCGTGCGGATGCGCTCCGTGTGCTTGCGGTAGCTGCCCTCCGATAGCACCTTGTGCACCACCCGCTCGCCGATGTCGCTGGTGGTCAGGGTTTGCAGCATCTTGCGGTCGGCCAGGCGCAGCGCCATTTCTTCCGACGTGGCGATGAAGCCGACGCGCAGGTTGGCGGCCATGGTCTTGGAAAAGCCACCAAGGTAAATCACGCGCTTCAGCTGGTCGAGCGCCGCCATGCGGGTGGCGGGTTGCACGCTGCTGCCCGGGTGCAGGTCGCAGTAGATATCATCTTCCACGATGGTGATGCCGTGTTCTTCCGCGATGCGCAGGATCTGGAAGGCCTTGGCCGCCGACATCGAAGTCGAGCTGGGGTTGTGCAGCACGGAGTTGATCACGTACAGCTTGGGCTTGTGGATCGCGGCCAGTTCGGCCAGTTGCGCGATATCCGGGCCGTCAGCCAGGCGCGGGATGCCGACCACGCGCGCACCCAGCGCAGCGAAGGAGCCGAACATCAGGAACCAGGCCGGGTCATCGACAAACACCGTGTCGCCGGGGCGGGTGAATTCGCGCGCCACCATGTCGATTGCCTGGGTTACTCCGGCGGTGGTGACAATCTGCTCCGGCGTGGCGCCGATTTCGAGTTCGGCCAACTTGTGCTGCAGGTGCTGGCGCAGCGGCAGGTAGCCCTGCGGCACGCCATAGTTCAGGAGGATGCTGCTGTGCTGGCGACTGATGGCGCGCAGGGCGTTGCCGATCGCCACGCCATCAAGCCAATCGGCCGGCAGTACGCCGGTGCCGGGCATGTGCTGGTGCGGCACGGTGCGGAACATATTGCGCACCAACCAGACCACGTCGAGGCCTTGCGTGCCTTCCGGCTGGGCCAGGCCCGGCTCGCGCGCCGAGGGTTGCGGCGTCTGCAGCGGTGCGCGGTCGCGAATATAGAAACCGGCGCCGCGCCGCGACTCGAGGTAGCCGCGCGCCACCAGCTTGTCATAGGCACCGACCACGGTAAAGGGCGACACGCCATGCGAGGTGGCGAACTGGCGGATCGACGGCATGCGGGCGCCGGCGCGCAGCACGCGATCGTCGATGCGGGCGGCCACGCTACGCACGATCTGGTCGCTGAGCGATTCGCCGCCTTCGCGGCTAAGCAGGATTGTATTGGTCATATCGCCATCACAGTGCGTGAAATTATCCGAATAAGTGTATTGGTACTGTACTGGTTACTTATTCTACGATACTCCCATCCCCTACCAATATCCAGTGATTAAAGGAGCCCGCGCCATGAACCTGCTGCCATCTCGTGCTGAACTCGACGCCGCTGCCACCATCGTCTATGGCGCCATGCCCGCCACGCCGCAGTTTTCCTGGCCGCTGCTGAACGAGGCGCTGGGCACCGAAGCCTGGGTCAAGCATGAAAACCATACGCCGACCGGCGCCTTCAAGGTGCGCGGCGGCCTGGTCTACCTGAATGGACTGCTGAAGCGCGAACCTGGCGTGGCGGGCATTGTGTCGGCAACGCGCGGCAACCATGGGCAGTCGCTGGCCTTTGCCGCGCGCCGCCATGGCGTGAAATCGACCATCGTGGTCCCGCACGGCAACAGCCTCGAAAAGAATGCTGCCATGCGCGGGCTGGGCGCGGAACTGATCGAGTACGGCGACGATTTCCAGGCCAGCCGGGAATATGCACTGTCGCTGGCACGCAAGCAGGGCTTGCATATGGTGCCGTCCTGCCATGCCGACCTGGTGGCGGGCGTGGCCAGCTACTGGATGGAGCTGTTCCATGCGCAGCCTGGCCTGGATACGGTATTCGTGCCGATCGGCCAGGGGTCCGGCTTTTGCGCAGCCATTGCGGCGCGCGAGGCGCTGGGACTGCGCACGCGCGTGATCGGCGTGGTGTCCAGCCATGCGCCGGCCTACCTGGAGTCGTTCCGCAGCGGCGAACTGCGCGAGGCGCCCACCACCACGGAACTGGCCGACGGCATGGCTTGCCGCACGCCGGATGCGGGCTCGCTGGAAATCGTGCGGCGTTATGCGGACGATGTGATTGCCGTCAGCGATGAGGAAGTGGCGCGCGCGATCCGCCTGTACTACCGAGCGACGCATAACCTGGCCGAAGGCGCCGGTGCGGCGGCGCTGGCGGCGGCCTTGCGCTTCAAGCACGATCCGCGCGTGACAGGGTGCAAGGTGGGACTGCCGCTGACCGGGGCCAACGTGGATGCGGAGAAGATCATGCGCGTGCTGTCAGAGGTGCTGCCATGACGCCGTATTCGCATGATGGGCCGTCCTGGGAGGTCGACTGCCAAACCGGTAACCCAGTGGCTGACGCGCAGGGTCAGACACTGGTGGCGCGACGGCTGCGGGCGGGTGTCAGACCCCATGGGCCTGACACCGGTTTGCCGGTTATTAGCGGCGAAAGCCAAGGCATGCTGCTCGGCTTCATCGGCGTTGCCATTTTCAGCCTGACGCTGCCCTTCACCCGCCTGGCAGTTGCCGGCCTCGATCCGGTTTTCGTGGCAATGGGCCGCGCCGTGGCAGCCGCTGTACTGGCACTGTGCTGGCTGCGCTGGAAGCGTGCCCCACTGCCGACACGCGCCCAATTGCCAACGCTGCTGGCAGTCGCCATCGGCTGCGTCATCGGCTTCCCTTTGCTGACCTCCATCGCCATGCGCACCCTGCCCGCTTCGCACGGTGCGGTACTGGTCGGCATCCTGCCGCTGGCAACCGCCCTGTTCGCGGCGCTGCGCGGCCACGAGCGCCCTTCGGCCGGCTTCTGGTGCATGGCGGCCGCCGGCAGCGCCCTGGTGGTCGGCTTCGCGCTGCGCCAATCGGGCGCTGGCCTGCACACGGCCGACCTGGCAGTCTTCGCCGCCGTAGGACTCGCCGCCATGGGCTACGCCGAAGGCGGCCGCCTGTCGCAAACCATGGGCGGCGAACAAGTCATCGGCTGGGCGCTCGTGCTGTCCCTGCCGCTGGCCGCGCCAGCCACTATCTGGCTGCTGTGGCGCGACTGGACCGGCATTGCTGCCGCGCCAGCCAGCGCCTGGCTGGGCTTCAGCTACGTTTCCGTGTTCTCCATGTTCATCGGCTTCTTTTTCTGGTACCGCGGGATGGCGCAAGGCGGCGTGGCAAGGGTTGACCAGGTGCAGCTGGCGCAGCCCGGCTTATCGTTGGTGGGCGCTGCCGTGATCCTGAACGAAACTTTGCATATTGAGCATATTCTGTTCACTTTTGCCGTAATTGCCGTCGTCGGCGCAGGAAAACGCATGAAAGTGGCCCGTTGACCGTGACGAATTCGGCAACGTGCAGAGTACAATAGCGACTTCACGGAACCTTTTTTCTTGGAAATCACATGTCTGTCTACGAAAAACTGAAGTCGCTCGATATCACGCTGGCTGCGCCAGCCACCCCGGCGGCCGCCTACGTCATGTACGTACAAACCGGCAACCTGGTGTTCATCTCCGGCCACATCGCCAAGAAAGACGGCGCGCCGTGGGTCGGCCAACTGGGCAAGAATATCGCGACCGAAGAAGGCAAGCAGGCAGCACGTTCCATCGCCATCGACCTGATCGGCACCTTGCAGGCCGCTTGCGGCGGCGACCTGACCCGCGTCAAGCGCATCGTCAAGGTCATGAGCCTGGTCAATTCCACCCCTGACTACACCGAACAGCACCTGGTGACCAACGGCTGCTCCGAGCTGCTGGGCGAAGTGTTCGGCGACGCCGGCAAGCATGCCCGCTCCGCCTTTGGCGTGGCGCAGATTCCGCTTGGCGCCTGCGTTGAAATCGAACTGATCGCCGAAATCGCTTAACCCCCGCTAGAGATTGAATATGAAAATCGAGAACCAGAACCCATTGCAATGGAACTTCTCCGAGCGTGCCAAAGGCATGCAGGCGTCCTTCATCCGTGAGATCCTGAAGGTCACCCAGCAGCCAGAAATCACCTCCTTCGCCGGCGGCCTGCCTTCGCCTGCCACCTTCCCGGTGGAGATCATGCGAGCGGCTTTCGACAAGGTACTGTCGACCAACGGTAAAGTCGCCCTGCAATACGGCCCCACCGACGGCTACATGCCGCTGCGCCAGTGGATCGCCGATTCGCTGTCGCAGAACGGCGCCAAGATCGCTCCGGAACAGGTGCTGATGGTGTCCGGTTCGCAGCAGGCGCTGGACCTGATCGGCAAGGTGCTGATCGACGAAGGCAGCAAGGTGCTGGTGGAAACCCCGTCCTACCTGGGCGCGCTGCAGGCATTCTCGGTGTACCGTCCTGAATTCCATTCCGTCGCCACCGACGAACATGGCCTGGTGCCATCGTCGCTGGACGCGATCGCTGAGGGCGCGCGCCTGCTGTACGCGCTGCCGAACTTCCAGAACCCGACCGGCCGCTCGCTGTCCGTGGCGCGCCGCCAGGAACTGGTGGAGACCTGCGCCCGCCTGAACCTGCCGCTGATCGAAGACGATCCATACGGCGCGCTGTCCTATACCGGCCAGCCAAGCCCGAAAATGATCGCCATGAATCCGGAAGGCGTGATCTACATGGGCTCGTTCTCCAAGGTGCTGACCCCTGGCATCCGCCTGGGCTACGTGGTGGCTCCGCTGCCGATGGTGCGCCGCCTGGAACTGGCCAAGCAAGCAGCCGACCTGCACACCGCGCAACTGACCCAGATGGTGGTGCACGAAGTGGTGAAGGACGGCTTCCTGGACAAGCACATCCCGACCATCCGCGAACTGTACGGCAACCAGTGCAAGGCCATGCTGGACGCCATGGACCAGCACTTCCCGAAAGAAGCCACCTGGACCAAGCCGGATGGCGGCATGTTCATCTGGGTCGAGCTGCCAAAGCACATCAACGCGATGGAACTGCTGGACGAAGCAATCAAGAACAAGATCGCTTTCGTGCCGGGCGCGCCGTTCTACGCCAACGAGCCAGCCACCAACACCCTGCGCCTGTCTTTCGTGACGGTGCCGCCAGAGCGCATCCACGCCGGCATCGAAGTGCTGGGCAAGCTGATCAAAGCGCGCATGTAAGCCCCTGCTGCGCAGGATGAAGTTCATACCGGGGTTCATCCTCGCAGCATGGTTTGCCGTCGCTGGCGCGCACGCGGCCGACGGCAAGCCTCCCGTCGTGCTGGTGCACGGCTTCTTCGGCTTCGACCACGCCACGCTGGGCGGCTCGTTCCGCTACTGGGGCGGTTTCAACGACATCGCGCAGCACATCAAGGCCGGCAGCGGCCGCGAAGTATTCACCGCCGGCGTCGGGCCGGTCAGTTCGAACTGGGACCGCGCCATCGAACTGTATTACCAGCTCAAGGGCGGGTGCGTCGACTATGGCGCAAGCCACGTGGCGCAGCATGCAAGCGCCGGCCATATCCAGAAGCCAGCCGGCAAATGCTGGGCGGCCGATCCGTCCAATAATCCCGAAAAGTATCCGCTCGCACTGTATCCGCAATGGGATGCCGCGCACCCGATCCACCTGGTCGGGCATAGCCAGGGCGGCCAGACCATCCGCACCCTGATCCAGCTGATGGATCAGGGCACTGTGGGCAACGGCGCCACGCGCGGCTGGGTAATCAGCGCCACCTCCATCGCAACGCCGCACAATGGCACTACCTTGCGCGATATCGTGGTCGACTGGCTGCCCGATGTTTCGACGCTGGCAGGCCTGGCAGTGCAGGCGACCGGCGCTGGCGGTTCCGGCGGCTCCGGCTTCAAGTACCGCCTGGAGCAGTTCAACATGAAGGCCAACGCGGCGGAATCGATCGACGACTTTTTCGAGCGCACGCGCGGCCACCCGTTCTGGAGCCTGAACAACCGCGACTCCGCGCAGTGGGACCTGTCGCCAGATGGTGCCGCCGAATTGAACAGCTGGGTCAAGACTTCGCCGGATGTCTACTATTTTTCCTTCAGCGCCCGCGCTACCGAATCGCTCAGCCTCCTTGGCAAGCAATTCCAGTACCCGCGCAGCGACATGATCTTCTTCCTGCAGGGCATGGCGGGCGAATGGGTGGTGCCATCGTTCGGCCATCCCGGCATGGGTTCCTTCAGGCAGACGGCCGCCGGACGCGTGCCGACCGACCAGCGCTGGTTCGCCAACGACGGCGTAGTCAATACCGTCAGCATGGCCGGCCCGGAGGGCAGCAACATTCAAGCGCTGGACGGACAACCCGCCAAAGGCGTATGGAACCACGTCGACACCATGCAAGGCATGGACCACTTCGACGTGATCGGTTGGGATGCCAGGCCCTCGGCTGCGCTCAAGATGTACGACAGGCTGATGGCCATCCTTTCCAGAATCGAGTAAGCGGGCCTGCTGGCTCGCTGTGCATTGCGATTGGCTCCGCAGGCACGGTTATGCCGCAACCGTGCGCAATCTCCCCATGGTGAAATGAATCACACAAAAAACCACGGGAGAGAACCGCATGAAAGTGCTACCGAGCCTCACCCTGGCTGCCTGCCTGGCCGCCTCCTCCGCCCATGCAGCCAATAGCAACCCGGTCGTGCTGGTGCATGGCTTCCTCGGCTTCGGGCCGGAGACCTTTGCCGCCACCGGCTTCAAGTACTGGGGCGGGTTCAACGACATCGCCGCGCATATCCGGGGCACGCAACGGCCCGTGTTCACTGCCGGCGTGGGTCCGGTCAGCTCGAACTGGGACCGCGCGGTCGAACTGTATTACCAGATCAAGGGCGGTTGCGCCGATTATGGCGCACGCCATGCCGCAGACAATGCCGCCGCTGGCCACATCCAGAAACCGGCCGGAAAATGCTGGGCCGCCGACCCGGCCAACAACCCGAACAATTACCCTGTCGCGCTGTATCCGCAATGGGATGCCCAGCACCCGCTGCATTTCGTGTCGCACAGCCAGGGCGGCCAGACCATCCGCACCCTGATCCAGTTGCTGGAAAACGGTGCGCCGGACGGCGCCGGCACGGAAGGCAGCGGCGCCCTGTACACGGGCGGCAAGGTGGGCTGGGTCAAGAGCGCAACGTCGATCTCCTCGCCGCACAACGGCACCACCCTGCGCGACGTGGTGGTTGAATTCGTGCCGAAGGTTTCCGAACTGGCGGGCAGCATCGTCGAAGTGGCGGGCCTGGGCGGCTCAGGCGGAAGCGGCTACAAGTTCCGGCTCGAACAATACGGTTTGGCTCAGGGACCGGCAGAATCGATCGGGGACTTCATCGACCGCACGCGCGGTGCTCCGTTCTGGCAGCTGTCCAACCATGATGCCGCGCAATGGGACCTGGCGCCCGACGGCGCAGCCCAATTGAATGGGTGGGTAAAGACTTCGCCCAACGTCTACTACTTCTCGATCGGCTCGCGGGCCACGGAGCAAGGCCACTGGTGCTGCAACAATACCGACCGCGTCATCGCGCCGTTCCAGAGCAGCGATTACCAGTACGCCCGCAGCGACATGATTTTCTTCCTGAAGAACACGGCCGGCGAATGGGTAGTGCCTTCGATCCTGCAGCATGGCATGGGTTCCTATCGCTCGCCCGAGTGGTACCCGAACGATGGCGTGGTGAATACCGTCTCGATGCGCGGACCTTCCGGCCAGCCGCAGCGCAATTTCGACGGCGCCCCGGTCAAGGGCAGCTGGAACTATATCGGCTACTACGACCAGTACGACCACTTCGACGTGATCGGATGGGATTCGCCGACGTGGGCGGTGTACCCGATCTACGACAACCTGCTCAGCATCATTGGCGGGCTGTGAACGTGCGCGCTACGATAGCCATCGCGTCGATCGCCCTGGCGGTTGTGCTGTGGCGGGCCGGCGCGCCGGCGCCCTCGCCAGGTTCCGCGCCTGCGACCGTGGCTGCGTCGCCAGCGGCCACCGCCACTGGCAGCGCCGCTTCCGCCCCGCTTGCCCAGCCCGCCCCAACTGCGCCGCGCAGCCCAGCCCCGACAGCCAGCACCACGGCTGCCGTTGCAAGCGTGGAAGCGGCCGTGCGTGAGGCGCGCCGGGCCGGCAAGGGCGAACAGGAAGTCCATCGCCTGCGCAGCGAGCGGCTGCCAGCCGAACAAGTGGAGGCTCTGGCCCGCATGGAAGCAGCCGAAGCAAACTGGCGCCAGCGCCTGGAAGCCCTGCAGGCAGCATGCGCAGCCAACATCGGCTGCGACGACGCGCGCGCCAGCTTCACGCGCGAAGAGCTGGCGCGGACAACCGCCTACACCGCGCCCACCCTGCGCCAGTAAAAACCAGGGCGCCCGCAAGCTCGGGCGCACCCGCTTATTTGCTGGTGATATTGACCATGCCCTTGAAGTCGTACGGAATCACCACAGTCTGGACCTTGCCTGCCGCAATGCCTTCGGCGATCTTCATCTGGGCCTGTGCCTGCATGTAAGAAATGGCGCCGGCATTGGCGTTAAGCGCGGCAATGCGCTCGGCTTCCTTCTTCGCGATCTGCACCTCGACCTCCTTGGTCTTCTCTTCGTTCTTGGCGCGCACCAGGTTGTCGGCGCTGGCCTTGACAGCATCGCTGGGAACCATGCCGCCCACGCGTACCTGCGAGATCGTGATGCCGTTCAGTTTTTCATCGTTCAGCGTCGCGATCATGGTGGCCTGGATCTCCTCCTCGATCTGCGAGCGGTTGTCGTTCATGTTCAGTGCTTCATACTTTCGCGCGACCTTGTACACTGCGTTGCGCGCGGTCTGGTAGATGTAGGCGTGCATCAGGTAGATGTCGCCGCTGGCATCCTGCGTGTGGAACGAGCGGCTCTTGTTCACCCACAGGTCCGACACTGCCGATGGCGTGATGTTGTAGATCACGGCCAGGTCGAAGTCCTTCATGGTCGAATTGTCTGCTGCCAGCGGCATCAGGTCGCGCACGTCGACGCTGACATCCTTGATCGGGAAGGTCAGGATGGAGCCGACGATAGTCTGGTTGAAGCTGCCCGCCACGCGCTCTTCGGCTTCCACGGTCTTGTCGAAATTGACCCGCAAGCCCACCTCGCCAGTGTCGATCACCTTGCAGCCGGACAGGGCGGCGACGGCAAGCAGGACAGGAACCAGCAGGAGCGTATGTTTTTTCATGGCGATCTCGATGAGTTAAAAGAAGCGCCATTCTATTGCTTTTCGGACAGATAAAAATCATGGAAAAAGCGCCAGAATTACCGTTGCCAAATAGCTAGCGGAAGTGTTCAGATATACACCAAATGTCACAACTTTCCTTAGCTCGCCGGAAACTTTCACCAACTATCAACAAGCCAACGTCTTTTTTAGGCAAAACCTCCCTTGAATTTCCACAATTCCAATTGGCAACACGGTATCATCAAGCCCATATCCTATTCCCCCTTAGTCAGCATG
The DNA here is from genome assembly GCF_049913285.1 of Pseudoduganella sp. S-14. Taxonomy (GTDB): domain Bacteria; phylum Pseudomonadota; class Gammaproteobacteria; order Burkholderiales; family Burkholderiaceae_D; genus Rugamonas. The sequence goes on from NZ_CP183991.1 coordinate 4,458,248, forward strand.
AATCAAGGCGGTACCAGCTTTTCGCCACGGCGCGACGCCGTGATTTTGATTGTTGATGATGCGCCGGACAACCTCTCGGTTCTGCGCAAGTTGATGGTCGAGCAGGGTTACCAAACTTACGTCGCCAACTCCGGCGAGCGCGGACTGGAAATCGCGCGCCGCGTCCATCCGCACCTGATCCTGCTCGATGTCATCATGCCCGGCATGGACGGCTTCGAAACCTGCCGCCACCTGAAGGCGCACCCGGCCACGGAAGACATCCCGGTGCTGTTCATGAGCGCGCGCAACGAACAGGAAGACGTGGTGACAGGCTTCGAACTGGGCGCGGTGGACTACATCGGCAAGCCGCTGCGCATGGCCGAAGTGTGCGCGCGGGTGCGCACGCAGCTGCAGATCCGATTCGCCACCGAAACGCAGCAGGAACAATCGGAACGCCTGCGCACGATCGTCAACAACATGGCGGAAGGCTTGCTGATCATCGAAGCCGATGGCCGCATCCAGTTCACCAACCCGGCCTGCGACCAGTACCTGGGGTATATGTCGCATGAACTGGCGGGCAAATCGATTTCGGATTTGCTGAATCCATTGGTAGCCGACGAATACCTCGAATATTTTGCTCGCTACGCCGCCAACCCGGAAGCGGCCCACAGCCACGGCACGCGCGAAGTGATCATCCGCCACCGCACCGGCAAATCGGTGTGCATGGACCTGACGCTGACGCCGATGTTCCTGCGCCAGCCCTTGTTCATCGGCCTGCTGCACGACATCACCCACCACAAGCTGTCGGAAGACGCGCTGCAGCGCGCGGCCATGATCGACCCGCTGACGAAAATCGCCAACCGGCGCCATTTCGATTCCTTCCTTGAAAAGGAATGGCAGCGCGCCATGCGCACCGGCGCCCCATTGTCGCTGGTGGTGCTGGATGTCGACCACTTCAAGCTGTACAACGACACGCTGGGCCATGCGCAAGGCGACGTCTGCCTGCAGCAGGTAGCGCAGGCGATCAGCGCGCACGCGTTGCGCGTGACCGACCTGGCAGCGCGCTACGGCGGCGAAGAATTCGTGCTGCTGTTTGCCGAAACCGATGCCGATGCCGCCTTCCAGATGGCCGAATCGATCCGCACCCACGTGGAATCGCTGCACATCCCGCACCCGCGATCGGTCACGTCACCGCACATTACCGTCAGCATTGGCGTAGCGACCTTGTGCCCCACGCCGACGGACAATATCGAATCGCTGTTCGTAGCCGCCGACCGCGCCATGTACGCAGCCAAGGAAGACGGCCGCAACCAGGTACGCGCCACCCGCCCGCCCACCACCGCCATCGAAGCCGCCCGCGCCGCCCTCGCCAAACGCTAATTTGAAAGTCGGGGTCAGGTCTGGCAATCCGCTTTAAAGCTTTTCGGGGTAGCCGGTGATTACGGCGATTTCGGCGTACATCGGTTGCAGGCGTTTGTACATCTTCAGGTAGACGCGGTGGTAGAGCTGGTCGTAGGTCTTGCTGTGCGCGGGGTCGGGCTGGAAGACGCGGCCTTTGCGCGTCATCGCGTTGATCGCCGCATGGAAGTCCCGGTGCAGGCCGAGACCGGCCGCAATCGCGATGGCGGCGCCCAGGCCGCTGGTTTCGTATACATGCGCGCGTGCGGCGGGCAGGCCGAAGATATCGGCAGTAAGCTGCATGGCTGCGTCGCTTTGCGAGCCGCCGCCGGCCACGCGCAATTCTGTGATCTTCGTGCCGCTGCGTTTTTCGATGCGTTCGCGTCCTTCGCGCAAGGCGTAGGCCAGGCCTTCGAGAATGGCGCGGTACATGTGGGCGCGCGTGTGCACGTCGCCGAAGCCGATCATGGCGCCTTTTGCTTCCGGGCCGGGCACCTTGATGCCGGGGCTCCAGTAGGGCTGCAGCATCAGTCCCATCGAGCCGGGCGGTACTTCATTTACCAGGCGGTCGAACAGCGCTTCCGGCGGCATGCCCTGCTCCATCGCTGCCGATTGTTCGAGGTGTCCGAATTGCTCCTTGAACCAGTTGACCATCCAGTAGCCGCGGAAGATCTGCACCTCGGTGCTGTAGGCGCCTGGAATGGCCGCTGGATAGGGCGGGATGAAGGGCGTGACTTCGACGTACTTGCTGGTGGTGGTGTTGATGGTGGCTGTGGTGCCGTAACTGAGGCAGCCGATGTGCGGCTCAAGGCCGCCGGCGCCGATCACTTCGCAGGCTTTGTCGGCGGCGGCCGCCACCAGCGGCACTCCTTCGGGGATGCCGGTGGCGGCGGCTGCACGGGCATTGATGGTGCCGATGATTTCACCGGGCTGCAGCAGTTCGGGCAACTGGTCGGGGCGCACGGCCAGCGCCTGCCATTTCCAGTCGCGCGCCCCGGCCCAGGCTTGGCGCTTGTAGTCGAACGGCATGTAGGCTACCTGCGAGCCAACGGAGTCGGCGAAGCGGCCGCTCAGGCAGTGATTCAGGTAGCCCGATAGCAGCAGGAATTTATGCGTGCGGTCCCACAGGCCGGGCTGGTGGGCCTTGATCCAGTTGACTTCCGCTTCGCGGCGGAAGTAGTCGATGGTGCCGTCCACGCCGGCCAGCTTGAAGGCGGCCGTCCACAAAGGACCTATCGGCGGCACCTGTTCGGTGCGGCGCTGGTCCAGCCAGGTGATGGCGGCGCGCAGTGGCTTGCCTTCGCCGTCGACGGCGACCACGGTGCCGCGCTGGGTCGTGACAGCCACGCCGGCAATTGCACTGCGCGGAATGTCGGTGACGGTCCACAGGCGCTGGCAAGCGGCGCACACCGCATCCCAGTAGCCTTCTGCCTTGTGCTCTGCCCAGCCCGGCTGCTCGGAGTGGTAGGCCGGCTGCAGATGTACTTGCGTCTTGGCGACCAGATTGCCCTGCAGGTCGAACAGCAGCGCGCGCACGCTTTGCGTGCCATTGTCGATGGAAAGAAGGTATTTGCTCATGCGCGTGCTTTCGGCAGGCTGTAGTTTGACCGGCATAATGCCAGATATGCCGCTTCCTCGGCAGCCCAGCGCTGATCGTCCCAGCCTAGTTCCGGTTGGCAGATGGCGCGGATGCGGCCCAGCAGCGCGGCGCCGCCGTTGGCGAGCTGGATGCCAAGGCGGCTGCGGCGCAGCATCAGGTCCTCCAGGTGCTGCACGGACTCGTGGCGCGCCGCCCAGCGCAGTTGGGCCCAGAGGGTTTCGGTGCCGGGGATTTCTTCGAGTTCGCCTTCCTGCGCGGCGGCCACCAGTGCCTCGGCCCGTGCGCCGTAGCGGCCTTGCAGGCGCCTGGCCTGGCCCGGCGGAAGCTGCCATGGTTTGGCTGCTCCGGCGGCGGGCCAAGGGCTGGCTGGCGGCGCAAAAATGGCGTGCGGCCCAAGCTCGGCCTGCCAGTGCGGCAATTGCTGTGCCGCGTGGCGCAGCACGTCGAGCGCGATGGCGCGGAAGGTGGTGAGCTTGCCGCCGGTGACGGTCAGCATGCCATCCTGCTGCCACAGCACGTGGTCGCGCGCTTCTTTCGAGGGGTCGGCCTTGCCGGTGTCGATCACGGGGCGCACGCCAGCGTAGGTGGCTAGTACATCGGCTTCGGTAATGGCCAGCGTTGGGAACTGGTCGTGCAGGGCTGCCATCAGGTAGTCGGTTTCTTCCTGGGTGATGGCGGCTTCCTGCTGCAGGTCGCTGCGGTGGTCGACGTCGGTGGTGCCGACGATCGTTACCCCCTCCCATGGGAAGGCGAACACCGGGCGGCCGTCGTGCGGGTGCATCAGGCTGATCGCCTGCGCCAGCGGAAGGCGCCAGGCCGGCAGCACCAGGTGGCTGCCGCGCAAGGGCCGCAGCCGCGCTGCCGGCTTGTCGTGCAGGCGGTCGGCCCAGGCGCCGGTGGCGTTCACTACCAGCTTTGCGCGCACCTCGTGCAGCGCGCCGCTAACTGTGCAGCGCACCAGGGCGCCGCGCACACGCCCGCCCTCATTACCCGCCAAGTGGCCGCTCGCTGCGCCGGCCGCCATGCTCACTTTGGACGCCTCCGTGCCGAGCGTGGCGATCGCCGCGCCGACGACCAGCGCCGGGCCGGAAGCGGCCTTCGCCTCCGCGCAGCCATCGCGCAGCAAGGACTGCACCGCGCAGTAGTTGACCGCGACACCGCCGTGCGATTGCGCTTCCTGCAGCACGCGCATGACCAGGCGCGCGTCGTCGGTCCTGGCGTCCTGGTAGCAGATGCCGCCTTGCAGGCCTTCAGTGCGGATACGCGGCGCCATCGCCAGGAATTCCTGTGCGCCGAAATAGTGGCGGGCACGCTGCCCGGCCATGCGGTCATAGATCGCCAGTCCAAGCAGGATGGCGCGGCGGCCCGGCTTGCGGCCGGCGTAGTCGCCAAAGGCAAAGCCCAGCGGCTCCACTAGTCCCGGTGCGTCGCGCAGCAGCGCATCGCGTTCGTGGACCGATTCGCGGGTCAGTGCAAACTGGCCCTCCTTCAGGTAGCGCAGGCCGCCGTGAACCAGCTTCGATGAACGGCTGGAAGTGCCCCAGGCAAAATCGCGCTGCTCGACCAGCAAGGCTCGCAGGCCGCGCCGCGACGCTTCCAGCAGGATGCCGGCGCCGGTAATGCCGCCGCCAATGACCAGCAGATCCCATTGCTGCGCCAGCAGCGCGGCCACCTGCCCACGGCCGTCCGCCGCCCAATGTGGCGCGCCGCTCGCTCCGGCGTGGCCCGCGGCCGGCTTCATGCTGCCTGCCCCGCCGGCAGCAGCTTGCCTGGATTCATGATGCCCTGCGGGTCAAAGTGTCCGAACAGCGCCTGCATGGCAGCGATGCCAGCCCTGCCCTTCTCCGCTTCCAGGTAAGGGGCGTGGTCGCTGCCCACGCCGTGCTGGTGGCTGATGGTGCCGCCGTTGTCGACAATGGCCATGCTGACCGCATGCTTGAGCGCACGCCAGCGTGCCATGTCTGTTTCGAAATCGCCGCCGAGGCGGTAGACAAAGGTCGTATAGACGCTGGCGCCCTGGGCATACAGGTGCGACAGGTGGGTATAGGTGTGCACCTTTTCGCCCAGTGCGTCCAGGGCGCTCGTTGCCGCCGCCTCAATCGCCCGCATCATCAGCGAAACGCGCGGCCAGTCGACCGCCGTCTCCACCGTATCGATCACATAGCCTTGCTTCCAGGCCGCGTTGCGCAGGTAGACATTGCGGAAGCGCCCTTCCTTCCACTTGTCGCCCATGCGGCGGCCGACGTGCACGCCATTGAAGCCGCGGCAGGCCGCGATGGCGCTGCGCAAGGCGGCGCGGGCTTGCGCGCGCGAGCCGCTGGCGCCGATCATCAGCATGCATTTCCCTTCTCCGCAGCCGCGCAGCTTCAGCCAGCCTTCCAGCAGGCCAATCAGGCGCTTGTGGCCGGCCAGCGCCAGCATGGTCACGGTTTCCAGCGGGTTCGACAAGCGCAGCATCGACAGGCCGCCGCGCGCCTGCGCCAGCGCACGAACGGCTGCTTCAGCGCGCTCCCAGTCGGGGAAGAAGACGGCGTGGAAGGCCTCGTACTCCGGCAGCGCGCTCACGCGCACCGTCGCCTCGGTCAGGATGCCCATGCGGCCCTCGGAGCCGAGCACGATTTCGCGCAAGTCGGTCCCGGCTGCGGAGGCCGGGAAGGTCTGGATGTCCAGCCGCCCCTGCGGCGTCTCCACCACGCCGCCGGCGAACAGCTGCTCGATGCGGCCGTAGCGCAAGGACTGCTGGCCGGATGAACGGGTCACGACCCAGCCGCCCAGCGTCGAATATTCGAACGATTGCGGGAAATGGCCGAGCATATAGCCGTGTGCCCGCAGTTGCGCCTCCAGGTCGGGGCCCAGCACCCCGGCGCCGAAGGTCGCGAGCTGGGACTGCTTGTCCAGGTTGTGCAAGCGCCCCATGCGCGTCATGTTCACCGCCAGTACGGGCCTGTCGCCGGCCGGCGCCGTCAAGTGGCCCGCCACGCTGGTACCGCCGCCTTGGGGAATCAGCGACACGCCATGCAGCTGCGCATATCCGATCAACTCGCGCACCTGCTGCGAACTTTCCGGATAAGCCACGCCATCCGGCGCGCTGCCGATGCGGCCATAGCGCAGCTTGAGCCAGTCCGGCAGGCTTTGTCCCAGCGCGTTACGCAGGCGGGTGGCCGGCGCCGTATCGACCATGGGATGCGCAGGCAGGCGCGATTCGGCAAGCGATGCGCATGCCGCGTCAAAGCTGGCGTCCTGCACCGGCTTGCCGGGGCCGATGCGGCGGGCCAGGAAAGCCAGTGCCTCATCATGCAGTGGGAATTCGACCGTCTCCTCGCCCCAACCGTTCCATCGTTTCATATGCAATCCCTTGTTATACTTTGCTCAATAAACTTTAATCCATTGCCACCCGCCAGTCTTGCTTTTTCATGCCAGAAGAATTGTTCGATCATGCCAAGCTTGCTCGCGTAGCGGGCTCCTACCTGCAACCCATGCTAGAGGCGGCTGCAGCGCGCGGGGTGACCGCGCAAGCGCTGGAGCAGGCCGCAGGCCTGCCCGCCGGCGCCCTGGAACCGCTGCCGGAAGCTCTGCCGGCCGACATTTATGTGAAATTGCTGGATATCGCCGCCAGGCTGGCCGATGACCCGCATTTCGGCCTGCACGTGGGCGAGCGCGTCAAACTGGGCACGTACACGGTGTATGGACTGATCCTGCTAAGCTGCCGCGATTTCGGCCAGGCCTTCGAGCAGACCATGCGTTACGAACAGCTGGCGCACGACCTGGGGCGTTCCACACTGCAGATGCACGGCGCGCTGGCCGACTACACCTGGCATTCGAACTACCCGGCGCAGCACCGCCACCTGGCCGACAGCGTGTTCGCCGGCATCCGCGTGTTTGGCAACTGGCTGGCCGGCGCCACGCTGCCGCCTGCCGAACTGTCGCTGATGCACGACGGCGGCGACCCTGCCGGCCACGCCGAATACATGCGCGTGTTCGGCGCCCTGCCCCGTTTCAATGCCATGTCCAACGTGGCGCAATTCGAAGCTGCGCTGCTGTCATGGCCGGTGCCGAACGCTGACGTGAGCCTGTATCCGGTGCTGCAGCAGCATGCGGAACAACTTCTCAAGCAGCGCGCAGCATCGGCATCGACCGGCATCGTGGCGCAGGTGCATGAGGCTATCGTGCGCCGCCTGTCGCAGGGCCAGGTGCGGGTCGCCAGCGTGGCGCAAGAGCTGAAGCTGGCGCCGCGCACCCTGCAACGCAAGCTGGCCGACGCCGGCTCCAGCTTCCAGCAGGTGCTGGACGATGCGCGCTTTGCGCTGGCACGCGATTATTTGCGCCAGCCCGGCCTGTCGCTGGTCGATATCGCCTTCCTGCTTGGCTACCAGGAGCAAAGCGCCTTCACCCATGCCTTCCGCGAGTGGTCGGGCATGAATCCCGGTGCGTGGCGCGCGGCGAGCCGTTAGATTTCAGTGCCGCGCACGCGGATGAAGGGGCCGATGCAGCTTCCCATGTCGCGCTTCTGGCACATCAGGAACATATTGTTCGAGGGGTGGAAGACGATGAAAGACTGGATCACGTGGCCGACCTCGGTGACCTCGCCGGTGCAATCCTTCTTGCCGTTGTCTTTCACGATCTTGTCGTTGGAGTGGTAGAAGCCGTCACTGTCGGGCTGGTCGTCGATCTGGAATTCCGATTCCGCTATCTCAGCAGCGCTGGTGATCAGCGCCGAGCCGTCGGCCCGGATGCGGTACATCTCGTGGCAGGAACCATCGGGCAGCTCGAAACGCCAGGTACCGACGATCGGGTGGTCGTTGCGCAAGGGGCCGGCCAGCGCACCCTGGGCAGCCAGCAGGGCTGCGGCAAACAACAGCAATAGTTTCATGACAGCCCCCGGCGGAGTGATTAGGCTCAGTATAGCCCTGTTGGACTATTCGCACTTTCCTGTTGCTTTCATTTTTCCGCCGCCTCCTTCAACTGCGCCAGGCCCTGCTCGAAGTCCTTCCCGATCATCTTGTCCATGTTGAAGAACACGCCCATCACCTTGGTCACGAACAGGCTGGGGCCGGTCATGGTCCAGGTCACCACGGTGGACTCGCCTTGCGGCAGCAATGCAAATTCCGTGCGGTTGGAAGAGGCGAAGGGCTTGATGAAATCGAGCTTGATCGCAAGCTGGGTGGGCACGTTGTTCTCGATGATTTCCATGCGTCCCTGCCCCACTTCGCCATTGCCGCTCCAGGCATAGACCGCGCCCTTGCCGCTTGCCGCGCCGTCGAACGTGCGCTGCATGTTCGGGTCTTTCTTCTCCCATGGCGACCAGGCCATCCACTGGTGGAAGTCATTCAGGTAGCCCATGATTTTTGCCGGCGGCGCCTTGATCCGCGCGCTGCGCTGCACCTTGAAGCTGTCCGGCTGCGTCAACGCCAGGCCGAGGATCACAACAATCACCAGGATCAAGCCCATCGAAATCTTTTTCAACATGCTGCCCCCTTTGCCAAGTTGGTATGCTTGCAAGCCTATCATACGGTGCGCGGCTGCAACAGCACCGGCAGCGCGCTTGGCGTCATGGTGAAAGTGAACATCTCCTCGACCGGCGGCGCGCCAGGCAGCGCCTCGATGCTGAAGCTGCGCGCCACCATCGACATCAGCGTCCGGATCTCGCTCATGGCCAGATAGCGCCCCGGGCAGAAGCGCGGCCCGCCGCCAAAGGGCAGCATCTTGCGCGCAGGGTCGTCGAATTTTTCCTTCATGGCCGGATCGAGCCAGCGTTCGGGCCGGAATTCGGCGCCATCGGGCAGTGGCACTTCGCGTTCGAAGGCATGGCGCAGCAGCATGAAAATCACCGTGCCGGCCGGTATCTGCACACCGTCCAGCGCCACGTCGCGCACGGCCTCCGCGCCCAGCACCGGCACCACGGGCTTGAGGCGCATGGCTTCCTGCACACAAGCGTCGAGGTATGGCGTCTGCCCGGGAGCGGCCAGCGCGTCCGCTTCTTCGGCCAGGCGCGCGGCAGCTTGCGGATTGCGCGACAGCAGGTAAAGCAGCCAGGCGATGGTGTTGGCCGTGGTGTCCTCGCCGGCAAATACCATGATGATGGCATTCGCGCGCACCGTCTCGTCGCTGATGCCGGAGTCCGGCAAATCTGACGCTGCCAGCATCGCTTCGAGCAGGTTGGCCGGTCTGTCGTGAAGCGCCGGATTGGCTGCCATGCGTGCTCGCGCATCGGCAACGAAGCCGTCGACCGCGGCGCGGATGCGCAGGCCGGCCGCCTCGGCGGCACGGTCTGCCGGCAGCTTGATAGTGCGCCACCAGGCAATCGGCGCTACCAGCCGCCGCGCAATCTGTCCGAACACGAATTCGATATCCTGCTGCAGCGGATTCTCTTCGTGCCGCACCATGTCATGGTCCTGCCCCATGGCCATGCCGATCGCCACGTCGAGCGCGAAAGCCTTGACGTCGCGCAGCAGCCGTTGCGGCTGGCCCGCCTGGGCAGCCGCCTGCCAGCGCAGGCGCAAACGTTCGGTCATGGCAAGCAGCCTGGGATGGAAACGGTTGATGACTTCCGGCGTCAAGGCATGCATGACCAGCTTGCGCTGGCGGCGCCATTCCTCGCCCTCGGCCGCAAATACGCCGACCGCCGCCGCTTCTTCGAGCACGCTGGCCACCCGCCGCGAGCGCCGCCACTGGTCGGGGCGGTCGTGCAGGACCTGCGCGATATCGGCAGGCCGGCTGGTGACGACAAAGCGCCGGTCCATCAGGCGCATGCGGTAGATCGGGCCGTACTCGCGCGCCCATTCTTCCAGCTTCTGGTGGAAATGGGCCGTATCGATTCCAACATTCCCCAGTAGCGGCACGCCGCTGGGGCCAGGCAGGTGATCCATGGTGCACCTCCTTCAGAAGCCGCACTCCCGCAGATAATCGATGAACAGCCGCAGCCTGGCCGGCGTGAACTGGCGCGAAGGCCGCACCGCAAACAGGCCAAAGGGCTCCGGGCTGGCGCCGGGCAGCAATTGCTGCAGGCGGCCGTCGGCCAAGGCCGGAGCCAGCACGAATTCGGGCAACAGCACGAGGCCCATACCCTGGATCGCGCATTCGGCCAGCGCTTCGGCATTATTGGCCGCCAGCGGCACTTTCAGGTCAAGCTGTTCGCCCGGGTCGCCAATCAGGCGCCCCCACTCTTCGCGCACGCTCAGCAAACTGTAATTTAACACCGAGTGGCCGCGCAGCTCCGCCAGTGTATTCGGCTGGCCGGCACGACGCAGGTAGGCGGGCGATGCGGCAAACACGCGGCCGACAGTGCCAATACGGGTGGCCGCCAGCGAGGAATCGCGCAGGAAGCCAATACGCAGCGCGACGTCAATCGCTTCGGCATGCAGGTCGGTGGTGCGGTCTTCCAGCAACAACTGCACTTTCAGGCCGGGATGGCGCTGCAGGAAGGCCGGCAGCACCGGCGCCACCTTCTGGATGCCGAAGCTGAGCGGCGCGGCCACGCGCAAGGTGCCGCTGGCGCTGTCATGGCCCTGGCGCACGCGCTCGCAGGCCTCGTCCAGCAACTGGAACACCGCCTGCGCATCGGCATAGAAAGCGCGCCCGGCATCGGTGAGGTCGTTGCGGCGCGTGGTGCGGGTGATCAACTGGCTGCCCAGCGCTGCCTCCAGCGTGGCGATGCGGCGGCTAATGGCGGCGGTGCTGACCGAAAGCTGCTCGGCCGCCCGCACAAAACTGCCGCTCTCCACCACGGTAATGAAGGCGCGCAGGTCGGTCAAGTCATATTGTTCCATTTTACGTAAATATCATTTACACATACTGTAGTTTATTACGTCAATCGAATTTATTAAAGTTCACTCCATCGCCACCCCACAACAACGGAGCACACCATGAACTTCAAGACCCTGATCAAAGCAGCACTGCCAGTCATCCTCGCCTTCAGCGCCGGCGCCCACGCCGCACCACCTGCCGAACAGCTGCTGACGCCAAAGAACCACACCCTGGTGCTGATCGACCACCAGCCACAGATGGCTTTCGCCACGCGCTCCATCGATATCGCCGAACTGCGCAACAATGTGACCGGCCTGGCCAAGGCGGCCAGGACCTTCAAGGTGCCGACCATCCTCACCACCGTCGCCGCCAAGTCCTTCAGCGGCCCGATCTTCCCCGAGCTGCAAGCGGTATTCCCTGAACAGGCCCCGATCGACCGCACCACCATGAATACCTGGGAAGACCAGCGCGTGGTCGACGCCGTGCAAAAGAACGGCCACAAGAAAGTCGTGATGGCCGCGCTGTGGACTGAGGTGTGCCTGGTGCAGCCGGTACTGTCGGCCATCGACCAGGGCTACGAGGTGTACATCGTGACCGACGCCTCGGGCGGCGTCAGCAAGGAAGCGCATGACATGGCCGTGCAACGCATGGTGCAGGCCGGCGCCCGCCCCGTGACCTGGCTGCAATACATGCTGGAACTGCAGCGCGACTGGGCACGCGGCGAAACCTACGCCCCTGTGATGAAGATCGCTTCTGAACACGGCGGCGGCTATGGCCTGGGCATCGTCTACGCCAAGGAAATGTTCAACGCCAAGGAAGGCAAGAAGTAATCATGCGGCCGGCAACCGCCCTGCTGGCAGCCTGCGGGCTGCTGGCCTGCCTGCCGGCGCTGGCCCAAAGCCAGGGCCGGCTTGGCCGCGAGGTATATGAAACGGTTTGCATCGCCTGCCACGCCAGCGAGAATGTGATGGTCAGTTCGCCCAAGCTTGGCGACCGCAAGGAGTGGCAGGAACGCATGGTGCGTGCCGGCGGCCTGGATGGCCTGGTGCGCAATGCCGTGCAAGGGGTGGGCGCGATGCCAGCCCGCGGCGGCAAGCAAGAACTCGATGCCGGACAGCTCAAGGCCGCGATCCGCTACATGATGCAGGCGGATTGACCCGGCTCCATTCGCACCAGCCGCCGTCGTACACGCTGATGCGCTCCCAGTCCATCAACCAGGCATAGAAGAATGCCAGCGAAGCCCGCCAGCCGGTGCCGCAGTAGAAAGCGGTGCGCTGGCCGGGCTCGATTCCCGCCTGGCGCCACAGCGCGCTGATCTCCGCCGGAGGTTTCATGGTCCCGTCAGCGTGCTGGTATTCGCTCATGCTGTGCACGTCGCCATCGTTGCCGGCACGGCCCCAGCGCGCGCCTGGAATGTCGCCGCGGGCATCGATATAACTGTAGCCGGAGGTGGCGCCGACATGCTCCTGCCAGGTGCGGATGCTGACCAGGGCGCCGTCCGGCTGCTGCAGCAGTTCGCGCGCCTGGGCGGTGTCAATCAGGAAGTCCGGGCGCGCCGGGAAGGTGGAACCAAAGCTTGCCGCAGCTTGCGGCAACTGGCCGGCGCCCCGCTCCAGCGCATGGCCGGCACGCAGCCAGCCATCGAAGCCGCCATCGAGCAGGCGCACGTCGGCCACGCCGGCATACAGCATCAGGTGGGCAGCACGAGCAGCGGCCAGCGAGTTGCGGCCGTACAGGATGACGGTGGTGTCGTGGCGGATGCCGTTTTCCAGCAGCAGCGCCAGCAAGGCATCGTCGGATACCTTGCTCCAGTGCGGCTGCCGTTCGAGGCGGTTGGTGTCGATGTAACCGGCGCCCGGAATATGGCCGGACTGGTAGGCGGCGAGGCTGTCGCAGCCTACTTCAAACAGACGCCACGCCCCGCCCGGCGCTGCCGGCACGGGCACGCCATCGAGCAGGCGCGCCAGCCAGGCAGGCGATGGGAGCTGGCGCCAGCGCGCCAGGTCGGGACGGAAACCATGCATTTAAAACAACTCAAAATCACAATCAGTCCGGCAGTTTACCAGCTTCGGCAGGCGCCTCCGGCTTTGCATCGGGCCTGGATTCAGGTTTGTTCTCCGCCGGGTGCATCACTACCTGCACGTAATTATTGAAGTCGAAATAGCGCCTAGCCGCAGCCTGCACGTCCGCCACGGTCAGGCTGGCGATCATTTCGTTCTGGCGCAGCAGCAGCCTGGAATCGGTCTTGTTGACCAGCGACTGTTGCAGGTTGACGAGCCACCAGCCGTTTTCGCGCAAGGCCTTGCGGTAGTTGCTGGTCCAGTTTTCCTTGACCTTGGCCAGGTCGGCCTCCTCCGGTCCCTTCTCCTGCAGCTTTCGCGCTTCGGCAAAGGTGGCTTCGATGGCCTTGTCCGCGTTTTCCGGCGCGGTCGGCAGGCCGATATTGATGGTGTAATTGGGGTAAGGATGGCGCGCCATGCCGCCATGGATATTCGCGGTATAGACCAGGCCGCGCTGCTCGCGCAAGGCTTCCGTCAGCTTGATCTGCATGATCTCGATCAGGGCGCGCAGGCGCATCTGCTCGACCTCGTTGAATCCGGCTTCGCCCGCAAAGGCGATACTGACCTGGCTCTTTGCTTCGCGGCCGCGGCGCACCTCCTTCTTCACCACGCCGCGCACCGGGCGTACATGACGGTCCTTGTAGTCGGTCGGTATTTTCGCAGCCGGCAGGCCACCAAGGTAGGTCGCCAGCAAGGGCTTGATCTTCGCTACGTCAAAACTGCCGACAAAGAAGAAGGTCATGCCATAAGCACTGGACATGCGCTCCTTCTGCAGCGCCATCACGCGCTCCAGGCGAATGCCGTCCAGTTCTTCCGGACGCGGCGTCAGGCCCACGCGCGGATGGTTGCCGTACATGGTCGTGCGCATGGTATCGGTCAGCACCGCCTCGGGACGCGCCTGGGCGTTGCGCGCCTGCTCCTGCTGCTTGTCGATGAAGACATCGAACAGCGCCTGGTCGCGGCGCGGTTGCGTCATTTGCAGGTAGGCCAGTTGCAGCATGGTCTCCACGTCGCTGCTGCTGGAACCGCCGGCAAATCCTTCGGTCACGCTGCCGAAGGCAAAGGCCGAGCGCACGCTATGGCCGGCCAGCATTTTCTGCAGGTCCAGCGGCGCATAGCCATCGACGCCCATGCTGGCGAGAATAACGGTGGCATAGCGCGCGTTGACGATATCGCCCTCCTCCGCCAGCGACTGCCCGCCGAAACGGGTCGACGACATCAGCACCTGGTCGTTCTTGAAATCGGTCGGCTTCAACACGGCCTTCACGCCGTTCGACAGCAGCAGCTCGGTGGTGCCCAGCAGCTTGTCCGTGGTTTCCTTGACGATGCGGCCGGCCTTGGGCGGCTGCGCCATCAGGCTGGCAGCAAGCGCCTTTTCCTCATGCGCCGACACGGTGGCCTTTTCGGCCTCCTCCACGGTAGCCAGCATCTGCGTCGCCTGCGGCACCACGGTGCCCGACTTGTCGTTGCCCATGAAGATGACCAGTTTCTTCTGCCCGACCGGAATTGCGCTGCGCACCTGCGCATTGACTTCTTCCAGCGTGATGCCCGGCAGCAGCTCCTTGTAATAGCTGTATTCGTTTTCGATGCCGGGCATCGATTCGCCATCCAGGAAATGGCGGGTGAATTCGCTCACGTAGGCAGCCGATTCCGTCTTGTCGCGTTCGTTGTACAGGTTCTCGATGAAGCGCATCATATTCTTCTTGGCGCGCTCCATTTCAGCCGCGCCAAAGCCAAGCTGGCGCGCGCGCTCGCCTTCCTCGACCACGGCGCGGATGGCCGGCAATGCGCCGGCCTTGCCCACCACGGCGCTTGAAACGAAGGCCTGCCGGCCATGCACCGCCTTGGCCATGTTGCTATAGCCTTGCAGGAAAGGCGGGTTCGGTTGTTGCGACAGTTCGGCGATGCGCTGGCTCAGCATCGCGGCCGACAGCAACTCCACCATGCGGTTGCGGTATTCGCCGACAGTCTTCGACTCGGTGCGCTCGATGAAGCGATAGCGGATCGTCACCAGGTTTGACGGCGCCTCGCGGTCGGTGACCACGATGGCTTCCGATTCCTTGCGTTCCGGGATCGGGGGGTAGGTGCGCGGGCGCGGGTTGGCGGGATTCACCAGCTTTGAAAAATGGCTGGTCACCAGGCGCTCGGCCTCTTGCGGATCGACGTCGCCCACCACGATCACCGCCATCAGGTCCGGACGGTACCAGTCCCTGTAGAAGCGGCGGATCGCATCGGGCTTGAAGGACTTCAGGATTTCCGCCTTTCCGATCGGCAGCCGGCTCGCATACAGCGAGCCATTGAAGATCTTCGGCAACAGCACCTTGTTCATGCGGTCGGTCGCTCCTTTGCCCAGGCGCAGTTCTTCCAGCACGATGCCGCGCTCGCTCTCGATATCGGCATCGTTGAAGGTCACGCCCTGGGCCCAGTCTTCCAGCACCAGCAAGCCCTTGTCCAGGTTTTCCTTCTTGTCGACCGGGATCGGCAGCATGTACACCGTTTCATCGAAGCCGGTGTAGGCATTCAGGTCGGCGCCGAATTTCACGCCCACCGACTGCAGCCACGAAATCAGCTCGTGGCGCTTGAAATGGGTCGAGCCGTTGAAGGCCATGTGCTCGGTGAAGTGGGCCAGGCCAAGCTGGTCCTCGTCTTCCAGTACCGAACCGGCCTTCACCACCAGGCGCAATTCGACGCGCTTTTCCGGGCGGCGGTTCTGCTGGATATAGTAAGTAAGGCCGTTCGCCAGCTTGCCGGTCCTGATCTGGGGATCAAGCGGCAGCAGCGTTGCGGGATCGGGGGCGGCGGAAGCCACGAAGGAGCAGCACACCAAGGCTGCCGCCAGGAGCAGTTTTAGTAGTTTCATAACATAGTACGATACACCATAGCTTGTCGTTAATGCTAGTATGCCGGAATGAACGCTTACCGCCCTGCAATCGCGTGGCTGACCAGCTGGTGGCAGTTGCTGCAGTTCGCCGCACTGCTGCTGACGCGCGCTTTGGCGCCATCGAGCTACCGGCGCGATAACCGGCGCATGCTGTCCGAACAGATCGTCGTTGCCACCACCGCTAACCTGGCCTGGTTTTCCGTGCTCTGCGCGCTGATCAGCCTCGTCATCATCCGTATTGTCGTCGTCACCTCGGCCAGCTACGGCCTGTCGCGCTATGCGCTGGAAATGGTGGTGCGCGTGCTGGTGCTGGAACTGGTGCCGCTGACGGCGGCGCTGTTCGTGGCGTTGCGCACGACCCTGCCCGCTGGCGTCGAATTCGCGCAGCAAAGGCTGGCCGGCCACGCGCCCGACGTACGTTCGGCCCTGCGCACCCAGTTCTATCCACGCGCCGCAGCGGGTGTGTTTGCCGTGTGGATGCTCGCTGCCGTCAGCTGCCTGGTCACCCTGGTGCTGGCCTACATTGTGATGTACGGCTTCACGCCATGGGCACTGCCGGGCTACACGCGGGTGGTGGGACAGATTTTCAATCCCGCCGTATGCCTGATCCTGGTGCTGAAGGTAGTGTTTTTCAGCCTGGCAGTGGCGGTGATCCCGCTGGCTTCCTCCTACTACACCGGCGCTTCCAGCCCGTTGCGGCGCATTGGCGTTGCACACGGATTGGCCGACATGGTGCGCATGTTCTCCGTGATCCTCGTGGTGGAAGCCGCATCCCTGATGGGTAATTATTATTGACGATATGAGCGAAACGACTCCCCCTGCTACCGGTGCCGAGCCGGCGCCGATCCATAACGCCGAAGCCAAGGCAGTTGCCCTGCTGGTGCTGCTGGTCGCCCTGGTGCTTGGCGCGATCATGTACCTGATGTACGCACGCGGCGCCTTCGAGCCCACGCAACGGCTGGTGCTGACCGCCGACGACTCCGAAGGCGTGGCGGTCGGCATGGACGTGACCTTCGCCGGATTCCCGATCGGCCGCGTGCAGCGCATCGAACTGGCGTCGGACGGCAAGGCCCGCATCCTGGTCGACGTACCGAGCAAGGACGCGCACTGGTTGCGCACAACCAGCATCTTCACGCTGGAAAAGAGCCTGGTGGGCGGCGCCAAGCTACGCGCCTTCACCGGCATTCCGGCCGACCCGCCCTTGCCGCCCGATGCCGAGCGCGCGCTGCTGGTGGGCGACATGGCCGCCGAAATCCCGCGCCTGCTGCAATCGGCCAAGGACTTGCTGAACAACCTGGCGGCCCTGACGGCCGAAGAATCCGCACTGGGCGCCAGCCTGCGCAATGTGCAAGGCGTGACCGAGAAATTGAATGGGCCCGGCGGTGCGCTCGGCGTGCTGGCAGGCGAGGACCAGAAGGCGCGAGAACTGCTGCGCAATGCCAATTCGCTGGTGGTCAAGGCCGACAGCCTGGTGGGCAACGCCGACAAGCGCGTGTTCGGCGAAAAAGGCCTGGCCAACGATACGCAGGCGGCGGTGCAGCAGTTGAATGCCCTGCTGGCAGACGCACGCAACTCGCTGAAGAAGCTCGATGCAGTGCTGGTGGAAGCGCAAGCTGTCGGCGCCAACACGCGCGCTGCCACCGAAGATCTCGGCGCCTTGCGCGCTGAAGTCGACGCCAACCTGCGCAAGGTAGAACAGATGATCAATGAGCTGAATCGCAAATGGCCGTTCAAGCGCAGCGAACCGGAGATCAAGCTTCCATGAGAATGACGACACTCACCGCGGCACTGGCCGCCGCGCTGCTGAGCGCCTGCAGCAGCGGCCCGCGCGTGCCGGACTGGCAGTTGAACGCCGCCGGCGCCACCGAACGCGCAACTTCGGCCTACCTGGAAGGCAAGACAGCCGTCGCCGAGCGCGAGTTCGGCCTGGCCCGCAACCAGGTCGGCAGCACCGCCCAGCCCGCGCTGGCGATCCGGATCGAGTTGCTGCGCTGCGCGGTACAGGTAGCGGCGCTGGTATATGAAGAATGCGCCGGCTTCACGCCGCTGCAGGCCGACGCTTCCGCCGCCGACCAGGCCTACGCCCGCTATCTGGCTGGACGCACCACCCCGTCCGATGCCGCCTTGCTTCCCGAGCCGCAACGCGCCGTTGCCGGTGCATCCAGCGACACCGCAGCAGCGATGGCCGCTGCCGCCATCAGCGACCCGCTCTCGCGCATGGTCGCCGCTGGCGCCCTGATGCGCGCCAACCGCGCCACGCCCGAACTGGTGACGACTGCCATCAACACCGCCTCCGCCCAAGGCTGGCGCCGCGCCGTCCTGGCCTGGCTGAACGTGCAATTGCAGCGCGCCGAACAAGCCGGCGACACCGCCGAAGCCGAGCGCCTGCGCCGCCGCATCAAGCTCGCCACCACCCCATAACAGCCGAGCTCGTGTCTCAATACGGGTGTGACCCCATGGTGGGACACGGGCTCAGCCATTGTTGGTGTTGGCGGCGGCTTCGCGCAGTTTGTCTTTTTTGCTCTTGCGCTTGCCTTTGATGCCGCCGGTGCCGTCGTTGGCGCCGGGGGGCAGTGGCTTGGCTGCCACGGTGGGTTCGAAGCCGGGCAGCCGTTCGCGCGGGACGCGGACGTTCTGGCGCTTTTCGATCAGGCGGAAATGCTGCTCGGCGTCGGGGGTGATGAAGCTGACCGCCAGGCCGGAGGCGCCGGCGCGGCCGGTGCGGCCGATGCGGTGGGTGTAGTCGGCGGGTGAGCGCGGCAAGTCGTAGTTGACAACCACCGGCAGTTGCACGATGTCGATGCCGCGCGCGGCGACGTCGGTGGCGACCAGCACTTTCAGCTTGCCTTCGCGGAAGTCGTTCAGTACCGAGGTGCGGGCGCCCTGGCTGTAGTCCCCGTGGAAGGCTTCGGCCGCTAACCCGCCGCGCCGCAGCTTGTCGGCGACATGCTCGGCGGCGTATTTGGTGGCGACAAACACCAGCACCTGGCGCCAGCCCTCTTCCTTCAGCAAGATGCGCAGCAGCGAGGTGCGCTCCGATTGGTCCACTTCAATGGCGCGTTGTGTGATGTCGGGGGTCGACGCTACTTCGTCCAGCGTGGCCACGCGCACCGGGTCGCGCAGCAGCTTGCCGGCCAGGGCCTGCACAGCCGGCGGGAAGGTGGCGGAGAAGAACAGGTTTTGCCGGCGTTCCGGCAGCAGCGCCATGATGCGGGCGATTTCGTCGGCGAAACCCATGTCCAGCAGCTTGTCCGCTTCATCCAGCACCAGCACCGAGGTGTCATCCAGCTTGAGCGCATTGTGCTCGACCAGGTCGAGCAGGCGGCCAGGGGTGGCGACCATAATGTCGGTGCCGCCGCGCAGGGCCATCATCTGCGGGTTGATCGATACGCCGCCAAAGGCGACCGAGACCTTGACCGGCGACGGGAGGTGCGATGCCAGTCCGCGCAACGCTTCACCAACCTGTGCCGCCAGCTCGCGCGTGGGCGCCAGCACCAGCGCATACAGCTTGCGCGGGCCGGAACCTGGACGGCCCGCCTCGAGCAAGGCATTCAGCAGCGGCAGCGCAAAGGCGGCCGTCTTGCCGGAGCCGGTTTGCGCCTGCCCCAGCACGTCCGCGCCGCGCAGGGCGGGCGGGATGGCGGCGGACTGGATGGCGGTGGGGGTGCTGTAGCCGGTCTCGGTGATGGCGTTGAGCAGTGCGGGCGCGAGGCCCAGGCTGGAGAATGTCATGGTGTGCTTCAGGTGGATAAGCCGGCAGTATACCTTGCGCCGGGTTTCATGCGACTATACGTTTGCTATCAATCTACCAACAATTACAGAAGAATGATCAATTGGGACGCCCATGTCTGCCTGCCGCAGCATCCGCAGGCGGATTTTTCACCCCTTGGCCAGCTCCATTCCGCTGGCGTGAACTACGTGTCGATCAATGTAGGCGCCGACATGAATCCGGTGTCGCAGGTGATGTCGGTGATCGCCGGCTACCGTGCCACCATCGCGGCCAGTCCTGAGCGCTTCCGCCTGGTATCGGGCGTCGACGAAGTGATCCAGGCCGCGGCTGACGGGGTGCTGGCCATCGGCTTCGACCTGGAAGGTGCGATGCCGCTGATGGAGCAGCCGGAAATGGCCGAAGTCTATGCCCGGCTGGGCGTGCGGCAAATGCTGTTTGCCTACAACCGCAACAACAACGTCGCCGATGGCTGCCACGATACCGCGCGCGGCCTGACACGCCTTGGCCATCGGGTTCTGAAGGCGGCGAACGATGCCGGCATCATTGTCGATTGCTCCCACACTGGCCGCTTGTGCAGCCTGGAGATCATGGAAGCATCCAGCAAGCCGGTGGTATTCAGCCACGCCAATCCGTTTGCGCTGGCGCCGCACGGGCGCAATGTGACCGATGAACAGATCCAGGCTTGTGCTGCAACCGGGGGCGTGGTGTGCGTGTCGGGCCTGTCCTGGTTCCTGGGCAGCGAGCAGCCCACGGTGGCGGACGTGGCGCGCCACGTGGCCTATGTGGCGGACCTGGCAGGCGTGGCGCACGCCGGCATCGGCCTGGATATCTGCTTCACCGAAAAGGACCTGGACGATACGCCACCCGGCGGCTTCAATCCCGGCTGGTGGTGGCCAGAGTCGGCCGGCTATCGCGCCGGCCGCTTGCCTTCCTTCGTGCCGCTTTATGCGTGGAGATCGCTGCCGCTGGAATTGCGCAAGCTGGGCATGGCTCCCAGCGAAATCGAGCAAGTCCTGGGCCGCAATATGCTGCGCGTGGCGCGCGCGACCTGGTTGTAACGCGGCCGGTCAAGGCTTGCGCGTCCCGTTCATGCGCCAAGCTCGTTTCACATGCCGACGTCGCCGTAAGGCCCCGCCAACACAACGACATAACCTTCAGGATCGCGCAGCCACAACTCCCGGTGCTGCGCATTGCTGTTCTCTTTAGGCCCTTCCAGCACCGTGGCTCCGGCGGCGGTGGCGCGGTCGACCGCGTCGTCGAAATCGTCGGTCCAGAACCACAGCAGTGCGCCGTTGCCGTAGGGCCGCTGCTCGGGATTGCCGATGTGCGGATGATGGTGGGCGTCCCAGCGGTGCAGTTGCAGCACCATGCGTCCGTCGTGCAGCAATTGCTCGTACTCGTTGCCGCCGTGGCCACTCTTCAGGCCGAGGGTTTTCTGGTACCAGCGGCTGGCTGCTTCGACATTGCTGACAGCAATTAAAGGTTGCGCTTGCATATCACTCTCCCCTTCTGCCCATCGGAGGAACAGCATACCACTGGGCGAGGCCCCAGGCGAATTCGGGAATGATGAACAACCACAGCAGCGGTAACCCTCCGCCGGCCAGCGTCCACGCAAACCAGGTACTGAACATGAAGCGCGCAGTGCCGTCGTAAGTGGCGAACTGCGGCTGCGGGTCGCGCAGGCGCAGCCAGGACCATGCCAGCACCACGCTGCCCATCAGGCAGGCGAACAGGAGGTGGATGCTGCCAAAGGCCGGCAGCGGAGGACCGCCAAGCGCCTGGTTGAGCGCCGACAGGTGGCCATGCGCGATGGCGAATGTCCATGGGGTGGCGAAAGGTGCTGTGAGGAGCAGGTCGTAGGCGGCGCTGGCGCGCACCAGTTTCCGGATGTTTGAAGTTTTCATGCTGCGCATGCTTAAACCCTGGAGTACACTCCATGGTCAAGCATTTTTTTGGGAGAAGCAGCATGCAGATTGGAGAACTGGCCGAGGCGACCGGCCTCAGCCGCGACACCTTGCGCTATTACGAAAGGCGCGGCTTGCTGGCCGCACGCCGCAGCTGCAATGGCTACCGCGACTATCCGCCGGAGGCGGCGGACTGGCTGCGTTATATCCGCATGGCGCAGGCACTCGGTTTCACGCTGCAGGAAATCGAGGCTGACCTGCCGCTGCTGGCGCAGCCGGCGCGCGACAGTGCCGCCACGGCGGCGACCTTGCGCGCGGCCCTGCAGGACAAGCTGGCCGACATCGACCGCCGCATCGGCGGCCTGCAGGAATTGCGCGGCGAACTGATGCGCCGCCTCAGCGCCGAGATGGAGGAGTGTCCGCTACGCGCCGGGGCGGCAGCGGCCTAGCCCTGGCAGGCCTTGCGCAGCGCGGCCAGCTCTATTTTCTTCATGGTCATGATAGCGCTCATGGCGCGGCCGGCCTTCGCCCGGTCGCGATCGAGCAGCATCTGCTGAACTTCGTGCGGGAACACCTGCCAGCTCAGGACATATTTATCCAGTTTGTCCCATTAGTAGTCGCCGTGATACGGCTATCCTTGAAAATACTGCAGTAATAGCGGGCAGCTTCTTCGGCCAGGGTGTCGAACCACAGGCATGGGGTGATCTTTTTCATCGTAGTCTCCTGTTCGGGGGTGCCGACCTGATGACGGTTGGCGCCACGGGAAATCGACAGCCGGCGCCAACTATTTATACTGACGCATGGTCAGTGCTACCTTCCGTTTCTACGAAGAACTAAACGACTTCCTGCCGCGCACGCGCCGCAAGGTTGAGTTCACCGTGCCGTGCGCGCGTGCCGCCACCACCAAACACATGATCGAGGCGCTCGGCGTACCGCATACCGAGGTCGAACTGATCCTGGTGAACGGCGAATCGTCCGGCTTCGAGCGCTTGCTGCGCGACGGCGACCGGGTGGCGGTCTATCCCAAGTTCGAGGCTTTCGACGTGCGGCCCCTGCTGCGCGTGCGCGCCGAACCTTTGCGCGTGGTTCGCTTCGTGGCGGACGCTCACCTGGGCGGGCTGGCCAGGCTGCTGCGCATGGCGGGCTTCGATACGCTGTACGACAACCGGATTGACGATCCGACCGTGGCAGCGCTATCGGAAGACGAGGGTCGCGTTGCCCTCACCCGCGACCGCGAGCTGTTGAAGCGGCGCGGCATCACCCACGGCTGCTATGTGCGGGCCTTGAAGCCTGCGGTGCAGTTCGCGGAGATCTTCCAGCGCCTGGACCTGGCAAGCAGCGCGCGTCCGTTCACGCTTTGCCTGGCTTGCAATGCACCACTGCGGGCGGTGCCGAAGACCGAGGTGGCGGCGCAATTGCCGCCCTCGGTGCGCGCATCGCATGAGGAGTTCCTGACTTGCGATGTGTGCCGGGGCGTGTTCTGGCGCGGCTCGCACTGGCGCCGCATGAAGGCGCTGCTGGCAAGCCAGGGCGTGGACGCCGGCTAGCGCGGCGCGCTGGCCGCTTGCGCGCCGTCCTGCGGCCCGCAGTCGGGCGGCTCCGGCTCCTGCGGCACCAGGACAATGCGTTGGCCACCGACCTCGATGTCGCGCAAGGGCGTCGTGGCGAGCGTGAACTGGCCCGCACGCAAGCGCTCCTGCAAGGGGAGGCAGCCGGCCAGGCCCTTGGCTGGCCGGCCGACGACCTGCCACTTGCCATTTCGCTCGGATAGCAGTGCGGCACCACCGCCGCGCTCCTCGGCAAGCAGCAGCACATCCGGCCGGCCATCGCCGTCGCCGTCCAGTACGATGGCGTCGCACCGGCCGCCAACGCCGCGCACGCAACCAGGAGGTGCGTAAGGCCACCAGCTTGCCACCCAATCCTGCTTCAGGAAACCTGCAGGCAATTGCGCGCCCTTCGGCCAGACGCGCAGGTTGGCAGGCGCCGTGGGCGATTCCGCAGCGCGCCTTGCGGTCCGGTCCTCATAACGCTCGTTCAGGGCACTCGCCGCGCGTGTGCGCACGGCATCGGCCTGCGGGCCGGCGCCGTGCGCCGCCAGTGCCTGCAACGCTTCCGTGCCATAGCGCGCGCTGCGGTAGCGCAGGAATCCATAATCGAATTTTTCGGCCGGCGTGGCGCCGCGCGCCAGGCGTGACACCTGGTCCGCCACCGAAATACGCGCAGGATCCGCGACCGGGGAAAACATGGCCAGCGCAACCGCCAGCGCCAGCAAAGCTGCCGCAATATTCACCTGGCGCAGGGCGTCCAGCCAGGGGCCGCTGCGGCGGGCAGCCGCCAGGACATAACCTCCGGCATAGAACAGGGCCACCATCAGGCAGGCAGCCGCGATCACCCGGTCCGGGGTCCAGCCGTGATCGGCCACGCGCAGGCCCAGTGCGTAAACGCCCAGCACCGCCAGCGGCGCCAAAAGGAAGCATGCCACGCGAGCCGCGACGCGCACGATGCGCGCCAGCCCGGCCGCCGCGTCGCCTGCCTGGAAGGCCGCATTGACCAGCACCGCCAGCACCGCGCAACTTGCCAGCAAGACGGCAGTGGCGTGGCGCGTTTGCCACAGGACCTCCAGGCCGGTAAACGGCAGGGACACCAGGAAGCCGCCGACCAGCAGCACGGCGATCGGCAAGATCCACGCTTTCAGCACCAGCAGCAGGCTGCGGATGCCGCGCACGATGGCCGGCCGCACGTCGGTGGTATGCATGGCGCTGGAAAACGCCAGGCACACCAGCGGCACCGAAAACCAGGACTTCAGCAGCAGCTTTTCCAGGAAATTCAGTTTCAGCAGGCCGAACAGCGCGGCGCCCATCCACATCACCAGCCACACGCCGAGCACGAACAGGGCGGAAAAAAGCAGCTGGATGGCGAGCTTCCAGGCACTTTCAAAACAGGTGGCGTAATGGGCGAGCCAGCGCCGGTCGCGCCCACCGGCCATCACCAGGCTATGGGCGACGAAGAAAAATCCTGCGCAGAACGGGAAGAGCAGTATGCTTGGGTGCACGATGGGTGCATGTTCAAGTGCATTGCGCCACGCGTCATGCATGCCAACGACGGCCAGGACGGCAGCGGCAGCCCCGAGCCACAAGGCCATAGGCCGCCGCTCCAGGTGGCCCAGGCTGGAAATCAGCAGCACCGGCAGCACGATGCCGGCCAATACCAGCGGCAAATACAGCGCGGCATGACTGGCAGGCCAGGCGCCAGACTGCTGTGCACGATACAGAAAATATAACAAACCGCCCTGCAGCAGGCCGGCCAGCAGGCGTAATTGTCCGACGCGCCGCGTGACAGCGGCATCGCGTACGGGTTCCTGCGGTAGCAGGTCGGGATCGGGTGTTGTGGCTTCCATGTATCGATCATAGCCTCTTGTCAATTTTGCAGCAACGCCACAGTTGCGCAGTGCGGCTATAATCAATGGTTCAACCAGCCGTATGCGCCATGAATCCACATCTCGACAAGCTGCAGTCCTACCCGTTTGAAAAGCTGCGCCAGCTCTTTGCCGGCAGCACGCCCAATCCCGCTTTCAAGCCGATCAGCCTGGGCATGGGCGAGCCGAAGCACCCTACCCCGGCCTTCATCCGCCAGGCCCTGGTCGATAACCTGGACGGGCTGGCCAACTATCCGCTGACCGCCGGCAGCGAGGCGCTGCGCAACGCCATCGCTTCCTGGCTGGAGCGCCGCTACGACCTGCCGACGCTGGACCGCGCCACCCAGGTACTGCCGGTAAACGGCTCGCGCGAGGCGCTGTTCTCGTTTGCGCAAACCGTGATTGCGCCCGATACCGGCGCGCTGGTGATGTGCCCCAACCCGTTCTACCAGATTTATGAAGGCGCGGCTTTCCTGGCCGGCGCCGAGCCGTACTTCGTCAATTCCGATGCGGCCCGCAATTTCGCGCCGGACTACGACAGCGTGCCGGAAGCAGTCTGGCAGCGCGTGCGCCTGCTGTTCATCTGCTCGCCGGGCAACCCGACCGGCGCCGTGCTGACGCTGACCGACTGGGAGCACCTGTTCGCGCTGTCGGAACGTTACAACTTTATCATCGCCGCCGACGAGTGCTATTCGGAGATCTACCATGGCGACGAGCCGCCGCTCGGCGCCATGCAGGCGGCCAACATCCTTGGCCTGACCAGGGAAGGCGAGCCATATGCCCGCCTGGTGGTCTTTTCCAGCCTGTCCAAGCGCTCCAACGTGCCGGGCATGCGCTCCGGCTTCGTGGCCGGCGACGCGCAAGTGCTGAAGAAATTCCTGCTGTACCGCACCTACCACGGCAGCGCCATGGGCCCGCATGTGCAGGCCGCCTCTGTCGCCGCCTGGAACGACGAAACCCATGTCGAGGAAAACCGCGCCCAATACCGCGCCAAGTTCGCCGCCATCACGCCCCTTATCCAGGAGGTGCTGGACGTTCAAATGCCGGACGCCGGCTTCTATTTGTGGGCCGATGTGTCCCGCACTGGCCTGTCCGACACCGAATTCGCCCGCCGCCTGCACGCCGAGTACAATGTCACCGTGCTGCCGGGTAGCTACCTGGCGCGCGACGCCCACGGCGTCAACCCGGGCCGCAACCGCATCCGCATGGCGCTGGTTGCCGAAACCGAGGAAGGCCTGGAAGCGGCGCGCCGTATCGTTCAATTCTGTAACCAACTAGCTAAATCATGAGCATCCAGCAAATCATTGAAACCGCGTGGGACAACCGCGCCGAGATCAACCCGTCCAACGCCACCGCGGAAGTGCGCGATGCCGTCAACCACGTGCTGGCCGGCCTGGACAACGGCTCGCTGCGCGTAGCCCATAAAGAAAACGGCGCCTGGGTGGTCAACCAGTGGATCAAGAAGGCCGTGCTGCTGTCCTTCCGCCTGGAGAACAACGTGGTCATGCCTTCCGACGGCACCATGCAGTTCTACGACAAGGTTCCCACCAAGTTCGCCAACTACTCGGCCGAAGATTTCGCCAAGGGCGGCTTCCGCGTGGTGCCGCCAGCGGTGGCGCGCCGCGGCTCCTTCATCGGCAAGAACGTGGTGTTGATGCCTTCCTATGTGAACATCGGCGCCTACGTCGACGAAGGCGCCATGGTCGACACCTGGGCCACCGTTGGTTCCTGTGCACAGATCGGCAAGAACGTGCACCTGTCCGGCGGCGTAGGCATCGGCGGCGTGCTCGAGCCAATGCAAGCCAACCCGACCATCATCGAAGACAACTGCTTCATCGGCGCCCGTTCCGAGATCGTGGAAGGGGTGATCGTGGAAGAAAACTCGGTTATTTCGATGGGCGTGTACATCGGCCAGTCCACCAAGATTTACGACCGCACCACTGGCGAGGTATTCTACGGCCGCGTGCCGGCAGGCTCCGTGGTGGTTTCGGGCTCGCTGCCGTCGGCTGACGGCAAGTACAGCCTGTACTGCGCCGTGATCGTCAAGCGCGTCGACGCACAAACCCGCGCCAAAACAGGCATTAACGAATTGCTGCGCGGCGTATAACCGTAACAAGGAGATACCCAAAAAATGGCTATGGACCGCCTGTTCCAGCTAATGAAGGAAAAAAACGCCTCGGACATGTTTTTTGCCGTAGGCTCGCCGGTGCATCTGAAGATCAACGGCCTTCTGATCCCGATCAACCAGCAAAAGCTCGAGCCCGAGAACCTGCAAGCCCTGTTGGCTGAGGTCTGCTCGCCCGAGCAGCTGGAAGAACTGGATACGACCAATGAGCTGAACATGGGTATCTCCGTGCCCAACCTGGGCCGCTTCCGTCTGTCCGCTTTCCGCCAGCGTGGCAGCATTTCCGCTGTCTTCCGTTTCGTCCCGGCCAGCATTCCTCCGCTGGGCGAACTGGGCCTGCCGCCGGTGCTGGCCGACCTGATCATGGAAAAACGCGGCCTGGTGCTGCTGGTCGGCGCGACCGGCTCCGGCAAGTCGACCACCATCGCCTCCATGCTGGACCACCGCAACGAACTGCGTTCGGGCCATATCCTGACGCTGGAAGACCCGATCGAATACCTGTTCCGCAACAAGAAATCGATCGTCAACCAGCGCGAAATCGGCAGCGATGCCAAGGACTTCTACACCGCGCTGCGCAATTCGATGCGCCAGGCGCCGGACTGCATCCTGATCGGCGAGATCCGCGACCGCGAAACCATGGCGTCGGCCATGGCTTACGCGCAGTCCGGCCACCTGGTGCTGGCGACGCTGCACGCCAACAACTCGTACAACGCGCTGAACCGTATCATTTCCTTCTACCCGATCGAGAACCGCCCGGCACTGCTGCAGGACTTGTCCTCGACCGTCAAGGCGATCGTGTCGCAGCGCCTGATCCGTTCGGCCGGCGGCGGCACCCGCACGCCAGCGGTCGAGATCATGGTCAACACCCGCTACATCTCCGACCTGATCGAAAAAGGCGAGATCGGCCAGATCAAGGAAGCGCTGGAAAAATCCCTGTCGCCGGGCTCGCAGTCGTTCGAGCAAGCGCTGTACAGGCTGGTCATGGATGGCTCCATCACCAAGGATGAAGCCCTGGCCAACGCCGACTCGGCCACCAACTTGCTGTGGCTGCTGAACCACGGCGCAGAAGCGCCGCCAGCCGTCGAGGAAGAAGAGCTGAAATCCCCGACCGACGCCTCCTTCACCGAGTTCACGCTGAACTCCTGATCCCCATCCGCGGCAGGAAGCGTTCGCGCCTGCCGCCGTCTTGCCCGTCCCTGCCCTCGAGCCTTTGCCTCCCTGCAGAGTCTTGCAAGCGCGTTGCCATCGCCCGCCATGCATGAGGTATCATCGGAATTTCATGTCAACAAGAATTTCCGCCCCAATATGAGCACCGCCCTGCCGATCGCCAAAACCGACGCCCTTTCCCTCGACCTGCTGGCCAACCTGGTGAACCGCCACGGTTGCATCACCGGCGCTACCGGCACCGGCAAGACGGTCACGCTGCAGCGCATCGCACAATCGTTGTCCGACATCGGCGTGCCGGTCTTCATGGCCGACATCAAGGGCGACCTCTCCGGCATGGCGAAACCCGGCGTGCTGGGCGAGAAAATGGCCAAGCGCCTGGAAGCGCTGAAGCTGGAAACCCCGCAATGGGCCGGCTGCCCCGTTACCTTCTGGGACGTGTTCGGCGAACAGGGCCACCCGGTACGCGCCACCATTTCCGACCTTGGCCCCACCCTGCTGGCGCGCATGCTGAACCTGAACGATACCCAGGAAGGCGTGCTGCAGCTGGTGTTCAAGATCGCCGACGACAACGGCATGCTGCTGCTCGACACCAAGGACTTGCGCGCCATGCTGCAGCATGTGGGCGACCATGCCGCCGATTACAAGACCAGCTACGGCAATGTCAGCGCGGCCAGCATCGGCGCCATCCAGCGCGGCCTGCTGGCGATTGAAGAGCAAGGCGGCGAGCAGTTCTTCGGCGAGCCGATGTTGAACATCGATGACCTGATCCAGACCGATGCGGCAGGCAAAGGCGTGGTGAACATCCTCGCTGCCGACAAGCTGATGAACGCACCGCGCATCTACGCGGTGTTCCTGTTGTGGATGCTGTCCGAACTGTTCGAGAACCTGCCGGAAGTGGGCGACCTCGATCAGCCGAAGCTGGTGTTCTTCTTCGACGAAGCCCACCTGCTGTTTGACGAAGCGCCGAAGGCCCTGCTGCAAAAGATCGAACAGGTGGTGCGCCTGATCCGTTCCAAAGGCGTGGGCGTGTTCTTCATCACGCAAAATCCGCTCGACATTCCGGAAACCGTGCTGGGCCAGCTGGGCAATCGCGTGCAGCACGCATTGCGCGCTTACACGCCACGCGACCAGAAGGCCGTCAAATCGGCCGCCGAAACCTTCCGCCCCAATCCGGCGCTCGACGTGGCGCAAGTGATTACCGAACTTGGCGTCGGCGAGGCGCTGGTGTCCTTCCTCGATGAAAAAGGCACGCCGCAGATCGTGCAGCGCGCCTTCGTGCTGCCTCCCGCTTCGCAACTGGGCCCAATCACCGCAGCGGAACGCCAAGCCGCGCGCGCCAGCTCAGTTGTGGCCGGCGTGTACGAGAAAGCTGTCGACCGCGAATCCGCCTACGAAAAGCTGACTGGCCGCGTCGCCAACGCCGGCGGCGCCAGCACTCCGGCGACGGGCGGCCGCGCACCGATGGGCCGAGGCAGCGCGCAGGCGCCGGCCGATGCCCCTGCGGACAGCGGCGGCTCGATCTTTGGCGACGTGCTGGGTGGCCTGTTCGGCGGCAGCAGCAAGCGCGACACCGCCGTGCAAGCCATGGTCAAGTCCGCCGCCCGCAGCATCGGCTCGCAAGTTGGCCGCGAAATCATCCGCGGCGTGCTCGGTTCGATCCTGAAGAAGCGCTGATCGTGCGGACTGCCGTTCTGCTGCTCGCACTCCTTCCCGCAGTGCATGTGGCACGGCCATGACGTTACCTCATTGGGACCGGCCCGCGCCCTTCATCCTGCCGGTCACGCCGCAAACCTCCGATATCGACGGCCTCGATCACACCAACAACGCGGTCTATGTGCGCTGGTGCGAGCAGGCGGGCTGGGCGCACTCCCATGCGCTGGGACTGACGCTGGCCGACTACAAGCGGCTGGACCGCGGCATGGCCATCCGCCGCAGCGAATTCGATTACATCTTTGCCACCAACGAAGGCGAGCAACTGCTGCTTGGCACCTGGCTGCTGCCCGGCGACAGCCCGCTGTCGATGCAGCGCTGCTTCCAGCTGCTGCGCCAGCGCGACAACAGCACGGTGCTGCGCGCCCGCTGGGACCTGGTGTGCATCGAACTGTCGAGCGGCCGTCCCAAGCGGCTCCCGCCGGAGTTCAGCGCGGTCTACCTGCCGGCGTTCAGCGCCTGCCAGCCCACATAAAAACGGGCGCCGCCTGCCATCGCGGCAAGCGGCGCCCGCAGTGTCAAGCTCCCTCGATCAGAACTTGTAGTTGGCGCCAATGTTGAAGAAGCGCCCCACTGCGCCCGTCTGGTGCAGTGCCGGGTTGTAGAACGTCGATGCCGCGCTGCCGTAGGTCTGGAAATCCAGCGGCGCCTGCTTGTTGAAGACGTTCAGGATCGAGCCGCGCAGCGTCCAGCGGTCGGTCAGCTTGTAGGTCGCATTGAAGTCGACCGAAGTGAAGTGCTTCACGCGGCAGAACTGCTCCGGTGGATTGGAGAAGGCGCCGCTGCCGTTCAGGATCGCATCCTTGCAAGTCTGGGCCGAGGAGCTGGACGGGTCCGTCACGCTGTAGCCGGAAATCCAGTTCACGGTGCCGGTCAGGTTCAGCGGCCCATTGTCAAAGCCGACAATGAACTGGGCCCGGTCCTTCGGGTTGCCGGTGTCGCCGGACACGCCGGACGGACCGTGGGTGCCGGCCAGCTCCACGGTCGGCCCGCCGGTGATGCCCTGCTTGTAGCTGAACATGTGCGACTCGATCAGCTCGGCCGTGATCTTGCCGACGCCTTCCATATTGAAGCGGAAGCGCAAGTCAATATCCAGCCCGCGGGTGGAGGTCGAGGATGCATTCTCATAGGGATACGGCGCAAACAGCATATTGCCCACTGCAGGCGTGTTGGTGCCCAGGGTGCCATCCAGCAGCACGTATGGCTGGGCAACCGGGGTACCGCGTACCACCACCGGCAACGGATCGTAATTCGGATCGCTGATGGCGCTGATGATCTGGTTGCTCATCTTGATGCGGTAGTAGTCGGCCGACATATTGAACATCTTGCTCGGCTCGATGATCACGCCCAGGTTGTAGGACTTCGATTTTTCCGGCTTGAGGTTCTTGCCCGGCTGCTGGGCGCCGCCCAGCGCCACCGAGCATTGCTGCGGATAGTTGCCCGGGATGACGGTCGGATCCGGTCCATCGTTCGGGCACAGGATCGGGTCAGGCACGCCATTGGCGCCGAAGAAGGCGCCGGTGTTGCCCGTTTCCGCCGGATTCGGTGCGCGGAAGCCTTTGGTGTAGGTGCCGCGCAGGGTCAGTTCTTTCAGTGGCACATATTTGAAGCCGACTTTCGGCGTGGTGGCTTTCGCCAGGCCCATCACGCGGTCATAGCGCACCGAAGCATCGAGCTCCAGGTTCTGCATTACCGGCGCCACCAGCTCAGCATACAGCGCACCGATATTCTGCGTGCCGATCGCCCAGGCGTTGTTGCCGATCTGGTCGCCCGAAGCGACGGCCTCCGGCGCCACCGCATCGAGTTTGCGGCGGGTGTACTCGGCACCCAGGCCCAGCGCCAGCGCGCCGCCTTGCAAGTCCATCAGCTCGCGCGAGCCGCGCAGGCTCAGGTATTCCAGCGTGCTGGTGGCCTCGGTATGCTCGGTCGGCGCGATGAACTGGCGCAGCGAAGCGGCGTTGCCGGAAGCAGCCGGGCCAACCAGGTAGGGATGGACCGGGTCGTTGAACGCGGCTTGCAGGTTGGCCATGTGGAAGTTGCCGTCGATAGCCTGCTTGACACGGCTCCTGCTCCAGCCCAGGGAAGCCGTCAAGTCCCACCCAGCCACGGTGCCGCTCAGGTCGCCGACAAAGCGCAAGGTGCGCGCCTTGAGTTCGGTGCGATTGCCGCCCAGTTCGGGAAAGTTGTACTGCAGCAGTTGCGGCGAGCCGGTGGGATTGCCAGGGTAGCTGGCTGGCACCGTCAACTGCAGCGGCCCGGCCAATGGCGTCGAAACCGGGTTCGGGTAGGCCGGGCCGAACTGCAGCGCAGTCAGGCCGCCGGCATTGGCGCCGGAGGTGGCGTAGCGTCCCAGTTGCTCGGCATCGGACTGGAAGACGGAACCCTTCAAATTCAGCTGCCAGCCGCTGCCCAGCTTTTGCAAATGGGAGGCGATCAGGTTGATGTTCCTGGTCTCCGGTTGCAGCTCCAGGTCCGCATCGTGGTAGGCGCACTGATTCGCGTCCAGCATGGCCTGGTTACAGCCCGGCAGGAAACCGCTGATCTCGAACGTATCGGGGTCGATGAAGTAGCCGGTCAGTGAGCCCGGCAAGCCGCCGTTGGAAGGAGTTGGCACGCCGCGGCTGCGGTCGCGCCCGCCCAGCGCGGTCCAGTCGGTGCGCGTAAAGTCCTTGCCCAAACGGTCGGTCACCAGGATCTTTTTCTGCTTGCGGTACTCGACGGCGAGGTAGGTGTTATGGCCGTCGGCGCCGATGTCGCCCCAGCCATAGATTCCGGACACGTGGGCCGTCGCGCCATCGTGTTTGTACGACTGGCCGGCTTCGGCCGTGATGCTGCCGCCGACCACGCTTTTCTTCAGGATCACGTTGACCACGCCGGCCACCGCGTCAGAACCGTACACGGATGACGCACCGTCCTTGAGGATTTCGATGCGGTCAATTGCTTCGAACGGTATCTGGCTGATGTCGACGAAACTGCGCTGGCCGTCGTCCGACAAGGCGTATGGCGCCATACGGTGGCCGTCGATCAGCACCAGGGTCGCGCCCACCGACAAGCCGCGCAGCGAGATACCGCTTGCGCCACCGGCGAAGGCTCCGCTGAACGATTGCGACAGGGTGCCCTGGCCGTTGGCCGTCACATTGCGCAGCACTTCAGAGACCGAGGTATAGCCGGAATTTTTCAGGTCTTGTGCGCTCAGGACCTGCACCGGGCTCGGCGTTTCCTTGTCGGTGCGGCGGATGTTGGAACCGGTGATTTCCACCCGTTGCATGGGCTGGGCTTCCGGCGCGTAGCTGGTTTGGGCCTGGACTGCAGGGGCGATGGCCAGGGTACTCAACGCCAGGTGGACTGCGAGGGGTATTGCCTTGTGTTTCATTCTGATGGTCTCCATGAGGATGAGACGGCCATCAGAGCATTTTAGTTAAAACATAGTCAATTAATTCCTGTATAACGTTGCCCTAAAACCACAATTATATAACTATTAATATTATAGTTAACCGCTGCCGGATGCTTCGGAAACATCGGCAAAGCGCACACGGCTTGCCCAGCCCATCGCACGATATAATGTCGTCCTTCGGCCGCGGCGCGGCCCGGCACAACAATATTTTCCGAATGATTACCCTCTACGGCATCCCCAACTGCGACACTGTCAAGAAAGCCCGCGTCTGGCTGGCTGGCCAGCAGCACGACTTCACCTTCCACGACTTCAAGAAACAAGGCCTGGACGAAGCCACGGTGCGCACCTGGCTGAAAACCCTGGATTGGGAAGTGCTGGTCAATAAGAAGGGCACCACCTGGCGCGCCCTGCCTGACGAACGCAAGGCTGCCGTCACCAGCGCCGATGCCGCAGTCGCCCTGATGCTGGAAAACCCGTCCGTGATCAAGCGCCCGGTGCTGGTTGGCGCCGGCCCGCAAGCCCACGTCGGCTTCAACGACGCCATGTACCAGGAAATCTTCGCAGCATGAGCGCCTCCCGCACCCTCGACCTGACCGAAAAACTGCTGGGCCGCGAATCCGTCACGCCGGACGACAAGGGCTGCCAGGACCATCTGAAATCCTGGCTCGAGCCGCTCGGTTTCCACTGCGAGACCATCATTTCCGGCGACGTGACCAACCTGTGGGCGCGCAAGGGCAGCGCAAGCCCGGTGCTGGTCTTTGCCGGCCACACCGACGTGGTGCCGACCGGACCGGTCGAAAAGTGGTCGTCCGAACCCTTCTACCCAACCCATCGCGACGGCAAGCTGTATGGCCGTGGCGCCGCCGACATGAAGACGTCGATCGCCGCCATGGTGGTTGCCTGCGAGGAGTTCCTCGCCGCCAACCCGAACCATCAGGGCTCGATCGCTTTCCTGATCACCTCCGACGAAGAAGGCCCGGCTACCGACGGCACCGTCAAGGTGGTCGAAAAGCTGAAGGCGCGCAACGAGGCGATCGATTACTGCATCGTCGGCGAACCGACTTCCGACAAGACCCTGGGCGACATGATCAAGAATGGGCGCCGCGGTTCGCTGTCGGGCAGCCTCACCATCAAGGGCGTGCAAGGCCATATCGCCTACCCGCAACTGGCGAAGAACCCGATCCACCTGGCCGCGCCGGCACTGGCCGACCTGGTGGCGGAAGTCTGGGACAACGGCAACGAGTACTACCTGCCGACCTCCTGGCAAATGTCGAACATCAAGGCTGGTACCGGCGCCAACAACGTGATCCCGGGCGACCTGCATATCGACTTCAACTTCCGCTTTTCGACCGCTTCCACGCACGAGAGCCTGCGCGAACGCGTGCATGCCATCCTCGACAAGCACGGCCTGGAATACCAGCTTGACTGGACGCTGTCCGGCCTGCCCTTCCTGACCCCGCGCGGCACCCTGTCCGAAGCGCTGTGCCACGCCATCAAGGATGAAACGGGCGTCGACACCGAACTGTCCACCACGGGCGGCACTTCCGACGGGCGCTTCATCGCCCGGATCTGCCCCCAGGTGATAGAATTTGGCCCCCCGAACGCCAGCATCCACAAGATCGACGAGCACATCGAAATCCGCTTCATCGATCCGCTGAAGAACATCTACCGCCGCACTCTGGAAAACCTCCTGCGCTAAGAAGAACACTATGGATACCACCCTGTACACCACCCCGCGCGACCTGATTCGCCACGCAGTCACCCGCTTCAACAAGGCCAAGCTGTTCTTCGGCCACGGCAGCGCCGAGGCTTACGATGAAGCGGCTTACCTGACCTTGCATACGCTGGCGCTGCCGCTGGACCGCCTGGAGCCGTTCATGGATGCGCGCCTGCAGCCGGAAGAAATTGCCGAAGTGCTGGCAGTGATCGAGCGCCGCGCCAACGACCGCGTGCCGGCCGCCTACATCACCAATGAAGCCTGGCTGGGCACCTACAACTTCTACGTCGATGAGCGCACCATCGTGCCGCGCTCCTTCATCGCCGAACTGATCCCGAATTACTTCGCACCGTGGGTCAACGATGCGGAGAATGTGTCGAATATTCTGGAACTGTGCACCGGCTCTGGTTGCCTGGCCATCATGATGGCGGATGCCTTCCCTGACGCTGAAGTCGATGCGGTCGACATTTCTGCCGATGCTCTGGAAGTGGCACGCAAGAATGTCGAGACCTACAAGCTGGAAGACCGCGTGAACCTGATCCAGTCGGACCTGTATGCGAACGTCCCGGCCGGCAAGAAGTATGACCTGATC
Source organism: Pseudoduganella sp. S-14 (assembly GCF_049913285.1). GTDB lineage: Bacteria > Pseudomonadota > Gammaproteobacteria > Burkholderiales > Burkholderiaceae_D > Rugamonas. The sequence goes on from NZ_CP183991.1 coordinate 4,493,663, forward strand.
ATCACCAATCCGCCTTACGTGAACTCGTCGTCGATGTCCAAGCTGCCGCAGGAATACCTGCACGAGCCGCAGATCGCCCTGGACGGCGGCGCCGATGGCATGGATTTGGTGCGCAAGATCATCGCTGGCGCGGCCGAACGCTTGACCGACGATGGCCTGCTGATCGTGGAAATCGGCAACGAGAAGGAGTTTGCCGAGGCGGCCTTCGGGGAGCTGGGATTGACCTGGCTGACCACCAGCCAGGGCGACGACATGGTGTTCCTGATCACTGCCGACCAACTGAAAATCTAAACCCGGCAATTCTGGGTCTGACCCAAGGGTCAGATCCAGAATTGCCGGGTTTTAAGGAAACGAGCAAGAAAATGATCCGCTTCACCAACGTCAGCCTGATGCGCGGCCTGAAGCCGCTGCTGGAAAACGCCGACCTGACCCTGAACCCGGGCGACAAGATCGGCCTGATCGGCGCCAATGGTGCTGGCAAATCCAGCCTGTTCGCCATGCTGCGCAACGAGCTGCACCCGGACCTGGGCGACATCGACTTCCCGAAAAGCTGGCGCATGGCCTACGTGGCGCAGGAAACCCCTGCCTTGCCGCGCACCGCCATCGACTATGCCATCGACGGCGACGCCCACCTGCGCCAGCTGCAAGCCGAACTGGCGCGCCTGGAAGCCCTGCCCGATTCGCAGGAGCATGGCATCGAAATCGCCCACGTCCACACCGAGCTGGCCGATGCCGATGCCTACACCGTGCAGTCGCGCGCCGAGCAGTTGCTGCTTGGCCTGGGCTTTTCGCTGGAACAGATGCAGCAGCCGGTCGCCAGCTTCTCCGGCGGCTGGCGCATGCGCCTGAACCTGGCGCAGGCGCTGATGTGCCCTTCCGACCTGCTGCTGCTGGACGAACCGACCAACCACCTGGACCTGGACGCGATCATCTGGCTGGAAGACTGGCTGAAGCGCTATCCGGGCACCCTGATCATCATCTCCCACGACCGCGATTTCCTCGACGAGATCGTGAACGTGATCGTCCACATTGACGACCGCAAGCTGAAACGCTACTCGGGCAACTACTCCGGCTTCGAGCGCCAGCGCGCCGCGCACCTTGTGCTGCAGGCTTCCGCGATCGAGAAGCAGCAGCGCGCCCGCGCCCACCTGCAATCGTTCATCGACCGCTTCAAGGCCAAGGCCACCAAGGCGCGCCAGGCGCAAAGCCGCATGAAGCAACTGGCGAAGATGGAAGAACTGGCGCCGCTGCGCGCCGCCGCCGAATTCAGCTTCGAATTCCGCGACCCGGTCAGTGCGCCGAATCCGCTGCTGGTGATGGAAGACGTCGACTGCGGCTACCACACCGAGCAAGGCGACAAGACCATCGTGCGCGGCGTGACGTTCTCGCTGGTGCAAGGCCAGCGCATTGGCCTGCTGGGCGTGAACGGTGCTGGCAAATCGACCCTGATCAAGACCATTGCCGGCGACATCGACCCGCTGACGGGCACCGCCACCACCGGCAAGGGCCTGGTGATCGGCTACTTCGCGCAGCACCAGGTGGAGATGCTGCGCCACGACGAATCGCCCCTGTGGCATTTGCAGAAGATGGCGCCGACCGTGCGCGAACAGGAACTGCGCAACTTCCTGGGCAGCTTCAACTTCCCGGGCGATATGGTGACCAGCAAGATCGCGCCGTTTTCCGGCGGCGAAAAGGCGCGCCTGGCGCTGGCCCTGATCGTATGGCAGCGCCCGAACCTGCTGCTGCTGGACGAACCGACAAACCACCTGGATCTGGAAACCCGCGAAGCGCTGACCGATGCGCTGGCCCAGTTCGAAGGCACGCTGCTGGTCGTTTCCCACGACCGCCATTTGCTGCGCGCCACCACCGAGCAATTCATCATCGTCGAGAACGGCCGCCTGCGTGAATTCGATGGCGACCTCGATGAATACAAGGACTGGCTGCTACAGACCAAGCTGGCCAAGCCTGCCGCTGCTGCAGCCAGCGCGATGCCAGCTGCCGGCCAGCCCGCCGCAGCCGAGGCGTCGCCGGTCGACCGCAAGGAGCAAAAACGCCTGGAAGCCGAGCAACGCCAGCGCCTGTCCGCCCAGCGCAAGCCACTGGAGAACCGCCTGAAGAAGGTGGAAGCGGCGATGGCCCAGCGCAGCGAACAGAAAGCGGCGATCGACGCCGCCCTGGCCGACCCAGCCATCTACGAGGCTGACAGCAAGCCTAAGCTGAAAACCCTGCTGGCCGACCAGGTCGAATGCAGCAAGGAACTGGAGCAGCTCGAAGGCGAGTGGCTCGAGCTTCAGGAGCAGCTGGAAGCACTGGCCGCCTGACGCGGCCGCGCCGCCCCGCGCACCGCCATCAGGCGGTCGATATCGAGCATGATCAGCCGGCGTTCGCCGAGCTGTCCCATTCCCAGCAGGTAATCCACCTCCTCGCCCGCATGCGGCAGGGGGTGGACCGCGCTGGCCGGCAAGGACACCAGGTCGGTCACGCCATCGGTCACTATTCCCATCACACAAGTCGAAAGCTGCAGGATGATCACGTCCGTGCGCGGATCGTGCACCGGCGGCCGGGGGCCGAACGCCACGCGCATGTCCACAATGGGCATGATGACGCCGCGCGACAACGCCACGCCTTCAACGATTTCTCCGCCCGATGCAATACGCTCGAGCGCACTCAATGGACGCAACTCCTGCACGCGGCGGTAGTCCAGCGCGTATTCAAGGCCGCCCAGGCGGAATGTCAGGTACTGTCGCAGGTCGGCTTCCATATTGCTCCTCTGATTCCGGTGATACGCTGTTCCATCGTACCGTTACGCAACAGCAAGCAGTTTGACCATCCTCAAAGATTGCGGCCTGGGCTACAATGCTTTCATAACAATTGCTGGGAAAGCATCCATGTTCCAATGGCTGAAGCGACTGCTCGCCAAACCTGAAAGCCGGCCGCCAGCGGCCGCCCCTGCCGCGCCGGCGCAGCCCGCGCCCACACCGGCGCCGGTCCCCGTGCTCTCGCCGGCCCTTGAAGGCGGCCCCGATTTCGAACAGAAGGACCTGGTCAACTCCACCTTCCAGCGCTGGCTGTTTGGCCTGCGCAAGGACGATTCGCTTGATACCACCGCGCCGGAAGGGCGCGTGCTGCACGAATTGATCCTGGCCGCGCAATCGGGCCACAACGCGGCGGACATGCTGCGCCGCATGCCGGGCGTAATCCCGCAACTGCTGCAAAGCCTGCGCAGCGAGAATTTCGCCGGCGCAGATATCGCGCGCAAGATTTCCAACGACCTGGTGCTGGTGGGATCGGTGCTGCGGCTGGCCAATGCCGCCATCCAGAACAGCGGCGAAGCCACCACCATCAACAGCGTCGAGCACGCCGTGATCGTGGTTGGACAGGAAGGCTTGCGCCAGTTGATCACCACTGTCGCCTTCCGCCCCATCATCGATTTGAATTCGGGGCACTACACCAGGCTGCTGGCACCGCGCATCTGGGAGCAGTCCGAGAAAAGCGCCGTGGCCTGCCGCATGCTGGCCCCGGAATTCGGCATCGATCCGTTCGAGGCTTTCCTGGCGGGCCTGGTGATCAATTCCGGCTTGCTGACCGCCTTGCCGGTACTGGACAGCGCCGGAGCCAGGCCGGGCGAGCTAGGGTCGGCCACGTTCCGCGCCCGACTTGCCCACGAGGCGCTTGCCATTTCGGCCGGGATATCGGAGGCATGGAATTTCCCGCCGTCGATCACCCAGGCGATACGCGAACAGCAGACCATGCGCAAGGGCGAGCCGCGCACGCCGATGGCGCGCGTGCTGGCGGTGGGCGACTACCTGTCAAAGATTCGCGTGCTGCAGGCAAACCGCGAGATCAACGATACGGAACACAACCTGTTCCACGACCTGCCGCTGGGCGCCATGCCCTGCTACGCTGCGATTTAAGCTGCACTGCCGCTCCAGTCGAACTGGCCGCCGCTGCCGATGAAGAGCGGCTGCTGCGTACCCAGCGCGGCGCGTACGCGCAGCTTGACTTCCTTTGGCGGCAGCAGGTAGGCCGGCCCCAGGTCGGGATTGAAGACCAGCTTGCGCACCACCATGTCGCCCGCCACCTGCCGCACCGTGCAGCGCGCGCCGCCGACGACCATCAGCTTCTGCCGGTAGACGTGCTCGCCCAACTCCTGCTCCTTCTGCTGGGCGGCCTGGGCTTCCTTCATCGCCACCTGCAGGCGCGCCACCATCTTCAGCGAGGGGCCGACCTTCAGCGCCATCTTCTGGAACAGCACCAGCTGCTCCTGGTTCAGCGTGACTTCCTGCTTGCGCACCTTGCTGGCCAGTTGCAGGTAGTTGCGCACTTCCTGGTCGGCAGTGATGGCGTCCATCTGCTCCTTGCAGCGCTGCGCCTGCTGCTCCTGCCTTTCCGCGCGGGCGGCGCATTCGGCCAGCTTGTCGTCGTACTTGCTGGTGTCCGGCACCATGACGTGCAGCTGCATCTCGGCCTGCTTGCGCGGCCCGGCGCTGTCGATCTCGATGCGGCGCGCGGCAATGGCGCAGCCGGCGGCCAGCTTGATCAGCACTTCGTCGGCCATGATCTCGCAGTTGTAAGCCTCGGCGATGATCACGCGCGAACCGGTAATCACGCAATTCTGCGCCTTGCCCAGCACCACCTCGCCATTTTTCGACTGCAGCAGCGCGCCGGAAGCGACGCCTGATACGCGAATATTGCCGTCGGCGTTGGTGGCGCTGCCGCCCATCAGGTTCTTTTGCAGCGCAATCGTGCCGCCGCGCGAGACGATGTTGCCGAAGACGTCGGCATGCACGGTGATATTGCCGCCTTCCACCGTGCGCTGTTCCTGCACTTCGCCGAACTCCTCGTAATCGCCATCGAGCTTCAGGTTGCCCGTGGTGCGCGCGGACACGCCTTCGCGGCTGACGATCTTGGGGCCGATGGAAATGCGCTTGCTTTTGCTGTCGACGTTGATGAAGCCTTCGCGCGAGGAGACCAGGTAATCGACGCCATCGTGGTGCTCGACCACCGTGCCTTCCCCGGCCACCGTGGCCAGTTCCAGGTCGCGCGGCTGTGGCGGGTCGAGCACGATGCCGGACAATTCGAAACCGCGCGTGCCCGCCTGCGGCGGCTCGCGGCGCAGCAGCCGCACCTGGGCCTTCACTTGCGGGAAGCGGTTCTGGAAGCTGTGCAAGTCGAAGCGGCCATTGGCCAGCAGGCGCGGAGCATTGGAGCGGTGGATGCTTTCCGATACTTCCACGATGGCGGCGTCGCGCCCCGGCACCGGCGGCAGCCTGCGCGCCACGATCAGGCGCGCCACCTTGCCGCTGGCAATGGCTTCGCGCACCACCGGCGCATCGATGCCGAAGCGAATGCCCTTGGTCCACATATCGGCCACGAATTCGCCGAAGTCGAGGTGGGTCGGCAGCGGTGCCTCGCCTCCGGCCTCCACGAACACGGGTTCGAAATAGTATTCCGCCTCGCCGCCGACGATGCGTACCGACTTGTACAGGTCGCGCCGCCCGCTGGGGAATGGCACGATATCGTCGGCAAAGCGCCACAAAGGCTGGCCGTCCATGCCTTCCGGCAGTTCGGGACCGACGCCATACAGGGCGCGGATGAAGACGCCGTAATCGAGGCCGCGGAAACAGGCGCCGGACAGGAAAACCTGGTTGGCAGCCGCCTGCAGCAAAGCCGCCGCGGCTTCGGCCTTGAAATACACGCCATCGGCGCGCTGGACCAGCGACGATGGCAGATCGCCAGCCGCCGCGGCGGCCGATGCAGCGTCTGCAGGCACCATGTCTCCCGGGTAGTCTTCTTGCGCCATTGTACGGCTATCGGCCCACTACGCTACGCTCGCCTCGGCCTGGGCAGCGCCATGCCAGTTCACGCTGCCGCTGGCGCCGGCGAAGATGACCAGGCTATCGAGCCGGGGCCCGCGCAACAGGACTTTGTAATCCTTGGCGGCCGCCATGAAGTTGGCCGCTACCACCTCGCCCAGCGGCAAGGTGCGCACCAGCACCTCGCCGTCGACCAGGGTGACGCGCACCGAGGAACGTGCGGCGGCATCGCGCTTCAGCGCTTCCAGTTCGTCGCGCCGGGTGCGCGCACCCCCGATCGACTCTTCCGCCACCCTGATCGACTGCAGCAACTGGCCGATCTGCTTGATGTGCGGCGCCACCGCGCCCGCCACTTTCTTAAGGTGCGGCACCTGGGCCGGCGTCAGGTGGATCTCTCCCTTGCGCAGCTTTTCGGCCAGCGTCAGGTAGCTGCGCACTTCGGCCATGGCATTCAGGCGGTCATGCTCGGCGCGCCAGGCGGCAATTTCCGCTTCGTGCACGGCGACCTGTTTTTGCAGGGTTTCCAGCTCGGCGTCGTGGCTGGCGACGTCTTTCACCACCACGTAGACCAGCATTTCGCTGTTCTTGCGCGGGCCGGCGCTTTCCACCAGCACGCTGCGGCCGGCAACGGCGCAGCCGATGGCCAGTTCAATGCTCACTTCGTCGGCAAAGATTTCGCAGTTGGACGCCTCCGCGATCACCACCTTGGGCGCGCTGATGACGCAGCTTTCGGCGCGGCCGGTGATAGTAATCGTGCCGCAGGCAGTCTGGATGGTGGAACCGGAGGCCACGCCTTTAATGCGGATATCGCCCCTGGCGTTGATGGCCCGGCCGGCCATCAGGTTGCGGCCAAGGACGATGGTGCCGCCGCTGGAATTGATATTGCCGAACACGTCGCCGTGCACGGTGATGTCGCTGCCGTTCACGTCGCGCAGTTCCTGCACGTCGCCGAATTCTTCGAAAGCGCCCATCAGCTCCAGGTTGCCGGTGGTACGGCCGGACACGCCTTCGCGGCTGATGATCTTGTCGCTCAGCGCCACCTGCCCGCTTTTCGGGTCCACGTTCAGGAAGCCTTCACGTGCCGCCACCAGGAATTCGCCATCGGCTTCGCGCGCGATGACCGTGCCCTCGCCGGCATAGCGGCTGAAATCGACGTCGTTCGGCGCCAGCGCGGCCAGCGGCTGGCCGGCGATATTGCGGCCCGGCTCACCCGGCACGCCGGGCAGCTTTTGCAGCAGGCGCATGCCTTGCTTGATCTGGGGGAAACGGTTCTGGAAGCTGGTCAGGTCGACCGTGCCATCGGCGCGCTGGCGCGGCGCGTCGCTGCGGTGCAGTTCGGACGCCACTTCCACCACGCGCGCATCCTGTGCCGGCGTCGGTTCCAGGTCGAGCGCCGCGGCCACCCGTTCGCCTTTCGGCGCCGCCAGCGCAGCGCGCACGGCCGCCACCTGGATGCCGAAGCGCACGTTCTTGAGCCACATGTCGGCCACGAATTCGTCGAAATCGAGGTGGGCCTGGCGCTCCGGCAGCAGGGTGCCGTCCGACAGCTCCTCGGCCGGCAGGTAGATCGGTTCAAAGAAGTATTCCGCTTCGCCGTCGCGAATCCTGACGTTGCGGTACAGCGGCTTGCGCTCGGCGGGGAATGGCGCCACCCGATCGCCAACGCGCACCAGCAGGTCGGGACCGGGCGCCAGCTCCGGCCCCACGCCGTACAGGGCGCGCGCCAGCACCGGATAGTCCAGCCCCTGCAGCACATAACCGCTGCGGTACAGCACATCGACCGCGGCGCTCAGTTCAGGCGCGAGCAGGCGCAGGTCCAGGTAGACCCCATCGGGCCGCTGGACCACGCCGGCCGGCAAGCTGCCGGCGCTTTCCTGTTGTGCAATTTGGGACAAAGCTCCTCCTCCAGTGCCCTATTTTTGGGCGCGCCGGGGCGCGTTGTCTTGCGGGCAATCAATATTACACGCAAAACATTAAATTCCGGAGGTTTTCTGGGCCGAAAGTGCTCTTAACGTTACGTAAACGTCACAAAATCACCGCCTGCGCGGCAGGGAGTACACTTGCTGGCCCGCTTCATTGATCTGGCGGCGCAGGTCGCGACGTTCGTCCGGGGTCATGCGTCCCCCCATGCGGCGCGAGTCTGCGTTGTCTCGGTCGTCCACCATGCGCGGCGCATCGTCCATGCGCCCCTCATACTGGCGTGGATAGCGCACTTCGCGGGCGTCGTTCATGCGATTGTCGCGAAAGTCGCGCGGCGCTTCGCGGCGTTCTTGCTGGCGGTTGCGCTGGTCGGACTGCGCTTGCGCGCTGGCCATCACGGTGCAGCACAGGCCGGCGCACAGCGCCAAAGCCGCTTTGCCCAATCCTGTTTTCGCACCAAGTTTCATCGCAGTCCTCGTCGTACTTGCCGTATCCATGCCCGCAGTGTATGCGCTCCAACTTCCCATAGTAAGAGCGACCCGGTAAAGTTTGTAAGAAAATGTAATGAGTTTTCACCGGTATGGCACCGGCCATCAATATGACGTTACCATAGCGACATGCATCTGACAATTCAACAAGATCAACATCCTTATGAATACCACCACTAACCCTCCTGCCGCACCAGGCGGCACGCAAGGCCACCAGGCCAAGATCATGGTGGTGGACGATGACGTCCGCCTGCGCGACCTGCTGCGCCGCTACCTGACCGAGCAGGGCTTTAACGTCGTCACCGCCGAAAACGCCACCGCCATGAACAAGCTGTGGCTGCGCGAGCGCTACGACCTGCTGGTGCTGGACCTGATGCTGCCCGGCGAAGACGGCCTGTCGATCTGCCGCCGCCTGCGCGGCGCCGGCGACCAGACCCCGATCATCATGCTCACTGCCAAGGGCGAAGACGTGGACCGCATCGTGGGCCTGGAAATGGGCGCCGACGATTACCTGCCCAAGCCATTCAACCCGCGCGAGCTGGTGGCCCGCATCGGCGCCGTGCTGCGCCGCAAGCAGCCCGACGAAATCCCGGGCGCACCTTCCGAGCATCCGCAAACTTTCGAGTTCGGCCAGTTCGTGCTGGATCTGGGCACGCGCACGCTCAAGAAAAATGGCGAAACCGTGCCCCTGACCACGGGCGAATTTTCGGTGCTGAAAGTGTTTGCGCGCCATGCGCGCCAGCCGCTGTCGCGCGAGAAGCTGATGGAGCTGGCGCGCGGCCGCGAGTACGAAGTGTTCGACCGCAGCCTGGACGTGCAGATTTCCCGCCTGCGCAAGCTGATCGAGCCGGACCCGTCCAGCCCGCTGTACATCCAGACGGTGTGGGGCCTGGGCTACGTCTTCATTCCCGAGGGCCAGCCGCGCTGATTTTGGGCTGTCGATGAAATTCCGCCTGCCGCGCCCGGCGTCGCTGACCAGCGGCCTGTTCTGGCGCACTTTTCTCTTGCTGAGCGTGCTGACCACGCTTTCCATGTCGGCCTGGTTCGGCATGGTCAACTACGTCCAGCGCGAACCGCTGGCACAGCAGACTGCCGCCCAGGTGGTGTCGGTGGTGACCATTACGCGCGCCGCCCTGACCCACTCGGCGACCGACTTGCGGCGCGAACTGCTGTTCGAACTGGTGTCGAACGAAGGCATCCGCGTGTTCACCATGGAGGACGACGACGAGGTGGCGCCGCCGCCCAGCTCGGGGCTGATGGCCGACATCCAGACCCTGGTGCGCGCCAAGCTTGGTGCCGATACCCGTTTTTCCTCCGAAGTGAACGGCGTGCCTGGCTACTGGGTCAGCTTCAAGATTGCCGATGACCGCTACTGGCTGATGCTGGAGCGCGAACGCCTGCAGGGGCCGGTCGAATGGCTGGGCTGGGCCGGTGTGGTGGCGCTGGTGTCGCTGCTCGGTGCAGCGCTGATTTCCAGCCTGATCAACCTGCCGCTGAAACGGCTGACCGCCGCCGCGCGCGAGATTGCCCAGGGCCGCCACCCGGACCCGCTGCCGGAAGTCGGGCCGCAGGAGGTGCGCCAGGCCAACCGCAGCTTCAACCAGATGGTGGATGACCTGCAGCAGGTCGAATCCGACCGCGCGGTGATCCTGGCCGGCATCTCGCACGACTTGCGCACGCCGCTGGCGCGCATGCAGCTCGAGGTGGAAATGGCCAACCTGTCGCAGGAGGCGCGCGAGGGCATGCAGTCGGATATTGCGCAGATGGATGCCATCATTGCGCAGTTCCTCGATTACGCCAAGCCGACCGAAGCGTCCAGCTTCATCAATGTGGACATGGCGGCGCTGCTGGCTGAGAGTGTGCATGAGGCGGGGCGCCATCCCGATGTGCGGGTTACGGCTGAGCTGCCGGAACAGGCGCATGTGCTGGGCAATGCGACCGACCTCAAGCGGGTGATTGCCAATCTGGTGGAAAATGCGCGGCGCTATGGCAAGACGCCCGAGTCGGATGTGACCGAGATTGACATCAAGTGCTCGGTGCGGGGCATGCATTCGGCCAAGCGGGTGATTGTTGAGGTGCAGGATCATGGCGTGGGGGTGCCGGAGGGGCAGATTGCGCAGTTGCTCAAGCCGTTCACGCGGCTGGATACGGCGCGCGGGCAGGCCAATGGGGCCGGGCTGGGGCTGGCGATTGTGGACCGGGTGCTGGCGCGGCATGAGGCGGAGCTGGAGGTGTCCAATCGTGAAGGTGGTGGGCTGAAGTTCACTATCACTTTGCGGGCTCTCTGAAAACCGGCAAACCCGGGTCTGACCCGCAGGGTCGGACCCTGTCTGCTCATCTGCCGCTGGGTTCGGTTGTGCGCTTTTGATCTTCGCAGAAAGCCAAAGACTTGCAACCCCAGCGCAGGACTTGAAACCGTTGCGGGTCTGACCCTTGGGTCTGACCCAGATGTGCGGGTTTTAGACTACATTGAAGCCATGTACATCAAACATGGCTTCGCCGACGCCATCGGCCACACTCCCCTGATCCGCCTCGCCCGCCTCTCGGCCGAGACCGGCTGCGAAATCTTGGCCAAAGCCGAGTTCATGAACCCCGGCGGTTCCGTCAAGGACCGCGCCGCCCTGTCCATCCTCCTCGACGCCGAGCGCTCCGGTCGCCTGCAACCCGGCGGCACCGTGGTCGAGGGCACGGCCGGCAACACCGGCATCGGCCTGGCCCACCTGTGCGCCGCACGCGGCTACCAATGCGTGATCGTCATCCCCGAAACCCAGTCCGAAGAAAAATTCGCCATCCTGCGCACGCTGGGCGCCGAAGTGCGCCCCGTCAAAGCCGTCCCCTACGCCGACGACAACAACTACCAGAAAGTCGCCGGCCGCCTGGCGCAGGAATTGCCCGACGCCATCTGGGCCCAGCAGTTCGACAACCTCGCCAACCGCCAGGCCCACTATGAGCGGACCGGTCCCGAAATCTGGCACGACACCGGCGGGCGCATCGACGCCTTCACCTGCGCCACAGGCACCGGCGGCACGCTGGCCGGCGTCGCCCGCTACCTGAAGGAGCAAAAGCCCGCCGTCCGGATCGTGCTGGCCGATCCCTGCGGCAGCGCCCTCTACAACTGGATCAAGCACGGCGAATTGAAGAGCGAAGGCAGTTCGATTTCGGAAGGCATCGGCAACAGCCGCGTCACCGCCAACCTGCAAGGCACGCCGATCGACGACGCCATCCGCATCGACGACAGGGCTTGCGTACAGATGGTCTACCGCCTGTTGCGCGAGGAAGGCCTGTACGTGGGCGGCTCCAGCGGCATCAATGTGGCCGCAGCGGCGGAACTTGCAAAACAGATGGGGCCAGGCCACACCATCGTCACCCTGCTGTGCGACCGCGGCGCCACTTATGCGGCCCGCCTGTTCAACCCGGAATGGCTGGCTCAAAAAAAACTTTTGTAATGTGTCGATCTGGCGCCCGCCCGTTCGTCGTGGGAATATGGAGGCCGCAAAAAGCGTCCTCTTTCCTCAACAACGAATGGAGAATGACCATGACTGTCAAACCGATTCCAGAAGGCATGCGCACTGTGACCCCTCACCTGGTTTGCGAAGGCGCTGCCGCCGCTATCGATTACTACAAGAAGGCTTTCAACGCGGTAGAAAATTCCCGCATGCCCGGGCCGGGCGGCAAGATCATGCACGCCCAGATCAGCATCGGCGATTCGCACATCATGCTGGTCGACGACTTCCCCGAGGGCGGCTGCTTCGGTCCTAAACATTACAAGGGCACGCCCGTGACCCTGCACATTTACGTGGAAGACGTGGACGCCGCCTACAAGCGCGCCATTGACGCCGGCGGCACCGCCAAGATGCCGCCGGAAGACATGTTCTGGGGCGACCGCTACGGCGTGCTGGTGGACCCGTTCGGCCATAGCTGGTCGATTGCCACCCACAAGCGCGACCTGACTCCCGAACAGATGCAGGAAGGGATGAAGGAAATGATGAGCAAAATGCCTGAGTGCAAAGCCTAAGGAGACCGACAACATGCGATTCATGCTCATCGTAAAAGCCACCCCCGATTCCGAAGCCGGCAAGATGCCGAAAACCGAACTGCTGGAAGCCATGGGCAAGTTCAACGAGGAACTGGTGAACGCCGGCGTACTGCTGGCCGGCGAAGGCCTGCACCCCAGTTCGCGCGGCGCCCGCGTGCATTTCTCGGGCAGCAAGCGCACCGTCATCGACGGCCCGTTCCAGGAAACCAAGGAGCTGATTGCCGGCTTCTGGCTGATTCAGGTAAAGTCGCTGGCTGAAGCCATCGAATGGGTCAAGCGCTGCCCCAATCCGATGGAGACCGATTCAGATATCGAAATCCGCCAGGTGTTCGAGGCCGAGGATTTCGGCGCCGAATTCACGCCCGAACTGCGTGAGCAGGAGGCGCGCATCGCCAGCAAGATCGCAGCGCCCGTTTAAAGGAGACTTCAATGCAGTACATGGTAATTCGGAAGGCCGACGCCACCTCGGAATCGGACAACTTCCCATCCGCTGAACTGGTGCAGGCCGTACCGGGTGCCAAATGGCTGCGTTCCAGCGCCGACGGCGGCTTGCGCATGCGCCGCCGCGACGGCCAGTGGCTGTACGAAGAAGGCCCGTTCGAAGATGTGAGCGTGGCCGGCTTCACCTTCATCGAGGCCGAAGACCGCCGCGCCGCCAGCGAACTGGCAGCGCGCTGGCCATCGGCGGACGCGGAAGGCAGCGCCGTGGTCGAAGTGCGCGAAGCCGGTTGCCCCGGCGGCTGCGTAGGCTTCGACACCGGCGCGGCGCCCAAGCATACCGCCTGGGCCATCCTGTTGCGTTCCGATGCCGTGGCGGAGCAGGATTTCGAACCGCCGGCGGCAGTGATCGACATCATGAACCGCGCCAACAATGCCGGCATCGCCGCCGGTGTTGCGCTGTCCGGCGAAGGCTTGAAGTCCACCGCACGCGGTGCGCGCGTCAAGTTCAGCGGCGGCAAACCCTTCATCACCGACGGCCCGTTTGCCGAGGTGAAGGAACTGATCGCCGGTTATTGGGCGGTGGATGCGGCTTCGCGCGATGATGTTATCGCCTGGGTCAAGTCCTACCCCTACCCTAACCCGGGCGATATGGAAGTAGAACTGCGCAAGGTTGCGATCTAATCCCGCATGGCGGTGGAGGCGCGCAGCACGAGTTGCGCGTTGACCACCGTCAGCGGCTCGACTTCCTGGCCTTCGATGGAGGCCAGGAGTTTCTCCATGGCCGCCGCGCCCATCTGTTCGCTGTTCAGGTCCACGCTGGTGAGGGCCGGCGAAGCGAAACTCCCGAACTGGATATTGTCGAAGCCCACCACGGAGACGTCTCCGGGGACGCGGAAGCCCAGCGTCTGGGCGGCTTTCATGAAACCGAGCGCCAGCAGGTCGTTGAAGCAGACCAGCGCGTCGGGCGGCTGCCTGCCCAACATGATCGAGGAGCTCAGTTTCTCGCCCGCCGACGACGCTGGAGCGTCGGCTTCGAATACGCTCAGTTCCAGTCCTTGCGCCGCCAGTGCCTCGCGCACGCCGGCCATGCGCTCGCGGTCGCGGCGCGAATTAGAGTAACCCATGTAAGCTACCCGCTTGTGGCCTTGCGCCAGCAGGTGACGCGTGACCATGAAGGCGCCAAGCTGGTCGTCGCTGGCCACGGATGGCAGCTTGATGTAGTCAGGCCGGCCGAAAAACACCGATGGGCGGTTCAGCGCCAGCAGCCAGTCCAGTTCCTCCTCCGGCGTGCGGGAATAGACGATCATGCCGTCCACGCGCCGGCTCAGGGCTTCCAGCAGTTGACGCTCGCGCTCCGGGGTTTCTTCGGTATCGACCAGCAGCACGGTGTAGCCGTGGGACTGGGCCACGCGGTTGGCGCCTTTTACCACGCTGGCGTAGTGAGGGTTCGTAATATCCAGGATCGACAGGCCGATGGTCCTGGTGCGCCCGGTAATCATCGACTGCGCCATCGGATTGGAGCGGTAGCCCAGCTCCTCAATGACGCCGGCCAGGCGGGCTTCGACCGCCGGCGAAAAGCGCTGCGCGCCGTTGACGAACTTGGAAACCGTGGCCGTGGATACCCCCGCGGCGGCTGCCACATCACGGATTGTCGCTACGCTCTTCTTCATCGGCCGGTACATTATTGGAAAAGTTGCCGAGTTTATCACGCCATCACTGCCGTGATGGTAAAGTAGCTGGATGAACGACAACAGCATCCACCGCGCCATCGACGCTGTCTGGCGCATTGAAGAAGCAAAGATTATCGCGGTCCTGACGCGCATGCTGCGCGACGTCGCACTGGCGGAAGAGATGGCGCAGGATGCGCTGGTCAGCGCGCTTGAGACCTGGCCGGAGAACGGCACGCCCGACCGCCCAGCCGCCTGGCTGATGCAGGCGGCGAAGAACAAGGCGCTCGACTACCTTCGCCACCAGAAGCTGGTGCACGAGAAAGAGCCCGAGCTGACTTACGAAATCGAAGGCTTGCTGCAGGACGCCGCGCCGGACCTGGAGCGCGAGCTCGATGACAATATCGGGGACGACCTGCTGCGCCTGATCTTCATTTCCTGCCACCCGGTGCTGACCATGGAAGCGCGCGTGGCGCTGACCTTGCGCCTGCTGGGCGGCCTGACGACCGACGAAATTGCACGCGCATTCCTGGCGTCCGAATCGACGGTGGCGCAGCGCATCGTGCGTGCCAAGCGCACCCTGGGCGATGCCAAGGTGCCGTTCGACGTGCCGCGTGGCGCCGAGCTGGAAGAACGCCTGGCCGCGGTACTGCAGGTGATCTACCTGGTCTACAACGAGGGCTA
This sequence comes from Pseudoduganella sp. S-14, assembly GCF_049913285.1. Taxonomy (GTDB): domain Bacteria; phylum Pseudomonadota; class Gammaproteobacteria; order Burkholderiales; family Burkholderiaceae_D; genus Rugamonas. The sequence continues at coordinate 4,508,715 of NZ_CP183991.1, forward strand.
TTCGGCCAGCGCGGGCGCCGACTGGATGCGCCCAGCCCTGTGCAACGAGGCGCTGCGCCTGGTGCGCATCCTGGCCGAGCTGGTGCCCGGCGAACCGGAGGTGCATGGGCTGGTGGCGCTGATGGAGATCCAGTCTTCGCGGTCGCGCGCGCGCACGGACGCGCAGGGCAAGCCTGTGCTATTGCTGGAGCAGGACCGCACGCGCTGGGACCAGATGCTGATCCGGCGTGGGCTGGCGGCGCTGCAGCGCGCGCAAGCGTTGAATCGGGTGCCCGGGCCATATGTGCTGCAGGCCGCCATCGCTTCCTGCCACGCCCGCGCGCGCCGGGCCGAAGACACCGATTGGCAGCAGATTGCCGACCTGTACCTGGCGCTGGCGACGCGCGCGCCTTCGCCGGTGGTGGAATTAAACCGCGCTGTGGCGCTGGCCATGGCTTATGGGCCGGCGGTGGGGCTGGAATTGGTGGACCAGTTGGTCGACGAACCGGCGCTCAAGCAGTACCACTTGCTGCCAAGCGTACGGGGCGACTTCCTGTTCAAACTGAACCGCCTGCCCGAAGCACGTTTCGAATTCGAACGCGCCGCGAAGCTTACGCAAAATGAGCAGGAGCGCCAGCTATTGCTGACGCGCGCTGCGGCCTGCAGTTAAACAGGAGAGAACCTATGATCAAAGTCAGTGTCATGTACCCATACGCCGCAGGTGCGCGATTCGATCACGCCTACTACCGCGAGAAACATATGCCAATGGTGAAACAGCGGCTCGGCGCAGCGTGCCTGTACTACACGGTGGACAAGGGCGTTACAGGCGGCGCTCCGGGCACAGATCCCGTTTATGTGGCCAAGTGCGATTTCGTCTGCACCTCGGTCGAAGCCTACCAGGCAGCCCGCGCGCCGCACGCGCAGGAGATCTGGAGCGACATCGCGAATTACACGGATATTCGACCGGTGCTGCAGATCAGTGAAGTGGTGGTTGAGCGTTCAGAGGCCTGATTCAAGGTTCAGTCATTCGCTTATGGCGTTAGCGCAACGCTCTGCAAACGAGGTTTTTTTCATCAGCGTGTCGATTCGGTGTAGCGCCGTCCGTCGTCAGGATGCAGCACCGAACTCCCGTTCCATATCAACCAAGGAAACGCCATGAAAAAACAAGTCATCCTCAACTTGCCAGTGAAGGACCTGGAAAAGTCCAAGGCCTTCTTTTCCGCGCTCGGCTTTACGTTCAATGCGCGGTTCAGCGGCGAGAACGCGGCATTCATGAACGTCGTCGGCGACACCATCCAGGCCATGCTGACGACCGAGCCTTTTTTCAAGTCCCTGATTGACAAGCCCGTCGCGCAGGCCAAGGAAGCCAACGAAGTGGTCATCTGCCTGAGCTGCGAAAGCCGGGAAGAAGTCGACACCCTCATCGCCAAGGCCGTTGCCGCCGGGGGCCGCACGCCGCACCCGCCGGAGGACCATGGCTTCATGTACGACCAGGGCTTCGAGGACATCGACGGCCACCTGTGGAACCTGGTGTGGGTGGCGCCGGAGGCCTGACGGCGGTCAGGCGCGTTCGAGAGCGCCGTCGCGGCGCGTGCGGCGGTAGCGCGGCAGGTCGTCGCAGATCGGCTCCCAGTGCAACCGGTTGTCGGCAAAGGTGTGGTCTTGCGGCGGCAGTGCTTCGGGATCGTCCAGGCTGGAAGTGGTGACGTCCAGTTCGCCGGGCGTGCTGTCGTCGGCAAAGGTGAGGTGGGTGCCGCAGACGCCGCAGAATTCGCGCGTCACGCCGGGGCTGGAATGGTAGATGGCGGCCTTGCCGCGCACATAGCGAAACTGGGTACGCGGTACGCTGAACCAGGCCACGCTGGGCGCGCCGGACAGGCGGCGGCACATCGAACAATGGCACCACGTGCAATTCAACACCGGCGCGTCTGCCTCATACTGCACTGCGCCGCAAAAACAGCCGCCCGTGTACATAGGGATCTCCCTACTCCAGCAATTTGGTCATGAGCAGTTCCGCCGAGCCGTAGCCAAACAGCGAATCGCTCTCCAACCCCTCCGTGTCGTATGGCACGGACACTTCGCGCTCCGGCTTGGCCGGGTCGTCGCCGTAGGTTGCCTGCCAGGCACGCTTCAAGGCGTCGGCGCGGCGGATGAACATCGGCACCGGCCAGTCGCTGCGCTGGAAGCCGATGGTGTTGCCGATCACCGGCCAGCGCCCGTTGGCCACTGCGATGTCGCCGGTGCGAATCACCTTCAGCGCATCGTTGGCCGTCAACGGCTGTACTTCCGCCAGCGTTGGCAGCGTCCAGTGGATCGGCCCGAACAGGTAGGCCAGCATGACCTTTCCTTGCGGCGACAGGCGGGCCACCAGTCCGGTGGCATAGCCGCCATTTCCAAGCGGGATGGCAAACCAGCTGCCCTCCCGGTACGGCTGCAACTTCATCGACTTCCTTTCTGTTTGCAGCGCGGTACCAGGAGCTTACTCGTAGTGGTACTGCGCGGCGATCGGTCCCGCCTTGAACAGCGCTTCCTTCATTTCCTTGTCCATTTTCGGGTCGCGCCGGCGCACCCATTCCAGCAACATTGCGATCTGCTTGCGCGTGGAATCGCGGTGGCTGGCCATGACCAGCTTCAGCTCGGGGTCGGTGCACGTTTCGATGCGCTGGTTTTGCAAATCCAGCATCTCGATCTTCTCGCTCAACGACGTCAGCGCCCGGTGCATGTCCAGCACCTGGGCATTCAAATAGTCGCGCGGCTCGACCACGTGTTCCTGTGTCATCTCACTCTCCTTAGGCATGCGGATACACGCATTGTCAGCCTGCGGCGCGGATTTCTCAAGTGTAGCAAGGCGTGCTGCGGGGTGTCGCACGGATGGGCAAGATTTGCGCGATAATGCCCGGCACTATGCAAAACTTTGAATTCCACAATCCAACCCGCGTCATCTTCGGCGTGGGGCAAATTGCCGCCTTGGCAAAACATATTCCTTCCAATGCACGCGTACTGATGCTCTACGGCGGCGGCAGCATCAAGTCGAATGGCACTTACGACGAAGTGCGCACGGCCCTGGCAGGTCACACCGTGCTCGAGTTCGCCGGCATCGAGCCAAATCCGCGCTATGAAACCTTGATGAAGGCGGTCGAGCTGATCCACCGCGAAAACATCGATTTCCTGCTGGCTGTAGGCGGCGGTTCTGTTGTCGACGGCACAAAATTTGTTGCCGCGGCGGCGGCATATGACGGCGATGCCTGGGACATCCTGAAAATCGGCGGCAAAGTGATCAAGGCTGCCCTGCCCTTTGGCGCTGTCCTGACCCTGCCGGCTACCGGCTCGGAAATGAACAGCGCCAGCGTGATCAGCCGCGCCGAGACACAGGAAAAGCGCGCCTTCATGAGCCCGCATGTTTATCCGCGCTTCTCGGTGCTGGACCCGGCCAAGACCCTGACCCTGCCGCTGCGCCAGGTCGGCAACGGCGTGGTCGATGCCTTCGTCCACACCACCGAACAATACCTGACCTACCCGGCCAATGCGCCGGTACAGGACCGCTTTGCCGAAGGCTTGCTGCAAACGCTGCTGGAACTGGGCCCGCAAGTGCTGGCGCGTCCGGACGATGTGGAAGTGCGGGCCAACATCATGTGGACCGCCACCATGGCGCTGAATGGCCTGATCGGCATCGGCGTGCCGCAGGACTGGGCAACCCACGGCATCGGCCACGAACTGACCGCGCTGTTTGGCCTGGACCATGCACAGACGCTGGCGATTGTCCTGCCTGGCATCCTGCAGATTCGCCGCGAAGCCAAGCGCGGCAAGCTGCTGCAGTATGCCGAACGTGTCTGGGGCCTGCATGCCGGCAAGGGCACCGACGATGAGCGCATCGACGCGGCCATCGGCAACACGCGCGCCTTCTTCGAGCAGATGGGCGTGCCGACCCGCTTGTCCGGCTACGGCCTGGGCGCGGATGCGATCGACGCCACCGTCGCAGCCATGGAAGCTGCGGGCCTGACGGGCCTGGGCGAACGCCGCGATATCACGCCTGCCGACGTGCGCAAGGCGCTGCAACTGAGCCTGTAGTACAATACCGCCTCGCTAGGGGTCCTCGCGCAAGTGCGCGGGGTGAGAAATACCCTCCGAACCTGATCTGGATAATGCCAGCGAAGGAAAGCGCAGATGGTTGAAGGCCCGCAGCCCCGGGGCCCGCTCTCACCCTCGTGCTCTCCTGCTGGCGCATAACGTACAGCCTGAGCACATCATGAACAGCACCCACATCAATAGCAAAATTAGCCTGGCCGCACTGGCCATTGCTTCCGCCTTCGCCCCTGCCGCCCATGCGCAGGACCAGAAAATGACCGAAGTGGTCATTACCGCCAATCGTGTGGCTGCCGAACGCGCGTCCGTGGCCGGATTCAGCGACCAGCCGTTATTGCAGACGCCTGCTTCCGTCACCGTACTGACTCGCGAACAGATTCAAGACCTGAACATCGGCACTACCACTGACGCCGTCAAGTACGACGCGAGCATCGGTGACGCGTACAACGCCGTTGGCTATGCCGAACAGTTCTCAATTCGCGGCTTCAAGCTGAATAACGCCAACTCATACCGCAAGGATGGCCATCCGATTTCCGGCGATACCCAGATCCCTCTGGAGAACAAGGAAAGCATCGAAGTGCTGCGCGGCCTCGCCGGCCTTCAGCAAGGCGTCGCGGCGCCAGGTGGGGTGGTGAACTACGTGACCAAGCGTCCAACCGAGAACAACCTGCGTTCCGTGCAGTTCAAAGTGAGCGAGCGTGGCTCCGTGCTGGGCACGGTAGACCTGGGCGGGCGGTTCGAAGATAGCCGATTCGGCTACCGTTTCAACGCTGCGGGTGAACGCATGCGCTCCATCATCAAGGGCGCCGACGGTCATCGCAGCTTCGTATCCGGCGCTTTCGATTTCCGCATCAGCCCTCAGGCGTTGCTGCAAATCGATGCCGACTACCAGAAGAAGTCGCAGAAGTCGGCACCAGGCTTCCAACTGATCGGCGGTACCAATCTGCCGGTGGCCGATGCTGACACGTTCCTGAATGACCAGCCTTGGGCCAAGCCGGTGGAGACTGAATCCAGCAATATCGGCGTCAACTTCCAGTACCAGCTGTCGCCTGAGTGGAAAGCCACCCTGAGCGCCAACCAGCATCGCTTCAAGCGCGACGACTACACCGCCTTCCCTTACGGCTGCTCAAGCGAATCGTTGTGGCCAGGCTACTGCACCAACGGCGACTATGATGTTTACGACTATCGCAGCCTGGGTGAAGAGAAGAAGCCGCTGTCTGCCAAGGCGCTGTTGAATGGCCGCTTCGCCACCGGTTCGATTCGCCATGAACTGGCTGCCGGCTTGTCCTTCTTCAGCAACCATGAGAGCTGGGGCGATTACGTGTACGAACTCGCTGGCGTCAGCAACATTTATCGCCCAGTCGCGGTACCGATGACCGACAAGCAGGTTGGCCCGGTTTCCGAGCGCCGCAACGATCATGAGCGCTCCGCCTTTGTGCAGGACATCATCGGCCTGACCGATCAACTGGCGCTGCATACCGGCGTGCGTTACGCGTCCCTGCGCCGCAATGAGGTTGACGTGGTCCCGGTTCGCGAGAATTTCTGGTTGCCGAATGTGTCGCTGGTATTCAGCCCGACCGCCAAGCTGTCCTACTATGCGAACTACGCCCAAGGCTTGCAGTACGGCGGCGTGGCGCCGCTCGGCACCTCCAACTACCCTAGCGCGCTCGCGCCCGGCAAATCAAAGCAGGTGGAAGCCGGCGCCAAAGCCGAAATCAACGGCATCTCGCTGTCGGCAGCGATTTACCAGATTGACCAGGGCCTGGAGTTTACCGACCCGGTTTCCACCGCATTCGTGCGCAGTGGCCAGGAACGTCATCGCGGCCTGGAATTTGCGGCGCAAGGCAAGGTTACCCGCGATCTGCTGCTGGGTGCTTCGATGGCCGCCATCCACGCAAAACAGGAAGACACTGGCCTGGCCGAACTCGATGGCAAGCGCGTGACCAATGTGCCGAACTTCAAGTCCACTGTGTGGGCTGATTACGCCGTGGCCGAAGTGCCTGGCCTGAAGCTGAATGCAAACTGGAGGTTCTCTGGCCGTAAGGCGTTCGACCAGGAGAACAAGACCATGGTGCCTTCCTACCATGTGGTCGACCTGGGCGGCTCCTACGCTACCCGCGTGAGCGGTTCGACGGTGATCCTGCGCGCGCAGGTGAAAAACGCCTTCGACAAATTCTACTGGCGCGATGTGACGCCGGAACTGGGCGGCTACCTGTTCCCTGGTTCGCCGCGCACCTTCCAGCTGTCGGCGCAGGTGGACTTCTAAATTAGCAATGCGGAGCTGAGCCCTACGGGGCTCGCTCCGCCAGCAAACGAGCGTTCGACGGACCTTGGTGAAATGTACTGGGCGCTCGCATTCGTTGAACGCCCCGTACGTACTCTTTCAAGAGCAATGGAATCATCTGTAATCATCGAGGCTCAATGCCCAATTTAGAACAAGTACTGCGCACGCATCGAGAAGGAATTGGCTGCGCGTCCTGAGTTTTTGCCAAACAGATAGGCTGCTTCGTATTTGAAGCGGCCCGCTTCGCCGAAGAATGCCGGGCCTGCGCGGTGCGATTGTCTTTTCGACGGTAGCCAGTCGTTCCACTTCCCTACTTCGCCAAAGCCTTGCAGGCCGGGAGAGAACCAGCGCTTCCAGCGTTGTTTCACCTGCCACTGGTAGGCCAGTTCGGTGTCGTTCTGCTCCCCGTTGTCCATCTCACGCTGGAAGAACACATTGAAGTTCAACTGGGTGCGCCAGATCTGCGTTTGCAGGACTGGGCCGATTTCAACGTAGTAGCCGTTATCGCGCCGCCGGGCACGCTCCACCAGCGTATGCAACGCGACGTCGACGTCGTACTGGCCCTGGGTCAGCAGGAAGTCGTTCTGCCATTCGACGCCGGTGTTGCGGGTTTGCCGCCCGTTGCGTTGAAACCATTGCGTGGTGAGTTCGGTGTACCAGCGCGACGTTACGCCATAGCCGATGCCGATTTCCGGGCTGGCGGTGTTGCGCGAATTCTTGTAGTGGGCGTTCCAGTATTTGTAGTCGATTGAAGCCTGGCCTTCGACGTCGTAAACGGTGACCATGTAGTAACCGGTCTCGCCAAACGCCGCCAAGGGGAACATGGCGGCCAACGCGAGCAGTTTTTTCATGCTTCAATCCCCCAGGAGTTGAGCTACTTGCTTCAGGCGTTCGTCGAGGTCGCCCGAGATGCGCGTGTACGGCATGCCGCGCCGGGCCAATTCATCGAGCAGGATCGCATCAATAATACCGCTGACATCCTGCTCCTCATGATGAAGTCCGTCAGGTATCCAGGCAAATTCAGGCTTGCAGACCAGGGTTATGTCGTATTGGCGCGACGATGCGAGACTTTCGAGCTGCTCGTCGATGCCGCCGAAGTAATGGATGCTGTAGACCGCCGTCATCAGCGGCGTGGTGTCGCAAAAGAGGAAGCGGCCGCCCTGTGCGGCCAAGGCATCTTCCCGCGCCACCTGGGTGGTGGCGATGTGGAACTGGTCGGTCGATACGGGAACGCATTGGCGCGCGTCGCAGAATTCGCGCAGGTATTCGGGCACCCAGATGGCGCCGTAGCGCTCTGCCAGCGCCTGCGCCAGGGTGGTCTTGCCGGAGGATGCAGCGCCAATGATGGCGACGCGGTATGGCTGCTTCATTTCCAGACGACTGCTTCTTCCGGTTCGTCACCGCTGCTGCCCTGCCAGGCCAGCAGGCCTGCGACGGCCATTGCGACGAACATGCCGTACAGGACGGCCGTCAGCATCAGGCCTTTGTGGACGTACAGCGCGACGTACAGCACGTCGACGATGATCCAGACGTGCCAGTTCTCGATTTTCTTGCGCGACAGGAGGGCTTGGCCGACCAGGCTGCCGGCGGTCAGGAAGGCGTCGGCGTTAGGGACGTCGGTATCGGTAAAGCGGCGCAGGAACCAGGCCAGTATGCCAAAGCCCGCCAGCCATGCCACCCCGCACACTGCGCGGCCGCGCGCATTCAGCGTCGACACGCCCAGCTGGCTTCCATGGTTCCCGTGCAGCCATTGGTACCAACCCCAGATCGAAACCGTGATGAACACGCCCTGCAGCGCCATGTCGCCATACAGCTTGGCGCCGAAGAACACCGCGCCGTACATGGCGGATGACAAGATGGCAAACAACCAGGCCCAGTGATTCTGGCGGATGTTCAGCCATACGGTCAGCACGGACAGCACGAACGACACCAGCTCCAGTGGCGTGGTGGCGGCAAGGCCGAACAGGGAAATGGTTTCGTTCATGGGTTTGCGTTTGGGTGACGCGGGATTATGCCATGAGCAGGAGTCCTAGCCAAACCAAGCAGTTGCATTTTTAGAATCACCTTCGGGCGGCAGTAAGACGGCAGTGGAGGAAATGTTTGAAATTCTCGACGAGGCGATCAGTGCTTGGATGAATGGATTCGTGGCTGCGCAGTCCAGGCGCTCCGCATCAACTCTCGATGGCTATCAATGGAAGAACGTCTTCCTTCCTGACGGGACAACGCTGCGAAACGTCTACAGGCGCACAAGCTATCTGGCGCACGTCGAAGGACGTGCATTGCGCTTCGAAGGCAAAAGCGTTTCTGCTGCCCAGTTTGTCAACCAAGTCGGCGGTTCATTTCGCAACGCATGGGAGACGATATGGATTGGTTTTCCAAATGAAGGAGAGTGGCAACGAGCGATGAACTTACGCAAGAAAATGCCTCAATTTAAGAGCAAAGAAGGTCGAACAAGAGGAAAAAAGAGCGCCTAAGAGCGTTTAAGAGTTTTGCCCCAAATCGAAAAGGGGCTCATTACGAGCCCCTTTCTTGGTTACTTCTGCGGATACTTGATCGTCATTTCCTTCAGAAGGTTGTCCGCATGGTCAACCTCCTTCATCACCCACAGCATGTAGCGCACGTCCAGGTGGATGGCGCGCGTGATGTCGCGGTCGAAGTACCAGTCCTTGGTAATCGACTCGTAAGTGGAATCGAAGTTCAGGCCAATCAGTTCGCCACGCTTGTTCATGACGGCGGAACCGGAGTTGCCGCCGGTCGTGTCAGCCGAGGACAGGAAGTCGACCGGCACGGTACCCAGTACCGGGTCCTTGAACTGGCCATAGCGCTTGGCCTTGACCGCATCGATCAGCGACTGTGGCGCATTGAACGGCTCCTTGCCGGTGTTCTTCTCAAGGATGCCTTCCACCGTAGTGAACGGGCCTTTGGTAATGCCGTCACGGCCCGGGTAGGCCGACACGGTGCCATAGGTCACGCGCAGGGTGGAGTTCGCGTCAGGGTAGACCGGCTTGCCCTGCGATTTCTTCCACGCGATCACGGCGCCCATGTACTGCGGGATGATCTTTTCCAGGTTGCCGTCGACTTCCTTGCGGCGCTCTTCCAGCACCATGGCCGCGCCGTGCATGCGCACGGCCAGCTTGATGAACGGGTCGGCGGACTGTTCGAATTCGGCCGGCGCCTTGTCCATCCAGGCCAGGCGGGTTGCGGTATCGGCCAGGCCGGACTTCTGGTACATGGCAGGCACGTCGGCGATGGCCGGGGTCAGGTTATCCAGCCACTGCGGATGTGCCTTGGGCGGCAGCTTGGCGTAGCGCTGCAGGCCTGCCACGTAGCGGGCCTGGTCGACCGATGCCACCAGCGACTGCTCCAGGCGGCTCAGGCGCGCTTTGATGTTGGCCAGGTCGCGTTCCTGGAAGCCCGATTCGCGGTCAGCGTCCGGCTTCTGCTTTTCCAGCGCCAGGCGGTACAGGGTGCGCGCGGATTTCAGCAGGTCGCTGTAGGTCGCCACGCCGTAGGCGAATTCGTCGTCGCTCAGTTCCATGTCGGCGGCGATAGCGGCATCCAGTTCGGCCAGCATGGCTTGCGAAGATTTGGGCTGCTTGCCGTACCAGGCGCGGAACTCGGCGTCCTGCTTGTCCTTGATGGCAGCGATGTCCTTGCGGGCGAAGCCGTCCAGCAGGCCCTGGGTCTTCTTCATGCGATTGTTGATCGACTTGACCACGCTGGCATAGCGCACCACGTCGTTTTCCTTGCCCTTGGTGGCGGCGGCAATGGCGTCCAGGTCGGCCTGGTAGTCGGCCACCATGGCCGGGTAGCTCAGGTCGCGCGCATAGCGGATCTCGACCGGCAGCTTGTAGCGGCTGGTGCGGCCTGGATAGCCGGCCAGCAGGATAGGATCGTCGTTCTTCAGGCCTTCGGCGGACACCACCAGGAAGTCCTTCGATTTGTAAGGCACGTTGTCCGGCGACGGGTCGGCCGGCTTGCCGTCCTTGCCCACGTAGGCGCGCAGGAAGGAGTAATCGCCGGTGTGGCGCGGCCATTCGTAATTGTCGATGTCGCCGCCGTAGTTGCCGATGGATTCAGGCGGCGCGTAGACCAGGCGCACGTCCTTGATCATCATCTGGCGGATGCGGTAATACTCGGCGCCGCGGTGGAAAGCCGGCACGGAGCAGCGGTAGTTCTTGTCGGTCTCGCACTCGGCGATCAGCGCCTTGATGCGCTTTTTCACTTCGGCGTTGCGATCCTTGCCGGCCAGCTTGTCCAGGCCGTCATTGACGCGGGCGGTCACGTTGTCCACCTTGTCGGTCACGTAGACGCGGGTGGTCGGTCCGCCCGGCAGTTCTTCGGCGCGGGTCTTGGCCAGGAAGCCGTTGGCGATATAGTTCTTTTCAGCGGTCGAATTGCGCTGGATGGCGCCGTAAGCGCAGTGGTGGTTGGTGACCACCAGGCCGTCAGGGGATACGAACGACGCGGAGCAGCCGTCCAGCGACACGATGGCGCTCATCGGATGCCTGGACAGGTCGGCCAGGCGTTCGGCCGGGATGGTGATGCCGATGCGCTTCAGTTCTGCCTTCAGTTGCGGCAGTTGGTGCGGCTGCCATTGGCCTTCGTCGGCCATGGCGGGAGCGAATGCTGCTAGCAACGCTGCCGAAAGTGCGAGTTTTTTAGTCAAATCAGTCCCCTGAACGTATAAAAGCACCGGCAGTATATGCGTTCCCGGCATGCAGGGCTATTGACTTTTTGCTTACAAAGGGAGGCGAACCGTCACGCAGCATCCCGCACCGGCTTCGTATTCATTCAGGGTAAAGCTGCCATGCAGGGCGTCGGCGCGCTCCTGCATGCCGATCAGCCCAAAGGAGCCGGGCCGCTCGCGGCAGGACGGCGCGATGCCGATGCCGTTGTCCTCCACTTCCAGCAAGGCCACCTCGTCCTCCACTGCAAGCCGCACCGCAACCTGGCTGGCGCGCGAGTGGCGCAGTACATTGACCAGCGCTTCCTGCACGATGCGAAACAGTACCAGGCCGGTTTCGCTGTCGATGGCTGCCAGATCGCCGTCGCCCGGCAAGGCCAGTTCGTAGTGCAGGCTGCTGCGGTGGCGGAAGTCGTTCACCAGCCATTCCAGTGCCGCCGCCAGGCCCAAATCCAGCACCGAAGGGCGCAACTCGTTCATGATGCCGCGCACGCTGCGCAGGGTGGCATCAATATTGTCCAACGCGGAGGCGACACGCCGCGCAAAACGCGTCTGACGGCCGCCCATGCGTTCATTCAGCTGCACGATGTCCATCTTCAGCGCCAGCAGGTTCTGCCCCAGTTCATCATGGATCTCCCGCGCAATACGCTTGCGCTCTTCTTCCTTGACGGTGGCCATATGGGCCGACAATTGGCGCAACTGCTCGTTTTCATGCTGGAGTTCAGCCGTGCGCTGCGCGACTCGCGAATCGATTGAGTCGGTCAGCACTGCTACGACACTTTCCGCCTGCCCATCGCTGCCCGCCAGCATGCGCAGCACCAGCGTGGCTTGGAAGCGTCCGCCGTCCGGGCGCCGGCCGCGCACTTCGCCATCCCACTCCCCAGCAGAAAGTGCACAATCCCAGGCGGCCTGGCCGCACAGCTCCGACAGCAAGGGTCCGAGTTCAGGTGTTCCAGAACCGCCCCACATTGCAGAAAACGCCGGGTTTACGGTGTGGATACAGCCTTGGGCATCGGCCATGGCAACGCCGTCGCCAACGCTATCGAGGGCAGCGAACAGCCGGCGCAGGCCACCTTCCTGCAGCAAGCCCATGGAATGTTGTTCGCCGGGCTCGATGAATTGCTCAAACAAGCCGGCATAGCGGCGTAGCGCCTGCCCGGTCTCCCGCTTTTGCCGATCCAGTTCGGCCAGCGCGGCAAGTTCCAGTCCGCGCCACGGACGCAGTGCGTTATGGCTCATGCGATTTCAGCCCGGTTTTGATACAAGCCAGCCATGTAAATATAGCTCCGGTCCAGGGGTTGGTGATATTTTTTTGATTAGATTAACATAGTTAAACTTTTCGTTCGATCACGGATGGTGCCATCCGCCACCGAGCGCCTGCACCAGCGCCACTGCCGTTGTCTGGCGATCGGCCTGCGCCTGCAGCAGCGCACGCCGGGCGTTGAGTGCCGTAACCTGGGCGGTTACCACCTCCGTATAACTGACCTGGCCAACCCGGTAGCGGTTCAGCATTTGCTGCTCGACCTGGCTGGCCGAATTGGCCGAGGTTTCGCGCAAGGACTGCTGCTGCGCCAGCACTTTGCTGGCCGCCAGCTGGTCTTCCACCTCGGCCAGGGCGTTCAAGACAGACTGGCGATAAGCCGCCGCGGCTACGTCGCGGGCGGCGCTGGCCTGGTCGATGCGGGCGCCGGTGGCGCCGGCATTGAACACCGTCTGTGCCGCCGACAGGCCGAGCGACCACAGGGTGTTGGAGGCGCTGAACAAGCCGCCCAGCTGGCTGCCCGCCACGCCGTAGCTTCCGCCCAGGCTCAGGCTCGGGAAATAGGCGCTGCGGGCGATGCCGATCTGCGCGTTGGCCGCCGCTACCCGGCGTTCGGCGGCGGCGATGTCGGGCCGCCGCTCCAGCAGCGTGGACGGCAGGCCTGCCGGGATCTGCGGCACCTGCAGCGTCCAGGGCGCCGGCGCCAGCGTGAGGTCGGCCGGCGCCTTGCCAAGCAGGATGGCGATCGCGTGTTCGAGCTGGGCGCGCTGGCGCTGCACAGTCAGGCGGTCGGCGCTGGCGTTGGCCAGCTGGGTCTGCGCCTGCAGCAGGTCCGCACTGGGCGCCACGCCGGCGTTCACCCGGTTCTGGGTGATCTGCAGCACGCGCTGGTAGCCCTCCACGGTTTCGCCCAGCAGCGCCAGCTGGGCATCTGCCAGGCGCAAGCCGATGTAGTTGACGGCCAGCTCGCCCTGTGCCGCCAGGCGCGCTGCCGCCAGGTCGGCTTCGCTGGCCTGGGCGCTGGCCTGGGCGCCGCTGACGCCAGCGCGCAGCCTGCCCCATACGTCCGGCTCCCAGCTGGCGCCGATGTTGACGCGGTACTGGTTGCCGGCACGCGCGTCCCCGCCCCCGTTGCGGCTGGCGCTGGCGTCCAGCGTCACCACCGGGAACAGCGCTGCGCGTTGCTCGGCCACGGCGGCGCGCGCCTGCGCGTAGCGCGCCCCGGCCGCCGCCACGTTCTGGTTGTCGACTTCCACCTGCCTTGCCAGCGCGCTGAGCGTGGCGTCGCCAAACAGCTCCCACCATGGCCCTTTTTTCAGCAAATCCGCCGGCGCGGCTGGCTGCCAGCCCTGTGCTTCCTTGAATTCTGCCGACAGCGGCGCGTTGGGCGTGTGGTAGTCCGGGCCGGTGGCGCAACCGGCCAGTACGAGTGTGAACGCGCCAAGCATTTTTCTCATGTTGAGGCCTTCGCGCCGCGCAGGCGCATCTTGTCGAGCAGAAGGTAGACCACGGGCGTGGTCAACAAGGTGAGCAACTGGCTGGCGACCAGGCCGCCGATGATGGCAATGCCTAGCGGCTGGCGCAGCTCGGAGCCTTCGCCGAAACCGATTGCCAGTGGCAGCGCCCCCAGCGCCGCTGCCATGGTCGTCATCAGGATCGGACGCAAGCGCAGCAGGCAGGCTTCCCGCACGGCGCTGCGCGGATCGAGGCCGCGCGTGCGCTCCGCCTCCAGCGCGAAGTCGATGATCAGGATGGCGTTCTTCTTCACGATGCCGATCAGCAGAAAGACGCCGATCAGGGCAATCAGCGAGAACTCCATGCGGAACATCAGCAGCGCCAGCACCGCCCCCACGCCAGCGGACGGCAGCGTCGACAGCACCGTGATCGGGTGCACCAGGCTTTCGTACAGCATGCCGAGGACGATATAGATCACCACCAGCGCGGCGGCGATCAATAGCGGCTGCTGCTGGTTGGTTTCCTGCGCCGTGCGCGCCGTGCCCTGGAAGCTGCCGCGCACATTGTTGGGCATGCCGATGGCGTTTTCCGCGTCTTTCACCGCTTGCTGCGCCTCGCCCAGGCTGGCGCCATCAGCCAGGTTGAAGGAGACCGTCGTGGCCAGCTCGCCGTCCTGGTGGTTGACCGAGGCCGGCGTGGAGCGCTCGGCGAAGGTGGCCAGCGCCGCCAGCGGCACCATCGCTTCCGCCTGCGCGCTCAGGGCCGAGCCGCCGGACGGGTCGCGCATCCCGGCACCCACCGCGCCGCCTGCCGCGCTGGCGCCGGCGTCCGAGCCAGCGCCGGTCGCCGATGCCCGTGCGCCATTCGCCACACTGCCCGGCTCCTGCGCTGTCGCCGCCGCGCGCCGCGCCACATAGACATCGGCCAGCGCTTCGGGACTGCGCGCGTATTGCGGCGCCACCTCCATCACCACCTTGTACTGGTTCAGCTCATCGTAGATGGTCGCCACCTGGCGCTGGCCGAAGGCGTTATACAGCGCGTTGTCGACATCGCGCATCGTCAGCCCCATGCGCGCCACCATGTCCTTATCGGCAGCGACGAACGTTTCCACCCCGTTGTCCGCCTGGTCTGTATCGACGTCCACCAGTGCTTTCTGCCGCTTCATCTGGTCCGCCAGCCGCGACGCCCAGCGCTTCAAGTCGGCCCGGTTATCGCTCTTCAGCGTGTACTGGTAGGTGGAATTGCTCTGCCGCCCGCCCATGCGCAAGTCCTGCACCGTATTCAGGAACAGCGACACGCCGGTCACGCGCGCCAGCATGGGCCGCAAGCGCGCAATCACCTGCTGCCCGGTCACGTCGCGCTCGGCCACCGGCTTCAGGCTGACGAACATGAAACCGCCGCCCGCCCGCGAGCCGCCGGTAAAGCCGACCACCGTGGCCACCGCCGGATCGTCGCGGATGATATTCACCAGCTGCCGCAGCTTGCCCTGCATGGCCTGGAACGAGATGCTCTGGTCGGCCCGGATGCCCCCGTTGATCTGTCCCGTATCCTGCTGCGGGAAGAAGCCTTTCGGCGCCGCCGCGTACAGGTACACATTCAACCCCACCACGAACAGCAGCACCAGCATCACCAGCCGGGCACTGTCCAGCGCCCAGTCCAGCGACTTTTCGTACGTGCGCAATATGACGCCGAAGCCGCGCTCGAACCAGCGCGACACGCGTCCTGGCGGCTTCTGCTCGACGCCCGGCCGCAGCAGCCAGGCGCACAGCATCGGCGTGGCGGTCAGAGAAATCACAAGGGAAATCATCACCGCCGCCGACAGGGTGACGGCAAATTCGCGGAACAGCCGCCCGACCTGTCCGCCCATGAACAGCAGCGGAATGAATACCGCCACCAGCGACACGCTGATCGACAGCACGGTGAAGCCGACTTCCCTGGCCCCCTGCAGCGCGGCGGCGAAGCGCTCCATGCCCTGCTCCATATGGCGCGCCGTGTTCTCCAGCACCACGATGGCGTCATCGACCACGAAGCCGGTGGCTACGGTCAGCGCCATCAGGCTGAGGTTATTCAGGCTGAAGCCCAGCAGATACATCACGCCGAAGGTGCCCAGCAACGACACCACCGTGGCAATCGCCGGGATCACCGTAGCCCGCGCGCTGCGCAGGAAGGCACTGACCACCAGCACCACCAGCACGATCGAGATCAGCAAGGTGAATTCGATCTCGTGCAGCGACGACCGGATCGAGTTGGTGCTGTCCGAAGCCACCTGCAGTTTCACGTCCTGCGGCAATTGCGCCTGCAGCTGCGGCAGCAGCGCGCGCACCGCATCCACCGTCTCGATCACGTTGGCGCCGGGCTGGCGCGTCACCAGCACGATGACCGCCGGCTCGCCGTTGAACAGGCCCAGCGTATTGCGGTTCTCGGCGCCGTCGGTGACCTCGGCCACGTCATCAAGGCGGATCGCAGCGCCGTCGCGCCAGGCCACCACCAGGTCGCGGTAATCGGCCGCGCTGCGCCCGCCGCTTGCCGTGGAAGCTGCCGAATAGATTTGCAGGCGCCGCCCTTCCACCTCGATCGCGCCTTTGGGCCGGTTGGCGTTGGTGGCCTGGATCGCAGCCCGCACGTCCTCAGACGATACGCCATAGCGGTTCAGCGCAAACGGCAGCAACTCGACGCGTACCGCCGGCAGCGAACCGCCGCCGATCTCCACGTCGCCGACGCCCTTCACCTGCGCCAGTTTCTGCTGCACGATGTTCGACACCGACTCATACACTTGCCCCGGGCTGCGGGTCGCCGATGTCAGCGCCAGGATGATGACCGGCGCATCGGATGGATTGGCCTTGCGGTAGGTCGGGTTGCCGCGCAGCGTGGCCGGCAGGTCGGCGCGCGAGGCATTGATGGCGGCCTGCACTTCGCGCGCCGCGGCATCGATCTTGCGGTTCAGCTCAAACTGCAGGTTGACGCGGGTCGAGCCGCTGCCCGATGAAGAAGTGACCTCGTTGACGCCCGCGATCACGGCCAGGCGCCGCTCCAGCGGCGTCGCCACGCTGCTTGCCATGGTGTCCGGGCTGGCGCCCGGCAAGCTGGCGCTGACCGAGATCGAGGGATAGTCCACCTGCGGCAAAGGCGAAACCGGCAGCACAAAGAAGGCTGCAATGCCGGCCAGCGCCAGCCCGATCGTCAGCAGCACCGTGGCAATCGGACGGCGGACGAAGGGCTCGGACAGGTTCATGCTTCTCTACCTTTTCGGCGGCGCTGCGCAAGGCGGTCAAAGGCCAGGTAGATCACCGGCGTGGTGTACAGCGTCAGCAACTGGCTGACAATCAGGCCGCCGAAGATCGACAGGCCGAGCGGCCGGCGCAGCTCCGCGCCTTCGCCCCAGCCCAACATCAGCGGGATGGCCGCAAACAGCGCCGCCATAGTGGTCATCAGGATGGGCCGCAAGCGCAGCAGTGCTGCCTGGTGGATCGCGTCGCGCGGCGCCATGCCCTGCTCGCGCTCCGCCTCGATGGCGAAGTCGATCATCATGATCGCGTTTTTTTTCACAATGCCGATCAACAGGATGATCCCGATGATGCCGATCACGCCCAGCTCCTGCCCCGTCAGCATCAGCGCCAGCAACGCGCCGACGCCGGCCGAGGGCAGCGTGGACAGGATGGTCAGCGGGTGGATATAGCTTTCGTACAGCACGCCCAGCACGATGTAGACGCACACCACGGCCGCCAGGATCAGCCAGAGCTGGTTGCTCAGCGAAGCCTGGTAGGCGCCCGCCGCGCCGAGGAAAGTCAGGCTGACCGACTGCGGCAGGCCGGCTTCTTTAGCCGCCTCGCGAATGGCATCCACCGCCTGCCCCAGCGCCACGCCGGGCGCAGCGTCGAAGCCGATGGTGGTGGCCGGGTATTGCGCCACGTGGGTGACCTGCAGCGGCGCCGGGCGTTCCTGCACGCTGGCGATGGCCGACAAGGGCGTCGGCTTGCCGCTGCCGGTACGCAGTTGCAGGTTGCCCAGCGCTTCCGGCGTGTCCATGCGGTCCTGGCCGGCTTCCAGGATGACGCGATACTGGTTGGTCTCGGTGAAGATGGTGGACACAATGCGCTGGCCGAAGGCGCTGTACAAGGCATCATCGACGGCGGCAGCGGTGATCGACAGCCGCGATGCCGTGTCGCGGTCGATGCTGACGTACGCACCGGCGCCGGTAGCGCCGACGTCGGAGACTACGTTGCGCAGGCGCTCCTTGGCCGCCATGCGTTCGGCCAGTTTGGCAGCCCACTCGGACACGGTGGCGTTGTCGGCGCCTTCCAGCGAGACACGATACTGGGTCGGCCCGCTTTCAGCATCGATGGTCAGGTCTTGCGTGGGCTGCAGGTAAAGCTTGACGCCGGCCACCTGCGCCACGCGCTGGCGCAAGCGCTCCATCACGACCTGCAGCTTGTCGCGGTCCGGTTTCAGGTTGACCAGCATGCTGCCGGTATGCAGCATGGTGTTGTTGCCGGCATCGACGCCGACCACCGAACTAAGCGAGGCCACCGCCGGGTCGTCCAACAGCGCCCGGGCGGCTTGCTGCTGCAGTTGCGCCATGCGTTCATAGGAAACGGTCTGCGCGGCCTCGATGCGGGCTTGCAGCTGGCCGGTGTCCTGGGTCGGGAACAGGCCCTTTGGAATCCATAGGTAGAGCAGGACCGTCAGCAGCAGCGTGCCCAGCGCCACCAGCAGGGTCAAGCCCTGGCGCTCCAGCACCCATTGCAAGCTGCCGTCATAGCGCTTGACCAGGCGGTCGAAAAGGGTTGCCTCATGCTCCTTGTGTTCGGCCAGCCAGCGGCCCGACATCATCGGCACCAGCGTCAGCGACACCACGGCGGAGATCAGGATGGTGATGGCCAGCGTGACCGCGAACTCGCGAAACAGGCGGCCCACGACGTCGCCCATGAACAGCAGCGGGATCAGCACCGCAATCAGCGACACCGTCAGGGAGATGATGGTGAAGCCGATCTGCTGCGCGCCTTTAAGGGCGGCATTCATCGGGCTCTCGCCTTCTTCGATGTGGCGCGCG
Organism: Pseudoduganella sp. S-14; assembly: GCF_049913285.1. Lineage (GTDB taxonomy): Bacteria > Pseudomonadota > Gammaproteobacteria > Burkholderiales > Burkholderiaceae_D > Rugamonas. The sequence goes on from NZ_CP183991.1 coordinate 4,527,514, forward strand.
ATGTTCTCGATCATGACGATGGCGTCGTCCACCACAAAACCGGTGGCGATGGTGAGCGCCATCAGGCTGAGGTTATTCAGGCTGTAGCCAAGCAGGTACATGATGCCAAAGGTGCCGACCAGCGAGATCGGCACCGCCAGGCTGGCAATCACCGTGGCGCGCGGGCTGCGCAGGAAAGCGAAGATCACCAGCACCACCAGCACCACGGCCAGCAGCAATTCCAGCTCTACGTGCAGCACCGATGCGCGGATGCCGTGGGTGCGGTCGCTCAGCACCGTCACCTCGATGGCACCGGGCAGGCTGGCCTGCAGTTCCGGCAAGCGCTCCTTGATGGCGTCCACGGTGGCGATGACGTTGGCGCCCGGCTGGCGCTGCACGTCGAGGATGATGGCGGGCGTCAGGCCGGCCCAGGCGCCGAGCTTGACGTTTTCCGCACTATCCACCACGCGGGCCACGTCCTGCAGCCGGACCGGCGCGCCGTTGCGGTAGGAGACAATCAACTGCCGGTAGTCGTCGGCCGCCAGCAACTGGTCGTTGGCATTGATGGTGAAGGCGCGCGTGGGGCCGTCGAAGCTGCCTTTGGCGCTGTTGGCATTGGCCGCCGTGATGGCGGTGCGCAGCGTATCGAGGCCCAGTCCGTAGCTGGCCAGGGCCTGGGTGTCGGCCTGGATGCGCACGGCAGGCCGCTGGCCGCCGCTCAGCGTGACCAGGCCAACGCCGTTGACCTGGCTGATTTTCAGCGCCAGCCGCGTGTTGACGATGTTCTGCACTTCCGTCAGCGGCATGGTGTTCGACGTGATGGCCAGGGTCAGCACTGGCGCGTCGGCCGGGTTGACCTTGGCGTACACGGGTGGCGCCGGCAAGTCGGTCGGCAGCAGCGAGCCGCCGGCGTTGATGGCGGCTTGCACTTCCTGCTCGGCCACGTCCAGGGTCTGCCCCAGGCTGAACTGCAGCGTGATGATGGAAACGCCGGCGGCGCTGGTGGAGCTCATGCGCTGCAGGCCCGACATCTGGCCGAACTGCCGCTCAAGCGGCGCCGTCACCGTGCGGCCCATCACTTCCGGACTGGCGCCGGGATACAGGGTGCGCACCTGGATGGTCGGGAAATCGACTTGCGGCAGCGCCGACAGCGGCAGGAAGCGATAGCCGAGCAGGCCGGCCAGCACGATGGCCAGCATGAACAGCGCCGTTGCTACCGGGCGCTGGATGAACGGCGCCGAGGGGCTCATCGCGTCACGCCGTCCGCTGCCCGGCCCTCGCCTCGCGCCCCGCCCGGCGTGCCCCCAGGCGCCCGGCGACCATCGGCGCCCGCTCCCGAGCCAGCACCGCCCGCGCCGGCCTCGTCGCGATGACGTCGCCACTTGCCGCCGCCCTCGCCCGCTGGCCTGCCTTCGCCGCGCGAGCGGCCGGAATGCTCGCCGTCGGCCCCGGGCCGTTGCGCCGGCAGCGTCACGCGCGCACCATCCTTGATCCGGTCGGCGCCTTCGGTGATCACCTGCTCGCCCGCTGCCAGGCCGCTCTCGATCTGCACCTTGTCCACGGTTGCGATCCCGCGCGTGACCGGCCGCAGCGACGCCGTCTGGCCTTCCTGCAGCACGTACACGTAATCGCCCGAAGAACCGTGCCGCAATGCCGTCACCGGCACCACCACGGCGTCCTTGATGGTGCGCAGCTCCAGCCTCACGTTCACGAACTGGCTGGGAAACAGTGAAGAACCGGCGTTGGCAAAGCGCGCCTTGGCCATTACCGTACCGGTCTGGGTGTCGACCTGATTATCCAGCGCGTAAAACTCGCCTTTCTCCAGCACTGTGCTGCGCGTGCGGTCATATGCCAGCGCAACCATGCTGTCACCGGCACGATCACCGGTGCGCTGCCCCAGCTCGGAGACCCGGTCCTGCGGCACAGCAAACTCCACGTCGATCGGCGCCAATTGCGTAATCACCGCGATGCCCCCGGCATCGCCAGAGCCTACCAGGTTGCCGATATCGACCACGCGCAAGCCGACCCGCCCGCTGATCGGCGCAAGCACCTTCGTATAGCCAAGGTTCAGGCGCGCCGTGCCCTCATTCGCGCGGTCGGTGGTGACCGTGCCCTGCAGCTGCTTGACCAGCGCCGCCTGCGTATCGACCTCCTGCCGCGCAATCGAGTCCTGCGACAGCAAGGTGCGGTAGCGTTCAAGGGTCAGGCGGGCGTTTTCCAGCTGCGCTTCGTCGCGTTCGCGCTGGCCGGTCGCCTGCATCAGCTGCAGCTCGAAGGGACGGGGATCGATCTGGGCCAGCACCTGTCCCGCCTTCACCATCTGGCCTTCCTTGAACAAGACCTTTTGCAGGATGCCGGAGACCTGCGGCCGCACCGTCGTCGTAGCGGCTGCAGTGACCGTGCCCAGCGCATCGAGCGTGACCGGCAGGTCGGCCTTTTCGGCAGTCGCCACGCCCACCGTGGCAGCCGGACCGCGGCCACTGCGTCCGCCCCGGCCGCCGCCAGCGCCGCGGCCGCCCTGCGGGGCGGCAGCGGCTGGGGTACCCGGACCACCCGGCCCGGCATCGGCCGGGCCGCGGTGGGTCAGGTACCAGGCCAGGCAGCCCAGGGCCAGCATGCCGGCCAGGGCGGCGACTCCCCCGATCCAGCGCGCCCGCTTGCCGGCGCGAGGATTCGACGGAGTGCTGGATGTTGTTGGAGTCTCCATGGGGCGACCCTTTCTTCTTTTGGTAAGAACCCGAATTGACTCTAGCACAGCGCCCCGGCGCATATGCGTTAGGCAAGAAACATCAGAAACAATTCAAGTGCCCCGACGCCCCAAAAGAAAAGCCGCCAGACTGGCTGGCGGCTTGTTTCTTGTAATAACTGCTTACAAAGCTGCTACAAACTAATCGGGCGAGCTGCAGAGGCAATGGGTCAGCGCCATGAACGGCTTGCGCTGGGCGGTCATTTCGTTCAGCCAGCCCAAGTCCTGCACCACCTCGGTAGCCACGCCAGCCGGCATCCCGGCAGGCAGCAGCGAAGCGCGGGCCTGGTCGCCAAACGCCTTGGCGGCGGCGGCCTTCGCAGTCGAGGCGCCGAAGAATTCCAGTACCTTGTCGAAGCGCGACACTTCACGCTCGATGTAGACGATACGCGGCTCGCCGCCCATCTTGGCGCGGCGCGCAGCCGCCTTCAGCGCGTCCTGGTAGCCGCCCAGCGTATCGACCAGGCCGCGCTCCTGTGCCTGCGCGCCGGTCCAGACGCGGCCCTGGCCCACGGCATCAATCTTGTCGGCCGTCGTCTTGCGCGCCTTGGCTGCCTTGGAGGTGAATTCCTCGTAGGTGTGACCGATCGCACCCTGGATCAACTGGCCGAAGCGCGGGTCCATCGGACGCAGCGGATTGCCCGCATCGCCCAGCCAGGTGGTGGTCTGGCCGGCGGTGTGGATGCCCAGCTTGTCGATCACCTTGTCCACGGTCGGGAACAGCGCGAACACGCCGATCGAACCGGTAATGGTGGCCGGGTCGGCAATTACTTCGTCGGAAGCCATCGAAATCCAGTAACCGCCGGACGCAGCCACATTGCCCATCGAGACCACCACCGGCTTGCCTGCCGCGCGGGTCAGCTCCAGCTCGCGGCGGATCAGCTCCGAGCCGAAAGCGCTGCCACCGGGCGAATCAACGCGCAGCACCACCGCCTTGATCGAACTGTCTTCGCGCGCCATGCGCACCAGGCGTGCCGTCGACGCGCCGCCGATCTGGCCGGCCGGCGCATCGCCGTCGCTGATCTCGCCGACCGCCATGACCACGCCGATCGCATCGCCGGTCAGTTTAGGGAATACGCGTGCCAGGTAATCGTGGAAGTTGACCTGGCGGAAGGACTTGGCCGCGGGATCGTCCACGCCGCGCTTGGTCATCAATACGCGCAGTTCATCCTTGGTTTTCAGGCCGTCGACCAGCTTGGCGTTCAACGCTACCTGCGCCAGGTTGCCTTTTGCTTCAGCCACCAGTGCCGGCAGGTTGTCGATCGCCTTCATCAGCGCGCCTTCCGGCATCTTGCGCGACTGCTCCACCTGGGCGGTGTAGCGCGCCCACAGGTCGTTATACAGGAAAGCATCCGCTTCGGCCGCCGCCGGCGAAGGGCCGTTGGCGATGAACGGCTCGGCGAAGCTCTTGTAGGTGCCGACCTTCATCAGGTTCACCGTCACGCCTACCTTGTCCAGCGCATCGCGGTAGTAATTGCGGTATTTGCCGAAACCGTCGAGGAACACGGCGCCCATCGGGTGCAGGTAGACTTCGTCGGCGTGAATCGCGACCTGGTACTGGCGCTGGTTATAGCTCGAGCCCCAGGCCACGACCTTCTTGCCGCTGGCCTTGAAACGGTCCACCGCGGCGCCGATCTCGCGCAGCATGGCCTGGCCGCCGCCCTGCATTTCGTCCAGCACCAGCACGGCGCCGCCGATTTGCGGGTCCTTGGCGGCCGCATCGAGCACGTTCAGGACATCGCGCAGTTGCACGGATTTGTGCACTTCGCCGCCGGACAGGCCGGCCATCAGCGCGTCACGGCTGCTGCCGGACGATTGTTCAACCAAAGAGCCCTCCAGGTTCAGGACCAGCATGGTCTTGTCGCCCAAGGGCTTGACGCCGCCGCCGAACATGGCGGCAATCAGCAGCACCACGACCAGCAGGAACAGGAAGTTCATGGTGGCGCGGCGGCTTTTATCCACGGCATTCCAGAACCAGGCAAATCCACCGCGGACATACGAGAAAACAGAGCGGGACATCTTTACTCCTAGTGCAAAAAATGAAACTACTTCACACTATAAGCGACATTCGCCTTGGAGGGTGAAGAAATCAGGTAAAGCCCAGCCATGACCAGCAGGCCGTTGATGACCAGCAGCTCCAGGCCGATGCGGTAGCTGCCAAACAGGCTTTGCTGGTTAAAATCGATCAGGGCGCACAGCAGCGGCCCGGCCAGCGCCACACACGGCGCCAGCCTGTCGTTCACCGCCCGCTTGCTGAGCAGGCCAAAGGCGAACAGGCCAAGCAGCGGGCCGTAGGTGTAGCCGGCCAGCTTCAGGATCATGCCGATCATGCTGGCGCTGTCGATCCACTTGAACACCATCACCAGCAGCAGGAACAGCGCACAGAAAGCCAGGTGCACCCGGTGGCGGATGCGCAGTTGCGCGCCCTCGCCCAGGTCTCCGCGCCGTTTCAGGCCCAGGATATCGATGCAGAAAGACGATGTCAGCGCCGTGATCGCGCCATCCGCACTCGGGAACAGCGCGCTGATCAGGGCAATGATGAACACCAGCTGCAGCAGCGCCGGCATATGCTCCATCACCACGGCCGGGAAGATCTTGTCGCCGCTCGCCGCCACACCCACCTGCGGCGCGTACAGGTACAACAGGCCGCCGAGGAACAGAAACAGCGCCAGCACGCCGGCCAGGATGGCGTTCAGCGCCAGCATGTTCTTCTGCGAATCACCCAGGGTCCTGACCGAGATATTCTTCTGCATCATTTCCTGGTCCATGCCGGTCATGGTGATGACGATGAAAATGCCCGCCACCACCTGTTTCCAGGCGTTGCCAGGGCTATTGATATCGGTCGTGAACACGCGCGCCAGCCCGGCAGAGCGCATGCGCTCCAGGCTTTCCAGCAGGCCCAGGTTCATCTCTTTCAGCAGGAAGGCCGTGCAGGCCACCAGGCCAAGCAGCATGCCGGTGGCCTGCAGCGTGTCGGTCCAGACGATGGTCTTGACCCCGCCCTCATACGTATACAGCAGGATCATCGCCAGGATGACCAGGTTGGTCAGCCAGAACGGCACGCCAAGGCTGTCCAGGATCACCGCCTGCAGGATGTTCACCACCAGGTACAGGCGCGCAGTGGCGCCAAGGGTGCGCGACAGGATGAAGAATGCCGCCCCGCTCTGGTAGGAGCGCCGGCCCAGCCGCACGTCCAGGTAATGGTAGATGGACGTCAGTTTCAGGCGGTAATACAGCGGCAGCAGGATGCCGGCCACGGCGATATAACCGAGTACATAGCCGATCATGACCTGCATGTAGCCAAAGCCGTCGCGCCCCACCGCGCCCGGCACGCTGATGAAAGTCACACCGCTCAGCGTGGTGCCGACCATGCCGAAGGCCACCAGCATCCAGTTCGAACTCTTGTTCCCGATGAAGAAGCTGTCGTTGTTGGCGTTGCGGGAAGTGGCCCAGGCCACGCCCAGCAACAGGCCGAAATAGGCCAGCACCACGAGGAACAGCGAAACAGGTGACATTTTATTATCCAGCCATGAAACAATTTGGGCTGCAATATACACCGGAATGCGGAAGCGCCTTAGAATCGCCTGCAAACCAGAGGAAAACAATGTACGACCAACAGACCATCGAATTCGCCCGCGCCCAGGAGGCGCTGGTTCTGCCGCTCGAATACCGCGTCCACGCCCAGGCCGACGGCCGCGGCGAGGGCCGCGAGGAATGCATGCGCGACTATGCGCGCGTGCTGTATTCGTCCTCCTTCCGCCGCCTGCAGGGCAAGATGCAGCTGCTCGGCGTCGACGCCAACCGTTTCAACCGCAACCGCCTGACCCACAGCCTGGAAGTGGCGCAGATCGCCCGCTCCATCGCGGCCGACCTGGGGCTGGAGCGCAGCGTGGTGTCGGAGACCTGCTCGCTGGCGCACGACATCGGCAACCCGCCCTTCGGCCATTACGGCGAAAAAATCCTGGACGAACTGGCGGCCGGTTCCGGCGGCTTCGAGGGCAATGCCCAAGCCTTCCGTACCCTGCGCACACTGGAAAAAAAGCACCACGCCTATGCGGGCCTGAACCTGACCGTGCGCTCCCTGCTCGGCATCACCAAGTACTTCCAGCGCCGTGCCGACAATCCGAAGAAATTCCTGTACGACGATGACTATGCGTTCCTGATCGGACAGCTCAACGCCGCCGGAATCACCGTCCGCAAGAGCATCGACGCCCAGATCATGGACCTGGCCGACGAAATCGCCTATGCCGCGCATGACGTGGAAGATGCGCTGAGCTTCGGCATCATCACCTGGGGCGAAATCGTCCACGAATTCAAGATCAGCAAGGACTTTTCCGCCGCCTACGAGCAGTTCGCCAGCATCGCCAACCACGCCCACGAAGAAGCGCTGAAATGCGATATGCAGGAAAGCTCGGAGGAATATTCGATCGTGCTGCGCAAGGAGCTGACCTCGCAGATCGTGCATGAACTCTGTCGCGACATCGCCGTGGTGGAAGGCATGCACGGCCCCGAACTGGGCTACCGCACCAAGGGCCTGCTGGCGCGCGGCCTGAAAAGCCTGCTGTGGCGCGCCATCCTGCGCAAGAAAGACGTGCAGCTCTACGAAAAGCGCGGCGAGAAGATCATCCGCGGGCTGTTCGAAGTCCTGACCGACAAGAACTACAACAAGGGCGGCATCCTGCTGCCGCCGGCCATCCGCAGCCTGAAGGACTCGCGCGAGCGCCTGGTAGTGGACTACATTTCCGGCATGATGGATTCCTACGCTGCCAAGGAATACGAAAAGTACTTCGGCCCTGGCAGCCTCGATCGTATCTATCCACTGGCATGAACGATCCGCGCAGCGAATACGAGCGCCGCATGAACCGGGTGCTCGACCATATCGACCGCAACCTGGACGCGCAGCTCGACCTGCCGGCCCTGGCCGACATCGCCAACTTCTCGCGCTACCACTTCCACCGCATCTTCGCCGGCTGGATGGGCGAGACCATCGGCGACTATGTGCGCCGGCGCCGCCTGGAAGTCGCGGCCCACAGGCTGGCTGCCGGCGGTACGGTGCTCGAAGTCGCGCTGTCGACCGGCTTCGGCTCGGGCGAAGCCTTTGCCCGGGCCTTCAAGACCCGCTTCGGCAGCACGCCCACCGAGTGGCGCAACAGCACGCCCGAGCGCACGGCCGCGTTCCTGGCGGCGCAAAATAGCAATCTGGATCAGGCGAACAGCAAGTACGGTCAGGCCGGCGCAGGCGCGAACGGCGAACATGGCTTCTCCAACAACCCATTCGGAGAAATGATCATGGAAGTCAACATCGTCGACCTGCCAGCTGCCCGCATCGCCTACCGCCGCCACATCGGCCCCTACGGCCCGGCTGTCGGCCAGTTCTGGGCCCAGGCCGTCCTGCCCTGGATGCTCGGCCACGGCCTGGCCGGCGCCACCTGCTACGGCATAGGCCACGACGATCCGAGCGTCACACCGGCCGACAAGTGCCGCTATGATGCCTGCGTCGAGATCCCGGAAGGTTTCGAGCCCGGCGGGCAATTCAGCGTCGCCCAGCTGCCCGGCGGGCGCTATGCTGTCACCCGCTACACCGGTTCGCCGCGCGACATCGGCCCGGTGTGGAACCGCATGATGAAGGAATGGCTGCCTTCCAGCGGGCTGCAATGCGACGAGCGCCCATGTTTTGAGCGCTACGAGAACCTTGCGACGCAGACCGACGGCAGCTTTACCTGCGAAATCTGCATACCTGTGAAAGCGCTGTAGAAGAATGAACCCGGAATACCTGGCAATGCTGGTGGCGCGCGATATGCCCTATGGGAAGTACAAGGGCCGCAAGCTGGCCGACTTGCCGGGCCATTACCTGGGCTGGATGGCGCGCGAAGGCTTCCCGAAAGGGGAGCTTGGCGCGCTGCTGGCATTGATGTACGAGATCGACCACAACAACCTGCGCGCCCTGCTCGATCCGCTGCGCACGCCCAGGCGCCCTCAGCAGCCGCTGGTGTTCACCGTGACGACTGGAGTGCCGGTGCCGTTGTAGTTGTATCGGACGGAGCACTGCGTCGGGTTCGGCGCCTCCTCGATTCGCCACCCGGCGTCGCCGCCGGGGATCTGGCTATTGCCGTAGCCGTAGAATGTATAGTCGCCGGTCTTCAGCGCGCTCGATGACAGGTAGCAGCCGCCGGCCGGTATCTTGGTGCCTTGCAGCGCAATGCCGACGCCGTCGCACCAGCGGTCAGGGTAGCCGCTCCAGACACGCATGCTGGTCGTGTCATCCAGGTCGACAAATGTGATGTTGGCCTGGGTGCCGGGCGTGCCTTCGCCCCTGAGCGCGGTAAGCGACTTGACCAGGCCGATCGACGTCCTGACCGATCCTGCCAGGGCCTGGATCGACGCGATCCGGGCGGAGGAGCCGAAGTTGATCATTTTCGGCAGCGCCACCGCAGCCAGGATGCCGAGGATGACGATGACGACAATCAGTTCGATGAGCGTAAAGCCCCTGGCAGGTGCGCGAAGTCGATGCATGAAGAATTCCGGATTCAGTTCTTGCGAAACCGCCAGAGTATACCGGCGTTTGGCGCTGCGGCATACTTGAAAAATAATCGCTATTTCAACGGAGATAATGTGAACCGACTGTACATTACACTGCTGTGCGGAGCCCTGGGCGGTTCGCCCGCCTTCGCCGCAGACGCCGCCCTGCGCCACGCCCAGGCCCTGCTGGACCGCGTGCCCCTGGTCGACGGCCACAACGACCTGCCCTGGACCATCCGCGAAGACGCCGGCCATCCGATGGACGTGGACCACTACGACCTGCGCCAGCGCACCCCGCACGAAACCGACCTGGCGCGCCTGAAGCAAGGCAAGCTGTCCGCCCAGTTCTGGAGCGTCTACGTGCCGGGCGAGCTGAAAAGCGGCTGGGCCGTCGCGCAGCTGGAGCAGATCGACCTGGCGCGCCGCATGATCGCGAAATATCCTGAAAGCCTGGTGCTGGCCACCCGCAGCAGCGACATCGCCAAGGCCAAACGCGAAGGCAAGATCGCCAGCTTCATCGGCATGGAAGGCGGCCACGTGATCGAAAACAGCCTCGGCGCCCTGCGCGCCTACTACGACCTCGGCGCCCGCTACATGACCCTGACCCACAACAGCACGCTGGACTGGGTCGACGCCGCCATGGGTGAACGCAAGCACGGCGGCCTGACGCCCTTCGGCAAGGAAGTGGTGCGCGAAATGAACCGCCTCGGCATGCTGGTGGACCTGAGCCACGTCAGCACGGAAACGATGCAGCAGGCGCTCGACACCAGCGAGGCGCCGGTGATCTTCTCGCACTCCAGCGCCCGCGCACTGGACGACCATCCGCGCAACGTGCCGGACGAAGTACTGAAACGGCTGCCGGCCAACGGCGGCGTGGTGATGGTAACGTTTGTGCCGGCCTTCGTCTCGCCGCAGGTGGCGGCATGGGGCAAAGGCCTGGGCGACGCCGCAGCAGCCGCCGGCGCCAGGCCGGACAGCCCGGAATTCAAGGCCGTCAGGGAAGCGTATATCGCCAAGGCCGGCCCGCAGCCGAAAGCCACCCTGGCCATGGTGGCCGACCACATCGAGCACGTGGCGCGCGTGGCAGGCAAGGACCACGTCGGCATCGCCGGCGATTATTACGGCTCCATCAACCCGGAAGGGCTGGAAGACGTTTCGACCTACCCTGCCCTGTTTGCGGAACTGATACGCCGCGGCTGGAGCGACAATGACCTTGCCAAGCTGGCCGGCGGCAACCTGGTGCGCGCCTTCGCCGGCGCGGAACGGGCCGCTGACCGCCTGCAGAAGGAACGCAAGCCTAGCCTGGCGCGCGCCGGATCGCCAGCTCCGCAAAGCCCGTAAGCGGGTCGTGCTCGCGTGAGAACTGGTGCGCCGGCAGCAGCACGAGCAGCAATTCGGCCGTGGTGCGCACGATGCAGCCGCGGCCGACGTGCCCGCCGAATACCCGGCCGCGCGCATCGGACAGCATCATGTGCAGGTGGGCGCCGTCCGGCGCCACCGAGCCGGCTACCGTCAGGATTTCCAGGTCGCCCAGCAACTCGGTAGGCTGCGCCAGCCCGGCATAGCGCAGCTGCGCCACCGACAGGCTGCCGATGCCCTGCACCAGGTAGCCCGCAGCAGCACCTGCATCGCGCAGCGCCTGTTCGACGGCGCTGCGCAGATCGTCGCCGGGATTCAGGCGCAAAGGCAGCGCGTCCATCATCCCTGCAGTCGCGGTGCGACCAGCGAAGTGAATTCGCCCTTCTCGATCAGGCGTTCCAGGTCGCTGAAGCCGCCGATCAGGACGCCGTCGATGAAGATCATCGGGAAGGTCGGCCAGCCGCTCCACATCTTCAGCGCCGTGCGGCGGCGCCACATGCTGAAGTAGCTGCCGTATTCGAGGTAGGCATACTTGGTGCCTTGCGCGTCCAGCAGGCGGCAGGTCTTTTTCGGGAACGGGTTCTGGCGCATGCCGACGACCACCACGCGGTTGGCCGCAATGGCCGCCTGCACTTCCGCCACGATGTCGGCATGGTTCTTCGCCACGCGTTCGCGGATGGCCGGGTGCAGGTGGGCGTCGTCGAGGATGGTACGAGTCATTGTTTTTCCTTGTGCAGTAAGTCCAGCGTGGCCGGGTCGGGCACGCCGCCAAAATATTTGTCGAGGCAAGCGCGGAACAGCGCTTCGTCCGGCGCGGCTTGCGCGAACAGCGTCATCGACGAATGGAATTTCATATTGTCCGGCGACCCGAAGATACCATGGACCGTGGTTCCCTGGACAGCCAGCACCAGCGCGCTGCACTCGCGCAGCCGCCCGCCCAGCACGGGATGCGCCAGGTAGGCCCGCGCTTCGGGCAGGCCGCTGATCGCGTAATGCCGTGCCATGGCGCTGGAGCCGAGGCCGGCGATTTGCGGAAAGATGAACCACATCCAATGGCTACGCTTGCGTCCAGCCGACAGTTCGCTAACTACCTGCTGGTAGACGCCTTCCTGCGCAGCGGTAAAGCGATCCAGTAAGTACATGGCCCGTCTCGAAAAAGTTACTTTTCAATGAGCCATTGTCCTACAAAGTCAGGTAGCGTGTTCTGATTAATTGGCTTTCCTGCCGCGCCTACCATGACGACTCCTTGAACCGAAATGGGAGATGATCATGGCATCCAGTAATCAAGACAACCGCGGCGGGTCCAAACAGTCGGGCGACACCAGCAACCGTGGCTTCGCTTCGATGGACCCGGAAAAGCAGCGTGAAATCGCCAGCGAAGGCGGCAAGGCAGCCCATGCCTCCGGCAATGCGCACGAGTTCACCTCGGAAGAGGCACGCAAGGCCGGCAGCATGAGCCACAAAAATGATGGCAACCGCCAGTCCGGTTCGTCCGACTCTGGCAGCCGCCAGAGCGGCAGCGGCGGCAGCGGTGGCGGCACCCGTGGCGGTACTCCTGAGCAGCACGCCGAAGCCGGCCGCCAAAGCCACAAAAACGATGACAAGCGCTAAGCGCGCCTGGTCATGAACGGAGCCGTCCAGCGCGACGGCTCAACAAGCCCGGTGGTCAGCGCGCACCCCGCGAGGATCACCAGGCAGCTCAATCCCATCTGCAACGAGAACGTCTCCCCCAGGAACAGGCAGCCCCACAGCACGCCAAAGGCCGGGATCAGGAACAGCGCACTCATCGCCTTGCTCGCGCCCAGCCGCGCAATCAATCCGAAGAACAGCACATACGCGAAAGTGGTGCACAGCGCTGCCAGCGCCAGCACCGCGCCCCAGGCTTTGGCCGAAGGCGGCTCGGCAGGCCACAGCGCCAGCGCCGGGCCAATCAAGAGCACGGCAGCCACCATCTGGCTGCCCGTTGCCACCGCCAGCGGCGGCGCTTCGGCCAGGTAGCGCTTGCTGAAATTGCCCGAAATCCCATACAACAGCGTCGCCGCCAGGCAAGCCAGCGAGGCCAGTACCGTGCGCAGCATGTCATGTTGCGGCAGGAAGTGCAGCTTGCCCGCCACCAGCAGCACGACGCCGCCAAAGCCCAGCGACAAGCCGGCCATGCGCGTGAGGGTCAACCGTTCGCCGAGCCAGATGGCGCCGATCAGGGCCGCGAACAAGGGCGTGGTCGCGCTCAGGATGGATGACAGGCCTGCCGGAATCGTCAGCGCAGCGAAATTGAACAACAGGAAAGGCAGGGCCGCATTGGTCACGCCAACGAAGCCGATGCCGCGCCAATGCTTGCGCAGCGCGCCGAGCTGGCCACGCCACAACAGCAGCGGCAACAACAGCCCGGCCGCTGCGACAGCGCGCACCCCGCCCATTGCCGCCGCGCCAAACTCCGGCGCGCCGACGCGGATGAACAGATAGGAGGCGCCCCAGATCGCCGCCACCGACAACATGCTGCCCGCATCGGTCCGCTTCATGGCAAGACTCCTGCCAGCGCTTCGCTTTCGGCCGGCGGCGCCGCGCTGTCCGGGGCGCCATAGGCCCGCTGCGTTGCCGGCCGCTGGCTGACGGCGTGGAACCAGCGCGCCAGGTTGGGATAGGCGGCCAGCCGCGCGCCGCGCGCGCTCACCCAGGGGAAGCAGGCGATGTCTGCCACGCAGTATTGCTCCCCGCACAGGTAAGCCTGCCCTGCCAGTTCCTTGTCGAGCGCACTGTACAGTCCAGCCGTTTCATTGCTGCGGCATTCGAAGGATTTCTGCCAGAACAGCCACTGCCTTGCAACTGCCCGTGCGCGCATTCCGGCCGGCATGCCGAAACCTGCCTTCTCGGCCAGGTAAAGCAGCATGGCGCCCGGCTCCTGCAGCGGCAGCGCTTCGCCGGCATCCATCGGCCAGTGGTCGACAATCGCCAGCGACCTGGCGTGGGGAATGCGGCGAAACGGCAAGCCGGTTTCTTCCAGGAACATCAGCAATTGCTGCCCTTGGGGTGTCGCGACGTAATAGAAGTCCAGCATGGCAATCCCTTTCGATGTTGGCAGGGATAGTTTGCGCCGCAACATGGCCCCAAGAAAGGTCCAGTAACGGGTGATTTTATGGAGCCAGGGTCGTCTGGTGGTGGTCAGGCGGGCGCGACACTTGGCAAGTGGGAACATAAACGCTCGAACAAGCCCGGTTCTGCCATGCGCTGCCGCCACCAGCGCAAGGCCGCGCCGGACTCGCCGCTGCGCCACGCGAGGTAGAAAGTTTCGTCAGGCTTGGGCTCTTCCACTTCCTTTTCCACCAGCAGGCCGGCGGCAATCGCTTGGCGTGCACAGCGTTCGGGCAGGAAGCCGAAGCCCAGGCCCGCGCACTGGTAGTCGAATTTGGCCTGCATGGTCGGCACCGTCAGCGTGTCCTGCCCCAGCACCAGGCCGACCGTACGCGGCGCCAGCAGCCGTGCGGAATCGGCCGTGGCAATCGCGCGGTGCAGCTGCAACTCGTTGCGGCCCAGGCGGCCGGGCAGCTGAGCCAGCGGATGCTGCGGCGCGACCGCGAACACCCATTTCAACTGGCCGATCGGCTGCGACACATAACCGCCGCCGGCCGGACCGTCGCCGGGCGCGCCGACCACGAGATCCACGCGCCGGTCCAGCAAAGCCTCCCAGCTGCCGCCGAGCGTTTCCTGCACCAGGCGCAGGCGGGTCTGCTGGGTGACCTCATAGAAAGCACGCACGTCCTGCGCCAGCACGGCTGCGCCGAACATGGAGTCCAGGCCGACTGCCAGCTCCGTTTCCCAGCCGGAGGCAACGCGCCGCACGCGCTGCTCCAGGTCGCCCGCCGCCTTGAGCAAGTAGCGCCCCTCCTTCAGCAGTTCGTGCCCCGCAGCTGTCAGTTCAACGCGCGGGCCGAAGCGCTCGAACACTTGCACCCCAAGCTCCTCTTCCAGCTTGCCGACTGTATAGGAAATGGTCGAAGGGACGCGGTACAACTCCCGCGCGGCGGCGGCAAAGGAACCGCCACGGTCGATGGCGTCGACGATTTGCAGGGCTTCCAGGCTGAGTCTGAGCATTCGATTTTTTCGATCATAGACAGGCAAATTATTCGCTTTTTAACACGATTGCCCACGCTTATACTGTGAAACATCTGATCGAAATTATCGCACAAGGAGCTAATAATGTTGCAAGTACGCAAATCTGAAGACCGTGGCGTTGCCAATTTTGGCTGGCTGGATTCGAAACACAGCTTCTCTTTCGGCCACTACTATGACCCGAACCATGTCGGTTTCGGCCCCCTGCAGGTGATTAACGAGGACAAGGTGTCGCCGGGCCAGGGATTCGGCACCCACGGCCACCGCGACATGGAGATCATCTCTTACGTGTTGAGCGGTGCGCTGGAACACAAGGACAGCATGGGCAATGGCTCGGTCCTGCACTACGGCGACGTGCAGCGCATGACGGCTGGCACTGGCGTGCGGCACTCCGAGTACAACCACTCGAACAAGGAAGGCGTGCATTTCCTGCAGATCTGGATCCAGCCTTCGCAGGGCGGCATCGAACCTGGCTACGAGGAAAAGCACTTTACGCCGGAAAGCAAAACCGGCGCCTTGCGGCTGATCGCATCGCCGGATGGGCGAGAGGGGTCGGTGCTGGTGCACCAGGACGCGTTGATCTACGCCTCCATCCTGAATGGCGGCGCAGGGGCGGTGCATGCGCTGGGCGCGGGGCGGCAGGCCTATGTGCATGTGATCCGCGGCACGTTGAGCGTCAATGGCACCGAGCTGAAAGGTGGTGATGCTGCCAAGATTACCGGTGAGGAGTCGGTTACGCTGTCGGATGCCGATAATGTCGAAGTTCTGCTGTTTGACTTGCCTTGAACCGGTAAACCTGGGTCTGGCCCAAGGGCCAGACCCTGTCTGCGGCACCGCCATAGGTTCTGGTTCGAGGCTTTCGACTGATTGAAAAGATCAAAGGCCTTCAACCGAAACCTCTGGCTTTGAGGCCGTTGGGGTCTGACCCTATGGGTCTGGCCCAGATTTACCGGGTTTTTGTTATGATTGCAGGGTTACACAACCCAAAGATTGAAAGAGCATCATGCAGCCCGTAGCAGAACAACCGGTAAAAGAAGACCTGGACTACGTTACCTCGTGCGCCCTGCCGACGCCGTGGGCCCAGTTCACGCTGCATGCCTTCGTCGAACACGCCACTGGCAAGGAGCACCTGGCCATGGTGCTGGGCGACATCGGCAATGGCGAGCCAGTGCTGGCACGCGTCCATTCCGAATGCCTGACCGGCGACGTGCTGTTCTCCCAGCGCTGCGACTGCGGCGCCCAGCTGGAAGGCGCGCTGAAACGCATCGCCGAAGAAGGCCGCGGCGTCCTGCTCTACTTGCGCCAGGAAGGCCGCGGCATTGGCCTGATCAACAAGATGCGCGCCTACCGCTTGCAAGAGCAAGGCGCCGACACCGTGCAGGCCAACGAACAACTGGGCTTCAAGCCGGACCAGCGCAACTACGCCCTGGTCGAACCGATGCTGAAACAGTTCGGCGTGAAGAGCCTGAAGCTGATGACCAACAACCCGCGCAAGATCGCGGCAATGGGCAGCCTTGGCGTCGAAGTCGCCGAACGGGTGCCGCTGCTGGTCAACCGCAACGCCTTCAACCAGCACTACCTGAACACCAAGGCGCTCAAACTGGGACACATGATGACCCCAGTCACTCCGCCAGCCGCCGAAGACGGCGAACTGTAACCCCCGTCTCACACCCCGGGTCGAAGGATTAGATGAAATTCACTAAACTGGCTTTACTACTGACTTTGACCTGGGGCTGCGCGGCAGCCAACGCCCAGCAGGCACCAGCCCCCGCCTCCGATGCAGTCGCCCTGCCGACACCATCGAGCACCGCGCAAAAACTCTATTCCGCCGCCAAGGCCGACCTGCTGCAGGTACGATCGCTGCTGAAAACAGGCCGTACCCAATCCTCGGTCGGTTCCGGCTTCCTGGTCGGCACCTCCAACCTGGTGCTGACCAACTACCACGTTGTTTCGCAGTTCGCACTCGACCCGGACACCTACACCGGCGAGTGGGTCGATACCGCCGGCCAGCGCGGCAACATCGAATTGCTGGCGGTGGATGTGCTGCACGACCTGGCCGTGGTGCGCGTCAACCGCTACGGCACCGGCTACTTCAAGCTGGGCGACAAGCCAGTCACGCTGACGCAAGGCCAGTACCTTTACTCTCTGGGCAATCCGCTCGACCTTGGCTTTGCCATTTCCGAAGGTTCGTTCAACGGCGTCATCGCGCGCAGCTTCTACGAACAGCTGATGTTCACGGGGCCGATCAACGCAGGCATGAGCGGCGGCCCGAGCGTGACCGTGGATGGCGCGGTAGCCGGCATCAACGTCTCCAAGCGCCTCGATGGCGAGCTGGTGTCCTTCCTGGTCCCTGCCCGCTACGCGCAAGAACTGCTGAAGAAAGTCGATCCGGAAACCAAGCCGCCGAAGGACTTCACCGCCATCGTCGCGCAGCAACTTCTGGTGCACCAAAAGGCCATGATCGACCAGTTGCTGGAAAAACCGCTGTCGGCCAAGGCCATGGGACCGTACTCCGTGCCGGTACGCGAATCGGAACAGATGCGCTGCTGGGGACGGTCCAACGACCGCGATTCATTCCAGGTGGAAGTCACCAATTGCCAGATGGAGTCCTCGCTGTTCGTCTCCGGCTCGCTGCAGACCGGCCAGGTGCAGATCCAGCATCAATACATGAAGAGTACCGGCCTGGATGAAGTGCGCTTCGCTGTCCTGTCCAGCAACTCGTTCAAGAACGAGAGCTTCGGCAGCCACAAGGACAAGCGCCTGACCGGCCCGATGTGCACCGAACAATTCGTCAAGAACAGCACCCTGCCGATGCGCGCCGTGATGTGCGTGCGCGCCTACCGCAAGTTCGACGGGCTGTACGACTTCGCCCTGCTGACCTCCAGCACCGACGAAGGCAAGATGAACCTGCAAAGCCGCCTCGATGCGCGCGGCGTATCCTATGAAAACGGCCAGCGTGCCTCGCGTGCCTTCCTTGAATCGCTGGCGCGCGGGAGCAGGAAATGAACGGCCCGTTCTTCATCGAGACCCTGGCGCGCAATGGCGACGTGCTGCATCGCCACCGCGTCGACAAGCTGCCGATCACCATCGGGCGCGGCTACAACAATGACTTCATCCTCGACGATGCGCATACCGCCGCCACCCACGCCGTAGTGGAGCTGGCGCAAGACGGTGCGCTCGTGATGCGCGACCTGGGCAGCCAGAACGGCATCGTGGTGCACGGCAAGCGGCAGGCCTCGGTCCCGATCAACGGGACCACCGTGGTGCGCCTCGGCCACAGCCGCCTGCGCGTGCGCGACGCGGCATTCCCGGTCGAAGCCGAAGTCACGGATACCACCATGCACGCCTGGGAAGGCGGCGTGCCCGCGCTGGCAGGCATGGCGCTGATTGCCCTGTTCGTCGGCGTGACCGAAGCGCTGTCCGATACGGGCGCCTTCCAGGCCATCCGTTACCTGCTGGTGATTGTCACCGGCATCGGCGCCGGCATGGTGTGGAGTGGCGTCTGGGCCCTGGCCAATCGCATTTTCGGCGGGCATGCGCGCCTTGGACGCCACCTGTTCATCCTTGGCAGCGGACTGGTGGCAATCGGCGCGTGGAAGGCTTTGAGCGGCGTGCTGGCCTATGCCTGGTCGGCGGAAGTGTTCACGCGCTACGGCAACCATGTGGTGATGCTGATCCTGGTGGCGATGATCTACAACCACCTGCGCACGGTGAAGCCGCACAAGCCGCGTGCCTTCATTTCCTCCTGCGCGATATTCCTGGCCCTGGGTTCGGGCCTGATCCTGATGCGCAACTACGAAGGCGCCGGCCGCCTGCGCGATGAACTCTACATGTCGGTGATCCTGCCGCCGGAAGTACGCCAGAGCAAAGACCACAGCGTGGACGAATTCATGGGCGATGCAGCCAAGCTGAAAGCGGCCGCAGACGAAGCGCGCAAGTCCTCGAAACTCAAGAAAGACGACGAAGACGACGATGAGTAATCAGCTCGCGTAAGGCGCGCCGCGCAGTTCGACGGTGTTGCCTTCGGGGTCGTTGACGTAGATCGACGGCCCTTCGCCTTCCGCACCATAGCGCGATTCGGACGGGCCATTCGCCACGTCGTGCGCGCTCAGGTGAGCGCGGATCGCTGCCTCGTCAAACGGCTCGACGCGGAAGCAGAAATGGTCGACATTGCGGCCTTCCTTGCCCGGCGCAGCACCGCCCATCCTGCCCAGCTTTTTATCGACCGGCACCAGGTCCACCAGCGAGCTGCCTGCGCGCAGCTGGATCAGGCCGATCTCGTCCTGGCGGCGCTCGATCGTACAGCCCAGCACTTCGGTATAGAAGCGGATCATGCGGTCGGCATCGACAACGCGCAGTACGATGTGGTCAATTTCGCGAATCTTGATCAACGTAGGTCTCCTTTGATTTATGCGTCCGGAACGGGATTGCTGCCGGAGACGGGCACGTAGCGCCCGCCACGGAATTCGAACTTCATCGTCTGGTCAATGCGCTGCGCAGGAGCATTGCCGTCCTTCCCTGCCTTGCTCATCGCGCCAGTGAAACGCAGCGTCAGTGCGCTTGCACCGGCAAGCTCCCAGCGCCCTTCGATGTCATAGCATTGGCCCGGCGGCACTTTCTCGTCAGAGTAAACCGGATCGGCAGGCTGCAAGCCTTGCACGATGCCGCCCAGGCGCTCGACGCAATCGGGGCGCGAGTAGACGTTACTGCCCTTGATCTTTTGCAGCAGGAGCGGCTGCGCTTTCACGCCGTCGGCGCCGATTGCATACAGCGCGACGACATCCACGCAATGCCCTTGCCAGCAGCTTCCCCAGGTCGCTTGCAACGCCTGCGACTTTGCAGACAAAGGAACCGTCGCCAACTGCACCCGTCCTTCAAAGCCCTGCAGGGCGAACGGCTCCTGGCGCCTGGCGATCTTCCAACCGTCCTTGCCGGGCTTGAAGGTATAGGCGGCAAGGCCGGCCGGCGTACCGTGTGCAACTTGCGGCTCGCCGCCATCGCCTGCCGGCATCATGCTCGCCAGCAGCACGATGCGGTCCGGAGCCACGCGCACTACCTGGCGCGGCACCACGATGACATGTCGTTTCCGGCCTTGTTTTGCATTCCAGCCGCGCGTTGCGGCGCTGGTCGGGATCGACTGCATGCGCCCGCCCTCCTCGTCGACCCACTTCGGGAATGCGATTTGCAATAGTTCGTCAGGCTGAGGATCGGCCGCCTGTGCAATCACCAATGCCGGCGCCGCCAGCAAAGCAGCAAAAACAAGCTTCATCAATATTCTCCTAGATCCGCAAGCGGCGGCGGTCATTGAGGAAAGTCTCGAGCTGCGCAGGCGTCAGCACCTTGACCGGGTCGCCGTGGAAGACGTACAGGTAAGGCTCCCCACCGAGACGGTCGGTCATCTTCGCCAGCACTAGGAAACAGGTACCCAGCGGATAAACGGCCGTATCGCGCAACTGCCGCGAGCACTGAACCCGCATTTCCGGGCTGAACGCCTGCCCATTCACCGGCCGCACCACCACCTGGCCGTATTCCTCGACCGACTCCACTGCCACATCGCGGTAATCAAAAGTATCCCTAGTCATCCCGCGATCTTACCTGATCCACCTCAACACATGTGCCGTCGAAGCGCTTGAGAATCAACTTGCCGTCCCGCCTGCTTGACCTCAACCGCTCGCAAGGCGCAAGCAGCTTGATCCTCAACAGTAGGGGACCTTGAGGGATGGAGATTACTGAGCCATAGGCCTTCCCTTTTTACCTTCCCGACGAAAGCCATGAACTCCGCAAGAGATGCAAACACGACTCTGGAATCGCCATCTAGCTCAGGTAGCAATTCCATCGGCTGCGTTCCCCATTCTGGCGTGACCGGTGCTCGCAATTTTGTTCTTTGAGAACGGCCACATACAGGTCTTTCAAGCCAAAGTAAAAGGTTTACCGCGCGCCCAGCGGTTAGATGACAGCGAGAATGTCAGTGCGCGCACCTGGTGGTACCATCCAGCTGGAACATAGAGCATGTCGCCTGGCTGGACGATCACTTCGATCATCGTGGCCTGCCGCGCCAGCGGGTAGCGTTCGAAGTCCGGTGCTTCGGGATCGAACGGGCTGCCGAACAAGACCGGATTGGCCTCGCGGGAGTAAAGGAATTCGTCGTGGTGCGGCGGTGCGAGGAAAATCCGCTTGATGCCCCACAGCTGCGCGAAGATGTTGTCGTCGAAGTCGCTGTGCAGCGGCGTGACAGTTCCTGCTGGGCCGATCCAGAACCTCGGTGGCCCCATCTTTTCGAAGTAAGCCGGCCAGTGGCACAGGCTATTCAACTCGCGCAGTTCGAGGTTGCCGAGGTATGGCGGCAATCCCTCCGCCTCATCGGCGAGATCGAGATACTCGCGCATGGTCATGTCCTGCATCGCGCGGTCGGGCGCGAAGGCAGTGCCGACGTAGTCGCCAACGCGTGCGCGTACGTGTACATCACCAAAGCGCTCTCGCAGCACTTCCGGGCCGAGCGCGCAAATCGGCCAGCGCGCAACTGCGCCGGGAATCAGGAATGGCAGCCCTTCACGCGCCCGTGTGCGGAACGCGGTTGCGCTCATCGGGCGTACGCGCGGCACGGCATCGATGTCCGGCAAGGCGCGCGCTGCCGCGCGGATGGCTTCACGCATCTCCTGCATCGAAGATACACCGCGCACCGCTGCGTCGCGTCGCTCGCGCGCTTCGGCCTTGGCCGCTTGCGCAGCCTCGCCGTCCGGTACATTGCGCGAGGCTTCGAGCGGCGGCAGGCGCGAGGCGGCAAGCGGAGCGCCGGGCGCTGGTTCGCGCGGCAGCTGGCGTGACGTCATGCCCTTACGCCCCTTGGCGCAGCACCAGCAGCGCTACAGCTTCGGCATTGATGCCTTCTTCTCGGCCGAGATAGCCGAGCTTCTCGTTGGTCTTGGCTTTCACGTTCACGTGGCCGGCCGGCACACCCAGGTCGGCGGCGATATTGGCCGCCATGGTCGCGATGTGCGGCGCCATCTTCGGGCGCTGGGCGATGATGGTGCAGTCCACATTGCCGATATCGTAGCCGGTGGCGCGCACGCGCTTGGCCGCTTCGCGCAGCAGGACGCGCGAATCAGCGCCGCGGAATTCTTCGGCCGTATCCGGGAAGTGCTTGCCGATATCGCCCAGCGCCGCCGCGCCGAGGATGGCGTCGGTGATCGCATGCAGCAGCGCATCGGCATCCGAGTGCCCCAGCAGGCCGCGTTCGTGAGGGATCTCGACCCCGCCCAGTATCAGCTTGCGGCCTTCAATCAGGCGGTGCGAGTCATAGCCCTGGCCGATGCGGAATGGGAGTTGCGTCATTTTGAATCCTGTCCTAAATACATTTCTGCGATCGCGATATCGGTCGGCAGCGTGACCTTCATATTGCGCGGGTGGCCTTCCACCAGTTTCGGCGAGAAGCCAAGCATCTCGACGGCACTTGCGTCATCGGTGATGGCGTTCGGGTCCGGCGCCAGCGCCAAGGCGCGCAGCAGCAGCGCGTACGAGAACATCTGGGGTGTCTGCGCCAGCCACAGGCCGTCGCGCGGCGTGGTCTGCACAGTGCCAGTGCGGGTGGACTTTACCGTGTCCACCACCGGCAGAGCAAGCAGCCCCCCGCCCTCGTGGTCGCCGACAGCGGCAATCAGCTTTGCGATCAGGGCCGGCGTCAGGCCGGGACGTGCAGCGTCGTGCACCAGCACCATGTCGTCATCGTCCACGTTGGCGCGAATGACGCGCAAGCCGTTCAGGATCGAATCCATGCGCGTGGCGCCGCCGCAGCGCAGGACCGTCACGCCAAGTTCGGGGGTGATGGAATCGATATAGCCGTCGCCGGCGCTCACCACCACATAGGTGTGTGCAATCAGTTCGCTGCGGCGAAACGCTTCAAGCGTATGCTGCAGCATCGGCACGCCGTTGATGGGCAAGTACTGTTTGGGGCTGGCGGCCGCCATGCGCGCGCCAACGCCGGCGGCGGGAATCAATGCGAAGTATCGCTTCATTTTCTGCTACGTGACTTCCTTAAAATGGTTTGTATCTCGCCGTTGCACGCCTTGCTCAAGCGAGCGTATTCTGCCGGCGAATCGATCAGGGCCTGCTGCACCTCCACCTTGGCCATTTCGGCCTTGATGTACGGCAGCCAGCCGCTGTCGATCTCGTGCGCCAGGGCCGAGCGTGCGGTGCCGGCCGGGGCATAGAGCGGCTTGGCCTCGAAGCGCCGCGCCAATGCAGTGCGCACCACGTCCTCGACCTTGACCAGGTGGTCCATGTAGGCGTTCATGTGGCGCAGTTCGTGCGTCAGGATCTCCGCGTAACCGCAAGTGCCCGGCGGGAATTCATTGCCGACATAAATGCGCACAGGCGCATAGGTCAACTGTACCTTGATCTGCGGCGCCACGCACTCGTAGCCACTGGCCGGGTCGGTAAGCATCGGGCCGTCGAGAGCGATCTGCACGCGCGACTCGGTGCGGGTCAGCCCCAGCACATAGCCGGTGACCGGCATTTTTTCGGTGCGCATGGCCGAGAGCTGCTTGTACGACAGCTGGGTGTTGACGGTGTAGCCGTTCTGGCGCGCCGACAGCACCGAGACTGTCTTGCTGATCGTATCTTCGCAGCGGACCTGGAATGGCGTGCGCTGCACCGGCGCTGCCTGCGCCTGGTTTGCCGCGAGGGCTCCAACCAGTAGCAGGCAGCGCATGCCGTTCATGGCCTCAGTCCAGCTTCCAGGCGCCGGCGCGCAGCTTGTCGAGCCAGAAGGCGCCGATCACGGTCTTGACGTCGGTGATCTTGCCGCTGCGGACCCAGTCCAGCATTTCATCCACGCTGGCGGTGATGGTTTCGATGAATTCGCCGTCGTCCAGCTTTACTTCGCCGGCGGTCAGGCCGCGCGCCAGGTAGATGTCCAGGTGCTCGTCCGAGTAGGCGATGGCGTTGTGGATGGTGCTCACGAATTGCCAGTCGGCGGCGGTGTAGCCGGTTTCCTCTTCCAGCTCGCGCATGGCGCAGGCCAGAGGGTCTTCGCCGGGGTCGATCTTGCCCGCGGGGAGTTCGATGAAGACGCGGTCGTTGGGGTAGCGGTATTGGCGCTCCAGCAGGACCTTGCCGTTATCGAGCACGGGGATGATGACTACGGCGCCGGGATGGCGGATGTATTCGCGCTTGGTGTGCTTGCCGTCCGGCAGGCTGACCGTGTCGCGGTGGACTTTCAGGAAGCCGCCGTCGTAGGCGATGCTGCCGTCTATTTTGGTTTCTTTGAGGTGTTTGTCCATGGTTTGCTTTTTAAAACCGATAAACCCGGGTCAGACCCGCAGGGTCTGACCCACAACGGTTTTACAGCTTGGGGTTATGGTTTAGGGCTTTTGACATTTTGAGAAAATCAAAGGCCCACAACCGAAACCCGCAGCCAGGAGACCGTAGTGGGTCTGCCCATTGGGTCAGCCCCAGGTTTGCCGGTTTTAGTGATGTTTACGCAGGTAGCGTACCACGAAGCCAGGAAAAGCAAACACCAGGAAGGCGAACGCCGCGACCCAGTAGAACTCCCAGTTCTGCGGAAACGCGGTGCCGATGCGGGATTCGAGCGCAATGCCGATGCCGCCAACGGCGATGTACAGCACTGCCAGTTCCGCCAGCCGCACCAGGAATGGCTTGCGTGCGGCCTTCAGCGGAATCAGGGCAAATACCTTCTCGTTCAGAAAAGGCAGGTTGGCGGCCACCACTGCAAGCAGGATGACCAGCCAGGCTGAAGCATTGACGTCCATCTATCAGGAAGCCAGGGTCTTCTGCATCGCCGCCATGCAGGCGTTCAGCAGAGGGCCTGGGATCATGCCCAGCACCACGACGGCCAGGCCGTTCAGTGCCAGCACGATACCCTTGTCGGTGCTGACAGACAGAGGAGTGGTGTCAGCCGGCTCGTCGAACCACATCACTTTCACGATGCGAATGTAGTAGAACGCGCCCACCAGCGAGAACATCACGGCAAACACGGTCAGCCACACAGCACCGGTCGCCAGCACCGATTGCAGCACCGCGAACTTGGCGGCAAAGCCCATCATCGGCGGTACGCCGGCCAGCGAGAACATCAGCACGGACATCAGCACTGCGTAGCCCGGGCTGCGCTTGGACAGGCCCTTGAAATCGTTGATTTCTTCGGCTTCAAAGCCCTGGCGCGCCAGCACCATGATCAGGCCGAACGAGCCGACGGTGGTCAGCACGTAGGTGATCGCGTAGTACATGGCGGACGAGTAGGCGGCGGCGCCATTGGCCGTCTCGTGACCCACAACGCCGGCCATCAAGCCCAGCAGCACGAAGCCCATTTGCGCGATGGTGGAGTAAGCCAGCATGCGTTTCAGGTTGGTTTGTGCGATTGCGGTCAGGTTGCCGATGGCCAAGGACAGCACGGCCAGGATCATCAGCATCTGCTGCCAGTCGCCAGCCGCAGGGCGCATGCCTTCCACCAGCAGGCGCACGCAGATGGCGAAAGTCGCCAGCTTCGGAGCGCCGCCCAGCAGCAGGGTCACGCCGGTTGGAGCGCCTTGATAGACGTCCGGCACCCACATATGGAACGGCACGGCGCCCAGCTTGAACGCCAGGCCGGCCACCACGAACACCAGGCCGAAGGTCAGGATGGTCGGGTTGACGGTGCCGGAGCCGATCTTGGCAGCCACGCGGGAGATATCCAGCGAACCGGTCGCGCCGTACAGCATCGACATGCCGTACAGCAGGAAGCCGGAAGCCAGCGCGCCGAGGATGAAGTACTTCATCGCAGCTTCGGTAGCGCGGGCATCGTCGCGGCGCAGGGCCACCAGGGCGTACAGCGACAGCGACATCAGTTCCAGGCCCAGGTAGATGGTCAGGAAGTTGTTCGCCGAGATCATCACCATCTGGCCCAGCAGGGAGAACAGCGCCAGGACGTAGAACTCGCCGCCCAGGTTACCGCCCAACATGCCGCGGTCGGTGGAGTACTGGCGTGCATACACCAGCGTCATCGCCATGGTCAGGTAGGAGAACAGTTTCAGCAGGTTGCCCATCGGGTCGCTGATGAACATATTCGAGAAAGCGTACACCGTGCTGCCGGATGTGTAGTCGGCAAAGCTGAAGAAGGCCGCGCCCACCAGGGTCGCCAGCGTCAGCATATAAGTGATCGCACGTTTGCCCTCTGCCAGGAACATGTCGATCAGCAGGATCGCCGAAGCGGCGATCAGCAGAAAGACTTCTGCGTAGAGCGGGATCAGGTTAGTGGTATTCATGAAAACTAGGTCCTATTTGCAATCAAGGGGCCACGGCTGGCAGCTTGCTTTGAGCCGCATGCGCCAGCAGGTCGGCCACGGAAACCTGCATCACGTCGGTGAATGGCGCTGGGTACAGGCCCATCACCAGCACAGCGATCGCCAGGATGCCCAGCATCAGGAACTCGCGGTTGTTAACGTCGGTCAGCTCTTCCACGTGCTTGTTGGTGATGGCGCCGAAGATCACGCGCTTGGCCATCCACAGGGAGTAAGCCGCGCCGAAGATCAGGGCGGTAGCAGCCAGGATGCCGGTCACGAAGTTGAACTGCACGGCGCCCAGGATCACCATGAACTCGCCCACGAAGCCGGAGGTGGCTGGCAGGCCGCAGTTAGCCATGGAGAACAGGATGAACAATGCGGCAAACTTTGGCATCTTGTTCACGACGCCACCGTAGTCGGCGATCTGGCGCGAGTGCATGCGGTCATACAGCACGCCGATGCACAGGAACATCGCGCCGGAGATGAAGCCGTGCGACACCATCTGCACGATACCGCCCTGCACTGCCATCTCGTTGAACATGAAGAAGCCCAGGGTCACGAAGCCCATGTGCGCGATGGACGAATACGCCACCAGTTTCTTCATGTCCTTCTGCACCAGGGCCACCAGGCCGATGTAGATCACGGCGATCAGCGACAGCACGATCACCATTGGCGCCAGCTTGTGCGAAGCGTCAGGCACGATCGGCAGCGAGAATCGCAGGAAGCCGTAAGCACCCAGCTTCAGCATGATCGCGGCCAGCACGGCGGAACCGCCGGTCGGCGCTTCCACGTGCACGTCCGGCAGCCAGGTGTGGACCGGGAACATCGGCACCTTCACGGCGAAGGCCATGAAGAAGGCGAAGAAGATCGCAACCTGCTCACCCATGGTCAGCGGCAGCTTGTGCCAGGCCAGGATATCGAAGCTGCCGGACTTGTTGTACAGGTAGATGATGGCAACCAGCGTCAGCAGCGAACCGAAGAAGGTGTACAGGAAGAACTTGAACGCTGCGTAGATGCGGTTGGCACCACCCCATACGCCGATGATGATGTACATCGGGATCAGGGTCGCTTCGAAGAAGAAGTAGAACAGCAGGCCGTCCATGGCGGCGAACACGCCGATCATCAGGCCCGACAGGATCAGGAACGCGCCCATGTACTGCGCCACGCGTTCGGTGATCACTTCCCATGCCGAAATCACCACGATCACGGTGATGAAGGCGGTCAGCGGGATGAACCACATCGACAGGCCGTCAATGCCCAGCGAGTAGAAGATGTTGAAGCGCTCGATCCAGGCGGCCTTTTCCACGAACTGCATGCCGTGGGCGGCCTTGTCGAACTGCGTCATCAGCGGGATGGTCGGCACCAGGGATACCAGGGCGCCTACCAGCGACAGCACGCGCACCATGCCGGCCCGCGTATCGCGGCCGATGGCCAGTACGATCAGGCCGAAGACGATCGGTACCCAGATCGACAGGCTGAGGTAAGGAGGTAGAGTATTAATCGTTGACTGCATTTGTTATCTCTTTTGCGTCAGCTGTTAAGCGTGCCAAAACGGCAGGAAGTACACCAGGAAGCCCAGGATACCGATGATCATCACGAAGGCGTAGTGATAGATATAGCCGGTCTGGAACACTTTGGTGACACTGGAGAACCAGCCCACCACTTTCGCCGAACCGTTCACCATCAGGCCATCGATGATGGCGCGGTCGCCAGCAGCCCACAGGCCCTCGCCCAGCAGGCGTGCGCCGCGGGCAAAGACAGCCTCGTTGAACTTGTCCATGTAGTACTTGTTGTCCAGCAGGGTGTGCAGGAACTTGAACTTCTCGTAGAACCAGGCAGGAACCTTCGGATTGACCATGTAGCAGTAGTAAGCCGAAGCCACGCCGGCAATCGCCAGCCACAGTGGCAGCGAAGTGAACGAGTGAACGATCATCGCCAGCGGGCCATGGAATTCTTCCGCCAGTTCATGCATCGCGTGGTGGTTCTCGCCGACGAAGATCACGTCCTTGAAGAAGCTGCCGAACAGCATGGGTTCGATCGCGATCGCGCCGATCACGACGGACGGGATGGCCAGCAGGATCAGCGGCAGGGTCACTACCAGGCCTGGCGAATGTGGCTTCTCGCCTGGAGCCAGGCCGTGGTGGCCATGGTCGTCTTCTTCGCTTTCGTCAGCGTGGTGCGAATCGTGCGCGTGGTGGTGTTCCTTGCCGAAGTTCTCCGGGCCGTGGAACACGACGAAGTACATGCGGAAGGAGTAGAACGCGGTCACGAACACGCCGGCCAGCACGGCGAAGTTGGCAAAGCCAGCGCCCGGCAGCTGGGTGGCATGTACCGCCTCGATGATCATGTCTTTCGAGTAGAAGCCCGAGAAGCCAGGGGTACCGATCAGCGCCAGGGAGCCCAGCAGCGAGGTGATCCAGATCACTTTCAGGTACTTCTTCAGGCCGCCCATATTGCGGATGTCCTGGTCGTGGTGCATCGCCATGATGACGGCGCCGGCGCCCAGGAACAGCAGTGCCTTGAAGAACGCGTGGGTCATCAGGTGGAACACGGCCACCGAGTAAGCGGAGGCGCCCAATGCCACGGTCATGTAGCCCAGCTGCGACAGGGTCGAGTAAGCCACCACGCGCTTGATGTCGTTCTGGATGATGCCCATGAAGCCCATGAACAGCGCGGTAATCGAACCGATCACCAGGATGAACGACAGCGCGGCGTCCGACATTTCGAACAGCGGCGACATGCGGGTCACCATGAAGATACCGGCGGTCACCATGGTTGCCGCGTGAATCAGTGCCGAGATCGGGGTCGGGCCTTCCATCGAGTCTGGCAGCCAGACGTGCAGTGGGAACTGCGCCGATTTACCCATCGCGCCGATGAACAGGCAGATACAGGCGACCGAGATCAAAGCCCATTCAGTGCCCGGCAGGGTACCGTTGATCAGGGCTTCCTTCTTCAGGAATACCTCTTGGTAATCCATCGATCCGGTGTAGGCCAGGATAATGCCGATGCCCAGGATGAAGCCGAAGTCGCCCACGCGGTTGACCAGGAAGGCCTTCATGTTGGCGAAGATGGCAGTCGGGCGGGTGTACCAGAAACCGATCAGCAGGTAGGACACCAGGCCCACCGCTTCCCAGCCGAAGAACAGCTGCAGGAAGTTGTTGGACATCACCAGCATCAGCATGGAGAAGGTGAACAGCGAGATGTAGGAGAAGAAGCGGTTGTAGCCTTCGTCTTCAGCCATGTAGCCGATGGTGTAGATGTGAACCATCAGCGACACGAAGGTCACCACGTTCATCATCATCGCAGTCAGCGTGTCGATCTGGAACCCGACGGCCAGCTTGACGCTGCCCACGGTCATCCAACGGTACACGTCGGCGTTAAACACCTCGTAGCCATTCAGCAGATTCATCAGCGTCTGGAACGAGATCAGGAAAGCGATCAGCACGCCCAGGATGGTCGCGCTATGCGACACCTTGCGGCCGACGACATTGCCGAAGAACTTGGTGCCCAGCAGGCCCGCGATTGCGGAACCTGCCAATGGCGCCAGCGGAACGGCCAGAAGGAGGGTTGGGTTAAGTTGCCCCGTCATGATTTACCTTATGCGTATTATTCGAGGTTATTAACTCAGCCTTTGAGGCTATCCAGGTCTTCCACGTTGATGGTGTCCAGGTTACGGAACATCACCACCAGGATCGCGAGGCCGATTGCCGATTCGGCAGCCGCCACGGTCAGGATGAAGAAGACGAAGATCTGCCCGGCCGCGTCGCCCAGGTAGTGCGAGAACGCGATGAAGTTCATGTTCACCGCCAGCAGCATCAGTTCGATGGCCATCAGCAGGACGATGACGTTCTTGCGGTTCAGGAAAATACCGACGATCGAGATCGCGAACAGGATCGCGCCCAGGACCAGGTAATGAGCCAGGGATAAAGTCATGGTGCCTCCTTCGTTGCTTCGTTGCCAGCGTCGCCGCTCGGCGCATGCCAGACGGTAGCGTCCATCTTCACGATCTTCAGGCGGTCATTGCGCTTGACGCGGACGGCAACGCCCGGGTCGATAGCCTTGGTGTCTTTGCGCTTGCGCAGGGTCAGGGCCACGGCGGCAACGATAGCCACCAGCAGGACCACGGCTGCGATTTCAAATGCGTAGACGTACTCGGTATAGATCTTCAGGCCCAGCGCCTTGGTCTGGCCGATGCTGTTGGCCGCCTCAGGCACTGCGGTGCCGGTGGACGGGAACGAGCGCCAGATCACGGCAGCCATTTCCAGCACGATCACACCGCCGATGATGGAAGCAACCGGCAGGTAATTCCAGAAGCCCGCACGCAGCTTGTCGAGGTCGATGTCGATCATCATCACGACGAACAGGAACAGGACCATGACGGCGCCGACGTACACCAGCACCAGCACGATGGACAGGAATTCGGCTTTCAGCAGCATCCAGATGCCGGCCGCCTGGAAGAAGGCCAGCACCAGGTACAGTGCCGCATGCACCGGGTTGCGTGCAGTAATAACGCGCAGCGATGCCAGCACCAGGATGGCAGCGAACACGTAGAACAAAATAGAAGTGAAGTTCATTTTTATTAGCCTCGGCGATCAGCGGTACTTGGCATCGGCCGCGCGGTTAGCCGCGATTTCCGCTTCGTAGCGGTCGCCCACGGCCAGCAGCATCTCTTTGGTGTAGTACAGGTCACCGCGTTTTTCGCCGTGGTATTCCAGTACGTGCGTCTCGACAATCGAGTCCACCGGGCAGGATTCTTCGCAGAAGCCGCAGAAGATGCACTTGGTCAGGTCGATGTCGTAGCGGGTGGTACGGCGGCTGCCGTCGTCACGCTGCTCCGACTCGATGGTGATCGCCATCGCCGGGCAAACTGCTTCGCACAGTTTGCAGGCGATGCAGCGCTCTTCGCCGTTCGGGTAACGGCGCAGGGCGTGCAGGCCGCGGAAACGCGGCGAGATCGGCGTTTTCTCTTCAGGGAACTGGACGGTGATCTTCTTGGCAAACATGTATTTGCCAGTCAGCGCCATCCCCTTGAACAGTTCGGTCAGCATGAAGCTGCCGAAGAAGTCTTTCAATCGGTCCATTCTGTATTCGCTCTCTTACTTCCAAATATTCCAGGAGGTCTGCATCCAGGTCGCCACGAAGACCAGGTAAACCAGGGTCAGTGGGATGAACACTTTCCAGCCCAAACGCATGATCTGGTCGTAGCGATAACGTGGGAACGTTCCGCGGGTCCAGATGAACAGCGACACGATGAAGAAGGTCTTGATGAACAGCCAGAAGAAGCCGCCGAACACGCCGCCGATTTCCAGCGCTGCGATCGGAGCGGACCAGCCGCCCAGGAACATGATCGACGCCAGCAGGCCGATCAGGATCATGTTGGCGTATTCCGCCAGGAAGAACATCGCGTAAGCCATGCCGCCGTATTCGACCATGTGGCCGCCGACGATCTCGGATTCGCCTTCCACCACGTCGAACGGGTGACGGTTGCATTCAGCCAGGCCGGACACCAGGTACACGACGAAGATCGGCAGCAGCGGCAGCCAGTTCCAGGAGAACAGGTTCAGGCCCATGGCAGCCATGGTGCCCTTCTGCTGGCCGGCCACGATCTCGGACAGGTTCAGCGAACCGGAAACCATCAGCACGATCACCAGGGCGAAGCCCATCGCGATTTCGTAGGACACCATCTGTGCCGATGCACGCATCGCGCCCATGAAGGAGTACTTCGAGTTGGCGGACCAGCCGGCGATGATGATGCCGTACACCTCCATCGAGGCGATCGCCATGATCAGCAGCAGGCCGGCGTTCACGTCGGCCAGGGCGGCGCCCGGGGCGAACGGCACCACGGACCAGCAAGCCAGTGCCGGCATGATGGTCATCACAGGACCGATGAAGAACAGGGACTTGTTCGACTTGGTCGGGACAATGATCTCTTTAAAGAGCAGTTTCAGTGCGTCGGCGATCGGCTGCAGCAGGCCGTTCGGGCCCACGCGGTTCGGGCCGATACGGATCTGGATCCAGCCCAGCAGCTTACGCTCCCACAGGGTCAGGTAGGCAACCAGGCCCATCAGAGGCAGGGTCACGCACAGGATCTTGGCCATGGTCCAGACGAACGGCCAGAAAGTGCCGAGGTTGGCCTCGCCCATCACTTTAATCGAATCAATCATTTCTGGCAGAGCCATTACTTGCCCTCCCCTGCTTTAGCAACGGTGATGTCACCGAACATCGCGCCCAGCATCGCGGTCGATGCGTGTGCGGCGGACACGCGCACCACGTTCGCTGGCAGGCCGGCGTCGATGGTCGCTTCCAGGATCGCAAAGCCGGAGCCCTGCTTCACTTCAACCTTGTCGCCGGCCTTCACGCCGATCTGCTGCGCAGCGGCAGTAGACAGGTGCGCTTTAGGAGCGGCGGCATCGGTGGTCGCCAGCAGCGGACCGGAACGGCGCGCCAGGGCGTCAGCGAAATAGATCGGCACGTCGGCGAGTCGCTGCAGGCCAGTCGCGGTGAACGGCACGCCGGCAACGGCAGCCTTGCGCGACACGTTCGACAGCTTGGCCGACAGGTCGGACGCGCCCTTTTCGAACAGTTCGTCGCGGATCGATTCCGAGGTTTCGTAGTCGAAGCCGCCCAGGCCCAGGATGTTGCCCAGAACGCGCAGCACTTTCCAGGCCGGACGGGCCTCGCCCATCGGCTTGACGGTGCCGTTGAACGACTGCAGGCGGCCTTCGGCATTGACGAAGGAGCCGGAAGTCTCGGCAAACGGAGCGATTGGCAGCAGCACGTCGGCGTAATCCATGCCGTGCTTGAAGGCCGACATCACGACAACCATTTCGGCGGCGTTCAGCGCGGTCTTTGCAGCTTGCGGGTTGGCGGCGTCCAGTTCCGGCTCGGCGTTCAGCAGCACGTAGGCTTTCTTCTGTACGGAGAAGGCTGGAGCAGCGTTCTTCGCAGTGGCGCCAACCAGGTAGCCGCCAACCGTGTTGGCCGCTTCGGTCAGGACACCCAGCTTGGCGCCGGTTTGTTCAGCGATCCATTGTGCAGCAGCGTGCAGCTTCGACGCTTCCGGATGCGCCACGGCGGCGTTACCCAGGAAGATCGCTTTGCGCTCGCCGCCCACCAGCGATTCAGCGATTGCTTCTGCTTCGGCCGAGGCGACAACGCCTTCGAAACCGGCAGGAGCGGCAACGCCCTTCGACTTGGCGACAGCGGCCACCACGCCGGACAGCGCGGCCAGCCAGTCGGTCGGCGCAGCGATGATCTTGTTGGCGGTGGTGATCAGGTTTTCGGTGTCGGCTGCGTGCAGCACGGACAGCTTGCCGCCGGCTTTCACGGCCGCGCGGATGCGGGTCGCGAACAGCGGGTGGTCCTTGCGCAGGAAGGAACCGATCACGAACACGCGCTGCAGCGAGCTCAGTTCAGCAATCGGCATGCCCAGCCATGGCTTGACTTCGCCGTCCAGCGCGAAATCGCTCTGGCGCAGGCGGAAGTCCACGTTCTCGGAACCCACGCCGTGCATCAGTTTCTTCAGCAGGGCCAGTTCTTCCACGGTGGAGTGCGCGGTGCCGTAGGCTGCCAGCGAGTCCGCACCGTGTTCGTGCTTGATGTTCTTCAGCCCGTGCGCCACGTATTCCAGCGCGACTTGCCATTCCACTTCTTTCCACTCGCCGCCCTGCTTCAGCATAGGCTTGGTCAGGCGCTCGGCGCTTTCCAGCGCTTCGTAGGAGTAGCGGTCCTTGTCGGAAATCCAGCACTCGTTGACGGCTTCGTTCTCGAACGGCAGCACGCGCTTCACGGAGCCCTGCTTCACTTGCACGATCAGGTTCGCGCCGGTGGAGTCGTGCGGGGAGACCGATTTGCGACGCGACAGTTCCCAGGTACGGGCGCTGTAGCGGAATGGACGCGAGGTCAGCGCGCCGACCGGGCACAGGTCGATCATGTTGCCCGACATTTCGGAGCTCACTGCTTCGCCCACGAAAGTGGTGATCTCGGAATGCTCGCCGCGGCCCAGCATGCCCAGTTCCATCACGCCGGCCACTTCCTGGCCAAAGCGCACGCAACGGGTGCAGTGGATGCAGCGCGACATTTCTTCCATCGCCACCAGCGAGCTGCCGGCCTTCGGCGGCACAACACGCTTCTCTTCTTCGTAGCGGGACTCCATCTTGCCGTAACCTACGGCCAAGTCCTGCAGCTGGCACTCACCGCCCTGGTCGCAGATCGGGCAATCCAGCGGGTGGTTAATCAGCAGGAACTCCATCACCGACTTCTGTGCTTGCACAGCCTTGTCGGAGGCGGATTTCACGACCATGCCAGCCGATACCGGCGTGGCGCATGCTGGCAAAGGCTTAGGCGCCTTCTCCACTTCGACCAGGCACATACGGCAGTTCGCAGCGATCGACAATTTCTTGTGATAGCAGAAGTGCGGGATGTAGGTACCCAGCTTGTTGGCGGCGTCCATCACCATGCTACCCGCAGGGACTTCTACCTTTTTGCCGTCAATTTCGATTTCAACCATGATAATCGCAGCTTAGTAAGCCGAAACAGGCACCAGGCAGTGCTTGTGTTCGACGTGATATTCAAATTCTTCGCGGAACTGCTTGACGAAGGCGCGTACCGGCATAGCGGCAGCATCGCCCAGAGCGCAGATGGTGCGGCCCTGGATGTTGTCGGCGATGGAGTTCAGCATGTCCAGGTCCGAAGGACGGCCCTGGCCGTTCTCGATACGGTGGATCATGCGGTACATCCAGCCGGTGCCTTCACGGCACGGGGTGCACTGGCCGCACGACTCTTCAAAGTAGAAGTAGGACAGGCGTTCCAGGGCCTTCACCATGCAGCGGGTCTCGTCCATCACGATCACGGCGCCCGAGCCCAGCATGGAGCCGGCTTTGGCGATCGAATCGTAATCGAGGTCAGTCTGCATCATGATCTCGCCGCGGATCACCGGAGCGGACGAACCGCCAGGGATCACGGCCTTGATCTTCTTGCCGCCGCGCATACCGCCGGCCAGCTCCATCAGCTTGGCGAACGGGGTGCCCAGCGGGACTTCGTAGTTGCCTGGACGCTCAACGTCGCCCGAGATCGAGAAGATCTTGGTGCCGCCGTTGTTCGGCTTGCCCAGGCCGAGGTAGTTTTCGGCGCCGATGTTCAGGATGAACGGAACGGCCGCGAAAGTCTCGGTGTTGTTGATGGTGGTCGGCTTGCCGTACAGGCCGAACGATGCTGGGAAAGGCGGCTTGAAGCGCGGCTGGCCTTTTTTGCCTTCCAGCGATTCCAGCAGCGCGGTTTCTTCGCCGCAGATGTAGGCACCGTAGCCATGGTGGGCGTGCAGCTGGAAGCTGAACTCCGAACCCATGATCTTGTCGCCCAGGAAGCCGGCGGCACGCGCCTCTTCCAGCGCTTCTTCAAAGCGCAGGTAGTCCTGGAAGATCTCGCCGTGGATGTAGTTGTAGCCCACGGTGATGCCCATCGCATACGCGCCGATGGCCATGCCTTCGATCAGCGAATGCGGGTTGTAGCGGATGATGTCGCGGTCCTTGAAGGTACCTGGTTCGCCTTCGTCGGTGTTGCAGACGAGGTATTTCTGGCCAGGGAACTGGCGCGGCATGAAGGACCATTTCAGGCCGGTCGGGAAACCCGCACCGCCGCGGCCGCGCAGGCCGGAGGTCTTCAGGTCGGCGATGATCTGCTCTGGAGGGATCTTCTCTTCCAGGATCTTGCGCAGTGCCGAATAGCCGCCACGTTTCACGTAGTCGGCCAGGTGCCAGTTGTCGCCGTTCAGATCCTTCAGGATCAGCGGATTGATGTGACGGTCGTGCAGGGAGGTCATTTCTTCAGTTCCTCCACCAGGGAGTCGATCTTGTCGTTGCTCATGAAGCTGCACATGCGGTGGTTATTCACCAGCAGCACCGGTGCGTCGCCGCAGGCGCCCATGCACTCCCCTTCCATCAGCGTGAACGCACCGTCTTCGGTGGTGCCGCGGAAGTCGATGCCGAGCTTGGCCTTCAGGTGCTCGGCAGCTTTCACGCCGCCCGACAGTGCACATGGCAGGTTGGTGCACACGGTGATCTTGTGCTTGCCGACCGGCTTCAGGTTGTACATATTGTAGAAAGTCGCGACTTCCTGCACGGCGATGGCCGGCATGCGGATGTAGTCGGCGATTTCCTTCATGGTTTCTGGCGACAGCCAGCCCAGTTCAACCTGGGCGTGGGCCAGCGCGGCCATCACGGCCGACTGGCGCTGGTCGGCCGGATACTTGGCCAACTCGCGGTCGATTTTTTTATAGCATTCTTGGGATAACAGCATTTCTTGCCCTTAGCGGTCGATTTCACCGAAAACGATGTCCTGGGTACCGATGATGGTCACGGCGTCGGCGATCATGTGGCCGCGCGACATTTCGTCCAGACCCTGCAGGTGGGCGAAGCCCGGTGCGCGGATCTTCATACGGTATGGCTTGTTGGCGCCATCGGAGATCAGGTAGATGCCGAATTCGCCTTTCGGGTGTTCCACCGCGCTGTACGCTTCGCCCGGCGGCACGTGGAAGCCTTCGGTAAACAGCTTGAAGTGGTGGATCAGCGATTCCATATTGGTCTTCATGTCCACGCGGTTAGGCGGAGCGACCTTGCGGTTGCTGGTCATGACAGGACCCGGGTTGGCTTTCAGCCATGCCACGCACTGCTTGATGATCTTGTTCGACTGGCGCATCTCTTCCACGCGCACCAGGTAGCGGTCGTAGCAGTCGCCGTTGGTGCCGATCGGGATGTCGAAGTCCATCTTGTCATACACTTCGTACGGCTGCTTCTTGCGCACGTCCCAGGCGATGCCCGAGCCGCGCAGCATGGCGCCGGTGAAGCCCATGGCCATCGCGTCTTCTGGAGACACCACGCCGACGCCGACGGTACGCTGCTTCCAGATACGGTTGTCGGTCAGCAGGGTTTCGTATTCGTCGACATAGGTCGGGAAACGCTTGGTGAAGTCTTCCACGAAGTCCAGCAGCGAGCCCTGGCGGTTCTCGTTACGTTCGGCCAGCGCTTTCGCGTTGCGGATCAGCGATGCCTTGTACTGCGGCATGGCGTCCGGCAGGTCGCGGTACACGCCGCCCGGACGGTAGTAAGCCGCGTGCATGCGGGCGCCCGACACTGCTTCGTAGCAGTCCATCAGGTCTTCGCGGTCGCGGAAGGCGTACAGGAACGGGCCCATGGCGCCCACGTCCAGCGCGTGCGCACCCAGCCACAGCAAGTGGTTCAGCAGGCGGGTGATCTCGTCGAACATCACGCGGATGTACTGCGCGCGCACCGGCACTTCCAGGCCCAGCAGCTTTTCGATCGCCATCACGTAGGCGTGCTCGTTGGACATCATGGACACATAGTCCAGGCGGTCCATGTAAGGCACGGATTGCAGGTAGGTCTTCTGCTCGGCCAGCTTCTCGGTAGCGCGGTGCAGCAGGCCGATATGCGGGTCGGCGCGCTGGATCACTTCACCGTCCAGCTCCAGCACCAGGCGCAGCACGCCGTGCGCCGCAGGGTGCTGCGGACCAAAGTTCAGGGTGTAATTCTTAATTTCAGCCATTTCTTACTTCCCGTAGTTTTCTTCGCGGATCACGCGCGGCACGTTTTCGCGCGGCTCGATGGTCACAGGCTGGTAGACAACGCGCTTCTGCTCCTGGTCATAGCGCATTTCAACGTAGCCCGACACTGGGAAGTCCTTGCGGAATGGATGGCCGATGAAACCGTAGTCGGTCAGGATGCGGCGCAGGTCGTTGTGGCCTTCGAAGATGATGCCGTACAGGTCGAACGCTTCGCGCTCGAACCAGTTGGCGGCGCGCCAGATCGTGGTCACGGAGGCCACGATAGGCATGTCTTCGTCCGGCGCGAACACGCGCACGCGCAGGCGCCAGTTCTTGGTGACGGACAGCAGGTGGGTCACGGCTGCGAAGCGCAGGCCGTCCCAGGTGCCCTCACCGTAGGTCGAGTAGTCAACGCCGCACAAGTCGATCAGCGTATCAAAACGCAAAGCTGCGTCGTCGCGCAGCTCTTGCATTACCTGGTAGTAGTCCCCAGATTTGACTGTAATCGTCACTTCGCCCAGCGCGACGACGATGGAGGCCCGCTCGCCCAGCTTTTGCTCAAGGGCGGAGACCAGTGTTTGCAGATGTGTGTTCATAAGGTCTTACCGCGCGATCGTGTTGGTCTTCTTGATCTTGTTGTGCAGCTGCAGGATGCCGTACAGCAGTGCTTCTGCAGTCGGCGGGCAGCCCGGCACGTACACGTCGACCGGCACGATACGGTCGCAACCGCGCACTACGGAGTACGAGTAGTGGTAGTAGCCGCCGCCGTTGGCGCAGGAACCCATGGAGATCACCCAGCGTGGATCCGGCATCTGGTCATAGACCTTGCGCAGCGCAGGGGCCATCTTGTTGCACAGGGTGCCTGCCACGATCATCACGTCGGACTGACGTGGCGACGGACGGAACATGAAACCGAAACGCTCCAGGTCGTAACGGGCAGCACCAGCATGCATCATCTCCACTGCACAGCAAGCCAGACCGAACGTCATCGGGTACATCGAACCCGTACGCGCCCAGTTGATTACCGTATCAAAGGTAGTGGTGATGAAGCCTTCGTTAAATACGCCTTCAATAGACATGGCTTATTCCCAATCAAGGGCACCTTTCTTCCAGATATACCAAAAACCGACCACGAATTCGGCGATGAACACCATCATCGTCACGTAACCCTGCCAGCCCAGTTCACGCATGGAGACACCCCATGGGAAGAAGAATGCAGTTTCAAGGTCGAACAGAATGAACAGAATTGCGACGAGGTAGTAACGCACGTCGAATTTCATGCGCGCGTCTTCGAAAGCTTCGAAGCCGCACTCGAATGGGGAGAGCTTGGCCGCATCGGGCTTGTTCGGGCCAAGGATATGGCCGAGCACTTGCGGGACTACGCCGACGCCAAGGCCGACGATAAGGAACAACAGGACGGGGAAGTAATTTTCGAGGTTCACGATGGGTAAGCAGCTAAGTTGAATTACGCTCGACCCCAATCACTTGCTACTGAGACCAGGATCAAACGACACATCCTCGTAAAAAAACCAGCTAAGCCCTGAATCTACGATTCAAACGACCTGCTGGCTTTTGATCTTTTTTGGTGCCGACGACGAGACTCGAACTCGTACAGCTTGCGCCACTACCCCCTCAAGATAGCGTGTCTACCAATTTCACCACGTCGGCAATAGGCCGCTATTCTACACTGTGATCATCGCTTTGTTAATGCAAATTGCGCATAATCAAGAAGAAAAACGGCAAAAAGTTCAAAGTTGCCAGTTTTACTTCGCTGGCGAAGCAGCTGGCGCGGCCGCCGCAGGCGCCGAAGCAGCAGGCGCGGAAGCAGCCGGCGCCTCGACAGGAGCCGGGGTTGCAGCCACTGGCGCAGCAGGAGCGGCAGGAGCGGCCGAAGGAATCGCCGCAGCGCCACCTACCGGAGCAGGAGCCGCTGCCGGGGCCTTGATGTTATCCATCACGCCGGCGCCGGCCGAAATATTGCCTTTGCTAGCCAGGACCGACAGGCCAAGGGTGGCGCCGAAGAAAATGGCTGCCGCCAGTGCAGTCGACTTCGACAGGAAGTTGGAGGAGCCAGAAGCACCAAACAAGCTGCCCGAAGCACCAGAACCGAAGGCGGCGCCCATATCGGCACCCTTACCATGCTGCAGCAGTACCAAGCCAATGATCGCCACGGCGGAGATGACCTGCACTACGATAACCAGATTGAACAAAGAGTTCATGCTATTCCTTAAATAGTAAAATTGCCCCGCTTATGCAGCAGCGACGATGGCGAGAAAATCCGCCGCCTTCAGTGCTGCACCGCCAATCAGGCCGCCATCGATATCAGGCTGGGCCAGCAACTGCTTGGCGTTGTCCGGTTTCATGCTGCCGCCATACAGGATCTGCATGCCGGCGGCAGACGCCGCATCCTTCTTTGCCACCCGGGCGCGCAGCAGTGCATGCACTTCCTGCGCCATTTCCGGGGTGGCGGTCTTGCCGGTGCCGATCGCCCAAACAGGCTCGTACGCCAGAACAATCTTTGCCAGCTGCTCCGCACCCAGCACTTCCAGTACGGCGTCCAGTTGCTCGCCCACCACATCGGCAGTCTTGCCGGCTTCGCGCTCTTCCAGCGTCTCGCCTACGCAAACCACCGGCACCAGGCCGGCATTCACAGCAGCCAGCGCCTTCTGGGCCACCAGGTCGCTGCTCTCCTTATGGTAGGAGCGGCGCTCGGAGTGGCCGACGATGGCGTATTTGCTGCCGAAATCCA
The DNA here is from genome assembly GCF_049913285.1 of Pseudoduganella sp. S-14. Lineage (GTDB taxonomy): Bacteria > Pseudomonadota > Gammaproteobacteria > Burkholderiales > Burkholderiaceae_D > Rugamonas. The sequence continues at coordinate 4,567,803 of NZ_CP183991.1, forward strand.
GCAACATGGCTGCCGAGATTTCACCTGTGTAGGCGCCCGAAGCGTGGGCGGACACATCCTGTGAGCCCCAGGCAATTGCGCTGCCAGTGAGTTCAGCCTGACATTGTGCCAGATATGGGGCCGGGACGCAGACCGCGGTATCGGCCTTCGCATCACCCAGGCCAGCCTTGATGCCTGCCAACAGGGTAGTGTTGGCGGCACGGCTGCCGTTCATTTTCCAGTTACCGATGACGAGTTTGCGGCGCATAGTAGCTTAATTTTTAATAACCCGTAATTGTAGCGTGCGCCCCAAAGTCGGGTCAAACGCTAGACTTCGCGCCCCATAGAAATTATATTATTGGCATCTCTTTCGGGTTCGCGCTGGCGCTACCTTGCCCTGATCATCGGCGTCGTGCCGATATTGTTCAACAATCAAGCTCAAGGCGCGTCGACGGCAATGACGTTCTGGACCTTCGTCATCGGCTTTTCCTCTTTGTCCAGCCGCTGGTCGCGATTGCCGCGATCGTCGGGCCGGCCGAACATCGCGGCGGACTAGTCGGCGCAGTTGATTCCCTATTCAAACAGGTGCCGGGAACCATGACTGTTGCCTGGGTTCTTCGTCCTGCTGCCTGCCGTCACTGTGGCGACCTGGGGCGCAGCCGACATATGACTTAAAGTACCTGCAGCATGATCTTACCCACGTGGCTGCTGCTTTCCATCAGCGCGTGGGCTTTGGCCGCCTGGTCCAGCGGGAAGCTCTCGTAGATCACGGGCTTGATGTCGCCCGCCTCGATCAGCGGCCATACCTTCTCGCGCAGCTGGCGCGCGATGGCCCCCTTGAACGCGACCGAGCGCGGACGCAGGGTCGACCCGGTAATGGTCAGGCGGCGTTTCAGCACCTGCCCCATGTCCAGCGTTCCCTTGGCGCCGCCCAGCAGTGCGATGATGGCGATGCGGCCGTCATCGGCCAGGCAACTGATTTCGCGCGGCAGGTAATCGCCGCCCACCATGTCGAGGATTACGTCGACGCCGGTATCGCCGGTCAGCTCTCGCACCACGGCCGCGAAGTCTTCAGTGCGGTAGTTGATGCCGCGCGCCGCGCCCAGGGCCTCGCAAGCCCGCGCCTTCTCATCGCTGCCTGCCGTGGCAAACACGCGATGGCCGAGTGCGCGGGCGAGCTGGATTGCCGTCACGCCGATGCCCGAGGTGCCGCCCTGCACCAGCAAGGTCTCGCCTTTGCCCAGCCCCGCGCGGTCGAAGACGTTGCTCCAGACGGTGAAGAAAGTCTCCGGCAACGAGGCCGCCTCCAGCGGCGACAGGCCGCGCGGCACGGGCAGCACCTGCTGCACCGGCGCAGTCACGTATTCGGCATAGCCGCCACCCTGCACCAGCGCACATACCATGTCGCCGATCTTGAAGCCGCTGGCGGCCAGGTCGCCATCGACGATCTCGCCCGCCACCTCCAGGCCCGGGATGTCCGTGGCGCCCGGCGGCGGCGCGTAGCTGCCCATGCGCTGGAACACGTCCGGCCGGTTGATGCCCGCCGCGTGCACGCGGATGCGCACCTCGCCCTCCTTCGCCACCGGTAACGCACGCTCGCACAGGCGCAGCACATCGGCGCCACCCGGTTTCTGGATTTCAATCGCACGCATCATGGCATCACCTCTCCTGGAAAGAGGCGATTGTAGCGCTTACAGCCCGAAGCGAGCGCCTATGCCGAGCAAGGTGGCCAGGCCCAGCCCCGCGAACATGGCGGCTGCGATGCCGTGCACCAGCTTGAGGGGGATTTTCGCGGCCAGCTTGTCGCCCGCAAAGACGGCAGGCACATCGGCGACCAGCATGCCAAGCGTGGTGCCGGCCACCACCATCAGCGGGTCCGGATAGTGGGCGGCCATCGCCACGGTGGCGACCTGGGTCTTGTCGCCCATCTCGGCCAGGAAGAAGGTCACCAGGGTTGCGCCGAAGACGCCGAAGCGGCTGGCGACAGTGGTTTCGTCGTCCTCGATCCTGTCCGGCACCAGGGTCCAGGCGGCCATGCCGAGGAAGGACAAGCCCAGCACCCAGCGCAGCATTTCCGGCGTGAGCAAGGAGGTGATCCAGGCGCCCAGTGCACCGGCCAGGCCGTGGTTGAAGATGGTGGCGATGAGGATGCCGGCTACGATCGGCAGCGGTTTCTTGAAGCGGGCGGCAAGCAGGAAGGCCAGCAGCTGGGTCTTGTCGCCGATTTCGGCCAGGGCGACGACGCCGGTTGAGACGAGGAGCGATTCCATATTGTGTTTCCAGGCCGGGCACGGACGAATGACCACAACTCGCCCCCGGCCTACGTCGGCGGCGCTGTGGTCAAAGGTCTTGCCAAGTATGGGACCGCATATGCCATGGCCTGTGGGCCAAGTATGTTGACATATGCCTCCTCCGGGGGCGGAGAAGAGGCTACTCCCCAATGACGGACGGGATTTTACCTCAAAACCGGTAGGCCAGGGTCTTGGGGACAGGGGTTCCGGTTGTGCGACCTTGCTCTTCGTCGAGAGTCAAAAGCCCTGAACGGACCTCGTAGCGGTTGCGCAGACGGGGTCTGACCCTGCGGGTCAGACCCGGGTTTGCCGGTTTTCAGCCGCCCCCAGTCCGCGACGACCTTGGCAACGGCGTATTCCGCTTCCACGCCGACGACAACGCCTGCCCTTCCTCAATCTGCTCCTGCGTCATGCCCCTCGCCACGGCCGCCCGCTGCTCCGCCGCATTGGCCGAGCCGCCAGCCGCCGCCAGGTTCCACAACATATAGGCAATCACATTGTCCTGCGGCATGCCGCCAATGTGATACCGGTACATCAGCCCGAGAACCTGCTGCGCATCCGCATGCCCCTGCTCCGCCGCCTTGCGGAACCAGGTCACCGCTTCCTTATGGTCCTGGATTACCGCATTGCCGGTGTAGTACATGGCCCCCACCACGTACTGCGCATCGGCCTTGCCCTTGAGCGCAGCCTTGCGGTGCCAGGTCAGCGCCAGCTTGTAGTCCTGCGGTACGCCACGGCCCATGTAGTACATCAAGCCAAGCAAATGCTCGGCATCCGTATTGCCCGCCTTGGCCAACGGCAGGATCTCCTTGTAGGCCAGCGCATAATTCTTGTTGTTATACGCCGTGGCCCCTTCCGCAAACCCGGCATGCGCACTGGCCTGCAGCCCCAGGGCGATGCCGAGCGCGATTAACACGCCTCGTAGTTTTTTCATGGTGCTGTAGATTTATCTCTTTTTATGCACTGCAGAATGTCTCTTACTTCCAGCTCACCTTGCCCAGTCCATCCACACTGACGTTGCGGGTGGTGGGCTTGCCGTACACGGTCACGGAACCCAGTCCGCTCAGATTCAGGTTGGCGTTGTTGGACGCATTGATGGTTGCATTACCCAGGCCGCTCAAATCCAGGCTCACGTCTTCCGCCTTGAACTGCTGCGCATTCAGGCCACCCAGGCCGCCCAGCGTTGCCTTCAGATTCTTGCTACGGCCACCGATGGTGATGTAGCCCGCGCCCTGCAGGTCGAGGTCGACGTTCTCGTTCTCCGTCACCCACACATGCATGCTGCCCACGCCGCCCAGGTTGGCCTTCAGCCTCTTGTAGTCGCAAACCACCTTCATGCTGCCCGCCCCATCCAGGGTCAGGTCGATATTTTCACCACTGAAGCCGCTGACTTCCGTGCTGCCCACGCCCTCCGATACCAGTTCACGCAACTGCGGCAGCACCAGCTCCACCTTCACCGCCGAGGACTTCAGCTTGACGCCGCGGCTCTCGGTATCGAGATAAAGCGTATCGCCGGTCTGCACTGCCGTTACCTTGTTGACGTAACGCTTGTCGGTGGTGATATTGAGCGCCGGGGTGTCGCCGCGGCGCAGCTTGAGGTCGATTACGCCGTCGAGCTTGACGCGCACCACGCGCGCATCGATGGCCCGCGTTTCCGTCGTCGTGTCGTCGGCCCGGGCCAGGCCCAGGAACAGACACAGCGCGGTAAACAGCAAGCCAAACTGGAATGGTTTCTTCATTTTCTATCCTTGGTAAGTCATCAGCGCGCTATCACAGATTGGCTGCCGCGAGGACAAAAGGCAGCTCGGGGATCGCACTGGTAGCAACGATGGTTGCCATATTAATACCACCAAGGAGCAAAAGGGCGGCCAGGAAGATGGCTTCCATGTTTTTAGCGATTCTCATTTTGCGCTCTCCATCATGACTGTTTTTTGATGATTTCATCATATCGGCGGGCCCGCCCAGCGTCCCGCCATATGCGACGAAATGCAAAAAACAGGGAACAGGCGGATAATCCGCCTGCCATTTCGACATTCCAGAGGGAAATAAGATGATTAAGAAGATCCCGATCCTGGCCGCCCCTGCCCTGGCCGCTGCCCTGCTCTCCTCCCAAGCATCGGCAGCGCCCGACCTGACCGCGGCCCACAAGCTCTACCAGGCAAACTGCGCCCAATGCCACGGCAAGTACCTGGAAGGCGCCGCCGGCCCCAACCTGTCCGACGCTAGCTGGCTGCACGGCCAGCCGACCAGGGCCAACCTGCTGCGCGTGATCGGCAAAGGCGTCGTCGACAAAGGCATGCCGGCCTGGGACAAGCAACTGAACGGCGTGCAGCTCAATCAGTTGGCCGAATACCTGCTGCCGGCCAACGCTGCCGCCCGCAAGGCCGTTGCCGGAAAAGGCGCGGCTCCCGCCGCAGCCCCGGCTGCCGCGGCAAACACCAGCCTGGCCGCGCTCAAACTGCCCAAGGGCTTCCAGATCGCGGTCTATGCCGACAATGTGCAGGGCGCACGCGAACTGGCCGTGACCGACAGCGGCCTGGTCTTCGTTGGCTCGAACAAGGCCGGCAAGGTCTACGCTCTGCTCGATGCCAACAAGGACGGCGTGGCCGAGAAAGTCGTCACCGTTGCCGAAGGCCTGGACCATCCCAACGGCGTCGCGCTGCTGAACGGTGCGCTGTATGTCGGTGAGATCTCGCGCATCATCAAGTTCGACGACATCGAGAAAAACTACGCCAGCAAGCCGACCTACAAGGTCATCAAGAATGACCTGCCAAAGGAGACCTGGCACGGCGCCAAATACATCAAGGCTGGCCCGGACGGCAAGCTGTACGTCCCGATCGGCGCACCCTGCAATGTCTGCGACAAGGAAGACGAGGCATATTCGAAGATCTGGCGCATGAATCCGGACGGCAGCAACTGGGAGCTGTACGCGCGCGGCGTGCGCAACACGGTCGGCTTCACCTGGCACCCGGTCACGAAGGAATTGTGGTTTACCGATAACGGCCGCGATGAAATGGGCGAGAACATGCCGTCCTGCGAATTGAACGTTGCGCCGAAAGCCGGCATGCATTTCGGCTTCCCTTACTGCCACGGCGGCGTGCTGCCCGATCCGCAATTCGGCAAGGGCAAAAGCTGCGACGCCTACGTCCCGCCAGTTGCGGCACTCGGCCCGCACGTGGCGCCGCTCGGCCTGGCCTTCTATACGGGCGCCCAGTTCCCCGAGCAGTACCGCAACCAGTTGCTCATCGCGGAGCACGGCTCATGGAACCGGGCCAACAAGATCGGCTACCAGGTGCGCCTGGTCACCCTGCATGGCAACAAGCTGGTAAGCGATACCGCCTTCATCGACGGCTTCCTGCAGAACGAGGAAGTGAGCGGCCGCCCGGTCGATATCGCAATGATGCCGGATGGTTCGATACTCGTTTCCGACGACCACGCACACAAGGTGTATCGCGTTACCTACCAACGCTGATGGGGCATATGCACAGGGTATCGCCATAGTCGCTTTCATCAAAATATTGAACTTCCGTCGGCCACTGCCAGGGCTATATTGAAAGGTGCCAGGCAACAATTTGACCTGGCACCCTTGGTCCACGAATGGAGGCAGTCATGAAGCGATACTTCGCCGCCGCTGGGCTACTTGTCCTCGCTGCAAGCGCAGCAGCACAAAGCAGCACCGGCGCTGACCAATCGGTGGTTGTGCCCGCGCAGAAGCAAATGGATTTGGAACGCAAGCTCATCTCACCGCAAGAGTTCTACCAATACCAGGGCGCCTACGCCCTGTCCAACGGCCAGACCCTGACCCTGTCGCGTACTGCAATGCATATCTACGCGCAAGTTGGCCAACAGCCGCGGCGGCAAATCCTGTGGCAAGGCGACGGCAAGTTCATTGCGGCCGACGGCAGCATGGATATGAACATCGTCTGGATCAACGACGATACCGCCACCGGTGAACTGAACTTTTCTCCCAGCATGGCCGAGCGAAAGCCGGTCCACGCCACCCTCTCAATAGCCTCGCGTTAAACGCGAGCGAAAGCCTGCGCGCCGCGGCCACGAACCAGGGTGACGCAGGGATGGCAAGTCGCCCGAATGGGCGCTATATTGAAAGAGCCAGGCAATTCTAGAGTCCTGGCCACACCAAAAACTGGAGGCAATCATGAAGCGGTTAGTGGCAACCGGCTGCCTGTTCGCGCTCGCCCTTTCGGCGTACGCACAGAGCACCGAACAAAAAGTTTTGATCCCCGCCTCGAAAGAGGTTAATCGTACCTACATGTCGCCCGACGAATTCGGCAAATACAAAGGCGCATACGAACTTTCCAACGGCAAGACGCTCTACCTGATTCGCAAGGCCACACGCATGTATGCGCGAGTCGACGAACAGGGCGAACACGAAATCACCCGCTCCGGCAACGGGCAATTCCTGGCGCTCGATGGCAAGATGTGGATGGAGCTGGTGTGGGACAACGGCAATTCCGTCAGCGGCAGCTTGAACTATGTCGACGAATCGCCCTCGGTGGCGGGCCTTGAACCCAAGGTCATCAGCATCCGGTTTGCATCGCGCTGACGCCATGGGAGGCTATCGTGAAACGCCTATTGCTCGCGTTCGGCCTGGGCTTCTTCGCTTTTAGCCTTCCTGCCCAAAGCCAGACTTCGGTCGAAACAGTTGTGGTGCCTGCCCAGAAGGACGTGAAGCCGCTTACTTTGTGGCCCGACGAAATCCTTGAATATATTGGCGACTACCAGCTCGCCAACGGCAAGACCTTGTTCCTCACCAGGCAAGGCGCCAGGATGTTCGGTCAGATTGGCTCGCTACCAAAGCACGAAATGATCGCCACAGGCTTGCGCAAGTTCAGCGCGGTGGACGGCCAGCTTTCCGTCCACATCAAATACACCTGGGACGGCCAGATCACCGGCAACGTCGCTTATGTCGATAGCAGCCGCGGCGCCGGCCTGTTGCCGGTGCTGGTGGAATTCGCCTCACGATAGAAAGCGCCGGGGCTATGTCAGTGGCAGCATAGCTTATCAAGATGAGGACCTGCCAGATAAACCGCTGGCCTATGCCTCCCTCATGACGCGCTAGCCGCGGGCACGTCCGGGCCGCCAGCAGGAACTGCGCTGGCGGCCTCTTTTTACTGGCGCAGTGCGGTCTCGTCTGCGCCGGGCTGGCGCACCAGCAGGCTGTGGACCGTGCCATCCGCACCACGCTGGAACTCCAGGCTCGCCAGCGATCCCTCCATGAAGAAGCTGTCCGGCGCGTGCGCCATGATCGGCACCGCATCGCGTCCTTCCCTCTGCATGACCAGCTTGTCGCCATCGCGTCGCACCACGCGCTTGACCTTGTCACGGCTGACGTAAGTGCCGACGAAGGCCTCCAGCGCCTGCGGCGCCAGCGCGATCGGCTTGAAATCGGCGAACGGCTGCCCGATCGCGATGCCTGCAGCCTTGTAGGCGATCACCGGCGTGTTCACTGCACCGCCGTTGCCGTTGGTGAGCACCGCCACGAACACCTTGTCGTCCGGCAGGCGCAGCGCCTGTGCGGTAAAGCCCGGGATGGAGCCGCCATGATGGATCATCTTGTGGCCCGCAAGGGTGCCGATATTCCAGCCGTAGCCGTAGTTACAGGGTGCACCCTGTGGCAAGCGGCATGACGTGAAAGCCTGGCGCCAGGTGGCTGGCTTGAGCAGTTTTCCGCTGCTGACGGCCGCGTCCCAGCGCGCCATGTCGTCCACCGTGCTCACCAGCGCCCCCGCCGAATAAGCCAGGGTTACGTCGATATCCTTCACCGGCACGATCTCCATCGCGTCCAGGCGATGGCCCTTGATGTGGCGCTTGGCACTGCGTTCGAAACCCTCGTGTGCCGTATCCTGCATCCCAAGCGAATCAAAGATGTTTTTCGCGATAAAGTCGTGATACTTTGTGCCGGACAGTTTTGCGATGATGAGGCCCAGCAGGAAATAGCCTGAATTGCTGTAGCTGTAGCGTTCGCCCGGCGCGAAGTCGAGCGGCTCCTTGGCGAACACATCGAACACCTGCTCGAGGGTCACGCCTTCATCGGGCAGGCCGCGGAAGCCTTTCAGCGCGGTGTAATTCGGAATGCCGGACGTGTGCTGCAGCAAATGTTCAATCGTGATGATCCTTCCCTTGTCGGGGAAGTCCGGAAGGTACTTGCGCACGTCGTCCTGCAACGAGAGCTTGCCCTGCTCCGCCAGCATCAGGATACCGACCGCCGTGAACTGCTTGGTGATGGAGCCTATGCGCAGTTGCATGTCCGGCTGCATCGGCGTGTTTTCAGCCACATTGGCCAGGCCGTAAGCCTTGCGGAAAACCGGCCTGCCGTCGCGCGTGACGATGACCGTGGCGCCCGGCCAGCCCGGCTTGAACATTGGCGCCAGCACGGCGTCAAGGCGCTGCTCGAGCGGCGTTTCTGCCATCGCGCAGGCGGCTTGCAGAAGGGAGAGTGATGCAAAGATAATTGCGGGTAGTTTCGTCACGGCGTGGCCTCCTCAAAAACCTGGATGCTAATAAGGGCCAGTCCTGCGCAGTTGGCCGCGCCGACGAATGGTCGATTCCGTGGGACGAACGGTCGCTTCCGGGGCACGAATTTCAGCCCCCCTTGCGTTTCGGCGCCTTATGCTCCCAAGCCTGTTTCACAAGGCGCTTGACTACCGACGCATCGGCCTTCGCCAGTTCGACCCGCACGCCCAGCACCTTGCTGCCCCAAAGCAGCTTCTCGGCAAAGGAGGAATACAGCGCCAGCACTTCATCACGCTTTTCGTCGGGAATGAAGATGTGGACAAATTCCTCTCCCGGTGGAACGGTGACGAAGATCTTCCCTTTCACCCGGAACGAGCCAAAGTTGTGGTGTGGCTCGTCACTGACATCGGGCAGCGACATGGCGTAAGTACGGACCGTTGAGAATTTCACTTGGCCGCCGGCTTCATGATTTGCGAGTGGACCTGGTTCACCATCATCAGGCCCGCCGAACCGAAGTGCGTGTGATATTCCGCCACCATCTCGCCTTTGATGATCACAGGATCGGTGGCCACCAGCGCCCTGGCCTCGTCAATGCTGTCAACGGCGAAAATAAAGATGCCCCGCGCGCCATCGACGCCATCGAGCGGGCCGGCATAAGCCAACTTGCGCTCATTGGCCAGGCGCTGGATATTTGCCATATGGCCGGCGAACATCTCAGTTCGCTCCTGCCCCGCCGGCACCTTGTTTGGGCCCGTGCGCAGCACCACGAACACATACTTGCGCATGCCGTTCTCATTCCCGCCCAAGGACTTCGCCAGTTCGGCATCGTATGCTGGCGTCGCCTGCGCCTGCGCCGAACTCGCCAGCATGACCAGGAGAATCGCTGCCAGAGTCGCCTTCATTGCCCCGCCCTCATTTCCAGCGTGTACCATCACACCCTCCATCCGATCTTCGCAAAATATACTCCAGCTACCCTACTCAGCGCCGCATGCCCAGCCAGGTCAGCGATTTACTCTTCGATCGCTTCAATGCCTTGCTCCTTGAGTTTCTCAAGGTGATCGAGCATTTCACGAAGCCTCTCTGGCGGATGGCCAGTCCACTCCGCCACTTCACCGACGATGCGCAGCGGTTCGCGCGAACGATATGACTTGGTAGGGTTGCCGGGGAAGCGCTTGTTTGTCAGGTTTGGGTCATCTTCGATCGGACCTGTCGGCTCCACGATGTAAATCCTGCCCCGTCCCTCGCCGACGGCCAACTCGGCGCCCCAGGTTGCCGCTTCCAGGGTCGCGGTGAGATAGACGAAATTAGCCTGCCGCCTGGTCCCATAGTTGGAAGAAAAGCCGCGCTCAATGAGCTCGCCAATCTGCAAGTCAGCCTTGGTACCATGATAGAAAGGTCCCTCGATCACAATATCACCTTCAACTTCCGGCCACCGCTGATTGCAAAGCCTTCGCGCTCGTAGAATGCGAGCGTCCTGTCGAACTGGGGTAATGGTGGCGTCGTCACCTCCAGCCGCTTCCAACCGCGCGAACGGCCGAGAGCCTTTGCCTTGGAAAGTAATTGCAAACCCAGCTCCTTCGAACGATAGGCCGGGCGAACATAGAACTCGGGAATCGTGCCGAACGCACCTTCCGCATACAACGCATAGCTCTCGTAAAGCGCCACGAATCCGGCGGCACGATCGCCATCAAAGGCGGCAAAGACAAAGTACTTCTCTTGTGAGAGGAAAGTCCCCATCCTCTCGATTGTCACCGCCAGGTCGAAATTGAACGCCTGCTCGCCAATGGCCGCCATGATTTCAGCAAGCAGCTCACCGACCATTTCGGCGACTTGAGGAACGTCTTGAACAGTAACAGCACGAATGATCATCATTTATAGCGGAATTCGCGGATAGTTTTTTTCATTGCACAGGTTCCGAATTCCATTCCAGAATATGTTCAGGCAGGCTGAAAAATCCGTATCCCGTTCGACTGTCGCATGGCGCCCTTTGGTCACAGCTCGTATCGTTCCATGAGCGCCTCGTGACGGTGAACGTCCGACCCGGCGGCTTCGGCAAGGCCTGTCCAGCACAGGGGATGTTCGAAGGCGGCGGTCAGTTCGCGCAGCGTTTCGTCGATTACGCCAGCAGCGGTACCAACGGGAGCGGCAACGAGGAAATACACGCCAGGATGCTCGATTTCGGCTTCTGTGTCGAACACTTTGTAATCCGCCTCACTATGCACGACCCATTTCCAGCCCCGCGCCGAAAACGCGTCGGTGAGAGCCTTCAATGCGGACTCGCCTGGATGCACGCCATCGACCAGGTAGCTGGTACCGAAACTACTTTGCTCAATGACTTTAACGACCTTGTAGAGTTGCACGAACTGGCTGTCCTTTTCCTCCCCTTCCGGCCGGTCCTCCAATGGCTGCGGATCGAATACCACCAGCTGGCCAAACGTCTGTCTCCGCCTGGAGCCCGATAGCGAGACAATGCGCGCCGTGACGGGCCCAGTCCGGTGAGCGTAACGTTCAATCCCCTCGCCGTCGTCTTCGTACTGCACCCGCACGACGCCCCACTTCTCCTCGATCGGGCCCTCGCCCGCCTCGAATTCCATGCCAAGTGCCGCGCCCAACGCACGCACCCGATCCCATCGACCCAATGCGCTAGCGGCGACGATCGCTTCCCAATATGTGTTGCCGGTGGCGCCATCTTCCTCGATCGATTGTTCGAACAGCGCAAGCGCCTGCTCGAAATCCCCCATGCGCATGCAAGCATATGACCACAGGGCTCGCGCCTGGCCGTTGCCAGGCTCCAGTTCCAGCACCAGCCCGGCATTGCTGCCGACCTCACTCCAGCGCTCGCCCTTGAACGCAAAACGGGCAAGGCACAAATGGGCCCGGACGGGATCGGATTCGCGCAACATACCAGCCAGGGCCTGCACGCCGGCTTCGTCACGAACCTCGACCAGCACCGATTCCAGTTCTTCCACAACGGCATCAGAGCGAGGATTCGCTCGCAGGAAGGACCACAGGTACGCACGGGCAGCCTCCATTCCGCCGCAGGCACGCATGGCGCACGATGTGAGCACGGCCAGGCCGGCGTCCGACGGCAGGCTGGCGGCACCCGCTAGCAGCAGCTCGAGGTCCTGCTCCGCATCCCGGGATTCAATTTGCCGGATGTAATCAGCCAACTCGCTCGCCGGGACAGGCAACTCGCGTACAGCAGGCATGGCGGCCACCATTGCCTCCAGTTCAGAAAATGCCTCCGGAGCGCCCAATGGCTGCTTCAGTTTCCCAAGATGGGGGCGCGCCAGCTCGAGCATTTGCGTTGCCGACCAGCGTGCACCGCGGGCGACCGCCAGCCGCACGTGCGGCGCCAGTGCATCCAGCGTGAGGCGATGCGAACCGGATGCGCTGTAGCGGCGCACGGCGGCCGCAGTGCGCCGGCCAACCAGGTAGTCATTGCGGCCCGGGGCCTTCTGCAGCAGGACTTCGAGGCCAACCGACAGGTCCAGGCATTCGCCAAACTCTCGCCCCTTTTCTTCCGGCGGCAACATCGCCCATGCATCTTCGGATCGTCCGAGCAGCGCAAGCAGCCGGAAACGCATGCAGGAACGGGCGTAGCGTTTGGGCGGGTTATCGCTGTCAAACCCTTGCTCTTCGATGTAGTCCAGGGTCGCCAGCGCCGTTTCGTACTGGCCAGCGGCGAACTGCGCCTGTGCCAGCGGCTCGAACCAGTCAACGCTTTGATCGGCGCCAGTCTCCTGCAGCTGAGGCAACTGCCGTTCTGCAAACGCCAACGCCTCCTCCGGCTTTGCGGCATCCACCAGCGCATTCATCATCTCGCTGCTGATGCAACGGAAACACCCCCAGCTGCTGTCAATGCGGGCCAGGGTATCCTCGCACACCGCGATGCGGTCATTTGCATAGCCGGCGCCGTCCACGTTCGCGTAGCAGCAGGCGATGTCCTGCGTGGTGCAGACGCTTTGCGGGCAATCGACGGTTTCCGGCCGGTGCGCGAATTCGAATAGCGACACCGTGTCTTTCAGGGCCGCCTCGCCTTCCCTTCGCGTGCAGACGCGTGGATTGATCGTCCAATGGCGGAAGTACACCTCCAGCCATGGCAGGCGCGCTGCCCGTGCGGCCGCCAGCGCTTCCGGCAGCGCAGCTTGCGCGAGTTCGAGCCTTCCCTCGCTCGCGTTGCTCGGGATCTCGTTGATGAGCTCCGCCAGGCGGTAGTTGCCGGCCTCCTCGAGGTCGCGCTGCGTGTCGAAAACCCACTTCCAGATATCCATTTGATTCCTTGTTATTCAGTTGTTGCTTGAGACCGGGTCAAGACCTGCACAAGCTGGCTGATGTCATGCAAGGCGCCGGTCAGGCCTTCCGTTGCAGGGAGCTTGCTCGTGTCGCCAGCCATCATGACGATCTTCATCGAGCGCAGCAGCTTCAGCGCATGCAGGCAGCCGGCTGTTTCACCCTGCTCGCGATAAGCGTTCAGCAGGCTGGTAATGGCCGGGTTTTCGAGGTTGATGTACAGCCGGGCCTTGATCTCGCCGTCAATATTGCTGGTGAACTGGCGCACCAGTTGCAGCGCCGATTGGGCGATGCGCTGGTCTAACTCGTCCGACTCCAGCCTTTCCTTCAATTCGGCATCGCGATCTGGGACAACAACCAGCGGCAGGTGCGCGGGCATGAAGCGTGCAGGCACCAGCAGTTCACCGTTGCCCAGGTGCCGTTTCAGCCACTCGGTGTGTTGGTCCGACAGCTCGGCCTCGGCAAACAGCTGCCGGTTGCCTCTTTCGGTGCCGATTTCAACCAGCTTCCCGCCACACTGCTGTGCCCAGCGGCGCAGGAAACTGTGTACGGCGTAGCGATCGCCTTTCACCACCGGGATATGCATGGCCCGGCACACCATGTCTTCGAAACCGCCGCTGTCGGCCAGGCTGACGTGGATCGGGCCATGCCCCTGCAGCTCCGACAAGGACAGGTCGCCACGCGACGTTGGAATACGCACTGCGTCCAGCAACAAGCTGAACAAATCATCATTGCAAAGTGCCGCCGCCATCAGTGCCTCATTGTGACGGGTCAGAATGCGGCGCCATGCCGCCGGCTGTCCGGCCGCGATTTCGGCCAGCCCCTTCACCAGCGAATCGAGCAGGTCGGCCTGGGCGAATCCGTAATGGGCGTCGCGCTGCAGGTCTTCGCGGCTCGCAGTTGGCGTAAGATCCTGCGACTCGATGACACCGCCAACAAAGCCCGCCCAGCGCGGCAGCAGGTCGCGGGCATCATCGTCAAGAAGCATGCCGCGCACGAATACCTTCAGGTTGCGGTTGTCGCTGCTGCTGTAAGTCGCGCCGTCCTGGATCCAGAGAATGCCGCGCACATCGCTGGCGGAGGTCTTCACCGGAATCGTGCAAATGGGTTCGAATTGCTGCTCGAACCGGGCCGCAAAGGCCAGGCTGCGCTTGCGCTGCTGCAGCGGGTGCTCCACGACATTGCCCTCCGCCTGGCGCCATGGCGGTGTAATTTCGTTGATGCGGACATCGCCGCAATAAACAGGTTCCGGGAGCAAGGCGCAGTAATGCCCCAGCAAGCGTTCCAGGCTTGACGCGCTGGCCAGGTAGCGGTGCGCCGGGCGCAGCTTCAGTTCAATGCAGGTGCCGACCAGGCCGTCGTTCGGCACCGGTTCGACCGTGTAGGACTCTCCATTGTGCGACTGGTAGCGCCAGGTCCGGCCGGGCTCCTGGTAAGAGGTGGTCGTGACCGTGACCTGCTCCGCCACCACGAAAGCAGACAGGAAACCCAGGCCGAACATGCCGATCAGGGCATCGCTTTGCGTGCGCAAGGTGCGCGTGTAGCCCGCGCCGACGGTGGCGAGAAACGCGTGGATTTCATGTTCCGACAAGCCGGAGCCGTTGTCGGTGATTCGCAGCACCCCATTGAGCTTGTCGCCGTCGAGCTTCAGCTTTCCGCTCTCCTGCCATCCGGGGCATTCGATGCGGCGGCGCGTGATGGAGTCGTGGGCATTCTGGATCAGCTCGCGCACCGCCACCAGCGGCGTCGAATAGAGGTGCTTGCCGAGGACGGACAGCAAGCCGCCAAGGTCCACGTTTGTTGCGTGTTGTTCTTTGATCATAGAAGAAGAAAAGGGCCGCCTATGCCAGCCCTTAAATCGTTTGAAACGTTGGCGCCTCGCAGAGGCCAGATCGTGAACATCATAGCTTGCGCAATGCAAGTAAAAACTCTCCAAATATCACGGGAATAATGTCATTGAACGTGGCGACTGCGAAATCCGTTATGCGTATGGTGCCCTGGTACCACGGCCACGGAGGCCATTCGCTGCACGCTAGACTGAAGTTCGTTCGTTTTCATTAATTCCCGATTAGAGCGCCCAGCGGCGATGCTCCAAGCAAGCGACCACGCCCCTGGTAGAATGAAGGGCTGGGGAGTTGTTCGTGCAGTACCTGAACTGCCCTCATACATTCCATGAGGCGTCGTGCGGGCATAGGGATATCGTCGGGGATAGGTTCAGCTTGCCCTTGCGAGACACCTGCTGTTACGTACGGCGCTGAGCAGCATGAAATGGAAGCGTCAACAGGAAGGAGCGTCCCGTGAAAATCACCGCCACGATCCGCAGTTCGGCGCAGGCACATGACGCGCAGGTCGCCACAAACAGCGTCTCGCAATCACTTTCAGTGCCGGCGAAACGTTCCGGCAAGGGATCAGCAGTCAACGGCAGCGAGTTCCTGATGCTGGCCCTGGCCACATGTTATTGCAACGACGTATACCGCGAGGCGGAACGACTGCATATCCCGGTCGATGCTGTTTTCGTTGAGGCCAGCGCCGATTTCCCAGGCCCCGGGCTCGCTGCTACCAACATCCGCTACCAGGCACGCATTGCGTCATCGGCCACGGACGATGTCATCGCGGACCTGTTACGCCAGACAGATGCCGTAGCCGAAGTTCACAACACGATCCGGTCTGGCGCGATGGTCGTGCTGGAGTAGATCCCGCCCCGCTTGGCGTGCCACGCATCCCTGCATCGCCTGCCATTGCCAGCTTGCGATTCGCAATGATTTAGCACGTTCGTGCTCGTTTTGATCCAGATCAAGGAAAGATCGCACTCCACTCCCTAAAGTGAAGCGCAACGTCCGATCCCGGCCGAAACCGATGGAACCCGCCATGCCAGATAGCTCCCCCGCCCCACGCACAGCCTATGAACAGCTGGACCAGCAGGTGCATGCCAGCCTGGCCAACGCCAGCTCCTCCTTGTCGATCGCATCCGCCTTGCTGGCGGCAACGGATTGGGCGCTGCACCTTGCCGTCTCGCCCGGCAAGTGCGCCGAACTGGGACAGCTTGCCCTGCGCCAGTCCTGCGCCTTGGCACGCTACACACTGGAAAGCGCGCGCGGTGACGCGCCGGCGCCGTTGGCAAGCGAACGGCGCTTTGCGGCGCCCGAGTGGCAGCAATGGCCGTTCAATACCTGGCACCAGGCCTTCCTGCAAACCGAACAATGGTGGAAGGCTGCCAGCAGCGATGTCTGGGGCGTATCGGAGCATCATCAGTCGCAAGTCGGCTTTGCCGCCCGCAACCTGCTCGATGTGTATTCGCCCGCCAACCAGTTCTGGACCAATCCGGAAGTACTGCGCGTCACCATCGAGCAGGGCGGCTGCAACCTGGCGCGCGGCGCCTGCCTGGCGCTGCGCGACTGGCAACAGGCATTGGCGCAGCGCCAGGCTGCCCCCTCCGGCCCGCACCAGCAAGTAGGACTGGACCTCGCGAACACGCCGGGCAAGGTAGTACTGCGTAATGACCTGATCGAATTGCTGCAATACGCGCCCGCCGGCGAACAGGTATATGCCGAGCCGGTGCTGCTGGTGCCGGCATGGATCATGAAGTATTACATCCTTGACCTGACGGCCCAATCCTCGCTGGTGCGCTACCTGGTCGAACATGGCCACACAGTGTTCTGCATTTCCTGGCGCAACCCTGGTCCCGCACAAAGCGAACTGGATATGGACGACTACCTTGAGCAAGGCTGGTTCGCGGCGCTGGGTAAGGTCGGCGACATCATGCCGGGCCAGCGCGTGCATGCGGGCGGCTACTGCCTGGGCGGCACGCTGCTCGCCATTGCCGCTGCTGCCATGGCGCGCGAGCAGGACCAGCGGCTGGCTTCCCTGACCTTGCTGACCGCCCAGACCGACTTCACGGAGCCGGGCGAATTGGGCCTGTTCATCGACGACAGCCAGCTTGGCGTGCTGGAAGCGCAAATGCAGCAACGCGGCGTGCTGCGTGCGGAACAAATGGCGGGCGCTTTCCAGCTGCTGCGCGCCAACGACTTGCTGTGGTCGCGCATGGTGCGCCGCTACCTGCTCGGCGAGGAAGAATTCCCCAATGACCTGATGGCCTGGAACGCGGACGCCACCCGCATGCCGGCGCGCATGCATTCGCAATACCTGCGCCGCCTGTTCCTCGACAACGACCTGGCCGCCGGCCGCTATTTCGTACAAGGCAAGCCGGTTGCGCTGGGCGACGTCGTGCTGCCGGCATTCATGGTGGCCACCCAGTCCGACCACGTGGCGCCATGGCGTTCGGTCTACAAATTCCACGCGCTGAGCCGCGGTGAAATCACTTTCGTGCTGTGCAGCGGCGGGCATAACACCGGCATCGTGAGCCCACCCGGTTCGCCGCATCGCCAATACCAGATCCATACCCATGCAGCCAGCGCGCACCACCTGTCGCCGGACGAATGGCTGGCCGTGGCGCGCCTGGAGCAAGGCTCGTGGTGGCCCGCCTGGCAAAGCTGGCTGGCCGCGCGTTCGGGGCCGCGCGTAGCGCCGCCGGCGCTGGCTCCAGCTGGAGCAGATGCTCCCGGCAACTACGTGATGGAGAAATAAGATGCGCCTTTCACTGGACGGAAAAAGAGGACTGGTGGTCGGCATCGCCAACCGCGACAGCATTGCCTGGGGCTGTGCACGCGCATTGCGTGAGGCCGGGGCCACGCTGGCGATCACCTGGCTTAACGACAAGGCGCGGCCGCACGTCGAACCGCTGGCGCAGGAACTGGATGCGCCGCTCCGGCTGCCGCTCGACGTCGAACAACCGCAGCAGATGGAAGCCCTGTTCGATGCCATCGATTCGCAATGGGGCAAGCTCGACTTCGTCCTGCATTCGATCGCCTATGCGCCTGGCGCCGACCTGCAGGGACGCGTGGTGGACAGCTCGGCTGCCGGCTTTGCGCGCGCCATGGACATCTCCTGCCATTCATTCCTGCGCCTGGCGCGCCTGGCCGAACCGCTGATGAAAGATGGCGGCAGCCTGCTGACCATGAGCTACCTGGGGGCGGAGGAAGTGGTCGCCAGCTATGGCGTGATGGGGCCGGTCAAGGCTGCGCTGGAGTCGAGCGTGCGCTACCTGGCCTCGGAGCTGGGCCCGCGCGGCATCCGCGTCAATGCCGTGTCGCCCGGCCCGCTGGCTACCCGTGCCGCTTCCGGCATCCCGGGCTTTGACGCCTTGCTGGCGAACGCAGAGCGCCGCGCGCCGCTACATCACAAGGTCACGGTGGACGACGTCGGTGCGCTATGCGCCTTCCTGGTCAGCGATGCCGCGCGCGCCATCACCGGCGACACGCTGTACGTCGATGCCGGATACCACATCCTGGACTGAAGCTGCCATGCCACGACTTCCCTTCCGTTCACTGCCGCTGCTGCTGGCAGCCTTGCTCGGCGCCTGTACCAGCCTGGCGCCCGGCTACCAGCAGCCGGCGCTGCCGGTGCCGGCACAGTATCCATCGTTCGCACTGGCCGGCGGCGCGGTTCTGGAAAGCGACTGGCGCAACTTCTTCCGCGACCCGCAACTGCGGGCGCTGATCGCGCAAGCGCTGCAGGACAACCGCGACTTGCGCATCGCCGTCAGCCGCGTGGCGCAGGCGCGTGCCGCCTATGGCATTGAAGCCTCCGCCCAACTGCCGGCAGTGGCGGTCCAAGCCGGCGTCGATCGTTCGCGCGTGCCGGCCGACTTGAACCTCACCCGCCGGCCGCTGCATGCCAGCCAGTACCAGGCCGGCGTTGGCCTGGCGAGCTGGGAGCTGGATTTCTGGGGCCGCGTGCGCAACCTCAGCGAGGCGGCGCTGCAAGCCTACCTGGCGACCGAAGCGGCGCGCAACGCCGCGCGCGCCAGCCTGGTCGGGCAGGTCGCCCTGGCCTACCTGGACCTGCGCGACACCGCGCAGCGCATAGCGCTGGCCGAGCGCACGTTGGCCAGCCGCCAGCAGACCTACGACATGGTGGCACGCCGCGCGACGCTGGGTTCCTCCTCGCAGCTGCAGCTGGCGCAGGTCGAAACCCTGCTGATCCAGGCACGCTCCCTGCTCTTGCAACTGCAACAGGAACGCGATACGCAGCAGCATGCGCTGGACCTGCTGGTCGGCGCCCCGGTCAAGCTGCCCGACGGCGGCGCCGAAATCTCCCTGCCCGCCCCGGCCGCCGGCCTGCCATCCGACCTGCTGGCGCAGCGGCCCGACATCATCGCTGCCGAACACCGGCTGCGCGGCGCCAACGCCAGCATCGGCGCAGCCCGTGCCGCCTACTTCCCGCGCATTGCGCTGACCGGATCGCTGGGCAGCGCCAGCGCCGAACTCGATGGCCTGTTCGAGCGCGGCAGCCGCGCCTGGAATTTCGCTCCCAGCATCACCCTGCCCCTGTTCGACGGCAGTCGCCGGCGCGACCAGTTGAACCTGGCCCAGGCGCGCCGCGATGAAGCGCTGGCCGCCTACGACAGGGCGGTGCAAGGCGCTTTCCGCGACGTAGCCGATGCGCTGTCGGCGCTGCACTGGCTTTCCGGCCAGCTGGAAGTGGCCGATGCCGCGGTTCTGGTGCAGCAGCGTCGCGCCCGCCTGTCCCAGCTGCGCTACGACAGCGGCGCCAGCTCCTACCTCGACGTGCTCGACGCGCAGCGCGACCTGCTGACGGTCGAACAGCAGCAAGTACGCGCCCACCATGCGCTGCAGGCGGCCCGCGTCGCCCTTTACCTTGCCCTGGGCGGCGCAGCCGGCGAATTTTCCGCACCGTCATCCGAACATCCAGGTTTTTCATCATGATCAAGTTCAAGAAAAAACAACTGCTGCTGGCGGTGCTGCTGGCCGCCCTGTCCATTGGCGGCGCCTATGCCTGGGTCCAGGCCCGCCAGCGCGGCTACGGCGACCAAGTCCTGAGCGGCAACGGCCGCATCGAAGCCACCGAGATCGACGTCGCCGCCAAGCTGCCTGGCCGCCTGCAGGATATCCTGGTCGACGAGGGCGACTTCGTGCGCGCCGGCCAGGTGCTGGCCCATATGCAGGTCAAGTCGCTGGAGGCCCAGCGCGACGAAGTGCTGGCGCAACAACAGCATGCGCGCGCCAACGTCGCCAGCGCCGAAGCGGCCGTCGCCATGCGCCAAGGCGACCAGGCTGCCGCCCAGGCGGTGGTGGCACAGCGCGAAAGCGAGCTGCAGGCCGCGCGCCGCCGCCTGGCCCGCTCCGAGACGCTGGCCGGCGAAGGCGCCGCCTCGGAGCAGGAGCTGGACGACGACCGAGCCCGCGTCGGCACCATCAGCGCCGGCTTGCGCGCAGCCCAGGCGCAGGCGGCAGCAGGTGGCAGCGCGGTGGAAGCAGCCCGCATGCAGCTGCAAGGTGCGCATGCCGCGGTTACGGCGCTGCAAGCGACCCTGGCCCGCATCCAGGTCGATATCGACGATGGCGCCCTGCTGGCAGCGCGCGACGGCCGTGTGCAGTACCGCATCGCCCAGCCAGGCGAAGTATTGCCTGGCGGCGGCAAGGTCCTCAGCCTGGTCGACCTGGGCGACGTCTACATGACCTTCTTCGTGCCGGAAGTGGCGGCTGGCCTCCTGGCGCTTGGCAGCGAGGTGCATGTGGTGCTGGACGCCGCGCCGCAATACGTTATCCCGGCACGGGTCTCCTACGTTTCCAGCACCGCCCAGTTCACGCCGAAAACCGTGGAAACCGCCAACGAGCGGCAAAAGCTGATGTTCCGCGTCAAGGCGCGCATCGACCCCGCCCTGCTGCAAAAGCATTTGCCGCTGGTGAAGACCGGCCTGCCCGGCACGGCGTGGATCAAGCTTGACCGCCAGGCGCAGTGGCCGGCGGCGCTGGCCCTGCGGGTGCCGCAGTGAACGTCACGGCGCCGGTCGCCGAACTATCCGGCGTCAGCCTGCGCTATGGCGATGTCACCGCACTGAGCGACATCACGCTGGCCTTGCCGGCAGCTTGCATGGTCGGCCTGATCGGGCCGGACGGCGTCGGCAAATCGAGCCTGCTCTCTTTGGTGGCCGGGGCGCGTGCCGTGCAGCAGGGCGGCATGCAAGTACTTGGCAGCGATATGCGTGACAAGACGCAGCGCGGCCTTTTATGCCCACGCATCGCCTACATGCCGCAAGGCCTGGGCAAAAACCTGTACCCGACGCTGTCGGTGGAAGAAAACCTGCAGTTCTTTGGCGGCCTGTTCGGCCATGGCGCTGCCGAGCAGCGCCGCCGCATCGCCCACCTGACTGCCAGCACCGGACTGGCGCCCTTCCTCGACCGCCCGGCCGGCAAGCTGTCGGGCGGCATGAAGCAGAAGCTGGGGCTGTGCTGTGCGCTAATCCACGATCCCGACCTGCTGATCCTCGATGAGCCGACCACCGGCGTCGATCCCCTGTCGCGCGCCCAGTTCTGGGACCTGATCGCAGGCATCAGGGCGCAACGGCCGCAAATGAGCGTGATCGTGGCCACCGCCTACATGGATGAAGCCAATCGCTTCGATTGGCTGGTGGCGATGGACGGCGGCCAGGTCCTGGCGACTGGCGCGCCGCAGGAACTGCAGCAACGCAGCGGCAGCGCCTCGCTGGAGGAAGCGTTTATCGCCCTGCTGCCGGAAGCCCGGCGCAGCCAGCACCAGCCGGTGCGCATCCCGCCGCTGGAACAAGGCGGCAGCAGCGCCGTCGCCATCGAGGCCAGCGGCCTGACCATGCGCTTTGGCGACTTCGTGGCGGTGGACAACGTGGACTTCCGCATTTGCCGCGGCGAGATTTTCGGCTTCCTTGGCTCCAACGGCTGCGGCAAATCGACCACCATGAAGATGCTGACCGGCCTGCTGCCGGCCAGCGCCGGCAGCGCAAAGTTGTTCGGCCAGGTGGTCGACCCGCGCGACCTGGCCACCCGGCGCCGGGTCGGCTACATGTCGCAGGCATTTTCGCTGTACGGCGAACTGACGGTGCTGCAAAACCTGGTGCTGCATGCGCGCCTGTTCAGCGTGCCGGAGCCGGAGATTGCCGGCCGCGTGCAGGAATTGGCGCAGCGCTTCGGGCTGGAGGGTGTACTCGATGCCCTGCCAGAGCAACTACCGCTTGGCATCCGCCAGCGCCTGTCGCTGGCCGTGGCCATGGTGCATCGCCCGGAATTGCTGATCCTCGACGAGCCCACATCCGGCGTCGATCCGGTGGCGCGCGATATGTTCTGGCAGTTGATGATCGACCTGGCGCGCCGCGACCAGGTCACGATCTTCATCTCCACCCACTTCATGAATGAAGCCGAGCGCTGCGACCGCATCTCGCTGATGCATGCCGGGCGCGTGCTGGTCAGCGCGGCGCCTGCCGACCTGGTTCGCCAACGCCGTGCCGCCACGCTGGAGCAAGCCTTCATCGCCTACCTGGAAGATGCCGCCGGGACCAGGAACGCAGCCGATGCCAACGCTCCCGGCGCCCGCATGCCAGGCTCGGTGCCTGCGGCGACGCCATCCGTTGCAGCCCGTCCCTGGCAACAAAGCCTGCGCCGCGCCCTCAGCTACACACGCCGCGAGACGCTGGAGCTGCGGCGCGACCCGGTGCGCGCCACGCTCGCCCTGCTGGGCACCCTGATCCTGATGTGCATCATCGGCTACGGCATCAACCTCGATGTCGACCACCTGAACTTCGCGGTGCTGGACCGCGACCAGAGCGCCCTGAGCCAGAGCTATGCGCAAAACCTGGCCGGCTCACGCTACTTCATTGAACGTCCCCCGCTGGCCGACTATGCTGAACTGGACCGCCGCATGCGCAGCGGCGAACTGGCGCTGGCAATCGAACTTCCACCCGGCTTTGGCCGCTCCCTGCAGCGCGGCGCCCCGGTCGCGGTCGGGGCGTGGGTCGACGGCGCCATGCCGCTGCGGGCGGAAACCACGCGCGGCTATGTGCAGGCCGCCCACCTGGGCTGGCTGCAGGACATGGCCACGCGCCGGCTGGGCGCCCGCCTCGCCGCTCCCGGCGCCATCGAAACGCGCTACCGCTACAACCCCGACGTACGCAGCCTGCCCGCCATGATCCCCGCCGTGATCCCGCTGCTGCTGATGATGATCCCGGCCATGCTGGCCGCGCTGTCCGTGGTGCGCGAGAAAGAGCTGGGGTCCATCCTCAACCTGTACGTCACGCCGGTCAGCCGCGCTGAATTCCTGCTCGGGAAACAGCTGCCCTATATCGCGCTCGGCATGCTCAACTTCGTGCTGCTCACGCTGGTGGCCCAGGCCGTGTTCGCCGTGCCGCTCAAAGGCAGTTTCGCCGCCTTGAGCTTGGCCGCGCTGCTCTACGTCGTCTGCGCCACCGGTTTTGGCCTGCTGGTCTCGACCTTCACGCGCAGCCAGATCGCAGCCCTGTTCTTCACCATGATCGGCACCCTGATCCCTTGCGTACAGTTTGCAGGCCTGATCAACCCCGTGTCGGCGCTGGAAGGCATCGGTGCGCTGATCGGCCGCGTGTATCCGGCCACGCATTTCCTGGCCATCAGCCGCGGCGTGTTCAACAAGGCACTGGGCCTGGGCGACCTGCAGCAAGCCTTTGCCATGCTGGCACTGGCGCTGCCGCTGATCCTGCTGTCGGCGATTGCCCTGCTCAGGAAACAGGAGGCCTGAGCATGCGTGCCTGTCTTTCAAACATCTACCGGCTCGGCATCAAGGAACTCTGGAGCCTGGTGCGCGACCCGATCATGCTGGTGCTGATCGCGTACACCTTCTCGGTATCGATCTACGTCGCCGCCACCGCCATGCCGGAAAGCCTGCACCATGTGGCACTGGCCGTGGTGGACCAGGATGCCTCGCCGCTGTCGGCCCGCATCGTCTCGGCCTTCTATCCGCCGCAGTTCGTCACGCCGATGCTGCTCACGCCTCAGCAGGCCGACGCCGGCATGGACCGCGGCGACTACACCTTCGTGCTCACCATTCCGCCCGGCTACCAGCGCGACCTGTTGGCCGGCCAGTCGCCGCCGCTGCAACTGAACGTCGACGCCACCCGCATGAGCCAGGCCTTCACCGGCAACGCCAGCATCAGCCGCATGGTGTCGGCCGAGGTGAGCGACTTTCTGCACCGCAGCCGCCCCGATCCCGGCCTGCCGGTCGGGCTGGACCTGCGCCTGCGCTTCAACCCCAACCTGGAACAAGCCTGGTTCGGGGCCCTGATGGAGATCATCAACAACGTCACCATGCTGTCGATCATCCTGAGCGGCGCGGCGCTGATCCGCGAACGCGAACACGGCACCGTCGAACATCTGCTGGTGATGCCGGTATCGCCGGCCCAGATCATGCTGGCCAAGGTGTGGTCGATGGGGCTGGTGGTGTTGCTCGCGGCCCTGGGCGCCCTGCTGTTCGTGGTGCAGGGCGCACTTCACGTGCCGGTGCAGGGTTCGATCGCGCTGTTCACGCTGGTGGCCGCGCTGCACCTGTTCGCCACCACGGCGATGGGCATCTTCATGGCCACGCTGGCGCGCAGCATGCCGCAATTCGGCATGTTGCTGGTACTGGTGCTGCTGCCCCTGCAGCTGTTGTCGGGCGGCGTGACGCCGCGCGAAAGCATGCCGGCGCTGGTGCAGCACCTGATGCTGGCGGCGCCCACCACCCATTTCGTGGCTGCGGGCCAAGCCATCCTGTACCGCAGCGCAGGCATCGACGTGGTCTGGCCGCAACTGCTGGCCATCGCCGCCATCGGCGCCACGTTGTTTGCCATCTCACTGCGGCGCTTCCGCGCTACCATTGCGCAGATGGCCTGAACCTTTTCGAAGACCTGGGAATCCACCATGCCACAAGACGATTTAAGCACCATCCGCAACCGCGTTTTCGACGACATCGCCGTGGGCGACACCGAAACGCTGGTGCGCACGCTCACGACCGCTGACATCCAGCTCTTTGCCGTGTTGTCGGGCGATGCCAACCCGCAGCACCTGGACCAGGAATTCGCCGCCAATACGCGCTTTCACAGCGTGATCGCGCACGGCATGTTCGGCGGCGCCCTGATCTCGGCCGTGCTGGGCACCCGCCTGCCAGGCCCCGGCACCATCTACCTGGGACAGACGCTGAAGTTCAACGCCCCGGTGCGCGTTGGCGACACGCTGACCACCAGCGTCACCGTCACCGTGCGCGACGAAGCGCGCAAGCGCCTCAAGCTGGCCTGCCAATGCGTCAACCAGGATGGCGTGGCCGTGATCACGGGCGAAGCCGATGTCATCGCCCCCACCGAGGCGATCGTTCGTCCCAGGGCCACGCTGCCGGAAGTACGCCTGATGCCCGGCGGCGGCGAAATGCAAGCCTTGCTGGCGCATGCACGCGCCTTCGGCCCGCTGGCGACCGCCGTGGTCCATCCCTGCGACGAGTCCAGCCTGGGCGCAGCACTCGACGCGATGGCCGCCGGCCTGATCACGCCGATCCTGGTGGCGCCGCAAGCAAAACTGCAAGCCGTGGCCAGGCAGGCCGGTCTGGACCTGGGCGGCTGCCGCATCGAGGATGTGCCGCACAGCCATGCGGCCGCTGCACGCGCAGTCGAACTTGCCGTGCAGGGAGAAGCGGCGCTGTTGATGAAAGGCAGCCTGCACACCGACGAGCTGATGGGCGCCGTGGTCGGCTGCGCGGCCCTGCGCACCAAGCGCCGCATCAGCCACTGCTTCCTGATGCAGACTCCGGCCTATCCCCGGCCCTTTATCGTGACCGACGCCGCCATCAATATCGCGCCGACGCTGGAAGAAAAAGCCGACATCATCCGCAATGCCATCGACCTGGCGCACGCCATCGGCGTCGCCATGCCGCGCGTGGCCATCCTGGCCGCAGTGGAGACCGTCACCCCCCATATGCCGGCCACCCTCGACGCCGCGATACTGTGCAAGATGGCCGACCGCGGCCAGATCAGCGGCGCCTTGCTGGACGGCCCCCTGGCCTTCGACAATGCCGTATCGCCGGCAGCGGCGCGCATCAAGGGCATCGTGTCGCAAGTGGCCGGACAGGCCGACGTGCTGGTTGCTCCCGACCTGGAAAGCGGCAATATGCTGGCCAAGCAGCTGGAATACCTGGGCGGCGCCAACAGCGCTGGCGTGGTGCTCGGCGCGCGGCTGCCGATCGTGCTGACCAGCCGCGCCGACAGCCGCGAAAGCCGGCTCGCTTCCTGTGCCGTGGCCCTGCTGCTGGCCCGCCAGTATGAGGCGACGCCGCCATGAAACCCCGCATCCTGGTACTGAACTGCGGATCGTCGAGCATCAAGTTCGCGCTCTTTGACGCCGGGGAGAACGGATTGGACGCGAAGGCACTATGGCATGGCAAAGTCGACGGCGTGACCGGTCCCCGGCCAACGCTGGACTTGCCAGGCGCCGCGTCCGCCGCGCTACCGGCCGGCGGCGAACAGCCCTACCACGCGGCGCTGGACGTCATCCTGGCGCAGCTGGCGCAACGCCTGCAGGGCGCCGGCGAATCGCTGTCAGCCATTGCACACCGGGTGGTGCATGGGGGCCTGAAGTACAGCGCGCCGGTGCTGCTGGACGCGCAGGTGCTGGCCGACTTGCGCAGCTACATCCCGCTGGCGCCGCTGCACCAGCCCTTTGCGCTGGAAGCGATCGAGACCCTGCTCGCCAGCCATTCCAGCCTGCCGCAAGTCGCCTGCTTCGATACTGCCTTCCACCATACCCTGCCGGTGGTCGAACAAATGCTGCCCCTGCCCTACGCGGCCTGGGAACGCGGCTTGCGGCGCTACGGCTTCCATGGCCTGTCTTACGAATACCTGTCGCTTGCGCTGGCTGCGCGGCACGGCGGTGCAGCGCAGGGCCGCACCATCGCCGCCCACCTGGGCAGCGGCGCCAGCCTGTGCGCGATGCAGGGCCTGGCCAGCGTCGCCACTACCATGGGCTTTTCCGCCCTGGACGGCTTGATGATGGGCACGCGCTGCGGCGCACTGGACCCCGGCGCCTTGCTCTACCTGATGGATATCGAAGGCCTGAGCACGCACGAAGTCGGCCATTTGCTGTACCACGAATCAGGCCTGCTGGGCGTATCGGGCATTGCCGCCGACCCACGCGTGCTGCTGGAGCAAGAGGCGAAGTCTCCGCGTGCACGGGACGCACTGGCCTTGTACGTGCGCCGCATCGTGCGCGAAATCGGCGCCCTGTGCGCGGTACTGGGTGGCCTGGACATGCTGGTCTTCACAGCGGGCATTGGCGAGCACAATGCCGAGATCCGCCGCCGCATTTGCGCCGCGCTGGGCTTCCTCGGTGTGCAGGTCGATGACGCGGCCAACCGCAGCAACGCCCCGCTGATCAGCTGCGGCGCCGGACCACTGGTGGCTGTCGAACCTACCAACGAAGAATGGATCGCCGCGCGCCACGCCCGCGCCATCCTCGGGCTTAATGGCGCTGGTACAGGGCCTCGATAGTGCTCGCTCCGAGCGAGTGCGCCCCGACCATATAGCCGGTCAGTGCGCCCGATGCGTCCTCGGGAAGTTCGAGTTTTTGCGACAGCGCATGCACCGTGAACCGATAGTGATGCACGCCGTGTCCCGATGGCGGGCATGCGCCGCCGAACCCCTTCGCGCCGTAGTCGTTGCGCATCTGCTGGCTGCCCGCAGGAGCCAGGGCGCCTGCCGGCAGCGAAGTCACATCCTTCGGAATATTGACAAGCTGCCAGTGCCACCAGCCGCTGCCAGTCGGCGCATCGGCATCATGGACCAGGATGGCGAAAGCCGCCGTGCCTTCCGGCGCTCCGGACCAGGATAGTTGCGGGGACTGGTTTCCACCGCTACAGCCGAAGCCTTGGAATTCCTGGGCCTTGGCCATGAACTTGCCGTTCGCGATGTCGGTGCTGGCCAGGGTCAGCGATCCTGCCAGAGCGGAGTTGGATGCCAGCAGTGCTGCAAGAATAAGGTGTCGCATATGTGCTCCCGTAATGAAGAACGCATATGGTAGGCAGCAGCCGCAAAACGGTTTAGTCCAAAACCAGCCAGAGTTTCGCCTTATTCAGTCATTCGCGAAGCCTTGGCCGAAATGACTGGGCCATTTGCCAGCGTCTGGAAGACGACGCAGTAACGCTCGGTTAGCCGCAGCAGCACCGCCAATTGATCGTCGTCGGCATCGGTGTCCAGTAAAAAATGCAGGCGAATTGCCTGGAAGCCGATTGGCAGGGCTTCCAGCAGCATGTCGCCCGAACAGGCCTACAGGCCGGTGCCGCCAGTGGCCGGATGCAGGCCCGCTACAACCAGCCCCTTTCCAGTTTCGATCCTGCAGCTGACACCCTCTCCCGCACGCCCTTGCGCGTGGAGCGTGATCATTGCAGCTGCCGGGTCTTCCTAATAGCGCTCCTTCAGCGGCGCCTGCACGGCGCGCAAATCCTCTGCCTTCATGATGCCCCCCTTGAGTGGATCAGCAAGCAGGTATTATGCGCCTGCGTCGTCGCGCATCCTCGTTTTACGCAGTTCCGTCGGCGTGGTGCCGAACAATTGCCTGAATTTTTCGGTAAAGCGCGACTGCGACTGGTAACCGCACTTCTCCGCAATGCGGCCGATAGGATCGAAGGTGGTCTGGACAAGGTGCAGGCCGTGGCCAAGCCTGGCCCGGTCCTTGATCGCCTGCAGCGTTGCCCCTTCCGCCGCCAGCTTGCGGCGCAGCGTCGACTCGCTGAGCGCCAGCCGGGCGGCCACCAGGCCCGCTGTCAGGTCGCTGGCGACGTCGGCGCTGATCATGCCGTGCACTTTGTGGCCAAGGCTTGGCGGCTCGACCACCGCGCCTACCTGCTCATGACCCAGGTGGTGGAGCAGCTGGAGAATTTCCTGGCGACGCACGCGCCACATCGCTGGCGGCGCGAAGGCGGACCATGCGACGAACTGCCGCAGAGTCTCCAGGAGGATCGAGTCGATCGGCCCCTGTACAAATGGCGCCGCCCTGCCCGTTCTTGGGGGCAGGCAACGGAAGTCTTCGAAATCGAATTCGACGATCATGGCCAGATATTCCGAGTCGCTCGGAATATTGCGCATGCTGATGCTGGGGCGGTTCGACAGGATGATGAAGCTGCCGGTCATGCAATCGATCTCGCCATTGCTGCCAAGCTTCTTGCTGCCATCAAGCACACAGATAAGCGTCGGCTTAATGACCGGCACATTGACAATCTTCTGTTCCCTGACCGAAGAATAGATGGAGTACGGCAGCGGCTTCTCCAGTTCGAGCAGCCGCTTCGCATCGGTCCTCAGGAGGCCGAGACCCAAGACCTGGCCTACTTGATCAGGTACCTGGTCTGGCTGGCAATCAGCGTGGCGCCGCAGGCAGTGGTATCGCCGTCGCGGGCAGTTGGCTTGCCGTCGGTGATGTAGGTTTCGCTGCCGCTGTTGATGGTGGTTTCGCTTGGATGCAACGGGCAACTCACCGTATCGCCCAGCCGCGCCACGCCCTTGCCGTCGACGACAAAGTTGGAGCTGCCGGTCTTGACTTCCCCGCCATGCGAGGTCTTATCTCCAATGCGAATCACTGGACGACTCATCCTGCTACCCTTCCTGATAATCTATTTTTTCCAACGAGCTTGACGCAGTATTGCGCAGCCTTGCGCGCCTCCGCTGAAGGCAACGCAGCGATGGCCTCATCGAATTGCTGACGGACGGGCACCTTGGTGCCCAGGGCTGTAAACACGGTAAGACTGCCCGCGAACTCGGGATCAAAGAAATTCGAGCATGCAGAGCGGTCCAGCATTGCGGCGCATCCTGCGATGGCTGCGATTTCTTCCATCGCCTTCGGGTCGATACGCTTGGTTGGAAGCGTCTGGACCACCCAATCCTTACCCCAGATAGCGCTGAAGCGCTGGTCCAGGCTTACACCGACCTTCTTCACCTCTTCGCCAGGTTCGCCACCGCGCGTGCAGCTCAAGCCCAATGGCGAATAAGTCTCTTCCGCAAATGCAGGCGTAAAGTGGAGCGCAGCAAACAATATGGTCGAGATCAGCCGGTGCGCAGCCATATTATTTTTTTCCAACCAGCTTGATGCAGTATTGCGCAGCCTTGCGGGCTTCCGCTGACGGCAAGGCAGCAATGGCCTCATCGAATTGCTTACGTACTGGCACCTTGGTACTCAGGTTCATAAAAATCGCCGGTTCACCGCCAAATTCCGGGTCAAAGTAAGTTGAGCAGGACGATTGGTCCATCAAGGCGCCACAAGCCGAAACTGCCGCAATCTCCTCCATCGCCTTGGGGTCGATGCGTTTGGAGGGAATCGGCTTACCTATCCATTTGTCCTTGCCCCAAACAGTGTCGAAGCGCTGGCGCAGGGTTTCCCCGACTTTGTTGACATCCTCTTCCGCAGGCATGCCATTCGGCTTGGTAACGCAACGCAATCCGTTAGGGGAATACGCCTCGCCCGCTGATGCTTGTGCTGCGCCGCTGCCAAGCAAGATCGCCAGACCAGCCTGCACTACGAATATTGTCTTACGCATTTTTATTCCTTGTACCAGATCCCAGTAACCTTGAACGTTACTTCGTACGTTGAATGGCGCGGCGACACCAGGGTCGTCGCACTCGTTTTATAACATGGGCTTTGTCCATTGAAATCACTGACATAACCGTCCGGGTGCTTGATCTCGATATGGCCCGAAATCACCTTGCCATCGCTCTTGGTCTGTTTCTCCACCGGCTTGTAAATAATGACAGAGCCATGGGGAGCGGTATTGATGTTAGTGCCCGGCTTCGTTTCCAGGAGGTTTTCAAACCCTACGCTCTTCAAAGTCGGACCGAAATCTTTTGCGTGTTCGACTCCTGGATATTTGGAGAAGTATCCAGCCGCAAGCAAAGCCCTCTTGACATGCCTCAGGCACTTGCCTTGGGACTTCTTGAATTTGTGCTCCATGGCGTAAGCGATTGCGCTGGCTGGCCGGTTCGACGCCGGCGGCTTGGAGACAGTTGCCTCCGGATGCTTGGACTCGGCACTACGGTCTTCTTTCACCACGGGCTTGGTTGCCGCCGCTGCTGCGGGCGGCGATGCCGGCTTGGTGGCTTCAGGCTTTGCCTGGGCAGGCGTGCTGGCGGGCTTATTGGAAGCCGCTGGATGCGTGGTGCCAGCTGCACCGGCAGAGCCGGCCGGCTTGGCCGGCGCAGTTGCTGCTGTTGGCGCGGCCGAGTGTGCAGGCTTGGCATGCGCCTGCGCCGGCTTGCCTTTAGTATCAGGTACTTTCAGCATCTGGTGAGGATGCAGCAGGTATGGCTTGTCGATGTTGTTCATCTTGGCCAGGACCTGGTAGGTCGTACCATACAGACGCGCGATAGACGAAAGAGTCTGGCCCTTTTTCACCTCGTGCATGCCTGGGGTCTGGGGCGCTGCGGCCTTGTCCTCGTGCAGGTGAGTCTTCACCGGCACGCGCTCTTTCGGCGCGACGATCGTCCAGCTGGAGTTCAGTTTGTCGATCGCAAGCTGGCCGAGTTCCTTGAACTCGTCGGTCGTTTTCTGGATGAAGACGGTCAGCGGCCCGAAGTCAGGCGACGCAAGGAAGGTCGGCAGCAAGCCATGCTCGTTGGACTTCATGATCTTCGACTTGCCGTTCTGCTCCACCCGAATGGTCGCGTCGGCAATCGGACTGCCGGCTGCGTCGACAATGCTCAGCGCATGGCCGACGTCGAGTGCGTTTTCGTAGAGATCGGCCAGCTTGGCAAATTTTCCGGTAGCCAGGCCCTCGCCGCCATAATTGCCGCTCGGGCCATCATGGTGGTATTTGTAGCACCAGACATCAGGCTTCTTCCGCTTCTTGGCCAGCGCCTCGTTGTCAAGGAAATGCTCCAACAAGGCCTTGACGTTGGCATTCGTGTCAAATCGATTGCTATTGTCCAGGCCATAGAAGTTGCCGGTTTTGTTGACGAACTGACCCAGGCTACTGGCCGAGGTGGTGCCGGCAGCGGCATCGGGATTGAAGCCCGACTCGATCTTGGCCGTCGCCAGCAGCAAAGCCGTGCGGCGCACGTTCAGGCCTTTGGCCTTGGCAGCGGCAATCAGCTTGTCAATCACCTGCTTTTGCACGGCCAGCGATGCATCGCCCCAGATGCGGGAATTGCCGGCCAGCCGGCCGGGGCTGTGATCGACCGGTTCCTTGTAATGCGAGTACGACTTGACCTGCTCGTCTTTGTACGCCGCGCCCTTCTTCTGGGTGTAAAAGACGTTGTAATCAATGGCCATTCAACGCACTCTCGATATAAACGTCGAACAGGCTCCCCTGCCCCATCTTCTTCGCTTTCTTGTCGAAGGCGGTTTTCACCGCATCGCCCACCACGGGATTCTTTTTCTTGTCGCGGTTGGAGCCGATCAGGTTGCCGTCCCAGCTATATACGTCGGCCCATTCGCATTGCGCGCAATTGCCGCCGTTCGACATCGAAACGACGATCACCTTCTGCTTGTCCGCTGTTTCAGCACAGACGACATCACCGACTTTATCGGCGACGATTGGATAAGAATCGCCGGTCTGCAGCGGCTCCGGCTTGAAGGACTGGCCGCCAAGTTCACGTCCGCTTGCGCCGTCGCTGATGCTCAGGCGCTGGCTGGTGCAGGACAGGCCAGGGTAGCCGACCTCCTTGTAGCAGCTTGCTTTCAGCTCGATCTTGCGGTCAACGCATTGCAGCGCAGCGACGCGCTGGCGCAATGCCGGCTTGGATTCAGCCAGCGCGGTCTGTGCCAGGCAGGCGGACAACAAGAGTCCCAGGATCAGGTTATTTTTCATCATCATGCCTCACGAATAGGTGGAATGGAATCTGGGGCGTCATCTTCAGGACGCATATCGGCGGGCGGCACGTCCAGGTCAAATGGATCAAGGTCGGACAGCGACAGCGCATCTGCGTCGTCGTCAATGCCGAAGCAGCCGGACGTGGCGGATTCCAGCACTTTGGCCATGTCGCGCATGCGCTTGGCGGCGGCCTCTTCGAAGATGGACGACACGTCGCGCGGCAGTTCGCCGTCGCCGCGCCAGTCGCGCGTGACCATGGCCACCAGCCTTGCGGCCGAGTGGTTGACCTTGCGCTCGACCAGGTCGACCATGCCTTCGCGCGCCGCCTGTACCATGCGCTCCGTGCCGACTCCAATAACCGCATCCTTCATATTGTCGCTGCGCTTCAGGATGTGCACGATGGTGGAAGGCGGCATGCCGATCTTCTGTCCCAGCAGCGCCAGCGCTTCGGCGCGGATATCGATTTCGCCATCCGGCATGAACAGCTTTTTCGCATGTTCCACCGAAATCTGCGTCTTCGAAGCCAGCACGCCAACGCCAACCGGCGTCTTTACCTTTTCGGACAACTCATCGTCTACTTCCTCGTCCATCTCCGGGTCGTGCTTGACGTCTTCCAGGAATTCCCATTTGCCGTTATTGCGGTCGATCTCGACCTGCAGTTCCTCCATGTCCTCGGTGAACACGCGAGCCGTCTTGCCTTCTTCATCCAGCTTCCCGGACTGCAGCACGGAGCCATCCTTCGCCAGGATCTTGTAGGCGTAGCCCGCCGCCGCACCCGCCGCCAGGTACAGCGCATCGCGCAGCACCACCTGCTGGCTGAACTTGCCGACGTTCATCTTGCCCCAGAACTCGGTCACCGGCGCCGACTTCACAGACCCCTGGTTCACCACCTTGGCTGCGCCCAGTTCGAGGGTGCCGGCGATTTCGTGGGTTTCCTTGGCGCCCTTGATCAGGATCTCTCCGCTTTCGGTCAGGACGATGCTGCCGCCCTTGGTCTTGAGCACGATGTCGCCGGTCTTGGCCTCGAAGACCATGCCTTTTTGCGACACGGTTTCGACTTTCCCGTCCTGCACGTGCAGGTAATGGTTGCCGTGGCTGATGGCGGTCACCATGCTGCCGCGCTCGACGTGCTGCTGGATGCCCTTGGCCGAGCTGAACGACATCTGTTCGCCGGACGTCATGTCGACATTGCCCGCGGCGTAGCAGCCCAGGTCTTCGCCGGCTGCATGCACGATGCTCTTCGGCGTACTGGCGGCCACGCCGTCCGGTGCGGAAATGAAGACCAGCGGCTTGGTCAGCGACCAGGCGTTTTCGTTCAGTGCCTTCTGGTTCTTCAAGCCACGGTGCGCGTTTTTCTGCTCACCGCGCTGTTCGGTCGCCATCTCGGCCGCCTGGCTGCGCATGGTTGCGCTGTCCAGCACGGCACGCAGGGTATCGGCGCCCTCGGTATTGTCCTGCTGGGTAGTTCCGCTATCCTGCACCGGCTGGCCCCAGGCCGTGACCAGCACGCCCTTGGCGGCGCGCACCGCGCCCCAGCCATCGGTACGCAGTTCGAAACCTTCACCGCGGTGGTCCTTGCGGCCGGAAGTATCGAGCACGCGGGTCAGGTAGCCCAGGTTAAGTTGGCTGCGGTGATGGTCCGAGGACAGCACGGCCTGGATCTGGCCGGCCGTATCGTCCATCAGCAGGTGGTTGTTGCGGCCGCCGGCGCCGCCGGCGCCTTTCAGTTCCCTGCTGCGGATGCCGGACAGCGCATGCTGGTGCGGCAATTCCCAGGGCGACATGTTCTCGCCGTTATAGACCCGGCCCGTGATGATGGGGCGATCCGGGTTCGAGTCCAGCCACTGCACGATGACTTCCTGTCCGACGCGCGGCAAGGAGATGCCGCCGAAGTTGCCGCCCGCCCAGCTCGAGGCCACCCGCACCCAGGCCGAACTCTGCTCGTCATGCGTGCCTACGCGGTCCCAATGGAACTGCACGCGCACGCGGCCATGTTCGTCGGTATGGACTTCCTGCCCCGAAGGGCCGACCACGATGGCGGTCTGCGGGCCATGGATCCTGGCCTGTTCGCTGTTGAAACCGCGCCCCGGACGCCAGTGCACCGTCTTGCGTATGCAGGTCAGCTGGTTGCTGTACTCGGAAATTCCTTCGGACTGCTGAAGATAGTTGTTGGTGGCGGAATGGTGCACGCTGATCACCAAGAATTCGAGCTTGTCCTCCGAAGCGCCGTGCGCATCCGCGGAAAAATGCTCGGAAAGGCGGAACCAGCGGCCCGGCATCAGGTAGCGGCTATTGCCTTTCGCCTCGATATGCTTGCCGCGGCTTTCTATTTCCTCCATTCGCAGCAAGGCCAGCGCTTCCGCATCCTTGCGGTTTCGCACCCCGTACGCGCCGGCATACTCATAGCTCTCCATCGACAGCACATCGCCCTGCTGGTTCAGCGTGGGCAGGTCGACATGGCTTGGTACCGGCTGTTTGAAGTCGAACGCCGACAGCGCCACCTTGCTGGAAACGATGCTGCGCACCGGCGACCAGTCCCCGATGCCGTCTTCTTCGGCCGCGCCGCCGTGGCGCTGGAAACGCACGCCAGGACTGCCGCCGTCAATCGGTGCGGCCTGGCTGGAATCGTCCGACAGCACCAGCGTGTGGCCGCGTTCACTATGTTCGTACCAATAATGCCAGCCCGCCGCTTCCCAGCGCCGGTGCAGGTAGTTGTAATCGGTCTCATCGAACTGGCAGGCCATGGTCATGGCCTCGTCGGCGCCCTGCACGCGGCAGCTCCAATCCGGATGCGTGCCGTAGTCGGCAAACACCTCTTCCGACTGCTGGCGCAAGGTCTTGCCATGGAAAAGGTAATTGTCGCGACGCAGCTTCAGGTAGGCCAGCCAGGGCCGCAGGACCATCGAATAGAAGGCGATGGCGCCGTCGGTCTTCACCAGGCGGAATTCGAAGACGTAGCCGTTGAAATAGCGCATGCTGCCATCGCCGCGCACCAGCGAAATGGTGACCAGCTTGCCTTGCACGTCTTTCAGCGCAATGCTGGCATCTTCGGCCAGCACCTCCACGGAATATTCGAAGTCGCGTGACAGGCCCTCGTCCGCTTCCAGCCGGTTTGCCAGCAGTAGGGAATGCGGGCCGTCGTTATTGGGGAACGACAGGCGCAGGATACGATTGTTTTGCCGTCCAAACGGCAGCTCGGATAAGATTTGCGACAGGCTACGCATGCGGAATTTCCTCGGACTGCTCTCGGCAATCCCTCACTAGTTACAAATAATGCAAGTTTCCGCGTGGAATTATATCAGCGGCGAGCCCGCGCACGATTGAAAATTTATAATATTTCTTGATAACTTTTACGTTTGCGCCCAGTTCGTCCGGCGCAATGACCATGGCTTATTCGCGCGGTTGATTCTGTTCTCGCTGCGCCAACAGAT
The DNA here is from genome assembly GCF_049913285.1 of Pseudoduganella sp. S-14. GTDB lineage: Bacteria > Pseudomonadota > Gammaproteobacteria > Burkholderiales > Burkholderiaceae_D > Rugamonas. The sequence goes on from NZ_CP183991.1 coordinate 4,603,945, forward strand.
AACTTCTTTGGACTGGCGTTTTCCGCGCGAGTTGATGCTCGTCCAAAAACGCAGCGAGACGCTGTTCGCTTGCCACACTTCCAATGAACCTTGAACGTGCCCGATCAACAGCGATGGGCTCCCGGCATGCAGAGCACACGAGATAGGACTTGGACAGGAATGGGATCGTCTTAATCGTAAAGAACGACACCCACTCCGTCTCTTTCCAGTGCTCCCACATACGCGTGCGCTGGCATCGGTAGCAGTGACAGGTGAGCGCCTGGCCGACCTCTTTCCGTTCCTTGACCCAGCCAAACATGATGAACATTCAGTCTTCCTTCGAAATTCCTGCAAAGGCGGAATAATGCCATTGCAAGTGGCGCCCAAATCTCTCCGATAGTCACCTACTAGCCAAATACAAGGAAGTCTTGCGCCTGGATCGCCAGTAATAAAAAAGCCGCCGGGCTTTCGCACCGGCGGCTTTTTTCAGGCTTGGCTGATTACTGTGCAGCGGCAGCAGCTTCTTCAGCAGCAGCTTTCATCGACAGCTTCAGGCGGCCGCGCTCGTCGGTCTCGAGGACCTTCACGCGCACTTGCTGGCCTTCTTTCAGGTAATCGGCCACGGCGTTCACACGCTCGTTGGCGATCTGCGAGATGTGCAGCAGGCCGTCCTTGCCAGGCATGACCTGGACGATGGCGCCGAAGTCCAGCAGCTTCAGCACGGTGCCGTCGTAAGTCTTGCCCACTTCCACGGAAGCGGTCAGTTCTTCGATGCGGCGCTTGGCTTCCTGGCCAGCCGATGCATCGACGGAAGCGATGGTGACGATGCCGTCGTCGCTGATGTCGATCTGGGTGCCGGTTTCTTCGGTCAGCGCGCGGATCACGGCGCCGCCCTTGCCAATCACGTCACGGATCTTCTCAGGGTTGATCTTGATGGTGATCAGGCGTGGAGCGAAGTCGGACAGTTCGGTCTTCACAGTCGGCATGGCCTTCTGCATTTCGCCCAGGATGTGCTGGCGGCCTTCTTTAGCCTGTGCCAGCGCAACCTGCATGATTTCCTTGGTGATGCCCTGGATCTTGATGTCCATCTGCAGCGCGGTAATGCCGTTGGCGGTACCAGCAACCTTGAAGTCCATGTCGCCCAGGTGATCTTCATCACCCAGGATGTCGGACAGCACGGCGAAGCGGCCGCCTTCCTTGATCAGGCCCATGGCGATACCGGCCACGTGCGCTTTCATCGGCACGCCGGCGTCCATCAGTGCCAGGCAGCCGCCGCAGACGGAAGCCATCGACGAGGAACCGTTCGATTCGGTGATTTCCGACACCAGGCGCACGGAGTACGAGAAGTCTTCCGGTGCCGGCAGTGCCGCAACCAATGCACGCTTGGCCAGGCGGCCGTGGCCGATTTCGCGGCGCTTAGGCGTGCCAACACGGCCGGTTTCGCCGGTGGCGAACGGAGGCATGTTGTAATGCAGCATGAAGTCGTCGGTGTACTCGCCCATCAGCGCGTCGATCTTCTGCGAATCGCGGGCGGTGCCCAGGGTCGCTACGACCAGTGCCTGGGTTTCGCCGCGGGTGAACAGGGCGGAACCGTGGGTGCGTGGCAGGACCGAGGTGCGGATCGAGATCGGACGCACGGTCTTGGTGTCGCGGCCGTCGATACGTGGCTCGCCTTGCAGGATCTGGGAACGAACAACCTTCGCTTCCATTTCGAACAGGATGTTGCCGACTTCGACCGAGTCAGGAGCTTCAGCACCGTGGGCGGCAGCTTCGGCAGCCAGATCGGCCATCACTTCGGCCGACATGGCGCGCAGCTTGTCGGTACGGGCTTGCTTGTCCTTGGTCTGGTAAGCGGCGTTGATCTTCGCTTCGGCGAAGTGGGCAACGCGGCCGATCAGGGCTTCGTTCTTGGCAGGTGGCGTCCACACTTGCTCAGGCTTGCCGCCGTCGCGCACCAGTTCGTGAATCGCGTCGATCACGGCCTTCATCTGCTCGTGGCCGTAGACGACGGCGCCCAGCATGATTTCTTCGGACAGCTGCTGCGCTTCCGATTCAACCATCAGCACGGCGGATTCGGTACCGGCAACCACCAGGTCCATCTGCGAATCTTTGAGCTGGGCGGCGGTCGGGTTCAGGATGTACTGGCCATTCTTGTAGCCGACGCGTGCTGCGCCGATTGGGCCGTTGAATGGCACGCCGGAGACGCACAAGGCGGCGGAGGCGCCAATCATCGAAGCGATGTCCGGATCGATCTCAGGATTCACGGACAGCACGTGTACGATCACCTGGACTTCGTTCATGTAGCCCTCTGGGAACAGAGGACGGATCGGACGGTCGATCAGGCGGGAAGTCAGGGTTTCTTTTTCAGAAGGACGGCCTTCGCGCTTGAAGAAGCCACCAGGGATCTTGCCCGCTGCGTAGGTCTTCTCGAGGTAGTCGACGGTCAGTGGGAAGAAGTCCTGGCCTGGTTTTGCGTCTTTACGCGCCACCACGGTTGCCAGTACGACGGTGTCATCCATCGATACCATTACCGCGCCGGATGCCTGGCGAGCGATTTCGCCGGTTTCCAGCGTGACGGTGTGTTGGCCGTACTGGAAGGTCTTCGTTACTTTGTTAAACATGGGTTTATCCCTCTTTCTCTTTAGCCGACAGATTTTCAGGAGCTGTCGTAGCACCTCACCACGGACGGCCAGTGGCCGCCTTACTGCAATAAAACTAACGGTCTAAAAGTCAAAATGCCTGCGGCAGCGAACTGGCGCAGGCATTTCCCGTTTAAACCTGGTAACGCAAGAATTACTTACGCAGGCCGAGTTTAGCGATCAGGTCGCGGTAACGGTTTGCGTCTTTATTCTTCAGGTAAGCCAGCAGGGACTTACGACGGTTAACCATCATGATCAGGCCACGACGGGAGTGGTGATCTTTGGAGTGCGCCTTGAAGTGGGTATTCAGTTCGTTGATACGTGCGGTCAGCAGAGCAACTTGCACTTCTGGGGAGCCGGTGTCGTTTTGGCCACGAGCGTTGTCGGCGATGATGGCCGACTTGTTGATGTTTTCAACGGTCATTTTCTTACCTTTCACATGCGATGCACGGAGTCTTGGGAACCCTGAGCATCGTGAATTACGTTTAATATAAAAATCCGGCCGGATGGCCAGACACGGGAGTATAACCGGAATGACGGGCGAAAGCTATCGCCACACACAAACAGCCATGAAAACACTTCTTCACGTTGCGTTTTTGTCATTATTACTAAGTGCTTGCGCCGTCACCCCGCCCTCCTGGCAGCGCGGCAACGAAAGCTTCAAACCAATCCAGCTCGGCGTCACCACCCAGGCCGACCTGCTGCGCCTGTACGGCCCGCCCGACGACCGCACTTTCCTGCAACTGCGCGACCTGAACGTGTGGAGCTACCGCTACAAGGAATCGGGCGTGTGGGATTCGATGATGCACATCATGATGGACCGCCAGGGCGTGGTGCGCGAAACCATGAGCGGCCCCGACCTCGAAAAAGAAGAACGCGGCTTCTTCCGCTGATAAATGGGGACGTACCCCATTTAATTAGCAACATTGGTCTGCGTCAAGAGCCAGGTGGCGCTTTTGCTCCAGAATTGGCGAATGCCCCGCCATGCGCGACTCGTCATTCCCGATATTCCCGTTCACTTGATTCAACGGGGACATAACCGTAATGCCTGCTTCTTTTGTGAGGACGATTTCCAGCACTATTTGCGCTGGATGATGCGTTTTGCGAAGGAGTCGGACTGCGACATCCATGCATACGTGCTAATGACGAACCACGTCCACCTAGCGCTAACTCCACGCGATAGCGGAAGCCTTGCCGTTCTGATGAAGATGCTCAATCAACGCTATGTGGCATATATCAATAAGAAGCGGAATTGGACTGGCACGCTCTGGGAAGGCAGGTTCAAGTCATGCCTGATGTTCGACCAGCGCTACTTCCTCACTTGCATGCGATACATCGAGCTTAATCCGGTGCGAGCAGGAATGGTCGGCCACCCTCGTGATTACCCCTGGTCCAGTTATCGCACAAATGCGGAAGGGGTGTCCAATCCTTGCATTACACCCCATGCAATCTATCAGGCGCTTGGCAACACGGAATCCGATCGGCACTCGGCCTATCGCAATTTCATGTCATCCAAAGATGACGATATCAATACCGATAATCTTCGTCGCGCGACCAATGGGAATTACGTTCTGGGCGACACGGTCGCGACGGAAGAACTGGCAACTGCGCTCGGCCGCAGGGTCACCCCAGGCAAACGTGGACGCCCCTATAAATAAATGGGGTACGTCCCCATTTATTTAGTCCTTGATTTCCAAGGCGCGGTTCAGGCTGAGGGCGGCTAGCGAGCCGGCGGCGCCGGATAGCAGGTACAGGCTGACATAGGCCAGGCCGAAGTGCGCCGACAGGCCAAGGGCAACCAGCGGGGCGAAGGCGGCGCCTACCAGCCAGGCCAGGTCGGAAGTCAATGCTGCGCCACTATAGCGGAAGCGGGACTCGAAATTGGCGGTCACGGCGCCGGCAGCCTGGCCATACGACAGACCCAGCAGCGCGAAGCCGAGCAGGATGAAGATGGTCTGCCCCGCATCCCCGCCCTGCATCAGCAACGGGACAAAGCCGCTGAACACGCCGATCAGCACTGCCAGCGAGCCGAGCGTACGGCGGCGGCCGATGCGATCGGCAATCCAGCCCGAGGCGACGATGCAGGCGGCGGCGATGCACGCCCCGCCAATCTGGATCACCAGGAATTCACTGACCGAGCGCTCCGAATACAGCGTAATCCAGGACAGCGGGAATACCGTCACCAGGTGGAACAAGGCGTAGCTGGCCAGCGCGGCCAGGGCGCCAATCACCACATTGCGGCCTTGCGACTTGAACAATTCGCCAATATCGGTTGGCTGCAGCTCGCGTTCTTCCAGCAGGCGCGCATATTCATTGGTCGACACCAGGCGCAGGCGCGCAAACAGCGCCACCACATTGATCGCAAAGGCCACGTAGAACGGATAGCGCCAGCCCCAGTCAAGGAAGTCTTCACCGGACAGGTTAGCCAGCAGGAAGGAGAACAGGCCCGCAGCCACGATGAAGCCGGTCGGCGCGCCGAGCTGGCCCAGCATCGCGTACCAGCCGCGCTTCTCTTTCGGTGCGTTCAGGGCCAGCAGCGACGGCAGGCCGTCCCAGGAGCCGCCCAGGGCAATGCCCTGCCCGAAGCGCAGCATGGCCAGCAGGGCCAGTGCGCCTAAGCCTCCTTGCCCATACGTTGGCAGGAAGGCCATGCCGGCCGTTGAGGCGCCCAGCAGGAATAGCGCCGCCGTCAGCTTGGTTTCGCGCCCGAAACGCAGCTGGATCGCCATGAAGGTCGCGGTGCCCAGCGGTCTTGCCAAAAATGCAAACGAGAAAATCACGAAGGAATACAGCATCCCATCCAGCTTGGAGGCGAACGGGAAAAACACCGCCGGGAAGACCAGGACGGAGGCAATGGCATAAACAAAAAAGTCGAAATATTCGGAAGCCCGGCCAATCACCACGCCCACGGCAATTTCGCCGGGGGCAATGTGCTGGTCGCTCGAATCGGATGGCCGCATCGGAATACCGTGGGCTGGTGCGGACATACTCTGCATGGTTCAGTCTCCTGTTTCTCACCGGTTGAGAGATATCACCGGTGTTTATTACTGTTATCTAACCTGCTGGTAGGACAATATGTCCAATTTCGCGCCTTGTCCAGACCCCTCAAAATAGAAAGATTCTTGACTTAGGACATTGTTTCTTGCGCATGCCTATATTACTTCTCCTCCTAGCAGCCGTCTGCCTTTCGGGCTGCAATACCATCGTTATGAACCCCGCCGGCGATGTTGCCTCGCAACAGGCGCACCTGGTGACCATCTCGACGCTGCTGATGTTGCTGATCATCGTACCGGTGATCGCGCTGACTGTGCTGTTCGCTTGGCGTTACCGAAAAGGCAACACCAACGCCAAATATACCCCGGACTGGGACCACTCGACCCAGCTCGAACTGGTGATCTGGGGCGCCCCGCTGATGATCATCATCGTCCTCGGCCTGCTGACCTGGATCAGCACCCACCTGCTGGACCCTTACCGTCCGCTGAGCCGCATCGACGAAAAGCGTCCGCTGGCAGCCGACCACAAGCCACTGGTGGTGCAGGTGGTGGCCATGGACTGGAAATGGCTGTTCATCTACCCGGAACAGGGCATCGCCACCGTCAACGAACTGGTGACCCCGATCGACACCCCGATCCGCTTCAAGATCACTGCGTCGACCGTGATGAACTCGTTCTACATCCCGGCGCTGGCCGGCCAGATCTATGCCATGCCGGGCATGGACACCACCCTGAACGCGGTGCTGAACAAGCCGGGCACGTATGAGGGCTTCTCCGCCAACTACAGCGGCGCCGGCTTCTCGCACATGCGCTTCAAGTACCACGGCATGTCGACCGCCGACTTCGACGCCTGGGTCGCCAAGACCAAGGCCGGCGGCGGCGCCCTGAACCGCGCCGACTACCTGGCCCTCGAAAAGCCGAGCGAGCGCGAACCTGTGCGCCGTTACGCTACGGTTGAAAACGAGCTGTACACCGCGATCATCAACCGCTGCGTCGAACCTGGTTCGACCTGCGCCAGCCAGACCATGGCTGCCGATGCCGCCCGTGTACGCGCCGTGACCGCCAAGAAGGAAATGGAAGCGCGCATCTGCACGCCAAGCGATACCTACGCTGAAGCCAAGCAGGTCGCCCTCGTATCTACTCCTCGCAAGAACTGAATATGGAAAACCAAACCACCCTTCACCCGCTGCTGGGCCGGCTGAGCTTGGACGCGATCCCGTACCATGAGCCGATCCTGGTCGCCACCTTCACCATGGTGGTCCTGGGCGGCCTGGCCGTCATGGGCGCCATGACCAAATACCGCCTCTGGGGCCCGCTGTGGCGCGACTGGGTCACCAGCATCGACCACAAGAAAATCGGCATCATGTACATGATCCTGGGCCTGGTCATGCTGCTGCGCGGCTTTGCCGACGCGCTGATGATGCGCCTGCAGCAGGCCATCGCCTTCGGCGACAGCATGGGCTACCTGCCTCCGCACCACTACGACCAGATCTTCACCGCCCACGGCGTGATCATGATCTTCTTCGTGGCAATGCCTTTCGTGACCGGCTTGATGAACTACGTGGTGCCGCTGCAGATCGGCGCGCGCGACGTGGCCTTCCCGTTCCTGAACAACTTCTCGTTCTGGATGACCGCATTCGGCGGCGGCCTGACCATGGTTTCGCTGTTCGTCGGCGAATACGCGAAAACCGGCTGGCTGGCTTATCCGCCGCTGTCCGGCATCCTGGCCAGCCCTGACGTCGGGGTGGACTACTACATCTGGTCCCTGCAGGTGGCCGGGGTCGGGACATTGCTCTCAGGGGTCAACCTGATCGCGACCATCGTCAAGATGCGCGCACCGGGCATGAAGCTGATGAAGATGCCTGTCTTCACCTGGACTTCGCTGTGCACCAACGTGCTGATCGTGGTGACCTTCCCTGTGCTGACGGCCGTGCTGGCCATGCTGTCGCTGGACCGCACCTTCGGTACCCACTTCTTCACCAGCGATTTCGGCGGCGACTCCATGCTGTACGTGAACCTGATCTGGATCTGGGGCCACCCTGAGGTGTACATCCTGGTGCTGCCGGTGTTCGGCGTGTTCTCGGAAATCGTGTCGACCTTCTCCGGCAAGCGCCTGTTCGGCTACGCGTCGATGGTGTACGCGACCGTGGTGATCACCATCCTGTCCTACCTGGTATGGCTGCACCACTTCTTCACCATGGGCTCCGGCGCCAGCGTGAACTCCTTCTTCGGCATCACGACGATGATCATTTCGATCCCGACCGGCGCCAAGATCTTCAACTGGCTGTTCACCATGTACCGCGGCCGCATCCGCTTCGAACTGCCGATGATGTGGACCATCGCCTTCATGATCACCTTCGTTATCGGTGGCATGACCGGCGTGCTGCTGGCAGTTCCTCCTGCGGACTTCGTGCTGCACAATTCGCTGTTCCTGATCGCTCACTTCCACAACGTGATCATCGGCGGCGTGGTATTCGGCGTGTTCGCTGCGATTAACTACTGGTTCCCGAAAGCCTTCGGCTACAAGCTGGACGTATTCTGGGGCAAGGTCTCCTTCTGGTGCTGGGTGGTCGGCTTCTACCTCGCCTTCATGCCGCTGTACGTGCTGGGCCTGATGGGCGTGACCCGCCGCATGAGCCACTTCGAAGATCCTTCGCTGCAGATCTGGTTCCAGGTGGCTGCCGTGGGCGCCATCCTGATCGCCGGTGGTATCGGCTCCATGCTGATCCAGTTCTACGTGTCCTTCCGCCGCCGCGATGCACTGCGCGACGTGACCGGCGATCCGTGGGATGGCCGTACCCTTGAGTGGTCGACCTCGTCCCCTCCTCCGGACTACAACTTCGCGTTCACCCCGCGCGTGTACGACAACGACACCTGGACCGACATGAAGCGCAAGAACTACCTGCGCCCGGTGAAAGACTTCGTGGCGATCCACATGCCGAAGAACACCGCCGCCGGCTTCGTCATCGCCGGCCTGAGCGCCGCGACCGGCTTCGCCCTGGTCTGGCAGATGTGGATCTTCGCCGTGCTCGGCCTGATGGCCACCGTGGGCGCCGCGATCATCCATACCTTTAACTACAAGCGCGATTACTACATCCCGGCCGAAGAAGTCGTTGTGACCGAAGCCGAGCGCACCCGTACCCTGGAGGCTGCCAATGTCTGAAATGGTTCTTGATCCTGCCAAGGCAGGTGCGCACGGCGCGCAGGACGACATGCCGTTCCACGTCCGTGAACACCACCCGGAGAACGGCACCCTGCTGGGCTTCTGGATTTACCTGATGAGCGATTGCCTGATCTTCGCCGTCCTGTTCATCGCTTACGCCGTCCTGGGCCGCAACTTCGCGGGCGGTCCGTCCGGCGCCGAGCTGTTCGACCTGCCCCTGGTGGCTCTGAACACTGGCTTCCTGCTGCTGTCGTCGATCACTTACGGCTTCGCCATGCTAGCGTCCCAGCGCGCCAAGCTGGGCACCACCCTGGTGTGGCTGGCGGTCACCGGCCTGTTCGGCCTGGGCTTCCTCAGCCTGGAAATGTTCGAGTTCGTGCACCTGATCCATGAAGGCGCGGGCCCGCAGCGCAGCGCTTTCCTGACCTCGTTCTTCGCGCTGGTCGGCACCCACGGCCTGCACGTGACCTTCGGCGTGATCTGGCTGGTAACCCTGATGGTCCAGCTGAACCGTCACGGCCTGACCGAAGCCAACACCCGCCGCCTGATGTGCCTGTCCATGTTCTGGCACTTCCTGGACGTGATCTGGATCGGCGTCTTCACCTTTGTCTACCTGATGGGAGTCCTGCCATGAGCGCACACCACGACCACGAACACGGCCATGGCCACGGCGCACACGGCGACGGCCATGACCACGGCAGCCTGAAAAGCTACGCTATCGGCTTCATCCTGTCGGTGATCCTGACCGCGATTCCGTTCTGGCTTGTCATGGGCCACGTGATCAAGGATTCGAGCACCACCGCCTTCGTCATCCTCGGCTTCGCAGCAGTGCAGATCGTGGTACACATGATCTACTTCCTGCATATGAACTCGCGTTCGGAAGGCGGCTGGAGCTTGCTGGCACTGATCTTCACCATCGTCCTGGTCGTCATCGTGCTGACCGGCTCGATCTGGGTCATGTACCACCTGAACCACAACATGATGCCGTCCATGGGTCCGGCCGGCAGCTCCTCCGTGCAGCAAATGCACGACATGCCTTGAGCCAAGCGCGCACCGCCTCCCCGCGGGCGCGCCTGCTCTGGGCCGCCGGGATCTCGCTCGCCTGCGCAGTTTTCCTGGCGCTCGGGACCTGGCAGCTGTTTCGCATGCAGTGGAAGCATGAGCTGATCGCCCGCGTCAACCAGCGGGCGCACGCGGCTCCTGTTGCAGTTCCCTCTCCTTCCGATTGGCCGTCCCTCACGGCCGACAATGCCGAATACCGGCACGTGCAAGTTTCCGGCACCCTGCTGCTCGATCGCAGCACCCTGGTGCAGGCATCCACCCAGCTCGGCCCCGGCTTCTGGGTCATGACGCCGCTGCAAACCGCCGCCGGCGACATCGTATTCGTCAACCGTGGCTATGTCGCCGACCGCAAGGCTGGCGTCGGCTCGGGTTCGGCTGCTGCCGACGTTACCGGGCTGCTGCGCATGAGCCAGGCCGACGGCGACCTGCTGCGCAAGAACGATCCTGCCGGCCAGCGCTGGTATTCGCGCGACGTGCAAGCCATTGCCGCGGCAAGCGGCCTGTCTCACGTCGCCCCCTACTTCATCGATGCCGACGCCAGCCCCGCCCCACAGGCCGGGCAGCCGGTCGGCGGCCTCACCGTGATCGCTTTCCGTGATAATCATCTGGTATACGCATTAACTTGGTATGCTCTAGCGTTGATGATCATCGGGCGAACATGGCAAATCACTCGGAAAACACGGCGGAACCTGGCGCAATGATGTCCTTGTCCCTCGCGGCGGGCGTCGGCGATACTACTGGCCACAAGAACATGCTGTACCTGATCCGGCTGCGCTGGATTGCGGTACTGGGCCAGATCACGACCATCGCCGGCGTTACCCTTGGCCTCGGCCTCAACCTGCCGATGCCGCAGATGCTGACCGTGCTGGCCTGCCTGATCGCCTTCAACATTGGCAGCCATTTGCGCTGGCACGAAAACCCGATAGTCACCAACAACGAAATGTTCCTGGCGCTGCTGGTCGACGTGGCCAGCCTGACGGCGCAGCTGCATTTCAGCGGCGGCACCACCAACCCGTTCGCCTTCCTCTACCTGCTGCAGGTGATCCTGTCTGCGGTACTGCTCGACGCCTGGGCCGCCTGGACCATCGTCGGCATCACGGGCGCCTGCCTTGGCGGCCTGGCCATGTTCTCCAAGCCCCTGCCACTGCTGCTGGAGGACGAAAGCGCCTTTGCCCACCTCTACGTGGAAGGCATGCTGCTCTGCTTCCTGCTGAACGCGGGCCTGCTGGTCATCCTGATCAAGCGCATCACGGGCAACCTGCGCGAACGCGACGCGAGGCTGGCTGACCTGCGCCAGCGCGCGGCGGAAGAAGACCACATCGTTCGCATGGGACTTCTGGCCTCGGGCGCAGCCCACGAACTGGGCACGCCGATGGCAACCATGTCGGTCCTGCTGGGCGACTGGAAGCGCATGCCCGAATTTGCCGGGAATGCGATCCTGCAGGAAGAAATCGAAGAGATGCAAACCCAGCTCCAGCGCTGCAAGACCATCGTCACCGGCATCCTCCTGTCGGCCGGCGAGCTGCGTGGCGAATCGTCTGCCAAGACCACGCTGCGCGCCTTCCTTGGCGAGCTGCTGGCCGAATGGCGCAGCAACCGCCCGGTAATGGCATTCGAGTTCGATGACCGCTTGCCGAGCGACCTGCCGGTAGTCTTCGAATCGGCGCTCAAGCAGACGATTTTCAATTTGCTCGATAACGCCCTGGAAGCCTCGCCGCGATGGGTCAAGCTGGAGGCTTCGGCCGAGGACGACGTACTGAAACTGGCCGTGAGCGACCGCGGTCCCGGCTTCGCGCCGGCGATGCTGGCGCAATTCGGCAAGCCCTACCAGTCGAGCAAGGGCCGGCCCGGCAGCGGGCTGGGACTGTTCCTGGTCGTGAATGTCATTCGCACGCTGGGCGGCACCGTCGAAGCACGCAATCTCGAACAAGGCGCGCTGGTCGAGCTGCACCTGCCCCTGTCGGCAATCGCCCTGGAATAGGAGAAGCAGGATGACTACAGAGCGCTTATTGCTGATCGTGGAAGACGACCCCGCTTTCGCGCGCACCCTTTCCCGTTCGTTCGAACGGCGCGGCTACACCGTGCTGAAAGCATCTAACCTGGAAGACGTTGGCACCCTGCTGCAAAAGCACACGCCGACGCACGCCGTGGTCGACCTCAAGCTGGAAGGCAACACCTCCGGCCTCGCCTGCGTGCAGGCGCTCCACACCCACTCGCCTGAGATGCTGATCGTGGTGCTCACCGGCTTCGCCAGCATCGTTACCGCTGTCGAAGCGGTCAAGCTTGGCGCCTGCCAATACCTGGCCAAGCCTTCCAATACAGACGATATCGAAGCCGCCTTCTCGCATGTCGCCGGCGTGGCCGAGGTCGAGCTGACCAACCGCTCCACCTCCATCAAGACGCTGGAGTGGGAACACATTCACCAGGTGCTGGCGGAAACCGGTTTCAACATCTCGGAAGCTGCCCGCCGGCTCGGCATGCATCGCCGCACGCTGGCGCGCAAACTCGAAAAGCAACGGGTGAAATAACTCATGGGTCTCCGCGACTTCTTGCACGCCTTCTTCATCGGGTCAAACCTGAGTGAGGGCCCGGTTGCTCCGCTGACCCGGGTCGAGATGATGCAGACTGAGGGCCCGCGCCATTACCTGAAAGCCGTGCCGCTCCCGCGCTCCGGCGAAAAGCGTCCCCTGGTCGTGGTCCTGCATGGCAGCGGTGCTTCCGCCGAACAGGTCATGGGCCAGGCATTTCCTTTTTCGCCACTGTCGGTCTGGCTGGAAATCGCCGAACGAGAGCAAGTTATCGTTGTGGCGCCTGACGGAATCAAGCGCCGCGGCCAACGCGCATGGAACGACGGTTTTGCCGACGTGGCGAGCAATCCCGAGTGCGACGACGTAGCCTTCATTGGCGCGGTCATCGATCGCGCCATCGCCGAGGATGGCGCCGATCCGGAACGGGTCTACGTGATCGGCGTTTCCAAGGGCGGCATGCTGGCCTACCGGGTTGCCGCCGAACTGCCGCAAAAACTGGCCGCGTTCGCGACCGTGCTGGCAGCGATGCCGCAGCGAGCGGCTTACGCCATGCCGGAGACGGCCCTCCCCGCCCTGATCGTCGCCGGCGAAAGAGACCCGTTCATTCCGTACTCGGGCGGCAAGTCATGCGCTACCCTGTGGTACACGGCACCGTCATTGGGCATGGAAGGCACAGCCGCCGTCTGGCGAAAATTGGCCCGGCTGGCAGGCGAGCCCGCCGTCGAGCACCTGGCAGCAACGAAGGGCGATTCGACTCGAGCAATCCGTTACACATGGGGCGATCGAGCCGAAGAGGTACAGGTCAGGCTCCTGAAGATCGTCGGCGGCGGCCACGCGGAACCGAGCCGGAAGAAGCGCTATCCAGGCTTGTTCAGCCGCTTCCCCGGCCGCCAGAACGCAGGCTTCGAGATCGCGGAAGAAGCCTGGACCTTCTTCAAGGACAAGCGGCGCACGCCGCCTTCAGAGGCTGGTCTCGAGCGCAATACGTTCGCCGAGACGCTGTAGCAGCAAGTGGACGTGGTAGCCGTCCACGAAACCATGATGCGCCTGGACACAGAATGGCACCGTCATCATATCGCCACCCAACTCACTGTAGCGCCCCCATGCAATTAACGGAATATCGGCCGATTTGTACTCATGGATCGGGTGTTCGATGGCGCGCATGTCGAGCCATGGCATGCAGGTGGTGTAGACGTTGTTCTTCTGTTCGCGCGGCGTCAGGTCGCGGCCAGTGTTTATGAATTCCCGCGTCGCACGCGCCTCAACGCCTGCCGCCAGGCTGCGGGTGAGGAACTCGGCACGGTCGGTCGACATGTCGAATCGCGCGTAATTCAGGTTGTTATCGAGATTGATGACCGTGTAACCACCGTAAAAATCATCGACCTTGATCACCTCTCCTTCGTACTCGCGGTACAGGAAGTTGTCGACATCCTTCACGCTCATGTACAGGCAGTACAGGAGGAAATGAAACGGCGGTAGTTGCCGCTCCTTGCAATAATGACGAAACTCCGGCAACCGGGCGACGACGCTCAGGTTCAGCAGCGGGTTTGCATATTGGCGAAACGACTCATAGCGATCGCGGCGAAATTCAAATTTATCCATTTTCAGAGCTCACTCAGCGAGTCGGTCATCATATGGAGTACTCAACGGCCTGTCCTTAACATTTGCCAAGCTTATTCCAGAGCACTGCTGCGGTCTTACCGGCGGCTACTTGATGGAATAGGCGAGAAAGAAATCTCATATGGTCAGATAGCTTGCGGGTTCAGTCGTTCAATGTTGGAATGGAGTTTGTTGAGGCCCGCCAGGTACGCTTTGGCGGAAGCAACTACGATATCCGGGTCGGCGCCGACGCCGTTGACGATACGGCCCGAATGCGCCAGCCGCATGGTCACCTCCCCCTGCGACTGGGTTCCGGGGCTGATGCCGCTGATCGCGAACAGCACCAGTTCCGCGCCGCTTTGGGCCTTGCTTTCAATGGCGTTGACCATGGCGTCGACCGGGCCATCGCCCGTGCCTTCGGCGGCGTGCTCGATGCCGTCAATCGAAAACACGACGCGCGCAAACGGCAGCTCGCCGGTTTCCGAACGCTGCGACAGCGAGACGAAGCGGTAATGCTCGCCGCCGGCAGCGGCCTCTTCATCGCTCACCAGTGCCATGATGTCTTCGTCGAAAATCTCGGCCTTGCGGTCGGCCAGTTCCTTGAAACGTGCGAAGGCTGCGTTCACTTCAGCCTCGGAATCGAGCTCGATGCCCAGTTCCTGCAAGCGCTGCTTGAAGGCGTTGCGGCCGGAGAGCTTGCCCAGCACGATCTTGTTGGCCGTCCACCCCACATCCTCGGCTCGCATGATTTCGTAGGTTTCGCGCGCCTTGAGGATACCGTCCTGGTGGATGCCGGAAGCATGGGCAAACGCGTTGGCGCCAACGACCGCCTTGTTCGGCTGCACGGCAAAGCCGGTAATTTGCGACACCATCTTCGATGCCGGCACGATCTGCGTCGTATCGATGCCGCAGTCCAGGTTAAAGTAGCCGGCCCGCGTGCGCAGCGCCATCACCACCTCCTCCAGCGCCGTATTGCCGGCCCGTTCGCCCAGGCCGTTGATGGTGCATTCAACCTGCCGCGCACCGCCAATCATCACGCCAGCCAGCGAGTTTGCCACGGCCAGGCCAAGGTCGTTATGGCAATGCACCGACCACACAGCCTTGTCCGAATTGGGAATGCGCTCGCGCAGCCGGCGGATCGTCTCGCCGTACAGCTCCGGCACGGCATAGCCCACGGTATCAGGGAAGTTGATCGTGGTGGCGCCTTCAGCGATCACGTTTTCCAGCACGCGGCACAGGAAATCCTCTTCCGATCGGCTGCCATCCTCCGGGCTGAATTCAATATCGTCGGTGAATTTGCGGGCGAAGCGGATTGCAAGCTTGGCCTGTTCCAGCACCTGCTCCGGCTCCATGCGCAGCTTCATCTGCATATGCAGCGGCGAGGTGGCGATAAAGGTGTGGATGCGCTTGCGTGCCGCCGGCTCCAGCGCTTCTGCAGCGCGGGCCAGGTCGCGGTCATTGGCGCGCGCCAGCGAGCAAACGATCGGCTCGCGTACGGCAGTGGCAATGGCACGGATGGATTCGAAGTCGCCCTGCGACGCAGCGGCGAAACCCGCCTCGATCACATCGACCCGCAGCTTTTCAAGCTGACGGGCGATGCGCACTTTCTCTTCGCGGGTCATGGACGCGCCCGGCGATTGCTCGCCGTCGCGCAGGGTGGTATCGAAGATGATGAGGCGGTTATTCATGGAGTCGCTCCTTCTGAATTGCCGCCCCAGCGGCGTTACGATTTATCTTCTGGCGAGGTTTTCTCGATCAGCTTGACCGGGTTGCCCTTGACCAGGCGGGTCAGGTAAATCACGTAGCCTGACAGTCCATATGCCACGAACAGCACGAACAGCACCTTCGGCGGATCAATCGAGATCAGGGCGAAGAACATCGCGATCAGGAACACGGCCAGGAACGGTACCGACTTGCGGAAGTTGATGTCCTTGAAGCTGTAGAACGGCACGTTGGACACCATGCTCAGGCCAGCGAATACCGCCAGCACCCAACCCTGCCACGGATACAGCACGCCATCGACTTCCAGGTCGGCCAGCAGCATGACGAAGCCGGCGATCAGGGAAGCGGCAGCCGGCGACGGCAGGCCCTGGAAGTAGCGCTTGTCGACGACTTCGATATTGGTGTTGAAGCGCGCCAGGCGCAGCGCAGCGCCAGCACAATAGACGAAGGCCGCGATCCAGCCCAGCTTACCAAGGCCGCGCAGCGCGAATTCGTAGATTACCAGCGCCGGCGCGGCGCCGAATGACACCATGTCCGACAGGGAGTCGTACTGGGCGCCGAATTCACTCTGGGTATTGGTCAGGCGTGCCACACGGCCATCCAGGCCGTCCAGCAGCATGGCGACGAAAATCGCCCAGGCAGCGTGTTCGAAGCGCTGGTTCATGGCCATGACGATGGCAAAGAAGCCGCAGAACAGCGCACCGGTGGTGAAGGCGTTCGGCAGCAGGTAGATGCCGCGCGAGCGCGGCCTGTCGAGGCCATCGGCTCCCTTGCGGCGGGCGAAGCGACTGAACAGCGATTTCTTGCCGGCGGCGTTCTTAGGCCGGCGGCGGGGGAATTTGGCCATACTCTTCCATTTTTTATACTAGGGTGGCCCCTATTATAGAGGACACCCAGTATGGAAGTGGCAACTTTGGCTTACTTGAACTTGACCTTGCCGACCACGCGCATTTCCAGCGTCGTTTCGCCTGGCTCGAAGCTTGGCTCGGCCACGGACTGGTCCATCTCTGCCTTGGCAGCCATACGGGCCATCATGGGCGCCGGGGCACCTGCAGGGCCGCCGCCGTAATTGCCGGAACCCTCGTAGTCGATGGTATCCAGCACCGCATCGGTTACCGGACGGCCCATGGCGGAGGCAATGGAAGCAATGCGCTCATTCAGGTTCTTGTAAGTGGCCGCGATGCGGGCGTCATCGAGCTTGCGGGTAGCGGCAGGGCTGAGGCCGAAGGACAGGCCGTTCAGGGTCAGCACTTTCTGTGCAGCGGCCACGGTCTTCGGCAGCACGCCGATATTGGTGGTGGTCATCTGCACATACTGGCCAACGCGCCATGCAGTCGGCTGGCGCGGCTTGGCAGCAGCGCCCGGCGGCAGCGGACGGTCTTCCGGATAGACCGGATAGGTGTAGTAGCCTTGGGTTTTCAGCTTGGCTTGCGGGTCTTCCTTCTTCAGGATTTCCAGGCCTTGTTTGATCTTCTGGTTCACGCGCGAGGCTGCGGCAGCCTTGTCCTTGTCCTGCTCTTCGATCGCCAGCGTGGCCACAGCCTGGTCGTTCGGCGCAGTGACTTCACCATAGGCAGGCACGATGACGGTGGCGCCTGCGGTCGGGACGGATTGTGCGATGGCGGCCTGGGTACCCATCACCAGCGCGGCAGCAGCTACAGCTTTCAGGACGGTCATTGTTATTCTCCTTACGTGATTACGATGGACGCACTTTAACCGAAATCAAATCACAAAACTGTCGTAGTTCGTGAGCGTTTGTAACACTCTTATTAATTGAAGCGTATTTTTGCGGTTGCGCGCAGCTCCAGTTTTGTCTCACCTGGCAGCAGGCTTGGCTCTTCGACTTCGCCAATGTCTTCGCGTCTTAACCTGCTGCCTGTGGCATAGACTTTGTCCACCGACGAAGCGCCAAAGTCGAGCGATTCCAACTTCGCATCAGCAACAGGGCGGCGCATCGCGCCCGCAATAAAGGCGACCTGCTATTCCAGGCTGCGATACGCGGCTTCCACACGGCGCTGTTCCAGCCTTTTCGTGGTCTCATCGGTCAGCCCGAAATTGACGGGTTAGCCTTTTTCAGCGCCGCGATGGTCTGCTTCAGCCGCAAGTTGACATTCGACGCCAGCGCCGCCTTGTCCTTGCCCTGCCCGCGTAGCCGAAGACGAGCTGCGCCTCATCGTTAGGCGCGGTGACGCTGCCGATCGCAGTCAACGTGACCGCGTTTCAGTGGACAGCTGTCGGCGAGTACTACCGGGGCAGCGGCTATTGTCGCCGACAGCAACAGGGGCTCCAGCATGCAAATTCCTTCCAATGGATTTATTGAAGCTCGAATGTAACTGAAACTGATACAAAAGTGTCATCTGCCTGGCATCGGGCTGTGGCATCATCACGTGTCGTCCACTCCATACATGAACAAGGAAAATGGCAAAGTACCTGATTCCCGCACTGGCCCTGGCGGCCACGTTCGGCGCCCACGCGGCGCCGGCCAAACAGCCAGCGCAACCAAAACTTGTCCTCGTGATGGCCGTCGATGGCCTGCCGCAAGAGCAGGTGACGCGCTACGCCAGCCAGTTCGGCCAGGGCGGCTTCCGCCGCCTGCTCGAGCAGGGCGCATGGTTCAGCAATGCGCACCAGGCGCACGGCATCACCGTGACCGCGGTCGGCCATGCTGCCATCCTGAGCGGCGCCTATCCTTACCAGCACGGCATTATCGGCAACAACTGGGTAAACCCTGCCAATGGCGGCAGCATGTACTGCACCGAGGATCAGAACTACAAGTACATTGGTAGCGAAAAGACAGATCCGCATGACGGCACCGCGCCAACCAACCTGCGCGTAGATACGCTGGGCGATCAGTTGCGCTATGCCACCGGCCAGCAGTCCAAGGTGATCACTGTATCGGGCAAGGACCGCGGCGCGATTCTCCTGGGTGGCAAAACCGGCACGGCCTACATGTATATGGAAGAAAGCGGCAATTTCGCTTCTTCTACCTTCTACATGAAAGAGCACCCGCAGTGGGTGCAGAAGTACCAGGCCGGCAAGCCGCAAGAGCGCTATTACGGCGTGAAGTGGAAGCCGCTGCTGGCTGATTCGGCTTACGCGGGCGATTACGGCGATGCGCCGAACCTGCAGCTGTCCAGCGAATCGGGCCAGACCGACGCCGCTTATTACAAGCGCCTGAAGGCATCGCCATTCCTGGACGAACTGACCGTAGAATTCGCGCAGGCTGCCATCGAGGGCGAAAACCTGGGCAAGAACCCGGCTGGCGTTCCGGACCTGCTGGGCGTGAGCTTCTCCGCGCACGACCTGGCGAACCATGAATACGGGCCGGAGAGCAAGGTCTCGCACGACCACCTGATGCGACTGGACCGCATGCTGTCCAACTTCTTCTCGTACATCGACAAGCGCATCGGCATGGACAATGTGCTGGTGGTGCTGACTGCCGACCACGGCTTCCCGAACACGCCGGAGTTTGCCAATGAAATCCAGAAAGCGGGCGTCAACCGCATCGACGGCAAGAAGCTGGTTGATGACCTGAACGCCCACCTGTCGTCCAAGTTCGGCTTGAACAAGGGTGTATCGGCTTACTCGATCCCGAACATCCACCTGGACTACGCGCAGATTGAGACCAAAGGTTTGAAGCGCGAGGACGTTGAAAATGCCGCGGCACGTTTCCTGATGTCGCAGTCTGGCATGGCGGATGTGTTCACCCGTAGCCAGATGGAAAGCGGCGCCGTTGGCGGCACCCGCATCGCAACCCTGATGCGCCGCGCCTGGAACCGCCAGATTTCCGGCGACCTGATGGTAGTGGCGAAGCCGCACTGGATCTTCGGCTTCCCGACCGGCAAAGGCACCACCCACGGCGCCCCGTATGCCTACGACACCAATGTGCCATTGATCGTGATGGGCAAGTCATGGGTGAAATCCGGCCACTACGGACAGTATGCCGAAGTCGTCGACATCGCCCCTACTCTCGCCTACCTGCTGAACGTGCGCCCGCCTGCCGGCGCCGAAGGCCGCGTCCTCACCGAAGCGTTGAAGTGATCCTGGAAGTGCCCACTTGGAGGTCAGCGACCTATGTGGGCATTTTGTTCTTTTCACACCTTTATAATGAGGATCCTTTCCCTTTTCGGAGTAGAAATGTCGACATGCCGCATCATCCTCGCTTCCGCCATCCTGGCATTGGCTACCGGTTGCTCAATTAACCGCCCCGTTGCAGACGATTACAGTACCTATTTAGGGAACAATGCGCGCGCCGGTGCCTTGCCGAGTGCAAGGGTTGCTGACAAATATTATCTGCCGCCCGCCACACAAGCCCATCACTACGAATTCAAAAGTGTGATGGGCGGGTATGCAAATACCTGGGTAGTCGAATTCGGAAAGGTGCTCGACGCAACCATGCGTTCTTCCGACGTTGTCGCAGCCCTTGGAAACCTGAATAAGGCGGGCAATGACAAGCCGGCCGCCGGGAATACCCTTGTATTTGACCTGCTTCGCTATTCGTTCGAAGAGCATGGCGCGCACATTGAGCTTGCGATCAGCATCCGCAATGCAAACGGCGAGGTATTCCGCAAAGTCTACAACGCTGACGGACAGACGCAGGGAGGCAAGATGTTCTGGGGCGGAGCATTCGCAATGAAGAACGCAGTCCAGCAATCCACCAAACTGGCGATGGACGATATACTGGCCCGCTTTATCCGCGACGCCGGAAACATCAACGTAGCCTCCGCAGCAAGGTGATCCGTGCAATAACGGAAGAGCCCCAAAAAAAACGGCCCCGAGGGGCCGTTGAAGTTTGCTTCTAGGGACAATCAGTTCTTGGACTGGTCGACCAGTTTGTTTTTGGCGATCCAAGGCATCATTGCGCGCAGCTTGGCACCGACTTCTTCGATCTGGTGCTCGGAAGTCAGGCGGCGGCGGGAGATCAGGGTCGGTGCACCGGCCTTGTTCTCGAGGATGAAGCTCTTGGCGTATTCGCCCGTCTGGATGTCTTTCAGGCACTGGCGCATTGCTTCCTTGGTGGCGGAAGTCACCACTTTCGGGCCGGTCACGTACTCGCCGTACTCCGCGTTGTTGGAGATCGAGTAGTTCATGTTGGCGATGCCGCCTTCGTAGATCAGGTCCACGATCAGTTTCAGCTCGTGCAGGCATTCGAAGTAAGCCATTTCCGGCGCGTAGCCTGCTTCCACCAGGGTTTCGAAGCCGGCCTTGATCAGTTCCACAGTACCGCCGCACAGCACGGCCTGTTCGCCGAACAGGTCGGTCTCGGTCTCTTCACGGAAGTTGGTTTCGATGATGCCGGCCTTGCCGCCGCCGTTTGCCGATGCGTACGACAGGGCGATATCGCGGGCGGAACCGGATTTGTCCTGGTACACGGCGATCAGGTGCGGCACGCCGCCACCCTGGCGGTAGGTGCCGCGCACGGTGTGGCCCGGGGCCTTCGGTGCGATCATGATCACGTCCAGGTCGGCGCGTGGCACGACTTGGCCGTAGTGCACGTTGAAGCCGTGGGCGAAGGCCAGAACGCCGCCTTGCTTGATGTTCGGTTCGACGTTTTCCTTGTACACCTGGGCGATGTTCTCGTCCGGCAGCAGGATCATCACGACGTCGGCGTTCTTCACCGCTTCGTTCACTTCCGCCACTTTCAGGCCAGCCGCTTCGACCTTCTGCCAGGAAGCGCCGCCCTTGCGCAGGCCCACGGTCACGTTCACGCCGGATTCGGTCAGGTTCTGCGCGTGCGCGTGGCCCTGGGAGCCGTAGCCGATGATGGCAACGTTCTTGCCTTTGATGAGGGAGAGGTCAGCGTCTTTGTCGTAGAAAACTTTCATGGTCATTCCTTGGGTGTGAATTCGGTTGAATCTGTATTCGATTATTTATACTTTGAGGATGCGTTCGCCGCGGCCAATGCCGGAGCCGCCAGTACGGACAGTCTCCAGGATCGAGGCGCGGTCAATCGCGTCGATGAAGGCGTCCAGCTTGCTCTTGGCGCCCGTCAGCTCAATGGTGTAGGTCTTTTCGGTCACGTCGATGATGCGGCCGCGGAAGATGTCGGCGGTGCGCTTCATCTCTTCGCGCTCCTTGCCGACGGCACGGACCTTGATCAGCATCAGCTCGCGCTCGATGTGCTGGCCTTCAGTCAGGTCCACTACCTTCACGACTTCGATCAGGCGGTTCAGGTGCTTGGTGATCTGTTCGATGATGTCATCGGAACCGGTGGTCACGATGGTCATGCGCGACAGGGTCGCATCTTCGGTCGGCGCAACGGTCAACGTTTCGATGTTGTAGCCGCGGGCGGAGAACAGCCCCACCACGCGGGACAGCGCACCCGCTTCGTTTTCGAGCAGTACAGAAATAATGTGTCGCATGATTACAGGTCCTCCGAGCCAAGCAGCATTTCGGAGAGGCCTTTGCCGGCTTTCACCATCGGCCACACGTTTTCACTCTGGTCGGTAATGAAGTTCATGAAGACCAGGCGGTCTTTCATGCCAAACGCTTCTTTCAGCGCGCCTTCGACGTCGCCCGGTTTTTCGATGCGCATGCCGACGTGGCCATAAGCCTCGGCCAGCTTCTCGAAGTCCGGCAGCGAATCCATATAAGACTCGGAGTAGCGCGAACCGTAGTCGATCTGCTGCCACTGGCGAACCATGCCCAGGAAGCGGTTGTTCAACAGGATGATCTTCGGCGTCAGGCGGTACTGTTTGCAGGTCGCCAGTTCCTGGATGTTCATCTGGATCGAGCCTTCGCCGGTAATGCAGGCGACAGTCGCATCCGGATTGGCCATCTGCACGCCCATGGCGTACGGCAGGCCGACACCCATTGTGCCCAGGCCGCCGGAATTGATCCAGCGGCGCGGCTTGTCGAACTTGTAGTACTGCGCAGCCCACATCTGGTGCTGGCCGACGTCGGAGGTGATATAGGCGTCGCCCTTGGTGATGTCGAACAGCGACTCGACCACTTGCTGCGGCTTGATCACCAGGTCGGAAGTGGCATAGGCCAGGCACTTGCGGCCGCGCCATTCGTTGATCTGCTTCCACCAGTCTTTCAGCGCGGAGGCGTTCGGGCGCTGCTCGGTCGCCTCCATCTGCGACAGCAGTTCGACCAGCACGTCCTTCACGTTGCCGACGATAGGAATGTCCACTTTCACGCGCTTCGAGATCGACGATGGGTCGATGTCAATGTGGATGATCTTGCGCGGGTTCTGGCTGAAGTGCTTTGGATTGCCGATCACGCGGTCGTCGAAGCGGGCGCCGATGGCAATCAGCACGTCGCAATTCTGCATCGCGAGGTTGGCTTCGTAGGTGCCGTGCATGCCGGGCATGCCGACGAAGCACGGGTCGGAAGCGCGCGAACCGCCAAGGCCCATCAGGGTATTGGTGACCGGGAAGCCCAGCTTGTCGACCAGTTTGTTCAGTTCATTCGACGCATGCGCCAGGATCACGCCGCCGCCGGTGTAGATCATTGGACGCTCTGCCGACAGCAGCAGCTGCAGCGCCTTGCGGATCTGGCCGGCGTGGCCCTTGTCCACCGGGCGGTAGGAACGCATCTCGATATCCTTCGGATACGAGTACACGTGCTTGTGCATCGAAATGTCTTTTGGAATATCGACCAGCACCGGGCCCGGGCGGCCGGTCTTGGCGATATAGAAAGCCTTCTTGATGGTTTCCGCCAGGTCTTTCACGTCCTTCACCAGGAAGTTGTGCTTGACCACCGGGCGGGTGATGCCGACGGTGTCGCATTCCTGGAACGCATCCTGGCCAATGGCGTGGCTCGGCACCTGGCCGGAGATCACCACCATCGGAACGGAATCCATGTATGCGGTGGACAGGCCGGTCACCGCGTTGGTGACGCCCGGTCCGGAAGTGACCAGCGCCACGCCCACTTTGTTCGAGCTGCGCGAATACGCATCGGCGGCATGGATGGCGGCCTGCTCATGGCGAACGAGGATGTGCTGGAATTTGTCCTGCTTGAAGATGGCGTCGTAGATATAGAGGACGGCGCCACCGGGATATCCGAAAACGTGTTCTACGCCTTCCTCAGCGAGGCAGCGGACAACGATTTCGGCGCCCGTGATGGGAGCTTCGGTATTCATGAAACATTCCTTTCAAGGTCCATAGGAGATTGATCGGATGCTCTTGCCTAGCGAAGTGGGCGACACCGTGCACGACTCTCAGCTTCCCTTCTTTCTGCGGTCACACTGACCCTTCCCCCATGCGTAGCTGGAGTACAAGCCGGTGCTAAACGCAACTCGTTTGGCCGGAGTTTTGCAGCGGTTTCTGGCCTACCTCTCGCGCTTGTGGCACGGGTTAGAGCAAACTGCTGACAATAGAAAGCTGGCTTTTCGAAACGGCTTTGTGTGCCTGTCCCGAAGAACCGGGGAGCCTTGTGGTGTGCAAAGCGTCCTTAACGTTACCGCGCTGCACCATATTGGTCAAGCATATTCTGCATTTTTTGTTAAAATGGCGGATTGTTCAGACTAGCGATATAGCGCAGCCCTCTTCCCGACGCATGGCCACAGACAAAGAATTATCGGATTTCCTCGAAAGTGTCGAGCGCCGCGCCTTCAAACAAGCGGTCTACGCCGTCCGAAAGGACGAATCCGCACTGGACATTGTTCAGGATGCAATGATTAAATTGGCAGAAAAGTACGGCGACAAGCCGGCAGCCGAACTGCCAGCGCTGTTCCAGCGCATCTTGCAAACGACTATACTTGATTATTTCCGCCGCGAAAAAGTCCGTAATACTTGGGTAAGTCTTTTCTCGGGCCTTGGCCCTGGCCAGGAAGAGCATGAGGACTTTGATATACTGGAATCCTACGAGGCTGAAGAGGGTTCCCAGGCGGCCGAGTCGAGTGCAGACCAGGTAGAACGGGCACAGATCTTGCAGATTATTGAAGAAGAAGTGCAAAAACTGCCTGCGCGTCAACGAGAAGCGTTCCTCATGCGTTACTGGCAGGACATGGATGTAGCAGAAACTGCCGAAGCGATGGGATGTTCCGAAGGGAGCGTAAAGACGCATTGCTCACGAGCAACACACACTCTCGCTGAATCGCTCAAAGCCAAGGGAATTAAGTTATGAACACCGAAGATACCAACTTTGCATACAGCGTGCGGCGCGCGCTCAATGAAAAGCTCGACGATCTGCCAGCCTCGACCACAGATCGCCTGGCCGCAGCCCGCAAGGCCGCGCTGGCGCGCAAAAAGGCCGACGCCCCGGCCCGCGTGCGCGTCACCCGTACCGCCCCGGCAGTGGCTGGCGGCGCTACGGGCTTCTTCGCCAACCCGTTTGCCTGGTTCAACCGCGTCAGCGTGGCCCTGCCCTTGCTGCTGCTGATGGGCGGCATGGTTGGCGTGTACCAGTACGAACAACAGCAATCGATCGTGGAACTGGCAGAAATGGACGCCGCCGTGCTGTCCGATGAACTGCCGCTGTCTGCTTACCTTGACCAGGGCTTTGGCGCCTATCTCGAGACCCGCGAGCAATAAAGTATGGCGCGTGTAAGTGGCAGGACAAAATGGGTTGCTGGAGCAATCACGCTGCTGGGTGTGGGGATCGCTGCCGTCGTCTGGCTGGTGAGCCGCCCTGCGTGGCAGCCTGCGTCACAGCCATCAACTGCCGCTACCGCCGCAGAGCCTGCCAAGCCGGTAGGTGAAAAGCCGCACTGGTCCGATCTCAAGCCAGCCCAGCAACAGGCCTTGGCGCCCCTCGAGTCGACCTGGGAAGAACTGGGCCCGGTGCGCAAGCAAAAGTGGATTTCCATCGCCAACCGCCTGGCCAAGATGAAGCCGGACGACAAAGCGCGCGTGCAGGAACGCATGCGTGAATGGGTGGCGTTGTCGCCAGCCGAGCGCAAGCAGGTGCGCGAGAACTATGCGCGCGCGCAGAAGAAAGCGACGCCACCGGGCCAGCGCGCTGCCGAGTGGGAGCAGTACCAGCAACTGCCGGAGGAAGCCAAGAAGGCGCTGGCAGAAGCCGCCGCGGCCAAGAACAACCAGGTGGTCAAGACGCCTAGCCTGGCGCAGTCCAGCGTGAAGACCCCTGCTCCGGTCAAGGCCCAGGGCCACGGCCTGGTGCCGGCGCCCGGTACCGTCCCGCCGGGTACCGTGCCGCCTGCGCCGATCGGTTTGCCGCAAGGCTCTCCTGCCGTCGTGCCGCCTGGCAGTTCGCTGGGTGCAGGCAACGTCGCTCCGGCAACTGCCGCAGCGCCTGCTGCCGCTTCCGGCACCGCTGCGCCGGCCGCGACGGCGACCGCCACCCCGGCTGCGCCAGCAAGCGATGCGAACGCAGCAGCGTTCCCTCCCCCTGTCGCACCAAGCGCCCCGCCAGCCGTTCCCAATGCAAGCAAATAACGCTGTCCCGACCGTCAAGCGTCGCCTCATTTGCATCGTGTACGAGTCGCTCCTGCTGCTCGCAGTGGAAATGTTTGCGATCGCGGTCTACCTGCTCGTGACGTTTGCGGCGCATTCGCCTGTCCTGGATGCGGGACGCGGCATTTTCGTGATCCTGGTGGCGGCTGCCTATTTCATTTACTCCTGGACGGGTAGCGGCCACACCTTGGCCATGAAAACCTGGCGCATCAAGATCGCATCGGCTGGCGCCGGCCGAGTTTCGCTGCGCGCAGCGGCAATCCGCTTCATCTTTGCATGGGGCTTTGTGGCGCCGGCACTTGTCCTCATCCATGTATCTCAGCTGCTGACAACGCGCGCCGGCACCAGCATGGCTGTCGCAATTCTGGTCGGCAACATCGTGCTGTGGTCGCTGACCGCCCTCCTCGACAAGGACCGCCAGTTCCTGCACGACCGCATGGCCGGCACCCGCCTGCTGCAATTGCCGAAACCGGAGAAAAAAGCCGCGAAAGCCGCCTAAGCAATCGCTATACTGGACTTGGACAAGGGAGGCAACCATGGACAAGGACAGCAGCTTCACTGGCTCTATTCCGGAAACTTACGAGCGTGCCATGGTGCCGCTCCTCTTCACCCCTTACGCGATCGACATGGCGCGCCGCATCGCGCAGCGGCGTCCCGCGCGCATACTGGAGGTGGCCGCCGGCACCGGCGCCGTTACCCGCCACCTGCTGCAGGAGATCCCCAACGCGCAAATCGTCGCCAGCGACCTCAACCCCGCCATGCTGGAGCAGGCACGCAAGGCCGTCGATTCGCCGCGCGTCGAGTGGCGCGAAGCGGACGGGCAAGCGCTACCCTTCCCCGACGCCAGTTTCGACGCCGTGGCATGCCAGTTCGGCGTCATGTTCTTTCCCGATAAGGCGCGCGGATTCAGCGAAGCACGCCGCGTTCTGAAGCCAGGCGGCCTGTATTGCTTCAATGTGTGGGATGGCATCAGCCACAACGACTTTTCCGCCACCATCAATCATGCGCTGGCCAAGGTATTCCCCGACGACCCACCGCGTTTCCTGGCGCGCGTGCCTTACGGCTGGCACGACATCGACGTGATCCTTGAAGAGCTGAAGCGTGGCGGCTGGACCGGCAACATCACACATGAACTGGTGACGGCCACCAGCCGCGCCGACTCCGCGGCGTCCACTGCAACAGCGCTATGCCAGGGTTCGCCGCTCAGGGCAGATATTGAAGCGCGCGATCCGGCACGCCTGCAGGAGGCAACCGACGTGGTAATTGCCGCACTGACCGACAAGTTCGGCAGCGGCGCCATCGAAGGCAAGATGCAGGCGATCGTCTTTACTTGCGAGGCGTGAACTCGTAGACGCGGGCGCCCTCACCCACGTCATCGTCGTCGCCGAGCGCCAGCTCGCCGCGCTCGAAAGCCGCGACCACTTCCAGCGCCTGCGCCAGTTCGTCTTGCGGCACCATTACACGCGCACCGCCAATGGCAGGCGCCAGCAGGAAAGCCGCCTGCACGTGCTGGTCGTCCATCACCGTTGCGTTCAGTCCCGCCGCGCGCAGGCAGCCGCACAGGATAAAGGCATCCGCCGGAATCAGGCAGCAGCGAACGAGGCAAAAGTCGTTGTCCATGCCCCCATCATAGCAAGCCTTCGTCTTCCGCGGCAGCCCGCCGGGTTCGGGCGTCCATTCGATGATGTCGCCCGGCTGGCATTGCAGCTTTTCGCCGAGGCGACCAAGGCCAAGCCGCTGCCCGAACAAGGCTTCGACAATGGAACCGCACTGGAAGTCGCATGCCTCGATGGGTCTGCTGCCCGATTCACACCACAACAATGCACTGGCCAACCCGTCGACCCCGGCCGTCCTGTGGCCGTTTATCGAAGGCGCCTGAAAGGCGAATGCGGATCGTCCTTGCACTCCATGTATCGCGATTCCTTGTCCAGCTTTTCGAACCCATGCGGGCAGACCTTGTCGAGCTCCGGCAGCACAAAACTCCGCAGCAGCCTGCCTTTGGCGTTGAATTCGAATCCGGTGCCGCCCACCAGGCTCGAGTCGTAGCATTCAGGATGCGTGCAATAGCGTTCGCAGTCCTTGCATGCCTCGCCCCGCCCGTCATCGTGGAATGGATGGCAACGGTCATATTCGGCCGGGACGATGATCGTGAACGTCTTTGACTGAAAATAGCCGCATTTGCCGTTCGCATCGAAGCGACCTACGCCTAGCGGCGCATATGGATAATCGAAATCCTGGGTATGGTAAATGCCCGGCACAACGACACGGCCACGCCGGTCAAGCGCCACCATTTCGTTGGGGGCCGAACCGCCATCAATGACGATGACGGCCTTGCCGGACTTCTTGAAGGTGAGCTTGTGCAGGTATTGCGCGCTGAGCTGGCGCACTCCGCCCTGCTCAGTGAAACATTGGGCGGACCAGAGATCCCCATCATCGCGCGTCGGGCAGCCTGGGTTGGCGGCCAGCGCGCAAGCAGGCCACAGCACGAGCAGGAACAGCCATGCACGCATTTAATCTCCGATCAGTAAGGGGTGTTGGGCCGTGAAGGCCGCCAGGTGTTCGAGCAAAGCGCGTACGCGGGCCGGCAGGTAGCGCTGCTGCGACCAGACAGCGTAGACGCTGCGCTCACGCGAAGTCCAGCCGGGCAGCAGGCGCACCAGCGCCCCCGATTCCAGGCTGGCGTGGCATTGCAGTTCAGGCGACAGCACGATGCCCAGGCCAGCTTCGGCCATCATCACCGCCAGCCGAACCTCGTTGACGCGCACGCGCGGATCGGGGTGCAATACGAACTGGGCTCCGGTGCCGGGGTCCTGCAAATGCCACTCGCGCAAGGGCAGCGTGGCGATGGTCGCATGTGCTTCCAGTTCCGAAAAGTTGCGCGGCGTGCCATGCCGTGCCAGGTATGCAGGCGACGCGGCCAGCACCATGCGCACATCCCCCAGCTTGCGCTGCGTGAGGGTGGAATCGGCCATTGCGCCTATGCGAATCGCCAGGTCGGCGCCGCTGCCGACCAGGTCTTGCACCTCGTTGGACAATTCCAGTTCAAGCTGCACCCGCGGGTATTGCTCCAGGAAGCCGGCCCAGGCCGGCGCAAGGATCTCGCTGGCAAAATTCACCGGAGCCAGCACGCGGATCACGCCTTCGACGGCGCCCAGCGTGGCGTCCAAGCGCAGTGTCGCCTGGCGCAACGCCTGCACCAAGGGGCGGCATTGCTCGTAATACTGGGTTCCTTCGGCCGTAAGCATGGTGCGACGGGCGCTACGGTGCAGGAGACGATAACCCAAGCCCGACTCCAGCTTCTGCAGGCGACGGGTAACGGTAGCGCTCGGCAAGCCCTCCTTCTCGGCGGCCGCGTTCAGGCTGCCCGCCTCGACGATGGCTATGAACAGGGCAAGGTCGTCAAGCATGATTCCATTTTTGGAATTAGAGATTGAATTTTCGTCTCTAGTGTACTCCAGCGGAATTGATTACGCTTAAACCATTCAACAATTGCTGGAGAAAACAATGACTGACTTACGAACCCGGATGATTTTCGCAGCCCTGATGTCATTCCTCATGACCGTCATCATGAGTGGCTGGATTACCTGGCTGAACATCGGCTTTCACCCAGACTACGCTGCACGCTGGGGCCACGCCTTTCTCGCAGCCTGGCCGGCAGCCTTCTTCGCCGTGATGGCGATCGCACCGCTGGTGCAACGCCTGACCCTGTGCCTCGCCGGCTGTGGGG
Organism: Pseudoduganella sp. S-14; assembly: GCF_049913285.1. Taxonomy (GTDB): domain Bacteria; phylum Pseudomonadota; class Gammaproteobacteria; order Burkholderiales; family Burkholderiaceae_D; genus Rugamonas. The sequence goes on from NZ_CP183991.1 coordinate 4,633,718, forward strand.
CCGGTCAGAATCGTTCGTAGCCTTGGAGGTAGCGCCATTCGCCGGGCTGCAAGCCTGACATGGAGATGCGGCCGATGCGCTGGCGTTTTACTGCCGTCGCTTTCAGGCCGACGTCAGCGCACAGTTTGACCACCAAGGCCGGCTTCGGTGGCTTTACGGCAAAGCGCAGGCGGTGCTCATTTTGCCAGCTTACCTTGCCGGCACCCTGGTTCAGGAGCGTGAGGCCGTTGTCAACGATTTGGCCTTCGACATCAACAATCAGCTCCTGCTCAACCGTGGCGCCATCGTCCACCAGCTTGCGCGCGACGCGGAAGTCTTGCGTGAACACGAACAGGCCGCTGGCGTGCTTGTCCAGCGCGAGACACGCGGTCAGGTTGCGCAGGTGGCGCTTGAGGAAGCGCACGCGCTGGGCATCCTTGCTGCGCGCTTCCGGCAGCAGGCAGGCCAGCGCGTCGGCGCCGGCCGGCTTGTTCAGAAGGATCGTTACCGGCGCGATGTCGAGCAGGGTTGCGTCGGCGGACAGCGCGACTTGCTGGCCGGGCGCGACGCGCGCACCGGGTTCTTCGACGATTTCGCCGTCAACCGTGACGTAGGCGCCTTCAATGTAATTCTCAGCTTCCCGGCGCGAGCATGGAACCATGTCGGCCACGCGCTTGGCGAGCCGGATGGTGTTGTCTTCGTTGTTCATTATTGCTTGAAGTAGTGGGCGAATACGGCGGCGACGTGTTGAAGTTCTGCGCGCGCGACGTCCAGGTGGGTCACGAGACGCAGCGTTGGCGCCATCGAGACGCGGATGCGTTCTGCTGCCAGCGCTGCATTCAGGCCTTCGCAGGCCTCGCGCGGCATGGTGACGAACAGGATGTTCGTTTGCGGCACACTCACTTGCAGCACGCCGATTTTTGCCAGTTCGGCGGCAAGCCAGCTTGCGTTGTCGTGGTCTTCGGCCAGGCGTTGTACGTTGTTCTGCAAGGCGTACAGGCCTGCGGCCGCGATCACGCCGGCCTGGCGCATGCCTCCGCCCAGCATCTTGCGCCAGCGTTTGCCCTGTTCGATCAATTCGCGGCTGCCGCACAGGACGGAACCGACGGGGGCGCCAAGGCCCTTGCTCAGGCAGACGGAGACGCTGTCGAAGCCTTTCACCGCGTCCTTCAGCGAGATGCCTTGCTTGACGGCGGCGTTGCAGATGCGGGCGCCGTCGAGGTGGGTGGCAAGGCCGCGCGCGTGCGCGAGGCTGGTGGCTTGCGCGACGTATTGCTGCGGCAGGACCTTGCCGCCGATGGTATTTTCCAGCGCCAGCAGCTTGGTGCGGGCGAAGTGGAAATCGTTCGGCTTGATGGCGGCTTCGATGTCTTGCAGCGCGATGCTGCCGTCCGCCTGGTTGATGATCGGCTGCGGCTGGATACTGCCGAGGACTGCGGCGCCACCACCTTCGTACTTGTAAGTGTGGGCATCCTGTCCAACCAGGTATTCGTCTCCCCTGCCGCAATGGGCCAGCAGGGCGATCAGGTTGGTTTGCGTGCCGGATGGCGCGAACAGCGCGGCTTCGTAGCCGAAGAGTTCCGCGGCGTAGGCCTGCAGCGCATTGACGGTAGGGTCGTCGCCGTACACGTCGTCGCCGACCTGGGCGGTGAACATGGCTTCGCGCATCTCGGCGCTGGGATGCGTGACAGTGTCGCTGCGCAGGTCGATCCAGCGTTCGCCGTCTGCGGCGAGCGGCCTTGCGCCTGCGCCGGCCGGATAGCCGGTGCTCACGGCGCCACCTCGGCGTCGGTTGACGCTGCCACAGGCGCGCCGGTGTAGAAACGCTCGCCCATCTCGTCCAGGCCGATGGTGGACAGCACTTCCTTCAGGCGTTCGGCCGGTTTGCGGCGCGGCAGGTTCTTGTACGTTGCGACGATCAGCTCGTTCTTCATCGAGTGCTCCCAGCCTACGAGTTCGGTGACGGTGATCTGGTAGCCGTGCGATTCCAGCTGCAGGCAGCGCAGCACGTTGGTGATCTGGCTGCCGAATTCACGGGTGTGAATCGGGTGGCGCCACAACTCGGTGAGCACGTTCTTGCCCAGCGAAGAGCCTTTGTTCTTGCGCAGTACGGAGGCGACTTCGGCCTGGCAGCACGGCACCAGCACGATGTGCTTGGCTTTTTTCTTCAGCGCGAAATCGATGGCGTCGTCGGTCGCCGTATTGCAGGCATGCAGCGCGGTGACAATGTCGATCTGCTCCGGCAGCTTGTCGGAGGTGGTCGATTCGGCCACCGACAGCGGCAGGAAGCTCATGCCTGGGAAGTCGAACTTGCGCGCCAGTTCTTCGGAACGCGCCACCAGCTCTTCGCGGGTTTCGATGCCGTAGATGTGCGAGTCGTCGCCCAGCGCCTTGAAGAACAGGTCGTAGATGATGAAGCCGAGGTAGGACTTCCCTGCCCCGTGGTCGACCAGCGATACCGAGCCTTTCGCCGTGCGTACGTCGTTCAGCAGCGGTTCGATGAACTGGTAGAGGTGGTAGACCTGTTTAAGCTTGCGGCGGCTGTCCTGGTTCAGCTTGCCGTCGCGGGTGAGGATGTGCAGCTCCTGCAGCAGCGCGACCGACTGGCCGGGCTTCACTTCAGGGATGTCGGTGACGGTGGCGGGCAGCAGTGCAGCTGCGGGCTTACTGCGCTTCATCGATCCACGCCTGCTGGATCGCTTCCAGCACTTTTTCGCCGCCGCGCTTGTGGTCGTCGTCGAAGCCGTCCAGGTCGACGATCCAGTTGTGCAGGTCGACAAAGCGCACGGTGGTCGGGTCGACATCCGGGAACTTGTCGTACAGGGCTTCGGCAATCGCCGTGACATCACTCCATTTCAGCATGCTGCACCTCGGCTCAGTGGCCGCCTTCGCTGGCGTGGTTGATCGTGTACTTCGGAATTTCGATGACCAGGTCTTCGTCCGCCACGATGGACTGGCACGACAGCCGCGAGCAGGCTTCCAGGCCCCAGGCCTTGTCCAGCAGGTCTTCTTCGGTGTCGGTCGCTTCGTTCAGGGAGTTGAAGCCTTCACGCACCAGCACGTGGCAAGTGGTGCAGGCGCAGGATTTCTCGCAGGCGTGTTCGATGTGGATGTCGTTTTCCAGCAGGACGTCGCAAACGGACTTCCCTGCTTCGGTTTCGATCACGGCGCCTTCGGGGCACAGCTTGGCGTGCGGCAGGATGACGATTTGTGGCACTTCTATTCCTCGGTCAATTAAACAACCTGGTCCAGCGTCTTGCCGGCCAGTGCGCTGCGCACGCTGCGGTCCATGCGGCGCGATGCGAATTCTTCGGTGCCCTGGGCCAGGGCTTCGTAGGCGGCCTTCACCGCATAGTGGTCGGCTTCACCGCTGCCGGATTTCACCAGCACGTCCATGGTGGTGGCCATCAGGGCATTGATGGCGGCGCGCTCGTCGTCGTTCAGCAGGTTGCCGTCTTCGTCAAGCGCAGACTGGGTGGCCAGCATGATGCGTTCTGCTTCCACTTGCTCTTCGCGCAGGGCACGGGCTTTCATGTCGGCTTCCGCTTCGGTGTGCGATTCGGACAGCATGCGCGCCACGTCGTCGTCACCCAGGCCGTAGGATGGCTTGACGGTGATCGAGGCTTCCACGTTGGAGCGCAGTTCGCGCGCCGAGACAGACAGCAAGCCGTCGGCATCCACTTGGTAAGTGATGCGGATACGCGCCGCACCGGCAGCCATCGGCGGAATGCCGCGCAGCTCGAAGCGCGCCAGCGAACGGCAGTCGCTCACCAGTTCGCGTTCGCCCTGCAGCACGTGCACCGCCAGCGCGGTCTGGCCATCCTTGAAGGTGGTGAACTCCTGCGCGCGGGCGCACGGGATGGTGGAGTTGCGCGGAATGATCTTCTCGACCAGGCCGCCCATCGTTTCAATACCCAGCGACAGCGGGATCACATCCAGCAGCAGCCAGTCGTCGCCTGTGGCGCGGTTACCGGCCAGCAGGTTGGCCTGGATGGCGGCGCCCAGCGCCACGACCTTGTCCGGGTCGATGTTGGCGTGCGGGATGGTGTGGAAGTATTCGCCCACCGCGCGCTGCACGTGTGGCATGCGGGTAGCGCCGCCGACCATGACCACGCCGTCGATGTCGTCGGCGTCGATGTTGGCGTCGCGCAGGGCCTTCTTCACGGCGTTCATGGTCTTGGCGACCAGGTGCTTGGTGATGTCGGCGAAAATTTCAGGGGTCACGCGCTGGTGCACTTCTTCGCCCGAACGCAGCACGGCGTCGATGGTCACTTCAGGCTTGGTCGACAGCAGCTCTTTCGCTTCGCGCGCCTTCACCATCAGGGTCGCGGTGTCTTCGTCGGACAGCGGCGCCAGTTTTTCCTGCTCGTGCACCCAGCAGAACAGGCGGTGGTCGAAGTCGTCGCCGCCCAGCGCCGAGTCGCCGCCGGTGGCCAGCACCTCAAACACGCCCTTGGACAACTTGAGGATCGAGATGTCGAAGGTACCACCGCCCAGGTCATACACGGCGAAGATGCCTTCGGAGCCGTTATCCAGGCCGTAGGCAATGGCTGCGGCAGTCGGTTCGGACAGCAGGCGCAGCACGTTGATGCCGGCCAGTTGCGCGGCATCCTTGGTGGCCTGGCGCTGCGCTTCATCAAAGTAGGCAGGCACGGTGATCACGGCGCCGACCAGGTCGTCCCCCAGCGAATCTTCCGCGCGCTGGCGCAGCGTGGCGAGGATCTGTGCCGACACTTCCACCGGCGATTTCACGCCGGCGACAGTCTTCAGCTGCACCATGCCCGGAGCATCGACGAAATCGTATGGCAGGTTTTCGGCGTAGGCAATGTCTTTCAGGCCGCGACCCATGAAGCGCTTGACCGACACAATGGTGTTTTTCGGGTCGGTGGTCTGGTGCGCCTGGGCTTTGTAGCCGATATTGGCATGGCCGTTTGGCAGGTAACGCACCACGGAAGGCAGCAGCGGGTGGCCGTCTTCGTCGTTCAGCACTTCAGGAATGCTGCTGCGGACAGTCGCTACCAGCGAATTGGTGGTGCCGAGGTCGATACCCACTGCCAGGCGATGCTGGTGCGGGGCGGTCGACATGCCCGGTTCGGAAATCTGCAAAAGAGCCATGGTGAAACCTGTCTTGTTCTTTTACGCCTCGATGGCGTCGTAAGCGAAGCGCACTTCTTCGCCGAATTTTTCGATGAACATCAGCGCGCGCACACCCTGCGCGACGGCGTGATAGTCACCGCTATTGCAATGCCGTTCGATCTCGGTGAGCTGGGCCTTGCGCGTGGCGCGCAACTGGCCGTCCAGCTTGTCGAGCAAGTCGCCATCCTTGCCGGCGCGGGCTTCGGACAGCTCTTCGCGCCACTCCATCTGCTGCATCAGGAATTCCATCGGCATGGCCGTGTTGGATTCCATCTTCAAATCGACGCCATTTAGCTCGCACAAGTACTGCGCGCGCTTTTGCGGATTCTTCAGGGTCTGGTAAGCCTCGTTGGAGCGGGTCGACCATTGCATGGCGACGCGCTTCTCGGCATCGGTGGCGTTGACGAATTTGTCCGGGTGGACGCGGCTCTGGACTTCGCGGTAGGCGGCGTCCAGGGCGCCCATATCAACGGCGAACTGCTGGGGAAGCTGGAAGAGTTCGAAGTGGTTCTGCACGATATTAAATGCGGAAGCTTTCGCCGCAGCCGCATGCATCCTTCTCGTTCGGGTTGTTGAACTTGAAGCCTTCGTTCAGGCCTTCGCGGGCGAAGTCCAGCTCGGTGCCGTCAATGTACGGCAGGCTTTTCGGATCAACAAAGACCTTCACGCCATGCGACTCGAAGACGGAATCTTCCGGCGTCACTTCGTCCACGTATTCCAGCTTGTAGGCCAGACCGGAGCAGCCGGTCGTGCGTACGCCAAAGCGCAGGCCAATGCCCTTGCCGCGACGCTCGATGTAGCGGTTGATATGCTTGGCTGCTTTTTCGGTCAGGGTGATTGCCATACTTCCTCCGAGCGCTGATTAGGCGCCGTGTTTTGCCTTGTAGTCGTTCACAGCTGCCTTGATGGCGTCTTCCGCCAGGATGGAGCAGTGGATCTTCACTGGCGGCAGTGCCAGTTCTTCCGCGATCTGGGTGTTCTTGATGGCCAGCGCTTCATCCAGCGACTTGCCCTTCACCCATTCGGTAACCAGCGAGCTGGAGGCAATTGCCGAACCGCAGCCGTAGGTCTTGAATTTCGCGTCTTCGATCTTGCCGTCCGCGCCAACCTTGATCTGCAGCTTCATCACGTCGCCGCAAGCTGGTGCGCCGACCATGCCGGTACCGACGGTTTCGTCGCCTTTTTCAAAGGAACCGACGTTGCGCGGGTTTTCGTAGTGGTCGAGAACTTTTTCCGAGTATGCCATTTTGATGCTCCTGTAATCTATGAATTAGTGCGCTGCCCACTGGATGGTGCTCAGGTCGATACCGTCCTTGTACATTTCCCACAGTGGAGACAGTTCGCGCAGCTTGCCCACTTTGCCTTTCAGCAGTTCGACGGCGAAGTCGACGTCTTTTTCAGTGGTGAAGCGGCCGATGGTGAAACGGATCGAGCTGTGCGCCAGTTCGTCGCTGCGGCCCAGGGCGCGCAGCACGTAGGATGGCTCCAGCGAAGCCGAGGTGCAGGCGGAACCGGAGGACACGGCCAGGTCTTTCACGGCCATGATCAGCGACTCGCCTTCCACAAAGTTGAAGCTCACGTTCAGGTTGTGCGGCACGCGGTGGTCCATGTCGCCGTTGACGTAGGTTTCTTCGATTTCCTGCAGGCCCTTGGCCAGGCGGTCGCGCAGTGCGCGGATACGCTCGATCTCGGAGTCCATTTCCACTTTCGCCAGGCGGAAGGCTTCGCCCATGCCGACGATCTGGTGGGTTGGCAGGGTACCGGAGCGCAGGCCGCGCTCATGGCCGCCGCCGTGCATCTGCGCTTCGATACGCACGCGCGGCTTGCGGCAAACGTACAGGGCGCCCACGCCTTTCGGGCCGTAGGTCTTGTGCGCGGTGAAGGTCATCAGGTCGATCTTCAGGTCTTGCACGTCGATGGCCAGCTTGCCGGTCGCCTGGGCTGCGTCGCAGTGGAAGATGATGCCTTTCTTGCGGCAGAAGGCGGCGATTTCCTTGATCGGCTGGACCACGCCGATTTCGTTATTCACCAGCATGACCGAGATCAGGATGGTGTCCGGACGCACGGCCGCTTCCAGCTGTTCGATGGTGACCAGGCCGTTGTCCTGGGTGTCCAGGTAGGTGGCGTCGAAGCCCTGGCGCTCCAGTTCACGCACGGTGTCCAGCACGGATTTGTGCTCGGTTTTCACGGTGATGATGTGCTTGCCCTTGGACTTGTAGAAGTTGGCCGCGCCTTTCAGGGCGAGGTTGTTCGATTCGGTGGCGCCGGAGGTCCAGATGATTTCGCGCGGGTCGGCATTGACCAGGGCGGCCACGTGGCCGCGCGCTTCTTCCACCGCTGCTTCCGCGGTCCAGCCATACATGTGGCTGCGGGAGGCCGGGTTGCCGAACTGTTCGCGCAGGTAAGGGATCATCTTGTCCGCAACGCGTGGATCGATCGGCGTGGTGGCCGAGTAGTCCATGTAGATCGGGAAGTGCGGTGCGGTCTTGAATTCTACCGGTGCTACCTGGGCGACGTTCTTTTCGGGGGCGTTCATCTAAATTACTCCAATTCGGTTAACCGAGGGCTGCTTGGTTGCTGTTGCGGTGCACATGGACTGGCTGCTCTGCCGCGGCCTTGGCTTTTTGCTGGTCCACCAGGTCCTGCAGCGACACGGAATCCAGGTAGTCGACCATCTTTTCGTTCAGGGTGGCCCACAGTTCGTGGGTCATGCAGCGGGCGCCGTTCGCGTGGTCGGCGCCGTGGCAATTCTCCTTGCCGCCGCACTGGGTTGCATCGAGCGGTTCGTCAACAGCAATAATAATGTCGGCGACGGTCACCTTGTCTGCCTTGCGGGCCAGGCTGTAGCCGCCGCCAGGGCCGCGGATCGATTCCACGATTTCGTGGCGGCGCAGCTTGCCGAACAATTGTTCGAGATAAGACAGGGAAATCGACTGGCGCTGGCTGATTCCGGAAAGCGTCACCGGACCCTTGCCCTGGCGCATCGCCAGGTCAATCATCGCAGTCACTGCAAAACGGCCTTTGGTAGTCAGACGCATCACAACCTCGGTTCAACTCAGTTAAAATATCGTTCTGTTCTCGCACATCAAAACCTGATTACTTGAACGATTTAGTCAAGTATAACAGAGTTGCGCAGACCTTGCCGGACGCTCCCCCGAGTGTCCGAGGGGCAATACGCGCCTGCGCAGGTATGCTACTCAGCGCTTCAGCAACCCCATCGGGCCAAACAGCGCCTGCATTTCCTTATTGGCAATAAACGACAGGTTGTACGGATGCTCCGCCACGATCTGCGGCAGGGCCTGCACGCTTGGCAGCTTGTTGAGCTGCTCGGCAATCTTTCCCCACAGAATGAGTTTTGGCTGCTGGATAGCGAGCGCCTGCATCACGGTGTCGAAGAATGGCAGCCAGGCCTTGGCGTCTTTCACCGGAGCAACATGCGGGCGGAACACCAGCGAGGCGTTCAGCAGCAGGAAGCCGTGGCTGTGCAGGCGCTCCTGCATCTCGGCCAGGGTCTGGATCGCCGCGCCGGCCCTGGCGCGGGTCGAGCAGGCCGCCAGGGCTTCGCCGGCGGTATTGCCCTCTTCAAGCTGGCCGTCGGCGACCAGCAGCATTTTCATGAAATTGCGCAGCGAGGTGGCTTTGTTGACGGGCTTGGACAGGCCGCCGCCCTCCTCTTCCGACCACAGGCCCTTGACGGCGCCGTCCATGAAACAGACGCCGGTAGCGCTTTCAGCGCGCGGATAAGGCCCCTCGCCCACCAGCACGTAGCGCACCTGCTCCAGCGGCTGCTGGAAGGCGGCAAACAGGCGCAGTTCGGTCGGCAGATAGCTATCAACCGCCAGTTCCGGCAGGTAGGCCGGGTTGGCCGCCGCAATCGCCTGCAGGCCGCGCTCCAGGATCGGACGCCACGAAGGGTGGGCTCGGTCGAGCGCTTGCAGGATGGGGCTAGGAATCGTCATGGCGGCTGTCGGCGATGGGCAAAGGCGAGATTGTATCGCCGCCAGCCATTGCGGTCTACGGCTTGGGCTTCTCCGCACCGTAGACTTTGGTGAGGTAATCCACCATGGCGGGTATGTCGTCGTCCGAGAACTGGGCGCCGAACGGTTTCTTCATTTTCTTCACCGTAGCCTCCCAGTAGCTGCGCGGCGACGCTGGCGGCTGCATCTGCGCGTATTGCGCCGAATGGCAAAGCAGGCAGTTGGCCAGCACGAGCTGGTAGCCGGGCAGCGTGCTCTGTTGGTAGGCCGCCGTCTCGTCGGGCAGCTTGATCTCGGCAGCACTGGCGGCGCCTGCGCACAGCAGGAGCATGATGGCAAAGGTCTTCATCGGCTCCTCCTCAAGCCGCGATGACGCGGGTGGTTTCCACCACGTTGCGCATATAGCCGGCCGCGTTCCACAGTGCGGTCGAAGGCTGGCTCTGGCCGATGCGGTTCACGGCGCGCACCATCAGCGCGTGCTCGCCCTTGCCCGGCTTGAACGAAGCGCTCCACTCGCGGAAGGAATACTTGCCCAGGTCCTTGCCGAGGGTCGCGGCCTGCCAGCTCTTGCCGCCGTCGGCCGAGAAGGCGACTTCCGTAATTCCATAGCCGCCGTCGAAGGCGATGCCTTTCACAACCACCGGCTTGCCGGCTTTGAGCCGCGCACCGTCCTGGTGGCTGGTAATGAAAGATCGTACGTTGAAGCGGTTGATCGGCACCGTCTTAGCCGGCGTCGTACCCGGTGCGACGCAAGCGCAGGCGTTGTCGGCGATGCGGTAGGCGTTGGCTACCCAGAAACCGTCGAAAGGCTTGTCCAGCACCATGATGTCCGACAGGTGCTTGATCCAGTACGTACCGTAATAGCCCGGCACCACCAGGCGCAGCGGATAGCCGTTCAGCATTGGCAGGTCTTCGCCGTTCATTTGCCACGCCAGCATGACCTCCCCATCCAGCGCATGGTCGATATTGAGCGACTTGACGAAATCGGGGCCGTCGCCGGCGGGCGGCGTATCGAGGCCGTTGAACGCCACCTGCACGGCGCCGGCCTTGATACCCGCGCGCTCCAGCACTTTTTTCAGCGGCACACCGGTCCAGCGCGCATTGCCCATCGCGCCGTTGGAAAGCTGGCCGCCGTTGGCGCGCGGCGCGAAGTGGCCGCGGCTATTGCCCGAGCATTGATTGACTGCGACGAGCTCGACCGGGTCGGCGAGTTGGCGCAGTTCCGCCAGCGACAGTTCCAGCGGCATGTTGACGTGGCCGCCGACTTTCAACCGGTAGGTTTGCGGCTCGATCGAGGTCGGGATGGCGCTCCAGTGATAGCGCACGAAGAAGGCATCGTTGGGCGTCAGCACGCCTTCGCCAAAAACGCTGAAAGGGGTCTCGAGTTGCGGCGGGCGGCTGGTCAGCACGATCATGGGGCGCTTCTGCGGAAACGCTACCAGCTCCCGCTCGCCATTTTCAAACGGCAGTGTCACGCTGCGCGAAGCGGCCAGCGCCGACAGCGTTGGGCTGCCCAAGGCGGTCGCCACCCCCGCCATGCCTGCCTGTTTCAGGAATTCACGTCTTGGACTGCTGCTTTGCATGCCTGCCTCCCGGTGGGTGATTCACGCGAGATGCAAATTTAACATGCTATTCCGCCGGGGAATCGGAATTCTTCAGCCTGACGTTGGCAGCGCGCAGCTTGCGGTACAGGAAAGCCACCGCGAGCAAGGCTGCCGCAGCCAGTGCTGCGGCCACCGACCAGGCCCGCCGCAGCTTCGACTGGTTGCGCAAATCCTTGGTGTTTTCATCCTTCTGGCGCAAGAGTTCTTCGTCTTCGCGCTCTCTTTTCTGGAGTTGTGTCTGCACCGTGCTGGCGTCCTGCGCCTTGCGTCCTGCGCGCGCGTAGACCTGCAGCGCAAGCTCCTTCAGGCCGACATAGTCCAGCGCCCGCGCATACTCCGACAGCGCGTCGGCATCCATCATCTCAATGTTGACCGCCTCGATGGCATCCCTGCCTGCGTCAAGCTGGCCCAGGTAAATCAGGGCGATCCCTTCGTTGAACTGCGAAATCTCCGCCATTTCAGTGTTGCCGGTAGCCAGCGCGGCCTTCTTGGATTCCTGGCTGAGCGACAAAGCCTCCTTGTAGTCCTGGCTTTTCAAGCTCATGTCGGCCAGGGTGACTTGCAGCTCGGGCACATCTTCATCCATATGGTGTTTCTGCAGCCAGGCCACCACGTCGTTCAGGGCTTCACGGGCGCGTGCAACCTGGCCCGCGCTTTCGGCGATCTCCCACTCGGCATAGCGGGCCCGGATCATCGGTCCATCGAGCGGGATCAGCGCAGCCTTGGCTTTCAAGACGTCGATCGACTTCAGTGCTTCCTGGCTGCCGCCGGCCAGACCGTTCAACGCATAGGCCCTGGCGCGCAGCGCCATGAATTGAGCGATGGGCTGCCCCGACTTGTCAGCCAGCGCCACGGCATTGTCGATGTACTCAAGTCCTTTGCGCCCATTCCCGCGGCGGATTTCATCCTGGCCAACGGTAAGGATCACTTTGGCCTGCAGTGCAAGATCGCTGGTTTGTTCGGCGAGCTGGTGCGCCAGTTCCAGATTCCTGCTTGCCGCCTCCCGGTCTTCAAGTGCAGAGAAAAGATAGGAACGGTCGAGCAAGCTGTTGGCGATGATCGATTCGTCATCCAGTTGGTGGCCGATGCGCTCTTCCTCCGCGACCGCCTTCAGCGACGTGGCGCGGTCCGCAGTCCGGGTAACTTTGCTGAGCACGGAATAATAAGTCGCCTGGTCGCGCTGCGGCCACTGCCCGACCTGCGGTTTCAGTTTCTGCAATTCGGCCAGGGTGCTATTGGTGGCGAGGTAGGAAAACTCCCGCAACTGCCCCAGGCGAGCTGTTACATCCTGTCCCCAGGCCAGCGGCTGGGCCAATGTGGCAGCGAGGAAGGACATGCGAAGCACGCGCGGAATATTGCAAAACATACAGCTTTCGATTTGATAGGGAGCAAATATATTTTACTGCCCGGCAAACAAATCGTGGGCATTCAGGATTGCAAAAGCGATTTCCGGGTGTCGATCAAGGCATTTGCGTATCGCCGCTGGTACAGTTTGCCGCGTTTTTCGACACAGGCCGGGCCGCACGCCCAGTTCGATCTGGAAGCCGCGCACAGTACGCACTTCGTTCGGGCCGGGCGCGATGCGGACCGAGACGCCAAGCTGCTCTTCCAGGCGCTGGCCAATGCGCATCAGCTCCGCATATGTGGAGATGGCCTCGATGCGTTCGAGCAGGCGCTTCTCTTCCTCCTTGGTCAGGCGCAGGACGCGCAAGTCGGCCTGCGGGTCCTCGAGCAGCGACTCGCGCTGGCAGTCGCAGGCGCCCGGCGGGCACTCCTTACGGATGGGAATAGGCGGCATCGTCATCGCCCCAGTATCCGTTGCTTGCATCGTGCTGTCAAACGCGGCCGGAGCCTTGTCTGTATAGGACACTTGTGTGCGCCGTTCAAGTTCCGTACAGTGCAGAATTGCTAAAAATGACAGTTAGAGAAACGTGTGACTATCGAACCGGAAAGCTTGCAGTTTCTTGCTTCCCCAGGTGCGCTAGGCCAGCAGATCGCAGCCTTCGACTGGTCTTCCACGCCGCTTGGCCCGCTCGATGCCTGGCCGCAGAGCTTGCGCACGACCGTCAACCTGATGCTGAATTCGAGCCATCCGATCTGGATCGGCTGGGGTCCGGATGCCATCTTTCTCTACAACGACGCCTACATCGACGTGCTGGGTGCGGCCAAGCACCCAGCGGCGCTGGGCCGGCCGGCGCAGCAGGTCTGGGCCGAAATCTGGCACTACTGCGGCCCGCTGGTCGACAAGGTATTCCAGCGCGCCGAATCGAGCTACGTCGACGCGGTGCAGCTTTTCATGAGCCGCGGCGACTGGGTGGAAGAAGTCTGGTACTCCTTTTCCTACAGTCCGATCTTCAATGAAGCCGGCGCAGTCGGCGGCCTGTTTTGCCCTTCCACCGACACCACCGGTACGCGCCTGAACGCGCGCCGCCTGGCCACGCTGTCGACGCTGTCGGCCAGCGCATTGCGCGAGCAGGACGTGGCCAGCGCCTGCGCCACGGCCATGCACACGATCGCCGAGAATCGGGACGATATGCCTTTTGCGCTGTTGTTCAAGCGCGCCGGCGACACCACGCGCCTGCAGCAAACGGCGCACGTTGCGGAGGAAGCCTGCGACCTGGCGCTGTGGCCAGTGGAACAAGTCCTGGCCAGCGGCGAAGCGGCAACAATAGCAACGGAGGGCATGCCCGGCCTGCCTTCCGGCCTTGCAGGCCAGGCGGTGCGCTTGGCGCTGGCCTTGCCCATCACGGATGGGGTGCTGGTCCTGGGCATCAGCCCCGCCCGCCAGCTCGATACGGAATACCGCACCTTCTGCGACCTGGTGGCGGGTCAGCTATCGGCTGCCGTGCAGAATGCCAGCGCCGCTGCCGAGCAGCGCCAGCGCGCCGAAGCGCTGGCTGAACTGGACCGCGCCAAGACCGCCTTCTTCAGCAACGTGAGCCACGAATTCCGCACGCCGCTGACGCTGATGCTGGGCCCCATCGAAGAAGCGCTGGGCGACAGCGCCAGCCGCCTGCCGGCTGTGCACCACGAACGCCTGCGTCTTGCGCAGCGCAACGCCCTGCGCCTGCAAAAGCTGGTCAATACCCTGCTTGACTTCTCGCGCGTGCAGGCCGGTCGCATGCACGCCACATATGCCAGGGTTGACCTGGCCGGCCTCACCCGCGACCTGGCCAGCGGCTTCCGCTCGGTGGTCGAAAGCGCTGGCCTGTACCTGGCAGTCGACTGCGAGCAAGTCGATACCGGCGCCTGGGTCGATGTCGCGCTGTTCGAGAAAATCGTGCTGAACCTGCTGTCCAACGCCTTCAAGTTCACCTTCGACGGCGGCATCACGGTCAGGCTGCGGCAACAGGGCCTGTCAGCCGTGCTGTCGGTGACCGATACCGGCGTGGGCATTTCGCCCGACCAGCAGCAGCGCATTTTCGAGCGCTTCCGCCGCGTGGAAGGCTCGCGCTCGCGCACGCACGAAGGCTCCGGCATTGGCCTGGCGCTGGTGCGCGACCTGGTGGAACTGCTGCACGGACGCATCGACCTGGAAAGCAGGCCGGGTGCCGGCAGCACATTCTCCATCACGCTGCCGCTTGGCCACAGCCACTTGCGCGAGGACCAGTTGACCAATGTCGCCGACGCCGACACCAGCGACGTGCGCGAAGCCTTCCGGCTGGAAGCGCAGCGCTGGCTGCCGCAAGAAGACGACGAGGAACCATTCCTCGACCTGGCCGACGACGAGAGCCTGCTGACGCTTGGCGCACACGTGCTGGTGGTGGACGACAACGCCGACATGCGCGCCTACCTGGCGCGCATGTTGCGACAACGCTGGCACGTCAGCACAGCCGCCAACGGACGCGAAGCGCTCGACGCCATGGCGGCCGGCGTACCGGAACTGGTGGTGTCGGACGTGATGATGCCCGAGCTGGACGGCTTTGGCCTGATCGCGGCCATGCGCGCCGACCATGCGCTGCACGACGTGCCGGTGCTGCTGCTGTCGGCCCGCGCCGGCGAGGAAGCGCGCATCGAAGGCGTCAATGCCGGCGCCGACGACTACCTGGTCAAGCCCTTCTCCGCCCGCGAACTGCTGACGCGGGTCGACTCGCAGCTGATGCGGGCCCGCATCCGCCAGGCCGAACGAGCCCATATGGTACGCATGGCCAACACCTTCCAGCAGGCGCCGGCCGCCATCGCCATCGTGCGCGGCCCCGACCTGGGCTTTGAACTGGTCAACGATCGTTTCGTGGAACTGAGCTGGCAGCGCGAGCTGATCGGCTTGCCGATGCGGCGCGCCTTCCCGGAACTGGAGGGCCAGGGCATGGTGGAGGAGATGGAACTGGCGCTCACCAGCGGCCGGCCGGTGACCGGCAAGGCGCGCCGCGTCATGCTGAAGCGCGACGGCGGGCTGCAGGAATGCTATTTCGACTATGTGCACCAGCCGGTGCGCAATGCACGCGGCGAAGTGGACCGCGTCGCCATCGTCGCGTTCGAAGTGACGGAACTGGTGCGTGCGCGGCGCGATGCCGAACTGGCCAACCGCACCAAGGATGATTTCCTGGCGATGGTAGGGCACGAGCTGCGCAACCCGCTGTCGCCGATCCTGATCGCGCTGGAACTGATGCGCCTCAAGGGCCTGGGCGGCCTGGCGCGCGAGCATGCAGCCATCGAACGCCAGGCCCACCACCTGGTGCGGCTGGTGGACGACCTGCTTGATGTGGCGCGCATCGCGCAAGGCAAGATTGCGCTGCGGCCCGAGCGCGTCGAACTATCCAAGCTGCTGGCGCAGGCGCTCGAGACGGTCAGCGGCCTGCTGGAAGAACGCCAGCAAACCCTGGAACTGGACGTGCCGCCGCACGGCCTGGCGGTCGATGCTGACCCGATGCGCTTTATGCAGGTGCTGGTCAACCTGCTCACGAATGCGGCCAAGTATTCCAACCTGGGAGGCCATATCCGGCTGCAGGCTGGCGCCGTCGAGGGTCGCGCCGTGATCAGGGTGGGCGATACGGGCATCGGCATCGGCCCGGAAATGCTGCCGCACCTGTTCGACAAATTCGTGCAGGCGCCGCAATCGCTGGACCGTTCGCGCGGCGGCCTGGGACTGGGCCTGGCGATTGCCCGCAGCCTGGTGCAACTGCACGGTGGCGAGATCGAGGCACACAGCGCCGGACTTGGTGCCGGCAGCGAGTTCACCATCCGCATGCCGCTGGCCGGCGACCTGGCCAGCGCGCCCCTTGCCAGCGCAGCGCCGGGCGGCCCGGCCGCCGCCGCGCCGCGCCGCGTGCTGCTGGTGGACGACAACCAGGACGTGCTGCAAGGCTTGCGCGCGCTGCTGGAAGTCGGCGGTCACGAGGTGCAGGCCGTCGCCGATCCTGCCAGCGCACTGCGTGCCAGCGCCAGCTTCGTGCCCGACCTGGCCATCCTCGACATCGGCCTGCCCGGCATGGATGGTTATGAGCTGGCCACCGAACTGCGGCGCCGTCCCGGTTATGGCAACACGCGGCTGGTGGCCTTGACCGGCTACGGCCAGCCGGCCGACCAGGCACGCGCCCATGCAGCCGGCTTTGCCGCCCATCTTGTCAAGCCGATTACGCCCGCCCAGCTGTACGCCCTGCTGGTCGATTAAATGCGCCGGAAGCGTTGCAAAACTGCCACGATAGTTGCCGCTAAGGAAATTGAGTTGCACGTGGCCGTGCTACACTCATTTCCCCTATGCGCCCCCACTTTTCCCGCCGTGCTGTCCAGCGCCTGGCCGCCGCCTTGTGGCTGGCCTGCGCCTGCGGCCATGCCCTGGCGGACGAGCGGCGCGTACTGGTGCTGTACTCGCTAGGCGCCGATTCTTCCTCGGGCTGGCAAAGGCTGGTGCACAAGGGCCTGTACGACGAACTTGAACGCAGCAGCCAAGGCGCGACGCCGGCCATCTTCGAAGAGCGCTTCGACGCCAACCGGGTCGGCGAGGACAAGTCGCAAGAAGGCATGGCGCCCTACCTCGCCACCAAGTACGCCGACGTCAAGTTCGATGCCATCGTGACCGAGAACTTCGTCGCGGCGCGCTTCCTGTCCAGCCATCCGGAACTGTTTGCCGGCGTGCCGCGCCACTATGTCAATCACGGGCGCGAGCAGTGGCAACCGCGCGATGGCATGGCTTACGAGGTGAGCTCCGATTTCGAGCGGGCGATCGGCGTAATTCCGCTGGTGGCGCCGCACGTGCAGCATATCGCCATCGTCGGCGACAAGACTACGCGCGGCCAGCTGTGGCTGGAGCGCATCCGCAGCGTGATGCCGCGTTTCCCGTCCATCCGCTTTGAGGTCTGGGACGATGGCAGCGTACAGGAATTGCGGCAGCGCGCCGCGCGGCTCGATCGCAGCAGTGCCATCTTCATGCTGGCATCGCTGCGCGGCGAAGGCAATGCACGGCTCCAGCCGCGCGAGCTGGCGCTGCAGATTGCAGCCGCCACCAGGGCGCCGCTGTTCACCCATTCCGAATCACTGGTGATGCCGGGCGTGGTGGGCGGCTATGTGGTCAGCGGCGAGGCAGTGGGCCGCATGATGGCGCGCCTGCTGCTGGGCCAGCCGGCCATGACCAGCCAGGTGCAGGGCTATTATTTCGACTATCCAACGGCGCGCCAGGCCGGCTTGCGCGAGCTGCCGCAGGATGCGGTGATCTTGAATCGTCCGCACAATGTGTGGGAGCTGTACCGCTGGCAGATCGTCACGGCGGGCGCGCTGATCGTGTTCGAGGGCCTGCTGATCACAGCGCTGGTGTTGTCGCTGCGCTCAAGGCGTCGCGCAATGTCCGAGCTGGCAGCGGAACGCAGCAGCCTGGAGGACCGCATTTTGCAGCGCACGCTGGAACTCCTGCAGGCCAACCGCAAGCTGGAGCAGCTGGCCACCACCGACCCGCTGACCGGCATCGCCAACCGGCGCAAGATGACGGAGCAGATTGCGCAGGAGCTGGAACGCGCGCGGCGCTTCCACCACCCGCTGTCGCTGCTGATGATCGATATCGACCACTTCAAGCGCATCAACGATACCTACGGCCACGAGGTGGGCGACCAGGCGATCATCCAGACTGCGACGTTGCTGACGGCGAGCCTGCGCGCGGTGGACATGGTGGCGCGCTTCGGCGGAGAGGAGTTTGTGCTGCTGATGCCCGAGACGCATATCGCGGTGGCCGTGCATGCGGCGGAGCGCTTGCGCGAACGCGCGGCGGAGTTGCGCGTGCGGACAGAGCTGGGCGCCGAGGTGGAGCTGACGATCAGTATCGGCGTGGCGGCGGCCCGCACGCCGGACACGCCCTCCTCCCTGCTGGTGCGCTCCGACAAGGCGCTGTACCGGGCAAAGAAGGAAGGACGCAACCGCGTCGTGCAGTTCTGATTACTCTGCGTCAGGCTGCGAGGAAGGATGCGCCGCCTTAAACGCCGGCAAATCGGCACAATTGGCAGCAATGCGCGCCACGTTCGGAAAGGGCGTCAGGTCGATATTGAAGCGCTGCGCGTTGTACACCTGCGGCACCAGGCAGCAATCGGCAATGGTCGGCGTGTCGCCATAGCAGAAGCGGCCGGTGTCGCCGTCGCGCTCCAGGTGTGCTTCGAGCGCCTGCATGCCCTCGCCCATCCAGTGGTAGTACCAATCCATCTTTTGCTCTTCGCTCAGGCCCATCGGGCCCTTGATGTGCTTGAGCACGCGCAGGTTCATCAGCGGGTGCGTGTCGCAAGCGACCGTCTGTGCCAGGGCACGCACGCGGGCACGGCCCACCGCGTCCTGCGGCAGCAGGGGCACCATCGGGTGCACCTCTTCCAGGTACTCCATGATGGCCAGCGACTGCGTCAGCACGATGCCGTTGTCCTCCAGCGCCGGCACCAGTCCCGCAGGATTGACCTTGCGATAGGCCGGCGCCAGCTGCTCGCCGCCGTCGCGCAGCAAGTGCACCGGCACCGCTTCATACGCCAGCCCTTTCAGATTCAGCGCAATGCGGACGCGGTAAGCGGCTGAACTGCGAAAGTAGGTATAGAGCTTCATTAACGTTCCCCGTAATTGCGCACGGTCTGGTCGATGGCGCCGAAGATGGTCTTGCCTTGAGCGTCATGCATCTCGATGCGCACGGTGTCGCCGAATTGCAGGAAGCCGGTTGCCGGCTTGCCGCCTTCGATGGTTTCGTACATGCGCACTTCGGCCAGGCAGCAGTAGCCCACGCCGCCGTTGGCAATGCTGGAGCCGTGCAGGCTGCCCTGCTTGTTCGACACGGTACCGGAGCCGATGATAGTGCCGGCGCACAGCTCGCGCGTCTTGGCGGCATGCGCTACAAGCTGGGCGAAGTTGAAAGTCATGTCTTCACCGGCATTCGGCTTGCCGAATGGCTGGCGGTTGATCTGCACCAGCAGCGGCAGGTGCAGCTTGTTGTCCTGCCAGGCCTTGCCCAGTTCTTCCGGCGTAACTGCCACCGGCGAGAACGCGCTGGCTGGCTTGGAGTTGAAGAAGCCGAAACCCTTTGCCAGTTCGTTCGGGATCAGGTTGCGCAGCGAGACGTCGTTGACCAGCATGACCAGGCGGATTGCCATGGCCGCTTCTTCATCGCTGGCTCCCATTTTCACGTCGCCCGTGATCACGGCCACTTCCGCTTCGAGGTCGATGCCCCAGGCTTCCTCCAGCGCGTAGACCGGGTCGCGCGGGCCGACGAAGCTGTCCGAGCCGCCCTGGTACATCAGCGGGTCGGTGTAGAACGATGCCGGCACTTCTGCGTTGCGGGCCTTGCGCACCAGTTCCACGTGGTTGATGTAGGCTGAACCATCGGCCCACTGGTAGGCGCGCGGCAGCGGCGAGTGGCACATGCTTTCGTCGAAAGGCTTGGCGCCCGATGCGCTGCCCTGGTTCAGCAGGGCGTAGATCTGTTTGAGCTGCGGCGCGGCGTCGTCCCAGTTGTCCAGCGCATCCTGCATGGTGGCGGCGATATTCGGTACCGGCTGGCAGGATTTCAGGTCGCGGCTAACGACGACCAGGCGGCCGTCGCGGCTGCCGTCTTTCAGGGAAGCGAGTTTCATGTAATTCCTTAGTTCTGCGGTGCGTGCATCCAGGCTGCATGCTTGGGCGCCTTTTTCGTTTTAGACCATTCTTCCAGCATTTCCCACTTCACATCGTCCAGCTTCTGCATCATTTCCGGAGTGCCGGTGTTGGCCGCCAGTTCCAGGCGGTGGCCGTTCGGATCGAAGAAGTAGATCGACTTGAAGATGGTGTGGTTGACAGGGCCCAGCACCTCGATGCCGGCCGCCACCAGGCGCTCCTTGGCGGCCAGCAGCTCGTCCATCGATCCTACTTCCAGCGCCAGGTGTTGCACCCAGGCCGGGGTATTTTCGTCGCGCCCCATTTCCTTCTGCGTCGGCAGCTCGAAGAAGGCCAGGATGTTGCCCTGGCCGGCGTCCAGGAAGACGTGCATGTAGGGGTCCGGGGCCTTGGTCGAAGGCACTTCATCCTCCGCGATGGCCAGCACGAAGTTCATGTTCAGGTGCTTGACGTACCACTCGACGGTTTCCTTGGCGTCTTTGCAGCGGTAGGCAACGTGGTGGATTTGCTTGATTTTCATGGCGGGCTCCTTTGTATCCCGCCATTAAACGCTTGTTTCAGCTATCATACAAACGATATTTTCACGTCAATTTATTAGTTTTCCTGATGAGTCCAACCGTTCGCCAGATGCGCGCCCTGGTCGCCGTCGCCCGCGCCGGCAGCTTTACCGCGGCCGCCGACCTGCTGCATGTCACCCAGTCCGCCCTGTCGGGGCAGATCAAGGAGCTGGAGCAGCTGCTGGGAGTGAAAGTGGTGGAACGCAATACACGCCGCGTCCAACTTTCCGAAGTGGGGCGCGAGCTCTATCCCCTGTTTGACAAGATGCTGCAAGACCTGGATGGGGCGATGGCCGATATCGCCAGCCGCAAGGCTTTGAAGAAGGGCATCGTGCGGGTGGCCGCGCCACAGATGATGGCATGCACCTTGCTGCCGCAGGTGATCGGCGCCTTCCGCGCTTCTTATCCGGACGTGCAGGTGCAACTGGTGGATTGCCCGGTCGACAACGTCGCCGCACGCGTGGTCAGCGGCGAGGTGGATGTCGGAATCGGCCCGGAGCGCGACGTGACGGCCGAAGTGGACGCGCAACTGCTGTTCGAGATGCCCTTCGTAGTGGTCTTCCCGTCCGCGCACCCGCTGGCCGCCCGCCGCACGGTCGCCTGGGCGGAGGTCAACCAGCATCCCTTCATCGCCTTGCAGGGCCAGTTCACCGAACGGCTGCTGCGCGACATGACCACGCTGGCGCCCTACAACGAGGTGACCTTCATGACGACCGCGCTGGCCATGGTGGCCGAAGGGCTCGGCATCACCGCCTGCCTGCCCTATGCGGAGCCGATGGTGCGGCTGTACGGACTGGAAATGCGCCCGTTGGTCGAGCCGGAACTCAAGCGAAAATTCTTCATCTACACCAAGACCTCGCGCACCCCCTCCCCGGCTGCGGAACGCTTCATCAGCGTGCTTGGCGAGTATTCCCTATAATTTGCGCATGTCGCACAATACGATTGAAGCCAACCAGGCTATGGACAAGTTCGACGGCCACCACCAGGTGTGGCTGTTCGGTTATGGCTCGCTGATTTACAAGGCGGACTTTCCCTTCATCGAGCGCCGGCCCGCGCACATCTTCGGCTGGTCGCGCCGCTTCTGGCAAGGCTCGCACGATCATCGTGGAACGCCTGAAGCGCCAGGCCGCGTGGCCACACTGATTCCAGCCGAGGGAGACGTCTGCCACGGCATGGCCTACCTCGTTACGCCGGAAGAATTCGCGCACCTCGACCATCGCGAAAAGAACGGCTACCTGCGCGTGGCCATCGACATCCATTTCGAAGCAGGCGGCGTGGAAGAAGGCCTGATCTATATTGCCGCCGCCGACAACGCGGCCTGGCTGGGCGAGGCGAGCGTGGCAGAAATCGCCCACCATATCGCTTCCGCGTCCGGCCCAAGCGGGCCGAACATCGAATACTTGCTGCGCTTGGCCACCGCCTTGCGCGAGATGGGCCACCATGATGAGCACGTTCACGCGATCGAATCCCATCTGGCGCGGTTGCAACTCGGCACTGAACGTTAGGCGAGTCGGTGTGCCTTCGGCGTCCCTCCGTAAGCACTCCTGAAAACTGCTGAATTTTTCTCCCTTAGCGCGCAGGCTTCCCCCTGTCAGCGTTCCAGAATGGGCTCGGCCAGCTCAATTCCAGCGCGGCCTAAAAAAGGTCCATCTGACCCGCTTTGGCGGCGGCAACTGCGCGGGCGCCGGAGGGTGGAATGTATTCAGGCCGCTTGAACTGGGTGCAGTCGAGCGAGCGGAACTTGCTGTGGCGACCATGGAAGCCGAAGCGGGTGATGCCTTTCTCGATGCGCTGCAGGATCAGGTCGGCCCACACACCTTCGCCGCGCATGCGTGCGCCGAACTCGGCTTCGTAATCCTTGCCGCCGCGCATGTCGCGCACGCGGTTCATCACGCGCGCCGCCCGATCGGGGAAATGCGCTTCCAGCCATTCCTTGAACAAGGGGCTGACTTCCCACGGAAGTCGCAGTACGACATAGGTCGCCATCACCGCGCCGGCATCGCGCGCTGCGCACATGATCTTCTCGATATCGGGCTCAGTGACGAAGGGAATGATCGGCGCAATGCTGACGCCAACCGGAATGCCGGCCTTGGCCAGCGTTTCGATCGTGCGCAAGCGGCGTGCTGGAGCCGCAGCGCGCGGCTCCAGGGTGCGCGAGATCTTGCTGTCCAGCGTGGTGATGGTGACCGATGCGGCAGCCAGGTTACGCGCAGCCATCGGCGCGAGGATGTCGATGTCGCGCTCGATCAGCGAGGATTTGGTGATCAGGCCAACCGGATGGTTGCACTCGGCCAGCACTTCCAGCACGCGCCGCGTGAGCTGGTATTCGCGCTCGCAAGGCTGGTAGGCATCGGTATTCACGCCCAGTGCCAGCGACTCCACCTGATAACCTGGCTTGGACAATTCGGCGCGCAGCAGGTCCGGCGCATTCACCTTGGCGAATAGCTTGGTTTCAAAATCCAGGCCGGGCGACAAGCCCAGGTAGCTATGCGATGGCCGCGCAAAACAATAGATGCAGCCATGCTCGCAGCCGCGATAAGGGTTCAGCGAAACATTGAACGGAATATCGGGCGATTGGTTGCGCGTGAGGATGGTCTTGGCCGTCTCCGCGGTGACCATGGTGCGCGGTGGAAGCAGTTCAGCCTCGGCATCATCCGGATCGGGTGCCCAGCCGTCGTCGAACGCTTCGCGCGCCTGCAACTCGTACCTTCCTTGCATGTTTGATACCGCACCGCGCCCTTTTTTGGCTTTGAGCGATTGCGGCGGTAGCATCACCTGCCCTTCGAATTCATGGTCCTGCATGCGGCACCCCGAAGTATTACTGTACATACATACAGTATTCTAATCCGCCCGCGCCAAGGCTGCAAGCCAAGCTGGTATCATGCGCACTTTTCCGGGATATCCCCCGACATTCAAGAGCAATAACATGAGCAAAACTAGCAATCTGCCCTCCTTTGGGAGCAGGATTTCCCTCGCCTTTGGCGCCTTTTTCAAAACCCTGGGCGATGCTGAATTCGCCGCCCGCGTGCGTGACGACAGCGTGGGCCCCGCAGCGGCTCCGGCTGCCGCACCAGCACCCGCACCAGTCGCCGCCCCAGTGCCAGCCGCCGCGCCCCTGCGCGAAGCCACGCCCGACGCAGCACTGCAGCTCCTGTCCCTGTTCCAGCGCGAAGCCCGCCTGATCGACTTCACGCAGGAAAACCTGTCCGCATATTCGGATGCCGACATTGGCGCCGCCGCCCGCGTGGTGCACGAGGGCTGCTCCAAGGTGCTGCGCGAGCATTTCACCATCGACGCTGTCCGCTCCGAAGCGGAAGGCAGCCGCGTGACACTGCCGGAAGGTTTCGACGCATCCGCCGTGCGCCTGACTGGCAATGTGGTCGGCAAGGCGCCGTTCACCGGCACCCTGAGCCACCGCGGCTGGCGCGCCTCCAGCGTGCGCCTGCCGAAACTGGCGGAAACGCATGACGCCAAGATATTGGCACCGGCCGAGGTGGAATTGTGAACGATCCGCGTTTTGCCATCGGCATCGACCTTGGCACCACCCACAGCGCGCTGTCCTACGTTGAACTGGCAGCCAGCGATGGCGAGAAAACCAGGCATGGCGTGCTGGGCGTCCCCCAGCTCACCGCGCCAGGCACGGTAGAAGAACTGCCGCTGCTGCCAAGCTTCCTCTACCTGCCGCATCCGGACGAGCTGGCGGCCGGCGAACTGGCCCTGCCCTGGGCTGGAGCCGACGGACCGCCCGCAGTGACGGGCGAAATGGCCCGCAGCCGCGGCGCCACCACGCCGATCCGTTTGGTGTCGAGCGCCAAGAGCTGGCTGTGCCACCCTGGCGTGGACCGCCGCGCAGCCATCCTGCCACATGACGCGCCGGAAGAGGTGTCGCGCGTGTCGCCGCTGGAAGCATCGACCCGCTACCTGAAACACCTGCGCGCAGCATGGGACAATGCCCATCCGGATGCCCCGTTCACGCAGCAGGCAGTCACGGTCACCATCCCTGCATCGTTCGACCCGGCCGCGCGCGAACTTACCGCCGAAGCAGCACGCGCCGCCGGCTACGAGAACGTCACCCTGCTGGAAGAACCGCAGTCGGCGCTGTACAGCTGGATCCAGAACAGCGACGGCCGCTGGCGCAAGGAAGTCAAGCCGGGCGACATCATCCTGGTGGTGGACGTGGGCGGCGGTACCAGCGACTTCTCGCTGATCGCCATCCTCGAGCGCGACGGCAAGCTGGAACCGCACCGCGTGGCCGTGGGAGACCACATCCTGCTGGGCGGCGACAATATGGACCTGGCGCTGGCCCACCTGGTGGCGCGCAAGCTGGCAGCCAACGGCACCCAGCTCGACGCCTGGCAGATGCGCGCACTGACCTACGGCTGCCGCGCCGCCAAGGAAAACCTGCTGGCCAATGCGCAAGCCGAAACCTGGCCGATCGTGGTACCAAGCCGCGGCTCGAAGCTGATCGGCGGCTCGATCCGCACCGAACTGACGCGCGCCGAAGTCACGGCCTTCATCACCGACGGCTTCTTCCCGAAAGTGGAAGCTTCCGCGCGCCCGGCCGTGCGTTCCCGCGCCGGCCTGACCCAGCTTGGCCTGCCTTACGCGCAGGACGCGGCAATCACCAGGCACCTGGCAGGTTTCCTGGCGCGCCAGGCGGGTGCTACGGCGGAACTTGAAGGCTTTGCCGCCAATCCGGCCCATACTTTCCTGCATCCAAGCGCGGTGCTGTTCAACGGCGGCGTGTTCAAGTCCGAACTGCTGGCCAATCGTGTGATGGAAACCATCAACGACTGGCTGTCCATGGAAGGCGGGGAACCGGCGCGCATGCTGGACGGCGCCGACCTGGACCTGGCCGTCGCGCGCGGCGCGGCCTATTACAGCTACGTGCGACGCGGCGCCGGGGTACGCATTCGCGGCGGCACGGCGCGCTCCTATTACGTCGCGGTGGAATCGTCGATGCCGGCCATTCCGGGCATGGAGCCGCCGATCCAGGCGCTGTGCGTTGCACCGTTCGGCATGGAAGAAGGCAGCGAGCTGGAATTGCCGGGCCAGGAGTTTGGCCTGGTGGTGGGCGAGCCGGTGCACTTCCGCTTTTTCGGTTCTTCCGTGCGCCGCCAGGACCAGATCGGCGCCGTGCTCGATTTCTGGGGACCGGAAGAACTGATTGAGCTGAACGAAATCCAGGCCACGCTGGCGCCGGAAGGCCGTTCCGTTGGCGAGGTAGTGCAAGTGCGCCTGCATGCTTACGCCAGCGAGTCCGGCACCCTGGAACTGCTGGCAGTGGCGCAGGATGGCCAGCGCTGGAAGGTCGAATTCGACGTGCGCGGCGCCGGCGAAGGCCAATGACGCAATACCTGGTCAGCATCGACCTGGGCACCACCAATTCGGTGCTTGCCTATGCCGCGCCGGGCGGAGACGTGCAGTTGCTCGACGTCGAGCAGCTCACTGCGCCCGGCGAAGTTGGCAGCGCCGTGCTGCTGCCCTCGTCCCGTTATCACCCGGCCAGCGGCGAATTTGCCGCGGGCGAGTTGCAGTTGCCGTGGCCGGAGCCGGCCGGGGCAGACGCGCCGCCCGCAGCGGTCATTGGCCGCCTGGCGCGCAAGCTGGGCGGACAGGTGCCGGGCCGGCTGGTCGCCAGCGCCAAGAGCTGGCTCTCCCACACCGGCGTCGATCGCATGGCGCCGATCCTGCCCTGGGGCGCCGCGGACGACGTCGAGCGCGTGTCGCCGGTGGCGGCCAGTGCGAGCTATCTCGCGCACCTGCGGGCGGCCTGGAATGCGCGCTTTCCCCACGCACCGCTGGAGCATCAGCAGCTGGTACTGACCATTCCCGCATCGTTCGACGAGGGCGCGCGTGCGCTCACGCTGGAAGCGGCGCGCATGGCGGGCTTGCCGGCCCTGCGCCTGCTGGAAGAACCGCAAGCGGCCCTGTATGACTGGCTGTATCGCCACCGTGCAACGCTGGCGCAGGACCTGGCCCAGGCACGCCTGGTCCTGGTCGCGGACGTCGGCGGCGGCACTACCGACTTCACCCTGGTCAAGGTCGAGATGGCAGGAGGCGAGCCGCAATTGACCCGCATCGGCGTCGGCAACCACCTGATCCTCGGCGGCGACAATATGGACCTGGCGCTGGCCCACCTGGCTGAACAACGCCTGGCCGGCGACAGCAGCGGCGCGGCGCCCCCGCAGCGCCTGTCCGCGGCGCGCCTGGCGCAGCTCACGGAACGCTGCCGCGCGGCGAAAGAAATCCTGCTCGCGGCCGACGCACCGGAGCAAGTCGCCGTCACTTTGCTCGGCTCCGGCTCAAAACTGATCGGCGGCAGCCGCTCCGTCGCGCTGCTGCGCGCAGACGTCGAGCGCATTGTGCTGGACGGCTTCTTCCCCCTCAACGAAACGCAGCAGCTCGCGCAGTCCAAGCGCGGCGGCATCGTCGAATTCGGCCTGCCCTACGCCAGCGACCCGGCCATTACGCGCCACCTCGCCAGCTTCCTGCGCCAGCACGCTGGCGCCGCACGTGAAGCATTGGGA
The DNA here is from genome assembly GCF_049913285.1 of Pseudoduganella sp. S-14. GTDB lineage: Bacteria > Pseudomonadota > Gammaproteobacteria > Burkholderiales > Burkholderiaceae_D > Rugamonas. The sequence goes on from NZ_CP183991.1 coordinate 4,660,546, forward strand.
GTGCCTGACGACGGCAAGCTTGCCGTTCCCGACACGCTGCTGCTGAACGGGGGCGTATTCCGCGCCGCCAGGCTGGCCGCGCGCCTGGCCGACACGCTGTCGGCGTGGCGTGGCCAGCCGGTGCGCGTGCTGCACAATGACGATCCCGATGTCGCGGTCGCGCGCGGCGGCGTCGCCTATGCTTTGGGCCGGCAAAGCATGGCGCCCGCCATCGCTGGCGGTTCGCCGCGCAGCTATTGGCTGCTGCTCGATAATGCCCGTGCTCCAGGCGTAACACGCCGCGCCGTCTGCCTGCTGCCGCGCGGCTCCGCCAGCGGCCATGAAGTGCGCCTCGCCGATCGCAGCTTCGCACTGCGGCTCGGACGCCCGGTACGCTTTCACATCGCCACAACGCTGGCCGATGCCGCGCCGCCGCAAGCGGGCGATGTCGCCGACCTGGCGCCTGGCGAGCTGACTGCGCTGCCGGCCATTGCCACCGTGCTGCGCGACAGCAAGGACGCCAACGCGCGCAAGGAAATCACCGTGCAGCTGGCGGCCTCGCTGACTGAAGTCGGCACGCTGGAAGTGCATTGCGAAAGCAACGGCCAGCGCTGGCAGCTCGAATTCCAGCTGCGCGAACACGGCGCGGACGACACGGCAGCCGCGGACGCCAACGATGCCGATGCCGATGACGCCCAGGCCGATCCCCTGCCGGCGCGCCTGCCCGAAGCGCTGGAAAAGATCGACCGCATCTTCGGCAGCCGCGCGCAACAGGTCGACGCCAGGGAGGTACGCCAGCTGCGCGGCCAGCTCGAACACCTTCTCGGCAGCCGCGAACGCTGGGCAACGCCCGTGCTGCGCCGCCTGTTCGATGCCCTGCTGGAGCGCGCCAAGGGCCGCCGCCGATCGGCGGAGCATGAACGCGCATGGATGAACCTTGCCGGCTACAGCCTGCGGCCGGGCTTCGGCCATCCGCTGGACGAATGGCGCATCGAACAGCTCTGGGCAATGTTTGACACCGGTGTGCAAAATCACAAGGACAACCAGGTCTGCGCCGAGTGGTGGACACTGTGGCGCCGCGTATCGGGCGGCCTGCCGCCAGCGGCCCAACTGCGCCTGCTGGACGATTTCGCCTTCAACCTGCAGGCCGACGCCAGTGAACGCGGCCGCCGTCCCGTCACCCTGGTCAACGGCAGCGAAGCAGACATGCTGCGCCTGGGCGCTTCGCTGGAGCGCATTCCGTCGGCCTATAAGGCGGAAATCGGCAACTGGATGGTGGGGGAGCTGGCGCAAGCAAGGAACCTCGCCGCGCAAACCCGTTATCTCTGGGCGCTGGGCCGTGTCGGCGCACGCCGGCCATTCCACGGCAGCGCACACGACGTGGCGCCGGTCGAAACGGTGGAGCAGTGGCTGCAGGCGGTCATGCTGCTGGACTGGCGCAAGGTGGAGCCGGCGGGCTTCGCAGCAGCCCACCTGGCGCGCATGACCGGCGACCGTTCACGCGATATCAACGACGCGCTGCGCGCCGAAGTCGTGCGCCGGCTGCAGGCTGCGGGAGCGCCGCCAGGCTGGCCGGCCATGGTGCGCGAGGTTGTCCAACTCGACCAGGCCAGCGAGCAGCGCATGCTGGGCGAGGCGCTGCCGCCGGGCCTGAAGCTTCTCAGCTAGCCACGCTGCCGCGCGCAGCCTGTGCTTGCTGCTGCGCGACGAAGCCGTCGAAGGCCGCGATGACGCGGTGGTAGCCGTGCTCCGCGCCCTCCAGCTGCGCCAGCGCGTAGCAGCTTGCTTCCAGCGTCGAGAGCTGGTCCGGCGCGTGCGCCTTGCGGATCAGGTAATGCGATGGCGGCGTGTCGCGCAGCGGAAGGCGCGGCAAGGCTTGCAGCGCCGGGTTCAGGTACAGCATCTTGCGGCTCTTGCGCCAGGTGGCGTCCAGCACGACCAGCCGGGCTTGCGCCGGCGCCAGCGCGGCATTGAACTGCGGCGGCGGCGCGATGCCGAGCGAACGGTCGCCTGGCGTGTCGGGATACAGCAGCACCGGCTGGCGGCCGCCTGCCTCGAGCAGGTCCTGCAGCGCGCCTTCATCAAACTGTTCGCCAACTTCCATGCGGCTGCCGGGCAGGCAAAGGTGCAGCAGGCGTGCGCTGCCCTTGGCGTTGCTCACTTCCATGGGATGCTGCAGGATCAGGACCTCGACCGTGCTGGCCACCGGCGCCGCCCAATGGCAGATGCAGGTGGCGGCAGGGCGCAGGCAAGTGCTGCAAAGAGGTCGGCGCGGCAGGCTGTTCATGCCGCGGATCATACACTAGGCCGGCGGCGCGGCGCCCAGCAGTTCGTCCAGCTGCGCGATTTGCGCCGGGTCCTTGACCACGGCGCGCAGCCACTCGTGCAGCGGCAGGCTGCCCCAGCTGGCGGCCTTCTCCGCCAGGTAGGCGACGGGGCTGTGCGGCTCGGTGCGACGGAAGAATTCAGCCACCAGGCGCAATTGCGCCAGTGCGTGCTCGCGGGTTTGCGGCATCGCCGGAAGGCATTGCACGCCCGCGCTGGCGACGACCATGGTCCCGCTGGCCACGCCACTGCCTGCCGCGCTGTCGGCCGAGGACAGCCTGCGCCCGGCATCGTCGACTGCCCCTTGCACGGCATCGCGCGCCGGCCCGAACGCCGGGCCTTCCGCGCCAAGGTGGGCATCGACCGCTTCCTGCAGCTGCTGCAAGGCAGCCAGGCAATGGCGCGCATCCAGCAGGCAAGCATCCGCATCGCCGGGTGGCGGGAAGTCTTTCACCAGCGCCGGCGTGCGTCCCAGCAGCCACGCCAGGTTGCCGCTGCGCAGCGCATACTCGCCGTTTTCCGGCAAGGGATGCACATGCTCCCAGAAGCGTTCGCACAAGCCGGCCAGCAGCAGGAAGCCGTCGCCCAGGCCGCGCATGCCGTGGGTGTGTGCGCGAGCCTCCGCCAGCCACGCCGCCAGCCGCAAGTCCTTGCTGCGTGAGCGCAGCAACTCGGCGCAGCGGCTGGCCACCAGCGGCCAGTCCGCGCTATGCAGCGGCGTTGCCCATTCGCCCTGCTCCAGCGTGGGATCGTCCTGCCGCCTTGCCGCAGCTATGGCGTCCATGCAGGCATCAAACGAGACATCCTCGCCGCAAGGCTGGGCGACGCTGAGCGGCACCAGCAAATCCTCATTCGTGAACATACTGCCTCCTATTTGGCGCTAATCCTGAACTGGCCGTGGCGCGTTACGCCCGCCTTCACCCTCGTCACCGGCATGCCTTCCGCCATGCGCGCCAGCAGCATATCGGCCACGCCCGGCAGCAAGCTGCCGTGCAGGATGCTGTCGATATTGCGGGCGCCGGAATCGGTCTCGGTGCAGCGCGCCAGCACTGCCTGCACCAGCGCATCGTCCCAGCAGAATTCGGCGTGGTGGTTTTCGCCGATGCGCTGGCCGATCCGCCCCAGCTTCAGCGCAATGACCTGGGCCAGGGCTTCATCCGAAATCGGGTAGTAGGGCACGACTTGCAGACGCCCGAGAAAGGCCGGCTTGAAATGCCGCACCAGCTGCGGCCGCAGCAGCGCGTCGAGTTCCTCAGGCATCGGCAGCGGCGCCTCGCCCCGGTTCAGGCAGGCCTGCATGATGGCGCCCGATCCGAGGTTGGAAGTCAGGACGATGACCGTGTTGCTGAAGTCGACCATCTGCCCTTCCGAGTCTTCCAGCATGCCCCGGTCGAACACTTGGTAGAAGAGTTCCAGCACGTCCGGATGTGCCTTGTCGGCCTCGTCGAGCAGCACCACGCAGTAGGGATTGCGCCGCACCGCCTCGGTCAGCACACCGCCCTCGCCATAACCGATGTAACCGGGCGGCGAGCCTTTCAGGCCTGCCACACTGTGCGCCTCCTGGTATTCGCTCATATTGATGGTCACCAGCTTGCGCTCTCCGCCGTACAGGAGATCGGCCAATGCCAGCGCGGTTTCCGTCTTGCCTACTCCGGAGGGGCCCGTCAGGAGGAAAACGCCCTTGGGCTTGCGCGGATCATCGAGCCCGGCACGCGCAGTGCGCATGCGCTGCACGATGGTCTCGACGGCGTGCGGCTGCCCCAGCACGCGCGACTCCAGCGCAGGCTTGAGCTGCTGCACGGTGCGGATTTCGTCGCGCAGCATGCGGCCTACCGGGATTCCGGTCCATGCAGCGACCACACCGGCCACGACGTGGCGGTCAACCTCCAGCGGAACCAGGGGCGACTCGCGCTGGATTGCGTTCAGCTCCTGTTGCGCGCTCGCCGCAGCGGCGGCATCGCCCTCCTGGCGCAGCGCCATCACGCGGGCGCATAGTTCGCGCTCATGCTCATGCCGGGCGGCCAGTTCCGCGTGCCAGGCCTGGAGGCTGCCCCGCTCGTCGCGCAATGCCGAAAGTGCCGATGGCCCGGCATCGGCGGCAGTTGCCGCATCGCGTTCCAGCGCCGCGATGCGTACCGACAGCCGTTCAATCTGGCAAGCTGCATCTTCCAGCAAGGCAGGCGATGCGCACTGGCCCAGCGCCACGCGGGCGCAAGCAGTATCGAGCACGCCGACCGCCTTGTCCGGCAGCTGGCGGCTGTTGATGTAGCGATGTGCAAGGCGCACTGCCGCCGTCACGGCGTCGTCGCGCACGCGCACGCCGAAATGCCGCTCCATCAGCGGCACCATGGCCCGCAGCATGCCAGCGGCCGTTTCTTCGTCCGGCTCCTCGACCTTGACCACCTGGAAGCGGCGCGCCAGGGCCGCGTCCTTCTCGACATAGCGTTTGTACTCGCTCCAAGTCGTAGCGGCAATTGTGCGCATCTCGCCGCGTGCCAGGACCGGCTTCAGCAGGTTGGCTGCATCGCCCTGCCCGGCGCTGCCGCCGGCGCCAATCAAGGTGTGCGCCTCGTCGATGAACAGAACGATGGGGTGCGGGCTGCGGCGCACTTCCTCGATCACATTTTTCAAGCGGGCTTCGAACTCTCCGCGCACGCTGGCGCCGGCCTGCAGCAGCGCCAGGTCCAATGCGTGCAGGGCCACGTTGCGCAACGGCGGCGGCACCTCGCCGGCTGCGATGCGCAAAGCCAGTCCTTCCACCACGGCCGTCTTCCCAACGCCGGCTTCGCCGGTCAGGATCGGGTTGTTCTGGCGCCGGCGCAGCAGGATATCCATCAGTTGCCTTACCTCCGCCGCGCGGCCGACGACAGGGTCGAGCTTGCCGTCGCGCGCCAGCTGGCACAGGTTGACCGTGTACTGTGACAGCGCCGGCGACGAGGGAGGCGCGGCCTGCTGCGCGCCAGCATCATGCGTTGCGGCCGGCACTGCCGCCTCTGCCGAAACGGCAACGTACTTTTCCATGCGGTGCTTCAGGCCATCGATCGGAAAGCGGGCGAACAGGCCTGAGATCCGCGCCGCCTGCTGCGACAGTTCCGACTCGGTCAGAAGAGCGAGCAGCAGGTGGCAACTGCGCACCTGGTCCGGCTGCGGCAACGCCAGCGAGGCAATCAGCCAGGCATGCTCCAGCATTATCTGCAGGCGCCGCGCGAAAACCGGAACGCGCGTCGCGGCGATGCGGACGCAGGCCAGTTCGCGCCGCAAATCGGCTTCCAGCGCGGTGGCGCTGACGTCGCTGCGGCGCGCAATGGACTGCAGGTCGCATTCCGGCTGCTCCAGCAGCGCAAGCAAGAGGTGCTCGACATCGACTTCGCCGTGTCCCATGCCGATAGCAATATTGGCAGCGCGCGTTGCGGCAGTACGGCAGGCGTCGTTCAGCTTTCCAATCAGGGTTTTCAGTTGAATGCTCATGCAATGGCTCCGCGCTTGATGGAATAATGCAGCGATGACGGTTGCAAGGCCGCGCTGAAGCTCACGGCTTCGTCGGCGCCATGCACCCGCAACATGCCGGAAATGACGATGTCGATGCGATTGACGGTGCCGCTGCGCTCGGCCAGCGTAACCTGCACATTGCACAGCCGCTGCTCGTGGCGTTCGACTGCCTGGCGGATGCTGCCGCAGATGCGCTGCCTGTCCTCGCTGCTGCTGTTCGACAAGCCGGCGAAATCGGCCAGTCCGAAGTTCAGGATCGAGCGCGCACATTCCGGATAGGACTGCAACATTTGCTGCGATAGCGCGCTGCGCGTGTTGAGCAGCGCCTCCAGGTCGCGCGCTACGCTCTCCTTCAACTGCTCCTGCGACAGGAAACGCCCGCCAGGATGGTTCCCCAGCAAACGGTCCAGCAAGCCTGGCCGGTAACCGTCCATGCCGCACCTCCGAAAAAAAGCGGCTGCAGCACTTGCGCACCGCAGCCGCAACTCCCTCCAACATCATGCAATGCGGTTGGTCGCCAGGTCCCAGCCGCCGGAAGTATTGCCGCCCATGCCGCCCGAAACGCGCTGCTGCGTGTATTTCCAGCGCACTTTCGAAAATTTGAATCCCACCTCCTCGGTCATGATGTCGCCCTCGCTGACCGATGGGGATACGGCGCCAATGAGCACGTTATCGAGTTCGATTTCAAAGTACTTGACCCGCTCGCCCTGCGCATCGGCGCGCATGAATTCCAGCTTGGCCTTGGGAATGGTGCGGCCGGCCGAGCAGGTTTGCAGCAGGATCGGCGAGGCCAGGTCGGCCAGCTTGGTGATCACTACGTCGCGATGCTCGCAGCGTTCGGCCGTATGGCCGCCGCCGGTGGAAGAAGTGGCCGAACGCGGTTGCTCCACCGACCAACTGACCGATTTGCATTCGATCCAGTCCTTGTGACGGTCATCAGTCGACTCCCCCTTGATGCCATCGATATGCAGGTACACGTCAATTGCCATTGCAATGCTCCTTTTCAGTAGTTGGTGGTTTGCGGCAGTTCCGCCACGAGGCGGAGGGAAACGGTCAGCTCGTCGAGCTGGAAATGGGGCCGCAGGAAGCTGACGGCGCGGAACACGCCTGGCCGTCCGGGCACCTCGCTGACCTGGACCGAAGCTTCACGCAGAGGGAACTGCGCCTTCTGTTCCTGGCTGGCGTTATCGTCCAGCAGCACGTACTTCATCAACCAGCGGTTCAGGAAGTCTTCTACATTGGAGGCAGCTGCAAAGCTGCCGATCTTGTCGCGCATCATGGCTTTCATGTAGTGCGCAATGCGCGACACGGCGAAAATGTATTGCAGTTGCGAGGACAGCACGGCATTGGCGTTGGCCGCGTCGGAACTGTAGCGCATGGCCTTCTGGGCCGATTGCGCGCCGAAGAAGGCGGCGTAAGCGGTGTTCTTGCAGTGGACCAGGGAGATGAAACCGAGGTCGCTCAGTTCCTTTTCGCGCCGGTCGGTGATGGCCACTTCGGTCGGGCATTTCAGCGCCACCTCGCCTTCGTCGGTCTTGAAGGTGTGGGTCGGCAGGTCGTCAACCAGGCCGCCCCCCTCCACGCCGCGAATGGCGGCGCACCAGCCGAACTCCTCGTGGGCCTTGGTCAGCCGGGCGCCAAAGGCGTAGGCGGCATTGCACCACAGGTATTTGTGGTGATCGCGGCCATCCACGTCTTCCACGAAGTTGAAGCCTTCCACCGTGGTGCCGTCGACCGGATTGAAAGGCAAGCGGCCAAGGAAGCGCGGCAGCGTCAGGCCGACGTAGCGCGCATCTTCGGATTCGCGGAAGGCTTTCCACTTGGCGTATTCCACGGTGTCGAATACCTTGGCCAGGTCACGCGGCTTGCCAAGGTCGCCGTAGCTCTCCAGTCCGAACAGCTCGGGCGAAGCAGCGCTGATGAATGGCGCGTGCGCCGCGGCAGCCAGGTGCGACATCTGTTCGATGAAGTAGATATCCTCGGGCTGGCGCGAGATCTCGAAGTCTCCCAGCAGCGCCGCATAAGGTGAACCACCGAAGGTGCCAAATTCCTCCTCGTAGACTTTCTTGAAGATGGTGCTCTGGTCGAAATCGAGCGCGCTCTGGAAGTCACGCACCAGTTCGCGCTTGGTGGCGTTCAGCAGACGGATTTTCAGCGTAGGCCCGGTCGCAGTGCTGCGTACCAGGTAATGCAGGCCGGTCCAGCTTTGTTCGAGCTTCTGGAATTCAGGCGTATGCATGATGGCGCTTAGCTGCTCCGAGATCACGCGGTCCAGCTCAGCCACGCGCGCATCGATGGTAGCCGACAGGTTATGCGAAAGCTGCACGCTGCCCTGGACCACCTGCCGCGCCAGTTCGCCGATGATATCGCGGGCGCGTTCGTGCTCGCTGCTGGATTTGGCTACCCTGCTTTCCTCGACGATGCGGTCGAGCAGGTCGCCATCTTCGATCGTACTCGCCGCTGCAGCCTTCATTTGCGCGCTCATTCAGTCCTCCTTGGGCGCGATGGCCGCCAGGTTTTCAGTGTTTTGCAGCACGTCCGTCAGCAAGTCCTCCAGCCTGTCGTTGCCGGCCAGCTTGTTGCGCAGGTCTGCCAGCTTGCTGCGCGCTTCCAGCAACTTGCCGAGCGGTTCGACCTGGCGCACGATGGCTTCCGGGCGAAAGTCCTGCATCGATCCGAAGCGCAGCTCTACCGGGAACTCGCCTAGCCCGCCCAGGCGGTTCTGCACCTGGAAGTTCAGCACCGGGTTCACGCCGGCCAGCACCTCGTCGAAGTTGTCGCTGTCGATGTTGACGAAGTTGCGCTCCTTCAGCCGCTTCAGCGGAACCTCCGGGTTGCCGCCAAAGTCGCCCATGACGCCGACCACGAAGGGCAATTCCTTGCTCTCCATGTCACCGCCAACCTCAACGTCATAGGTCATCTGCACGCGCGGCGGGCGGACCTTGGCCAGGCGCTTCTGCACGCTGTCACGATTTGCCATTGCCTGCTCCTTATTTGAGTGCGCCGAATGGATCGGCGGTGGTGGAAGGATTGGGTGCCGAACGCGAAGCCGGCAGCTTGATCGGGGGCGCCGTCCTTTTCGGCTGGCGCGAACTTCCGGCCACTGGCACCAGGACGTCTTCGCCGAGCGTATTGCGCAGCGTACGCGCCAGCTCCTGCGCTTCGCTGCGCACCGACCCGCCAAGGCTGCTTTGCTGATTCAGTTCCGCCAGCGAACGGGTCGACAGGCGCAGGCCGGCGACGGCGATGATGCTGAGGGCTTGTTTGTCGGCCGGATCGCGCTGCAGCGCTTCCTGCGCTTGCACGATGGCGTCACTGTAATTGCCGCGGTCAAATCGCATCTGCGCCATTTGCAGCCAGGGCGCCTTCTCGGCAGGGTAGCTTGCGGCGGCTGCCTTCAGCGCCGCGTGCGATTTCACATGCAGGCCCGCCGCAGCAGCGCGGTCGGCATCCGCCAGCATTTTCTCCAGTGTCTGGTGGCCGGCCCGGTCCGCGCCCTGCAGCGGTGCGTCAGCGGCGCATCCGGCCAGCGTAGCCGCGCCAATCAATACTGCGATCAATGATCCGCGCATCGTTCTCTCCTTCCGCAAAGTGAAGGCCATTATTGAATCGATGCGCATTTCAGCCATTGCGTTGTCTCAAAGGCCGCCGACATCGCCGCGCTGCAGTTTGCGCCCGCGCAAACGCTGGCTGCACGGCGCCAGTTTTAATGGATACCTCAACCAAGGAGGCCGGCATGACACTACCTGCAAAGATCCTCTGGAGCGAAGGCTTGTTCCTGCGCCCGCAACACTTCCAGCAGCAGGACCGCTATCACGAAGCGCGCCTGCACGCGACCGTTCTGGCCGCGCAGCCGATGCTGTGGGGCGTGCAAACGGTAGAGTGGGACACAGCGGCCCTGGTGAACGGCAAGCTGCGCGTGCTGGCCTTGCGTGCGATCTTCCCCGAAGGCGGGATATTCGACGCTCCCGCCAGCGACCCGCTGCCGCCAGCCGTCGACCTTGCCAGCCTGCCGGCCGAGGTGCAGGAAGTCTGCTATCACGCCGCCCTGCCGTCGCAGGATGCCGACCGCTTCCAGCAGTCCGAGCGCGAGACGCCGGACCTCTTCAGCGATGCCTTGCCGGCCGGGCTGACCTACCTGCGCAAACAGGTGCGCCTGGTGTCGGACCTCGAACCCCGCGGCGCCTATGACAGTTTTCCCTTGCTGCGGCTGCGCCGCGTCGTGTCCGGCTGCTTCGAGATCGATCCATCCTTCATGCCGCCCTCGCTGTCAATCAACGCGACGCCGCGCCTCAAGCTCCTGCTCGACCAGCTAATGGACGCGCTGCAGGCCAAGGTCAACGCCTTGCAGGGCCACATGCGGGAGCCGAGCCGCAATGTGATCGAGTTCCGCAGCGGCGACGTATCCTCATTCTGGCTGCTGCACACGGTCTCCACGTCAGCGGCAACCTTGCTGCACCTGCTGCGCCACCCGTCGCTCCATCCGGAACGCCTGTACCAGGCCATGCTTGGCCTTGCCGGCGGCCTGATGACGTACTCGCGCCTGGTCCACCTTGGCAACCTGCCCTCCTACGACCATGCCGCCCCCGGCACGCCTTTTCTGCAACTCGATGCCCTGATCCGTGAGCTTCTCGACACGGTGATATCGGCGCGCTACTTCGCCATCGCCCTGCGCGAGGAGAAACCGGGCTACCACACCGGCAAACTCGATTCTGGCAAGATCGGTGCTGGCGCCACCCTCTATCTCGCCATTGCCGCGGCGATACCGGTGCTTGAGCTGGTCGAGGCAGTGCCGCTGCGCGTCAAGGCTGGTGCGCCGGACGACGTGGAGCAATGCGTGCTCTCCGCCATGCCCGGCGTGAAACTGGCGCATGCGCCACAGGTGCCTTCCGCCATTCCGGTGCGTCCAGACACCTGCTACTTTGCGCTGGAAAACCGCGGCGTGCTGTATGAGCAGATGCTCAAGGCGCAATCAATTTCCATCTACGTGCCTGCAGGGATCAAGGAACTGCGGCTTGAACTGCTCGTGGTGACGGCATGACCCATTTCATCGAGCGGCGCGCAGCGCCACCGCAACAACGCGTCCCGGCCCTGGTGGACCTGATGCACGAGGGTTTCCACATGCTGTCCTTGCTGCGCCACGGCAGCGCGCCTCCCAGCGAAGCGGAGTTCGCGGCCGCCATCCGCAGCTTCCTCGACGAACTTGGCAGCCATGCACGCGAACTGCACATTGCAGCCGAGGACATCGACAGCGCGAAGTATGCATTCTGCGCCGCGCTGGACGAGACCATTCTGGCGTCCGCTTTTCCCTTGCGCGATGCCTGGGAGCGCAGGCCCCTGCAGCTGCTGCTGTTCGGCGACCAGTTGGCGGGCGAGCACTTCTTCGACAGGCTGGAACAGCTTCGCCTCAGGGGCAGCGAAAGGCTACAGGCGCTGCAGGTATTCCATATGTGCCTGCTGCTCGGCTTCAAGGGCCGTTATGCCCTGGACGATGCAGACCGCCTTTCCTACCTCACCGCCCGCCTGGGGGACGAGATAGCGCACCTGCGCGGCAAGGAAAAGGGCTTTGCCCCACGTGCCGCGCGGCCGGACAATATCGCGCACAAACTGCAAAGCAATGCGCCGCTCTGGATCGCGGGCGGCGTCTTTGCCCTGGCCGCACTGGCCTCTTTCTGCGCCATGCGCTATTCGCTCGCCAGTTCCACCAGTACCACGCTGGCGGCCTACCAGGACGTAGTCAGACAGCCGCCGCGACCGGCCAGCCTGGCCATGACCTTGCCCTAGTCCACGACACGGAACTCGATGCGCCGGTTGCGCGCACGCCCTTCTGCGCTGGCGTTGTCTGCCACCGGCCGGTCGGGGCCTGCGCCCGCAACCGCGATGCTGGCCGCCGCAATGCCCTTGGCCGCTAGATAGCTTCGCACCGCGCCGGCGCGGGCCAGGCTTAGCGACAGGTTGCCCTCGCGCGTGCCGGTATTGTCCGTGTGCCCGATCACTTCAACCTTGCGGCCGCCGATCTGTCCCAGAACTGCCGCCATTTCGTCGAGGATCAGCATACCGGAAGGGCGAAGCACCGCTTGCCCGCTTTCGAATTCGATGATGCGCCGCGCCAGAGCAGTATCGAGCATCTTTTGCGCCGGGGCGTTGACGCGCAAGCCGTTGCTGATCGTATAGGTTGGATTGAGGCTGTTGGCAAGGTCGCTGGCCACCTGCTGCCGCAGCGCCTCGTTCGCGACATCGCCGCGGATTCCGACCCGGTTGCCTTCCACCGTCAACTGGCCCTGGGTCACCTGTTTCAATGGCTCGGCAAGCAGCTTCTGGATATGCGCGCTCCAATTGGTCGGCGCCACCACGCTGCCGACCGCAAGCTGGTCGACCACCCGCGCAGCGCCATACAGGGCCCGGGCCCGCTGCAAAATTGCCGCCTTGGTCGCTTCGTCGGGTACGGTACCCGATACGATGACCGGCGCAAGCTGCGCAAAAGCCGGCGCGCAGGCCAGGAAAAGGACCAGGGCCGACTTACGCATGGCAGGCACCCTTATCAGCAGAAGGTTTCATGGAACAGCTGCATGGCAACGGGCAGGCCAAGCTGCCCCTGTTCCAGGCATGCCGAGAGGCGCTGCAGGGGAGCATCGCCATGGGCTGCGGCTTCGGCCCACGCGCAGTCGCCAAGCACCACCATGCCATCCTGCCCCGCCTCCGGATCTATCACGGAATACAGGCTGGCCGGGTTGGCGCCATCGAGGCCGAGAACCAGCGACGGCTGCCCGGCGACAGGCGCGAGGAACATCGCAATTTCGAGGTCCTGGCGCGCCAGCAACGGCGCAGCCACCGACATCCAGAAGGCGGCAACCGGCGCACGCAGTACTGCGTTGCGCGGCAAAGGCAGCGCCAGGCTGCGCGCGGTGACCGGAGGGTGTTCGCTGAGGGGCGACAACAGCAGACCCAATGCCAGCAGCAGGCTCCGTACCGGCATGCTTCCCTGCTGCGCCGCCAGCGACTCTTCCAGGCTATCCAGGCAGGCATGCGCAAGGTAGTCATCCAGTGAAGCCTGCGCCGGCGCCAGCTCGCGCAGGGCCACAGGCAAGATGCCCTCGACAGGCCGCGTAGCTGCACCGGCCGCGACAGCCAGGCCCTCCCATGCCGGCGCCAGCGCCAGCGGGCAGCAGGGAAGAAAATCGCGCGGCTTTGCGACCTGGTGCACCGCCATGCAAGTGAAAGGAAAACGGCGTTCGGACTGGTCCCGGCTGGCCAGCAAACGTCCGCAGACAACCTGGCGCGAGCGCGTGCCGATAAACGCAAAGTCCAGCGGAGGGCATGCGTCGTAATGCTGGCGCCAACGCGGATTGACGGCAAGGCGCTGCATGACAGCTGCCAGCCACTGGTCCATCAACTCCACCAATACCTGGTCGCCGGGCGAGCGCACGAAATCAGCGCATCCAGGCAGCTTGCCGAAATAGGCTACGCGCTGTGACTGGGCGCTCATGGCGCGCTTCCTTTGCCGGCAACTACCTCGGGCAAGCGCATGCCCCGGAATCCGCTGTCGCCCTGTACACTGCCGGGCGTGCTGGTGATGCGCAAGTCCACCGCGACCATCACGCTGCCGCTGTTCCAGCGCAGTTCATGCACGCCCTCTTCCTTGCGCGTGCGAACGGCGGAATCGATCATCCGCCGCAGCCCGGTGGCCCCGCCCTCGCTAAAAAGCTCGACGACATTTCCGTCCGGCGTGACGCCGCTGATGCGCACGCCGCTGCTTCCCTGCGGCCCCGGGTAAACCATGTTCGCCCATTGCGGCACGCCGTTGCGAAAGCGCAGCAACTGGCCGTCTATCTCGATCGAATATTCGGCCAACCCAATGCCGGCATGCGGCAAGATCTGGAAGACCGTCTGCGTGGAGGATGCAACCCCGCCCGCCGCCACTGGAGCCATCCAGGCCGGAAAGCGCTGCAAGACCTGCGGCGCAAAGCTGATGCCCATATCGGCCCAGGTACGCGGAGCCAACACGTCGCCGCGCCGCACGACCAGCGCCCCCAGCGCGCTGACGGCAAACTTTGCGATTGCGCCATCCGGCCCGAACACCTGGCCAATCTCCGCCTGGCTCGCTTCTGCGCTACCGGCAGGGGCGAAAGGGAATTTTCCCGCGAGCGTACGGTTGAACGGCTCGTAGACCTGCGCCTGCCAGGTCTTGTTGATCTCGGCCTCCGCCGGAGCGAGCAGCCCCGCAAAGACCTGCATCAAGGGCCGCACCAGCAGCGGCCGCACCGCCTGCCTTTGCGCCTCGCCCAGCCCCGCCATCATCTGTTCATCCACATGGCGCAGCGCGTCGGCCAGTTCGGAACCCGAGCCCTCCAGCGTTTGCTGCATCAGCTGCCTGGCGCCCGGGCCTGGGTCGCCCTGGTTACGGATGCCGTTGAGGCGTGCGCGCAGCCGCGAAAGATGGTCGAGGTAGGTCCGCATCTGCGAGCCATCCCTGTCACGCACAGCCAGCAGGCCGGCCACCGGCGCAAATTCGCGGCCCAGCGCGCCGGCCTGCGGCAACGAGGCCACAACCACGCCTGCGGTTGGCGTGCGCTCGAACAGCCGCGCCCTGAACCAGTGCGCCAGGCCCTGGTCCGCCTGTTGCGCGCCGGCCGCCGCCAAGCCCGGACTGTCCCACCCCGTCTGCGCCACCACGGTGCTCCAGACCTTCAGCAAAGGCGAGATGGCAGGGTCGCCCAGGCGGTTCATGGCGTCGACCGTATGCGAAAAGTCGGGCATTGCGGCAATCGCGACGCCTTGCAGGAAGGCTTGCCACTCCTTGGCGTATTCCGCCTTGTAGCTGTCGGCCAGCGCCTTTTGCACTTGCTCCGGACTGCCTTCCAGCGTCAGGTCCGTGCGCTCCTCCGTTTTCAGCACCCAGTCACGCGATTGCAACGCGGTGTTGGCGGCCTCGCGGATCGCGGCGCGGACGTAGCCCTCCCATGCCTCGCGCGTGAACGCGCCCGATACGGCGTGGCTGCCCTGCACCAGCTCCCGATCCTGCTCCCCGACAATGCGCGCCACCGTCATCGCTGGATAGCGCGTGCAGGCGCGCGCCTTTATCTCGGCATACACGCGCTCACGCGCCGTCATGCCGCGCACCACGTGGCGCAATTGCTCGCGTGCCGTATCGACCAGCGCCAGCTTTGGTTCGATACGCGGCCAGGCCGGATCGTTCAACTGCGAAAGGTAAAACGATAACAAGCCTTCCGCACTGCGCAATAGTTGTTCGCGCGGCATGGCGCCGCGGTTGGCCTCAAGCCAGCTGCGCCAGTGGCGCGTGAGCTGGTCGCCCAGATGGCTGGTTTCAGCATGCTCCTTATCGGCCAGCATCAGGTAGGTTTTCAGCGCGTTATAGGAGTCCTCGACATTGCACGCCTCGCGCTGGCCAAGGGCGAACAATTGCGTTTCCAGGCTGGCTGCGACAGGCTTGAGCAGGATTTCAGCCATCCCCTTGAAGTACTCGCTGCGCAGCTTGCGGCCCAGCGCCTCTCCCTGATAAAGGCCCATGCCCAGCAGCCATGGCGATTCGCGGTCCAGCATATCCAGTTGCCCGATCCGGTCTTGCAAGAGCTGCAGCGCTTCCAGGCGCGATTGAAGGTCCGGGCGTTGCGCCTGCAGCTTGACTGCCTTGTCCAGGTCCGCTGCCGCATTGGCGACCAGTTGCGCATTGCCCGAATACGACCAGGTCCATGCGCCTAGCGCCACGCCGAGCAGCAGGATCGCCGCGGCAAAGCCGCCGTTGCGCAACAGCTGCCGCCTGCGCGTCGCATATTGGGAGACCAGGTCCTTGTCGGCGAAGATCACCTCACGAAAAAGACGGGGCAGGAAATATCCGGCTTGCGTCCCCCTTCCCATGCGAGGTGCCGGCTCGGCGGGTCGCGTCAGTCCGAAGCGCTGCCCAACCCGCAGCGACTGCGCGCACAACGGCTGTCCTTCCTGCAACGCGCTGGTAAAGTAGTACCCCCGGAACAAGGGGCGGAACTGGAAAGGATTGTCTTCAAACAGCGTGGCGAGGAAGGCTTTCAACGGAGCGCGCAGCGCCGCAAACTCCAGCGGGAAGGTATGCACGCCGGCGGGCACCAGCTCGCGGCGGCGCTGGGCCATGGTGGCGATCCCCATTTCGCGCAGTCCTTCGCATAGCTCGTCGAAACTCTGCTCGAAGAAGGCCAGCATGTCGCGGCAGCCGGCCTTCTGCCGGAAAGGCATTGTGGCCCCCCAGGGCCGCTCGCGCTCGGCCGCCTCCGCGTCCATGAAGAAGTCGGCAAAGCCGGCCACCAGGTCGGCCTTGGTGAACATCACATACACTGGCGCGAACACTTCGAGTTTCTCGATCAGGTCCTGCACGCGCTGGCGCAGGCTGCGCGCAAGCTGCAATACCGACTCGGTGTCGTCGCCCCGCAACTCGGCGATGCTGACCGCGATGATGATGCCGTTGACGGGCGCCCGAGGCCGGTGCTTCTTCAACAAGCCGAGGAAGCCATGCCACTCTTCCCGGTCGACGGCCTGTACCGCGTAGCGCCCGGCGGTATCAAGCAGGATGCCTTCGGCGGTAAAGAACCAGTCGCACTGGCGCGTGCCGCCGACGCCCTGGAGCGCCTTTGGATCGGCGAACGGAAACTGCAGGCCGGACTGGGTGATAGCACTGCTTTTGCCGGCGGCCGGATTGCCGATCACCATATACCAGGGCAATTCGTACAAAGCGCGTGCTCCGCTTGCGCGGCCAAGGCGCGAATTCCTGATCGTGCCGACGGCTTCCACCATGGCGCTGCGAACGGCATCCAGGTCGGCCTCGGCGCGCGTTTGCGCGGCCGGCGGTGGTTCGGCTTCACGCCGGTGTGCAAAGTAGCGGCGGCCGCCCCACACGGCCAACGCCAGCAATGCGACCGCCGCGGTAGCGGCCAGCGCCCACACCAGCGCCAGTTGCAGGAGTTCGGCGCCAAGCAGGAACAGCCCCGCCAGCAATGCGAAGGCCACTACATTCAGGGTGCGCCTGTCGGTGAGCAGGCACCAGGTTTGTTGCAGCATGATGGACCCGAAAAGGGAGGCAGGTTGGCCGATGTTGCCACCAAGCCGGGGGCCGCTTCTTGAGCCTCCTCAAGCCCTGGTTTCGCGTACGCGCAATTCGGTGTGGCCAAAGTCCATCATGGCCCAGCGGCCTCCCCACACCATCCCTATCGCTTCCGCTGCCTCGCCATATAGCCGGTAGCCGCGCAAGGCCCAGGGATCGCGTTCGCTGATGACCAGCTTTCCTTCTCGGATAAAGCCACAATCGGCGGCCAGCCCGAACTGGTGATAGCTCTGGAAGGCGCGCGCGTTGCTGACATGGCCGCCCGCCGCGGCCAGCCGGTCCTGGCGTTCCGGGCTGCGGTAGCCTTCCAGCAGTGCCATCTCGTAGCCGTGCCGATCGCGCATGACATTGAACACCGACAGCAGGCGCTGCGCGAAATCCTTGTCCAGCCGCTGCCAGTCGCGATCGGCCTGCGACAGCATCGGCCGCAGCAACTCCACTTCCGCCGTGGCGAAAGCCGGCGGCGGCAACGGGGGTGGCGGCACGAGTTGTTCGCCTTGCAGCAAGGCCGCAATTTGCGCATCGGCGGGCCGCCTGCTGTCGTCAAACGCCGGCAGCATCTGGCGTGGACGCAGCAGGCGCACCAGCAATGGCGGCGCGGCGGCCAGCAGCGCAGTCGCAGCACCGCTCAACAGCATACGTCGCTGGCGTGGGCTGGGCCGGCGCTTTGGTGGAAATAGCAACAGCCAGCCGACGGCGCTGGCCGCGACGAAAATACCCGCGACGATAAATGGCAACATGGTGCGATCCATCAATACGAAAGCGCATATGGCGCGCGACACTTGAATCCTATGCCGCCCCGCAATCGGACGGGTCGAGCGAAATCAAGCTTGGGAGGACTTATGCGGCCGGATTTGTTTGCAGGCCCCGCGCAGCGGGACGATCGCCATCGCATTCTGGCGCGGCTGGCGAATGGCGGCAGCGTGCCCGTCCCGGCCCGCCAATGGACCGGGTGGAATGCGGCGCAGCGCGCCCGTCTGGCGGCCATCGCAGCGCTGCTCGCCATCGCCGCCGCAAGCTGGGCCTGGCTTCAGGGTGGCAGCCCAGCCCATGGGCCTACGCCGGAACTGCCGCCGGTATCAGCGTTGCCGCCTGCACCATCGCAGGCCCCAGCGCCAGGGCACGCCGAGCGCGATGCCGCGTCCCCCCAGGCTGCGACGATCGTCAACGCTGTGGCGCCGCAGGGCGAACCTGCCGTCACGCCGCAACTGTCCACGCCCGCCTTGACGACCAGCGGGCCATCCCTCCCGACGGTAAAGCCGGCTCACCCACGTTCCGCCAAGGCGGCAGGTGCGCCGCGCAGGCAGCAGCAAGCCGCAACCGCGCTACCGGAAAGCGATGAAGACGTCACCCTGCTGGCGGCAATGCTAAAGCATGCCAAGCCACAGAAGTCTTCTCCTACCCCGCCAAAGGATTGATGAACGCCGCCATGGCCTGCAAGGTGGCATCCCGCTGTTCGACGTGGGGGCTATGGCCGCAGCCGGGCAAGAGCAGCTGGCGGGCGCCAGGCGTGCCCCTTTCAATGGCATCGAGTTGCGCGCCGGAGCCGTAATGGTCTTCGCTGCCCTGCATTGCCAGCAACGGACAGGCTATCGCCGGCAACAGGTATTCGATATTCCATTGCCTGAACCAGGGCGCCAGCCAGGTATCGGCCCAGGAGGAAAACACTTGCTCGGCCTTGCCGCCGTGATAGCGCGCCAGTGCCCGCATCTTGCCGGCGCTGTGGGCGGCCAGCACTGTTTGGATGCCCTCGATCGTCATGTCTTCGACAAACACGTGCGCCGCAGCGGTGAGCACGCCGCGCAGGCCCTGCGGCCGTCCCGCCGCATAGATCAAGGCAATGCTGCCGCCATCCGAATGCCCTACCACGATATGTTCGCGGCCCGGCGCCAGGTGCTCCATCACTGCCGGCAGCTCGACCAGCGCAAACTGGTGCAGGTAATGAATGCTGCGCTGCGCCGGCTGCGGCGAAGACTGCCCGTAGCCCTGGCGCTCGTAGACCAATCCTGCGCATCCCGTGACGGCACAGAGCCGCTCCGGGAATTCCTTCCACATCCTGATGCAGCCAAGGCCCTCGTGCAGGAACACCAGCAAGGGCTTGCGCAGATCGCCCTCGATCAGCTCATAATGCAGTTGCTCGCTACCCAGTTCCAGCATTGGCATGTGTGGCTCCTAGTGCAAGGCAAAGTCGACGCGGGCACCGGCACCGGCTTTGGGTGCAACAAGGAAGATGCGTTCCGGCGGCACCTGGCCCTGCTTTACCAGCCAGTCCTTGGCCGCCTGCGCACGGCGGTTGCCGAGGGTGATGAAGTCGTCCTGCTCCAACTTGGTATTGGCCAACATCAGCTTCTCCATTTCCTCCGGCGGGAGCGATTTGGCAAAACCCAGCGCATTGCGCGGCTTGACGAAGCTCTCGTCCTTGTAGGCACGCTCCAGCAAGGCCGCGTATTCCTCCCTGGCCACCACTACCCCGCCTTCCGGCAGCGCGGCACCGCCCGCCTGCAAGTCGCGCGTCTTGAGCTGGCGCAGCTTGCGTTCCAGCGCCACGTGCTTGAGCGCCCCCAATTCCGCCGCGTCATCGAAGCGGCCGGTAATATCCAGCTTCAAGCCAGGGCGCTCGGTCAGCGCCTTGGCCAGCGACTTCAGCTTGCCTTCCGATGCAGGCAGCAGCGCAGCGCGCCCCTGGTCGAATTCCAGCATCGACAATTCCTCGCCGCCGCCAAACAGGGAACCTATCAGGGCAAATGGCGAAGTGACGGTCTTCATGATGGCGTTGCCGATCACCTTGAGGATGATCCCGCCCAGCGAGAACTGAGGATCGTCCAGCGATCCGCCAATCGGCACGTTGATGTCGATTACGCCATTGCGGTCGCTAAGCAGTGCCACCGCCAGGTTCACGGGCAGCTTGGTGGCGTCAGGGTTCGTGCTCTCCTTGCCGAAAGTGAGCTGGTCGAGCACCAGGCGATTCTCTGCTTTCAACTGGCGGTTCTGCAGCGCATAGGCCACCTCGAACGTCATCTTGCCTTTCTCAATGCCATATCCCACATACTTGTCCGCATACGCCGACAGCTGCGACAGTTCCATGCCACGCACCTCGGCGCGCAGGTCGAGCGAAAGTTCTTGCTTCAACGGGTGCATACGGCCGGCGATCAGCAACGGCGCGCCGCTGACGTTGCCGCGCAGGTCTACGTCTGCATCATGCGCCGGGTCCGACGACAGGCCGCCTACCATGCCCCCCAGGTCCTTCAGGTTGGCCGTGTAGTTTGGCTTGATGAAGTTGTCGGTAAAGCGAACGCGCCCGCCGGAAAGGAGCACCTTGCCAATGCGGATTGGCGGCAGCGGTTCCGCAGGCTTGGCTGCCGCCTTGGGCGCAGCAGCCACGGCGGCTGGCGGCGGCGCCGCCTGCGCCACCTCTTTCGCTCTGCTCCTGGCATCCTTGACTGCCTGGGCGCGCGTGCCCGCCTCGGTCAGGCTCTTACCTTCTTCGCCTTCCTTGCGCATCACGTCCTGCACGTTCAGGCGGCCGTTCGGGTCGATGATGACGCGGGCGAAGAAATCATCCAGCGCCACGCGGTCGATGTTCAGGGTGAAGGGCTTGAAGTTCACGTCCATGCCGCCGAAAGCCAGCGTTTTCCACCTCAGGAAATCGTTCGAACTCGATTTGTCGACAGTGGAAAGCCGGTTCACGCTGACGTCGCCCTTGAAACCGCCAGCCACCGCACCGTCCTTGCCCGTTTCAAGCCGCAGGCGCGCCTTGCTGGAAACGTCAGCCTGCAACAGGCGCAAGTTGACGTAATCGGTGACATAAGGCTGCAAAGGCAGCAGGTCGAAATTCTTCAGCTCCAGCGCCAGGTCCGCATTCAGCGGAGATGGCGCAAGCTTGCCCTTGATTTCCAGTTCGCCTTTATTGACGGCGGTTCTCAGCGCCACTTCGGAAGCCGCGCCCGGTGCGTTGGAATAGCCTTCAACGGTCAGCGACAGCGGCGACAGCTTGAACACGGTCGGTTCGTCACGCAGGTCCTCACGCAGCTTCGCATCCCAGTCGGCAATCTCCACCTTGCCGATCTTGATCTGCATCGCGCCTTCGCCTGCCGGCTTGGCTGCCGCCTGGTCGCCGGCTGGCTTGCCGGCCTGCTTACCCTGATGGACGTCGATTTGCGCACTGCTCGAATTGACAGACGCGATGTCCAGCGTATGCTTGGCGCCGTCGAAAGCGATATCCTGCACGAACAGGCCGAATTTCGCCAGGTCGGCCCGCAGGTTGCCATGCGGCGTATCATCGGCATAGCGCAGCGCTGCCCCGTTGACAGCCAGTTCCTTGAGCAGCACGACCGGCCCGGTGGCTGCCGGCCTGGCCGCCGGCGCCGCTGCTGGCTCAAGGGCCGCTGCCGGCGCAGGGGCGGCGGCAGGCAGCAACTGATCCAGGTTCAGCACCCCATCCTTGCTGCGTTTGACATCGAGTTCCAGCCCATCGATGCCGACCTTCGCGATCTCGAAACGCTGCGCCAGCAGGTCCAGCTTGCCCAGCTTGACCTTCAGGGCATCCAGCCTGGCCACTTGCGTGCCGTCGAGCTGCTGCAACTGCGCGCCGGACAACGTCGCCTCGCCGCCCAACACCAGCGATGCCGGTTTTTCCTTTGGCTGCACCACGCTCAAGCTAAGCTGCGCCTCCAAGTGTGCCGACGGCAGCTTGAAGCCCGGCTTGAACGGCAGGTAGCCCAGGTAGCTGGTCAGGTCGGCCTTATCGAGCTTCAGGTCCAGCGCATAGTCTTTCGGCTCGGCGAATGGACGCGCCTTGCCCTTCAGGAGCAGCGGCGCGCCATTGATATTGGCACTGAACAGCGGCTCCACGAAAATCGTCACATCCGCGGGCAGCGAGGAGACAAACGGCAAGCCCAGTTTCAGGTCCTGCACCTTATGCGTCACGCCAGCCGGTTTGTCATCGAAGGACACGCTGCCCTCCTCCAGCTGGATGTTATTGACCGAGAAGCGGGCCGGCTCAGGCGACGGCGGCTGGCTCGCGATCAGTTTCAGGATGTCGTCGATGTTGTAGCGGTTATCGGCGTTGCGCGCCAGGTGCACATAAGGCCTGGTCAGCCGGATTTCCTGCACGACTGGCGCCATTTTCGTGACGGATTGCCACGACAGGTCCGCTCCCAGCCGGTCAAAGCTGGCAAAAACAGTGCTGCCATCCTGCTCCATCATCTTCAGGCCGCGCACCGAGGCGGCCAGCGTAAATGGATTGAATGAGACTTCCTCGATGCTGAGCTGGCGATGCAGCTTTTCCGAGGCCTGTCTTGCCGCTTGTGACTTGACGATCGCCGGCACGGCGAGGAAGCCGATGCCGGTGTAGGCAAGCAGCAGCCCGGCCAGGGTGCCGGGAACAAGGTATTTCAAGGGTCGGATCTTCATAACCCGTTATTGTAATCGCACACGCCTTGCGGGAAGATCCGGGAGAGCCACGCTTTTTGCGCATCGCTGAAGCTCACCGCAGGGCCGTAAGTCCCGTCAGTATAGGCCTTCGCAAGGGGTTTCAGCCGGCATTTGAAGGTATCGCCACGGATCGATTCGCCGGCCACCATGCGCGGGCTGGCATGGATCGGGAAAGCCTGCGTGCAGGCGCCAGGCTTGCCGCCATCCAGGATGCCGGCCCAGGCCTGCGGACCGGAAGCCAGCACGGTGCCGGCGCCGTCCACGCAGCGATCGGCATATTCGGCCGGCGCGCTACCGCTGGAAAGATACTTGTCCAGCACCGATACCGCCTGCATCACCTGCCCCGAAAGATCCGTGTCCGGCCTTGCAAACCAGATAACCTGGCGCTTTGCCTCGCCCGGATTAGCCGCCAGCAGCCGGGCGCGAACAGAGAACGCCTGCCGCGCATTGTGCATGTCCAGTTCCGCCTCGCGGTACGGGCGCAGGTCGATCATCGGTATGCCAAGCTGCTTGCCGGTGAATACATGGCCGGAATCGAATGCCGCACGTATCGCCCCCTGGTTGCCCTCCCGGCGCTGCGCCGGCGTCCCGGCCGGATCGCGGCAAGTTGCGCTACGGTGCATATTGGCCGAATCGAAAGGATCGCTGTCAGGCTTATACGGCACGAAATCGCGTTGTTCCTTCCAGCTTCCGGCGCAGGCGTTCAGCCGGAGGAATTCATCGGCATCAAGTTTGCCCGCCACCAGTGCGGCGAGGCCATACTGCACGCCCACATTGTCCAGCGGGATCGGCGCGAACCCTTCTGCATCCGTGCCATAGAACTCCTCCAGGTCGTTCCAGTGCGTCCACTTCACGCTGGCGAAAGCTCCCGGCGCATAACCATAAAAGGCAATGGCCTTGTCGAATTTACTGTCGCGGAAATGCGGGTTCAGCACCGTCGGCATCGCAAAGCGCCAGCCATTGATGCACTCGGTGGTGCCGGGCTTGCCGGTAAAAGAATTCTTCACGGTGTCGCTGGCATTCATGCCCTGCACCAGCGACTGGCGGCTCCAGGTCGCCCACGGCGAATTGGGATCGCGCGCCACCTCGTCGCGGAAGTATTGCCCCAGCAGGGGGCAGTCGGAAACCGGTATCGACTGCGTCACCATGTCCGGATAGGACTGCACCGGAATGCCCGCATCGAACAGGCCGGGGCGATTTTGCGCAAACATGTACTGCTGGACCGCCCCGCCCGAGCCGCCGATGCCGATCGTATACAGCGGCTTGCCATACTTCTCGATGAAATAAGCCTTGGTCTGCGCCGCCGTCTCCTCGGCCAGCCGCATATTGTAGTGAACGCCGCTCTCGTTGCCGGAGGAATTGGCGATCGCGTAGCCCTGCGCCAGCAGCTTCGGCATCAACTGCTTCTCCGAGCCGTTCAAGGCATCGCTGAACCACATTGCCGTGCCCTGCTGGTGGCCGATGCCGACACCGCCGCGCATCCAGTAGACCAGCTTGTGGTTCCAGGGCGCACGCTCCAGCATCGCAATCGTGTAGACGAAACGGTTGATGGTGCCGGCCTCCACGCGCACCACAAACGGCACCGCCGTGCCATTCACGACTACCGTCTTGAGATCGGCAGGCGGCGACTGGTAGCCGTTCCCGATATCAAACGGCTTGAAACCCGAGCCGGTGTAGTAAAAATGCTGGATGCGCGGCTTGATGGCGCACTGGCTGCTGTAACCGGCCACCTTGCCGGCGTCATCGCGCACGGGATGGCCGATGCCCTGCTGGTTATCGGCCAGGGGCTGGCCGAGGCCCGACTCCACGGTCCGGCAAATGAAAGGCTGTTGCTGGCGTGGTTGCTCGTGCGATTGCGGGGTGCTGCATCCTGCCAGGGTGATAGCCGTTACGACGGCCAATATCCAAGCTTTCATGGCGCCTCCTCCTTGCCAGCCAGTGTAACCCGGCCATTGCGATCGTGCCTATCGCTTGCCTGCCGGCTCCTGCGGCCGATACCACAACTCGCTACGTGCCAGCGGCGTTTGCGGCGGCAGGTCGGGATTGGGAATGCGGAACAGGCGGCGCCGCGCCAGGCCGGAACGCTTGATCAGCGGCCCCTTGTAGGTCATGAACAGCGCCTGCAGCGAACCATCCTGCACCATCGCCTCCAGCCCAGCTTCCAGCCGGTTCGCCAGCGCCTCCCCTTCCGCATCGCGGCGCGTGAAGAAGTAGCGCGCCAGCGGATAGTAAAGCGCGAGGTCGGGCTCCACCTCGAAGCTGAAGCGCTTGTGCCACCCGTCGTATTCGCTCAAGGCTTCGTCGACGGAACGTGACAGGGCATCGAAGCGCTTGACTTCCAACATGGAGAACAAACCGTCGTAGTTATTTCCCTCCACCACCTTGAAGCCAGCGGCCTGCAGGATGCCGACATCGACCCAGCCTTTGCCTTGGCCAATGCTAAATCGATGCAGCTGGTCTAGCGACTTGACCTCGGCGAACCGCGGCAAGTCCTCGTGGCGCACCAAGAGCAAGCGGTAGCCGATCAGGCCGCGATCAACCGGAATGCGCACCGGACGAAATTGCTGCTCCAGTTGCGCCGACGTGGCCCGCACAAAAAGATTGATCGAGCCTGGTCCTGCAGCTTCGGTCGTCACCCGTGCCGGCGACATGAATTGGCTGGCCTGGCGCAACTCGTAGGGCCCGAACCTGGCGCGGGTCTTCTCGAGCGCCGTGCGCAACACCTCCCAGTCATACAGGTAACGGCTGTCATGCTCGGACTCCGGTCGCGGATAGACAACCTGCTGCGGTGCCTTGGCGGGATTTGCAGCCGCCGGCTGCGTGGTCGACAAGGCCAGGAATAGCAGGCTCAAAAACATGGCGCGTCTCGTACGCCGGGTCCTGGTCTTTTTCATGCTAGTGAGCTTAACCCGAAACGAAGAATCTTGACTAGAATTCCGTTCTAGAACAATATTCTAGACATGACCCAAGCCGACCGAAAATCAGCCATCCTGTCCGCCGCCCTTGCCGTGTTTTCCGAAAAAGGCATCGAGGCCACGTCGATCGACGACATCCGCCAGCGCAGCCAGGCGTCGGTGGGCAGCATCTATCACCATTTCGGCAACAAGGAAGGCATTGCCGCCGCGCTGTTTGCACAAGGGCTGGACGGCTACTGGCAGCAGATCAAAGCCAACGTGGCCCGGGCCAGTAACGCCGAATTCGCCATCCATGCCATCGTCAGCACCCACCTGAACTGGATCGTGGAGCAACCGGACATGGCGCGCTTCCTGTTCGCCCGCCGCCAGGCCGTGAGCGCCGAACATGACGATGCCATCCGCCAGCGCACGGCGAGTCATTTCAAGGAGGTGTTCGAGAAGCTGAAGCCATGGTTCAAGCAGGGCGTGCTGCGCCGGATGCCCATCGAACTGTACGGCCCCCTGCTGCTCGGCCCATCGCAGGAGCTGGCGCGCAACTGGCTGGGCGGGCGCGTCGGCCTCAATCCGCTTCATGCTATTGATGAATTGAGCAGCGCCGCCTGGCGCACGCTTGCCACCAATCCCTCCCACACCGGCGTCGCCTACGGAGGATCAAAACGATGAGCGCCACCCGCCTCACGCTGCAAGCCCAGGACGGCCAGCAACTGGCCGCCTACCGCCACGATCCGCCGCACCCAGCCCGCGCCCAGGTGGTGATCGCCCCCGGCATGGCGATTCCCCAAGGCTTCTACACCGCTTTCGCCACCTTCCTGGCGGGACTGGGTTACCGTGTATGGACCTTCGATTACCGCGGCATGGGCGAGTCCCGCGCAGGACCGCTGCGCCGCTGCAAGGCCGACATCACGACCTGGATTGCGCTCGACCTCGAATCCGTCGTGCAGCACGCCGCGCGGCATGACGCCGCGCTTCCCCTGTTCTTGCTCGGCCACAGCCTGGGAGGACAGACCGCGCCACTGCTGCCGTCCATCGGCAAGGTAGCAGGCCTGATCAACATCGCCGTTGGCAGCGGCGCCACGCGCCACAACCAGCCGCGCATCCAGCGTACCGCGCCGTTGCTGTGGCACGTCCTGACGCCGCTGTTATGCAGGGTGCTCGGCTACTTCCCAGGCAAGCGGTTGGGCATCCTCGGCGACATTCCGCGCGGCGCAATGATGCAGTGGCGCCGCTGGTGCCTCACGCCGGATTACCTGCTCACTGGGGAACCCGGTGCGCGTGAAGCCTATGCCAGCGCCAGCTTCCCGGTACTCGGCCTTACTTTCAGCGACGACGAACTGTTGCGCGAATCGGGCTCGCGCATGCTGCATGAGGCATACACCAGCGCAATAGTTGACTACCGCGTGCTCAATCCAGGTAGCTTCAACCAGGAACGCATCGGCCACTTTGGTTTCTTCCGCCCGCACCAGGAAAAAGTCCTGTGGCCGCTGGTCGGCGAGTGGCTCGACCAGCATTGCTGATCACCGGGCCAGTACGCCCGGCAGGGCAGCCTCCATCGCAGCTTCAAGTACGTTGCGGACATTCCGGAGCTTGTCCGCGCCAGT
This sequence comes from Pseudoduganella sp. S-14, assembly GCF_049913285.1. Classification (GTDB taxonomy): domain Bacteria; phylum Pseudomonadota; class Gammaproteobacteria; order Burkholderiales; family Burkholderiaceae_D; genus Rugamonas. The sequence goes on from NZ_CP183991.1 coordinate 4,687,374, forward strand.
CATCTTGTTGAGGGTATCCTTGCCTGAAGAATCGGCCGACGGACGGGCGATGACGAAGACTGCCTCGCCGTACCTTCGCCAACCACTTTCAGCGAATCGGCCTCCACCAGGCGCACCCGCACATAGGTGAAGGGCGCAACCATGCCGCGCGACCGCGTGTCGTCGACATAAAAGCCCAGCCCCTCAAGGACACCGCTGCCTTCCGCTGTGTCGACCAGCTTGATCGCAGCAATGCCGCGGAATTTGCTGATAACACTGGGAGGCCGACGAGGCATCAGTTGAGCCAGTTGCGTCCCCGCGCAAACAAGGCCGCCCATGGCTAGATCATCCCCTTCCCATAATAGGCGCCAACATCGGTGCTTTATTGACCAACGCAAATGATCTTGGTCGTGTACTCGTGGGCAGCCGATTTCTTCCTGGTGGCCCAGGCCACCGCTTCCTGCGCCTGGGACATCGTCATCACCGTAGCCTTGTCTTTGTTCTTGATGAAGGAAACCCCTTCGAACACGCCTTCTTTACTGCGCATGACCCTGGCGAAGACCGGCGGCTTTTCCGGGGCGTTGATCTTATTTTGTTGAACCAGGTATCGCTGATCGCTGTTTTCCATTTCCGCACCCCGAAAAGCAAAGAGCCCAACCGGTAACGGCTGGGCTCTTTGCATGAAATTCTGGCTCCCCGACCTGGACTCGAACCAGGGACCTGCGGATTAACAGTCCGTCGCTCTACCGACTGAGCTATCAGGGAAAAGAGGCCGCATTATATCGGCCTATTTTGGGGCTGGCAAGTGCCAGCCCCAAAAAGTTTAGAACGAACCTTTGAACTGCACGCCAAACTGACGTGGCTCGTTGACGAAGCCGGTCAGGTTGTTGAAGTCGATGGCGCCGGTGACGCGGCGCTGGTCGGTGATGTTGCGTGCGAACGCTGCGACTTCGTACTTGCCGCCGGCCCAGTTGTAGCCCACGCGCAGGCCGCCTTCGGTCAGCGGAGCGCCGGTGAATTCAACGGCTTCGTACAGGAAGAAGTTCACCTTCGAACGGTAGGACCAGTCGGTCACCACGAACAGGTTGCCTTCTGCCAGCGGGTAGTTGTAGCGCGCGTTCAGGTTGATGATCCACTTCGGAGCCTGCGGCAGCGCGTTGCCGTCGATGACCACGCGGCCGGACGAGTTGATCGGGTCCAGGATGGTGCACTGCGCGCACTTGTTCACGGACAGCGAAGGATCGCGGATCTCGGTGAAGTTGTACGAAGCGCTGGCGGACATCTTGAAGTCGTTGGTGATGAAGCCTTCGATTTCGCCTTCGATACCACGGCCCTTGGTCTTGGCAGCGTTAATCAGCTTGGTGACGTTGGAGTTGCCGCCAACAACGGTCAGCTGCTGGTTCTTCACGTCGTAGTCGTACACGCTCAGGGTTGCGCGTGCGCGGCGGTTCCACAGGTCGGCCTTCACGCCGGCTTCGATCGAAGTGATGGTTTCGGCGTCGGCCACGGTGATCGGCACCGCGGTGGAAGCGGCAGCAATCGATGGAGCGCGGAAGCCGGTTGCGTAGCGGGCATACAGGCTGACGTCGTTGTTCAGCTTATAGGTGCCGCTCAGGTCCCAGTTGAACTTGTCCTTGGATTCGGAAACCGATTTAGGACCAACCAGCGTGGTGCCGGTGGTTTCCAGGGTGTCGAAGTCCTTCTTGTCCTCGGTGTAACGCAGGCCACCGCGCACGGTGAACGCGTCGTTCACGGCGTAGTTCACCGAACCGAACAGGGCCCAGGCTTCATTCTTCTGCTGCGATTTCACGCGCGAGGTGCGGTCGCCGGCAACGTTGAAGTTATCCTGGCCTGCCACTGCCTTCTCGTCGAAGTAGTACACGCCTGCCTGCCAGTTCATCGGGCCGGTGTACTTGGACTCTACGCGGAACTCTTGCGAGTACTGCTTGATGTCCGGTACGAAGGCTGCGGTGGCAACCTGGAACGGCACTGCTGGCGCATCGCCTGGATTGCCGCCGTCGATGTCGCCGCGCGAGTTGTAGCGGGCCACGGTTTCGTAACCGGTGATCGAATACAGCTTGTGTGCGCCCAGGTCCCAGCTCATGCGCACATTGGCGCCCTGGGTTTTCAGTTCCTGGTCTTCGCGGCCGTTGATGGCGATGCGCTCAGGATCGAAGCCGTCGACGAAGGTGTTGGAACCCTTCTTGATGATGTTGGCGCGGAACAGGCGCGAGCTGCCGGTGGTCTGGCGCTGGTGCACGTTGAACAGGGCGTTGAACACGCCGTTCGGCTGGTACAGTACCTGCACGCGTTCTGCGTGCTCGTTGTAGCCTTCCAGCGCATCCGGCTGGCCGGTGTAGGTGTTGGTGACGAAGTCGTCGCGGTGCTGGCGCAGGGTCGATACGCGCAGTGCCCACTCTTTCGACAGCGGCACGTTGGCAGCAGCTTCGATGTTGGCGGTAGCGTCGGTAGCGTAGGAAACGTTGTAGAAACCTTCCACGCCACGCAGGCTTGGCTTGGCCGATTCGAACTTGACCACGCCGGCCGGGGTGTTGCGGCCGAACAGGGTGCCTTGCGGACCGCGCAGAACTTCCACGTTGGCCAGGTCGAACATCGGGTAACCCTTCAGGATCGGGTTTTCCTGCACCACGTCGTCATAGATCAGCGAAACCGGCTGCGAGGCGAACACCGCGAAGTCGGCGTTGCCGTAGCCACGGATGTAGAAGCGTGGGAAGACACGGCCGGTCGACGATTCGACGTTCAGCGATGGGGTCTTGCCTGCCAGGACGCGGATATCCTGACCGCCGGACAACAGGATGTCCAGCTTTTCAGCCTTGATCGAGGACACGGAAACCGGCACGTCGCGGATATTCTCGGCGCGGCGCTGCGCGGTAACGGTCACTACTTCCATTTGGCCGGCTGGGGCCTGGGCTGCTTCCTGGGCCATGGCAGCCATCTGCATCGTAGCGAGGCTTACCAGCACGTGCATCTTGGACAACTTCATCATGTTCTTTCCTTGTGGGCGGTTTGATGGATGTCCCCTATTCTCCCCACAGGTTGCGGTCTGTCGCCGCAAAATAGCGCGCATTATATACCTACTATAACTTTTGAACACTACTCCTTGACTGTCAATGTGCTACCAGTGACGCCCGCATAGAACACTACCAGTCTGGCCGGGCCCTTGCCCACATTGCGCCCGTTGTGCAGGGTATTGACCACTTCGGCCAGCGCCTGCCCAGCCAGCACGCGCTTGACGCTGCCGTCTTTCAGGCTCACTTCCAGCTCCCCTTCCAGCAGGTAGCCAAACGATGGCACGGGATGCAGGTGCCAGCCGGTCTCGCCGCCGGGCGCGATCTCCACCAGCAGTGCTGTGACCTCCGCCTGCCCGCTCGGGTAGGCCAGCGCGGCGCCATTCCAGCTCGATGGCGACTGCAGCAGCTTGGTCACTTTGACGGAAGCACTCTGTTCCAGCGCAACAGCAGGCTGGGACGCGAACAAGGCGAGCACGGCAACGGCAATGGCAAAAGTTTTCATGGCTGACTCCGGTTGGGTTATGACGCATGATAGACGCAGCTCAAAGTCCGATCAAACGGGCCTTCTGGGCAGGCTTAATCTCTGCAACAAACAGGTGATTTTACGAACTCGCGAGGAATTATCACGAAAAACTCCCGCAAGAATGAGCCATGCTTCGGGCGCATCGCTGACCCTCGACACTACCCGTCGTCCGCTGTATATAACGGGTGCGTCGCCAAAATCGCAGAGGCCGGCGCTCAGTTGAGGCCCCTGCCCATGTCGCCCTGGACAAGCAGCACCACTGCGATGCTCGACTCAAGCTGCCAGCAGGACCGTATAAAAACCCGCGCGCCTATGATTGAGGAGATCACGGATAAGTCACGCTACCTGAACGGCCAAAGTGATCTCCAGATCAGCAACGCTAAGGAAATTAATACTTGCCGAATGACAATAGTTGCCGCCTGCAACTGTTTGCCCGCTACAAAAATCGTAAGCAATCACAGGAAGAACCTTTTGCTTTGACCAAAAAACAACTATTCCGGCAAAAATAATTGCCTTACGGATATCAAAACCTATCAAAATATCACGGCCTCTGCGATAGTGAGCGCCATATCACAACCCAATAAGTGATAGCCACAAGGCACTGGTGATCAAGTAAACCGATAGGGAGAAATGTTTTGACTAAGCAACTCGTACTGAAACAAGGCGCGTTGGCTGTACTGCTGGCATTCAGCGGTGCGGACTATGCACTGGCGCAACAAGCAGCCAGCCCAGCGCCTACCACCGTGTACGTCACGGGTTCCAACCTGAAGCGCACCGCCAAGGAAAGCACCAACGTTGTACAAGTCCTGACCGCGCAAGACATCAAGAATACTGGCGCACAGTCCGTCCAGGAACTGATGAAGACCATCCCGGCGGTGGGCTCCGACAACAACTTCGACGTGACCGACGGCGGCTTCTCGCGCGGCGCATCGACTGTTTCGCTGCGCAACCTGAGCTCAACCTCGACGCTGGTGCTGCTGAACGGCCGCCGCGTCGTGATCGGCGCTTACGCCGACCCGAACGACGGTAACTCCTCGCTGTACGACCTGAACAGTATTCCGGTCTCTGCGCTGGAACGTGTGGAAATCCTGAAAGAAGGCGCATCGGCAATTTACGGCTCCGACGCTGTTGCCGGCGTTATCAACTTCATCACCAAGACCAATTATCAAGGCGTGGAAGTTTCGGCCCGCGCCGGCGCCAATGACGACGGCAAGTTTGGCCGCCAGGGCATCAACCTGGTTGTCGGTAAAGGCGATCTGGCCACTGACGGCTACAATATCTTCGCCACCCTCGATGTAGCGCACCGCGATCGCACTCGCCGTGACGAAGCACGCGACATCGAGTGGGATACTTACCAGACCCTGAACAACCGCTATGCCACCCCGTTCGGCAGCACCATTTCAGCTTCCCCGGTATTCTATAAGGAAACCAAGCCAGGTTCGAAGAACTTCGGTGTGACCCAAGCCACGCGCGACACGAACATGCGCATTACGCTGAACTGCGATCCATCCCAGCAGATTACCGGCACCCCTGCCACGGGCCTGCCTAGCACTTCGGTGTTCATGAACCGCAAGTTCTGCAACTTCGATCTGCTGCAATACCTGGAAGCACAGTCGGCCGGTAAAGATACCAACCTGATGAGCCGCGGCGAAATCCGCATCAACGACAACTGGTCCGCATTTGCTGAAGTAGCATTCAGCCGCTCCGAGCGCACCTATACCGGCACCACCGGTCCGCGTACCTTGGGCCAGACCCAGACCACCAACTTCACTCAGGTTGGCATCGCCGATCCATTCCAGGCAATCCTCGAAATCGGCCACCCGGACAATCCATTCCCGAACGCTCGCGCCTCCGTAGGTTACCGCTTCGAAAACCTGCCAGCCGGCAATAACAATACCAATGATTACCTGCGCGCGCTCGCTGGCGTACGTGGTTCGGCCATGGGTTGGGACATCGAATCCGCATTGCTGTGGAACGAGGCTCGCCGCAAGGACACTTCCTTGGGTCAACTGTACCTGCCAACTCTGCGCAAGCTGAACACTGGCACCACCCTGGCGCAATTGGCTGCCGACCCGACCTTGAGCCGCGACGTCACGTCCAAAAACTCCTCGTCCTTCACCCAGATCGATCTGCGCGCCAACCGCGAATTCGGCCCTGAACTGCCTGGCGGCAAAATGGCAGTAGCACTCGGTGGCGAATACCGCAAGGAGAAAATGGACCTGAATCCGGATGAACTGCTCGCAACCGGCAACATCCTGGGCCTGTCCAATACCGTGCTGCACGGCCAGCGCGACGTCAAATCGTTCTACACCGAGTTCCGTGCACCGGTGCTTAAAACACTGGAACTGAGCGCTGCGGGCCGTATCGACAAGTTCGAGAAACTGGAAACCAGCCGCGTGCCGCAGTTCGGCATCAAGTGGACCCCTGTCGAACAGTTCGCCGTGCGGGGTGCTTACAGCCGTGGCTTCCGCGCTCCTGCGCTGAACCAGGTAACCCCGGGCGGCGCACAGTTCTTCCTGCGTAACCTGTTCGATCCGAAGCGCTGCGAAGTAGACGAGAAAACCGCAAAACCAAATGCGTTCCCAACCGACTGCCAAAAATCCGCAGCCGGCACCGGTGGTTTCAACCCGGACCTGAAGCCCGAGAAATCCAAGTCTTACACTCTGGGCCTGATCCTGGCGCCGCTGTCCAACGTCGGCATCACTATCGACTACTTCCGTATCCGCAAGGAAGGCGAAGTGATTCTGGGCACCGCGTCCGAAGCGCTGAAACATGAAGACCGCAATCCAGACAGCATCGTTCGTGACACCAATCCGGCTAACTTTGTGACTGACGCCAACGGCAATCCGATCCCTGGCACTGGCCCGCTGCTGATGGTCAAAGAACCTTGGCTGAACCAAGGCGCGAAAGATATCAAGGGTATCGATTTCGACGCGACCATCACCAACAAGCTGGACTCGTGGGGCAGCCTGCTGACCAAGTTCTCCGGTACCTACACGCACTCGTACAAAATTGCCCAGCACCCAGGCGACATCGAGCACAATGTGGTTGGCAAGGATCCAGGTCTGTGGGACTGGAACCTGAGCAACAACACCCGCGTGCCACGCTTCAAAGGCTACCTATCGACCACTTGGCGCTTCGCTGACGTTCACTCGATCAACGCATCGATCCAGTACGTCGGTCCGATTTCGCTGATGCGCCAGTATGACGCCGATACCACCTACGCCGCACCGTTCTGCCACTACGGTGCCAAGAAGCCGACCGATGCCGCACCGAACCGCGACCCGAACGTGCCGCTGTATGAAGCCTACTTCCCGAAATGCCAGATCAACAGCTGGACTACCGTCGGCCTAGGCTACACCTACACCGGCATCCAGAACTTGACCTTGTCGGTGAACATCAAGAACCTGTTCGACGAAAAGGCGCCATACGTTCCGAACTCGGGCCTGGATTCGACCAGCTTCTACCCGCTGGGCGGCTACTCTGAGCAGCTGCATAGCAACCAGGGTCGCTACTTCAACCTGAACGCAACCTATCGCTTCTGAGCGAAATTGCTGCCGCCCTCACGGGCGGCACAATACAAAAAGGCTTTGCGAGCGATCGCAAAGCCTTTTTGTTTCAGCACCAAGTCGGTTCAGGCCAGCGCTTCCTTTGCCGCATCTTCCGGCGTCAGGCCGTCGTAGAACAGGTCCGTAAACCATTCAATCTGTTCTTCAATATGATCCTGGGCCTGCTCCACCGTGGCGCCGCCCTTGACCAGGAATCCTTCCACCTCGATACACCACTGGATCAGTTCCAAGGTTTCCGGATCGAGTTCTTCTTTCTTTTTTGCCATTTCATCTCCTGCGCAAAGCAAAAAAGCCCAACCGAATGGCCGGGCTTTTCAGTCAGGCCATTTTACCACTCATGCCCGCATGAGGCGCCGGTCAGCGGCAGTCTGCGCGCTTATGCCATGCAGCGCGACTGTGAGTCGCCGCGCCGGTTCGACAATACCTTCGTCGTTATCGAGCAGGTTGATCAGCGATGCCAGTACCATTTTCTCGTCCGGCGATTCCGCCTGCAATGCAAGGTCGCGCGCGATGTCGCGCAAGCGCCATTGCAGCTCCCTGCTGGCCACGTCTTTTTCGAATAGAAGAGGGCCGTCGGACGCCGCACCAAATGGCATCGGCTGCAGGTAGCCATCCAGGCCGGTACTGACAAAGGCGCGCTGGATCTTGCGCACGCGTTCCTGGGTTGCGTGCAGCAGTTTGCAAATACGGTCGGATTTCGCCGCTGGGCCATCGATCAAGCGCGCACCAAGGTTGAGGATGGCTCCAATGCGTGCATACAAACCCGGCACGCTTTCACCGCCGCGCCAGGCCGCCTCCGGCACTACCACGCCATGCGGGCACTGGCGCAAAGCGCCTGAGACCGCGGCCAGCAATTCCGGCGCCTGTTCACCCGGCACGATTTTCAGCGCCAGCTCCGCGCGTTCCAGCGCGTTGTCTTTCAGCAGCAGGCCTGCAATCATTTCGGCCACGGCTACCGCCTGGCCGGGACCACTCAACTGCTGGCCGCCGACCTGCCGCGGATAGCCCGTGCCATCGAAACGCTCATGGTGCTCAGCCACCGCGCGCCCGACTGAAGGCGGGAACGACTCCAGCTGGTCGATCAGCATCTGGCCCGTGCGCGGATGTATCACGATGTGCGCCCACTCATGTGGCTGCAGCCGCTTGCCGCGAGCCAGGAAGCGAGGATCGACATACAGTTCGCCGATATCGTGCAGCAGGCCGGCCAGTCCGGCCGCCAGTTGATCCTGTTCATTTAGCCGCAAGGTCTTGGCCATGCAGATGGACAGCATGCTGACCAACACTGCATGTTCAAGCGAAGGGCCGCCAGCTTTGTCCGACGCGGTCAACATCAGCGCCATCGCATTGCCGAACTCCATCTGCCCCAAGACCTGCAGGGGCGACGCGCCATCGGCCGGCACGCTGCGCAGCAAACTGGCAATCGGTGCACTGACATCCGCCAGCCGCTCCGCCACTTGCGCCACCGCCCGTGAATCCACGCCATCGGCGATGCGGATCGAAGCTTCGAAGGGACGCATCAACTTATGTGCAATCAGTTTTTCGCGCAAGGCGCGCGTGACGCGCGTGCCCTTCGACACCAGCTTCACGCCGCGCACATCGAGGATGTCGACAATCACTTCGACTGACATCTGCTCGGCAACATACATCACCTTGTCCAGGTAATGGGCGTTAACTGAGGCGTTAATGGGCGTGGGCTTCATGTCAATTTTCAAATCGTCAAACTTCACAAACTATCGTATCACAAGTTTCCATATGGAACTACTTGTTTCTTTTTGATAATTTTAAATGTTTGCAGATTGAAACGACGAGCAAGAAAATGCCACCTGGGCAAGAAGAAACCCGGTCAGGGTTAGGGCTGGGTTTTGTGGCCGGTTTCTAGCAACCCGCCTGGCACGCTGCAGGAATTGTCGCCCGAGATGCACAAAAGCGTTCAAACCCTACTTTACCGACCCGTTGCCACCTTCGGACAGCAGAGGCCAAACAAACTCATTATTATTTACTGGACCTGACGGAGTACATCGACTATAGCTTGTGTCACAGCGTCAGGATCGTCAGCCTGGATATTATGTGATGCTCCGGAAACCGTACGCTAAAGTGGACCCATCAGTCAAGACACTTTGTCGCTTAGTTTAAGCTGTGCCCATTTCCAACGTCACAGCTGCACGGCGCTGCCCCGCAATACCAGAATTTTCCTGCTCGCCTTCACCATCGCCAAATTTATCTACGATCAGCGCACCGCCACCGATCCCCGACTTGTAGACGCTATCCGGCGTTTCATAACCCAGCGCCTGATGCGGGCGCTCCGCGTTGTAGAATGCAAAATACTGCGCCAGGCCGACCATCAGCTCCGCCATGTTGGCATACCCTTTCAGGTACACGTCCTCGTACTTCACGTTGCGCCACAGGCGCTCCACGAAGATGTTGTCCAGCGCCCGCCCGCGGCCGTCCATGCTGATCGCCACGCCTTCGCGTTTCAGCACACCAGTGAAGGCTGTGCTGGTGAACTGCGATCCCTGATCGCTGTTAAACACTTCAGGCCTGCCGTAGTGGCGCAGCGCATCCTCCAGGCAGTCCACGCAGAACGACGCGTCCATGCTGTTGCTGATGCGCCAGGACAGCACCTTGCGGCTGTACCAGTCAATCACCGCTACCAGGTAGGCGAAGCCCCGGGCCAGCCTGATATACGTCAGGTCTGTGCTCCACACCTGGTTTGGTCGCGTGACCGCCACGCCGCGCAGCAGATACGGATAAACCTTGTGCTCCGGATGCGGCTTGCTCGTCTCCGGCCCTGGCGCCATGCCGGCCAGACCCATTTCGCGCATCAGGCGCTGCACGCGCTTGCGATTGACGCAGTAACCACGCCTTCGTAGGAACACCACCATGCGCCGGCTGCCATAGAACGGCCGGTTCGTGTACTCCTCGTCGATCAGGCCTCGCAACTGGCTATCCTCTTCGGTCAGACTTTGCTCACGCACCGCAGCTTCCATTCGTCGATAGACCGAAGAGCGCGAAATGCTTGCCAGCTCGCACTGCATCGTCAGTGGCATCTCGTCGTCCCGCTCGATCCATCGCGCCCGCTCCGCCGGACTCATTCCCCTAGCTTTTTTTTAAGCCAATCCACCTGCATCTTCAACTTGCCAATCTCGCTATACAGCTTGTCCTCGGGGCTGCTTTCATCGACCGGCTTGGGACCGCGCTTGACGTCGAACAGTGCGCCGGCATTCTCCAGGATCTCTTTCTTCCACTGACCGACCAGCACAGGATGTACACCGTACTCCTGCGCGATTTCCGTGACCGTCTTAACCCCGCGCACCGCCTCCAGACCCACCTTGGCCTTGAATTCCGCCGTATGCACCCTGCGTTTTTTACCTTCACTCATTTGCTATCATCCTTTCGCGGACGACAGCTTAAACCACTGTCTCAATTTCGGGGACCACTATACGCTGCTGCCCTCTCGACGACAGTGCAGCCAACTCTTTATGGATTTTCTCGTTTTCGACTTCCAACGCCTTGTTGACAGCGCTTTGTGGCTTTGACGGATCAGCATAAGGGTTTACGCCACGCGTCAGCACCAGTACCGGCAAATCCCCGAATGGCTTCCGCAATGCGCGCAACTGATTATCGCTCGCCTCAGATGCATTAGCCTCGTCAACCCGCGTACGCCAGTAAGTTCTGGTCGACATCGTGGACCTGACTTCCTTGCCCAGCGCGGAGCCAAAGTATTGTTCAGGTTCGCCAACCTCCTCGCTACCGGCCTTGAAACCGTTGTGTGCAGCTTCCAGGCATTGCTGGTCGTGAGCCTTTACCATCGCGTAGATCTTGTCGATGAGGCCTGCCGTCACAGCATTGCTCCGGATGGTTTCATCTTCAGTTTGCGGCTCCACCAGGACCAACCCCTTCACTTCGAGAGGATAGGTGTAGGCGAAAACCTGCACGTTGCCACCGCCAAGGGAGTTCCCAACCAGCAGATACGGTGACCTGATGCCGGCCTTAGACAACGCCTTATGCAAATCCTCGGCAGCGTTTTCTGACGTGTTCGGACGCGGCGCTGGATCACTGAAACCAAAGCCTGCACGATCAAAAATACATGCGCGCGTATATTTAGCAACGTCAGGCTGCACTTTGAACCACGCCCATCCGGCTTCGCCTGCAGGAGCATCAAATAGGACTGTAGTGGTGCCTGTCCCGGTGCAGAACAGATTAATCTTCCTGCCCCCGATATCGACCCGTTGATGTGGTTTTGCAAAGGCGGCAGCAGCGGCAAGTTGGATGGTTCCCGCATAGCTGAAGGAAGGCGCGCATATGGCAATTCCTGCCAGCGTCATGGTGAGACGGATATTGATCATTGCAACCCTTTACTTGCAGAACGATAAGCGGAAATGGTATTTGATTATCGGACACGGTTACACAATCCACAATGAAACGCATGACTGGTGCTGGCGTGAATTGCCTTTGGCGATGCATTCAGTCTCGGGCCCGTGCAGGCTATACAGCTTATTCTTGTCCTTCTGTTTTTGCGCGACGTAGCCAGTTTATCCCGCAAGCCTCCGCGCCTTCCGGTTGTAGTTCGGCGCAGCAACAAGGCAAAGGTGTGCCGCAAATACAGCAGGCTGGCGAACAGGCGCGTTGGCGTGGCCGGTTGGCCTCGGCGACGATGGGAAGTGCGGCGGCTTGGCCAGTCTGGCTAGTCTGGCCAGTGGGTGCGCAAATAGACAGGCCTTAAAACGCAAAAACCCAACCGGGTTAGGGTTGGGTTCTTGGCATGCTACTGAATTCTGGCTCCCCGACCTGGACTCGAACCAGGGACCTGCGGATTAACAGTCCGTCGCTCTACCGACTGAGCTATCAGGGAAAAGAGGCAATATTATAACTGCCGTTCCTGCTTTTGCAAAGCCTATTTTAGATTACATGCCGAGGGATTTCAAAAGCTCGTCTGCATCATCCGACGAGATGGCCTCGGCTGGTGCTGCAGCAGCCTGGGCAGCTTGCTCGCGCTCCAGCAGGGTATCCGGATCTTCGGCCTCGGTCTTCTCGAAATCATGCAATTTAATAAACTCGGTGCGGTCGATCGCCAGTTCGAGGTAGAAGATATTGTTACGCTCGGTGAAGAAGGACACGCGACGCATTTCCGGACGGTCGAGTGGGGTATCCACGCTCAGCGTCACCTGCTTGTTCAGCACCAGCATCTTCGGCTGGTTCTGGGTAATGTTGGTGTGCAGCTCGCTGCGCACCTTGCCGGTGAAATCGCCAACGATCTGGTTCATCAGCTCGCCCATGATGTTCGCCACTTCATCGGAAGTGAAAGAGCTGGCCAGTTCGGATTTCGGCATGCCCATGCTGAGCATGTAGCGCTCGTAAATCTCCATCGCCGCTTCGGCCGAGAAATTCAGCACAACCAGGCCGGTAAAGCCGCCATCGAACAGCACGAAGCAGCCAATATCAGGTTTCAGGCCGACCTTGGTAATACGCTGCACCATGGCCGAGTAGGTAATCCGGCTTTGCGACGCCACGTTCAGCACGCGGGTGACCGACGAGCACAGGGTGGTCAGCAAGTCCTCGGTTCCGTACACCACCCGTTCTTCTTTTGTAATCATTCTTCAAATGCTCCGGATTAAATCTGATAGATAACTTGAAGAATAACTGATTCCACCCCAAAAGCAAAAAAGCTTATGTCCAGTTTGCTAACTTTCAGTCTCATCCTTGCAATATCCAGGCCGCCCGCCCCTTGCCATCCAAGCTTCAAGGAACGCCGTTCGCCACGGTAGCGCACGCTGACGCTTTCGCCCGCCTTGCTGCGCAGCGCCAGGCGCCGCGGGCATGGATGCCGTACGAGCCCCCCTCCGGCCACGCCTTGGGCAGCGCCGCCAATACGTGGATTTCCTCGCCCCAGGATTTCAGGACTATTTCGATGATCCCCGCCGCGCCGCCAAAATTGCCGTCGAAAAGCTCCAAGTCTTCGCGCTTGCCGCGCGCAGTGGCACTCACTGCGGCACCCGCGAGCACTGGAAATACCGCCGCCATGCCGAGCGAGACCATCAGTGCCGCCGCCTGGAATTCACGCCCATCCTCCCTCCCTTCCTTTTAGGATGGGCAAATTATCCTGGTGCCTGGCGGCGGCAAAGCTATGACCTATTTAACGCGAACTATGCCTATTGGGCCAGGTTGGTGCGCGCGCCGGCAGTGGCAATCGCCTTGGCCTTCACGTCTACCCCGGCAATCGGGGTATAGGAATAGCCGGTCGGGCCATAGGACTGGGTGCTGCCCCAGTTGGTAGCATTGACCGCGCCGCTCGGGGTGTCCCAGGTAATGCCGCTGCCAACATAGTTGTTGCGCAGCTCCCAGTAACCGATACGGCTGCTGTCGCGCGACGTAACCGGGTTCTTCACGTTCTCGAAGTAATTGGCTTCGATCAGCGAAATGCCGTCCATGCGCACGTTGATGCCGGACGTTTGCACGTCATTGAAGTAGTTGTTGAAAATGTGGCTCATGCCAAAACGCTGCAATGGCAGGCGCGACTTGACGTGCTCGAAGCGGTTGTTGTGGTAGGTGGTGCGGGCGTTGGCGTTGGCCGTATCGCTGTCGCTGTAGCCGTTCAGGGCCACCTTCTGGTAGTTGTACACGTGGTTGTACGACACCGTGACGTGGTGCGCGCCCTTCTTCATGTCGATGCCGCCATCGAACGACGCATCGCCTGCGCCTGGGCAGGACGTCAGCGAAGCAAAGATGGTGTTGTGGTCGATCCAGATATTGCTTGGCTGGCCGGAGGACATGCCCTCGATCGAAATCGAATCGGCCGCCTCGCCGCCCTGCAGCAGGCCAATCATCATGTTCTGCACAATCACGTTGTGCGCATTGCCGGCAATGTGGATACCGAAGTTCGCGCTCGAATCGCTGGCGCCGATGATGGTGATATTGCTCTTGTTCTTGATCTCCAGCGTCTGCGCCGGCTTCTGCCACTGCGCGCAAACGTCGGTGATGGTGTTGTAATCGAATTTGCCGGTATACCGCAGAACCAGGCCGGAGTTATCGGTGTAGGCGTTGATCTTAGCCTGCGCATCGGCCAGCGTGGCCACATTGACCGGGGTCTTGCTTCCACCGCCAGTGGTGGCGGCGCCATAGCCGACCGGTCCGGCAACTGCAGAGGTGGCTGCCGCGATAGCGGCCGCCAGGAAGACTACCTTGAGTTGATTAACTTTCATGCGCTTGTCTCCTGTGCTTTCTGGTTTGAGGAGCGCCCAGGATGCATTCATTCCAACGGCGCGTCAATTGGCCTGACCAAAATACAACAATCGGACTTACCGCATTTATTTTGGTCCGACCAATATCCAAAGGCAAATAAACTTGACAGTATGCCATCGTTGAAAAATGAGAAAAATCCTGATCGCCCTGCTTCTGCTATTCGCCCTGCCCGCAAAAGCCGACCGCGCCGCCGACATCGACCGCCTTGCCAAGCGTTACCACTCCCTTGGCCAACTGGATGGCGCGGTACTGGTCGCCGACCATGGAAAAGTGGTTTATCACCGCGCCTTTGGACTGGCCAACCGCGAATGGAAAATTCCCCACACCACTGACACTGTTTTTCGCGTCGCCTCGTTGACCAAGCAATTCACCGCGACCCTGGTCATGCAACTAGCGGAGCAAGGCAAGTTGCGGCTGGGCGACCCGATTGGTAAATACGTGCCCGAACTTGATTCGGGGATTGGCAGGCGCGTCACGCTGCACCATTTGATGAACCACACTTCCGGCATCGTCGACTACGCAAATTACCCGGGCTTCTGGGCTAACCGCCTTGGCGAAAAAGTGCCGAAGGCCGATTTCCTCGCGATCATCAACCGCCCGCTGGAATTCGAACCCGGCAGCCAGGGCCACTACAGCAGTTCCAACTACACGCTGCTCGGCTGGGTCATCGAAAAGCAGACCGGAAAGACGTACAGCGAAGCCCTGGATAGCATGATCCTGCACCCTGCTGGCATGCAACGCACAGCATATGACGCGCCGGACCGCATCATCCCGCGCAAGGCATCCGGCTATGTGCGTGCCCTCGGCGAATACCGTCCCGCTGATCCGCTCTGGATTCCGAACGTCGGCGCCGGCGGCGGCGTCGCCAGCACCACCGGCGACTTCTTCAGGCTCGATCGCGCCCTGGCCGGTAACACGCTGCTCAAGCCCGAATCAAAACGGCAGATGTTCACCGCCTATGTCAAGGATGATGTGTGGGGCGACCTCGGTTATGGCTACGGCTGGCTGGTTGGAACGCGCACCATTGCCGGCAAGCCGCGCCTGGTGCACGAGCACGGCGGCAACGCCAACGGTTTCCGCACGTTGGTCACGCGCTATCCGGAAGACGGCAAGCTAGTTGTCATCTTCCTCAACGAAGGCAATGGCAACAAGGGGCCGGAGATTTATCGCATGCGCCGCGATTTCACCGACGTCCTGTATGGCCAGGCCGTTGCGCAACCCAAGCCCTCTTTGAATGATGTGCTGGCTGCAGAAATTCGCCACGCCGGCTCCGACGCGGCATTGGCACGCTTCAAGATCTTGCTGGCGCAAAGCGACACGCCGGAGGACGGCGATGCGTTGAACCGCCTGGCCTACCAATACGCCGAAGCCGGACAAGCGGCGACCGGCATCGCTATCCTCCAGCGCGCAAGCGAGCTTTTCCCGCGCGACGGCAACCTGCATGACTCCATGGGAGAGCTGTACCTGGCGCTGGGCGAGAATGCCAAGGCCATTACGGCCTATCGGCGTGCGCTGCAACTGGATCCCGGCAATACGAACGCTGTGGCCATCCTGAAAAGGCTCCAGCCCGAATAGGACGGATCAGTACCGGCCCTGGCAAGTCCGGTATTTATTGTGAACTGGCGCGCCTAAAACAAAAAGCCTCGTGCTTGCACACCGGCTTCGGTCAGTTGCCGAGCATGCAATTCGGCCCAGAAATGCAAAAAGCCCAACCGGTTAAGGCTGGGCTTTTCGGCTTTCTCGCTCCCTGGAGTCGAACCAAAGGGTTGGGTTTTTAGCATACTGCTGAATTCTGGCTCCCCGACCTGGACTCGAACCAGGGACCTGCGGATTAACAGTTCGGCGGTATCAACCTTGATTCCACTCAAGAGCAGCTTGCGCCAGAACGTCATGGTGCACCGCCATCGAGGTTTATTTGGCCGGAGCCAGTGTCGGGAACAAGGTGCCCAGCATCCCATTAATGACCACATCGGCGCCCATGTCTTCGAATGCATTGGCCACGGCGAGCACGCCGCTGTCCTGCTCGGGGAATAGAACGACTACCGCAAGCCAGTTGCCATCCGACCCCTGATGCACCAATACCGGCCCCTTGCGCCCGGCGATTGACGCTTGCACTCCCCAGTCGAGACCTGCCCCACTACCCGGCTGAGCCGTTTGCATCAGCTTATAGCTGGCAGGCAGCAACAGCTTGCCCTTTCCTTTAGCACCAGCCAATTGGTCGAGATTGAAACGCGCCCAGTCAGCGAGGCTCATGTGCAGGAATCCAGCCGGCGCATACATGGCCGGCACGCCATCGGCTTCCAGTTTGACCTCCAGTTTCGGCTTCCCTTTGGCGTGGCCGCGGATCTGGCCATCATGGGTCGCACCGCTACCTGCGGTGGTCATGCCAAGGGGCCCGAAGACCTCAGCCTGCATCAATTCATCGTAGGTTTTTCCGGTGGCGTGTTCGGCAATGGCTGCCGCGATCAGGAATCCGGTGTTGCTGTAACTAAAGGCCGAACGCGGTTTCCGCGCTGGTTTTTCCTTGAGTGCCGAAGTGATGTAAGCCAGGCGCTGCTGCGTCAACGCGCGGGTATCTCCAAAGTAGGTGTTGAGAGCCTTGGTATTGCGCAAATCACGCGGCAGACCGGCTCTGTGCGACAACAGATCGATCAGCGTGACCTGACGATATTCCGGCCGCATGGCCTTGGCGAGATCGGGTAACATTTTTTCGAGGGACGCATCCCAAGACAGGGTACCCCCTTCGACCAAACGCGCGATCATGGCCACCGTCATCACTTTGCCGGTTGAACCGATCACCCACACATCATCCTGCGTGACGGCGTCCTCACCATCATTGCGGCGCACGCCAGCGACTGCCTGGTCTTCGACCTGCCCGTTACGCATCACTAGCACGCCAGCGGCGGGGACCTTGGTGCCAGCCATGGCCTTGGCTAAGACGGCATCGAGCTTCTCCGCAGCACTGGCGGAGATTGCAGTGGTCAGGATCAGGGCCGCAGCGGCGGCGAGGAAACGAAAGCGCATATTCTCTCCATCATGTTGGGCTTTTGCCAATGAAACGGAGTCTACAGGCGATCCGATTACGCCCACCCGTTTCGTGCGATGATCTGCAATATCAGTTGCCTGAGCCGTTACTTTTCGATCGCAAACCCGGCTTATGGAATAGAACGTCGCCATTCGGATGCAGAAAAGGAACCAGAATGCAAAAAGCCCAACCGGTGAAGGCTGGGCTTTTCTGTATTCTGGCTCCCCGACCTGGACTCGAACCAGGGACCTGCGGATTAACAGTCCGTCGCTCTACCGACTGAGCTATCAGGGATCACTCTCCGACCGCGTTGCGATCAGAGAGCAGCATATTAAAGTACCTTCGCGATGGCGTCAACTACCACATCAATATTCTTCGAATTCAACGCTGCAACGCAGATACGGCCGGTGTCCACAGCGTAGATCGACTGCTCGCGCAGCTTGCCCACCTGCTCCTTGGTCAGGCCGGAATACGAGAACATGCCGACCTGCTCACGCACGAAGTCGAAATCGTGGCCAGGCGCCTTGACCTTCAGCTTCTGCACGAAGGTTTCACGCATTTCCTTGATGCGCACGCGCATGCCGGCCAGTTCGTCTTCCCACATCTGGCGCAGTTCTGGGGTTGCCAGGGCGGTTGCCACTACCTTGCCGCCATGGACCGGTGGATTGGAGTAGTTGGTACGCACCACGCGCTTCAGTTGCGACAGCAGACGCGAAGCTTCTTCGGCGGAAGCAGCCACCACGCTCAGGGCGCCCACGCGCTCGCCATACAGCGAGAAGGATTTGGAGAAAGAGTTCGACACCAGCAGCGCCACGCCGGTGGCGGCGAAGCGGCGCACTACGGCGCCATCTTCCGCGATGCCGGCGCCGAAGCCCTGGTATGCCATATCCAGGAACGGCACCAGGCCGCCGGCGACTACAGCGGCGATCACCTCATCCCACTGGGACTGGGTCAGGTCGGCGCCGGTCGGGTTGTGGCAGCAAGCGTGCAGCACGACGATGGAGCCGCGCGGCATGGCCTTCAGGGCAGCCAGCATGGCGGCGAAGTTCACGCCATGGGTGGTCTCGTCGTAGTAAGCGTAGTTGTTGACCTTGAAGCCGGCGCTTTCGAACAGCGCGCGGTGGTTTTCCCAGCTTGGGTTGCTGATGTAAACCTCGGAATCCGGCGAGAAGCGCTTCAGGAAGTCGGCGCCGAGTTTCAGCGCGCCGGTACCGCCCAATGCCTGCACGGTCACTGCACGTTTCTCTTGAATTACGGCACTGTCGGCACCAAATACCAGCTCTTGCACGGCCTTGTCATATGCAGCCAGGCCTTCGATCGGCAGGTAGGTGCGCGGGGCGTGCTGTTCGATCAGGATTGCTTCCGCCTTTTCCACGCACTTCAGCAGCGGCACTTTGCCATTGTCGTCATAATAGACACCTACGCCCAGGTTAATCTTCGCTGGGTTAGTGTCTGCATTAAAGGCTTCGGTGATGCCGAGGATCGGGTCGCGCGGGGCCATCTCGATGGCGCTGAAAACGGAAGGGTTCGTCATGATAAGTTTAGTAACGTTTGAAGGCGGGTCGATGCAAAAGCAAGCCGGCACCCGAACAAAATCCGGTCAGGGCCGCTGACAATCGCATATTCTATCAAAGGTCTGCAGTAATGTCTGATTCCCAAAATACCAGTGCTCCGGCTTCGGAAGTTATCACTTTCCCGGATTCGCCTTACCGGCTGCACCAGCCCTTCCCTCCCGCCGGTGACCAGCCGACCGCCATCGATGGCTTGTGCGAAGGAATTGAAGACGGCTTGTCGTTCCAGACCCTGCTCGGGGTGACGGGTTCCGGCAAGACCTACACCATGGCCAATGTGATCGCGCGCATGGGCCGGCCGGCCATCGTGTTCGCGCCGAACAAGACGCTGGCGGCGCAGCTGTATTCCGAATTCCGTGAGTTCTTCCCGGAGAACGCGGTCGAGTACTTCGTGTCGTACTACGATTACTACCAGCCGGAAGCCTACGTGCCGCAGCGCGACCTGTTCATCGAAAAGGATTCGTCGATCAACGAGCACATCGAACAGATGCGCCTGTCCTGCACCAAGTCGCTGATGGAGCGGCGCGACGTGGTGATCGTGGCGACAGTGTCGGCCATCTACGGTATCGGTAATCCGAACGAGTACCACCAGATGATCCTGACGCTGCGCGCCAAGGACCGCGTGTCGCAGCGCGACATCATCGCGCGCCTGATCCAGATGCAATACACGCGCAATGAAATGGACTTCGGCCGCGGCACCTTCCGCGTGCGCGGCGACACCATCGACATTTTCCCGGCCGAACACGCCGACCTGGCGGTACGCCTGGAAATGTTCGACGACGAGCTGGAATCGATCCAGCTGTTCGATCCGCTGACGGGCAAGGTCAAACAGAAGATTCCGCGCTTCACTGTCTACCCGGGCTCGCACTATGTGACGCCGCGCGCCACCGTGCTGCGCGCTATCGAGACCATCAAGGACGAACTGCGCGAGCGCCTGGAATTCTTCCGCCGCGAGAACAAGCTGATTGAAGAACAGCGCCTGGAACAGCGCACCCGCTTCGACCTGGAGATGATGGCGGAGGTCGGCTTCACCAAGGGCATTGAGAACTACTCGCGCCACCTGTCCGGCGCCAAGCCGGGCGAGCCGCCGCCAACCCTGGTCGACTACCTGCCGCGCGATGCGCTCATGTTCCTGGACGAGTCGCACGTGCTGATCGGCCAGTTGTCAGCCATGTACAACGGCGACCGTTCGCGCAAGACCAACCTGGTGGATTACGGCTTCCGCCTGCCATCGGCACTGGACAATCGACCGTTGAAGTTCGAGGAGTTCGAGTCGAAGATGCGACAGACGGTTTTCGTCTCTGCCACTCCGGCCGAGTACGAGAAGAAAAATGCCGGCGCCGTGGTTGAACAGGTGGTGCGCCCGACCGGCCTCGTCGACCCGCAGGTGATCGTGCGCCCTGCCCGCACCCAGGTCGACGACTTGCTGGGCGAGATCAACGACCGCATCGAGAAGAACGAGCGCGTACTGGTCACCACGCTGACCAAGCGCATGGCGGAGCAGCTGACCGAATACCTGGGCGACCATGGCATCAAGGTGCGCTACCTGCACAGCGACGTGGATACGGTGGAGCGCGTGGAAATCCTGCGCGACCTGCGTATCGGTACCTTTGACGTGCTGGTGGGGATCAACCTGCTGCGTGAAGGCCTGGACTTGCCGGAAGTGTCGCTGGTGGCCATCCTGGACGCTGACAAGGAAGGCTTCCTGCGTTCGGAGCGCTCACTGATCCAGACGATCGGCCGTGCGGCGCGTAACCTGAACGGCGTTGCCCTGCTCTACGCGGACAATATGACCGATTCGATGAAGCGCGCAATCGATGAAACCGAGCGGCGCCGGGCCAAGCAGATCGCCTATAACGAGAAGATGGGCATCGTGCCGCGCGGCGTGAAGAAGATCATCAAGGACATGATCGATGGCGTGTACAGCAGTGCCGCCCGCGAGCAAATGGTGGTCGCCGAAGAGGCGGCGAAATACGAAGCGATGAGCGAGAAGCAGATCAGCAAGGAGATCAAGCGGCTCGAGAAGCTCATGCTCGATCATGCGAAGAACCTGGAGTTCGAGAAGGCGGCGCAGGTGCGGGACCAGCTGCATCATCTCAAAGAGCAACTGTTTGGCGCTCCGGGGGCTGATGCGCTTTAAAACCGGTAAACCCGGGTCAGACCCAAGGGTCTGACCCAGTCTACCCGGCGGCCTCGGGTCTCGGTTGCGCGCCGTTGATCTTCGTCGAAACTCGAAGGTCCCGCCCCCCCCGCGGCCATGAGGCCCCGCCTTACCGGTTTAAGACGGCTGCTTGACGATACGCAGGTAAGGCTTAGGCGCCTTCCAGCCGCCTGGGAACAAGTTCTTGGCATCATCATCGCTGACCGAACCAGCGATAATCACGTCTTCCCCATGCTTCCAGTTCACTGGCGTCGCCACCTTGTGCTTGGCGGTCAACTGGATCGAATCGAGCACCCGCAGGATCTCGTCGAAATTACGGCCGCTTGTCATCGGATAAGTCATCATCAACTTGATCTTCTTGTCCGGGCCAATGATGAATACTGACCGCACGGTCGCGTTGGTGGCAGCGGTGCGGCCATCCGAAGTGCCCGGCTCCTCGGCCGGCAGCATGTTGTACAGCTTTGCCACTTGCAAGTCGGTGTCGCCAATCATCGGATAGTTCACCTTGGCACCCTGGGTCTCTTCAATATCGCTGGCCCACTTGCTGTGGTTCTCGACCGGGTCGATCGACAGGCCGATGATCTTGGTATTCCGCTTGGTGAACTCCGGTTCGATCTTGGCCATGTAGCCCAGCTCCGTGGTGCAGACCGGCGTGAAATCCTTCGGATGCGAGAACAGGACGGCCCACTGGTCGCCAATCCATTCATGGAAATCGATCGGGCCCTTGGTAGTCTGGGCCTTGAAGTTTGGTGCGGTATCGTTGATGCGCAGGGACATGGCAGCTCCTTTAATGATTGGCATGGCGGGATCAATATCGTGCCACGCCGTCATTATCAAAGCAACATGTTTAGTCTAGAAGTTTGCCAAACAGCGAGACGCCATCGCCGATCAGGTCGATGACATCCAACCCGGTCGCCACGCCATCGATGACGTCCGATGCTGCGCTGCCCTGGGCCTGAGGGCGCGGTGCGGGATGCTGAGCAAGGCGCTTGCGTGCCTCTTCCATGCGCGCATGTTCCGCGTCGCGTTGTGCGATCATTTCCGGTGCAAGCCTGGCCTCGGCAGGCAAGTCGGCGCCGCAATACAGGCAGCGGGCCACGCAGCGATTCAAAATGCCACGGTTGCAGCCTGTGCAGCGGAACATGGGTTCAGGTTGTTTCATGCCGGCATCTTATCATGCACCAGTACTGCGCCGACCAGGTCTCCCTGCGCGACCAGTGCCGAGCGCCCTTGCGCATCCAGCACAAACAGGCCACGACCGTTGCTGTAGACAATGGTGCCGCCCGGCGTCATATCAAACGAACTTACATTGTTCGCCACCACCGCCTCGCCACCGCTGCGCGTGCGGCGCACCAACTGCCACGACGACGGCACCAGCGAAGGAATGCCACCAATGCTGGCTTCCTGGCGCAGCGCACGCTCGGCGTCGATGCGCTTGCCCTGCAAGACGATGTCTTTCATGTCCGCCTGCATCGGCATGCCGCTTGCACCAGTCAGCGGTTTGCGCGAGTACATCAGCGAGAAGAAATTCAGATAATGGAACACGGCCCGCAGCAGCCGGAATGGGAAGAACAGCGTATCCAGCACTACATTGCCGGCGTTGTACTGCGGCGGTTCATAAGGACGGCGAATGAAGAACAGCGCCCCATCCGGCGCCACGCGTGGCGACAGGAAGTCGTAGCGCGGATCTTCCAGCACCGACGTAATGCGGCCGGTCGCAGTATTCAATTCCTGCAGCGTCACATGGCCCGTTGCAGCCCAGCCGCCGTGCTGGTCGCGTCCAATCGCCGCGGATTGGTAGATGACTTTGGTCTCGTCACCCGGCACAGGCGTAGGCGCGGAATCGATCGTATCTCCGCCGGTGAGTTCGCGCAGTCCATCGCCATTGCTGCGCATGGTCGCGATATGGCTGACGCCACCACGCGCACGCAGCGTGCAGACAATCGTCTCGCCGGACGGCGACAGGCACAAATCATCGAGCTGCAATTGCTGGCGATGCAGCAGGCGTTCTTCCTGCCCGCTGGCGGTGTCGTACGAGAACAGCCCGCCCATGCCATGGTCTGCCTGGAAGTACAGCAGTTTGCCGTCTCCGGTGAACAGTGCCGACGAAATCAGGAAAGGATCGGTGTGATGATCGAAGTCGCGGTAATTGCCTTGCGCGGCGACACCGAAGGCAGTGTCTTTCTTCCACGCGTTCTTTTCGCGGCTGCGTTCCGCGCGGTCCATCGCCTGCTGTGCATATGGGCTGGAAATCTCCTGCACTGCGCCATAACCGCCCTGCACGAACAGCTTGCCGTTGGAGACCCAGCCAAGCTGCACCGGCGGCGCGTTGCCGCCCATGGCTTGCGCCGGCGCCGGCGCTGGCGCACCGGCTGGCTGCACATATTGGTTGGTCGACTTATAGAACAACACAACCAACAACACGACGATTCCCAATATGATCAGGACATGCATAGATCACCCTATCTGTGGCGCCGCGGCGCGGCAAATTCGGATGATTATATTGCCATTGCCCGACAGAAAAAGTCACGGAAAATCACGAGGCGTTACTGCCGCTTTAAAGCGTCTTGACGAACTCGCGCACGCCGCCCAGCAGCATCTCGATCGACATCGCAGCGAGGATCAGCCCCATCAGGCGTTCGAAGGCCGTCATCACCTGCGAACCAAGGGCCTTTTGCAAGCGCTCGGCGCCGAGGAACACCACCAGCCACACCACAACCACGGCGGCCAGCGCCGCCACGTGCATCAGCACTTCGCCGGTGCTCTCGCGCGAGAACAGCAACACCGTCGCCAGCGCGGATGGACCTGCCAGCGCGGGGATCGCCAGCGGCACGATGAACGGCTCCCCGCCCTCCTGCTTGCCCAGCACTCCGTCCGGATGCGGGAACACCATGCGGATCGCGATCAGCAGCAGTATCACGCTGCCCGCGATGCGCAGCGAGGCTTCCGACAGGCTCAGGGCCTTGAGGAAATGGCTGCCGAAGAACATGAACACCAGCAGCACAACGAACGCAATCAGGCACTCGCGCACCACGATTTTCGGGCGGCGCTTGGGCGGCACCGTGGCCAGCGCCGACGCAAAAATGGGAACGTTGCCGAACGGGTCGGTTACCAGCATCAGCAGGATAAAGGTCTGGAAGAAGTCTTGAGTCATGACTGCGAGTTTACACCACCGGCTTGCGTCGGCGAAGTGGCGGCTGAGGCGCCCTTGCCCAGTTTTCGGTCGCAAGCCTCGGCACTGGCCACGTCCGGCCACAGCTCGGGCATGATGCGCTCGCCAAGTTCCTGGCGCAGCCGGAGGTAAGTCTCGCGGTCATTGGCACGGCAGGCGAACGAGGCAAACTTGTTGCGGCCGCGCAGGTCTTGCGGATGCCGCTGCAGCAGGTCTTCAAAACCGCCCTTCACCATGCGCCATTCCGGCATGCCGCGTTGCTCGCGGAACTGGATCGCATCGCTGCCATTGCCATCTTCGCGCCAGTACAGGCGCGCGTACATGGCCCCGCCCTCCACTGCCTTGGTGAAGAACACGGCGCGCCGGGCAAACTGGTCGAACTGCACCGCACTGCCGCCCGAACGCGGGCTGTAGGCGCGCGACATGGCGAAGTGGATCTGCTGGTCGTTCGGGAAAGCCTGCACCGCGTCGAGGTATGCGCTGGCGGCACTGCGGCGCGAACCGGCGCCCTCCAGCTGCAGGCTGATGTTCAGGCTATGCCACAGCGGGCAGACATTGGCCTGCGCCTTGACGTGCTGCAGACGCGCTACGCCGCGCCCCAGCTGCTCCTGGTAAAACGCCATGGCCTCTTTCCGCAAGTGGCCAACGGCGCCCAGGCGCAGTTGCGAGGAATAGGCGCGCCAATAGATCGCTTCGACCAGCGCCTGCGCCAGCGCATGGGGCGCTTGCTGGCGCCATTGCTCCAGCGCGTTGCGGTCGGCTTCCCAGGTTTGCGTGCTGCGGAAATAGCTGTCGAATTGCGCTTCGAAGCCAGCCGGGTCGGACGTGCACGACTCGCGCAGGCTGCGCTCGATGGCGTCGAATTTGTGCTCGGCCCAGTGCTTCTGCAGTGCGGCAGGTTTGGCGGCCTGGGCGCCGCCCGGCTCCGGGGGCGACACCGCCAGCATCACAGACAACAACATCGAAGGAAACATCGACTATCCTGGCAACAGCAAAATGATGCCAAGAATTGTATAGTCATTTCCTTATAGAAACATCCCAAAATGCCGATAGCTGCTAGTTTTTTCGCAATTTGTGGCGGATTCAGTACACTCGCTTCTTTGCCATTTATTTTGAAAGAAGAACATGAAGCGACTGTTTTCCGCCTGCCTTATCGGCGCAAGCCTTACCCTGGCATTGGCCGGCTGCGAGCGCAGCAATCCACCGGCGCAATCCGAAGCCGCCGCCATTCCGTTCCAGAAGATTGATACCGTTGTCGGCACCGGCAAGGAAGCGCTTGCCGGCGCTAACGTTGTGGTCAATTACACCGGCTGGATTTACGAACCGAACTCGCCGCAGCAGCACGGCGCGCAGTTCGATTCGTCCATCGGCCGCAAGCCTTTCAGCTTCCCGCTCGGCGCCGGACAAGTGATTCCAGGCTGGGACCAAGGCGTGCAGGGAATGAAGGTGGGTGGCAAACGCACCCTGGTCGTGCCTGCTTCCTTGGGCTATGGCAGCAACGGCATCGGTCCGATTCCGCCGAACTCGAACCTGATATTCGACGTCGAGTTGCTGGAAGTACGCTGATAAAAAAAAGCGGAAGGACTTGCGCCCTTCCGCTCTTTTCTGGAGCCAGCGCTATTACGCGCCGGTCTCGCCTTTCTTGATCCACGCCGCCAGCTGGTGCGGGCGCAGGCCGTCGTAGTCTTCGAACGGCTGGTGGATCCATGGGTTGTGCGGCAGTTCTTCCATCTGGTAGTCAGGCTTGAACGCGGAGCAGCCCTTGGTCCAGATCACCGCCGAACGCACTTCGGTCACGCCTTCAAAGTTGTCCTTCAGGTGCTTCATCACCTTGGTCAGGGTCACGCCGGAATCAGCCAGGTCGTCCACCAGCAGGATCTTGCCGGACAGCGGGCCCTTGGTCATGGTCATGTACTTGGCGATATCCAGGTCGCCGCGCACGGTGCCAGCTTCTTCGCGGTAGGAGCTGGTCGACAGGATCGCCAGCGGCACGTCGAAGATGCGCGAGAACACGTCGCCAGGACGCACGCCGCCGCGCGCCAGGCACAGCACCATGTCGAACTTCCAGCCCGATTCATGGACCTTCAGCGCCAGGCGCTCGATCAGGCGGTGATACTCGTCCCAGGAGACCCACAGGTGCTTTTGGTCGGATTGCGGAGTGCTCATTATTGCTTTTCCTTCTCTCTGAAATTGGAAAGGCGGGTCATTGACCCGCCCTACTGTCCGGCGCTGGCCGGTACGGGCGGACTCGTGGCCCGCCTTGCAATGCGTTATTCGAACGGGTGGCGCAGGACGATGGTCTCTTCGCGGTCAGGGCCGGTGGAAACCATATCGATCGGCACGCCGACCACTTCTTCAATGCGCTTGACGTAAGCACGGGCAGCGGCAGGCAGCGCGTCCATCGACTTGGCGCCGACGGTGCTTTCCTTCCAGCCTGGCATTTCTTCGTAGATCGGCTGGCACAGCGCAGCGTCTTCGGCGCCGACCGGGAAGATGTCGACCTGCTTGCCGTTGATGGTGTAGCCGGTGCAGATCTTCAGGGTTTCCAGGCCGTCCAGCACGTCCAGCTTGGTCAGGCACATGCCCGACACGCCGTTGATCTGCACCGAGCGGCGCAGCAGCGCTGCGTCGAACCAGCCGCAACGACGGGCACGGCCGGTCACGGTACCGAACTCGTGGCCCACGGAGGACAGGTGGTGGCCAACGCCTGCATCGGTCGGCAGTTCGGATGGGAACGGGCCGGAACCAACGCGGGTGGTGTAGGCCTTGGTGATGCCCAGGATGTAGTGCAGCATGCCAGGACCAACGCCAGCGCCGGCAGCAGCGTTACCTGCCACGCAGTTCGACGAGGTGACGAACGGATAGGTGCCGTGGTCGACGTCCAGCAGCGAGCCTTGCGCGCCTTCGAACAGCAGCGAGCCGCCAGCTTTATGAGTCGCGTACAGGGCGGACGACACGTCGGTCACCATCGGGCGCAGGCGCGGCACGTAGGCCAGCGCATCGTCCAGGGTCTTCTGGTAATCGATCTTCGGAGCCTTGAGGTAGTTTTCCAGGACGTAGTTATGGTAGTCCAGGTTCTCTTTCAGCTTCTCTGCAAAGCGCTCCGCGTTCAGCAGGTCGGCCACGCGGATCGCGCGGCGGGCGACCTTGTCTTCGTATGCAGGGCCGATGCCCTTGCCGGTAGTGCCGATCTTGGCCGCGCCGCGGGCGGCTTCACGCGCCGCGTCCAGCGCGGTGTGGTAAGGCAGGATGACCGGGCAAGCTTCGGAAATCTTCAGGCGGGAAGCTACTTCCACGCCGGCTGCTTCCAGCTTGTCGATTTCGCGCAGCACGTCAGGCACGGACAGCACCACACCGTTGCCGATGTAGCAGGCCACGCCTGGGCGCATGATGCCCGAAGGGATGAGCTGCAGGGCGGTCTTGACGCCGCCGATCACGAGGGTGTGGCCCGCGTTGTGGCCGCCCTGGAAGCGCACCACGCCCTGGGCGTGTTCAGTCAGCCAGTCGACGATCTTGCCTTTGCCTTCATCGCCCCACTGGGTGCCGATAACAACAACGTTCTTTGCAGTTTTGTTTGACATCACAATTAACCTAAGTTTTTGAGAATCCAGTTACTACCACTTTCGTCGAGCACCAGCGCGCGATCGCACTCGAACTCGTCCTGTTCATCGTTGTGACCCGGCAGCGACTGGATCACAACTTCGCCGGACTTGCGCAGCTCGGCGATTTTTTCTTTCAATTCCGGTGCATTGCCCCATGGCGCGCGGATCGAATGCTTGCGCTCCGCGGTCGGCAGCAGGCGCGCCAGTTCGCGCAGGTCCAGCGAGAAGCCGGTGGCCGGACGCGCGCGGCCGAATGCTTCGCCCACGTGGTCGTAGCGGCCGCCGCGTGCTACCGCATTCGGCAGGCCCGGCACGTACAGGGCGAACATGGCGCCGCTCTCGTACTGGTAGCCGCGCAGGTCGGCCAGGTCGATCGCCACTTCGGCACGGCCGATGGCAGATGCCGCCAGCGCAGCCAGTTCTGCCAGCGCGTGGGTAATGCCCGGCAGTGACGGCAGCACTTCGCGCGCGCGCTTCAGCACTTCGACGTCGCCGTACAGGTTCGGCAATGCCAGCAGTGCGGCGCGGGTCACTTCGTTGTACTTGGCAGTCTGCTGCTGCAGCCCCGGCGCATCCTTGCCGCGCAACAGGGCCACGATGGCGTCGTAATCCCTGGTCGCGGCAGGATCCTGCGCCAGGATCGCGCGCAGCACGCCGACGTGGGTCAGGTCCAGGCGCATGTCGGTGAAACCAGCCAGCGACAGCGAGCCGAGTGCCAGTTCCTGGATTTCCGCGTCCGCTTCCAGGCCGGCATGGCCGTAGATTTCGGCGCCGATCTGATAAGGCTCACGCGTCGAATGCAGGCCGGACGGACGGGTATGCAGCACGGAGCCGGCATAGCACAGGCGGGTCACGGTGGCACGATTCAGCAGGTGGGCGTCGATGCGCGCCACTTGGGTCGTCATGTCGGCGCGCAGGCCCAGCATGCGGCCGGAAATCTGGTCCACCAGCTTGAACGTGCGCAGGTCCGTGTCGGTACCGGCGCCAGTCAGCAGGGACTCGACGTACTCCAGCATCGGCGGCATCACAAGCTCGTAGCCGTACAGCCGGAAGTTATCCAGCATCAGGCGGCGCAATTCCTCGATCTTGCGTGCTTCGGATGGCAAGACGTCGGCAATATATTCAGGCAAAAGCCAATTCGGCATGGTTGGTGCTATTGAATTAAAAACAACGCAGGCGCAACTACGCCATCCGGAAAATCGGATGACCAAACCGCGTATTTTACGCGAAATTGTTGCGGTGCAGGTAAAAAAATGGCGGCGAAATAAATGGGGACGGACCCAAATAAATGGGCTCCGTCCCCATCTTTTTCGGCTTACTTGCCGGAGCCTGCGCTCTTGAAGTATTTGAAGAAGTCAGACTGCGGATCAACCAGCATCACGTCAGCCTTGCTCTTGAAGGAAGCGCGGTAAGCTTCCAGCGAGCGGTAGAACTTGTAGAACTCCGGGTTGCGGCCGAATGCTTCGGCATAGATCTGCGACGCCTTGGCATCGCCCTCGCCCTTGATCTTTTCCGCCTCGCGGTATGCCTCGGCCAGGATCACGGTACGCTGCTTGTCGGCGTCGGCGCGCACCTGCTCCGACTCGGCGGCGCCGGTGGAGCGCGCTTCGTTCGCCACGCGCAGGCGCTCGGCCTTCATGCGCTCGTACACCGAGTTGTTGATTTGCTCAACGTAATCCACGCGCTTCAGGCGCACGTCGACGATTTCAACGCCGATCTGCTTGGCCTCGTCCACCACCTTGCCGCGGATCGATTCCATCACCTTGCCGCGCTGGCCGGAAATCACTTCGCGCACGGTGCGCTTGGTGATCTCGTCGTTCAGCGCCGCCTTGACGATCTGCTGCATGCGGTCGCCGGCCCTGCCCTCGTCGCCGCCAAAGGAGACGAAGTACAGGCGCGGATCGGTCACCTTCCACTTGACGAAGGCATCGACCAGGATGTTCATCTTTTCGGCAGTGATGAAGCGGTCAGCCTCTTTCGGGTCCAAGGTCTGGATGCGCTTGTCCAGGTACACCACGTTCTGGAACGGCGGTGGCAGCTTGAAGTGCAGGCCAGGCTCGGAAATCACCTGCTTGACTTCACCCAGCGCGAACACGATGGCGTACTTGCGCTGGTCCACCACGAACACGGTGGACGACAGCAGCATCAGGGCGATAAAGCCGGTAATCAGGATAGTTGCAAAGCGATTCATTAACGGCCCTCCCGGTCACGGGACGATTCACGCGAACGGCCATCGCGGCGGTTCGGGTCGGATGTCGGTTCCGGCGGCAGCAGCACGGCAGCCGGCGGCGGCGGGGTCACGCTGGCGGCGCGGCCCTCGGTAGCTGCCACCTGGGCGATCAGCTTGTCCAGCGGCAGGTACAGCAGGTTGCTGCCAGCCTTGGAATCGACCATCACCTTGCTGGTGTTGGAGAAGATCTGCTGCATGCTGTCCAGGTACATGCGGTCGCGCGTCACGGCCGGCGCCTTTTGGTATTCGGTCAGCACGGACTTGAAGCGGTCGGCGTTACCGGTCGCGTTCTGCACAGTCATGGCGCGATACGCTTCGGCTTCCTGGATCAGGCGGAATGCCGCACCGCGCGCTTTCGGCACGATGTCGTTGGCATAGGCCTGGCCCTCGTTTTTCTGGCGCTCGCGGTCCTGGCCCGCTTTCACGGCGTCGTCAAACGCGGCCTGCACCTGCTCCGGCGGCTGCACGCCCTGCATCGTCACATTGGTTACCTGCGCGCCCGAGTTGTAGCGGTCCAGGATGGACTGCATCAGTTGCTGGGTATCGGTAGCGACTTTTTCGCGGCCTTCGTACAGCACGAAGTCCATCTTGCTGCGGCCCACGATTTCGCGGATGGCCGTTTCCGCCACCTGGCGCACGGTGTCTTCCGCATCGCGGTTGGCGTACAGCCACTTCACCGGGTCGCTCAGCTTGTACTGCACGGCGAACTGGATGTCGATGATGTTTTCGTCTTCGGTCAGCATCAGCGCTTCGGAAGCCATCTTGGTCTTCGCGCTGCCGCGGTAGCCCACTTCCACCGTGCGCACCTGGGACACGTTGACGATTTCGTTGCCCTGGAATGGATACGGCCAGCGCCAGTTGAAACCGGCCGGCGTGGTGTGGCTGAATTTGCCGAACGTGGTGACCACGCCGGTCTGGCCTTCCTGCACGATGAACGCGCCGGAGGCGAGCCACACCAGCGCTGCCACCGAAGCGACCGCGCCAACGGTGAAGCCGGCGCCCTTCATGTCGCCGCCGCCATTGCCGCCGCCCGGATTGCTGCCGCGGTTTTTGCCGCCGCCGAACAGGCCATTCAGGCGCTGGTTGAAATCACGCCAGAGTTGATCGAGGTCCGGCGGTCCTTCGCCGGGCTTTTTGCCTTCCTGGGCAATATAGTTGCCGAGTCTTTTCTTGAGAGAGGAAAAAGGCATATTTTTCTTTTAGTGAGATCCTACTTGGGTAAAGGTGAGAATACTGTCTGGCGCCACCTCCTCTTTGGGGTTGGCGAGCGCCTCCTGCTCATCCCGTGCTGCCTCACAGATTGCATCGCGCAGCAGGTTCAGGCCTTCGCCCGTGCGTGCGCTGATGAATACGCGGGAAATCTTATCATACTCATTACGTTCGACCGCCGGCTCCAGGCCCGCCGCGTCGATCTTGTTCCACACCAGGATTTGCGGAATATGGTCGGCGCCGATCTCGCGCAGCACCAGGTTGACCTGCTCGATCTGCTCCATGCGCACCGGCGACGAACCGTCGACCACGTGCAGCAGCAAATCGGCATGGATGGTTTCTTCCAGCGTGGCGCGGAAGGCGGCCACCAGCTGGTGCGGCAGTTCGCGCACGAAACCGACCGTGTCGGAGACCACCACGTTGCCGATTTCCTCGCCCATGTAAACCCGGCGCGAGGTGGTATCGAGCGTGGCGAACAACTGGTCCGCGACGTAGACGCCGGCCTTGGTCATGGTATTGAACAGGGTCGACTTGCCGGCATTGGTATAGCCGACCAGGGACACCGAGAACGTGTGGCTGCGGCCGCGGGCGCGGCGCTGGGTCTCGTGCTGCTTGCGCAGCTTGGCCAGGCGGGCACGCAGCATCTTCACGCGTTCGCCGATCAGGCGGCGGTCGGTTTCGAGCTGGGTTTCACCGGGGCCGCGCAGGCCGATACCGCCCTTCTGGCGTTCAAGGTGGGTCCAGCCGCGCACCAGGCGCGTGGCCAGGTGCTGCAACTGGGCCAGCTCGACCTGCAGCTTGCCCTCGTGGCTTTGCGCGCGCTGCGCAAAGATGTCGAGGATCAGGCTGGTGCGGTCAAGCACCCTGACGTTCAGGCGTTTTTCCAGGTTGCGCTGCTGGGCTGGGGACAGCGCATGATTGAAGATGACGATTTCGAGCTTGTGGTCCTGCACTGCATGACCGATTTCATCGGCCTTGCCGCTGCCGACGAAATACGCGGCATCCGGCGAAGACCGTTTGCCGGTAATGGTGGTGACCGGTTCTGCACCCGCGGAGCGGGCCAGCAGCATCAACTCCTCGATACTGGCAGCAAAGTCGCCCTGACCGAAATCTACCCCGACTAAAGCTGCACGCATACGAAGTGGCTTACTCCGCTGCCTCGGAGGAGTTATCCATGTTCAGGTTGACGGCGCGGGCAGGCACCACGGTGGAAATGGCGTGCTTGTAAACCATCTGGGTCACGGTGTTACGCAGCAGGACCACGTATTGGTCGAAAGACTCGATATGACCCTGCAGCTTGATGCCGTTGACCAGGTAGATCGAGACTGGAACGTGCTCTTTGCGCAGCGCGTTCAGGAATGGGTCTTGTAACAATTGCCCTTTATTGCTCATAACAGCTCCGTTTTATGTTGTTGTGTACGAATTGGAGACGCTGCGCCTGTTTTTCAAGTGCTGGGGATGCTGCTCCAAAGACACTGTACCTTGTTTTTTTAAATCTTGCAGCGGGATAAAGCTTAAGATCCCCTTATCAGGCTTTCTCGCGCTTGTCGAAAGGGTTCTTTCCGTTTCGCAATTCAATCCGCAGCGGGGTGCCGACCAGTTTGAAACTATCGCGGAAATGCTTCTCCAGATAGCGCTTGTATGGCTCGGACACCGCATCCAGCGAATTGCCGTGGATGACGATGATCGGCGGGTTCTGGCCGCCCTGGTGCGCATAGCGCATTTTCGGACGCACGCCGGCCTTGCGCTTCGGCTCCTGCTTCTCGATCGCTTCCTGCAAGGCGCGGGTCAGCTTGGGCGTCGGCAGGTCGGCCGTGGCGGCGGCATAGGCGCCGTTTACCGACTTCATCAGCGGGCCGATGCCGGTGCCGCGCAGGGCCGAAATGAAGTGGGTATTGGCGAAGGACAGGAAGTCCAGCTTGCGGTCCATGTCCATCTTCACCTGGTCGCGGTCGTCCGACTGCAGGCCGTCCCACTTGTTGACCGCCACCACCAGGGCGCGGCCCGACTCCAGGATGAAGCCCGCAATGTGCGCATCCTGCTCGGAGATATCCTGCTGCGCATCGAGCATCAGGATCACCACATTGGCTTCCGAGATCGACTGCAGCGTCTTCACTACCGAGAACTTCTCGATCGCCTCGAACACCTTGCCGCGGCGGCGGATACCCGCCGTGTCGATCAGGGTGTACTGCTTGCCGTCGCGCTCGAACGGGATCTCGATCGAATCGCGGGTAGTGCCCGGCATGTCGAAGGCGATCACGCGCTCCTCGCCCACCAGGGTATTGATCAGGGTCGACTTGCCCACGTTCGGGCGGCCCACCAGGGCGATCTTCACGCCGCGTTCCTGCGGCAGCAGTTCTTCCTCGTCGGCCGGACGGGAGGCAAACGCCTTGTCCAGCGCCTCGGCCACCAGGTCGTGCACGCCGTCGCCGTGGGCACCGGAAATCGCATACGGATCGCCCAGGCCCAGCTCGTAGAAGTCCGACACGGCAGCGGTATAGCGCATGCCTTCGGCCTTGTTCACCACGAGCAGCACCGGACGGCCGGATTTGCGCAGGAAATCGGTAATCGTCTTGTCGTGCGGGGTCATGCCCTGGCGGCCATCGACCAGGAACACCACCACGTCGGCTTCCGCCACGGCCTGCTTGGTCTGCAGGGCCATCTGGAACATGATGCCTTCCTTGGCGACCGGCTCGAAACCGCCGGTATCGATGACCAGGAACGGGCGATTGCCCACGCGGCCCTCGCCATAGTGACGATCGCGCGTCAGGCCAGGAAGGTCCGCCACCAGCGCATCGCGCGAGCGGGTCAGTCGATTGAATAAGGTCGATTTCCCGACGTTCGGGCGACCAACAAGTGCAATTACCGGCTTCATATTATTTTTATTCGACCGCGATAGCGGCCACAGTCCCATTCTGGGTTTGGAAAATCACATTCGGACCCGACAACAGCGGCGCCGACTTGATGGCGCTGCCGTCGGTGCTGATCCGACCTAAAATCGTGCCGTCTTCCCGCGACAGGAAGTGCACATGACCATCGAGGTCGCCCACGGCCACGAAACGGCCATAGGAAACCGGAGCCGACAAGCGGCGGTATGCCAGCTTTTCGTTCTTCCATGCCGATGCGCCGCCTTCGCGGGCAAAGGCTTGCACGGCGCCCTTCTCGTCCGACACGAACACGAAGCGCTGGTCCACGCCCACGCCCACGTCCGACGATGCCGGCTTGGTCCAGCGGGCCACGCCGGTATTGATATCCAGGCAGCCCACCTTGCCCTGGTAGCTCACCGCGCACAGGTCTTGCTCGAACACGGTCGGGGTGCCGCTGATGTCGGACACGCGTTCCAGTTCGGTTGCACCGCGCGGTTCGGACAGCGGCACTTCAAAGCGCGGCACGCCGTTTGACAGCGCCATCGCCAGGATGCGGCCAGCAGGCTGCGCCGCGTACACATTATTGTTGGCGATCACCAGGCCTGGCATATTACGCAGCGTCAGCGGCGGCGTGACGCGCTGGATGAACCAGCGCTTCTTGCCATCGGCCGCGTCATAAGCGGTGACCTTGTTATCCACGGTGCGCACGATCACCACGTCGTTGCCGACTGCCGGCGAGGACAGGATTTCGCTCGACGCCTGGACTTTCCACAGGGCCTTGCCGCTGCCATCGAAGGCCATCAGCTGGCCTTTGACAGCACCCACTGCCACCAGCTTGCCATCCGGGCTGACGCCGACGCCGGCGGTCAGGTCGGCGCCGGTCTTGCTGCGCCACTGCACCTTGCCGCTGGCGGCGTCCAGGCGCTCGATCACGCCGTCGGCATCGGCCACGAACACGCTGTTGTCTGCCAGCGCAGGCGTGAACACGTTGACGCCCGCCTTGCCGGTGCTGTGCTTCCAGACGATGCGGGCCGGTACGCCGCCCTTCAATTCTTCCAGCTTGGCCGGTGCGAACTTGTCTTCCTTCTTGAACGGATTCAGGCTGCCGCAGCCGGCAGCCAGCGCTACGACGCCCAGCGCAATAACAGTACGGGTCGCTAGCATCGGATCAGGCCTTCACTTCCGGCACCGTGCCGCCAATCGATTCGAGCTTGAGCTGGATCAGCTGGCGGCCAGGATTGTTCTTCTCGGCCGCTTCCAGCGCTGCCTTGTAGGCAGTGCGAGCTTCTTCCATCTTGTTCTGCGCTGCCAGGATGTCGCCTTTGCGGTCTTCCACCGAGGCCTTGAACTGCGGCAGTGCTGCCACGGCCAGCGCCTTCAGCGCGGCGTCGTAGGATTTTTCGTCCAGCAGCACGCCGGCCAGGCGGATCGATGCAATGTTCTTATGCTCGTCGTTGCCGTGCGCGACCACCCACTCCAGCTGGGCCTTGGCAGACTTCAGGTCATTGGCATCGAAGAAGGACTTGGCAGCGCTCAGTGCGCCGAGCGAAGCATAGGCGGTGCGGCCGAACTTGGTCTCGATGTCGCCCGCCACGCGCGCCACCTTGGCATTGTCCTTGGCGTTGACAGCGCTCTGCAGTTCGTCAAACAGC
The DNA here is from genome assembly GCF_049913285.1 of Pseudoduganella sp. S-14. Classification (GTDB taxonomy): domain Bacteria; phylum Pseudomonadota; class Gammaproteobacteria; order Burkholderiales; family Burkholderiaceae_D; genus Rugamonas. Next base: position 4,723,205 of record NZ_CP183991.1, read on the forward strand.
ACGGAGGCTTGCGCCGCCTGGTTGCGCTGGTAGTAGTTCCAGCCGTTCCAGCCCGAATAGGCGGCCAGGACTGCGATCACCACCCAGGTGGTCAGGTTGCCGTACTTTGCCCACCATGCCTTGAGGTTAGCAAGCTGTTCTTGTTCGTCGAGATCGTATGCCATGTTTCAGTCTGCCTGTTTCTTTAATTAATGGTGGTGGTGATGGTCGTGGTCACAATCGTCTCCGCATGTGATCTGGTCCACGACGTAATCGACAACGCCTTCAAACGCGACGGTTTGCTGCTGGCCCTCGCCTTCTTCAGCGCGCATTGCCTTGACGACGGCAGTGTTGTTGGCCACTTCGTCTTCGCCGATGATGACTGCGAAGCTTGCGCCGGAGCCGTCGGCTTTTTTCATCTGCGACTTGAAACTGCCGGCGCCATTCAGGCCGCCGCAGTGCAGGATCACGTCCAGGCCGGCGTCGCGCAGGCGCTCGCCGATGATGAAGGCTTGCATGCGTGCCGCTTCGCCCTGATGCACCAGGTACACGTCGCACTGGCGCGGCGCTGCGGTGTCGCCGGCGCCTTTCATCAGTTCGATCAGGCGCTCGATGCCCATGGCAAAGCCGACCGCAGGGGTTGGCTTGCCGCCGAACATTTCGATCAGCGGGTCGTAACGGCCGCCGGCGCACACGGTGCCCTGCGCGCCCAGTTCGTCGGTCACCCATTCGAACACGGTGCGGTTGTAGTAGTCGATGCCGCGCACCAGGCGGGTGTTGACGGTGTACTGGATCGCGTTGGCGTCGAGGATCTTCTTTACGCCTTCGAAGTGCGCACGCGATTCATCGCCCAGGTAATCCAGCAGCTTCGGCGCACTGTTGACGATGCCTTGCAGCTCCGGGTTCTTGGTATCGAGGATGCGCAGCGGATTGGTGTGCAGGCGGCGCTTGGCGTCGGCGTCGAGGTGCTCTTCGTGCTGCTGCAGGTAGGCGATCAGGTCGACGCGGTGGCGTGCGCGCTCTTCGGCATCGCCGATGGAGTTGATTTCCAGGCGGATGTTTTCCAGGCCCAGGTCATCCCACAGGCGGCGGCACATCACGATCATTTCGGCGTCCACGTCCGGGCCGGTGAAGCCCACGGCTTCCGCGCCGAACTGGTGGAACTGGCGGTAGCGGCCGCGCTGCGGACGCTCGTGACGGAACATCGGGCCCTTGTACCACAGGCGCTTGGGGCCTTCGTACACCAGGTTATGCTCCAGCACGGCGCGCACCACCCCGGCGGTGCCTTCCGGGCGCAGCGTCAACTGGTCGCCGTTCATGGAGTCTTCGAAAGAATACATCTCCTTCTCGACGATGTCGGTCACGGCGCCGATGGCGCGCGAGAACAGGCGGGTTTCTTCCACGATCGGGGTGCGGATCTGCTGGAAGCCGTAGCTCTGCACCACGGACTGCGCGGTGTTCTCGAAGATTTCCCACAAGTGGGCGTCGGCCGGCAGGAGATCGTTCATCCCCTTGATGGCTGTGATTTTGTCTGCTTTATTGGACATGTTCTTTAAGCTGCTTTGCTATAGTTTTTCTGTACGTAGTCGAGCACGATGGCCTGGAATTCGCTGACGATATTATCGCCGCGCAGCGTCGCCACCTTTTGGCCGTCGACGAAAACCGGAGCGGCCGGCGATTCGCCGTTGCCCGGCAGGCTGATGCCGATGTTCGCATGCTTCGATTCGCCCGGGCCGTTGACGATGCAGCCCATCACGGCCACGTTCATCGACTCCACGCCCGGGTAGGTCTTTTTCCATTCCGGCATCTGCTCGCGCAGGTAGCTCTGGATATCGTCCGCCAGTTCCTGGAACACGGTGGACGTGGTACGGCCGCAGCCCGGGCAAGCGATCACCATCGGAGTGAACTTGCGCAGGCCCATGGTCTGCAGGATTTCCTGGCCCACCACCACTTCCTTGGTGCGGTCGCCGCCCGGTTCCGGGGTCAGCGAAATGCGGATGGTGTCGCCGATGCCCTCTTGCAGCAGCACCGACAGCGCGGCGGTCGACGCCACGATGCCCTTGCTGCCCATGCCCGCCTCGGTCAGGCCCAGGTGCAGCGGGTAGTCGCAGCGCTTGCCCAGTTCGCGGTACACCGCGATCAGGTCCTGCACGCCGGACACCTTGCACGACAGGATGATCTTGTCGCGCGCCAGGCCCAGTTCTTCCGCGCGTACCGCGTTTTCAATCGCGGAAGTGATCAGCGCTTCGTACATCACGGCCTGCGCGGTCCATGGATTTTCGCGTGCTGCGTTTTCGTCCATGATGCGCGCCAGCAGCGCCTGGTCCAGCGAGCCCCAGTTGACGCCGATGCGCACCGGCTTGTCGTACTTGGCCGCCACTTCGATCATCTGCGCGAATTGCGTGTCGCGCTTGGCGCCCTTGCCCACGTTGCCCGGATTGATGCGGTACTTCGACAGCGCCGCGGCACATGCCGGGAACTCGGTCAGCAGGGTGTGGCCGTTGTAGTGGAAGTCGCCCACCAGCGGCACGTCGATGCTCATCTTGTCCAGCTGGTCGCGGATGTAAGGCACGGCAGCCGCCGACTCCGGGCGGTCCACCGTCAGGCGCACCAGCTCGGAACCGGCGCGCGCCAGCTCCTTGATCTGGATCGCCGTCGCCACCGCGTCGGCGGTGTCGGTATTGGTCATCGACTGCACCACCACCGGCGCGTCGCCACCGACCCAGATCTTGCGCTCGCCATGCTGCACCAGCACACGGCGGCTGGCTCGGCGCGCCAGTGGTCCGGATGGGATCGGGTTGTTCGAAGAAGACATGCTTGGCTACTCTTATTACTTGATGTTCACGAGGGCGTACGACTTGCCCGGATCTTGCGTCAATTCCAGCTTGCCGCCCGCCAGGCTGGCGCTCACGGCGCCCGGCTTGCCGACGATCAGCACGTCATCCGCGCGCACGTTGAAGGTCTGGGTGCTGCCGGCCTTCACCGTGCCACGGGTCAGGTTGGGCTGGCCGGCGCGGCGAATCTCGACCCACGAGTCTTCCTTCACCGTCAGCACCAGCTTGCCGCCGGCGGCACCTACCGCGGGAGCTGCGCCAGCCAGCGTTGTCGGCATGGCCGGCGCGGTTGCCACCGGGGCAGCGCCTGGCAGCGCGGCCGGAGCTGGAGCCACCGCCGTCGGCTTGGCCGGAATCAAGCCCGGCGAAGCCGGGGTCGTCGTTGCCGGCGCACCGCCAACGGTCGGCGCAGCGCGGTTGACGGGAGCGACGCCCGCGACAGGCGTGGCGGCGGCATTGCCTGGCGCCGTGACAGGCGCAGTTGCTGGCGCAGCAACGCCGCCAGTGGTCGTCGTCATGCCGGGAGCCGTGGCCGGGACGGCGCCCGGCGCGGCTGCCGGTGCAGGCACGCCGCCGGCGGCGCCTGGCACACCGACGCCCGCCACCACATCCGGTGCAGTATTGCCGCCAGGTTGCGGCGGTACCGAAATCAGCGGCACGTTCTGCGTCTGCATTGGCGCTTCGGCAGGCAGCGCGCTCGGTTGCGTCACCACTGGCACCACTGGCTCGGCCGGAGCAGCAGGTGCCGTGAGGCCGCCGCGGCTCGCCAGCGTCAGCGGCGACAGGATGCCCATCTGCCAGGCCGCGGCCAAGCCAAGCAATGCCAGCACGCCCACGCCGGCCACAATCGCGCCCAGCGGCTTGCCGTTATTGCGTTCGTTCAGCGAAGGGAAGCGCGACTCCTGGAATGAAGCCTTCACCATGGTCGGGCGCACGGTCGCATCGGCATGCCCTGCCGCCCCTTCCACTTCCACCATCGCCACCAGCGGCGCCGGGTCGAGCCTCACCGCCTTCGCGTAAGCGCGGATGAAACCACGCGTCACTGCGCGGTTAGGCAAGGCGTCGAAATCACCCTGCTCGATCGCCATCACCTGGCGCGGCGCCAGTTTCAGCTGGTCGGCAACCTGCTCGACCGACATGCCCATGGCCTCGCGTGCCGCTGCCAGTGCTGCCCCGGGCGCGGAAGCTTGCTGCCGGCTACTCGGCTTGTCCTGCTCAGAATCCATTGGTTCCCCGTTTTCACTCATCAAACGCCCCACTTTGATACGCTGCATACTCCGGCGACTGGGCGTGGTGGCGCCGCAATTGGGTCGCGAAGCCCTGCTCCAGACCCTGGTCGCCCATCTTGTGCTGCACCTTGATCGCCAGCCACAAGACGTCAGCCGGCAGGCCGTCCAGTTTCGCTACCTTGTGCAATTGCGTGATAAAGAAGCTGGCGCGCGGATAATCGCGCCGCGCATAGTACACCTTGGCCAGGCCAATATTCGTTTCAGGCACTTCCGGCGTCAGCTTCAACGCCTGCAGCAGGTAGCGCTCGGCCAGGTCAATGTCCTTGATCTTCAGCGCACAGCTGCCCGCATTGTTCAAGGCCCCGGCCGGCGAGCGGTAATTGCGGTTCGCCAGCGCAGCATCGAAATGCTTGAACGATTCCTTGATGCGGTCATTCTGGCACAGGAAGGACCCGTAATTATTGTTCAGGTCAGGATCGCTCGGCGCCAGCTTCAGGGCCTGCAGGAAGTTGTCGTTCGCCCGTTCCTTCTCGCCCATGCGCATGTAGATGATGGCGCGCAGGCTGTAGCCATTGGCGCCCTGTGGATCGGCGGCGATCGCCTTTTTCACTTCGTCCAGCGCAATCGGGTAATTACCCTGCTCGAAGTAGCCGATCGCGAGCTGCATGCGGATCTCGGCGCGTTTTTGCGCGGAAGTCTGATCGGAAAGGGTTTTCAGCTCTTCTTTGCCACTGGGGCTTTGCCCCGAAGTCGCGCAGCCCGCCAATACACTGGCCAGCGCGACCGCGGCCAGGCACTTGAAGCGGCGCTGGGCGAAATCGGTCATCAGGAACGAATCTCCACGATCTTGCCGAAATCGGCGCCGTACTTCTTCTGGTATTCGGTCATCTTTTCCATCCGTTCGGCCACGCGGGTGCGATCTTTCACCTCGCCCGCCAGCTGCCCGCAAGCCGCGTCGATATCATCGCCGCGCGTCTTGCGGATGGTGGTTACGATGCCCGCATTCATCAGAATTTCGGCGAAGGCCTTGATGCGCGGGTTCTTGGAGCGCAGCAGGCCCGATTCCGGGAAGGGGTTGAAAGGAATCAAGTTGAACTTGCAATTGACACCGAACTCTGGATGGTTCACCAGCGCGATCAGCTCGCGCGCATGTTCGTCCGTGTCGTTGTAGTTATCGAGCATGCAGTACTCGAATGTGATGAAGTCGCGCGGCGCGAACTCCAGGTAGCGCTTGCACGCCGCCAGCAGGTCCTTCAGCGGGTACTTCTTGTTCAGCGGGACCAGCTCGTCGCGCAGCTTGTCGTTGGACGCGTGCAGCGATACCGCCAGCGCCACCGGCACGTCCTGCGACAGCTTGTCGATCATCGGCACCACGCCCGAGGTGGACAGGGTCACGCGGCGGCGCGACAGGCCGTAGGCGTTATCGTCCAGCATCAGCTTGAGCGCGGTGGCGGTCGGCCCGTAATTCAGCAGCGGCTCGCCCATGCCCATCATCACCACATTGGTGATCTGGCGCTCGCCTTTCGGGCCGGGCTCGATGCCCTTGGTCTGGCGCAGCGCGAATTCAGCCATCCACAGCTGGCCGATGATTTCGCCCACGGTCAGGTTGCGGTTGAAGCCTTGCTTGCCGGTCGAGCAGAAACGGCAGTTCACGGCGCAACCGGCCTGGGTCGAGATGCACAGCGTGCCGCGGTTTTCTTCCGGGATGAACACGGTTTCCACGGCATTGCCATTGCCCACGTCCACCAGCCATTTGCGGGTGCCGTCGGCGGAAGTATGGTCGCTGATGACAGCCGGCGCCACGATGTGGGCGCGCGTCTTCAGCTTCTCGCGCAAGGACTTGGCGAGGTCGGTCATGCTGTCAAAGTCGGACGCACCGAACTGGTGGATCCAGCGCTGCAGCTGTTTGGCACGGAAAGGCTTCTCCCCCAGCTCGGCGCAGTAGGCGACTAGTTGCTCAGGATCGAAATCCAGCAGATTGGTGAGAGATGTTTCCATGCTTTTTTGCTCAATTTCAAAAACGGCTTTGCCCCGGACCGAAGACCCGGGGCAAGGCGCAATACTACTGTACTACATTACAACCGCTAAAATTAACGGGAGTAGACGTTCAGTGCTGGGAAGAAGTAGGCGATCTCCACGGCAGCGGTTTCAGCGGCGTCGGAGCCGTGCACAGCGTTAGCGTCGATGGAATCAGCGAAATCAGCACGGATGGTGCCTTTTTCTGCCTTCTTCGGATCGGTAGCGCCCATCAGGTCGCGGTTTTTCAGGATTGCGCCTTCGCCTTCCAGAACCTGGATCATCACAGGACCGGAAATCATGAAGTCAACCAGGTCCTTGAAGAAAGGACGCTCGCGGTGCACAGCGTAGAAGCCTTCGGCTTCAGCGCGGGACAGCTGGGTCATGCGGGCAGCGATCACTTTCAGGCCTGCGCCTTCGAAACGGCTGTAGATCTGGCCGATCACGTTCTTGGCTACTGCGTCAGGTTTGATGATCGACAGGGTGCGTTCGATTGCCATTATGAAAAACTCCAATAAAAAGAAAGGTTTAAAAGAAGAAATTAGATTCTCGATCAACCCTAGATTTTAACATAGTTCACTCTCTATGCCCAAGGAAACACTCCCAAGGCGCATATAAGGGCTTCCCCTAAGCGTTTTTAAGTATTTCCTAAGCCAGAAAGTCCCCATCCGGTCAGCGGCATGCTATGCTTTTTGGTAAAGGAGGCATTTAAATATGCAAAACGTACATCATTTTGGTAGCGCCGTCGCCACCGACAACGCACTGATCCGCAACCGCGTGCTGCGCAATACCTACTGGCTGCTGGCCCTGTCGATGATCCCGACCGTGCTGGGCGCATTCGTTGGCGTGACTTTCGGCATGCCCTTCCCGCGCGGCTTCATCGGCGCCATCCTGTTCCTGGGTATCGCCTTCGGCTTCTTCTGGGCCATTGAAAAGAACAAGGACTCCGGCATCGGCGTCGCCTTGCTGCTGGGCTTCACCTTCTTCATGGGTCTGATGCTGACGCCGCTGCTCAGCCGCACCCTGGGCTATTCCAACGGCGCCACCTTGATCATGACCGCATTCGGCGGCACGGCATCGATTTTCGCCGCACTGGCCAGTTATGCCACCGTGACCAAGCGCGATTTCTCGATGATGGGCAAATGGCTGTTCGCCGGCGTGATCGTGCTGATGCTGGCTTCGATCGCCAACATTTTCCTGGGCATGAGCGCGCTGTCGATCGTGATCTCAGTGCTGGTGATTGCCGTGTTCTCGGCGTATATCCTGTTCGACGTGCAGCGCATCGTCAACGGCGGCGAGACCAACTACATCTCCGCCACCCTGGCCCTGTACCTGGACGTGTATAACATCTTCACCAGCCTGCTGAACCTGCTGGGCCTGGCTGGCGACCGCGAATAAGCGACAAGCTGCCCAATGAAAAAAGCCGGCATCCGCCGGCTTTTTTTCGTTTGGCGCACACCTGTGCGCCGCCTCAGTCCGTACGCCGCACGATTGGCAAACACTTATCGCATCGCCAGCGGTGGGAGCCCATGGCCTGACGGAACTGGAGCAGCGACTGACCGCGCGCATTGTCGCGCTGGAGCACGGGCAGCGCTGGATCGCTGGACTCCTGGTGCCATCCTGCTCGCGATGGTCGGCCTGGCAAGCGGCATGGCGACCATGCTTTTCCCGGCTGGCGTAGGCCTTACACGAGGTCGAAGACCGCCATCGACTCCACGTGGGAGGTGTGCGGGAACATGTTCATCACGCCCGCCTGCGACATGCGGTAGCCGGCACGGTGCACCAGCACGCCGGCATCGCGCGCCAGGGTCGAGGGCGAGCAGGAGACGTAGACGATACGCTTTGGCAGCATGTCCGGGTTGCTTTCCTTCAGTTCAGCCAGCGCCAGCGACAAGGCCATGGCGCCGTCGCGCGGCGGGTCGATCAGCATGCGGTCGAACTTGCCGAGGGCGATCAGGTCGTCCTTGGTGATCTCGAACAGGTTACGGCACTGGAAAGTGGTATGACCGTCAACGCCGTTCACCTTGGCGTTCGACAGCGCGCGCTCGGTCAGCGCGGTGGAGCCTTCGATGCCCACCACTTCGCGCGCCTGGGTCGCCAGCGGCAGCGTGAAGTTGCCCAGGCCGCAGAACAGGTCGGCCACGCGCTCCTCCTTCTGCACGTCCAGCAGGCGCAGCGCCTTGTGCACCAGCACGCGGTTGATGTGGTGGTTCACCTGGGTGAAATCGGTCGGCTTGAACGGCATCTTGATGCCGAATTCCGGCAGCGTGTAATACAGCTCCTTGCCGGCCGGGTAGAACGGATAGGCGGTATCCGGGCCTTTAGGCTGCAGCCACCACTGGATCTTGTACTCGTCCGCGAAAGCCTTCAGCTTGTCTTCGTCGCCCTCGCCCAGCGGCACCATATTGCGCATCACCAGCACGGTATTGTCTTCGCCGACGGCCAGCTCGATCTGCGGCACCTTGTCGAAGATGGTCAGCGAGTGGATCAGGGCGCGCAGCGGCATCATCATGTCCGACACGTGCTTCGGCAGGATCTGGCAGCTCTGGATGTCGGCCACGAATACCGATTTCTTTTCATGGAAGCCGACCAGCACCGTCCCCTTCTTAGCGACGTAGCGCGCGGACAGGCGCGCGCGGTAACGGTAGCCCCAGGTCGGACCGTACATCGGCCGCATCATCGTGTCGGACTTGACCTTGGACAGGTGCCACAGGTTATCTTCCAGCACGCGCTGCTTGATCGCCACCTGGGCCGACGCTTCCAGGTGCTGCATGGAACAGCCACCGCAAATGTCGAAGTGCTCGCACTTCGGCTTGACGCGCATCGACGATTCCTTGTGCAGCGCGGTCATGCGGCCCTGCTCCCAGTTCTTCTTCTTGCGCAGCAGCTCGAAGCTGACTTTTTCGCCCGGCAGCGCGCCTTCGATGAAGACCACCTTGCCCGGCGAGCCGTCTTCGTTCTCGATGTGGCCAACGCCACGGGCATCCATGTCCAGGGATTTGATTTCGACGATGTTGTCTTGCATAGCGATTAAGGTTGCAGCCGGCGCGTTGCGCGCCCAAAGCCCGCTATGATACCAAAAACCGGCAATACTGGGTCTGCCCCAAGGGTCAGACCCGACCGGCGACCGTCGCGTATGCGGCTCTGACCCTTGGGTCACACCCAGGTTTATCGGGTTTAAAGCAGCGAATCGCGGACTACGCCGCGTGCGGCCATGGCCCGCTTCAGCTTGACCAGCGCTTCCTGCTGGATCTGGCGCACCCGCTCCCGCGTCACGCCCATCTCTTCGGCCAGGGTTTCCAGGGTGGCCGGATCGTCGTTATCCAGCCCGAAGCGCCGCATGATGACGATGCGCTGCTTGTCCGGCAGCTTGGTCAGCCAGTCGCGCACCAGCACTGTCATCTCATGGTGTTCGGCGCGCGCATCGGGCGAATCCTCGGAATCCCCCGGCAGCATGTCCATCAGCGACGACTGCGGGTCGTTATCCAGCGGCGCATCGAGCGAGGTGGCATGTTCGGACAACGCCAGGATATCCTGCACCTCTTCCACCGGCCGCCCCACCAGCTCGGCGATATCCTCCGCCGTGGCATCCTTGCCATTATGGTGCTGCGCCTCCAGGTGGTACTTGCCGCGCAGGATCTGGTTCAGTTCACGCACCATGTGCACCGGCAGGCGCACCGTGCGCGCCTGGTTCATGATGGCGCGCTCGATGCTCTGGCGGATCCACCAGGTGGCATAGGTAGAGAAGCGGAAGCCGCGCTCCGGCTCGAACTTGTCGATGGCGCGCATCAGGCCGATGTTGCCCTCTTCGATCATGTCGAGCAGGACCACGCCGCGATTGATGTAATGCTTGGCGATCGACACCACCAGCCGCAAGTTATGCTCGATCATGGTCTGGCGGGCGGCGAAATCGCCCTGCTTGGCCAGCGTGGCGAAATGCACCTCCTGCGGCGCCGTCAGCAGGGGACGGGTTCCGATCTGGTTCAGGTAGTGCTGGGTAGTGTCGGTGGAGAGCTCCGCCGCCAGCACCTTTTTCAGTTCGTCGACCGTTTCGAGGACAGCGCTGGCGCCTTCAACCGCAACCTCGCCGTCCGGCTCCATGGAATCGATGGCTACTTCATCGATCGGCTCGTCCGGGAATTCCTCAGGAATCGAGTCGTCTTCCAGTTGGTCATTCGGCGAGCGTGTCATGGGTGCTTATCTAGCGGTTAGGCAGGAATTTCGATGGATCCACCGGCTTGCCCTGCTGCCTTATCTCAAAGTGCAGCTTGACGGTGTCGGTATCGGAGTCCCCCATTTCAGCAATTGCCTGGCCCCTGCGCACTTCCTGCCCCTCCTTGACCAGGATGGAGCGGTTGTGGGCATAGGCCGACAACAGGCTGTTACTGTGCTTCACAATGACGAGATTACCATATCCGCGGATGCCGCTACCGGCATACATCACTTTTCCTCGTTCAGCAGCCAACACTTGTTGTCCGGCGCGCCCTGCGATGTCGATGCCCTTGTTCTTGCCCTCGTCGAACTGTGCCACCACGCGCCCATCGGAAGGCCAGGTCCACGACAGGTCGCGGTCTTCCGCGCTGACTGCAGCTGCCGGCGGCACGGCCGGCGCCGGAGTTGGGGCCAGGCTGGCCACCAAGGCCGGCTTGTCGGCACGTTCGTCGGATTTCTGCAAATCCGCCACCGCGGCATCGGAATACGGACGCTTCTCCCCCTTTGGCGTCGACTTGCGCGGCGGCGGCGGGGTTTTCTCGATCTGCGGCGGGGTCGGCACGGCCGCTACCTGCACGCCTTCGGGTTGCGTCAGGCGCAATACCTGGTCGACCTTGATGTCGTCCGGATTCGACAAGTTGTTCCAGGCCGCCAGGTCGCGATAATTCAGGCCGCGGTCAAAGGCGATGCGGATCAGGGTGTCGCCCTTGTGGACGGTATAGTAGCCTTCCTTGTCTTTCGGCTCCTCCACCGGGGCCGCTTTCGGCGGTGTGGTGGGGTGCGGCGTCGAACGATCTTCGACCGGGGCCTGGGTCGGCACGGTCGAACATGCGGTCAGCACGGCCAGCGAGGCGGCCATCAGGAAAAGGGAATAGTTCTTCGTCATTCTATTGATCTGTGTGTTAAACGGTGCCAGGGCGCAGCGGCACAAAATGGCAGTCTTCCAGCGTCTGGCGCACCCATTCGTTCTTGCTGACACGGGTCACCAGTTCGAGATGCTGGGTGCGGGCCCCGACCGGGGCGACCAGGCGGCCGCCGATAATCAGTTGATCCAGCAAGGCCTGCGGCACTTCCAGGCCAGCGGCGGCAAGGATGATGCCATCGAAAGGGGCCGCCTGCGGCAAGCCTAGCATACCATCTCCGTAGTGCAAACGCAGGTTTGGCACCCGCAGGGGCCGCAAGTTGGCCTTGGCCAGTTCATGCAGGGGCTTGATACGTTCGATCGAAAACACCTCTTTCGCCACGCAGGCCAGCACCGCCGCCTGGTAGCCGCAGCCGGTGCCGATTTCCAGCACGCGGTGCAGATGCTGGCCGGCGCGCATCACCTCGATCATGCGCGCCACGATATAAGGCTGGGAAATGGTCTGGTGGTGGCCAATCGGCAGCGAAGCGTCGATATAGGCTTGCGGCGCCAGGCCCTCGTCCATGAACATATGGCGCGGCACGGTGTCGAGCGCGCCCAGCACGACCGGGTCGCTCACGCCCTGCTTCGCCACCCGCTGCACCATGGCGCGGCGCACGCCGTCCGATACCAGAGCGTTCTGGCGCGGCGCCGCCACGGCGCCAAGCTGCACCTGGGCGCGTTCCTGGGCATAGGAATGGGCGCGCGAGGGCGAGGCCGCCGGTTGCGGCGGGCGCCAGCCGCCCGGGCTGGCTGCGGCAGTGCGGGCGGCGTTCTGGGTTGCGGTTTGTGGCGTGGCCACGGTGCTGTAGACCGGCTTTTTCGCCGGGCTCTTGTCGGTAACTGATGACAGGGGCAGCGGGAAAGTGCGGGTCTTTTCGCTCATGCGATGGCCTTTGCCAGGGTATCGAGTTGTTGGCGATGGGTCAGGTCGATCTGCAATGGCGTCAGAGAAACGCGGCCATTGGCGACGGCATGGAAGTCGGTGCCCTCGCCGGCATCCTTGCAGGCGCCGGGCGGGCCAATCCAGTAGATTTCCCGGCCGCGCGGGTCAAGCGCCTTGACCACGGGTTCGGCCTGGTGGCGGCGGCCGAGGCGGGTCGGGGTCAGTGGACCCAGCTGCTCATACGGCAGATTCGGGATGTTCACGTTCAGCAGGTAGGGCCGCTCCAGCAGTTCCAGGTAGCGCTGTACCAGGTCGCGTGCCACGCGGGCCGCGGCATCGACATTCGCCCAACCGTAGGAACCCTGCGAAAAAGCCATCGCCGGCACGCCGAACAGGTAGCCCTCGGTGGCGGCGGCCACCGTGCCCGAGTACAGCGTGTCGTCGCCCATGTTGGGGCCGTTGTTAATGCCCGACACCACCAGGTCCGGCACGTGGTCCAGCAGGCCGGTCAGCGCCACGTGCACGCAATCGGTCGGCGTTCCATTAACAAAATAGAAACCGTTGGCCGCCTGCTGCACCGACAAAGGACGGTCCAGCGTGAGGGAATTGGAGGCGCCGGAACGGTTGCTGTCGGGCGCCACAACCACGATATCGGCAATTGGCTGCAGGGCTTCCGCCAGCGCATTGATGCCAGGCGCCAGGTAGCCGTCGTCGTTACTGATAAGGATTCTCATACAGGGAATTTTACCTGAAGCAACGGGAAATAAATGGGGACGTACCCCATTTACCGGGGTACGTCCCCATTTATTTCCGGCCCCATTTATTCACGGACAAATTTACATTGCGGCCGGCATTGGCCAGTACCCTGCGCGGTCTTGCTCGAGCGGCAAGACATGGTGGTTATTCAGGGTGGCCGGCCCGGCTGCCGGCAGGCGTTGCCAGGGGCAGAGCCCATCGCCAAACCATTGCATAAATGCATAATAGCCCTGCTGCAGCGCCAGCGCCGGCAGCGGCTCGCCACTGGCCAGGCTGGCGCAGTGCGGCAACTGCACCGCATCGAAGTAGTCTTCCAGCGACAGCCAGGGCAAGCCGTAGGCCTGGCCCAGCATGCCTTCGAACAGGCGCTGGTAGCCGCCCGCCCCATCCTCGCCGCGGCGCCAGAACCTGCACTGCGCCTCGTCCGAGGTATCGATGCGCGATGGCAGCGGGTAAACCAGCAACTGGCGCTGTTCGTCCTCATGGCAACTGCGATAGCCGGTGGCGCGCGCCACCAGGTCCTGCAAGCCATCCAGGTTCTGCCGGTTCGGCGCGAAGACCAGCACCAGCCGTGTCGGCAGCAAGGTGGTGCAGATGGCGGCGCAGTCGGCGCGACCGCTGCGCGCATCGACCAGCACATGGCCGAAATGGCGCGCCAGCCGCGCGGCAAAGGTGCGGAACAGCGCGGGGCAAGCGTCGAACAAGCCTTGCCAGTCCAGCATCGCCGCGCGTTCCGCATGGCTGCCATCGCACCGCCCAGCGCGCAGCAGCCAGAGTGGCCGGTCATCGCATGCCCTTATCAGGTACTGTTCCCAGCGTACCGCGTCGAACACTGCCTCGGCCAGCGCCTGCTCGCTGGCGTAGCGGCCGGCGCGTTGCTGGAGCTGCTCGCGGCATTCTTCGAACAGGTCCAGCACTCCCGGCGCATCCGCCGCACCGGGAAAGTAGTAATGCAGCCCCGGCGCTTCCAGGTCCCAGTCGACCAGCAGCACCGGCGCCGTGCGGCGGCTTGCCAGGATGTGCCCAAGGTTGGCCAGCGCCATGGTACGGCCTACGCCGCCCTTGTAGGAATAGAAAGTGGTGACTTCGCCGGCTGCGGGCAGCTCTGGCAGGTGCAGGCGTAGGTGTTCCATGGCGCTCTTTCAGAGGTTTTTCTAGCGAGGAAAGTGAGGCGGGGCCGGCGGGCGCCATTCCGGCGGCACCGGCGGCAGCTCGAACTCCCTGCAGTCGTGGTCGGGCGGAATGCTCGCCTTCAGGCAGTGGTAGTGCATCGTGATGCGCTCGACGATGCGCCGGATATCGGGCAGGAAATCGGGATTGGTCTTCAAATCCCCGGTTGCCAGCGTATAGCGCGAAAAATCGACATACATGCCAGGCTCGCTGATCTGGCGCGGCAGGTTCAGCGGGTGACGTGTCATGATGACGGGAATGATCAGGTGGCTTGGCAGCTCGTACCAGCCGCTGCGCTCGGCCTCGATCATCTGCATGGCGGCGAATTCGCGCCGGGTATATGGGTGGGCTTCGTACTTGGGCGTGTAGATCACGATCATGGTGGCGCTCTGGCACATGGCCAGCGCGAGCCGGCGGTCGATATCGTCCCCGCCACCCAGTTGCTCGCTATCGACAAACAGCTCGGTCTCGTTGTCGAAGTGGGGCTCGAGATAGCACTTCAGGGCATCGACCAGGTCGTCCTTGAAGTGGCTCATATATGCGTGCTGGCCATGCGCGTAACTGAAAAAGCAGCCGTACCGGATACTCATGGCAATCGCCTCCCCTGCCTGCCAAATGTAATCCCCTCCCGCGCGATAAACTTTGTGCCGGCGCAAAGTGTTCTCGGGCATAATCGCACGATCGTTCTAAAAATTATGGAGACCATATGAAGGCTATCGTTTGCAAGGAGTGGGGCCCGCCCGACACGCTGGTGCTGGAAGATGTGCCCGACCCGCAGCCCGGCCCCGGCCAGGTGGTGTTGCAGGTAAAGGCGGCGGCAGTCAACTTTCCGGATGTACTGATCATCCAGGGCAAGTACCAATACAAGCCTGCCCTGCCCTTCACGCCGGGGAATGAAGTCTCGGGCGTGGTGCTGTCGGTGGGCGAAGGGGTGCAGGGCTTCAAGCCGGGCGACAAGGCGATTGCCTTCTCCGCGCATGGCGGCTTTGCCGAACAACTGCTGGTGCCTGCCGATTCGCTGATGCCGATGCCGCCGGGGATGGATTTCGACACCGCCGCCGCGATCACCCTCACCTACGGCACCTCGCACCACGCCGTGGTGGACCGCGCCCGGTTGAAGGCCGGCGAAACCATGCTGGTGCTGGGCGCTGCCGGCGGCGTCGGGCTGGCGGCCATCGAGATCGGCAAGGCGCTCGGCGCGCGCGTGATTGCCGCCGCCTCCAGCGAGGAAAAGCTCTCCGTCTGCAAAGAGCACGGCGCCGACGTCCTGGTCAACTACAGCAGCAGCGACCTGCGCGAAGCCATCAAGGCCGCCACCGACGGCAAGGGCCCGGAGGTGATCTACGACCCGGTCGGCGGTGAATACGCCGAGCCGGCCTTCCGCTCGATCGGCTGGCGCGGCCGCTACCTGGTGGTGGGCTTTGCCAACGGCGAGATACCGAAGCTGCCCCTGAACCTGACGCTGCTCAAGGGCGCTTCGCTAATGGGCGTGTTCTGGGGCGAATTCGTCAAGCGCGAGCCGAAAGCCAACCTGGCCGGCATGATGCAGCTCCTGGGCTGGCTGGCCGAAGGCAAGATACGCCCGCACATCTCGGCACGCTACGCCCTGGCCGACACGCCGCGCGCGCTGGAAGCGATGGCCGCGCGCAAGGTCACCGGCAAAGTGATCGTCAAGCCTTAAGCCAGTGCACGACGCGAACGGCGAGGTAAAGCATCGCGCCGTGCGCGGCAAGCATCGCCGCCAGGTGCAGCGCCAGTGCCGCCAGCGTTTGCAGAAACGGCCCTGCGGCGCCACCGCCGCTGCCGCAGATCGTCATCAGCGCCGGCATCAGGATGAAGCCGGCGCCGTGCGCCGTGGATGTGATGAAGGTCCACAGCGCCATTCCCGCCTGGCCCGCCATGACGTGCCCATGGCGGAAGCGGCAGGTCAGTGCAACCAGCAGCAGCACGCCAGCGCCCCACTGCAGGGCCGGGCGGTCCAGCGGCAGCCGCAATGCCACCGCCGCCGCCACCGCCATCGACGCCGCATGGCCGCAGGCGATCGCCGTCACGGCCCGCCAGGGCCGGAAGCTCGACATGGCAGCCCCGTATCACGCCTGGGAGCTGCAGCATGACGCCGCTGGCTGGGCGTAGCGGTCATGATGCCTGACCCACGCCATCGTGTACGGCAAATCATCCTCGTGCCGCCCTAGCGGGGTGAGATCGAGGAAGCGATAGGTATGCATCATCACCTCCACGCCGCGGCCGTAGGTCGAATAGGTGTGGTAGACCGTGCCTGCGTCGTCCTTGTAGAACACGCTGACG
Organism: Pseudoduganella sp. S-14; assembly: GCF_049913285.1. GTDB lineage: Bacteria > Pseudomonadota > Gammaproteobacteria > Burkholderiales > Burkholderiaceae_D > Rugamonas. The sequence goes on from NZ_CP183991.1 coordinate 4,739,492, forward strand.
CCGGGCGCATCTTCGTGCGGGAAAGCCTGGCTGGTGTAGTTGTAATAGACTTCGCCTGCGGCCATTTCTTCCGGCGCGAAACTGACGTGGAAGTCGTAATTGAAATCGCTGTCGCCTGATGACACCCATTTGAACCGCCAGCCCATTTCCTTGCGCATGCGCTCCAGGCTGGCCAGCGGTGCGCGCGACACTGCCACCACGCTCACATCGCGCTGCGCCAGGTGTGCCAGCGCGCCGTCCGTATGGTCGGCCATGTAGGAGCAGTGCGAGCAGCCGCGCTCCTGTCCCGGCGCAAACATGAAATGCTGCACCACGAGCTGGCTACGCCCTTCGAACAGGTCGGACAAGGAACGCTTGCCCTGCGGCGTGTCGAACACGTATTGCTTGTCCACGCGCACCCACGGCAGCGCGCGGCGGGCGCTGGCCAGCAAGTCCTGCTGGCGCATCAGTTCCTTTTCGCGCACCAGCAATGCCTTGCGCTGCGCTACCCATTGCTCCTGATTGACGATGGCGTTCATGATTACTCTCCTCGTGGGCGGCGCACTGCACGCACCTTGCCGCTATTCTCGCCGCCGGCAAAGAACACGCCGGAGCCATCGGATTCCAGGCCGCTGACGAATACGCCGGGCGGCATTTCCAGCCGTTCCAGCACGTCCCCGCTGTGGGGATCGACGTGGCGGATGTCGCTCCGGTCACCCTCCCAGGTGCCATGCCAAAGCTCGCCGTCCACCCACGTCACGCCGGTGACGAAGCGGTTCGATTCGATGGTGCGCAGCACGGCGCCGGTCTCGGGATTAACCTGATGGATCTTGCGCTCGCGGTACTGCCCCACCCACAGGCTGCCCTCCGCCCACGCCAGGCCGGAATCCGCCCCTTTGCCGGGCGCAGGAATCGACGACACCACCGTGCCGCTGGATGGGTCGATCTTGTTGATCCGTTCTGCCGCGATCTGGTACAGGAACTTGCCGTCGAAGGCCGTGCCGGCATCGGCGGCCACCTCCAGCGAGCGCGCCTGCTTGCCGCTCTCGGGATCAAAGCCGATCAGATGGGCGCCGGTTGCCGCCCACACCAGATGGCCGTCGTAAGTAACGCCGCCGACTTTGGTAACGCCGTCGAACGGGCCGTATTCGCGCAGGATTTCCGCCGTGCGCACCTTGCTTGAATTGCGTGTCATTGCTTGGCTCCTTATGAGGCGCCTCGATTGGCGCCGCAAGTGAACTTTATTCCAACGGCAGTGCAGCAGGGAGTAACAAGATTGTCGTGAATCCGGCCAGCGGCGGCGACAGCCAGCGCCGCGTGCGGGCATTGCCGATCGAGCGCACCCGTCCCTCTGCTTCCAGCCCAGCCAGGGCGCGCTGGATGGTGCGCTGGCTGGCATCAAGCGCCAGGGCCAAGGCCGAAGTCGACCAGGCAGCGCCGTCGGACAAGAGCGCCAGCAGCGAAGCCTGCTCGCCATCGATCGGCGGCTCCAGCATGGCCAGGCTGCTCCCATCAGCGGGCCGGATCGCAAAGCCGAGCGGCGTTGCTTCGATGTTGGCCAGTCCCTTGAGGAGCGCGCGCAGGCGGCCGATCTCTACCCGCAACCGCGCGCGGTGGGTGTCGTCGGGGCGGCGCGTGTTGAAGGCCCGTTCGATCAGCAGGTCTCGCCCGGCATCGCCCGGCCAGGCCTCAGCCAGGATGCGGGCCAGCGCAAACAAAACCGGCCTGCGGGCCAGGGAACGCCAGGCCGCGCGGCTGCCCAGGCCTCGCCGGCAGGCATCCAGTACCAGCGTGCCCGATGCCAGCAGAGCCGCCACTTCGTCGAGCGACATCGCGTCGCCACCGTGCAGGCGCGCGGCGGGACGTTGCAGCGCGGCGTTGGCCTCCACCACTTCTGCCAGCAGCTCCGGCACGCCCGAGCGGGTGGCCGCCGCATGCGCGTGCGCAAGCGCGGACCGTGCCTGTGCCGGGCGTAGCGATCGCATTGCCAGTTCGGCTGCGGCCAGTTGCGCAACCGCCGCCAGCGACGGCGTCAGGGCACGGATATCGAGGCGCGACAGTTCAGTGGCAGCGGCTTCGAGGCGTCCAAGCAGGAGGAATTTTCGGGCGGCGATCAAGCGCGCATGCAACGCATTGCCGTAGTCGCCGTGTGCTTCCATCACCGCCAGCGCGGCCGCCAGCGCGCGCGGCGGGGCAGCAAAATCGCGCATGGCCATCGCCACTTCCGCTTCTGCGACCTGGCAGCGCGCACGGGCCAGTTCTTCATGCAAGCCAAAGCCACGCGCGGCACGCCGCAGCAACTCGCGCGCCCTGGGAAAGTCGCCCAGCCGCGCCATGGCGATGCCGCGCAGGGCCAGCGCCGGCGGGTCGTCGCGCAGCGCCACATGTTTCAGGGCGCCCAGCACATCACCGCTGGCAAGGGACCGGGCCGACGCGGTGATCAGGGAATCCATCGCGTTTCAGCCGACCCTGCGCAAGCGCGAAGCGGCGGCGCGCAGCAGGATGCGCGAATAAAGCTTATGGAAGCCAAGCAGCGCGCGGAACAGGCCGCCCTGCCGCGAGCGCACGACTGCGGAGCCGAAATACAGCCGCGTGCCCTGCCCGGCCGGCACCGCCATCAGCCAGGAGCGCGTGCTGCCGGCGTAATCGCACATCAGCAACTGGCCCGGTGCCCGACCCTCCACCGACCAGGCAGCGAACTGCTGGCGCTGCCCGCTGGCCAGCTCGCGCGCTTCCGCATCGCGCGAAGGCCGCGCAACCAACAGCGCCAGCAACAGGCGTTCCAGCTTGAACACGGCGGTGGTGTAGAAGGCTTCGACATAAGCCGCATGCGCTACCCGTCCCGGCACTTCGATGGCAAAGCAGTCGGTATAGGCGCCCTGCTCTCGGTAGCGCTGCAGCAAAGCGTCCACCGGCAGATCGGCGATCATAGATAAGTCCAGGTGTCGGCGCCATCAAACTTCCGCACTGCCATCGTCGCCACGGCGTCGGGCGCGAAATTGGCCATGTTGACGCCCATGCGGCCATCGTCATTCGGTTTCAGCGACTTCCAGTGCGTGACACAGCCGCAGGACCGGCAGCGCACGGTGCGCAGCGACTTGTCGCCCCAGACGTAATCCTCGGTATGCGCAGGCTCGCCGGCGATGCGCACCGCTTGTTCGGGATAGAAAGCCCACAGCGCCCGCGTGCGGCGGCAGATTGAGCAATTGCAGTCGATCAGATAGGCCGGTGCGTCCGGCACTTCGATAGTGATTGCGCCACAGTGGCAGGAACCGTTGAGGATAGTCATTTGATAAGCATAACACCTCGCTCCTCGATCTGCAGGTGCGCGGGATCAGTCCCCAGGGCCAGGGCCATGCTCAGGCTCTCGTCTGCTGGTAGCCAGACCCTGTGCGTTGCGCACTGCTGGCGGTACGTCCATTCGCGCCGGCTTGCCGCGCGCATGGGCGTCGGTGTTCATTGCCCCGCGCCCGGGCCGCCGGCGCCGCAAGCAGCGCGGCGTACAGTGCAACGCACTGCAGGCGTCTCATGCGCTCATCACCTGGCTTGGCAGCAGGTCGGACATATTCTCAGCCACGCTGCGCGCGTTGAAGCAGCGGAAGCGGAACTCGCCGCCATCCTCCAGCGCCACCACCACGATGCCGGTCAGGATGCCGAACTCGCGCCGCACTGAACGCACTTCACGCAGCGGGATATGCACCGGCTGCAGATCATCGTGTACCGCCTTGTTCATGATATTCGGCACCCAGTCCAGCGCGTCGGCCGACACGGTGACCGTGCCGCCCACCCACAATCCGCCAATCACGGCGCCGATAGCTTCCACATTGCGCGCCGCCGCCCCGCCGATGCGACGATTGACGACCGCATCCGTAATGAAGGCATTGCAAAGTTTCTTGATAAAGATCGTCATTGGAACCTCATGCCGTTTTTGTCGATTAACAGGTTGGCCGGATCGCCCTTGAGCACCAGTTGCAGGTTCTCGCGGGCGGCATTGCGCATGTTCTCGTACACCTCCGGCGGCTGCGGTTGCTGCTGGTGCGACTTGTAGGCAAGCGCCATGAAGGCGCCGATCATGGCGCTCTGCTCGAAGACGTCGCGTACCTTGTCCGCATCGTTGCGGTCGTTCACGCCCTGGAGCTTGTCCTGGGCGCGGATCTGGCTGGCGACTGCGTTGAAGTCCTCGTCGGAGACTTCGGTGTTTTTCAGCACCATGTAATTCCCGACCAGGAAAGCAGCCAGGCCGCCTGCCATATCGCGCGGCGTCCAGCCCATCTTCTTTTCGACCTGGAGGTAGACGTCCATGCTTTGCACGTAAATCTTCTCCATCGCGGCGCGCTTGTCGGGCGGGAAGTGCTGGGCAAGCTTGTGCGCATTGGCCTTCACCGCGGGTTTCGATTTCGGCAGGACAGGCGGCGTCTTGCCGGCATTGGCCGGCGATGGCACTGGAATGCGCAAGTCCGGCTGCGGCCACACCACCACGTTATCGTAGCTCATGCCAAAGCCGCAGCACTGGCTGTGCGCCGCAGGCGCAAGCACGATGGCCAGGGCACACAGGGTCAACTTGCTCTTCATTGCGTCACCTCGACATTGCACAAAACGTTGCCTGAGAATATACAATTCTGCACAACGCGCCAACCGAATCGAGGTGCGTGAAAGTCACTCAGCGCGGAAGGTATCGGAAATGAAGATTCGCACGCTGGCCTGGCTGGCCATCGCACTGCACGGCTCCGTGCAGGCAGGTGAAGTACTGCTTGATATTCCTACGCGGCCAGGCGCCACCGTGCGTGTGCTCGAGATGACTGGCGAGCGCGCCGTCGGCCACGTGGTGCTTTACCTCGCAGGCGGTTCAGGCCAACGCGGTTTGCAAGGCGTATGGCCAGGCAGCCTGCCGGCCGATCCGGACACCTTGTTCGGCGCGCAGCGCCAGATGGCGGATCAGGTGGGCGCCATGGTGGCGCTGGACACCGCCAGCGATCATGAAGTACTGGATATTGGCAGCCGTCAGGGGCCAGCGCACCGGCAGGACGTCGCCGCTGTCGTCGATTTCATGCGCAAGCGACACCCGCAGGCGCGCCTTGTCCTGATGGGGAGCAGCGACGGCGCCTTTTCCGCCGCCTTTCTTGCCAACCGCTTGCCGGCCGTGGATGCAGTGGTGCTGGTCAATGGCAGCGCCGACGCCTGGGCCGAAGCGCCGCACCTGAAGCGCCCCGTGCTCGGCGTGCACCACCGGCGCGACGCCTGCCTGCCCTTCCGCGACAGCTATCCAAAGGCCCGCTTCTTCCCGCTGATCGCAGTCGACAGCGAAGCCTTCCCGCAGGTCTTCGCCGGCACACGCCGCGACTGCAGCCGCGAAAGCGCGCACGGCCTGCAAGGCCAGCGCTCGCAAGTCTACCGGGCGATCGGCAACTGGCTGCAGAGCGGCAAGGCGCCGCCGGAACTGCGCTAGCGATTCATGCCGCCCGGCGTTCGACCAGCAGGCGCACAGGACCGGGCAGCCATAGGCGCAGGTTGGCGCCGATGGCGGCTTCGCGCCGCTGCCAGACCACGCCGGCGGCGATAATGGCGATGCCGATGGCCGTCAGGGCTACCGGGAACAGCAGGCTGTCGCGGAAAACGGTGTATGACAAATGGCCCAGGTAGCCGGCCAGACCAAAACCGCCAAGTACCGCGAACACGCGGCGCGACAAGGCAGCGCCGATGCCGATCATCAGGACGTTGATCAAACAGTAGACCAGTTTGCCGAATTCGCTGCCCGAATCCATCGACGACAGGGCGCCCCAGAACGTCAACACGCCCCAGATGTACAGCCAGAACGCATAATCCTTGTCGCTGCGGTTGCGCAGGTCGATCCACAGCGCGAGCAGCGTCATGGCAATGCCGAATACCGCCGAAATCACTTTGCCTTCGTGGGAAAACAGGCTGTAATGGCCAAGCAGCATTTCCGTCACGTCCATGCTCATGTACCACAGCGTCACCGCCAGCGGCATCACGGTGAACGGCATGCGGTAGCGCCATAGCACTGCAGCGCCGGCAGCCAGCGTGGCCAGCTCCATGAGAATCCAGCGCCAGTCGATGTAGTAGTGGTAGTTGCGATATGAGCTGCCGGCGCCGCCGTCCGCCCACAGGCCGAGCATATGCTGCAGGCCGTAGACCGCCAACGGCACCAGCACCACCGCGAAAGCAGCAAGTACGCCGGCAGGCAGCATCAGGCCACGCGCGCGCAGCCATTCGACCGCCCCGAGGGCAGCCGCCATATAGCAAATCGAAATGAACAGCAGGCCGGTGCCGCCGAACGACTCCCAGCCCAGCGTCATGAACAGCGACATGGCGCCAATGGCGATCAGGCCGCCCAGGTAGTACAGGATGTGCGCCGGCTTGAAGCCGGGCGTATGCTGTTCACGCTCCACCAGGAACTGCCACAACCGCCCTGCCTGGCCGTCATTCAGCAGGCCCTGGCCTGCTGCTTCCTCCAACATCGCGCGCGTCAGTTTCATGCGTCTCCCTGTGGTTAATGGCCTTTGAAGAATTCGATGACTTCCGCCGCTTCGCGCGTGCGCTTGAACGGCGGCAGGCTTTGCCAGATGCGGCGGCCATATGGCTTGGAAATCACGCGCGGGTCGCACAGCATCAGCACGCCGCGGTCGCCTTCATCGCGAATCAGGCGGCCGGCGCCCTGCTTCAGGTTGATGATCGCCTCCGGCAGGGTGTGGCCCATGAAGCCGTTCAGGCCCTGGCGCTCCATGACTTCGATGCGCGCCGCCAGCACCGGATCGTCAGGCGGCGCGAAAGGCAGCTTGTCGATGATCACCAGCGACAACGCATCGCCGCGCACGTCCACGCCTTCCCAGAAGCTCTGGGAGCCGATCAGCACGCCATTGCCGGCCTTGCGGAACTGGTCGAGCAGTTCGGTGCGGCCACGGTCGCCCTGCACGAACAGCGGGAACTTCAGGCCGCGCTTGTCGAATTCGTCGCGCAGGCGGTCGGCGGCGCGCTTGACGGCGCGCAGCGTGGTGCACAGCAGGAAGGTGCGGCCGCCGGCCGCTTCGATGACCGGCAGCGCCGCATCCAGCACGGCGTCGGTATAGCCCATCGAATTCGGGTCCGGCAAGCCTTGCGGCACATACAGGATGCCCTGCTGTTCATAGTTGAACGGGCTTGGCCAGTTGCGTGCGACTTCGTTCTCCAGCCCCAGTTGCTGGGCGAAGTGGGTGAAGTCGTTTTTCACCGCCAGCGTGGCGGAGGTGAAGATCCAGCTGCGCGGCACGCCTTCGCGCTGGCCGTTGAAGATCGGCGCGATCGACAGCGGCGTTTTATGCAGTTGCAGCGAGCTTTGGAAGGCCTCCACCCAGAACACCGCTTCTTCGCCGGCAGCCACCTTGGCCTTCGGGTCGAACTTCCACGCTTCCAGGCGGGCCGACAGCTCGTTGCCGCGCACGCGGCATTGTTCTATGGTCTCGGCGCGCTCGGCATTCCTTTCCAGCACGGCCACCATGTCGATCAGTTCATCCTTCAGCGTCTGCAGCGCCGAGAAGAAATCGCTGGAGGGGGCGATCTGCGGCAGCGACATGCGCACAATGTCTTGCGAGAAGGTCAGGCGCAGGTCACGCGCTGCTTTTTCCACCGGCATGACTACCTTGGCCCATTCGGCGCCGTCGCGCGCATGGGCCAGTCCTTCGGCCAATACATCGCGGCACAGCTCAAGGATCTGCGAGGTGGATACGCTATCGCCGAAGAACAGCGTGGCAGTATCGGGCAGCTGGTGCGCCTCGTCGAAGATCACGGTGTTCGCGGAAGGCAGCAGTTCGGCGACGCCGGTATCCTTCAGCGCCACGTCGGCGAAGAACAGGTGGTGGTTGACTACCACCACGTCGGCCTGCTGCGCCTCGCGGCGCGCCTTCATCACGAAGCAGTCCTGGTAGTACTGGCACTCCTGCCCCATGCAGTTCTCGCGGGTCGACGTCACCAGGTTCCACACCAGGGCGTTTTCCGGTACGCGCGCCAGTTCGGCCTTGTCACCGGTGCTGGTCATTTTCAGGAAACGCGAAATTTCGCGCAGGTAGCCGACGTCCTCGCGCGAGGTCATGCGGCCGTTTTGCAGCGTGCGTTCCAGGTGGTAGTGGCACAGGTAGTTGGAGCGCCCTTTCAGCAGCGCGACCGAGACCGGTGCCTGCAGCGCGGCGCGAATGGTCGGGATATCGCGCAGGAACAACTGGTCTTGCAGGTTCTTGGTACCGGTCGAGACGATGGTCTTGCCGCCCCACAGCAGCGCCGGTACCAGGTAGGCAAAAGTCTTGCCGGTGCCGGTACCGGCTTCGGCGATCAGGGTCTGCTGCTTGGCGATGGCATCGGCGATCGCCTTGGCCATCTCGGTCTGCGATTTGCGTGGACGAAAACCGCCCACCGCCGGGCCGAGGGGGCCGCCGGGTCCAAACAGGCGCTCAATATCGGCGTCGTGCGCCCCCGGAGGAAAAACCGGATCGCTCGGCGCGCCGGGAGCGGCGGTCGGCTGTTGTGTATCAGTCAAGTTATTCGAAGAATGAGTGGCCCTGCTCAGGCCGGTACGTCGGGCACCAATTGCATTTTCAGCAGGGTGATATAGTCTTTCAATTGCAGCTTACGCTTCTTGAGGCGGCGCAACTGAAGTTGATCGTGGTGACCATCCAGGGTCAACATTTCAATGACTGCATCCAGGTCGCGGTGCTCAACGTCGAGCTCAACGATGCGACGCTGGATTTCTTCTTTGTTGATCATAAATGGGAAGTCTGCACGATTTCGATTAACGTTTGCTTACAGTTTCGTAGGGACAACAGGCTATACTTGCAACAAAACTGCATACTGTGCATAGTTTAACTCAGGTAGTCATTGGAAAGAAGCTGTCAAGTCCCTATGAGCACGTACAAGATCGAGGCTGGAACCGCCCAACATATCGGTAGCCGGCCCCTACAAAATGACCGTGTCGCGTTGTTTACAGCGCAGAAAGCACCCGGCTATGTGCTGGCGGTGCTGGCCGATGGCATCAGTGGCGGCGCTACTGGCGCTGAACAAGTGCTGCATACGGCCAAACAATTGTTTGACGATTACCGGGCGTCGGAGACTGTCCACCTGGGGCGTCTGGAAGAATTGCTGCGCGAAATAGCGCACGATGTCCACCAGATCCTGGTCATGGACCCGCGTACGGGCGCCAGCGAGCCCCAATCAAGCATGGTGCTGATGGTGCTGACGCCGGAGCGCCAGGCCGTCTGGGCCGTGGTTGGCGACTCGCGCCTGTATCGTTTTGACAACAAGGAGTGCCTGGCCCGCACGGGCGACGCCGAATATGTCGCCCACCTGATGGAGAAGGAAAACTTGCCGGAAGAAGCGGCGCGCAAGCACCGCCAGGCCAAGCTGCTCAGCAACGCCCTGGGCAACAAGCACAGGGAACCGTTTGTCACGTTCGGGGTCCAGCACGACCTGAAGGCAGGCAACTCATTCCTGCTCTGCTCGGACGGGCTGTGGTCGTATTTTGCGGACGTGGAACTGGCGAGCGCGATCGCCAAGAAGTCGCCGCGCGAAGCGGCGGAACTGCTGATCAACAAAGCGCGCGAACGTGCCCAGGGCAAGGGCGACAACTGCTCGATGGCGATCATCAAGCTGGTCGCCCCGCCGAAGGAAAAGGTCAATTACACGGTGCAGAAGCTGCGTAAAGCCGTTTAAGGCTTTTTCGAGGCCGCAGCCTTGGCTGCGGCCTCGGCTTTGGCAGCTTCGGCCTTCTGCGCTTCCGCAGCACGGCGCTTCTTCTCTTCCTTCTCGGCCATCTTGGCCTTGACTTCCGCCTGCCGCTTTTCCGACTCGGCTTTCTTGCGTTCGAATTGCGCCGCCTTGGCAGCGCGTTTCGGCGCGTCGGAAGCTTCCTGGGCGACGCGGGCCTGTTCGCGGGCATCATGTTCCGCCTGGCGCTGCTGCACCGAGACGGCAGCCGGCTTTGGTGCCGGCTTCGAAGCAGGGTCGACTTTTGGCGGCTTCGGATGGGCGGCGTTGTAGGCCGCTTCCGCGGCATCCTTCTGGGCGCGGTCTTCCAGTTCTCGGTCGCGCGCTTCCACCGCATTACGGCGCTTGAAGTAATTGGCTTCCACTTCCACCGCGCGCAGTTCGGCCAGGCGCAAGCGGCGCTGTTCCTTGGCTTTGTCGATACAGGAATTGACGAAGAACTTGTCGTAGCAAAGCGCTTCGCTGGCGTTGAACTCCGCCTCCACCGCTTCGCGGTCCTTCTTCACTTGCGCCAGGCGCGCGTCAGCCTGCTCGACCGAATGGGTTTCCGGGGTGCCCGGAGCACCAGTGGTTGCCGGACGGCCGATGTCCTGCGCCAGCACGGCGCTTGGCAGCATTACGGCCAGCCAGATCCAGTTCTTCAAATTATTCTCCTTGTCAGGACAGCTTTTCGGCAGCGCCGCGCTGTTCCTTTTCCATATATTCGCGCGATTGCATCTCGACGATACGCGACACGGTGCGGTGGAATTCGTTGGACAGCACACCGGACGTGTACAGCTCCTCCGGCTCCACTTCGGCCGACATGATCAGCTTGACCTTCTGGTCGTAGAACACGTCGATCAGCCAGGTGAAGCGGCGCGCTTCGGATGATTGCCCGGCCGACATCATCGGAATACCGGACAATATCACGGTATGGAAGCGGCTGGCGATTTCCAGGTAGTCATTCTGCGAGCGCGGGCCGCCGCACAGCGTAGCGAAATCGAACCAGATAATGGTGCCGGCGCGGCGCAATGCTTTCAGCTCACGGCCTTCCACATGGATGCGCGGGTCTTCGTCGGAAGTTTCGGCCACGCGCGCGAAGGCTTCGCGCAACTGGTGGTCGGTATTGGCGTTGAGCGGCGTGTAGTAGGCATCGACCTGCTCCAGCGCGCGGCCGCGGTAGTCGACGCCGGCATCCACGTTCAGCACGTCCATCTTTTCCTTCAGCAGGGCGATGGTGGGCAGGATGCGGTCGCGGTGCAGGCCGTCCGGATACAGGGTGGACGGCTCGTAGTTCGAGGTCATGATGAAGGACACGCCGTTGTCGTACAACGCCTTCATCAGGTTATACAGGATCATGGCATCCGCCACGTCCGATACGTGGAATTCATCGAAGCAGATCAGGCGGTATTTTTTCGCGATCCGTTTTGCCACTTCGTCCAGCGGGTCTTCCACGCCGCGCAGTTCGTCCAGTTGCATGTGGACGTCGCGCATGAATTCGTGGAAGTGCAGGCGCGTCTTGCGCACCAGCGGGATCACCGAATAGAACGAATCCATCAGGAAGGACTTGCCGCGCCCTACCCCGCCCCACATGTACACGCCGCGCGGAGGCGTCGGGCGGTTGATCAGGCGTTTGAAGGAATTGGAGCGCTGGGCTTTGTACTCGACCCATTCGTCGTAGCACTGCTGCAGGCGGTCGACGGCGCGCTGTTGGGCGGCGTCGGCTTTGAAGTCGCGCTGCGTGAGCGCGTGCTGGTAAAACTCTTGGACGTTCATTCTTGTTTAAACCCGGTAAACCTGGGTCTGACCCAACGGTCAGCCCCTGTCGGTGCGGCCTGCAGTGGATGGGTCTGACCCTTGGGTCAGACCCTGCCTTACCGGGTTTTAGAAGTTCAGCGTACGCTTATCAACAGCCAGCGCTGCTTCCTTGGTCGCTTCGGACAGCGATGGGTGTGCGTGGCAGATGCGCGCGATGTCTTCGGCCGAAGCCTTGAACTCCATCGCCACCACGGCTTCGGAGATCAGCTCGGAAGCCATTGGGCCAACAATGTGCACGCCCAGGATCTCGTCGGTGGTTGCATCGGCCAGGAACTTCACCATGCCGTTGGTATCGCCCAGCGCACGTGCGCGGCCGTTTGCCAGGAATGGGAAGGTGCCGGCCTTGTATGCCACGCCTTCAGCCTTCAACTGCTGCTCGGTCTTGCCCACGGAAGCGATTTCCGGATGGGTGTAGATGACCGACGGCAGGGTATTGAAGTTGGTGTGGCCATGCTGGCCGGCGATACGCTCAGCCACGGCAACGCCCTCTTCTTCCGCCTTGTGCGCCAGCATCGGGCCGCGCACCACGTCGCCGATCGCCCACACGTTTGGCAGGTTGGTCTTGCAATCGCCGTCCACCGTGATCATGCCGCGCTCGTCGACGGCCAGGCCCACTTTGTCGGCGCCCAGGCCGATGGTGTTGGCGGTACGGCCAATCGACACGATCAGCTTGTCGAAGGTCGCCTTCTGCGCTTCACCCTTGGCGTCGGTGTATTCAACGGTGACGTTGTTCTTGCCGGCTTCGACCTTGGTGATCTTGCAGGACAGGTTGATCGACAGGCCCTGCTTGGTCAGCAGCTTCTGTGCTTCCTTGGCGATCTGCTCGTCGACAGCGCCCAGGAAGGTCGGCAGGCCTTCCAGCACGGTCACTTCGGAGCCCAGGCGGCGCCATACGGAGCCCAGTTCCAGGCCGATCACGCCGGCGCCGATCACGCCCAGCTTGGCCGGTACGGTTTCGATGTTCAGGGCGCCGGTGTTCGACAGGATCAGTTTCTCGTCGAATGGTGCGCCTGGCAATGCACGCGGGTTGGAGCCGGTAGCAACGATGATCTGCTTGCCGGTGATGGTGTCGGTGGTCTGGCCCGAGATGGCGATTGGGTAGCCTTCGGCACCGGCGGCGCCGGCGAATGCGCCGCGCCCGTGGAAGAAGGTGACCTTGTTCTTCTTGAACAGGAACAGGATGCCGTCGTTGTTTTGCTTCACCACGGTATTCTTGCGCTTCAGCATCTGGGCCACGTCGAAGGACAGGCCTTCCACGTTGATGCCGTGCTCTTTGAAGCCGTGCGATGCGTGTTCGAAGTGCTCGGACGATTGCAGCAACGCCTTCGATGGGATGCAGCCTACGTTGGTACAGGTGCCGCCTGGGGCTGGCTTGCCGGCTTCGTTGCTCCACTCGTCGATACAGGCCACGGAGAAGCCCAGTTGCGCTGCGCGGATGGCCGCGATGTAACCGCCAGGACCGGCGCCGATAACTACTACGTCAAATTGTTTGTTGCTCATGTCTATTCCCAAATCATTGGTCGTCCGTAGGGACGAAAATCCACATAAGGATGTAAATCAGCCCGCCGAAGCCGAGGCATGTTGCGACCAGAACGAAGATCAGGCGCCAGATCCAGGATTCGATGCCGGATTGCTTGGCGATGCCGCCGCACACGCCGCCTAGCCAGCGGTCGGTGGTGGAGCGGCGCAGCTTGCCGACTTCGGTGGCGAAATCGCCGCCGGGCTGCTGGCTGGCGCCGCTTTGCAGCAGCTTTTCCTTGGCACGGGCGAATTCTTCATCGCTCAGGGCACCGGCCTGGTGCAGTTCGTGCAGGCGCTTCAGTTCTTCGGAGACGCTCATGTGACTCCCTTCGATTTTTAGACCCGGTAAACCTGGGTCTGACCCAAGGGTCAGACCCAGTCGACTCCATGGCCCGTGGCTGAGGCATACCGGGGTCCGACCCTTAGGTCAGACCCCGAATTGCCGGGTTTATTACAGGTCCAGCAGCAGGCGCGCAGGATCTTCCAGCGCTTCCTTCATTGCCACCAGGCCCAGGACAGCTTCGCGGCCGTCGATGATACGGTGGTCGTAGGACATCGCCAGGTAGTTCATTGGGCGAATCACGATCTGGCCGTCAACGACAACTGCGCGGTCCTTGGTGGCGTGCACGCCCAGGATTGCCGATTGTGGTGGGTTGATGATCGGGGTCGACAGCATGGAGCCGAAGGTGCCGCCGTTCGAGATGGAGAAGGTGCCGCCGGTCAGGTCTTCCAGGGTCAGCTTGCCTTCTTTAGCCTTGGCGCCGAATTCGCCGATCTTCTTCTCGATCTCGGCAATGCTCATCTGGTCTGCGTTGCGCAGGATAGGCACCACCAGGCCGCGTGGGGAGCCCACAGCGATACCGATGTCGAAGTAGCCGTGGTAGACGATGTCGTTGCCGTCAACCGAAGCGTTCAGGATCGGGTACTTCTTCAGTGCGTGCACAGCAGCCTTGACGAAGAAGGACATGAAGCCCAGCTTCACGCCGTGTTCTTTCTCGAACTTGTCCTTGTACTTGTTGCGCAGGTCCATGACCGGCTTCATGTCCACTTCATTGAAGGTGGTCAGGATTGCGTTGGTGGACTGGGACTCAACCAGGCGCTCGGCGATACGTGCGCGCAGGCGGCTCATTGGCACGCGCTCTTCCGGACGGTCGCCCAGGTTGGCAACGGCTGGAGCGGCAACCTTCTGCAGTTGTGCCTTAGGAGCGGCTGGCGCCAGCGGTGCTGGAGCAGCAGGTTTCGGTGCAGCGGCTGCTGCCAGGGCATCGCCCTTGGTCACACGGCCGTCTTTGCCGGAACCGGCAACGTCGGAAGCAGCGATGCCGGCTTCGGACAGGATCTTGGCAGCGGCTGGCATGGCAACGCCGGACTTGTCGGCGGAAGCGGCAGCGGCTGGAGCGGCAGCAGGAGCGGCGGCAGCGGCAGGAGCCGATGGGGTCGCGCCGGCAGCGGCTTCGGTATCGATGATGGCGATCACTTCGCCGGCAACCACGGTGGCGCCGTCGGCCTTGATCACTTGCACAACCACGCCTGCGGCTGGTGCTGGCAGTTCCAGGACAACCTTGTCGGTCTCGATGTCGATCATGTTTTCGTCGCGGGCCACTGCCTCGCCGACTTTCTTGTGCCAGGACAGCAGGGTCGCTTCAGCGACGGATTCCGACAGTTGAGGAACTTTGACTTCGATTTGTGCCATTTGTTTTTTACTCCGAATTTTGTGTATTTTTCGCGCCGCCCGCATCGCGCGGGCGGCTCACCCGCTTGATGCGTTTACTTGGTCAGGATGAAGCCCTTCAGCTTCGAGAACGCGGTTTCCAGCAGGTCTTTCTGCTGCGCGTAGTGCTTGTCGTAGTAACCCACGGCAGGCGAAGCGGAAGCAGGACGGCCGGCGTATGCCAGCTTCTGGCCCGATTCCATGGCCTCGAAGATGTTGTGCTGGATCTGGAACCAAGGACCCTGGTTCTGCGGCTCGTCCTGCGCCCACACCACTTCGGTCAGGTTCGGGAACTTCTTCAGTTCAGCAGCGAACGCCTTGTGCGGGAACGGGTACAGCTGCTCGATACGCACGATGGCGGTATCGGTCACGCCGCGGGTCTTGCGGGTGTTCACGATGTCGTAGTACACCTTGCCGGAGCAGGCGATCACGCGCTTGACCTTCTTGGCGTCGATGGACTCGTCCACTTCGCCGATCACGGTCTGGAAGGCGCCCTTGGCCAGTTGCTCCAGCGCGGAACCTGCATCCTTGTTACGCAGCAGCGACTTAGGAGTCAGGATCACCAGAGGCTTACGGAACTGGCGCACCATCTGGCGGCGCAGCACGTGGAAGATCTGCGATGCGGTGGTCGGCTGCACAACTTGCATATTGTTGTCGGCGCACAGCTGCAGGAAACGCTCTGGGCGGCACGACGAGTGCTCTGGGCCCTGGCCTTCGTAGCCGTGCGGCAGCATCATGACCAGGCCGGAAGCGCGGCCCCACTTCACTTCGCCGGAGCTGATGAACTGGTCGATCACCACCTGGGCGCCGTTGACGAAGTCGCCGAACTGGGCTTCCCAGATGGTCAGGGTGTTAGGCTCGGCGGTCGAGTAGCCGTATTCGAAGCCCAGCACTGCCTCTTCGGACAGCACGGAGTCGATCACGGTGAACGGTGCCTGGCCTTCTGCGATGTTCTGCAGCGGAATGTAGGTGCCAGCATCCCAACGCTCGCGGTTCTGGTCGTGCAGGACGGCGTGACGGTGGGTGAAGGTGCCGCGGCCGGCATCCTGGCCGGTCAGGCGCACTGCGTAGCCGGAGGAGACCAGGGACGCGAAGGCCAGGTGTTCGCCCATGCCCCAGTCCAGGTTCATCTCGCCCTTGCCCATGGCAGCGCGGTCAGCCAGCACTTTCTCGACCAGCGAGTGCACCTTGAACGATTCAGGCACGGTGGTGATGGCAGTCGCCAGGCGCTTCAGCTCAGTCATCGGCACGGCGGTATCGGCCGCGTCGGTCCACTTGCGGTTCAGGAACGGCAGCCAGTCAACGGCGTACTTGTTCTTGAAGTTGGAGATCACCGGATCGATGGTGTGCTTGCCCTGGTCCATCGCAGCGCGGTAAGCGGCCACCATGGCGTCGCCGCCGTCGGCCGGGATCACGCCTTGCGTGATCAGCTTATCCGCGTACAGCTTGCGGGTACCTGGGTGCTTGGCGATCTTCTTGTACATCAGCGGCTGGGTCAGAGCCGGAGTATCCTGCTCGTTGTGGCCCAGTTTGCGGTAGCAGATGATGTCGACAACGATGTCTTTCTTGAACTGCAGGCGGTAATCCAGGGCGATCTGGGAAGCCAGTACCACGGCTTCAGGATCGTCGGCGTTCACGTGCAGCACAGGCGCTTCGATCATCTTCACGACGTCGGAGCAGTAGATGGTGGAACGTGCATCGCGTGGATCGGAAGTGGTGAAGCCGATCTGGTTGTTGATCACGATGTGCACGGTGCCGCCGGTGCCGTAGCCGCGGGTCTGCGCCAGGTTCAGGGTTTCCATCACGACGCCCTGGCCGGCGAATGCCGCGTCGCCGTGCACCAGGATCGGCAGCACCTGCGCGCCGTGCGCGTCGCCGCGGCGGTCCATGCGGGCCTTCACGGAACCTTCAACCACTGGGTTGACGATTTCCAGGTGGGACGGGTTGAACGCCAGCGACAGGTGGACCGGGCCGCCTGCAGTGGAGATGTCGGACGAGAAGCCCTGGTGGTATTTCACGTCGCCGGCCGGCAGGTCGTCGGCGTGCTTGCCTTCAAATTCTTCGAACAGGTCCTTAGGCGCCTTGCCCAGGGTGTTCACCAGCACGTTCAGGCGGCCGCGGTGAGCCATGCCGATCACGATTTCCTGCACGCCTTTTTCGCCGGCGCGCTGGATGATTTCATCGATCGACGCGATGAAGGTCTCGCCGCCTTCCAGCGAGAAGCGCTTCTGGCCAACGTACTTGGTGTGGAGGTAGCGCTCCAGGCCTTCAGCGGCGGTCAGGCGCTCCAGGATGTGCTTTTTCTTTTCGGCGGTAAAGTTAGGGGTCGAACGGATCGACTCCAGGCGCTCCTGCAGCCAGCGCTTTTCGGCCGGGTCGGAGATGTACATGTATTCCGCGCCGACGGAACGGGTGTAGGTGTCCTTCAGCAGGTTGGTCAGGTCGCGCAGGGTCGCGGTCTCTGGGCCGAAGTAGGTGTTGCTGATGTTGAAGACGGTGTCCTGGTCGGCATCGGTGAAACCGTAGAACGATGGCTCCAGTTCAGGGATGCTCGGACGTTCCTGGCGCTGCAGCGGGTCCAGGTTAGCCCAGCGAGAGCCCAGGTAACGGTAGGCTGCGATCAGCTGGGTGGCGGCCACGCGCTTGCGGCCCATTTCGGCGTCGGACGAAGCGACGATGGTGCGGATGGGACCCGCTTTCGCGCGTTCGGCGAAGGAAGCGATGACGGACGAGTGAACGACGTCTGGTTTGGCGCTGCCGTCAACTGCCGGCACGTTCTGCATGGCGTCGAAGTACTGGCGCCAGTTGTCTGGCACGGAGCCAGGATTTTCGAGGTACGCCTCGTACAGTTCTTCTACGTACGGCGCGTTCCCACCAAACAGGTAGGAATTGGACGTCTGTTGTTGCATCATTTCTTTGCTCACCTTTCTTCGCGCTTCGCGAGGAATTAGCGGGTTGTTCAAACCTTCCGCGACACGGCCTGACCGGTTAGCGGATTGCACATCAAGTTGTGGGGAAGGGCTCTGTTGTTTCCAGATTTTCCAAAAACGGTCGCCTAGCATAGCACTGTCATTGAACTGAAACAACTAAAACTCCGATCCGTGCCGGGCGAACCAGTCGGCCAGGTAGTCCAGCAAGGCCCGCAGCGCAGGCGGCATGTGCTGGCGCGATGTATAAATGGCATGCATTCCCAGCGCCTGTGGTTGCCAATCCGGCAAGACCTCCACCAGCCGGCCCGCCGCCACTTCCGGCATGACCACAAAGCGCGGTTGCATGGCGATGCCGGCACCCTGCCCGGCCGCCGCCAGCAGCGCCATCGATTCGTTCGACGACAGGTTGCCGCCGACCGGCACCTCCACCACTGCCGCGCCGGCGCCGGCGCCGGCCAGGGTCCACACGCTCTTGCCAAAGTAGCTATAAGCCAGGCAGTTATGCCGCGCCAGATCCTGCGGGTCGGCGGGCGTGCCATGCTCCGCCAGGTAGGCCGGCGCCGCAGCCAGCATCGAACGGCACTCGCCAAGCTTGCGCGCGATCTGGTTCGGCTCCAGCGCATTGGTAATCCGGATGGCCAGGTCGATGCGCTGCTCGACCAGGTTGACGGCACGGTTATCGACCTGCAGGTCCACCGTCACCTGAGGGTAGCGGCGCAGGAAGCCCGCCAGCGCATCGGCCAGCGCCGCCTGCGCCAGGAACTGCGCGCAGGCCACGCGCAGCAAGCCGCGCGGTTCGCCAGCCCCGGCGTCGCCCGCAGCCGGAATCGCCTCGGCCAGCGCCAGCAATTCGCGGCAACGCGCCAGCGTCACCTCCCCCGCCGCAGTCAGCCCCAGACGGCGCGTAGTCCGGTGCAGCAGGCGTGCTCCCGCCCACTCCTCCATTTCCGCCAGGTAGCGGGTCACCATGGCGCGCGACATATCAAGCGCTTCAGCCGCAGCGGCCAGGCTGCCGCGTTCGGCAATGGTGACAAAGACGTTGGCCGAGGCAATACGGTCCATATGAGCGATTTAAGCAATAAACAGTTTCAATATAACCTATTTTTCGAACATCTCGAGCGCCCTACACTGGCGTCATCTACTCACCCAAAGGAATTCAGACATGATCAAGCACACCCTCGCCGCAGCCGCCTTCGCAGCAGGCACCGCCGGCGCCACCGCCGCCCCGCTGACACTGGAAGTCTTCAATCCAGGCGAAGCCGCCATCTTCCCGGTTGCCTCCGTACTGGTGAAAGGCGAAAAAGACGCCGTGCTGGTCGACGCCCAGTTCTCGCGCGCCGAGGCCGAAAAGCTGGCCGCCCAGATCAAGGCCAGCGGCAAGCGCCTGACGACTATTTATGTGAGCCACGGCGACCCGGACTTTTACTTCGGCCTGGAAGTACTGAAAGCAGCCTTCCCGCAAGCCCGCATCGTGGCACGCGGCACCACGATCGCTGCCATGGAAAAGAAAGGGCAAGCCAAAGTAGCCTACTGGGGCCCGATCCTCGGCGCCAACGCCCCAAGCGGCGTAGTGATGCCGGAACTGCTGCAAGGCGACATCGAGCTCGAAGGCAAGAAGCTGGAAATCAAAGGCCAGGGCGACCGTAGCTATGTATGGATTCCATCGATCAAAGCCGTGGTCGGCGGCGTGGTGCTGTTCAAAGGCCTGCACGTCTGGATTGCCGACACCCAGACGCCCGACTCGCGCGCCCAATGGCTGTCGGTACTCGACGACATGGCCAAGCTGAAGCCTGTGACCGTGGTGCCCGGCCACTTCGTCCCCGGCGCCGCCCTCACTCCGGACGCCATCAGCTACACCGCCGACTACCTGCGCCGCTTCGAAGCCGCCACCCCGGCCGCCGCAGACAGCGCCGCCCTGATCGCAGCAATGAAATCCGCCTACCCGCAAGCCGGCCTCGAAAGCGCCCTGCAACTGAGCGCCAAAGTCGCCAAAGGCGAAATGGCCTGGTAAGCCCCCTCAGCCGAGCCCGTGTCCCACCCTGGGGTCACACCCGAAATGGGACACGAGCTCGGCTGCAGTACGGTTGAGGCCGTGTCGCGTTTCGGGTGTGACCCCATGGTGGGACACGAGGCCAGCAGTTCGCGGGTGTAGACTTTTCTGTCTAGATCATTTATTCTAGATCTATCAGCGCTCTTCCTGGATCTATCATGACCTTGCCGAAACCTACTCCTAGCGAACTGGAAATGCTGCGCCTTTTGTTTGCGCTTGGTCCGGCGACGGCGCGGCAAGTGCATGAGGCGGCCGTACAGACGCGGCCGGATATGCAGTACGCGACCGTGCTTCGCCTGCTGCAAGTGATGCACACCAAGGGGTTGCTGAACCGCGACGAAAGCCAGCGCGCCCACATCTATTCGCCTGTAGAGCAGCAAGACTCGATCCAGACTTCCTTGCTGAAGGACTTGATCCACAAGGCTTTTGCCGGTTCCGGCAAGGCCCTGGTGATGGCGGCCCTGCGCGGCGGCCACGTTTCGCCCATGGAGCGCGCCGAGATCCAGAAAATGCTGGACGAGGAAAGCTAGGCGCAAGCTATACTGCGCCCGCCAAAACTCTTCATGTAAATCGATGCAAACGCTTCAACAACTGCGCACCGGCGAGCTAGCCGGCGCAGAGCGGCTGCAATTGCGCTGCGGCCTGACTGAATTCCCACGCGAGATCTTCGACCTGGCCGAGACGCTGGAGATCCTGGACCTTACGGGCAACGCCCTGTCCTCCCTGCCAGACGATCTTCCACGCCTGCATCGCCTGCGCATCATCTTCTGCTCCGAAAACCAGTTCACAGAACTGCCGCCAGTGCTGGGTCGCTGCGCTTCGCTGAACATGATCGGTTTCAAATCGAACCGCATCGCGAGCGTGCCCGCTGCCGCCCTGCCCGCCCGACTGCGCTGGCTGATCCTGACCGACAACCGCATCGAACAGCTTCCCGCCGAACTTGGCCGCTGCACCGACATGCAAAAGCTGATGTTGTCGGGGAACCGCTTGCGTGCATTGCCTCCGGCGCTGGCAAATTGCAGCAAGTTGGAACTGCTGCGCATTTCGGCCAACCGTCTTCCGCAACTGCCAGGCTGGCTGACCTCGATGCCGCGGCTTGCCTGGCTGGCTTTCGCTGGCAACCCTTTCAGCGAGGCGCCATTGCCGCCTGCGGCCAGCATTTCCTGGAACGCGCTGCAAATCCAGCACAAGCTGGGCGAAGGCGCGTCCGGCGTGATCCACCAGGCCACGCTCGATGGCAAGCCAGTGGCAGTCAAGGTGTACAAAGGCGCCATGACCAGCGATGGCTTGCCAACGCAGGAAATGGCCGCCTGCATTGGCGCCGGCACGCACCCCAACCTGATCCCCGTACTCGGCACGATCCCCGATCATCCCACCCAGCTGCCCGCCCTGGTCATGCCCCTGGTCGATCCCGACTTGCGCAACCTGGCCGGCCCGCCAAGCTTTGCAAGCTGCACCCGAGACGTTTATGCCGATGGCCAGTTCTTCAGCACTGAAGCCCTGCTGGGCATCGCACGCGGCATTGCCGCTGCCGCCGCGCACCTGCATGCGCGGGGCATCATGCATGGCGACCTTTATGCGCACAATATACTGAACTGCGGCAAAGGCAATGCAGTGCTAGGCGATTTCGGCGGGGCCTCGCGGTTCGAACCAGGCACTGCGCTCGCATCTGCGCTGGAGCGACTGGAAGTACGGGCCTTCGGCTATCTGCTGGAAGAGCTGCTCGAACGCTGCGAAGAAGAACTGCCTCAGGTGCGGGCACTGGCAATTGATTGCCTGCGCCCGGCACCTGGAACCCGCCCTGCATTTGCCGAAGCTATAGCAAGGCTGGCTGCAGCTTGAGCTAGCGGCTCTTGTCCGGATAGGCCGGACGCGCCGGTCGGCTTGGTGGTGACTTCGCCAGTTCGGCCTTGATCACCTCGATCGCCTTCTCCAGCTGCGGGTCGCGGCCCGCAATCACATCCGCCGGATTCTGGTCTACTTCAATATCCGGCGGCACGCCCTCGTTCTCGACACCCCAACCACCCTCGCGAGTCCAGAAAGCCAGGTTCGGCGCCGTGATCGTGCCGCCATCCAGCAGCACGGGGAAACCGAGAATGCCAACCAGGCCGCCCCAGGTCCGCTTGCCAATCAGCGGGCCAAGCTTATTCTTGCGGAACATCCACGGCAGCAGGTCGCCTCCCGAGCCTGCGGTTTCATCGATCAGCATCGCGCGCGGCCCCTGGATCGAGGCGGAAGGCGTCTTCATATCCGCGCCATAGCGCATGGCCCACCAGGCGATCTCCTGCTTTTGCAGCAGCTCGATATAGTAGTCGGCCAGGCTGCCTCCGCCGTTAAAGCGTTCATCGATGATGATCGCGTCCTTGTAGGCTTGCGGGTAGAAATAACGCTTGAAATAAGTATGCCCCAGCCCCGCCGTATTCGGCACGTAGACATACGCAACGCGCCCGCCGGTTGCAGCGTCGACTTTGCGGATATTCCCTTCCACCCAATCGCGGTTGCGCAGCGCATCTTCGCTCGCCACCGGCACTACCGTGATATGGCGCGCGCCCTTGCCATCCGCGTTCGGTCCGACCGTGATTTCAATCGAGCGGTTGGCGGTATTTTCGAACGCGCTGTACAGGTTGGTCGGCGGCGTCAGCGGACGTCCGTCGACGGCCAGCAGGTATTCGCCCACTTTCACGTTCAGCCCGGGTTCGGTCAATGGCGCACGCAACGTCGGATTCCAGTTCAGGCCACCGTAGATTTTCTTGAAGCGATAGTGGCCGTTGGCGACCTCATAGTCGGCGCCCAGCAAGCCGCCTGGCACCGGCTTGGCGTCGATGAAATTGTCACCGCCACCACCGCGATGGTGGCCAACCGCCAGTTCGCTGCACAGCCACTGGATCACGCGATTCAGGTCACTGCGCGTAGCGACGTCCGGCAGGAACTGGGCATATTTATCGCGCATCGCTTTCCAGTTCACGCCATGCATATGCGGGTCGTAAAAATAGTCGCGATTGATGCGCCAGACTTCGTCGTAGATCTGCTTCCACTCCACGCGCGGATCGGCCTTGGTTTCGATGGCTTCCACACGCAGCTTGCCTTCCGATGGCGACAGCAGCTTGCCGGTGGCGGAGCCGGTATTCCACTGCTCCTTCAGGCGCCAGGCGATCTTCTTGCCGTCAGCGCTGATTTCAAAGTCATCCGCGTCGGCAACGATGGTTTCGGTCTTGCGGTCTTTCAGGTCGAAGCGCTGGACCTGGCGTTTGCCATCCACCTCGCGCAGGAAGAAGATCTGGCCTTCCGCACCTGCCTCCAGGTCGAAGTATTGTGACACCGGCGGCGGCATATCGATCACGCGGGTCGATATGCCATCCCAGTCGATGCGCATCGGCACAGGCGGCTTGGCCGTTGCAGCGGCGGCTTTCGCTTTGGCGTCCGCACCGCGGCTGGTCGAGGTATCGGCCACTACGCGTTCCTCGCTCTTGTCGCCGGCAGCGCCTTCCTTGGGCGGCTCCTTTGGCGCGGGGGGGGCGGTTGCAGCCCCTTTCTCCTCGTCGCTTTCGCGCACCAGTGGCGACGGGACGTCATTACGCAGCACCATCAGCCAGAGCGAGCGAGTTGGGCGGTTGTCCTGGTTCTGCAGCGAGAACCAGTTGTTGCTCGGTCCCGCGTCGGTGGATGCGAAGAAGTAAAGGAATTTGCCGTTGCGGTCAAAGACCGGATTGGCGACGTCGGACAGGCCATCTGTCACCGCATGCGATTTATCCTCGTCCAGGGCGTAGATATACGCCGTGCGCGTATAGCTCAGCGAATTGAGCGTATAAGCGATGAAGCGCGAGTCCGGCGACCAGGCGCCCCGCAGCGACTTGTCGATGCCGTACATTGGCTCGGTGGCCACTTTCTTTTGCACGCCAGTCGCCAGGTCGATGTAGTACAGCGTCCAGGAGTTGTCGATGAAAGCGATTTTCTTGCTGTCCGGCGACCAGGCTGCACGTTCAAAGAATCCGGAACCGTTCAGCTTGAACTTGCGCAATTCGCCCTTGCCGTCCTGTTGCCTGACATGCAAGGCGTATTCACCGCTTTCATCGGAAAAGTAGGCGACTTGCCGGCCGTCCGGCGACCAGGCTGGGCCGCGTTCATGGGTGCCAGGCGTTTGCGTCAGGTGACGAATATCCCCCTTCTCTGCCGGAACTGTAACGACATCGCCGCGGAACTCGAACGCCACGCGCGCGCCCGATGGTGAGAGTGAGGAATTGCGAATATATCTTGCCCCGCGCACCCAGCGTTCACGCGACAGTCCCAGGTCGGCACTGACACCAATCACTAGCCTCCTGCCAACGGTCGCGCCGGTATCAAGGTTGAGCATATGAAGGTAACCGGCTTGTTCGTACAGAATCTGTCCGCCGGATAAAGCCGCATTCAGCACAGGAAAATCCGAATGACGGGTCAACTGGTTAATGGTCTTGCTTCGGGTGTCGTACACATACAGATTAAACTCGCCATCGCGATCGGAGCGGAAATAAACCTTATCGCCAACCCACATTGGATCAACATCATTAACCCGCCTTGGCGGTTGTGGAATACGTTCGACGGCTTGCGTGTCGCGATTAAACAGCCAGATAATCGAATTCAAACCGCCACGATAACGCTTCCATTGCAGGAAAGCTGGCGAAGTCGGGTTATAGGCGATTTTCCGGCCATCCGGCGAGAAAGTCGCACGCGCGGCATTCGGGATTTCCAACCGGGTTTCGACACCACCACCCACCGGAACCGTGAACAGGTTGCGATAGCGGTTATTCGACGCCACGCGCGGAGAAGTAAATAAAACCTGCGCGCCGTCGGGCGTAAATCCTTGCACAAGATCCTGGCCCGGATGCCAGGTCAGGCGGCGCGGAATGCCGCCGGAAATCGGCAGGATAAATACATCAATATTGCCATCGATATTCGCGCTGTAGGCAATCGACTTGCCATCGGGCGAAAAGAACGGATTCGATTTCTCTCCTACATCCGAAGTCAAGCGCCGGGCATCCCGGCCATCCTGACCGGCCAGCCAAACATCGCCGGCATAAATAAACGCAATGTGCTCATTGGAAATTGCCGGCTCGCTGAGCAGGCGGGTATCGGCAGTATTTGGTATGGCATGTGCTGCAATGGGAAGCAGCAATGCAGTGGCCAGAATAAGGTTAGGGCTGGTGAACAAGCAGGACTCCTTGAAGGGAAAGCACTCGTATTTGCACTGACTCATAACCACGATATCAGAACTCCATCTCCGACGGGGCATCCAAAGGCCCGACAAACTAATTCGTGGCGCGTTCATGCCAATATTTAGCTCAACGTCGGGCTTGTCTTCGTGGTCCTGCAAGCCATACTTGCTCCCGAAGCGCCGCCGGCCAATTCCCGGCGATAACCCCCCGGTGTCAAAATAGTTGTCGCTCCGATAGATCTGAGAAAATGGGGGCGATAACAGGAGTGAGAAGTGGCACGGTACGGACAAGAATTCAAAGACAAAGCGGTGGCGCGATTGCTGCCACCGGAAAGTGCATCGATCAAGGATGTGGCCTTGTCGGTGGGCGTGAGCGAATCGACTTTGGAGCGCTGGCGCAGCGAGGCGTTGGCGAATCCAGCGCAACGCCGCGAATGGACGCCCGCCGCGCGGTTTGAAGCGGTGCTGGCGACATCCGCCATGGACGAGGCCAGCAAGGGTGCCTGGTGCCGCAGCAACGGCGTATATCCGCACGAGCTGGCGGTATGGCGCGAGCAGGCGATCAATGCGCTGGGCCAGCCGGGAGAAAAACGTTTGAGCGCAGCGGAAGCCAAGCAGGACAAGCGCCGCATCAAAGAGCTTGAGCGCGAGGTGCGCCGTAAGGACAGGGCATTGGCCGAAACTGCAGCCTTGCTGGTGCTATCAAAAAAAGCCGAGGCGATCTTCAGCAAGTACAAGGCCGAGGACGAATGATCGGCCTCGAAGATCGCCAGGCTCTGGCCCTGGAAATCCAACAAGCTTGCCAAGCCGGTGCCCGCTTGAGCGAGGCATGCGCGGCGGTCGGGCTGAGCGCTCGCACGCTGCAGCGCTGGCAGGCAAGCGGTGGATTGGTAAGCGGCGATCGTCGCCCGACGGCGGTACGCCCCATGCCATCGCATGCGCTGACGGATGATGAGCGCGCGGCGGTGTTGGCAGCTGCGAATGAACCGCGCTTTGCCGACATGCCGCCGGCGCGCATTGTTCCCATGTTGGCCGATGAGGGCATCTATCTGGCCAGCGAATCGACGTTCAGCCGCATCTTGCGTGCCCATGGCCAAGTGCGTCATCGCGGCCGTGCCAAAGCACCTCGTCAACAACGGCCGCCGACCACCCATGTCGCTACTGCACCCGGCCAGGTGTGGTGCTGGGACATGACCTACTTGCCGGCTGTAGTGGCGGGCCGCTGGTTCTACCTTTACCTGATCTTGGATCTCTATAGCCGCAAGATCATCGGCTGGGAAGTGCATGCCGAGGATGATGCCGACCACGCCAGTCATCTGGTGCGGCGCACGGCTTTGGTCGAGGGTGTCGCTATGCGCCACAACAAGCCGGTGCTGCATGGCGATAACGGCGCCACGCTGAAGGCGACCACGGTGCTGGCCATGCTGCATTGGCTGGGCATTAAGCCATCGTACTCGCGCCCACGTGTGAGCGACGACAACGCCTTCGCCGAAGCGTTGTTCCGTACCGCGAAGTACCGTCCGGAATTCCCTTCCAGTGGCTTCGCAGATCTGGCCGACACACGAGACTGGGCAGCCCGCTTTGTGCAGTGGTACAACTTCGACCACCGGCATAGTGGCATTCGCTATGTTAGTCCGGCGCAGCGACATGCGGGACTGGATACTGCCATTCTGGCAGCGCGGCATCGCCTGTATCTGTCCGCCCAGGCTCGCCACCCGGCTCGCTGGTCGGGCCATACCCGCAACTGGACGCCATGCGACGCGGTCACGTTGAACCCCGAACGGGATCTCGTCGTTTCCGTCGCTGCGAAGGAGATTCAAACTCAGCAAATTGCTGCTTGATTCAGGCGACAACTACCTTGACACGCGCCGTAACACTAAAGGTGACTCAAATAGCACTCCCGGATTATTCGGACGACGACGATTTTTACGGCCAGGGCTTTCTGCGACAAAACAAAGTTTTGGTCTGGGTTGGCCTTGATGGCAGCCGGGGCGAACCGGAACTCGATGTCGTCCAAGATTTGTGTGGCGTCGGCTATTACAGGCTAAGCGACCAGGAACATTACAACTTCGATTTCGCAGCCGTCGATTTGCGTGATTTAATCGCGCCCCTCTCGTATTCGGCCACTTTTATTGACGCCGCTATTGCTACGGCACGTAAGCGCGGCCTGGAGAAAGCGCGCTGGGTGACGGTGCAATACGATTTCGAATACGATCCGTTAAAGGTCACACGGCAGATTGCCCGTGATCCGATATTCATTGGCAGCTTTTTCTATACGGCCAACAGCGTCGAATCCCTGACCCACATACGCCGGGACGGCAACAGGATTGAAGAAGACACGAATGTGGGAGCGCTCATTGAAAAGGAATGGGGGCCTCAACCCGTTAAATAATGAGAGCACAAATAGCCGACCGACTGATCAATGTCTGCCCGGACCTGGATCTACCCGGATACCAGCTTTTTGGTATCTTCACCGGCGAGCCTGCTTCCGAGCATGGGACGATTGAACCATATCGTTTCACATCCAAGTCCAGCCAATTGATGGAAGAACGCGCCGCACAATGTGAGCTCGCTCGCTGTGCGACTGTCCGAGTGCTGTGCGCGGAAGATGCGCCATTCGACCTCTCGAAATTCAGCATCAATATCGATGGCAATGGCCATCGCACACCGCCACGGCTCAAGCACCTGGCTTCGCCAAGCCTTGAAATCATTCCCGTCGAGCCGGGCAAGCATCGCATCGTCATCCGCGAAGCTGACGTGCGCAAACTGGATCGTGCCGAATCGAGCGCGGAGCACTTCGACATCGCCTCAGGCGACGAGGCGACATTTGCCTTGCAACTGGACGGCGAGGCCCTCCTTCTCAAGCCATTGCAACCATTTGTTGCGGCACCTTAGTCGCCCCAACATCAATCTGAGTGAAGTGTTCGAGCACGGCCAGAAACACGAAGAGATTCTTGATCTGGAAGGAATGAGGCCGTCCCCAAGGAATCCGACGCCCCTTCCTCTTGATAATGACTTGCCCCGACCTGAGTTCCGCATCACCGACTTCCGACCAGGGAAGCTTGGCGAAACGCCTGTTAAGCCCGGCCCGGCTGACCTCGATTGCACCAAAATCCACAGTTTCACCGCGCTCAAGCTTCGCAATCACGAGCGGAACCATCTCCGCCGCAGTCAGCGTCAACAAATTGATGCCGAGCGCGAAAACTTCCTTGTAGTTGTCGGTGAATTTCAACGTCGTCTTCGGCGCCAGCCTTATCTTCACCCATGTACGTCGAATCAGGAAATGATGCATTCTTGTAGCGCGAACGGTCACATCCTGCACTTCACGCCAGCGGAAGAAAGTGGTCCTCCCCCTGATCCGATGGGCAATTCCCTTCTCGAAGACCGTCAAGCTTGAGCCTTTGAGCCTATACCAGCGAATGACAATGCCTATTCCGAGCAAACACGATATTCCAGCAGCTATTCTCAAGAATACAAACAGACTCATATCCATCGCCGCCATTTGAACGTCGGCGACGATGAAGGGCAGTGTAATAGCTGCGGAAATCAGCGCGACCGCAAGCACAGGATAAAGCAAGCCCAGCCCTCCGATCGGATGGGTACTGACAATTTTCCCGCACTGGCTCACCGGACGAACTTTCGCAGACAAAATGATTCCTTAAACACAGAGCAAAACCAAACAAGCAATATTTTCGATAGTATTATTGAAATCTTTCGACTTGACAACATTATGTCTTCAGCGGGAATAAAAAAAGCGAGCCGAAGCTCGCTTTTTCTTGCATCTGCAAGGATTATTTGCGGTCTTTCAGCGGAGGCACGTCGCGCACTGCCGAGCCGACGAACAGCTGGCGTGGGCGGCCGATCTTCTGTTCTGGGTCGGCGATCATCTCGTTCCACTGGGCGATCCAGCCGATGGTACGAGCCATGGCGAAGATACCGGTGAACAGGGACACTGGGATGCCCAGGGCCGACTGCACGATGCCGGAGTAGAAGTCGACGTTCGGGTACAGCTTGCGCGACACGAAGTACTCGTCGTTCAGCGCAATCTTTTCCAGTTCCATGGCCAGCTTGAACAGTGGGTCGTCCTGCAGGCCCAGTTCGTTCAGCACTTCGTGGCAGGTTTCGCGCATCAGCTTCGCACGTGGGTCGAAGTTCTTGTACACGCGGTGACCGAAGCCCATCAGCTTGACGCCGGAGTTCTTGTCTTTTACCTGGGCGATGAACGCCGGGATATTGTCGACGGTGCCGATTTCCTTCAGCATGTTCAGTGCAGCTTCGTTAGCGCCGCCGTGGGCAGGGCCCCACAGGCAGGCGATACCGGCAGCGATACAGGCGAACGGGTTGGCGCCAGACGAACCGGCCAGTCGGACGGTCGAGGTCGAAGCGTTCTGCTCGTGATCTGCGTGCAGGATCAGGATGCGGTCCAGGGCGCGCACCAGCACTTCGTTGACCTTGTACTCTTCGCATGGATTGCCGAACATCATGCGCATGAAGTTGGCGGAGTACGACAGGTCGTTGCGTGGGTACACGAACGGCTGGCCGATCGAGTACTTGTATGCCATGGCGACCAGGGTCGGCAGCTTGGCGATCAGGCGGATAGCCGAGATTTCACGCTGCTTGGCATCGTTGATGTCCAGCGAGTCGTGGTAGAACGATGCCAGCGCGCCGACGGTACCAACCAGTACCGACATCGGGTGCGCATCGCGGCGGAAGCCGCGGAAGAAGAATTGCATCTGCTCGTGCACCATGGTGTGCTTGGTCACGGTGTCGACGAACTGCTTCTTCTGCACTGCGTTCGGCAGGTCGCCGTTCAGCAGCAGGTAGCACGATTCCATGAAGTCGGCGTTGACGGCCAGTTGCTCGATCGGGTAGCCGCGGTACTGCAGCTCGCCCTTGTCACCGTCGATGTAGGTGATCGAGGAATTGCACGACGCGGTCGACATGAAGCCTGGGTCGTAGGTGAATTTGCCGGTGGCGCCGTACAGCTTGCGGATGTCGATGACGTCCGGGCCCACGGTGCCCTTGTAGATCGGCATTTCTACCGATGGGCTGCCGTCGGAGAACGATAGCGTTGCTTTGGTATCAGAGATGTTCATGGACTCTTCCTTTAGGAGAGATGCAGCAAATAAAAAAACTTTTAACTCAGGCTTGGCGCAGGCGTGCCAGTAACGCATGTACATGCGGCAGGTCTATTTCGCCTTCCGGCTCCTTACGGGCCAAGACCAGATCCATCAGTGCATTGTCCGACAAATCGAGGAGCCGCGTGAACGCGTCCACTTCTTCGTCGGTCAATTCAGCCTCGTGCGCATCAAGGAAACGAGTCAGGATAATGTCGTTTTCCAACAGACCCCGTCGTGCGCGCCAGCGTAGGCGCGCACGGTTGGTCGGATCGGCCTGGTGCGCTCGTTTTTCGAGTTCCGCCATTTTTTAATTAAATCGCGCGGCGAACCATCAGTTCCTTGATCTTGCCGATTGCCTTGTTCGGATTCAGGCCTTTCGGGCACACATCGACGCAGTTCATGATCGAGTGGCAGCGGAACAGACGATATGGGTCTTCCAGGTTATCCAGGCGCTGGCCGGTGGCTTCGTCGCGCGAGTCGGCGATGAAGCGGTAGGCTTGCAGCAGGCCGGCTGGGCCGACGAACTTGTCCGGGTTCCACCAGAACGATGGGCAGGAAGTCGAGCAGCAGGCGCACAGGATGCACTCGTACAGGCCGTCCAGTTCTTCGCGTTCCGCAGGCGACTGCAGGCGCTCTTTCTCCGGAGGGATCGAGTCGTTGATCAGGAACGGCTTGATCGAGTGGTATTGCTTGAAGAACTGGGTCATGTCGACGATCAGGTCGCGCACCACCGGCAGGCCTGGCAGCGGGCGCAGCACGATAGGCTCGCTCAGCTCGTTCAGGTTGGTGGTGCAGGCCAGGCCGTTCTTGCCGTTGATGTTCATCGCGTCGGAACCGCACACGCCTTCGCGGCAGGAGCGGCGCAGCGACAGCGAGTCGTCAACGTCGGACTTGATGCGCTGCAGTGCGTCCAGCAGCATCTTGTCGGTGTCTTTCAGCTCGACCGTCAGGTCTTGCATGTACGGCTTGGCGTCCTTGTCCGGATCGTAACGGTAAATCTTGAATTTGAGAGTGCGTGCCATGTTGTGAGGCCCTTGCTTAGAAAGTACGTGCTTTTGGCTTGAAGGTTTCGACCGTCAGCGGCTTGGTGACGACTGCCTTGTATTCCAGGCGGTTGCCTTCGGAGAACCACAGGGTGTGCTTCATCCAGTTTTCGTCGTCGCGCTTCGGATGGTCGTCCTGTGCGTGTGCACCGCGCGATTCCTTGCGCGCGTTGGCCGACACGATGGTCGCTTTTGCGGTTTCGATCAGGTTGTCCAGTTCCAGCGCTTCCACGCGGGCGGTATTGAACACCTTGGACTTGTCCTTGTACGAAACGTGCTTGCGGCGCTCGTCCAGCTTCAGGATTTCTTCTACGCCCTTGGCCAGCATTTCGTCGGTACGGAACACGCCGCAGTACTTCTGCATGGTGGCGCGGATGTCGTTGGCGACGTCCTGCACACGCTCGCCACCGGTGGAGGTTTCCAGGTGGTTCAGGCGGTTCATTGCGAAGTCGGAGGCATCCTTCGGCAGCGGCTTGTTTTCCTTCTGCTTCAGGTTCTGTGCCACAACGTGGTTGCCGGCTGCGCGGCCGAACACCACCAGGTCCAGCAGGGAGTTGGTGCCCAGGCGGTTTGCGCCGTGCACGGAGACGCAGGCGCATTCGCCGATCGCGTACAGGCCGTTCACGACTTTCTGGCTGCCGTCGCCGTTAGGCACGACCACCTGGCCGTGGATATTGGTCGGGATACCGCCCATCTGGTAGTGGATGGTCGGCACGACAGGGATTGGTTCCTTGGTCGCGTCGACGTTGGCAAACTTGTGGCCGATTTCCAGGATGGATGGCAGTCGCTTCTGGATGGTCTCGGAGCCGATGTGGCGCAGGTCCAGCAGGACGTGGTCTTTGTTCGGACCGCAGCCGCGGCCTTCCTTGATTTCCTGGTCCATCGAGCGGGACACGAAGTCGCGTGGCGCCAGGTCTTTCAGGGTCGGCGCGTAGCGCTCCATGAAGCGTTCGCCGTTCGAGTTGATCAGGATGCCGCCTTCGCCGCGCACGCCTTCGGTGATCAGCACGCCCGCGCCGGACACGCCGGTCGGGTGGAACTGCCAGAACTCCATATCCTGCAGCGGCAGGCCCGCACGTGCCGCCATGCCCATGCCGTCACCGGTGTTGATGAAGGCGTTGGTCGACGCTGCGAAGATACGGCCTGCACCGCCGGTTGCGAAGATGGTGGTCTTGGCTTCCAGGATCATGCATTCGCCGGTTTCCATTTCCAGGGCCACCACGCCAACGACGTCGCCGTCGGCATCGCGTACCAGGTCCAGGGCCATCCACTCAACGAAGAAGTGGGTGCGGGCGCGCACGTTGCGCTGGTACAGGGTGTGCAGCAGTGCGTGGCCGGTGCGGTCAGCTGCGGCGCAAGCGCGCTGCACTGGCTTCTCGCCCAGGTTCGCGGTATGGCCGCCGAACGGACGCTGGTAAATGGTGCCGTCCGGGTTGCGGTCGAAAGGCATGCCGAAGTGTTCCAGCTCGTAGACGACTTTCGGTGCTTCGCGGCACATGAATTCGATTGCATCCTGGTCGCCGAGGTAGTCGCCACCTTTGACGGTGTCGAACATATGCCAGTACCAGTTGTCTTCCGACATATTGCCCAGCGAGGCGCCGATGCCGCCCTGCGCTGCCACGGTGTGGGAGCGGGTCGGGAACACCTTGGACAGCACAGCCACGTTCAGGCCGGCTTCCGCCAGTTGCAGGGAGGCGCGCATGCCGGAACCGCCGGCGCCAACGATCACCGCGTCAAAGCGGCGGGTAGGGATTGCAGATTTGATAGCTGCCACGATTTACACACTCCACAGAATTTGCAGCGACCAGGCGGCGCAGGCGACCAGCCAGCCAATGGTAGCGATTTGCAGGAACAGACGCAGGCCAACCGGCTTGATGTAGTCCATCCAGATGTCACGCACGCCAACCCAGGCGTGGTAGAACAGGGCCAGCAGGGTCACTGCGCTGAACAGCTTGAACCACTGCTTGGCGAACAGCGCCGCCCATCCTTCGTACGACGGAGTCGACGAGGTGAAAATCATGAAGAACAGGACGGCGGTGTACACCACCATCAGCACGGCGGTCACACGCTGGACCAGCCAATCCTTGACGCCGTAGTGGGCGCCGACAACCAGGCGTTTTGGGCCAATGTTATTGTTAGCCATTTAGAACACTCCAAACAATTTCAGTGCGACCAGCGCGGTCACGATGACAGTGATCACAACCACCGCGGTGGCGGACTTGCGCGCGGAATCCTTGTCCAGGCCGACGTGGGTATCCATGATCAGGTGGCGTACGCCGGCGCAGAAGTGCTGGGTATAGCCCCAGACCAGGGCCAGCATGACCAGCTTCGCGATCGGGTGGGAGGCAATGATCATGAAGTTGGCGAAGGTGTACTCGGAGCGCAGCGATTCCTGCAGCAGGTACAGCACGAACGGCAACAGCAGGAACATCAGGGCGCCGCTGATGCGGTGCAGGATGGAGACGATGCCAGCCATCGGCAGTCGGTAATTCATCAGATCCGTAACGTGAATGTTACGGAATTCTGGCCGCTCTTTTTTTGGGGTTTCCCGCACGGCTTCAGTCATATACAACCTCCCTATGCTTTATTACAAAGTGTTTTGCCAAACTTGGCGAAGCTACGATTTTCGCCTATTTTTGCCCTTACAACCAATATGTATTGTTACATATCACCAAAATTTTATTGCAGCGCACCTTAACTGAGGTCATTTTGATAATGATGGCGCTCCGTTAAGTACAAACCGCGGCGCAGTTCGACCGGTTTATCGCCGTAGGTGAAGGAAACGCGCTCGGCGCACAGCAATGGCGTGCCTGCCGCAATTTTCAGCAACTCCGCATCGCCCCCTTCCGCACAGACGGCGCGGATCTTTTCTTCTGCGCGGATCATGCGGGTGCCGAATTCGGATTCGAACAGGCCATACATCGGCCCTTTGTATTCATTCAGGCGTTCCGCCGTCAGGCCTTTGAAGATCAGACCCGGCAGCCACAGTTCTTCCACGATGGTGGGCACGTTGTCGAAACTTTGCACGCGCTTGATGTAGACCACGGCGTCGCCCGACTTCAGGTCGAGCAGGCGCGCCACTTCGGCCGGGGCGCGCAGGCGCTTGACTTCAATAAACCGGGATTCGGGATAATGCGGCACACCTTCGTCCGGCACCAGGCGCAGGAAGCGGAAATGCGCGCGCGCCTCGTGGTGGGTGGAGACAAAGGTCCCCTTGCCCTGGCGGCGCACTACCAGGTTTTCCGCCGCCAGCTCGTCGATCGCTTTGCGCACGGTACCCTGGCTGACCTTGAAGCGGTTGGCCAATTCCACTTCACTGGGGATCATTTCGCCCGGCTTCCATTCGCCGGACTGCAGGCTCTGGGTGATCAGGCCCTTGATCTGCTGGTACAGGGGAGAAAAAGTCGGGGACGGAGCGCCGGCCGCGCCTGGGGCGTCAGAAGTGGTCTGGTTGGGCGTGACGGGATTCATAGCCCGCTATTCCACCACATCCGCCCCCTCGCGTCCAGAAAAATCCTATAACTTATATGTCTTATATAAGACATAAGATAGGATTGACAGCCAGTCGACAGGAGCCTACACTCGCCCGAATTGTCGTATCATTACGAGCTTACACCGTTTTCACGTCCACTTTGGAGATTCACCATGGCTAAAACCCCAATGCGTGTTGCCGTTACCGGCGCCGCCGGCCAGATCGGCTATTCCCTGCTGTTCCGTATCGCCAACGGCGACATGCTGGGCAAAGACCAGCCAGTCATCCTGCAACTGCTGGAAATCCCTGACGAGAAGGCCCAGAAAGCGCTGAAAGGCGTGATGATGGAAATCGACGACTGCGCGTTCCCTCTGCTGGCCGGCATGACCGCCCACTCCGACCCGATGACCGCCTTCAAGGATGCCGACGTGGCCCTGCTGGTTGGCGCCCGTCCTCGCGGTCCAGGCATGGAGCGTAAAGACCTGCTGGAAGCCAACGCACAGATCTTCACCGTGCAAGGCAAGGCGCTGGACGCCGTCGCTTCCCGCAATGTCAAAGTACTGGTGGTCGGCAACCCGGCCAACACCAACGCCTACATCGCCATGAAGTCCGCTCCATCGCTGCCAGCGAAGAACTTCACCGCCATGCTGCGCCTGGACCACAACCGCGCCCTGTCGCAAGTAGCTGCCAAGACCGGCAAGGCTGTCAAGGACATCGAAAAGCTGTGCGTTTGGGGCAACCACTCCCCGACCATGTACGCCGACTACCGCTTCGCGACCGTCGACGGCGCATCGGTCAAGGACATGATCAACGACCAGGAATGGAACGCCAACGTGTTCCTGCCAACCGTGGGCAAGCGCGGCGCAGCGATCATCGAAGCACGCGGCCTGTCTTCCGCAGCTTCCGCCGCCAACGCTGCGATCGACCACGTGCATGACTGGGTGCTGGGCACCAACGGCAAGTGGACCACCATGGGCATCCCTTCCGACGGCTCCTACGGCATCCCTGAAGGCACCATGTTCGGTTTCCCAGTCACCTGCGAAAACGGCGAATACAAGATTGTCCAGGGCCTGGACATCGATGCATTCTCGCAAGAACGCATCAACATCACGCTGAAGGAACTGACCGAAGAGCGTGAAGGCGTGAAGCACCTGCTGCCATAATCGTCTTTGACAGTGGAACCGGTTAATCCACCGATCCGCCGTACCCGCCGCGCTGCCGAGGGCAGCGCGGCTGCTGTTTCATCTAACGTACCAATGCATCCATCCGAGGTTTTATTCCAGGGCACACGCCAGCCGCTGCTGCTCCCTGCCTGCGACCACTACGCCGGCAGTGAAAAGCTGATGCGCAAATCCATGGCCCTGCAACAAGAGCTTGGTCCCCTGTTCGACATCACCTTCGATTGCGAGGACGGCGCCGCCGCCGGCAACGAAGAATCGCACGCCAAGCTGGTCGCCCTGCTGCTGCTGGACGAGGCCAATGAGTTCAACCGCATCGGCGCCCGCGTGCATGACGTCAACAGCCCGTTCTTCGAGCGCGACGTCGAGATCATCTGCACCGAAGCAGGCCACAAGCTGGCCTACATCGTGGTGCCAAAGCCGGAGAGCGTGCAGGAAGTCGAGCGCGCCATCGACCTGGTCAACAAGCATGCCGCCAAGTCCGACCGCACGACGCCGATACCGGTGCACGTGCTGATCGAGACCCACGGCGCCCTGCGCGATGTGCACGATATCGCCGCCCTGCCCCAGGTTGAGTGCCTGTCCTTCGGCATCATGGACTTTGTCTCGGCCCACTATGGCGCCGTGCCTGGCAGCGCCATGCGCACGCCCGGCCAGTTCACCCATCCGCTGGTGGTGCGCGCCAAGCTGGAAATCGCCGCCGCCTGCCACGCGCACGGCAAGGTGCCGTCGCATAACGTGACCACTGAAATCAAGGATTCGGCCGTAGTGGCCACCGATGCCCAGCGCGCTGCCGCGGAATTCGGATTCACCCGCATGTGGAGCATCCACCCAAGCCAGATAAAACCTGTCATAAAAGCATTCACCCCGCGTGCATCCGAAGTCAATGAGGCTGCAACCATCCTGCATGAGGCAGAGAAGGTACAGTGGGGCCCGATTAACCAGCATGGTCGCTTGCATGACCGCGCGAGCTATCGCTATTATTGGACGGTTCTGCAGCGAGCCAAGCTCGCAGGCCTGCCGCTGCCGGACTCCGTTGCCGCCCTAGTCGGGGCGGCCGAATCAAAAGGAGCCCAATAATGTCGTTTATGAAACTGATCACCGCCTGCGCCATGGCACTTGCCATCGCCGCCCCATCCGCACACGCCGCCCCCAAGAAAGCTGCCGCCAAACCTGCCGCCGCCCAAAACGAGCCTGAATCGAGCGTGAGCGGGCGCACGGCCACTAACTACGCCTGCGAACTGGGCAACAAGATCACCATTTACAGCAGCGCCGACGACGGCAACAGCATCGTCATGCGCTGGAAGAACCGCCTGCACCGCCTGACTCGCGAAGCCACCTCCACCGGTGCGCAACGCTTCGAGAACAAGATTGCAGGCCTGATCTGGATCGGCATTCCTGCCAAGGGCATGCTGCTGGATTCCAAGGTGAACCGCCAACTGGCGAACGAATGCAAGACATCTGATCAAGCGCTCGGACTTTAATCAATAAGGAGAGGACATGTCCCGCAACACACTGAATACGCTTAAGGATTTCCCGATCGGGGCAAAGAAGGGTAAGTTCTACTCCCTGCCAGCCCTGGAAAAGGAACTGGGCGCCAAGATTTCCCGCCTGCCGGTATCGATTCGCGTCGTACTGGAATCCGTTCTGCGTAACTGCGACGGTAAGAAAGTGACCGAAGAGCACGTCAAGCAGTTGGCTAACTGGGGCGCTACCGCTGCCCGCACCGACGAAATCCCATTCGTCGTAGCCCGCGTTGTGCTGCAGGACTTCACCGGCGTTCCGCTGCTGGCCGACCTGGCTGCAATGCGTAACGTCGCCTCCAAGATGGGCGTCAACCCGAAGAAGATCGAACCTCTGGTCCCGGTGGACCTGGTGGTTGACCACTCCGTCACCATCGACCACTTCCGCGAGCCAAAGGCCCTGGACCTGAACATGAAGCTGGAATTCTCGCGCAACAACGAGCGCTACCAGTTCATGAAGTGGGGCATGCAAGCCTTCGACACTTTCGGCGTGGTGCCACCAGGCTTCGGTATTGTGCACCAGGTGAACCTGGAATACCTGGCACGCGGCGTACACAATGCATCCGGCGTGTACTACCCTGACTCGCTGGTGGGCACCGACTCCCACACCACCATGATCAACGGTATCGGCGTTGTAGGCTGGGGCGTGGGCGGCATCGAGGCGGAAGCCGGCATGCTTGGCCAGCCAGTGTACTTCCTGACCCCGGACGTGATCGGCGTCAACCTGACTGGCGTGCTGCGCGAAGGCTGCACCGCGACCGACCTGGTGCTGACCATCACCGAAATGCTGCGTAAAGAGAAAGTCGTGGGCAAGTTCGTCGAGTTCTTCGGCGAAGGCACCGAGTCCCTGTCCGTGACCGACCGCGCAACCATCGCCAACATGGCGCCTGAATACGGCGCGACCATGGGCTTCTTCCCGGTTGACGACGCCACCATCGAATACTTCGAAGGCACCGGCCGCACCAAGGACGAAATCGCTGCATTCCAGTCCTACTTCAAGGCACAAGGCATGTACGGCGTGCCGAAGAAAGGCGACATCGACTACACCCGCGAACTGCACCTGGACCTGTCCACCGTTGCACCGTCGCTGGCCGGTCCAAAGCGTCCGCAAGACCGCATCGAAATCGGCAACGTCAAGGCCACCTTCACCGAACTGTTCTCCAAGCCAACCACCGAGAACGGCTTCAACAAGAAGGCCGACGAGCTGACCAAGACCTACACCACCAGCAACGGCGTGAACGTGAAGAACGGCGACGTGCTGATCGCCGCCATCACCTCCTGCACCAACACCTCGAACCCGAGCGTGCTGCTGGCAGCTGGCCTGCTGGCCAAGAAAGCGGTGGAAGCCGGCCTGACCGTTGCTCCGCACATCAAGTCGTCCCTGGCGCCTGGCTCGCGCGTCGTGACCGAATACCTGACCGCTGCCGGCCTGCTGCCATACCTGGAAAAACTGGGCTTCGGAGTGACCGCTTACGGCTGCACCACCTGCATCGGCAACGCCGGCGACCTGACCCCGGAACTGAACGCCACCATCACCGGCAACGACATCGTTGCTGCTGCTGTGCTGTCCGGTAACCGTAACTTTGAAGCGCGTATCCACCCGAACATCCGCTCCAACTTCCTGGCATCTCCACCGCTGGTCGTCGCATACGCGATCGCCGGCAACGTGACCCGCGACCTGATGACCGAACCGGTCGGCCAGGGCAAAGACGGCAAGGACGTGTACCTGGGCGACATCTGGCCGACCTCGAAAGAGATCGCCGCCCTGATGAAGTTCGCGATGAACTCCAAGGTCTTCAAGTCCAACTATGCCGACGTCAAGGGCAACCCAGGCAAGCTGTGGGAAGCCGTGTCCTCGACCGAAGGCCAAGTGTACAACTGGCCTGATTCGACCTACATCGCCGAGCCGCCATTCTTCGACGGCTTCGAGATGAAGCCGAAGGCAGCGGAAGCCGGCATCAAGGGCGCGCGCGCACTGGGCGTGT
Organism: Pseudoduganella sp. S-14; assembly: GCF_049913285.1. Taxonomy (GTDB): domain Bacteria; phylum Pseudomonadota; class Gammaproteobacteria; order Burkholderiales; family Burkholderiaceae_D; genus Rugamonas. Next base: position 4,778,736 of record NZ_CP183991.1, read on the forward strand.
TCGGTGACTCCATCACCACCGACCACATCTCGCCGGCAGGCTCGATCAAGGAAGACGGCCCGGCAGGCAAATGGCTGAAGGAAAACGGCGTGATGAAGGCCGACTTCAACTCCTACGGCTCGCGCCGCGGCAACCACGAGATCATGATGCGCGGCACCTTCGCCAACGTGCGTATCAAGAACAAGATGATTCCTCCGAAGGCCGACGGTTCCGCGGTTGAAGGCGGCATCACCCTGCACCAGCCATCGGGCGAACAACTGTCGATCTACGACGCAGCAATGCGCTACGTGGAAGAAGGCACCCCGACCATGATCTTCGGCGGCGAAGAATACGGTACCGGCTCATCCCGTGACTGGGCAGCCAAGGGCACCCAGCTGCTGGGCGTGAAGGCTGTGATCTGCCGCTCCTTCGAGCGTATCCACCGCTCCAACCTGGTGGGCATGGGCGTGCTGCCGCTGCAATTCATCGGCAACGACTCCGTTGAATCGCTGGGCATCACCGGCAAGGGCGAGACCTACGACCTGAAGGGCCTGGAAGGCGACATCAAGCCTCAACAGCAAGCCACCCTGGTGATCCACCGCGCCGACGGCTCGTCCAAGGAAGTGCAAGTGCTGCTGCGTATCGACACCCCAATCGAGGTTGACTACTACAAGCACGGCGGCATCCTGCCATTCGTGCTGCGCCAGCTGCTGGCTGCCTAAACAAATGGGGACGTACCCCATTTATTAAGCAACAAAACGCCACCCCGTGTGGCGTTTTTTTATTGCCAAATAAATGGGGTACGTCCCCATTTATTATTGCTGCGCTCATTTACCGCGAAGTCTTGCTGAATCCACTACAATAAGGGTACCAAGGTTTCCTTTTTCACTAAGAAAAGCGCTATGCGTCGCCCATCCAAAGATTCAACCCATAAATTATCTGCCGACAGCCAGCGCCTAATCTCCCTCGCCCAAGCCCTGGGCCAGGCCGCCAGCCGCATTGAAGAGCGTAACTGGGAACGGGTGCTGGATGCCCAACTGCACAAACTGCTGCGCACGGGACACCAGGATACTGTCGACTCGGCACTGAACTCGCTGTTCAGCGTGGACCTGCCTGCCTACGACATCCTGATGGACAGCGTGGAAGCGGTCAGCGAATCCGACACCATCGTGGTGGAAGTCGACGGCGAATCGCGCGAATACGACATCCTGCTGGTCGCCGCTCCGGTGCTGGCCTGGACCCGCTTCTCGATCGCTTCGGGCCAGATCCCGGCCGACATCCTGAACACCCTGTCGGCGCACTTCTCCGCCCACCTGCTGGCCGATGGCACCCATATGGCGATGTCGTCCAGCCTGTATTCGATCGACCAGCTGCCGCGCACCCATGCCGAAGCGTATTCGAAGGTGCATAAACTGGCGCAGGCGGCACTGAAGGGCCAGGCCGTCAAGTCCGATGCCAAGCAAGCCGAAACCGCGCCGTTCCTGGCCGATACCCGTTACCTGATGGTGGCCGTGGTGGCCCCGCATAACGGCCCGATGTTCCGCTGGCAGATGCCTGCGCACCATGCCGCCCAGGCCGAAGCGCGCCGCGATGCGCTGGCCGCATGGACCACGCAAGCCACGCCGACCGTGGCGCGCCTGCTGCCGGGCTGCGGCGTCGAGTTGCTGTTGCCGGAAGCGTATTACACCGGCTGCCGCGAAGCCGACAAGCTGATTCGTCCGGTCTCGATCCGCGCAGCCGTGCATTACCTGACCCATTCGCTGGCTTGCGAGCCATCCGACCTACGCGCCGTGATCGCCGGCTTCGGCGATGAGTCGGCGCCGGATGGCCAGGTCGACGAATACCGCGTCGCCTTCACCCGCCGTTCCGACAGCGATGTGATGTACGGCGTGGTATGGCCGCTGTACGGCCAGGAAGACGAGGAAGGCACGCCGGCCGAAGGCCTGTCCGGCAGCATGGCCGAATTGCTCAAGCCGCGCACCCCGGTCGAGGAAATCGTCGAGCACCTGAATGCCGCTGGCGTATCGCAGGTGAAGAAGCTGGGTGAGAAATACGTCGCGGAATACTGCGATGACTGCGGCGCTCCCCTCTTCGCCGATCCGTCAGGCGAACTGGTCCACGCAGAAATGCCGGAAGACGCCGCCACCGGCACCGAGCACTTCCACTAAAGCAAAAGCCCGCAATTAACGCGGGCTTTTTTCCTGGGGCAGCGCAGCCTGTTGCGGTGCGCATGGCTGGCATTGCATCGTCGCTGCAGGCGACGCTGTCGCTACTGGACGGGCCAACATATTGGCTGCGGCAAGAATCAAGCCGGAAAAGCCGACAACGAAGCCTACTGCCGTCATGAGCATCCAACGCGCGATATCGCCGCGCAACGGCTCCTGGTCGGCCTTGGTAGCCAGTGTCGGAAGGATTGCCTCCACGCGAGCAAAGCGGCAGTTGTAGTTTTCGTCCACGCATCCAGCACACGCCGGACGCGGATCACTTCCAAGTGGAATACGGCTGCTTAATCAGGTTGGAATTGAGGTAGCGCAAATCGTGTGTGACGTCCTCGCCTGCCCAGTCCGGCTTGTCGAACTTGGCGTCCTCTACAGGCAATTCGATCTCGGCGACCACGAGGCCGGCATTTTCGCCAAGGAACTCGTCCACCTCCCACACGAAGCCGCCATAAGGAATGCGGCGGCGGTACTTCTCGATCAGCGGCCGTTCGCACAGCCGGTCCAGCAGTTCAGCGGCGTCGGCGACAGGAACGGGATACTCCCATTCGCCGCGCGCCGCACCGACGTTCTTGCTCTTGATGGTCAAGACCGCCCGCTCTCCCTCGATGCGCACGCGCACGGTGCGTTCGGCATGCGAGGACAAATAACCCTGGCGCAGCAGCACCGGCTCGCCTTGCGTGCGCCAACCATCGCCCGTTACCAGGAACTTGCGTTCGATCTCGACGCCCATCGGCTTACTCGTCCAGCGAAAGGAGAATCGGCTGCAGGATGGCCGCGCCCAGTGCCGCGCTGCGGGCGCCGTTCCAGCCCACGGTCGGAACCGGCAGGTCGGCGTTGTCCTTGAACGGCATTTCCAGCGTCAGCGACAGCACCTTGAAATGGTGGCCGATGTACTTGGAGGCCAGGGTCAGCATGTCTTCCTTGTACTTGGAAGGTGCGTAGCCCACTGCATCCTGGAAGTCCGGCGAAGCATCCTTGTAGCGGTTGATGAAGTTCTTCTGGCGCGCCATCTGCTCCGGCGTGAAATTCTCCAGCATTTCGTTACCGGCCACGAAGTTGTAAGGCAGTGCTTCGTCGCCGTGGATGTCGAAGAACATGTCGACGCCGGTTTCGTGGATCTTTTCTTTCACGCACAGCACTTCAGGCGAGCGCTCCAGAGATGGCGTCATCCATTCGCGGTTGAGGTTGGCGCCGGCTGCGTTGGTACGCAGGTTGCCGCGCACCGAGCCGTCCGGATTCATGTTCGGCACGATGTAGAAGCAGCAGCGTTGCAGCAGCTTGCGCGAGACCGGGTTGGCGTCGTCCAGCAGGGAGTCGATCAGGCCCTCGGTGAACCATTCGGCCATCGATTCACCTGGGTGCTGACGGGCGATGAACCAGATTTTCTTTTCGGCTTCCGGCTCGCCGATGACGACCAGGTTCATATCGCGGCCATCGATGGTGGAGCCGATATCGAGCACGCGCGCGATCGGGTTCTCTGCCACTTCACCCAGCAGGCGCAGGTGGCGTTCCCACGAATATGGCTCGAAGTATGCGTAGTAGACGCTGTCGTTGTGCGGGGTGTGCTTGATGGTCATGACCTGGCCATCAAAGGAAGTCGGGACGCGGAACCAGTTCTCGCCATCGTAGCTGGCGGCAGCGTTGTAGTCTTCGAAGCCTTTGGCGTAGGTGGCGTCGCCGGCGTTCAGGAACTTCATCGTCACCGCTTCGCCACGCGCGCCCTGAAGGCGGAAGTGGAACCATTGGTGGATGTCCGCGGCGTTGTCCTTGCGGAGTTTCAGTTCGATGTTCGCGGCGTTGTCGGCGCGGACTACTTCGATGGCGCCAGAGTCGAAATTCTGGCTGATTTTGATGGTCATTACGGTCCCGTTCAGAGGCTTGGGTTGATCGGAAACGTTATTGTACACATCAAAACCGGTAAGCCTGGGTCAGACCCAATGGTCTGACCCGGATTTACCGGTTTTAGTCGACGTTACGCCCACGCGCCTTCAACGCAGCCCTTACCCCAGCGCCATACGCCGCATCAGCCCTGTCAAAATGGCCAAGCTGCCGCTGGATAATCTCATCGCTCACCTGACTCAACGGCCCCGCAATATTGTCAAACAGGTTCTGCTTCTCTTGGTCAGGCAACAAACGGAACAGGTTACCCGCCTGTGTGTAATCGTCCTCCTTGCCGCGACCATCGTAGCGCCCTGCTCCGCCGCTCAGTGCCAGCACCGGCTCGCCATGTCCCATGCCTTGCGGATTGGTGCCCGCTGCTTCTACCGGCGCATAGTTCTGCTCCGCGCCGCCAAAGCCGGCCGCCATGGCGCCATCGCGCTGCTGGTTATGAAATGGGCAGCGCGGCGCATTCACCGGCAGGTGCTGGTGATTGGTACCCACGCGGTACAACTGCGCGTCATGGTAAGCGAACAGGCGCGCTTGCAGCATCTTGTCCGGCGAATAACCCATGCCCGGCACCACGTTGGCCGGCGACAGTGCCGCCTGCTCCACTTCCGCGTGGTAATTGACCGGATTGCGGTTCAGTTCCAGCACGCCGACGGGAATCAGCGGGAAGTCCGCATGCGGCCACACCTTGGTCAGGTCGAACGGGTTCCAGCCGGTACGCTGTTCCCACGCCGCCAGCTGCTGGTCGCTTGCCACTTGCACCTTCACGTCCCATTGCGGGAAGTCCCCCGAAGCGATGGCGTTGTACAGGTCGCGCTGTGCGTGGTCCGGATCGGTGCCAGCCAGGCGCGTCGCTTCGGCCGCGCTCAGGTTCTTGATGCCCTGCCTGGTCTTGAGGTGCCACTTCACATAAACGCGCTCGCCGGCTGCGTTGACCAGGCTGAAAGTATGGCTGCCGAAACCGTCCATGTGGCGGTAGCCATCAGGCGTGCCGCGATCGCTGAACAGCATGGTGACCTGGTGCAGCGATTCCGGCGTTTTGCTCCAGAAGTCGAACATCATGGTCGGCGATTTCAGGTTGGTGTGCGGGTCGCGCTTCTGGGTATGGATGAAGTCGGGGAATTTGATGCCGTCCTTGATGAAGAACATCGGGGTGTTGTTGCCGACCAGGTCCCAATTGCCTTCCTCGCTGTAGAAACGCACCGCGAAGCCGCGCGGATCGCGCTCGGTATCGGCACTGCCACGCTCGCCGCCAACGGTGGAGAAGCGCACGAAGGTTTCAGTCTGCTTGCCGATGGCCGAGAACAGCTTGGCCTTGGTGTATTTGCTGATGTCGTGGGTGACGGTGAAGGTGCCGTAGGCGCCAGAGCCTTTGGCGTGCACCACGCGCTCGGGGATGCGCTCGCGGTTGAAATGCTGGAGCTTTTCAATCAGGTGGAAGTCCTGCAGCAGGACGGGGCCACGCGGGCCGGCAGTCAGGGAGTTCTGGTTATCGGCGACTGGAATACCGGATGCGGTGGTGATAGGCGGTTGGCTCATTTAGGGGCTCCTTATGTGATCGTGGAATCATTCTAAAGAGACACGAGCAATTAATAAATTTGATTAATACTATGAAATCGATAGTTAAAACCGTTCATGGATGGCAATCCCCTCAAAGATGTCCGCCCCGGCGGCCCACGGCCTGGCCTTGAAAGCCCGCTGCGCATCCGCGTAGCCGGCCTGCCAGCGCTGGTTGATGCCAGCGCTCGAGAAGTCGATGTCCTTGGTGTGATCCTCGCAGTGCAGATGCGGCGCCTTGAGCAGCACGACGTGCATCGAGGTACCGCAGCCCCACAGCGCCAGCTCGCGCGCTTCCGGCGTCGCGCGCACGTCCTCTGGCAGTTTCATCGCCAGTTCGCGGATCACGCGCCGCAGGCGGTGCAGCTTGCGCTGCTGCTCGATATGGCTGGCGCGGCTGGCGTACTGAATTTCCTTGTGCTTCTCCAGCACGTCCAGCACGCTTTGCGGCTCGCTGCCGTCCGGATTCCACACCTGCACCGAGAAGATCACCGAGTCGCGGCGTGGCTCGTCATCGAGCACCGCCTCGATCGGCGTGTTGGAATAGATGCCGCCATCCCAATACGGCTCGCTGCCGATGCGCACCGCCGGAAAGGCGGGCGGAATGGCGCCGGATGCGATCACGTGCGACAACTCCAGCGCCTCCTTGCGCGAATCGAAGTAGCGCATGACACCATTGCGGGCGTTCACCGCTCCTACAGTCAGCCGCGTGTGACGCTCGTTCAGGTAGGCTATGTCGACCAGTCCCTCGAGTGTATTGCGCAGCGCATTGGTGCGGTAAAACGATGCGTTCTCCACGCCTAGCGGGGCGGCCGGATTCCACCACGCGAGCGGATTGGGATCAAAGAAGGCGGGAATGCCATGCGCCAGCGTGAGCGCGTTGGCAAACGCCGGCGGCAGGCTGCCGAATAGATCGTGGCGCTCCATCGCCTCCCAGAAAGCGCGCAGGCGCGGCACGCGCTGTTCGGGTGGATTTCCCGCGATGATAGCGCCGTTCAGGGCTCCGATCGAAGTGCCGATCACCCAGTCCGGCTCCACGCCCGCTTCGTGCATGGCCTGGTAGACGCCAAGCTGGTATGCGCCGAGCGCCCCGCCGCCCTGCAGCACCAGCACCACCTGCCCCGGCATGCCCTTCTTCACAAGCGCACCGACAGGCCGATGGTGAATGCCAGGTCCGGCGTGCGTCGGTTCAGGCCGAGCATGACGCCGGCATCGACATGCAGGTCGCGCGTCAACGAATAGCCGCCGCCGAAGTCGAAGCTGGCGGTGGTCCCTCCGTCGCGAGCGCGGGAAATGCGTGGCGTGGCCACTTCAACGAAAGTGTAGGCGCGTTCGCCCAGGTTTTTTGCAAGCGTTATGCCGAACTGTCCGGTGGAGACATGGCGTCCGAATTCATCACGATCGAGGTAGTAACCGGGCATGACGCCCAGCTCCAGGTCGTGCGGCAGCTCCCATTCGATTGGCACGCGGAAGGACGGCCTCGTGCCATTGCCTTTGAATTCGCGCGAACCGGTCGCGAAGTCCGCTTGCATGATCAGGCCAACCGAAGGCGCGCCGCCCGCTCCCTCGCGCACCTGCCACTTGAAGCTTGCAGCCGCGTCGCCCCAGCCGCGCGCGCGGGCTGGGTCGCTGCGGTCGGTCAGCCGGCCGTCCGACCCCAGGCGCAGCTCCAGGTCGTCCGCCACGCCCACGCGCAGCAGCAACGGAGTGCTGCGCGCCTCCTTCGACTGCAGCAGGCCGGTCTCAAGCTGTATGCGCCCCTTGCCCACCACCTCCGGCGCATCCACGAAATCGGGACGATCAGTGGTTATCCAGCTATCGGCTTCCGCCGCCGCGCAGTACAAAGGCAATGCAAGGGCAGCGTACAGGACGCGTTTCGGCATTTTGCTCTCCAGGGCATTTACGGCTTAGGATAGAAATATGCCACTAATACCGGAGATCAACAATGAAGCTGAACCATATTGATTTGCCCGTCACGGACCTGGAAGCGGCAGCCGGCTATTTCCAGCGCGGTTTTGGCTTTGAACGTATGCCAGCGCCGGCCGCAGGCATGGCGATCCTGCGCGGCGAAGGCGGCTTCGCCCTCATCCTGCAGCAGGCCGGGAGTGCCGTCTATCCGGCCGGGTTTCACATCGGCTTTCTGCAGTCATCCGACGAGGCAGTGCACGCCGCCTACCGGCGCCTGGCCGACGCTGGACTGCCCTTGCCGCCGGCCCCGGCGGAGAGTTACGGTTGCCTCTCCTTCTGGTGCCAGGCTCCCGGCGGCATCCTGGTTGAAGTCAGCCACCGCCCAGGCTAAGCAGGCATGCGCCCCGTGCGCAGGGCAAAGGCCCAATCGGGCCGCCCGTGGCGCGCGGCGACGTCCGCCGCGGCATGCCAATCGTAAGCAACGGCGTACTGTTCGACCGACCACGCGCCGCCAATACGCTCGACAATGGCATAACGCGCATGCGGCGTGCCGTTTTCGGCCTTATGCGGATAAGGCAGGTCATCGTCGTAAGCCTGCAAGCCGACGCTGCCCGGATTGACCACCAGGCGCCCGTCGTCTAGCAGTACGGAGCGCGGCACGTGGGTATGGCCGCACAGGATCAGCGATGCCTGCGCATCGCCACCCCGGCCCAGCACTTCGCTGTAGCTTGCCGCGCGCTGACCGGCTGGATCGACCGTCTCCATCCAGTACACCAGGTCCGAAGCGGGCGTGCCATGCACCATCAGCACATCGTCATGCAAGCGCATGGAGGCCGGCAGCGATGCGATCCACGCACGGTGCGAGGGACCGATGTGATCGTGGGCCCAGCGGTCGGATGCCCCCATGCATGCCGGGTCGTGCTCAAGCACCTGGCGTTCGTGGTTGCCGCGAATGGTCGGCAACTGCAGCGCCATCAGGCGCTCTGCAGTTTCAGCCGGCAGCAAGGGACCGGACAGAATATCGCCCAGGTTGACCGTCTGCTCGACATTGCGCCGCGCGATGTCGGCCAATACGGCATCGAGCGCCCACAAGTTCCCATGGATGTCCGACATCACTGCGATACGCATTGCATACGCTCCTAGCTGGCCAGCGCTGCGACCTCCGCTGCGCTGAGAGCGCCATTATAGATCCGGAAATCGTCAATCTTGCCGTTGAAATAAGGATCAGCGGAATACTGCGAGCGGCCCAGCCAGTTCTGCGTTCCCGACCGCATGCGGAACGGCGCATGGGTCATCTGGTTATTCGTGGCGACCGCGCTGCCATTGACGTACAAGGTGCCGGTAGTACCTGACAAAGTCACCGCAACGTGCACCCATTGTCCGGCCGGCAGCGTTGCCGACGACAGCGACTGGTCGCCCCAGCCGTTGGTCAGGTTGATGGTGAATCGCAGGCCGCCGCCACCGGCTTGCGGCGTCAGGAACATGTATTGCGTCGTGCCGGAGCCGAAATCGAAAATGCGCGTCCAGTTGCGCCCGCCATCCCAGTAGACCCAGGCCGCGATGGAGAAATCGGCCAGGCCATCCATGAGTCCAGCCGGCAGGCTGACGTAGTCGTCGACGCCATCGAGTGCCACGGCATTGGCCTTCTTCCCTGCACTCCATTGCGCGCCGTTCAGCAACGTGGCATGACGTCCATTGCCGCTGGTGTCCTGCGCGGAGGTGCCTTGCGCCTCGTTAAACGCCAACAGCACATGCGGCACTACGGCGGTACTCACCTTCGCTTCGTTCGACGCTGCGCTCGTGCCGGCTGGCGATTGCGCAGTGACCGTATAGTAATAGGTGTTGGGCGCCATGCCGCTGTCGGTATAGGTAAGCAGGCCGGAAATGCCGCTGGAGACCGTGGCGTAAGGCCCGCCGGGAGCCGTTGCGCGCAACACGCTATAACTGGTGGCGCCAGCAGCCCCCCACCAGGACAGCTCGACCTTGCCGCCAACCAGGCGCGCCGTCAGGCCGCTTGGCGCTCCGCCCGCGGCCTTCGCATCACGCGTGAAAGTAAGGGTGCCGACACCAAGCTGGTCGCCGTTGTTGCCGTCGCCCTCGGCGCGCACCCTGGCAGCCATCTGCGCGGTGAACGGTGCTGCCAACCCACGGCGGTTCACGTAATGGTTGTAGATCATTTCCCAAACCGGGCGGATGCTTGGCAGTCCAGCCGGCGAAATGCCCGTGCCGGTGCCCTGGCGATTGATGTAAGTATCGAACGGCATCGAGGTGTAGTACTGAGTGCCGTTTGGATCGGACAAGTTGGACTTGGCCACGTATTCGGCCCCTGCCAGGAAGCGGTTATTGTCGTAGCCGTAGAAATCGTCGCCCTGGTTCCAGGCCATTTCGCAGAACACCCCGGCCAGTCCGATGCCCAATGTGCAGTGGCCCTGGTCGCGCGAACTTTCCTGCCATTGGCCAAGGTAGCCCGGATGGATAAAGGGGACCGCCTGGCTCGACGCGCCATTGCCGCGGCCAGTCCGGTAATACGCGACTGCTTCGTTGTACAGGTCTTCGCGGTCGCACAATACGCCGATGGCCAGGATGGCCGCCAGGTTGCACTGGTCCCAGTTGGCCCAGTAGTTGGTGATTTCCGAGCCATTGTGCCCGGTGAGGAATTGGTGGCTGAGCGGATAAAACACATTCAACATCATGTCCTGGAAGCGCTTCAGGTCTGCTGCGGCCCAGCCTGGGTAAGTCCGCATGATTTCAGCGGCATTGGCGAACTGGAAGCCGTAAATGCCAGCAGCCAGGAAGCGGTCGGCATTGCCGGTAAGGGTGGTCAGCGTGGACGACCAGGCATTCAGGAATTCGACAGCCTTATTGGCGTAGGCAACGTCGCCGGACACTTTCCAGCGCACCGCCAGCTGGTAGGCGCGGGCGATGTCCACATACATTTGGGCGAAATTGCTGTCGGTGCCGCCGCGAATCACGGTTTGCAGCGGACGCGGAGTGTTGTTCAAGTGGGAGCGACCGGTGTTCAGCAGTGCAGTCCAGCCATCGAGCCAGGGTTGGGCCCCCGCCGCCACTTTGGCGCGCATGCGGGCAAAGTCCTCCTCGGTATGCAGCAAGCCGGGGTGAACGAAAGTCCGGCCTGGCGCAGGCTGCACCGGTGGGGCCGTCTCGGCCGGCTGCGTGGGCTGGGTCGATTGCGCTGGCGGAGCCGGCTGGGCAGCCGGTGACGACTGAGCAGGCAGCGCGGCTTCCGCGCCTTGCGAATTGTGCGGCGAGGACCCGCCGGCGTTGCAAGCGCTGAGCGCGAGTGGACCGAGCGCCGCCAGGCTAAGCGAACCGGTGCAAAAAGTCCTGCGGTGAAGGGAGATACCTTTGGTTTGCCTGGTCATAGTTACTTTCGAACGTTGCGGGCAGGATGCCGCGCGCGGTCGTATGATAACTTACCTTAAGGCAACATTTTTGTTAGCACTTGATGAAATTTTGCTTATGCCGAAACTGAAAGTTTGACATTTTTGGAATCAGTTGCCGGCCAAAGCGTCTGCCACCTTATCCATCTGGGACGCCTTGGCAATTGCGTTGGCCGGTTTCCTTTCGTCTTTCTGCGTTTCCTTGGCCTGGGCAGGCGGCGGTACTGGCACCATGGAAGCCAAGCGCACTGTATCCATCGCGTACAGCGACACCCCCAGCCCCACTGTTCCGAACAATAACCAGCGTACCCATGAGGACAACACGATAGCCTCCGGCAAATTTTTCTACTAATGAGTTTAGTGTCGGAATTTGCCGGGATTCTATTCTATTGTCACAAGGGCTGAAGATTTTATTGCTGAGGTTGCTGGGCCATGTAGACCAGTTCCCAGATATGGCCGTCCAAGTCTTCAAAGCCATGGGCGTACATGAAGCCGTAGTCTTTTGGTGCCCGCGGAGTCTTGCCGCCCGCCGCAACTGCCTTGCGCACCAACTCATCGACCTCTTCGCGGCTCTCGCAGGACAGGCAGACCAGCACCTCGGTTGCCTCTTTTGCATTGGCGATCGGCTTCGACGTGAAGGTGCGGAAAAAGTCCTCGACCAAGAGCATCGCGTAGATGCTGCCGTCGTGGATCACCATGCTGGCAGCGTTTTCGTCGGTGAATTGCGGATTGAAGGTGTAACCCAGCGCAGCGAAGAAAGCCTTCGACTTTTCCAGGTTCTTGACGGGCAGGTTGACGAAGATTTGCTTGTTCATTTTTAGCCTCTCGAAAAAGGGATTTACAGGGTGGTTTGTAAACCTACGACGAGGCAGCGCTACGGAATTCGACATCCGAGGAAAAAAATTTTACGCATCCCAACGAAGTATGCTCCTCGCGAATATAGCACCCAGTTTGTGCCGAGAAGTTCGCAGATTGTCACAAACACAAATATTATTAAATAATACAAATATGTGACAAATCGCGTGCTAGATTCACGGTCTCACCTGGAGCGGAGCGCTCTGGGTTTTAATATCCAAAGACAGGAATCAGCATGAATAAAGTAATTTTTGCTGCGGTGTGCGCAATTCTCATGTCCGGTTGCGCTGATATGCCCACGAAGGAAACCGCCGGGACAGGTTTCAAGGAAGAGACTTATACCACGACGGGTTCCCGCATTCCGCGCAAGGTGAGCAGCACCGCACGCGCCGATGCAGTCGTCCTGGATAAGGACGAAGTGGACCGCCAGGTGCAGAGCCAGGGCAACATCAACACCATGGGCCGCTAAGCATCGCAAACAATCCCGCAAGCCGGAAACCTGGCCTGCGGGATTGTCGATTGTTACGTCAGTTCTTCGCCGCCACCCCGCAACGTGGCTGGCGCGCTGCCGCCAGGCGCTTCCGCCACTGGTCCACGCACCGGCACGTCCACGGCGGCTTGGTCGGCACCATCACCCTGACCGGCGTCCTCACCATGCCGGTGATGGCAGTGCTGCCGCATATGCCGCCGGCACCCCGATGATCTAGCCGTAAGCTGCCCTGATGTGCCCTTATCGCCAGCTATATCGCCGGGTCATAGTTGGGCTGCTGCTGTGCATCGGCATGGGAATGACCGCCTTGCTGCTGCAAGATATGCGGAACTCAGACGGCGCCAGCACGACTTTCCCCTCATGTCGCCGCCACAAACGGCTTGAACGCTGCTCAGCCGCGCACCCGAACCGTGCGGCACGATCGATACTTTTTTGATAATGTTGTCAGCTTTTTACAGTTTACCTTGGATATGGCACAAGCCGCTCGTTTGGACGATCCCATTGGGCACAGCCCCACCATGAGCTGGCTGCTGACCGGCTTACTGGCAGGCGCTGCAATTGCCGTGGCGGCAGTCGCCATCGTCGGCACCGGCGGTTTAGCTGCCGCTGCCGTTGTGGGCGGAATGGCCGCCGCAGGAGCTGGCGTGGGCGAGATGATGAGCACAATGAGCTGGGCGCCCAAAGAAGTGGTCGGCAAAATCATGCGCGCAGGCTCCGCCAATGTTTTCACCAACCGGCGACCAGCCGCCCGCGCCCACCTTGACTACGCCAAATGCGAAAAACACACCGATAACGAAGTCATTGCCACCGGCAGCGGAACGGTTTTCATCAACGGCATGCCCGCCGCGCGGGAGTCCGACAAAACCAGCTGCAGCGCCGAAATCACCGAGGGTTCGAAGAACGTCAATATCGGCGGCGAGACGGTGCAGACCGACGAAATGCATGCAGAAGACCTTGTGCCGACCTGGGTGCACATCGGGCTGTTCGTTGTTGGCGCGGGGGCTGCGGTGGTATTGGGCGGGCCATTGCTGGCCGCTGGCGGCCTGGTCGGCGGACTTGCCGGCGGTTTCGGTGGTGATTGGCTGGGCGGGAAAATCTTCGGCGAAGGCTCGGACGGTCAAAAATGGTCGATGCTGGCCGGCAGCGTTTTGGGTGGAATCTTTGGCGCCAAAGGCGCCACCTGGGCAGGAGGCAAATTTACTTCACCAAAAACGCCGCCGAGCTCCGAACTTCTTAACCAGGCGGGCGGCAAGACCAGCGGCGGCAAGTTCCCCAAGAGCGAAGGTCTTGGAACCCACACCACCATGGCGGAGTTGAAGGCAACCGGACACCTGCCTGGCGAACATGGAGTAATCGTCACGGACAAGACCATTCGTTTTGGTGACGTGTACGAACTTGGCACGCTGGGCGGCCGCAAAGTTGAATTTGCACTGGTGAGTGAGCGCATCAACGGCAAACTTGTGAAGACGCTTTATAGCGGCGACGCATGGAGCAGCCCGGTGCCAAAAAATGGACGATTGATCGGCCATGTGCATCCGAACGAGATCGGCACGCAAAAGTGGCCGTCGCCGGCAGACATGAACATGATCAACGGCCGCTATTTCAAAGAGCTCCAGGTCAATCCCGATGCCCGCCCCGTGCCGACCAGGATATTCTGGGGGCCTGGTGATGCGGACAATACAGTGTACTATCCGGGCTTCTACAAAGACCCGGTTCCTAAAGTGGGAAACAAGCGATGAATGAAACCGAATTGAAAGAGCGAGTAACGGAATTTCTTTTTGGTCGCGGCCAGACGCTCGATAGCTACTACATCGAGGTGACACCCTGTTCCGAGATGCTGTGCTACGTGAACGAAGAAGGCCGCGAGTTTGACTTGCCGATCAATGACGAGGAACTGGCGCAGGCGGTTTTGCTGCAGCTACGCGAAATGGGAGTACGTATCGTCAAGTACGGCGCTTAGATTTAAAACGCTCCCTGGCAAATATTCAGGGCGCAGTCCGAGTCGTTGAAGACCAGCTCAAGCAGCCTGGCCAATTGCTCCCTTCCCTCTTGGCATAATCATTTGGCTGCCGAATGTCCAACGCGACGTGGTCTTGCTTGAGCGAAAAACAAAAAAGGGCTACAGTCCAAAAACTGTAACCCTTTGATTTGTATGGTCGGGGCGAGAAGATTCGAACTTCCGACCCCCTGCACCCCATGCAGGTACGCTACCAGGCTGCGCTACGCCCCGACTCGAGCCACGGATTATATCAGAGCAATTTGTGGTTTTGTCAAAGTTACCTCAAACTATACGAATGACGATCAAACCACAGCTGGTTGCGCGTGCGGCCGAACTCATTGCGCAAGCCGATGGACTGGTGATTGCTGCCGGCGCCGGCATGGGCGTGGACTCGGGTTTGCCGGATTTTCGTGGCAATGAGGGATTCTGGAAGGCTTATCCTGCCCTGGGACGGACGCGGATGGAATTCACCAGCGTGGCGTCGCCGCGCACTTTTCATGACGACCCGGCCTTGGCCTGGGGCTTTTACGGGCACCGGCTGAAGCTTTATCGCGAGACGGTGCCGCATGAAGGGTTCGCGCTGCTGAAGGCTTGGGGTGAGGCGATGGAGCATGGCAGCTTTGTCTTCACCAGCAATGTGGATGGCCAGTTCCAGAAGGCGGGCTTCGATCCCCGCACCATTTATGAATGCCATGGTTCGATCCACCACTTGCAGTGCCTGGAGCCTTGCTGCGGGAAGATCTGGCCGGCGGTCGATTTCGTGCCGGATGTAGATGCTGGTGCTTGCCGCTTGCGCAATGAGGTACCTCGCTGCCCTGATTGCGGCGGGTTTGCGCGGCCGAATATCCTGATGTTTGGAGATTGGGGCTGGGTCGAGCGCCGTAGCGGGATGCAGGCGGCGCGGCTGGAGGTGTGGCTGGATAAAGTGCGGCGGCCGCTGGTGATTGAGTTGGGTGCTGGGACTGCGATTCCTTCGGTGCGGCACTTTGGCCATGGCGTGGTGCAGCGTGGCGGGCGTTTGGTGCGTATTAATCCGCGCGAAATTGCGGTGGGTGGCGCGGCGGACGTGGGGATCGCGGCGGGGGCGTTGGAGGGATTGCGGGCGATTGCCAGCGAAATTCAAAACCGGTAAACCGGGGTCAGACCCGAGGGTCTGACCCCGTCAATTCCGAATTCTCGGCTTAGAGGAACTTTACTGACAGGCTGGAGAGGCCTTCGATGCTGCCGGTCAGAGACTGGCCGCGCGTGACGGCGCCGACGCCTTCCGGGGTACCGGTGAAAATCAGGTCGCCTGGTTCGAGGCGGAATAGCGTGGAGAGGTTGGCGATGGTTTCGGCAACCGACCAGATCATGTGGTCGGTGCTGCTGGACTGCTTGACCGTGCCGTCCAGCGCCAGCGCGATGGCGGCGCTTTCAACGCCCGCTACTTCGGCTGCGCGGCGCAGTTCGCCCACTGGTGCGGAATAGTCGAAGGCTTTGCCTATCTCCCACGGGCGGCCGGCATCCTTCATTTTTCCCTGCAGGTCGCGGCGTGTCATGTCCAGGCCGACCGCGTAGCCGAAAATGTGCTTTGGCGCGTCGGCCACGGGGATATCGCTGCCGCCGGTACCAATTGCCACCACCAGTTCGCACTCGTAGTGGTAATTGCTGGTCTGCGGAGGGTATGGCAGCTCGGCCACGGTGCCCGACGCCACTGCGACGACGGCCGCTGCGTCACCGGGTTTGCAGAAGAAGAATGGCGGTTCGCGGTCCGGGTCGGAGCCCATTTCGCGCGCGTGACCTGCGTAATTGCGGCCCACGCAGTAGACGCGGCGCACCGGGAAGCGCTCGTCGCAACCGGCGATATGAAGCGCCGCAACCTGGTGCGGCGGGAATACGTAATTGGCCATTGCTTGAATCCTCAGGTGAAAAGGAGCGCGCGCAAGGCGACGCGGAACGATGCTACCAGCTCGGGGACCGGCAATTCGGGATAATTCAACACGCGTAACTGCAAGCCTTGGTACAGGCAGATCACGGCCTGCATGCGGCCTTCGACGGTGGCGTCATCGGCAGCCAGGCCATGCTTCGCGCGCCCGGCTTTGAGCATGGCGAGGAAGCGTTCGCACATGCGGCGGTCGGCGCCTTGGCTCAAGGCGGCGATGGCAGGGTTGCGCGCACTTTCGGCGGCGATTTCCAGCGGCAGCGCCCAGTAGTCGGGGTCGAGGTTGTCGCGAATGCTCTGATCGACGTCGTCGATGATCGCTTGCAGTGGGTCGGGCTGGCTGCCGATGTCGCTGATGATGCCCATCACCCGCGTTTCGTTTTCTTCAACGAAGGCAGCAATGATGGCGTCTTTGCTGGCGAAATAGTTATAGATATGGCCGGCGCTCATGCCGGCCGCTTTGGAAATCTCGGACATGCTGGCGCCGTGGAATCCGCTGCGGCGGAAACAGGTGGCGGCGGCGTCCAGTACCTGGCGGCGGCGGTTGGCGGCGCGCTCTGGGTCAATGTGGCGTTTTTCAGTCATAAGGCGTAACAATGGCCAAGGGAATGAACTTTGTCAAATTACAACGTGCTATGATGGGAAAGCAGTTACTTCATTCTTAAAGGAAAGAGTGATATGCCTTCCCGTACCTCTCGCTCGATTGAGATGCGGCCCGCCGAAGCGGGCGACCTGGCGTTCATGCAGCAGCTTTATTCCAGCACGCGTAGCGCCGAAGTTCGGATGGGGGCCTGCGACCTTGCCACCGAAACCCTGCTGCAAGGCTTGCAGTTCAAGGCGCAGCAAACCTGGTACGAAACCCAATATCCCAATGCCGACCTGGCCTTGATCATGGATCGCGAACGCCCGATCGGGCGCCTGTACGTCGATTACGGCCCGGACGAATTGCGCATCCTCGATATTTGCCTGCTGCCCGAATACCGCAACCGCGGCATCGGGCTTGGCTTGCTGCGCAGCCTGCAGGCCCAAGGCGAGCGCCTGCGCCTGCCGGTGCGGCTCAACCTGGTGCTTGGCAGTCCGGCACAGCGCCTGCTGCTGCGCTGCGGTTTCGACATACTGGCGGCGGACGGCAACTACAACATCATGGAGTGGATGCCGCCAGCCGGTATCGACTAGGCCATGATCAAGCCCAGCCTCCAAGCACCTTGTACAGGGTGACCTGGTTGGTCGCCTTGGCCAGGCGCACGCTGATCAGGCTTTGTTGCGCGGCGTACAAGGCACGCTGCGACACCAGGGCATTCAGGTAAGACTCCGCCCCTTTCTGATAACGCGCTTCGTGGATGCGGTAGCTGCGGCTTGCCGCTTCAGCCAGCGCTGCCTGGGACTCCACCCGCTCGTCCAGCGTGCCGCGCTGCGCCAGCGCATCGGCTACTTCGCGGAAGGCCGACTGGATCGCCTTTTCGTAGCGGGCCACAGCGATGCCGTTGTCCGCCTTGGCGATATCGAGCCTTGCCTTGTTGGCGCCGCTGTCGAACAGTGGCAGCGTCAGTTGCGGCAGGAAGGTCCAGGCGCCGGTGCCCGCCTTGAACAAGTTACCCAGGCTGGTGCTTGCGCTGCCTGCCGTCCCGGTCAGCGTAATGCTCGGGAAGAAGGCTGCACGGGCCACGCCGATATTGGCGTTGGCGGCCTTCAGCGAGGCTTCCGCTTCCAGCACGTCCGGGCGTTGCAGCAGCACGGAGGACGGCACGCCTTCCGGCAGTTCGGCAAGCGTGGTCACCGCGGTCGGCAAGGCTTGCGGCAGCAGGCTTGCCGGCACTTGGGTACCGACCAGCAGGGCCAGCGCGTTCTCGCCGGCCGCTACCTGGGCGGTGTACAGGGCCATGTCGTTGCGCGCTGCTTCGACACTGGTTTGTGCTTCGTACATGTCGAGACCCGAGGTGGCGCCGGACTCGAAGCGGCGCTTGCTCAGCTCATATGTGATCTGCTGGCTTTTCAGCGTGTCCTGCGCCAGCAGCAAGCGCTCCTTGTCGGCAGCCAGGCCAAGCCAGGTGGTGGCCACTTCGGCCACCAGGCTAAGGCGCTGGGCGCGCTGTGCTTCCTGCGTTCCGAGGTAGGCTTGCAGGCCTGCTTCCGACGTGTTGCGCAGCTTGCCGAACAGGTCCAGCTCATAGGCTGGAATTGCCAGGCCGCCGGTGTACTGGCGGCTGATGTCGCCGCCCGGTGCACGGGAAGCGCTCTGGCCTAACTGCGCATTCACCTTGGGCAGTTGG
The DNA here is from genome assembly GCF_049913285.1 of Pseudoduganella sp. S-14. Classification (GTDB taxonomy): domain Bacteria; phylum Pseudomonadota; class Gammaproteobacteria; order Burkholderiales; family Burkholderiaceae_D; genus Rugamonas. Next base: position 4,797,222 of record NZ_CP183991.1, read on the forward strand.
GCGGAACGGTCGATGCCGTACTGCGCCCTCGCCTTTTCAATGTTCAGCGCCGACACACGCAGGTCGCGATTGTTCTTCAGCGCCAGTTCCACGACTTCGCGCAGTTGCTGGTCGCCGATGAAGTCCTGCCAGGCGACTTCGCTGGCTGGCTTGGCATCGGCAGCGGTCTCGGCGGGCTTGTAGGCCTCGCCGTGCGGCCAGGCAGCAGCCACGGGCGAATCCGGGCGCTGGTATGTCGGCGCCAGGCTGCAACCGGCCAGCAGGGCCGCCGCCGCAACGGTAAGAATGGTCTTGTTCATATCAATGCGCCTCCGAAGCGAGGGTGGCCGGTGCTGCGGAAGCCTTGCGGCTTACCCATGCGCGCACCACCACGAAGAACACCGGCACGAAGAAGATGCCGAGGAAAGTAGCCGTCAGCATGCCGCCAAGCACGCCCACGCCGATCGCGTTCTGGCTGCCGGAACCGGCGCCGCTCGAGATGGCCAGCGGCAGCACGCCAAGGCCGAAGGCGATGGACGTCATCAGGATCGGACGCAGGCGCAGCTTGACTGCCTGCAGCGTGGCTTCACGCAGTTCGATGCCTTTTTCCTGCAGTTCCTTGGCAAATTCCACGATCAGGATCGCGTTCTTTGCCGACAGGCCGACCACGGTCAGCAAGCCGACCTGGAAATACACGTCGTTCGACAGGTGGAAGCCCCAGGTCGCCAGTACGGTACCGATCACGCCCAGCGGCACCACCAACAGCACCGAGAACGGCACCGACCAGCTTTCATACAGCGCGGCCAGGCACAGGAACACTATCAGCACGGAGATGGTGTACAGGACCGTGGTCTGCGAGCCGGAATCGCGTTCCTCGACCGACAGGCCGGTCCACTCGAAGCCGATACCGGCCGGCAGCTGCGCCACCAGCTTTTCCATTTCAGCCATCGCCACGCCGGAGCTGACGCCTGGCGCCGGCATGCCCTGCACGTTCATCGACGAGACGCCGTTATAACGTTCCAGTCGCGGCGAAGCGTAAATCCAGCGACCGGTGGCGAAGGCGGAGAACGGTACCATCTCGCCTCGCGCATTGCGCACAAACCATTTGTTCAGATCTTCCGGCGACATGCGCGATTCCGGCGAGCCTTGCAGGTAGACGCGCTTGACGCGGCCACGGTCGACGAAATCGTTCACATACGACGAACCCCAGCCTACGCTCAGCACCTTGTTCACGTCGGCCACGGTCAGGCCCAGCGCGGTAGCTTTCTGCTGGTCGATATCGAGCTTGAATTGCGGCGTATCTTCCTGGCCGTTCGGACGCACCGCCATCAGCAGCGGGTTCTTGGCCGCCATGCCGAGCAGCTGGTTACGCGCAGCCATCAATGCTTCGTGTCCAAGGCCCCCTTGGTCCTGCAATTGCAGGTCGAAGCCGCTGGCATTACCCAGTTCCATCACGGCTGGCGGAGCAAAGGCAAATACCATGGCTTCGCGGATTTGCGAGAAGGCGCCCATGGCACGGCCAGCCACAGCTTTCACGCTCAGGTCCGGGCTCTTGCGTTCGGACCAGTCTTTCAGTCGCACGAAGGCCAGGCCGGCGTTCTGGCCGTTACCGGCAAACGAGAAACCCGCCACGGTAAACACGGATGCCACGGAAGCCTTTTCGTCTTCCATGAAATGGTGTTCCAGCTTTTCCAGCACTTTCAGGGTGCGTTGCTGGGTGGCGCCGGTGGGCAGCTGCACCATCGAAAACAGGATGCCCTGGTCTTCTTCCGGCAGGAAGGAAGTCGGCAAGCGCATGAAGGATACCGCCAGCACGGCCAGCAACGCACCGTACACCACCAGCGAACGACCGCTGCGGTTGATCATCTTGCCGACCCAGCCCTGGTACTTGGTGCTGCTGCGGTCGAAACTGCGGTTGAACCAGCTGAAGAAGCCCTTTTCCGACACGTGTGCGCCAGGTTTCAGGAAGGTCGCGCACAGCGCAGGCGTGAACACCATGGCCACCAGCACCGACAGCACCATGGCGGAAACGATGGTCACCGAGAACTGGCGGTAGATCACGCCGGTCGAGCCACCGAAGAAAGCCATCGGCACGAACACCGCGGACAGCACCATGGCGATACCAACCAGCGCGCCGGAGATCTGGCCCATCGATTTCCTGGTCGCCTCTTTAGGCGACAGGCCCTCCTCCGTCATCACGCGCTCGACGTTCTCCACCACCACGATCGCGTCGTCCACCAGCAGGCCGATGGCCAGCACCATGGCAAACATGGTCAGCGTGTTGATCGAATAGCCCAGCGAGAACAGCACGGCGAAGGTACCCAGCAGCACGACCGGAACGGCGAGGGTCGGAATCAGCGTAGCGCGGAAATTCTGCAGGAACAGGTACATCACGATGAACACCAGGATCACCGCTTCCACCAGGGTCTTGACCACTTCTTCGATGGACAGCTTGACGAAAGGCGTGGTGTCGAATGCCACCACGGCCTTCATCCCTTGCGGGAACTGCTTGCCCATCACTTCGATTTTCTTCTTCACCAGGTCGGCGGTATCCAGCGCGTTGGCGCCGGTGGCCAGCTTGATCGCCACGCCCACCGCCGGAGCGCCGTTGTAGCGCGCCACGGTGTTGTAGTTTTCATTGCCCAGCTCAATGCGGGCCACGTCGCGCAAATGCACGGTGGCGCCGCTGGCAGTGGTCTTCAACAGGATGGCGCCGAACTGCTCCGGCGTTTGCAGGCGGCTCTGGGCCGTCACCGTGGCGTTCAACTGCTGGTCCGCCACGGCTGGCGCGCCGCCCAATTCACCGGCGGACACTTCGGCGTTCTGCGCCTGGATGGCCGCCGTCACATCGGCCGGGGTGAGCTGGAAGCCCTGCAGCTTTTGCGGGTCCAGCCAGATGCGCATAGCGTACTGGGAGCCGAACAGCGTCACATCGCCCACGCCCTGTACGCGGCTGAGGGGATCGATCACGTTGGCGGCCACATAGTCGCCCAGGTCGGAATTCTTCATTTTGCCGTCTTCGGAAATGAAGCCGAGCACCATCATGAAGTTGCGGGTTGCTTTCGACACCACCAGGCCTTGCTGGGTAACAGCGCTAGGCAGCAGCGGCGTAGCCAGCTGCAGCTTGTTCTGTACCTGCACCTGGGCGATGTCCGGGTTCGTGCCGCTGTTGAAGGTCAGAGTGATATTGATGCCGCCGGTCGAATCGCTGTTCGACGACATGTAGCGCAAGCCGTCGATACCCTTCATCTTCTGTTCGATGACCTGGGTCACGGCGTCTTCCACCGTCTTGGCCGATGCGCCCGGATAGGAGCCGGTGATCGAGATCGATGGCGGCGCAATGCTTGGATACTGCGCGATTGGCAGGCCCTTGATCGCCATCACACCCGCCAGCATCACGATGATGGCGAGTACCCAGGCGAAAATGGGGCGGTCGATAAAGAAACGAGACATGATGAAAACCTCCGCTTTAGCGAGCCGCGACGGCTGGCTTGCCGGCAGCCGCAGTCGTGGCGGTGCCGGGGGTGTTATTTGCCACCACGGCGCTCGTGGCATGCGCCTCGCCACCAGGCTTCACTTTCTGCAGGCCTTCAACGATGACGCGGTCGCCGGCAACCAGGCCGGACTTCACCAGCCATTTGTCGCCGATGGTGCCGCCGGTTTGCAGCACGCGCTGTTCAACCTTGCCTTCCTTGTTCAGCACCAAGGCCGTCGCTTCGCCTTTCGGGTTGCGGGTCACGCCCATTTGCGGCACGGCGATGGCTTGCTCGCTGACGCCCGTTTCCAGCACCGCGCGCACGAACATGCCCGGCAGCAGGTCATGCTTCGGGTTCGGGAACAGCGCGCGCAGGGTCACGTTGCCGGTGCCCGGGTCAACGCTCACATCGGAGAACTGCAGCCTGCCGGGCAAGGCGTACTTGCTGCCATCGGCCAGCAGCAGCGTCACTGCCGCCTGGCCATTGGCCTTCTTGAGCGAGCCGCTATCCATTTCGCGCTTCAGGCGCAGTAGTTCTTCGCTGGACTGGGTCACGTCAACATAGATCGGGTCCAGTTGCTGCACGGTAGTCAGCGCAGTGGCCTGGCCAGCAGTTACCAACGCGCCCGGGGTCACGTTGGAGCGGCTGATGCGGCCGGAGATCGGCGATGCCACCTTGGTGTATTCCACGTTGATGCGCGCCGAATCGACTGCGGCTTGTGCCGCTTCCACTTCGGCCCTGGCTTGCTCGTGGGCGGCGACGGCATCGTCATAGTCCTGGCGGCTCACGCCTTCGATTGCCACCAGCTCTTTATAGCGGGCGACTTTCGGCGTGGCGGCAGCCAGGTTGGCCTTGGCCTTGGCCAGGTTGGCCTTGGCGGAATTGAACGCGGCCTCATAGGTCGCCGCATCGATCTGGTAAAGCTGAACGCCGGCCTTCACGTCCGCCCCCTCAGTGAACAGGCGCTTCTGGATCAGGCCACCCACCTGTGGCCGCACCTCAGCGACTTGGTAGGCAGCGGTGCGGCCCGGCAGTTCGGTGCTCATGGCCAGCGCTTGCGGAGCCACGGTGAAGACCGCTACTTCCGGCGCCTGCTGGGCGCTCCCCTGGGCTGGGCCAGCCTGTTTGCCGCCGCATCCAGCGACCATTGCGGCTGCCACGGCAGCCGCACCCAGCAGCATGAAATTCTTTTGCATGTTTTTCATCTTTTTTTCCCGGAAGACTTAGAATGAACGATCATTCTAACATGATTCAAAAATATGACCAGCGAGTCAGTAATTAGGACTTTGCCGAAGATCAATGTCGACATTCTTTACGTGTGCAAACATGAGCTGCAGCGTTAACCAGGCGATGGGAGCGAAAAAGTGGACAATGCCCTGCTCAGCTTCTTCCAGCAAGACAAGGACCTGCTAACGGACAATCGTCCCCTTCGCCTGCGTTTGGCCCATCACACGCAGATGCTGGAGGATGTGCTGCTGCCCCAGTGCATTAACGGCAGCGAATCAATTTGCGGGGTCGTGGAATACCGCATTTTTTGCGTTTCCCTCGATGCCTATATTCCGTTGAAGGAGCTGATCGCACTGCCGGTGGCGGTAGACCTCGTCACCGATCGTGGAAATTTGCGCAGCGTATGCGGCATCGTCACGGAGGTCCGAGCCGGCGACAGCGACGGCGGACTAGCCAGCTATCAACTTGTGCTGCGCGATGCCTTATCCATTATGGAAAAACGCACAAACACCCGCGTATTTCGCAACAAGAACGAGCTGGAGATCGTGCAGCTCATTCTCGACGAATGGATCCAGACCAATCCCATCATAGGCACCTGTTTCAGGTATGAGCTGGACGCAGTTCTTGCGAATGCCAATTTTTCACAACGCGAATTCACCATGCAGTACAACGAATCGGATGCCGCATTTATACGCCGCATGCTCAAGCGGCGCGGCGTTGCCTGGTTCTTTCGACCGGACCAGGAACAGCACCCGTCGCATACGATGGTGCTGTTTAACGATCCTGGCGGATTAAGGCCGAGTACTGCCGGCACCATTCGCTACCACCGCGACGCAGCCACCGAGGATCGCGACACAATCACCTCCTGGTGCGCGAGCCGCACGCTACAACCATCCAAAGTGACGCGCTTCAGTTGGGACTTTAAGCAACCCGATAATGCGGACTTCTTGACTTCCACGGCAAACAGCAACATCAGGCAAGGCAAAACAGCCGATGAGCTGTCCGCTACGCTCGACGACTATCAGGTGCTGCCTCCGCACGCTTGTAACGACCACGAAGACCTCTGTCAACTAGGCCAGCTAGCCATCAACCATCATGATTTGGAATCCAAGTGTTTTCACGGCGCGGGCAGCGTTCGCGACCTTTGCGTGGGCGAGTACTTTACGCTGGAAGGGCATCCGGAGATCGATGGGCACTCCGGACGCGATTGCGATTTTGTGGTGACATCCTTGCAGCTTGCAGTCTCAAACAACCTGCCGCAAGAATTGACCGAGCGGATGCGGCGACTGCTTTCTCGCAACCGTTGGATGCAAACCGCAGATCTGCCTGGGCTTGACCACGCACAGTACGGTACTCGCGTCGCGGTCAGTTTCGACGCCATTCGGCGCGACATCCCGATAGTTCCTTTGTACGATGCGCGTACCGACCTCCCCAACATACCAATCCAAAGCGCAGTTGTCGTTGGACCACCCGGCGAGGAAGTGCACTGCGACAAACTGGGCCGCGTAAAAATTCGGTTTCGCATGGCCAGAAGTGCCGATCATCGACACGCACAGGGCGCGGGAGCATCTGAAAGCGACGTGGATTCCGCATGGGTTCGCGTCGCCAGCAATTGGGCAGGCAACGGCCCCGGGCCTCAGCTCCAATGCGGATACCTCGGGCTTCCCCGGATTGGGAGCGAAGTTCTGGTCGCATTCCTGGGCGCCGACCCGGATAAGCCAGTCATAGTTGGGCAACTGTTCAATCAAAGGGGACAGCCTCCTGCCATGAGCCGCGACGGTAGCCTGCCGATAAATCGCTACCTGTCCGGCATCCGAAGCCGCGAGATTTTTGGCATCAGAGGAAACCAGCTTCGTTTCGACGACACCTCAAATGAAATCAGCGCACAGTTGGCGAGCGAACACGGTGGCAGCCAATTGAACCTTGGCTTTCTGACTTCCGATCGGGCTAACGGGTCCGCCTATCCCCGTGGCGAAGGCACCGAACTAAGGAGTGAACTGGCGGTCTCCATCCGCGGAGAAGCAGGAATCTTGATCGCAGCTAATCGTTTCAACGATCCGAAAAGGGAAATCCTGGACCGAGACCAGCTTCAGGCAGTTGCGACTCTTGCCAAGAACGTCTCTTCGCATCTTTCATCAATTGCCGACACGCATTCAGACGACCACAACGATAATGCTTCACTTAATTCCTTGACCGATAAGTTGGAGAGTTGGGATCGGAAAGGTGGCGAGCCGATCGTGGCGATTTCGGCCGCTGCAGGAATTATTGCAGGGAGCTCGGACGCGATAGCGCTTGCTGCACAGACCGACCTGTTTGCCAACAGCGTAGGCAATACCAGCATTGGTGCCGGAGGAGGCCTCTTCGCAAGAGCGGCTAAGGGCATCAGCATGTTGGCAAGCAAAATCGGAATGAAGCTGATCGCAGCAAGTGGCGACGTGAAAATAGAATCGCACGACGGAAGCATTGTGATCGCATCTTCCAAGGCTATCAAGCTAATCGCAAACGATGGCATTGAACTGCATTCTCCAAAGATCAAGATGGTCTCACAGGGAACACAAATCGATTGCGGTGGCGGGAAGATCATCCAGCAAAGCAATGGTCCACATACGATCAAGTCCTCGAAATTCGAGCACCTCAATGGTGGCGATGGAAACCCCGAAAAAATGCAAGTCCCATCTACCGAGGCCGAGCATGACCAGCAAGTCGTGGTTACCGACCTTCGCTCCGATACGCCGATTGCCGGGCGAAGGTACCGAATCGAACTCGAAGCCGGCAAGATCATCGAAGGAATAACGGACGCAAACGGTTTAACGGAACGCTTCTCAACGAAGACTGCATTCGAAAAATATTCGATCGAACTTCTCGACTAGGTGACGCATGTCAATCCAACTGCCCATTCGCCCCGAAACCGGCGGCTCCAAGTCAGAAGGCTTTTGCACGCCCAAAGAGGACAAACGCCCCCAGCGTTTCGTCGTTCCACCCAAGAAGGTGATACCCATCGTTTTCTTACCGGGCATCATGGGATCAAACCTTCGCATGTCACAGCCAAGGCAGTGGACTCTCAAGAAAGAGAACAACATTGCATGGCGGCCAGACAGGAAAGGTGAGGCGCTAGACTATATGTGGGTGACGCCAGCGTATCGTCAGCTAGCGCTGGACCCAGACGCGACTGAGGTTGATACATATGACAACGGCAGAAGCCCAACGGGCACGCGAAAGGAATCGTCCGATGACAGACATAGGATTGGGAGACTGGACGTCGACCTTCCGTTTACTCCCAACTCCCCGCTCCTCACTGATGATCCAGCTACAGTCATACCAAACCTATCAAAAAAGGAAAAAGCAAAGCGTCGCGGATGGCAGGAAATTCTATATTCAAGCTATCGCATTCTTCTTGAACAGTGTGAATCGAAATTAAACGCTCCAGACATCGACGAAGTCTGGAAAGACATCGCTACTCATTCTCCACGGAGTTGGCAAGCCGCCGATACACCTGTTCTTCCTCCACTAAGCATGAACGATATCAAAGACGCCCTTTCGTCGGCTTGGTTCCCTGTCCATGCAATGGGGTACAACTGGCTTGAATCTAACGCGATCTCGGCCACGAAGATCGCTGTACGCATCAATGCATTGATCGCCGAATATTCCTCCAATGGCTTCCACTGCGAGAAAGTCATTGTCGTCACACACTCCATGGGAGGGCTGGTCGCCCGAGCTTTAGCGCATCCCGAGATTGGAGGGGTCATGGAAAAAATCCAAGGCATCGTGCATGGAGTGATGCCTTCCCGTGGCGCACCCGCCGCGTACCGGCGAATGCGTTGTGGCTTTGAAGAGGGCCTGATCGGATGGGCCCCTGCCCCAAAAGTACTTGGTAACTTTGGACCAGAGGTCACTGCAGTCCTTGGCAATTCACAAGGAGGATTGCAGCTCTTGCCGAGTGCAGCTTATGGAAACAGCTGGTTAGAAATACGTCAGGGGAATAACTTGATAAGGCGCCTCCCTGCTTATGGAAACCCTTACGACGAAATATATAAGCTGCGCGCCGAGTGGTACCGTCTCATTCGGGAGGAATGGCTCAATCCAGCAAAAATACAAGGTGTCAATATAAGCAGGACATTTCGGTATCTAGGGGTTGCACAAAAATTCCACGAAATGATCGCGGACTTCTTCCACCCCAATACCTACGCACACTATGGTTCTAGCATTGACCGCAACTCCTGGGAAACCATCGAATGGAATGTTGGGGAGGGCCAGCTTTATCTTGGCTGGGAAAATCTCGCCATTACCGAAGACAATCAGCAAGGCAGATTCAAGGTCCAAACCGCGCAAGAAAAACGTTCGATAAAAATCTCTCTCGGCCCATCCGTAGGAGCCGGTGATCAAACAGTACCACTGCGATCTTCAGATCATCAACGCCAGAGCGGCAAAGTGAAAGGGATATTTCGACAATCAGGGTATGAACATCAAGATAGCTATAAGGATGAAGCTGCGCTTCGATCTACTTTGTACTCGCTTGTGAAGATCATTCAAACGATGAGGTGGAACGATGTCTCATAAATTTTCTGACGTGATTCTGAGCGCACTGATTGGGATGCTGGCCGCAGCCCCTATTCAGGCAACGGGTGCCGACAAAACTTCCGGAGCTAAGATGAAAACCAAGCATGATCAAATTTCGAGATGGTTCGAAAAGACAAAGACCTATTGCCTCGGGCGCTTTCTCATTGATGTCCCAGCCCAAGCGGACGTGGTGTATGGCCCTGCCTACCTCGGCGCCGACATCGCCGTTATTCCCTCGGGGGTTGCAAAGCTCGACGCAATTTTGAAAGCAGATCAAGCAGAGACTTCCGAGAAAAAGAAGCTCATGAGCACTGGGTTGAGTGATGTTGGCTCAATGCTCGGCAACATCATCGATGGGGCAGTTCCAGGCCAAAAGATTGTCTTCGCAATGAGAGGGTCAAATGACGATGAATACGAACTTCGTTCCTACACTCCAATCGGTGAGGACTTGTTCCTTGCGTGGAGTTTCGCTTATAAAAAGCTTGATGAATACCAAGAACTGTTGGCACATTTAAATGCAATAAGCAAGAGAGTCCACCACCGAGCTAACGACGAAATCCCAACGTCACCAGGTATGTGCATCGACGGTGCCTTCATCGCTCCTCTCGATGAATTTAATACTGAGCGCGTAACGCTTGGCGTCAGGCTGAACGACGTCCATTTTTCAATCGACATGACCGCTAAACCCGTTCTTGTCGAGTCTGATGGATTGGAGTGGCGCGTTGTCGGTGCCGAGCAAGAGGCGAGGAAGCGCGGGGGCGCAGATTGGTACTCGAGGATCAAGGTCTTCAGGCGCGGAACTCGAACTATCGGAGGCTGGAAAGGATTTGAGATCGCGGCGTGGAAACCCGCCCAGAAAGACGAGTACCAGTCACACGAATTTGCATTCGTCAGCCACGGCGAGCCGATGAACCCCATGCTGCCTGTGCTGGACCTGGCGCTCCATTCGGGCGTTGACGAAAACACTCAAGGAGCCAAAACGCCAAGCATCAGCGATGAGGAAGCAATTGCGCTGTGGGACAGGCTAATCGGATCAATTCGCGAGCGGCCCACGGTGCCTGCCACTAAAAACACTGGCGACGCGAAATGAAAAACGTCATCCGCGTTGGTGACCCGACCTCACATGGTGGCAAGGTAGTGGCCACGACTGCCCCGCACTTTCGTATCAGCGGAAAGCCAGTCGCCTTGGTAGGCGATCGCTGTACCTGTCCGATCGCTGGCCACCAGAACTGTGTCATCGCCAGCGGCAACAGCAACCATCTTGTTAACGGCAAAGCGGTCGCCTACGAAGGCGACAAGACGAGCTGTGGCGCGACGCTGCTTTCCTCGGTTGCGACCTTCGCCTCGATCTGATTAGAAAAATGACTCTAATCGCAGTGCAGCATCTTTAATTTTTATCAAGGTGTGCCAGAATGATTTCACGCACTCATTGAAGAGCAATAAAAAAAATCGTGTTCGACCTCGTGTCACCAGCGCTCAACGCGCAACCGCAGTTCCTCCCGCTGGCTTATGCCAACCACCCTGCCTCTTTGTCCATCACGGCTCCGCCGCGACGCTGACTTTTCGCGCGCCTACATGCGTCGCCGTGACGCATTCGTATTCCCTGCTTTATCCACAACCGAAAGGTATGTATGTCAAGCCAGCTGTTTGGCCTCATCGTTGTAACAGCGATTCTGTTTGCTGCATTGCTGCTGTTGTTGATTTCCGGCGTCATCAAGTACATCCCGAACGACCGTATCGGAGTCGTCGAAAAACTCTGGAGCCCGTCCGGCTCCGTGCAAAGCGGGCTGCTCGCTCTGCATGGCGAAGCAGGCCTGCAGCCAGAACTCCGCCGCGGCGGTTTCCACTTCTTCGCGCCGTTCCAGTACCGCGTCCACATTCACCCAATGGTGTCCGTCACCCAAGGCACCATCGGCTACGTCTTCGCACGTGACGGTATCGACCTGCCCGCGGGCCAGACCCTGGCCGACAACTCCGACATCGACGACTTCCGCGACGTGCGCGCTTTCCTCAATAACGGCGGCCAGAAAGGGCCGCAGCGCAAGATCCTGCGCGAAGGTACGCACATCATCAATCCAGCCCTGTTTGTAGTGATGACCGGTGAAGCAACGTATTCGATGTCGCTCGACGCCAGGGAAAAAATCTACTACGAACAAATGCGCGGCCTGCTCGACGACCGCAACGGGTTTACGCCTGTCGTCATCAAGGAAACCACCGGCTCGCACGATTCCGACCAACTGGCCGTGGTGACCGTGCAGGATGGTCCTGGCCTGCTCAAGGACGAACTGCTGGCGCCGGACGTGGGCGATACCCACAACTCCTACCAGGAACCTGAGAAGTTCATTGCCGCCGGTGGCCGTCGTGGCCGCCAGGAACGCGTGCTGGTGGAAGGCACCTACTTCATCAACCGCCTGTTCGCGACGGTGGAGTTCATCAAGAAGACCGTGATTCCGGTCGGCTTCGTCGGCGTGGTAGTGTCTTACACCGGCCGTAAGGGTGCTGATTTGTCCGGCACCGAGTACTCGCACGGCGAGCTGGTGGAAAGCGGCTGCCGTGGCGTGTGGCGCGACCCGCTCATGCCGGGCAAGTACGCCTTCAATACCTATGCCGGTAAGATCGAATTGGTGCCGACCACGAACTTCGTACTGATGTGGAAATCGGGCGAAAGCGGTTCCAACTTCGACAAGAACCTGCGCGAGATCACGCTGATTACCAAGGACGCCTTCGAACCGCAGCTTCCGCTGTCGGTGGTGGTGCATATCGACTACCGCAAGGCCCCGATGGTGGTGCAGCGCTTCGGCAATGTAGCGCAACTTGTGGAACAGACGCTAGACCCAATGGTGTCCTCGTATTTCAAGAACGTCTCGCAGACCAAGACCTTCATTGAACTGATCCAGTCGCGCAGCGAATTGCAGCACAATGCCTCGGAAGACATGAAGCAGCGCTTCCAGGCCTACTCGCTGGAGTTCCAGGAGGTCTTGATCGGCACGCCGAAGCCGCAGCAAGGCGACAACAAGATCGAGAACATCATGGCCCAGCTTCGCGACCGCCAGATTGCCCGCGAACAGGTAGAAACCTTCGCGCAGAAGCAGATCGCCGCCGACAAGGAGCGCGAACTGAACGAAGCCGAACAGCGCGCCGCCAAGCAAAAGGAACTGACCGGATCGCTGGTGGACATCTCGATCAAGGAGAACCAGGGCGCAGCAAACGTCAAAGCCGCCGAGAAGCGCCGCCAGGAAATCGAGGCGCTGGCGCAGGCCGAACGCTTCAAGCAGGAAATGGAGGGTTCTGGCCGCGCGTCTGCAATCCGCTCCGTGGGTGAGGCGGAAGCTGCGGCGATCCAGGCCAAGTCCGAAGCGATGCAAGGCGAAGGCGCCGACAAGCAGCTGATGCAGACGGTAATGCTGCGACTGGCTGAAGCGTTCGAGTCATCGAAGGTTCCGCTGGTGCCGCAAATCCAGATGGGTGGTGGGGAAAACAACGCTTTCAGCACCTTGCTCGGCCTGATGAGCGCCATCAAGGCAGGTGAACTGGCAGCAACTGCAGAAAAGGAATAACTTTTCGTCGCGGGCTGGCGCGAAAGTGCCGGCCCGCATTTGCATAGGCCCTGAACAACGCATGGCGACGTAGCATGCGAGCCATGTCACGGCAAAGTGGTTAAATTGGAGGCACGTTGCGCTTTTATCGGAGTCTGCCATGCGCCTGTCGGATTTCATCACCGAAAACCTTGACCGCATTCTACGGGAGTGGGAAGACCATGCCCGTCAAATTCCGATTGCCCGCGATATGGACCAAAGGGAACTGGTCGATCATGCGCGCCAAATACTCATCACCATCGCCGAAGACTTGAGAAGGCCCCAGAGCGCCGAAGAACAATTTGAAAAGTCGAGGGGGCGCGGCCCGACAGGTGACCTGCACGAACCTAGTGGGGCGGTGCAACATGCGTCAGCGAGACTCCGTGCGGGATTCACGATCGAAGACTTGATTTCCGAATTTCGTGCTCTTCGGGCCAGCGTATTGCGGCTATGGAGCAAGTGTGCCGACACAGGTGAGCAATCGGAGCTCGATGATATGACCCGCTTCAACGAGGCCATCGACCAGGCGGTCGCGGAGTCCGTGGCACGTTATTCGTCCATGGTCCGGCAGGCACAAGACGTGTTTCTCGGTACCTTGGGCCACGATCTGCGCAACCCTTTGGGCGCGATCACCATGTCGGCCCAGTTTCTGATGCTGGGAACCTCTTTAGAAAGCAGATATATCAAAGCCGCGGCGATGATCTACAGCAGCAGCAAGCAAATGAGCCAATTGATTCACGACTTATTGGACTTTACCCGTACGCGCCTGGGGCGAGGCATGTCGGTCCAGTGTGAACAGTCCAATCTTGAGCAAATCGGCCGGCAAGCAGTCGCCCAGGCAAATGCATTTCACCCAGACCAAGTCATCTCATTCGATGCGACGGGCGACTCGGGTGGCGAATGGGATAGCGCCCGTATCGGACAAGTGTTCTCCAACCTTATCGGCAATGCAATCAAGCATGGAAACGCGCGCATGCCCATCCATATCGCGCTATCCGGCGAGGCCGATCACGTCATCGTGACCGTGCACAATAGCGGTGACCCGATTCCTGAGGATGACATCCCACACATTTTTGATCCGCTGCGCCGAGGCGATGCCCGTTCAGACTCCGACGTTCAAGGCAGCGGCATGGGGCTCGGGCTGTATATTACCCAGGAAATTGTCCTCGCCCACGGGGGGACCGTCGCAGTGACGTCCAGTCTGGAAGAAGGCACGACTTTTACCGTCAAGTTGCCGCGCGGCTGTCCCCACTCAAAAATAGCTTCATCGCGGAAAAACAGCGAAGAAAGGCGAGCGTCAGGTTGACACGATCGCTCGCCATATCGTGTTCTCCGCGTATGAGGTCTATGCGCGCAAATCGTAGTCATCGCAGCAAACCTGACGCCGATGTTTCCTGAGCGCGTAGAATGACGTCTTTGAAATGGAGAGCGATGTGAAGAAAACAGACTTGGCAAAGAACGATGCGAAAAAACTGATGGGCAAAATGGTGGCGTCGGGCGCCCCTTCGTTTGGCACCTCCGGCAGCGCTGTAGTCGACAAACGTGAACAGCGCAAGCGCGATCAGGCACTTGGACTGGTACCGTTCGCGGTCAAACTCAATAGCGACCTGGTGAAGCACCTGCATGCTATGGCTAGCGAACGTGGTCTCGATTTGAACGCTGTCGTTGCCGACCTACTGGCTAAAGGCCTCGAAGCAAAGTGAGCCTTCGCTCGGAGCCGCCCCCACCCGGGCTACCTGATTGGCCCGGACACCTTTCTACGTGCCAGCTCGCGATCGAGGGCATTGGCAAAATTCTGGCGGTCGCCGTGATTGAATGCGGCAGGGCCGCCCGTATCAACCCCGGCGCCGCGCAATTCCTCCATGAAGGTTCGCATCGTCAACTGCTGCGCGATGGTGTCCTTGGTGTACCACTCGCCGCGTGGGTTCAGTGGCAGTCCCCCTCTCTCCAACACCAGGGCGGCGAGAGGGATATCCGCAGTAACGACGATGTCGCCGGCGCTTACGCGCTCAACGATTTCCGCATCGGCCGCGTCGGCGCCCGCCGGAACCTGCAGGGCGCGAATGAAGCGCGAGCCGGGCACCCGGATCAACTGGTTAGCCACCAGCGTGAGGTTGATTTGCGTGCGGTCCGCGACGCGGAACAGGATTTCCTTGATCACGGAAGGACATGCATCCGCATCTACCCAGATGTGCATAAGTTGCATCGATCCCTTTAAAAGAATGAATCATTGTAATCAAGTTGGCCAGACTATGTGTTCCAAAAGCCGCTGCAGCTTGGTCCCGCGGGCCGAATTTAGCATCGCCACGTAAGAAATCCTGCCGGCCAGGTAGGCCTGGAAGTTGGGATGATTCTCGCGGTTCTGGGTCTCCGGGCCGTGACGCACGCAATTGGTCAGCGTCGCTTTGAGCTTGTCGTACTCGCTGCGCGCAATATTCGGATGCGCATTGACGACGATGCCCGTTACCTGCTGGCGCGTCCCTTCGCGCATCAGGCGGGTTTTGCGGGCGTTCACCCGAAACCCTTCTTCCAGTGCGATCGCCGCGGCCTGGATATGGAAGCGCTCCGCTGCCCGCGCAAACTCCTCGCCGCCCGAGAAGGCCAGGTCGTCAGCGTAGCGACTATATGATGCGCCCAGCGATCGCGCCAATGATTCGAGCCGCATATCGAGCCGGTAGGCGCAAAGATTGGCAAGCGCAGGCGAGCACGGAGATCCCTGCGGCAAGTGCGGCGATTTCAGAGCCTGACGTTCAGACCAGGCCAGCGAACCGCCGGCCTGCTTGTCGCGGAACAGCCCATGAGGTGCCCGATTGACGCAAACGCGGGCAAGCATCCCTGCAACGCTTTCCGGATAGCCGAGCTTTTGGAACAAGGCCTGGATGCGCGAGTACTGGATGTTTGGGAAGAAATCCTTCAGGTCCATGCGGACAACGGCGCGCTGGCCAGCGTGCCGCGCAGCGTGCGTGACGCAGGAGTGTCCGCGCCGGAAGCCATGCGCAGACGGGTGCGGTGGAACCTGGTCAAGGATGTGGCGCAGGACCTTTTGCTGGATGCGGCGCAGGCGCTCTTTGGGGATTTCTATCAGTCGCAGGCCGCCACTGCGCTTTGGCACCCAGCGATAGTGGTAATGCTGAAGGCGAGACTCCTCGTCGCGCGCGATACGCCACTGGTTTGCAAACCAGCCCAGCGCACCGACAGGCTCGTTGAGCCAGGCTGCCAGGGCGCCAACCGTCGGCAGCGCAGGCAGTGCAAGAGCGTCCAGCCACGCCGGCTTTGGTGGGCGGAGCGGCGGGGCAACGCAATAGCGCCGTACCTCGGGCAATTCGATGAAGGGCTGCACGTGGTCTTCATCGCCATCGCCCTGTTCATCTTCGTCGATGCCGGCATATCCGCGTCCAAGAAGTTCGAGAAGGATGTCCGCCAGCTCGTGCCGGCTGAAGGAATGGAAGTCCTCGCCAGTCCGCAAGACAAGCGCCATGCATACTTGGGGCGCCCAAGGCTGCGTTGCGTCGAAAACGCGGTGGCACGCGGCGATCAGGTTTTCCGGGCTGCCATCCGTGGCCAGCATCGTGTCGGCAAGGGCCAGCGCGGCAAGTTTTTCGATATCCATGAATTGAAAGGAGCGGAGAGCCGTCAACGAGTCTCGTGATGCGTGAGCGGACTTGCTTGGGAATGCAATGCGGCTCATGCGGCGAAATGCAGAACATCAAACATCCCGCGGGGTAACCCCGCAGAGGCTGTCCCTGCACCAGGCAAAGACAGGCCGGCTTGGCGGTTCCGCTCCGCCGACACAGTAGGTCAATTTTGCATGAAGGTCAACAGTGATTACAGCGTCGCCGGAATCGCATCGAGCTGGATGCTCTGCAGGAAGACTTGCGAATAGGCCTCGAAGCCCGAATCGATGCCGAGGATGATCCACACCGCGCCATTCGCGTCGGTCGTCACCTTCTGCGCCTTATCGTTCTTCAACGTCTTGCTGGCATAGGAGACGGCAGTGCCGCAAGCCTGGCCGTTCGCGATATTGCCGATCACTTGCGCCTCCTTGCCGCCTTCGGCCTGGTTGCCGCGATCGATATTCATGCGGATCGCGTTGTTGACCGTGACCGCCTTTGGCTCGGTGGCCGTGGCGCCCGCAAAGACCCACACCGCTTCGCCCTGCGCGCCGCCCACACCCATGCATCCCGTTTGCGCATTGCTGGCAAACTTGAGCGTGAAGTTAATGTTGTAGGTGGTGTTCTTGGCCAGGCCCGAGAACTGCTTCTTCACAAACAGGAACAGGTCGTCGCTGCGATTGGTGCCGCCAACCAGGTAACCCTTGCCCGTCAGCGGAGCCGGCAGCGTGCGCTGCTCGAAGACGACATTGGTCGGCGCAGTCTCCGGCGTATAGTCGGAGGAACTCCCGGTCCAGCCAGTAACGCCATCCTTGTCGAAGTCCACCGATGCCGAGACCTGTTTAGGACGATTTTCAGTCTCGTTGCCGCCACCGCAAGCCGCCAGCAGGGACAGCATGGCGACGGAGATGCCGGTTCTCAGGATTGTTTTCATTGACTGCCTTCTCACAAAAGTTTTGGAAAACCAATTGTAAAAAGGACCAAAGGCGCCGGGATGGCGCCTTTGTATGTAGAGGTATGTAGCCCGCTTAGACCATTTGCGACATTTCTCTACTTCCAGTCACCCCTCAGTTCTGCTACCTGGCGATACAGCAGTTCCGGGCTGACATCGGTCGGTTCGACCGGCTGGCCGACTGCCAGCGAGAGCTGTGAACGGAAACCTTTGCGGAAGGCGCGTTCCAGCAAGCCGTCCTTGCTTCGGCTAAGCAGGTGGCCCCACAAGCCGCGTAGCGCCATCGGAATCACCGGCACCTTGGTGCGCTCGATGATCTTGCTGATGCCGCCCTTGAACTCATTCATCTCGCCGGTGCTGGTCAACTTACCTTCCGGGAAAATGCAAACCAGTTCGCCCTCATGCAACGCTTGTGCGATATCGACAAAGGCTTTCTCCATCAGCCACGGGTCTTCCTTGGCCGGCGCAATCGGGATTGCCTTGGCGGTGCGGAAGATCCAGCCGAAGAACGGGGTCTTGAAGATGCGGTGGTCCATCACGAAGCGGATCGGGCGCGGGCTGGCGGCCACGATCACGATCGCATCGACGTAGCTGACGTGGTTGCAGACCAGGACAGCGCCGCCCTCTTCCGGAATGCGGTCGGCATCGATTGTCCTCACCTTGTGCACGGTATGGATCAGGAGCCAGGCCAGGAAGCGCATCAGGAACTCGGGCACCAGCGAGAAGATATAGGCTGCCACAATGGCATTCATGATGGCCGTGGCCAGGAACAGTTGCGGAATAGTGAAGCCCTGGTCCAAAAGCAGGATCGCCACACCGGTTGCCACCACCATGAACAGCGCGTTCAGGATATTCATGCCTGCGATGGTGCGCGACAGGTGCTGCGGATCGGCGCGCAACTGGATCAGTGCGAACAACGGGACGATGAAGAAGCCGCCGAACACGCCGATCATCACCACGTCGAAGATGATGCGCCATGCCCCGGGCAGCATGACCATGGCGTAGGCATTGACCTCACCTGGTGCGCTGTAGCCCTGACTGGCCAGGTACAGGTCGATGCCGAACACCGACAGGCCAATGGAGCCGAACGGCACCAGGCCGATTTCCACTTTGCGGCCGGAGAGCTTTTCGCACAGCAGTGAGCCGGTACCGATCCCCAGCGAGAACATCGTCAACAACAGCACGAAGACGCTGTTGTCGCCTTTCAGGTAATCCTTGGCATACACCGGGAACTGGGCCAGCACGATCGCGCCATAGAACCAGAACCAGGAGTTGCCCAACATGGAGAGGAAGACCGAACGGTTGCCGGCCGAGAAGCGCAGGTTGCGGATCGATTCGGTGAAGGGATTCCAGTTCACTTTCAGGTCGGGCTGCGGCGCCGGCGTTTTCGGGATGCCGTGTGCCGTGACCAGGCCTGCGACAGCGAAGAATACGGTGGCGGCAGCGAGCCAGGTGATGCCGTCCGGCTTGTGGTTGACGATGATCGCGCCAAATACCTGGCCAAGCAGGATGCCGACGAACGTGCCCATTTCAACAATGCCGTTGCCGCCGGTGAGTTCTTCCGGTTTCAGGTGCTGCGGCATGTAGGCGTATTTGACAGGGCCGAACAGGGTCGAGTGCATGCCCATGCCGAAGATGGCAATCATCAGCAAGGCCAGCGTATGGGTGAACCAGCCGACGGCGGCAACGCCCATGATGCCAATTTCCAGCCATTTGATGAAGCGCGCCAGCCTGCCCTTCTCCACCTTCTCGGCAATCTGGCCGGAAGTGGCGGAAAACAGCACGTAGGGCAAGATAAACAAGCCGGGCACCAGATTGGTGATCAGCGATGGGTCGAGGCTGGTCCAGCTTGACGCTTCGAACGCCAGCGCCACCACCAGCGCGGTCTTGAACAGGTTGTCGTTAAAAGCGCCGAGGAATTGGGTCCAGAAAAACGGCGCGAAGCGACGTTGTTTCAGGAGATCGAACTGGCTGGGATGGCTCATGTTGCGTCACGGGAATAGTGAAAATATCGACAACATACAGCACATTGCGCAAGCTCTCAACCCGACTTGTCAAAGTATTGAAGTTTAATACTTTTCGACAGCAGCATCACATGCGTAGCAGGCGGCGAAACGCCGGGCCGACAGCCAATACTAGCACCACCATCCGGCACACGTGGAAGGCCGTGACCACCGGCACTTCAACCTGCAGGGCGCGTGCGGTCAGCGCCATTTCCGCGATCCCGCCGGGCGATGTCGCAAGCAAGGCTGTTGCGGGGTGCAGGCTGCCGAATTTCGCCAACGCCAGGCCGAAAAGGGCTGCCAATCCCAGCGCTGTTGCGGTGCAGGCGGCCACTGCCGCGATGAAGCGCGGCGCAGTGTGCAGGAAGCCTGGCGTGAAGCGGGTGCCAAGCGACAGGCCGATGCAAAGCTGGCCGGTGCGCACCATCCATTCAGGCACGGCGCCGACCGGTACTTGCGCCGCAGCCAGCAATCCGGCGCCGAACAAGGGGCCGAGCACCCAGGCGTTCGGCACGCCGCGCCGCCACAGCAGCCATCCCATGGCAGATGTGGCCCCGCCAAGCAGGCCGAACGCCAGCAATGCTTCCGCCACGCCGGGCGGCAGCGCCGCAACCGCGGTCGCTGGCGCGAGAGACGCGCCGGCCGGCAGTGGCGGCATGCCATGCCCGCTCCAGTAACGCAGCACGAATGGCAGGAAGCTGACCACGAACATCAGCCGCACGCCCTGCGCCGCCGCCACATGCTGCGCCACCGCGCCATGCCGCTCGCCCTGCACGGCCATCTCGGAGGCGCCGCCAAGCGCCATGGAGAAGAACGCCGTGGCGGCGCTGACGTCCGCCAGCCGCTTGAGCAGCCAGGCGCACAGGCATCCCAAGGCCAGCGCAAACGCCACAGCCAACGCAATATAGCCGGCACGCGCCACCACCACCGCCAACACTGCAGGCGTAAAGTACAGACCAAGCACCGTGCCGATGGCCCACTGCCCCGCCGCGCGTGCAGGAACCGGGCAGCACAGGTCGGCGCCGGCGATGCGTAGCGCCGCACTGGCGAACAATGGCCCGATCAGCCAGGGCAGCGGAGTATCAAGCCACCTGCAAAAAAAAGCGGCCAGCAAGCCGGCCGCCAAAGCTTGGAGGAAGCAACGGTGGCGGGTCAGAAGACCCACAGCTTGTCGGCCGGCAGTTGCAGCCAGTACTGGCCATCCTGCAGGCGGTATTTCGAATGGGCGCGCACGCTGATATCGCCGCGCTTGAACAGGCACTCCCAGCGATCGCCAAGGTACATGCAGGTGACCAATGCAAGCTGCAGCGAGTTCTCCACCTGACTGCTGTTGACGCGCACTTCTTCAACGCGGATCAGCGGAGCGATCGTTTCGCCGCCCTTGCCGCGTGCAGTCGCCTGCAGCGTAGTGCCGGCTACCTCGATCACCACGTTGTCGCCATCGCGCGAAACCAGGGTGCCGGGCAGGCGGTTGTTACTGCCCATGAACTCAGCCGTAAACAAGGTCTCCGGCGTTTCGTACATTGCCTGCGGCGTGCCCTGTTGCTCGATCTTGCCGTTATTGAGCAGCAGGATGCGGTCGGAAATCGCCATCGCCTCATCCTGGTCGTGGGTCACCATCAGCGCCGACAAGCCAAGACGCACGATCAGTTCACGCAGGAAGGCGCGCGCCTCTTCGCGCAGCTTCGCGTCCAGGTTGGACAGCGGCTCGTCCAGCAGGATCACCGGCGGGTTATACACCAGCGCACGGGCAATCGCCACGCGCTGCTGCTGGCCGCCCGACAGCTGGTGCGGAAAGCGCTCGCCCAGGTGGCCCAGCCCAAGCTGTTTCAGCACCTCGCCCACGCGGCGGCCGATTTCTTCCTTATTCATTTTGCGCAGCTTCAGGCCGTAGGCCACGTTCTCCGCCACGGTCTTGTGCGGCCACAGCGCATAGGACTGGAACACCAGGCCCAGGTTGCGCTGTTCGGCCGGCATTTCAAAGCCCTTGCTGCCGTCGAACACGCGGCGCTCGCCGATGTCGATGGCGCCCAGGCGCGGGCTTTCCAGGCCGGCCACGGCGCGCAGCAGCGTGGTCTTGCCGCTGCCCGATGGGCCCAGCAGCGCCACCACTTCGCCTTTCTGCAGGTGCATCGACACGCCCTTCAGGATCGGGTTGGCGTGGGCGCCGGTGCCATAGTCCAGGTGCAGGTCTTCGACGGACAATTCGTTCATTTTGAGGTCTCGTTTCATGATCTATGTCTCAGTTATGCAGCTTGACGCCGAAGCGCAGCGCGATACCCAGGCCGATGCCGACCAGGGTGATGTTGATGAAGGAAAGTGCCGCCACCAGGTCGGTCGAACCACCCGCCCACAGGGACACGATCAGCGCGCCAATCACTTCGGTACCCGGCGACAGCAGGTACACGCCTGTCGAATACTCACGCTCGAAGATCAGGAAAATCATCAGCCACGCACCCAGCAAGCCGTATTTGATCAGCGGCAGGGTCACGTCGCGGGTCACCTGGCCGCGGCGGGCGCCGACAGCGCGTGCCGCCTCTTCCAGTTCAGGGCCGACCTGTAGCAGTGCAGTGGAAATCAGGCGCATGCCGTAAGCCATCCACACCACCGAGTACGCCAGCCACACCGCGAAGATGGTGGTGCGCAGGCTGCGCAGCGCAGGAATCGCATTTTCCACCAGCCAGACAGCCAGACCGTTCTCTGAACCCTTGAGCATGCCATCCAGCCAGCTAGGGACAAACAGGAACACCCACAGGAAAGCCAGGCCAGCCAGCAGGCCGGGAATCGCACGTGGCACCAGCACGCTATAGTCCAGGACACGGGTCAGCAAGTCCGGCTTGCGGTGCATGGCCAGCGCGATGAAGCTATAGCAGAAGATCGCCAGGCCGCCGCCGATCACGCCGATCAGCACCGTGTTGATGATGCCGCGGATCAGTGCATGCTGCTCGAAGATGTCGCGGAAGTGCTGCAGCGTCAGGACATCGGCCAGCTTCACGCCCTCGCCCCAGTACTGCACGAAGGAGCGCAGCGCGATGCCGGAAATCGGCATGAACACGGTAACCAGCAACCAGGCGCCCAGCACGGCGAACGCCAACCACTTCCAGCGGCCCAGCGGGAGCGCCTTGCTGCGCGCGCCCTTGCCCTTGATCGACACGTATTTGTTGGCCGATTTCAGCAGCCAGCGTTGCAGCATCACCAGCGGCATGGTCACCGCCACCAGGCAAACTGCCACCGCCGCCATCAGGTGGTAGGACGGCGTCCCCAGCTTGTTGGTCAGTTTGTACAGGTAGGTCGGCAGCACCAGGTGGCCTTCCGGGTCGCCCAGCACCAGCACCAGGCCGAACACTTCGAAGCCGAGGAAGAACACCAGCACGCC
Organism: Pseudoduganella sp. S-14; assembly: GCF_049913285.1. Lineage (GTDB taxonomy): Bacteria > Pseudomonadota > Gammaproteobacteria > Burkholderiales > Burkholderiaceae_D > Rugamonas. The sequence goes on from NZ_CP183991.1 coordinate 4,819,978, forward strand.
CGCATAGGCCAGCGCCGGCATGATCATCGGCAGCGACACGTTGAACATCACCTGCAGCGGCGACGCGCCGGCCACGCGGGCTGCTTCTTCCACGTCCGAGCCCAGGCTCTTCAGTGCCGACGAAGCGTACAGGTAGACGTGCGGCACGTGGGTCAGGCCGGCGATCACGACAATGCTGGTGAAGGAATACACATTCCATGGGATGAAGCCGATCAGGCCTTTCACCCAGGTGGAGTAAAAGCCCACAGGTCCCATCGATACCACATAGCCGAAGCCCATCACCATTGGCGAGACGAAGATCGGCACCAGCAGCAGCGGGGAAATCCAGCCGCGACCCGGCAGGTCGGTACGCACCATCAGGAAGGCCAGCATGCCGCCCAAAGGCACGGCGATGGCAGCCAGGCCGGCCGCCAGCAGCAAGCCATTCTTGAATGCCACGGCAAAGTCCGGGTCATCGAAGATGAAGCGGAAGGCATCCAGCCCTACTTCCTTGCCGGGCATGAAGAACGGCGCCGACAGGAAGCTCTGGTAAAAGATCAGGAGCAGCGGCAGAAAGATGGCGGTGCAGGTCAGCGCTGCCACAATCCCGCGCGGCCAGTTGATGCTGGCGCGCCCTGTTCCCTGCAAAGTCGCGGTAGTCATTTACAACTCCTTATTTCTTGCCGGCGGTTTCTTTCCACTGCTTCAGGAAAGCCATGCGCTTCTGCGGGCCGAGGAACTGCAGCAGGATTGGGTGCACCGGCACCGGCTTGATCTTGTCCTGGCCAATCTGCTTGACCAGGTCGGACGAGGTGGTTTCACCGGTCACGTCGGCGCGGATCGCGAACAGCTTGGATTCGTTGGCGATGATGGTCTGGCCGCGGTGCGACAGGGTGTAGTCCAGCCACAGCTTGGCGGCGTTAACGTTCTTCGCGCCCTTGTTGATGAACATTACGCGCGACATCACCAGGGTGTAGTCCTTCGGCAGTTGCACGCCGATCGAAGGATCGGTCTTGGCGCGCACCAGGGCGTAGGAGCCCAGCACGTTGTAGCCGATCAGGTTTTCGCCGGAGGAGATGCGCTCCATCATGGTGCCGGTGGAGGATTGCACGCGCACCTTCGCTTCGCCGAAGGCGTTCTCCAGTTCCAGGAATTTCGGATATTCCTTGGCGTCCTGGCTCATGAACATGAAGCCGACGCCCGATTTCTCGATGTCGTAGGTAGTCACCTTGTCCTTGAACTTGGGCTGCTGGATCAGCTTCACGAAGTCGGCGTGGGTCTGCGGTACCTCTTTCGCATCGACCAGTCGCTTGTTGTAGACGATGGCGGCCGGCTCGAAGGTCGTGCCGTAAGCCTGGTCGTCCCACACTGCCCAGCCGGGAATCTTCGACGCTTCCACCGATTTGTACTTCAGTGCGTAGCCGTCGGAAGCCAGGCGCATTTGCAGGTCCATGGCGGAGGACCACATCACGTCGGCGGTGTTGCCGCCCGCTGCCATCTCGGAAATGAAGCGGTTGTATACCTCGGTCGAATTCATGTCGTTGTACTCGACGGTGATGCCAGGGTACAGGGCATTGAAGTCGCGGATCAGAGGCTGTGCAGCCTTGCTGTCAGTGGCGCCGTACACCACCAGCTTGCCCTCTTTCTTCGCCGCGTCGATCACTTTCTGGTAATCGGCAGGATAGCCTGCCGGCGATTGTGCGAATGCGGTGCACGCGAACAGGCCTGCGGCGGCCACCAGGGTCGTCTTCATCATTTGTGTCTCCTAGAATTTTTGAGGATATTCAGCGCACCAGGCCCAGATGGCTGGCGCGTTTGCCGTAATCGTCCACGGCTTTATGCACGTACTCGTTGAGTGCCTGTCCTGTCAGGCTGAAGGGATACAGTCCCGCTTCCGTTCGCAGCTTCGCGAATTCTGGCGTCGTCATGAGCTGCTCGAAGGTTTTCACCCATTGCCGGTAGTCGGCGTCGGCAACTTGCGGCCCCATCCACACGCCGCGGATGACCGGCCAGACGATGTTGTAGCCTTGCTCGCGAGCGGTCGGCACTGCGGCCAGCTTGCCTGGCAAACGCTCTTCCGACATCACGGCCAGCACGCGGATCGTGTTGCCGGCCAGGTTGGCTTCGGAAGCATCGCCCGACACCACCTGCACATAGTTGGCCTGCATTGCAGTGAAGGACTCGCCGCCGCCTTCCAGCGCCACGAAACGCAGCACTTTCGGGTCCAGGCCGGCCTGGCGCACCAGCAGGGCCACCTTCAGCCAGTCCTGGCTGCCGATGGTACCGCTGACGCCGATCAGCACTTTGGAAGGGTTGCGCTTCAGTGCAGCCACCAGGTCGGCCAGCGACCTGTATGGCGAATCGGAGCGCACCGCGATCATGCCGTAGTCCGCGCCCAGCGCCGCCACCCAGCGCACGTCGTCCGCCGTGGCCTTGCCGAACTTGCCCTGCGCGAGATTCAGCAGCGAACCGCCGGAAAACGCCACCAGGGTGTTCGGTTCGGCGCGGCGCTGCGATACCAGCGAATGCCATGCCACAGCACCGATCCCGCCCGGGCGATACACCAGCTTCATGGGCTGGCCGCCCGGCACCGTCGCCAGGCCCTTCTGGGCCAGCTTGCACGTCAGGTCCATCGCACCGCCCGGCTTGGACGGCACGATGCATTCCGCAGCGTGCACCTGCCCTGCCAGCAGCAGGACAGCAGCGAAGATGGAAAACAGGATCTTCATGGCTTCATTATTATCAGAAGCGGTGCTGGATGCCAACCATTACGCCGTGCTGGCTGTCGCCGAAGCCTGCATCGTCGCGCGACAGGCCCACCAGCTGGTCATGCTTGCCTTTGGTGTAACCGACAGTCGCGTACAGGTCGGTGCGCTTGGACGCTGCGTAGCGATAGCGCAGCACATACATGGTCGGGTCGGCGTCCTTGCCCGCGGCCAGGTTGCGCTGGTCGATGTGGTAGACAGCACCGGTGATGGTAACGTTTGGCTGCGGCTTGTATGCCACGCCAGCCCACAGCGTGTTGCCTTTTACATCAGCCGTAGCGGCCTTGCCGGACACCAGCTTGTAGGTCCTGCCGCCGAGCCAGAACTTGAAATCGCCCGTGGCGTAGTAGCCGCCCAGGTGGTAGGCGGTGGTCTCGTCGCGGTTGCCGGTGGCGACCACGTTGTTGCCGTTGATGCGCTCCGCGGTGAACATCGCGCCCAGCGACTCGGACTGATAGCTGACCGCGCCTGCGTACTTGGCGCTGTCGGCCGAGCTGGCGCCCGCGCCCTGCTGCTCGCCCATGCCGTAGCTGAAGCCATAGTTCCAGTCGCCGCTCTTGCCGGAGTACTTGATCAGGTTATCGAAGCCGGTGGTCATGCCGTACTTGCTTGGCAAGGTCGCGCTGCCGCCGGTCGCCCAGGAATAGTAAGGGGCAAAGCCCATCGGGTCGAAGCGGATGACGGTGTCGTACACGCTGGTGAAGGAGCGGCCCAGCACCACGCGGCCCCAGCTGCCCTCCAGGCCGACGTTGGCCTGGCGCTTGAACAGGTTGCCGTCCTGCGCGCCGGTGTCCATCAGGATGCCGCTCTCCAGCTGGAACACGGCTTTCAGGCCGCCGCCCAGGTCTTCGCTGCCCTTGATGCCCCAGCGCGAAGTATTCATGCCGCCGGAGCTGACGTGGGTGACGCTGCCGCCGCCCGCTTGCGCATTGTTGGTGATGTCGACACCCATGTCGAGCAGGCCATAGACCTGCACATTGGATTGGGCGTGGGCGGAAGTATAGGCGGCAAACATCATTGCGACGGCCGCTGCCATCGAAGTTCTTTTCACAATCAGTCTCCTGGGTTTATAGTTATTTCAGTCATGCCTCGCTCTGGCACGGTTCAACTATAAAATCGCCAACCTTTCAAACGCCTTTCAGGCAAATGCCATGCGAATATTGTTAGTGGAAGACCACACCGAATTACAACACTGGCTCTCCAAAGCCCTGCGTGACGCCAACCTTTCAGTCGAATGCGCCGATAACGGCGCCGACGCCGACTCCCTGCTGCTGACCCAGGAATATGCCCTGGTGATCCTCGATTTGACCCTGCCCCGCATGGACGGGCTGGAAGTGTTGAAACGCCTGCGCGCGCGCGGCGGCAAGACGCCTGTATTGATCCTGACCGCGCGCGGCGGCCTGGAAGACCGCGTGCAGGGCCTGAACCTTGGCGCCGACGATTACCTTGCCAAACCTTTCGAACTGGCGGAGCTGGAAGCGCGCGTCAAGGCTTTGCTGCGCCGCAGCGTGGGCAATGAATCGCTGGTGTATGAATGCGGCGCGCTGCGCTTCGATACGGTCAGCCGCATGTTTTCCTATTTCGGCGAAAACCTGCAGCTCACGCCGCGCGAGCACGCAGTGCTGGAGGCGCTGATCACCAAAGGCGGCAAGCCGATAGCGAAAGAAAAACTGTTCGACCAGGTGTTCTCTCTGGCCGACGACGCCAACCTCGACGCGATCGAGCTGTATATCCATCGCGTGCGCAAGAAGCTTGACCGCAAGGAGCCCGGCGCCGCGGCCATCACTACCCTGCGCGGCATCGGCTACCTGCTGCAGCCGGCCGAAGCGAAGGCCTGATGAAAGCCATGCTCGCCATGGGCAGCCTGCGCGGCCAGTTGCTGCGCTGGCTGTTGCTGCCGTTGGTCCTTCTGGAAATCATCAACACCATCTCGGTCTACTACAACGCGGTGGACGCGGCCGACATGGCTTATGACCGCTCGCTGCTGGCCTCCACCCGAGCATTGGCGGAGCGCGTGTCGGTCGAAGGCGGCAAAGTGGTGGTCGACGTGCCCTACGTTGCGCTGGACAGCTTTGAGACCGACACCCTGGGCCGCATCTACTACAAGGTCACCGGCATCAAGGGCGAAACGGTGTCCGGCTACGACGACCTGCCTGCAGTGCCGCCGAATGTGCCGCGCTCGGAGACCTACCCGGCCCTGGTGCGCTTTTATCACGCCAGCTACAACGGGCAGCCGATCCGCATCGCAGCCCTGCTGCAGCCGGTGTACGACGACAATATGCGCGGCATCGCCCTGATCCAAGTGGGCGAAACGCTCGACGCGCGCAAGGGGCTGACGCTGAAAATCCTGTACGACACCATCGCATGGCAGGCCAGCGTGGTGCTGCTGGCAGGCTTGCTGGTGTGGTTCGCCGTCAAGCTGGTGCTGCGGCCTTTGATGCGCCTGAAACACGAGGTGGAGTCGCGCGACGTGTCCGACCTGTCGGACCTCGATCCGGCGCTGGTGCACAAGGAAGTGCGGCCGCTGGTGCAAGCCATGAACGCATCGACTACACGCATCGCGAGCCTGATCGCCAGCCAGCGCCGCTTCATTGCCGACGCCTCGCACCAGTTGCGCACGCCTTTGACGGTGCTAAAGACCCAGGCGGAACTGGCTCAGCGTGAGCTGGAACGGACCGCACCGGCCTCGCCGGAGCTGCGCAACGTGGTGGCCAGCATGGCTGCCACCACCGACTCCACGGTGCATCTGGCGAACCGCCTGCTGATGCTGGCACGCATCGAACATAGTGAAAATCGCGAGCCGGTGCCGGTGCCATTGCGCGAAACCGTGCAACAGGTGGCGCTGGAACTGGCGTTGTCCGCGGTCAACCGCGGCATTGACCTTTCGCTGGAAGCCGACGGTGAAGCCAGCGTCAATGGCCAGGCTTTGCTGCTGCACGAGTTGGTATCAAACCTGGTCGACAACGCCCTGCACTACACGCCTCGCGGCGGCAGCGTGGTGCTGCGCGTAATGCCTGGCGAAACGCAGGTCGTTCTGGAAGTGGAGGACAGCGGGCCCGGAATTCCGCCTGAGGATCGCGACCGCGTGCTCTCACCCTTCTATCGCGCCGCTTCGACCATGCAGGCCAACCCGGGGGGCTCGGGCCTGGGGCTGGCCATTGTGCGCGACATCGCCGTCCTGCACCACGCCGAGCTTGAACTCGACCAGGGCTCCAGCGGGCGTGGGCTGCTGGTGCGCGTCAAGTTCCCGCGCGCCACGCCTCCACCGGCAGCATGATGATAATGCGGGTGCCGGACAAGCAATCCATAGCAAAGCTGCCGCCCAGCGCCTGCACCCGCTCCCGCATGCCCGCCAGCCCGACGCCTGCAGCAGTGCGCGCCGGATCAAAGCCTACGCCATCGTCTGCCACCACGATCTGCAAGGCATCGCCATGCCGAGCGACTTCCACATTGGCTGAGCTGGCGCGGGCGTGCTTCACGATGTTGGACAGCGCCTCCTGCACGATACGGTAAGCCGAGATCGCGGCGTCGCCATCCAAGCCGGCGAAATCGCCCTCGGTGCGCAGCGAGAAGTGGCAGGCCGGGTGGCTGCTGCCGACTTGCCGCACCATTTCTTCCAGCGCTCCTTGCAGGCCGAGCATGTCCAGCATTTCCGGACGCAAGCGGCGCACCAGCGTCCTGCCACTGTTGTACAAGCCCAGCGCCAGCTTCGTGATCGCCTGTGCCTTGTCGCGAATCTGCGTCACCGCGTCGGCCGGCGGCAGAGCGCCCGCGAGGCCGGCGATCTGCTGCGCCTCCAGCCGTACCGCGATGAGCGTCGCGTTCAATTCGTCGTGGATCTCCAGTGCAATTGCCTTGCGTTCGTCTTCGACTGCCGTGGTCACGCGTTGCAACAGGCGACGCTTCTCCGCATCAGCCGCGCGCACCGCTTGCATGGACGCCTGCAGCGATGCGGCAAAGCCGCTGGTCATCTGCCACGCCAGCCCTGCGCAGGCAAGCAAACCCGCCAGCGCCACCGCCAGTTCAAGCTGGAAGCGTGAGCGAGCCTTGCGCAGCATGACAGTCGGCGACATGCGCACCTGCACATAGCCCATGTTGCCGACATTGCGGTTGCCGCCGCCAGTCACGTAAAGCAAACGCTTATGCACCGCGGCTTCGTAGTAGCGCGCCTCGGGCACCCCATCGCCGCGCGCGGTCACGTCCAACAGGGGCTTGCGGTCCGCATCGAGCAAGGTCACGCGATGGATCGCGCCGTCGGTCTGCAGCATGCCGTCGATCGTCGCGCGCAGCTCATCGAACTGCCCACGTACCAGGCTGATTTCACTGCTCGCCACCAGTGCTGTGGCCAGCAACTGCCCGCGCTCCGCCAGCTCGGCATGCACCTCGGATTGACGCGATTGATAGCTGTACCAGGTAAGTGTAACGAACAGCGCCAGCACCGGCAGCAAGGTAATCGCCAGCAGCCGCCCGCGGGTGCCGACGCGCCATGTGACCCGCATCAGGCTTGCAGTACGCCGTGGCGCACGGCCAGGCGGGTGATATCGGCCGCGCGCTCAACACCCAGCTTGTCCTTGATGGCCTGGCTGGAGTTGCTGATCGTCTTGCTGGAGACGCCGAGTCTTTCGGCGATTTCGGCGTTGGTCAGGCCTTCCGCCATCAGCTTGAAGATTTCGAGCGAACGTTCATCCAGCAGCGCCTGCGGCGATTGCTCGCCCAGCACCGACAGGCTGGCCAGGCGTTCCGCGATGGCCGGCATGAAATACAGCTCCCCTTGCGCAGCACGCTGCACGGCGGCGAAAAGTTCGGACGGATCGCAATCCTTCGTGACCAAGGCCCGCGCACCAATGCGGTAGGCCTCCTTGACCAGCGCATCCTGGTCGAACTGGGTCAGGAAGATGACGTGCGCCTTGGGCGCCGCTGCCAGGATCTGGCGCGCCGCGTCCAGGCCCGTCATTTGCTCGCCGAAGCGCATATCGAGGATAGCAACGTCGGGTGCCAGTGCCTGGTAAGCCTCAACCGCTTCAGCTGGCGTCCGGGCCTGTCCGACGACTTCCACGCCGAAACCGGCAAGCGCCATCGCAAATCCCCCCATTACGACCGGGTGATCATCTGCCAGTAGTACTTTGATCTTATTCATAGCATTCCTCGTTACCAGATGATGGAAGGATATCACGCCAAATGGTAGCAATAAAAATTGCTTGCATATTTCCATTAGATAGAAGAATATTTTGCCATGGGTTGGCAATTCAGCCTACCAACAAGAAGAAAGGACCATTTCCATGAACTTCGATACCTCCCGCAAGAACTACTCTGGCCTGGCTTTCGTCGCCGCACTGCACCTTGTTGCCGCCGGCATCGCCCTGAAGCACTCAACGATCCTGATCACCCGCAGCGCGCCGACCGTGATTGTCGATGTGCCGCCGCTGGAGCACCAGGATCCTGAGCCGCAACGCTCCAAGGAATTCGAGGTCCGGGAAAAGGCAGCGCCGGTGATTGCCCCGCCTCCGCCGGACGGCATCAAGATCGAGGTTCTCGAACACGCCATCACGACATCCCCGCCTGAGACTGCACATGGCCACAGCGAACCAGGGGGCGGCGGTGGCGGCACCGGCGGTGGCAGCGTCGAAGCTGTGCGCCACGAGCCAGTGAACGTTGCGGCGGTGATCGATGCGGCCAATTGCGCGAAACCTACCTATCCCGCTGGTGCCTTGCGCAACGGCGACGAAGGTACGGTCACCCTGGCCTTCCTGATCGGCAAAGACGGCCACGTGGCCAGCGCCAAGGTCGAACGCACCAGCGGCCACCGCGACCTGGACCGCGCCGCGCTGCAAGGCCTCTCGCTGTGCGCCTTCAAGCCCGGCACCGTTGACGGCGTGGCACAGGAATCGTGGGCGCGCATGCAATACGCCTGGCGCCTCGACGAATGAGCAATAGAACGCGGCCGTAAAGCGAATTCCCCTATCATGCGCCGGTTAACCATGTGGTTCCCGGCGCATGCTCTATGTTCATCAAGCTTTCTTTCCGCCAATTACTCCTGGGCGTCTTCCTGCTGATCGCCCTGCTGCTCAGCGCGACCTCGATCCAGGCTTTGCTCACGCTGGACCGGTTGGCCGCGGAAAGCCGCGAAGTCGGCCAGCACGCCGTCGTGCTGACTGCAAACGTGCAGCGCCTGGCCGAACGCAGCGTGGCCATGGAACGCAGCGCGCGCCAGTTCCTGGTGCTGGACGATCCAGCCTTCCGAGACCGCTATGCCGCAGCCTGGCGCGACGGCCAGGATGCGCTGTCGGCGCTGGCGGCCGGACTGCCCTCCGCGCCGAAAGCCAGTTTCGCCGCCTGGCGCGACCAGGGCGAGCAGGCCTGGCGCGCACTGGAGGCTCCCAACGCCAAGCGCGCCCAGCGCCAAAAAATGCTGAACACCGCGCTGGCGGGCCTGGCACCGGTCAACGAAGAACTGGCGGACGAAGTCAAACGCGAAGTCGACCAGCGCAACCAGCGCATCCTGCTTGGCCTGGAACATCGGCGCAGCGTGCTGGGCGGACAACTGCTGGCCTCCATCAGCCTGGCCGCCGCCCTGGCCCTTGGCTGCGGCATGTGGCTGTCACGCCCCCTGGCGCAAATCGAAAGCGCCATCGACCGCCTGGGCGGCAACCGCTACGACCAGCCAATTGAAGTCGAAGGACCCAACGACTTGCGCCGCCTTGGCCAGCAACTGAATTGGCTGCGCCAGCGCCTGGCCAGCCTGGAAGCTGATAAATCGCGCTTCCTGCGTCACATCTCACACGAACTGAAAACGCCGCTGGCCGCGCTGGTGGAAGGCGTCGCCCTGCTGGAAGATGAAGTGGCCGGCACGCTGACGCCTAACCAGCGCGAAGTGGCCGGAATCCTGCGCCAGAACACAGCCTCGCTGCAGAACCAGATCGAAGACCTGCTGCGCTATAACACCGCCACCTTCGCCGCCCAGCACCTGCAGCGCCAGCCCACCGATATCGTGGCCCTGCTGCGCGACACGGTCGACGCCCAGCGCTTGCAATGGCAGGCGCGCCGCCTCGAAGTGACGGTGGACGGCAGCGCCCCGGCCATCTCGGTCGATCCGGGCAAGCTCGCCATTGCCAGCAGCAACCTGCTGACCAACGCGGTCCGCTATAGCCCGGAAGGCGGCACCGTACGCTTCGTCATCGGCGAGCAGGCCGGCACATTGGCCATCGACTGCATCGACCAGGGGCCAGGCGTGGCGCCGGAAGATACGGCCCATATTTTTGAACCCTTTTACCAGGGGATGCGCCAGCCGCCAGGCGCACGGCGCGGCAATGGCGTCGGCCTGTCCATCGTGCTCGAATACATCAGCGCCCACGGCGGATCACTGCAATTGCTGCCGACCAGTAGCGGCGCACACTTCCGGATCGACCTGCCCTATGAACACTAAAACCCTGCCTTTGCTGCCGATCCTGCTGCTCGTGTCCTGTGCGCATCGACAGCCAGTAGCGCCGACGCTGCCGCCCTTGCCTCCGCCTCCGGCGCCCGCGCCATTGACGCTGCTGGTGGCGCCACAGGACGAGGTGGCGCCGCTGCTGGCCTACTACCAGTCGCTGCGCCGCATGACGCAAGGCGAGTTGCTGAAGGAACTGAGCGGTTTGTCGCTGCAGCAGAAAACACCAAAGGTGCTGCTGCAATCGGCGATGGTGCTGTCGCTCACGCGCGGCAGCGGCGACCTGGCAAAGGCGCAGGCGCAGTTCGACGTCGTCGCCACCGCGCCGGAGCCGGAGGCGCAAGGATTGCGGCAGCTGGCGCAACTCCTCTCTGCACAATGCGCCGACACGCGCCGCCTGGTCGACGAGAGCGACCGCCTGCGCATGCAGTTGAAGGACAACCAGCGCAAAAACGAACAATTGAACGAAACCCTGGAAGCGCTGAAAGAAATCGAGCGCGGCCTGCCTGCGAGAGCCAGTAAATGATGACCGAAATGCGTGCCCCAGTTTCCCCCCGCCTGCTGCTGGTCGACGACGACGCCGACCTGCTGCGCCTGCTGTCGATGCGGCTGAGCGCCAACGGCTACCAGGTCACCGCCGTGGGCAGTGCTGAAGCCGCGCTGGCCAATCTGTCGATCGCCCTGCCTTCGCTGGTGATCAGCGACGTGCGCCTGCCCGAGCGCGATGGCATGTCCCTGTTCCAGCAGATCCGCAGCCAGCACCCGGCGCTGCCGGTGATCCTGCTCACCGCCCATGGCACCATTCCCGACGCAGTGGAAGCAACTTCGCTCGGCGCCTACGCCTACCTGACCAAGCCGTTCGACGCCAAAGTGCTGCTTGACCGCATTGGCCAGGCCCTGAGCGTGGCCGCGCCCGATGCGGCACCAGAGGCCGGCAACGGCACCTGGCGCGCCGACATCATCAGCCGCAGCCGCGCCATGGAAGAAGTGCTGCATGAAGCGCAGCTGGTTGCCGCCTCCGACGCCAGCGTGTTGATTCGCGGCGAAAGCGGCACCGGCAAGGAACTGCTGGCACGTGCCATTCACCGCGCCAGCCGCCGCGCCGCGGCGCCGTTCATCGCAGTGAATTGCGGCGCTATTCCCGAGCAATTGCTGGAGTCCGAACTGTTCGGCCACGTGAAAGGTGCTTTTACCGGCGCTGTCGCCAGCCGCGAAGGCCTGCTGCAGGCAGCCGACGGCGGCACCCTGTTCCTCGACGAGATCGGCGACATGCCGCTGCTGCTGCAGGTAAAGCTGCTGCGCGTGCTGCAGGAGCGCGTGGTGCGCCAGGTCGGCTCCGACAACGGCCGCCCGGTCAACGTGCGCGTGCTCTCCGCCACCCACCGCGACCTGGAAGCGGCCATGCTCGAAGGACAGTTCCGCGAGGACCTCTACTACCGCCTGAACGTCATCACGCTCACCCTGCCCCCGCTGGCGGAACGTCGCGAAGATATCGGACTGCTGGCCACGCGCTTCCTGCAAATGCTGGCCGCCAAATACGGCAAGACCGTCAACGGCTTTGCGCCGGAAGCGTTGGAAGCGCTGTCGCGCGCATCCTGGCCCGGCAATGTGCGCCAGCTCTATAACGTGGTGGAACATGCTTGCGCACTGGCCACGGCGCCGCTGGTGCCGCTATCGCTGGTGCAGCGCGCGTTGCGCGTCCCCTCGCTGGAAGTGCTCAGCTATACGGAAGCCAAGCTGCGCTTCGAGCGCAATTACCTGGTGCAGCTCCTCAAGCTCACCGACGGCAACGTGGCCGATGCCGCGCGCCTGGCAGAGCGCAACCGCACCGAGTTCTATCGCCTGCTGCAAAAGCATGAATTGAACGCGGCGCAATTCCGCATTGAACCTGTCGCCGAGGGGCGACAGCCATAAAGCCCGCCAAATCAAGGCCTTGCGCATTGCAGCCCAGACCGTGTCGCCGCGTGGCGACAAATTCAATGTTGCCGCACAGCTAAGTCATTGATTTCTCTACATGGCACGCGCCTTGCAATACCAAGGACAACGCACCAGCGTTGACTGCCAACTTGAAAATGGAGAGATAGACCATGAAGGATTCCAAACTGATCGCAGGCCTGTTCGCCGCCGCAGCATTCGCCCTCGCCTCGCTGTCCGCACACGCGCAGCAAGAAGGCGCCATGGCCGGTGCCGCTGTAGCCACCGCCGATTCCACGCTGCAGGCCAAAGTCAAGGCAGCCCTCTCGGACCAGAAAGAGATCATCGTGTCCGCCAACCAGGGCGTAGTGGTCCTGAGCGGCACGGTGTCAAGCTCCGATGCCGGCGCCAAAGCGATCCAGGCGGCATCTGCCGTGGCGGGAGTGAAGGAAGTGAAGAGTGAGCTGACTGTCGCCGGCAAATAATGCCTTCGCTGCAGTAGTACCTCCCTTATCGGGCGACCTGGCGTCGCCCGTTTTTTTGATTACCGCGTGTCGGCGACGCAGGACTTATACCTGGCCGTACATTCGGCGAACGCAGCCTTTCCAGGCTTGCCTTCAGGGTCCGTCTCCTTGAATTTCTCGATGACGTTGGTCTTGCATTCTTCAAACGTCGCCTTGCAGACGTTGATTGGCAACACATCGTCCGCAGTACATTTACGTGTGCCATCGAGCGGCACCGGCAGTAACTGCATTGCCGAATCCCTCACTTCAATCTTCTGAACGTTGACGGCACAAGTCCCATTGACGAGATCGACGGTGATGTCATAGTCCTGGCCCGCTTCGGGCTTGAAAACGCCGCCGATCTGGTCACAGCGGTAGGAGCGGACGCCTGTAGTTTCCGAATAATCGACGGAGATCGCCAACGGCTCATTGGCCCGCACCGCGAACTCGTGGTAGGACGCTGCGAACAGGATACCGTCACGCGATTTCATGTTTTCGACGGTAGGCGTGATGGGCATGCCGATAGAAACGTTCTTGGCAAACATGCCGCCGAAATTTTTCTTCGAAGCCTGGATGCCGTCGCCCCCGATGCAGCTTTGGTTCTTGAAGAATTTGATGCCGATCGCCGCCTGGCCAAAGAAGCGCACGCGCGCTACGGCGGGCTTGGCGTCTGTCGTTTCCGTCTTGTCCTGCGCCCAGGCGCCGCTACTGCCCAACATGCACAGCAGCGCCGCAGAGGCGAACCATCCCATCCTGTTCATCTTTGCAAATCCTTTGTATTGAAGTTCTTGGCTTGCGCCATCCGCAACAGCAGGCGATGCCCGATCCTGTCCGTCCAGTTGAAGTTATTTTGCAGCACGACCACTGCAGTACGCGTCTGTTCGTCAATGCCGATGTAAGCGGTGTAGCCCGCCACCAGGCCAATCTGGTGCGCGATCCTATGGCCATCGATTTCGTCGACAAACCAGGCGCTGGCCGCCGCCTCCCGTTCACGCTCAAACTGCACCTTCAGGGTATTCCGCAGTCCGGCATCGAGCACGCCACTGCCGGTCGCGGCCAGGTGGGCATTTGCGTAAGCCAGCAAATCGCTCGCGTTTGAGTAGAGTGCCGCCGAACCGCTCATGATGTCGGTGAACTGCCAATCGGGGACAAGTTCGCCGCGCCGGATGAATTTGGGCTGGTCACCCGCGTGGCCCAAGGCCCGCTCGCCGTAGCCAGGCAGTTTCTCGGGGACATAGCCAGTGCTGTGCAGGCGCAGCGGATCAAGTATTTTCTCGTGCACCAGCGCGTCGACCTTCTTCCCGGTTTTCAGTTCCAGCACATAACCAAGCACGCCGTAGCCGATGTTTGAGTACTGAGGCACACCGCCATGATGCTTCTTGAATGTCGACAGGTACTCCAACAAATAAGCCCGGTCAAAGTGGCGATAGAAGCTCTTGCCGGTGAACAGATACTCCACAAAATAGAGCAATGTCCTCTCGGTCATCGGCTGACGTGGCAGACCCGCGGTATGCGTTACGAGCTGGCGCAAGGTGATGCGTTTGGCATCCTCGCTAAGCGGCACACCCGCAGGCAACAGCGTCGCGAGGGTTTCGTCCCAATGCAGCACGCCCTCTTGCACCAGTACCGAAGTCGTCGCCGCCAGAAAGCCTTTGCTCAGCGAGCCGACGGCAAACAGCGTTTGGCCATCGGGTTGGTGCCCGCCTTCCTGGTGCGTGGTCCCAAAGCCGAAGAACTGCTGCTTGCCATCGGGCGTCAGTACGCCAACCACCAGCCCTGTCGTTTCATTGGAATCGATCATCGGCTGCGCCAAGGCAGCAATCTCGGCCGCGATGTCGCCAGTTGCTGCTAGATGCTGTGCTGCGCGGGAGTCTGGATCCAGCTGCTTATCGGACAAGGTGCCGCATCCCGCCAGCGCGATCGACATACTGGCCAAACAAAAAATGCGAAACCAGCTTTGCATAAAACGAAGAGGCAATCGATCAAGCGATGTCCGAGGTCTGGACGATTGCGAATGGAACTCAGTCAAACTCAAAACGTACATCCTTAACGATCTGGTGTTTGCCCCAATAGAAGTTGCAAACCCTTGCGGACTCATAGCCGTCCTTGCTCTCCGGGACACACCCGCCCTTGATCGTTACGGATTTCCCACCTTGCATAGACAACGGAAATTCGATCACCTCACCGTCAGGCACGGTATGTTCAAGCTGGACGTTGTCCGCGTAATCGTCAACAAGAGCGAAGATCAGCGTCTTGTCGGCTTTGAGGGTGTAAAAATCGTGCTGGAACGCGGCGCCCTTCACAAGGCAAATTTCAATCAGCGACTTTTCTACCGTCTGCTGTTTGCACTGCGGCGCTTCGGCCGCCTGGGCGCCGCACACCGCGCCCAGCAGGCAAATAAAGGAAAACAGGGACTTCATATTTGCACTTCGACAATCATATGTTCTGAAATGAAACAATTATATCAAAACTATATGACCAGCCTGGCTCTGGAGATGAAAGTCGGGCTCAGCTCCGGCAATGAAAAAAGGGACGTACCCTTTTAAAGCGGTGCGTCCCCTTTTTCTGGCTCCATGCGAAGCCCGAGCTGACCCCGGCGTTTATTACGCGAGGTTCTCGAGGCGGATCTTGGTGACGTTGCCGACAATGCTGGACAGCTTTTCGATCTTCTCGATGGCAGCCGCCACGTTTTTCTCCTGCGTCTGGTGCGTCAGCAGGATGATGTCGGTGTGGGTCTCGCCCTCTGCCGGCTCCTTCTGCATCATGGCGTCGATGGAGATGGTGGCGTCGGCCAGGATGCGGGTCAGTTCCGCCAGCACGCCCGGACGGTCGGCCACCGTCATGCGCAGGTAGTAGCTGGTGGTGATCTCGGACATCGGCAAGATCTTGATGTCGGTCATCGCATTCGGCTGGAAGGCCAGGTGCGGCACGCGGTGCTCGGGATCGGCGGTTGCCAGGCGGGTGATGTCGACCAGGTCGGCAATCACGGCGGACGCAGTCGGCTCAGGACCGGCGCCTTTGCCGTAGTACATGGTGGCGCCAATCGCGTCGCCCTGCACCAGCACTGCATTCATCGCGCCTTCCACATTGGCGATCAGGCGCTTGGCAGGGATCAGGGTCGGGTGCACGCGCAACTCGATGCCCTCGCCGCCGTTCACTTGCGCGCGGCGTGCGATGCCAAGCAGCTTGATGCGGTAGCCCAGTTGTTCGGCATACTTGATGTCGATCGCCTGCAGCTTGGTGATGCCTTCGATATGGGCCTTGTCGAACTGCACCGGGATGCCGAAGGCAATCGCGGACAGGATGGTCGCCTTGTGCGCCGCGTCGACGCCTTCGATATCGAAGGTTGGATCGGCTTCCGCATACCCCAGGCGCTGCGCCTCCTTCAGCACGGTGGCGAAGTCCAGGCCCTTGTCGCGCATCTCGGACAGGATGAAGTTGGTGGTGCCATTGATGATGCCGGCGATCCATTCGATGCGGTTGGCGGTCAGGCCTTCGCGCAGCGCCTTGATGATCGGGATGCCGCCTGCAACGGCCGCCTCGAACGCCACCATCACGCCCTTGGCCTGGGCCGCGGCGAAGATTTCCGTGCCATGCATGGCCAGCAGCGCCTTGTTGGCGGTGACCACGTGCTTGCCGTTGGCGATGGCCTGCATCACCAGTTCCTTGGCGGTGTCATAGCCGCCAATCAGCTCCACGACGATATCGATTTCCGGATCGTTGACGATCGCGAACGGGTCTGCCACGACTTTGCACTGGCCTTCCGTGCGCTCTTTTGCGCGCTCCAGGTTGCGGGCCGATACGGCCACAATCTCGATGCCGCGGCCGGCGCGGCGGCGGATCTCTTCCTGGTTGCGTCGCAATACGCTGAACGTGCCGGCGCCCACATTACCTACGCCCAGCAAACCTACTTTAATCGATTTCATCTTCAATTTCCCTGGTGTTGTTAGCTGTGCCCGTGCCGCTTTCGGTAGCCTTCCATGAAGCGCGCGATGCGGCCGAATGCATCTTCCATATCGTCCGAATTCGGCAGGAACACCACGCGGAAGTGGTCCGGGCTATGCCAGTTGAAGCCCGTGCCCTGCACGATAAGGACCTTGGTTTCTTCCAGCAATTCATACGCGAATTGCTGGTCATCCGCGATCGGGTAGATCTTCGGATCGAGGCGGGGGAACATATAGAGTGCAGCTTTTGGCTTGACCACGCTGACACCCGGAATGTCGGACAACAGCTTGTATGCCAGGTCGCGCTGCTTGAGCAGGCGCCCGCCAGGCGCCACCAGGTCGTTGATGCTCTGGTAGCCGCCGAGCGCAGTCTGGATCGCAAACTGCCCCGGCGCGTTGGCGCAAAGGCGCATCGAGGCCAGCATGTTCAGGCCCCAGATGTAATCCTTCGCATATTTCTTGTTCTCGCCCGAAAGCACCATCCAGCCGGCGCGGTAGCCGCAGGAACGATAGCTCTTGGACAGGCCGTTGAAGGTCACGCAGAACACGTCGTCGCACAGCGCGGCGATCGAGGTGTGGGTGACGCCGTCGTACAGCACCTTGTCGTAGATTTCGTCGGCGTAGATGATCAACTGGTGCTGGCGCGCCAGCTCGATAATCTGCAGCAGCACTTCGTCCGGATACAGCGCGCCGGTCGGGTTGTTCGGGTTGATGACGACGATCGCCTTGGTATTCGGCGTGATCTTCTTGCGCATGTCGTCGATGTCGGGGAACCAGTCCTGCTGCTCGTCGCAGACATAGTGCACCGGCTTGCCGCCGGACAGGCTGACCGCCGCGGTCCACAGCGGATAATCGGGCGCCGGTACCAGCACCTCGTCGCCGTTGTTCAGCAGCGCGTTCATCGACATCACGATCAGTTCGGACGCGCCGTTGCCCAGGTAGATGTCGTCCATGGTGACGTTGGCGACTTTCTTCTGCTGGGTATAGTGCATCACCGCCTTGCGCGGCGCAAACAGGCCCTTGGAATCGGTGTAACCGGCCGCATTCGGCAGGTTCATGATCATGTCGTGCACGATCTCGTCCGGCGGATCGAAGCCGAACGGCTGCATATTGCCGATGTTCAGCTTGATGATCTTGTGGCCCTCTTCTTCCATCAGGCGGGCCTTCTCCGGCACAGGGCCGCGGATCTCGTAACAAATCTCGTTAAGCTTGTTGGATTTCTGAACCGGACGCAAAATCAATCCCTTACGTATAAATGCTGCATTGCGAAAATACCCATTCTGCCGAATTAAATTGGTTTAATCAACCATCGCTATGCGCAAAACGTTACAATAAGATCTCTATTGTATTTAAATATAGCGAAAAGTTATGAAGCTCCACTCCAGTACCACCGGCCAGTACCAGACCGTTTCCGGCTATTTTGAAGGTGGAGTCGAGATCAACGGCAAACCATTCGACTACAGCCTGCTGGTCTTGCCGGAAAGCGCACCGCGCCCCTGGCCCGTGGCAAAGTTCGAGGAACTGACCGTCGAACATTTCGAACAACTGCTGGCCGAACAGCCCGACGTGGTCATCCTCGGCACCGGCGAGCGCCAGCGCTTCGTCCATCCGCGCCTGGCCGCGCCGCTTATCTCCAGGCAGATCGGCGTCGAATGCATGGACACCAATGCCGCCTGCCGCACCTACAACATCCTGATGGGCGAAGGCCGCAAAGCCCTGCTGGCATTGATCATTGAAAAATAACACTTTGCCCCCAAATCAACGCGCATGAGCCAAACCATCCCCGACTTCAGCGCCGCCATGACCGGCGGCCAAACCTTCCAGCTCTCCGGACGCCCCGCCAAAGCCACCGTACTGTTCTTCTACCCCAAGGACAACACTCCGGGCTGCACTACCGAGAACATGGCCTTCCGCGACCTGCACGACCAGTTCACCGCTGCCGGTGCTGAAATTTACGGCATCAGCCGCGACTCGCTGCGCTCGCACGAGAACTTCAAGACGAAACTGGGCTTGCCGTTCGAACTGATCTCCGATCCGGACGAAACGGTCTGCCTGGCCTTCAATGTCATGAAGATGAAAAAAATGTACGGTAAAGATGTGCGTGGCGTCGAGCGCAGCACGTTTGTGATTGACGCAAAAGGCCGATTGGTGAAAGAATGGAGAGGCGTGAAAGTACCAGGTCACGTCGATGAAGTGCTGGAATTCGTGGCAAACCTGGGCTGATGGCAAGGCCCTCGCCGCGAATGTGTTAGCTCAACGGGAGCTTTACATTTGAACGTGTCAGCCAGATTTTGAGTCGAGCAAGTCCTTCCACCCACTGTCCCCGGTGGCATGCCCACCGGCTTTCGGGCGACGCAGACGCCCGCCAGGCATCCTTTAGTTTTTCCGAACCACCCCATAGTTCATCCATGCCGGGCATTCGCCCTCGCGTGGATGTATCTTTTTTAGATTGAGATCCTGATGCCACTGCCAAAACTGCCTAGCAAGCCAGCCACCCTGCTGCTGGCTAAAGACTATCCGAAGGCGAGCGGAGCAAATCCGGTTCCCTTCCCTACTGAAGAAAAGGCAGCACCAGCGCCGAAGAAAGCGGCGACCAAGACTGCTGCCAAAGCAGTAAAAGAACCGGTTGCGAAAAAGACTGCAGCGAACAAGACGCCTGCATTGAAGGCCGTCAAGCTGCCGGACGACGTACCAGCGCCACCGCGCACCAAGGCTGCGCCGCAGGCGCGCTCCAAGGTCACGCCGATCAAGGCCGATGCACCGCACCCGGCCAAGCACAAGGAACACGAAGTCGTGCTCAAGTCTGCCTCCAGCCGCAAGGCCGACGTGGTGGGCAGCACCAAGCTGTTCGTGCTGGACACCAACGTGCTAATGCACGACCCGTCGTCGCTGTTCCGCTTTGAAGAGCACGATGTCTTCCTGCCGATGATGACGCTGGAAGAACTGGACAACCACAAGAAAGGCATGTCCGAAGTCGCGCGCAATGCGCGCCAGGTATCGCGTACGCTGGATGCCCTGATCAGCAACACCGACGACGACGACATGGAAACCGGCATCCCGCTGAACAAGCTGGGCAACAAGGATGCCAAGGGCCACCTGTACTTCCAGACCAAGGTGCAGGTAGCCGACCTGCCGGAAGGCCTGCCGCAAGGTAAGGCCGACAACCAGATCCTGGCCGTGGTGCGTTCACTGGAAGCGGAGCAGCCTGGCCGCGCCGTGGTGCTGGTGTCGAAAGACATCAACATGCGCATCAAGGCACGCGCCCTGGGCTTGCCGGCGGAAGACTACTTCAACGACCATGTGCTGGAAGACACCGACCTGCTGTATTCGGGCATCGTCCAGTTGCCGGACGACTTCTGGAACAAGCACGGCAAGGACATGGAATCCTGGCAGGAGAACAAGCACGGCCAGTCGAGCACCTTCTACCGCGTGACCGGCCCGTTCATTCCTTCCCTGCTGGTGAACCAATTCGTGTACCTGGAGCCGAACAACGGCGAGTCGCCGTTCTACGCGCAAGTGAAGCAGATCAACGGCAAGACCGCCGTCCTGCAAACCCTGCGCGACTACTCGCACAACAAGAACAGTGTGTGGGGCGTCACTGCCCGCAATCGCGAGCAGAACTTCGCGCTGAACCTGTTGATGAACCCGGAATGCGACTTCATCACCCTGCTGGGCCAGGCCGGCACCGGCAAGACCCTGCTCGCGCTGGCCGCCGGCCTGGCGCAGGTGCTGGAGACCAAGCTGTATAACGAGATCATCGTCACCCGCGTCACGGTGCCGGTGGGCGAAGATATCGGCTTCCTGCCCGGTACCGAGGAAGAGAAGATGGGCCCTTGGATGGGCGCCTTCGACGACAACCTGGAAGTGTTGAACAAGTCCGACGGCGAAGGCGGTGAATGGGGCCGTGCGGCCACGCAGGACCTGATTCGCTCGCGCATCAAGATCAAGTCCCTGAACTTCATGCGCGGCCGCACCTTCGTCAACAAGTTCCTCATCATCGACGAGGCGCAGAACCTGACGCCGAAGCAGATGAAGACCCTGGTGACGCGTGCCGGTCCCGGCACCAAGATCCTCTGCCTGGGTAACATCGCGCAGATCGACACGCCTTACCTGACCGAAGGCTCGTCCGGCCTGACCTACGTGGTCGACCGCTTCAAGGGCTGGGCGCACAGCGGCCACGTCACGCTGGCCCGCGGCGAACGTTCCCGCCTGGCCGACCACGCGAGCGACGTGCTGTAAGCAGCGCCGCCCGCAGTCCACAAGCCCCGCCAAGTGCGGGGCTTTTTATTTTCCGCGCCGTGCGATCGGATGGTCTTCGTTCAACTGCAGCAGGTCCCACAGGTTGCCGTACAGGTCCGCGAAGACGGCAACCATGCCGTAGTCCTGCTGCTTCGGCTCGCGCACGATCCGGACGCCTTTCGCCTTCAACCGCTCGAAGTCGCGCCAGAAGTCGTCGGTATTCAGGAACAGGAATACCCGGCCGCCGGCCTGGTTGCCGACAAAAGGTTCCTGCTCCGGCCTGGATGCGCGCGCCAGCAGGATGGTTGTTCCACCGCCGCCAGGCGGCGCCACGACTACCCAGCGCTTGTCTTGCTCCGGCTGGTGGGTGTCGTCAAGCAGCTCGAAGCCGAGCGTGTTGACATAAAAATCGATCGCCTCGTCATAGTCGCGCACAACGAGGGCAATGTGAACAATGGACTGCTTCATCAAGTTTTCTCCGTGACGAAATCGTGCTCCGCGTGAAACATCTTCGCGACATCTGCCGCATACATGCGCGTGGCATATTTGACCGTACCCCTCATTTCCGGCGCATCCTCCTCCAGATCTTGCGCACTACAAAGCCCGCTAAAAACAGAATCAACGACCAGGGCAGCAGGTAGGCCAGTCCAGTGATTGCACTCGCGATACCTTCCGACAGGTTGCTGCCAAAATCGCCGGTTGCCCGCTTGACCGGCGACCAGAAGCCGCGCTGGGTGCGCGACTGGATGGAGATGTTCAGCAAGTCCATATTGACCCGCTCCATCAGGCGCGCTTCAACGCCGGTCGCCGACTCAAGTTCGCTTTGCACCGTCGCCAGTTCCTGCGACAGCTTGATCAGGGCTTCGGCGTTATTGCCGACTTTGTTCTCCAGCGCCAGCAGCTTCTCGCGATATGAGCGCAGCATGTCGAGTCGCTTGGCATTGTCGCGGATCGGGCCTTCGAGGTCCTCCGCCGACGTATTGCGTGAGGCGACCTCCCCACCTGTCGCCGCCAACGCAATCAGCTTCTCGATGCCTGGACGCTTGATCCGGACACGGATGCTCGCGCTGGACATCCGCCCGCCTTCCACGCCGGATGCCAGCAATGTACATTGGTTTGCCATATCAGCATTGCAGGCAGCGACCAGCTTGTCGAGCAGGGGCTTGATCTCCGACTCGGCCGCATCGACCGTCACGTGGTGTTCATATGCGAGGTATTTCCCGCGCGTTTGCTGGTCATTGGCGACGGCTGGTTTCCCCGGCGCCTGGTTGTATGCAATTTCGCCGACGGCGCCCGCCGATCCGCGGGGCGCCTCGTACTTGGCCGAGCAGCCCTGCAGAAAAAGCGCAAGCACGCTTGACATTACAATCGTGGGAAGGAATAAAGTACGTTTACCCATATGACGAAAGGAACTCCAAATGTATGAACTGACTGTAGAAAACATGACCTGTGGCCATTGCGTATCGGCCGTGACGGAAGCCGTACACACTGTGGATCCAGCCGCCTTTGTCGAGGTTGACCTGAAGGGCAAGCACGTCAAGGTCAACTCGGCTTCGGCGCTGGCGCCGATCAAGGCAGCCATTGTGGATGCCGGCTATCCTGTTACCCGCGCGGCTTGACGCGGACGCCCTGCTCCAGTTCCGGGTAATGCCGGAATACGTCGTCCTCGTTGTTGGCGAGGCGGCGTTTGGAAGCCAGGTAGGCGGCGACGCGCGGACGCGCCGCCACTCGCCCGGCCAAGCGCTGCAGGCCGGGCCAACGCCCTTCGTAGCCAGCCATCGCTTTCGGGAAGGCATAGCGCAAGCCGTCCAGCAGCTGGAACAGCGACAAGTCGACATAACTCAGGCGGGAGCCGACAATCCAGCCGCCGCGCGACTGGTTGGCCCGCAGCACGGTCTCGAAATAATCCAGGTACTTCGGGATGCGCTCGATCGCAAAATCCCGCGCCCGCGCCTTCGATTCCCGCGCCTGCTCTTCGTAATACATATTGACCGAGATCGGGTGATGCGTATCGTGCGCCTCGCCAACGATGTCCGCAATAGTCAGCTGCAGCTGGTTGCACCACAGGCGCCCCGCTTCGGAGCGCGGCGCCAGCTTGTGGCGCGCCCCGAGGAACATCAGTATATTCGCCGTCTGACCGATCATGAGTTCACCGGCCTGCAGGATGGGCGGCGCGAAAGCGGCGCGCGGGTCGCTGCCGCCGGCGATCAACTCCGTCATCGCCTTCATGCCGCCCTTGCCGCGCGCCACGTCAACGTAAGGAACGTCGGCCTCGACCAGCGCCAGCCGCACGAATTCTCCCCGGCCCTGGATCGTCGGCCAGTAGTAAAGCTTGTAAGGCTCCATCATTGCTCCTCCTGTGCCAGCAGCCATTCCGCGACGGCGCGCACCTCTTCGCGCGGAGCATCGCCTTCAGGCCGCACAACATAAAAATCAAATCCGCCGAGCACCGGGCCAACCGGCGCTTCCAGCAGTCCCAACCTGATCTCTTCGCGCACCAAGGGCAAGGCAGTCAGCACCACGCCTTGCCCTGCAATCGCGGCTTGCACCGCGTGCGACTCTTCCGAAAAGCGCGCGCCTGTCGTGACATCCAGCTCTACGCCTGCCGCTGTCGACCATTTGTCCCAGGTCAAGGCGCCCTTAAAGCCGCGCTGCCAGTCGAAATGGATCAGCGGATGGCGTGCCACGTCGCTCGCCTTGCGCAGCTTCAGGCGCGGGCTGGCCACCGGCGCGAAAGCGGCATGCATCAGGCGTTGCGCTTGCAGTCCCGCGAAATGCCCGGCGCCACCGCGTACCGCAAGGTCGGCCGCGCCGCCGGCCAGGTCAACCGGCTTGTTGCTGGCCAGGACGTTGAGGGCAATGCCGGGATGGGCCGCGTTGAACGAAGCTAGCCGCGGCACCAGCCAGCGCGCCGCGAAGGATGGCGTAGTCGACAAGGTGACCGTGCGGCGCTGCTCGCGCCGCAACCGTTCGACCCCGGCAGCGATGGCGTCGAACCCGCTGCCGGCTGCCTGCATCAGCGTGCGGCCCTCCGGTGTCAGCTCGACGGCCCGGGTCTTGCGCAGGAACAGCCTTACGTTCAGTGCCTCCTCCAGCGCACGCACCTGGTGGCTGATCGAAGTCGCGCTGACCGACAGCTCCTCGGCAGCGAGCTTGAAGCTTTGCAGCCGCGCCGCGGCCTCGAAGCTGCGCAGGGCGGACAGGGATGGAAGGCGGCGTTTCATGTGAAGGACTATACATGAATTCAGTTCATCCATCTGCTGAGAATTGATCGTTTGTCACCGCCCCCCGCGCAGCGCACAGTACACCCATCGCAACCAACTGGAGAGAACAATGACCACGATTCTACATATCGATTCAAGCGCCCGGCCCGGGCGTTCCGGCGAACAGGCGCACGGTTCGCATACGCGGCGCCTGACTGCACGCTTCATTGAGCGCTACCGGCAGTTCGATAGCAGAACAGAAGTCATCTATCGCGATGTTGGAGCCGTGCCGCCATCGCCTGTGACCGGGGGCTGGGTACATGCTGCGTTCACGCCGCCGGCGGCGCGCGAGCCATGGATGGTGGAAGCGCTGGCGCAAAGCGACGCGCTGGTCGACGAAGTGCTGGCAGCCGATATCATCGTGGCGGGAGTGCCGATGTATAACTTCGGGCCGCCGGCGCAGTTCAAGGCTTGGCTGGATAACATCGTGCGGGTCGGCCGCACGTTCGGCTTCGACCGTTCACGCGCCGGTGAACCATATTGGCCCCTGCTGGCAGATGCCGGCAAGCAGCTCGTGATCCTGTCCTCACGCGGCGATTACGGCTACGGCCCAGGGCAACGGCTGGAGGGCATCAACCATGTCGAAGGATCGGTGCGCAGCGTGTTCCGCTACCTGGGAGTGACGCATGCATACGATGCAGCCGTCGAATACGACGAATTCGGCGACGAGCGCCTGCTGCGCTCCCTCGCCGACGCAGAAAGCGCTACCGACCGTATCGCACAAGTCATCGCATCCGTCCGCACGCGACGCCACGCCGCATGATGCAAGTCGGGGTCAGGTCTGGCAATCCGCCATATTTTTCGCATTGCGAAAAATATGGCGGATTGCCAGACCTGACCCCGACTTTCAAATAGCTTGGCTATAATGGCCCGATGCCCGAACTCCACACCATCTTACTGCTCGCCGCAGCAGGACTTTTCGCCGGCACGCAGAATGCGTTGGCTGGCGGCGGCTCTTTCATCACCTTTCCCGCCCTGCTGTTGGCCGGGCTGAACCCGGTTGCGGCGAACATGACCTCCACGGTCGCCATGTTCCCCAGCCAGGCGACATCCGCCGTCGCTGGCCGCAAGTTCGCTGAAGGCGTGAGCGGCCTGACCTTCGCGCAGCTTTTCACGATCAGTATTGTCGGCGGCATTTTCGGCGCGATCCTGCTGTGGATTACGCCCCCGACGTTCTTTGCCAGGCTGGTGCCCTGGCTGGTGCTGTTTGCCACCACCATGTTCGCCTGGGGTGCTTTCCGGCGCCAGCCGATGCAGGCCGCTTCCAGCATGCCGAAGTGGATGCTGGCCGTTGTCCAGGCCTGCATTTCGATCTATGGCGGCTATTTCGGCGGCGGCATCGGTTTCCTGATGCTGGCCGCGCTGACCATCGCAGGCCAGCAGATCCGCGCTGCGACCGCCACCAAGAACATGCTGGCGATGGCGATGAACGCTTCCGCCACTTTGATCTTCGCCTTCTCCGGCATGATCAGCTGGGCTGCCGCCCTGGCTTTATGCGCGGGTGGTATTGCGGGCGGCCTTCTGGGTTCGTGGCTGATCTACCGCCTTCCCCCGCAACTGATGCGCATCTTTGTCGTGATCGTGGGCGCAGTGCTCACCGTGTACATGTTCCTGCGCTGATCCCAGCGTTTGCAGGATCGGGCAATCCGGCCGGTCGTCGCCGTGGCAGGTTTTAGCCAGGCTAGCCAGCGTGTCGCGCATTTCGGTCAACTCCACGATGCGCTGGTTCAGTTCATCGACGTGGCTCATCGCGATCGTCTTCACGTCCGCGCTGGCACGGCGTGTATCCTGCCATAGGGACAGCAGGTCGCCGATCTGCTCCAGCGAAAACCCGAGGTTGCGCGCGCGCTTGATGAAACGCAGAGTGTGCAGGTCGTTTTCGCCGTAAATGCGGTATCCGCTGTCGGTGCGCGCAGTTTCGCGCACCAGGCCAATGCTCTCGTAGTAGCGGATCATCTTGGCGCTGACGCCGGATGCAGCAGCGGCTTGTCCGATATTCATTTCCCTTACTCCTTCGAAGGCTGCCAGCGGCGCAGCAGCAAGGCATTGCTGATCACGCTGACCGAGCTGAACGCCATTGCGGCGCCGGCCAGCAGGGGATTCAGCATGCCAAGGGCCGCCAGCGGAATCCCTGCCACATTGTAGATGAAGGCCCAGAACAGGTTCTGGCGGATCTTGCTGAAGGTCCGGTGCGAGATGTCGATGGCGTCGGCCACCAGCAGCGGCTCGCCGCGCATCAGCGTGATGCCGGCAGCGTTCATGGCAACGTCGGTGCCGGTCGCCATCGCGATGCCGACGTGCGCCGCAGCCAGCGCCGGGGCGTCGTTGATGCCGTCGCCGACCATGGCAACGCGCCTGCCCTCGGCCTTGAGCCGCGCAATGACCGTGGTTTTGTCGGCCGGCAGGAGGTTCGCTTCCACGCTGCCAATGCCCAGTGCCTGCGCCACTGCTTGCGCGCTGCCCTGGTTGTCGCCGGTCAGCATCACGGTCGCGATGCCGCGAGCGTGCAGGCGCTCCACCGCAGCACGTGCGTGCTGTTTGGGCTGGTCGGCGAAGCCAAGCAAGCCAAGCAGCTTTACCCCGCCCGCGCCGGCTTCGGCCAGCCAGGAAATCGTATGGCCTTGCGCTTCCAGTTCGGCAGCCCGCTGCTGCAGTGGCGCCAGGTCGACACCGCGCTCCGCCATCAGGCGCCCGCTGCCAAGCAGCAGGTCGAGGCCATCGACCTTCGCAGCCAGGCCCCGCCCCGCCAAAGTCGTCACCGCGCTTGCAGTCAGCGGCGCCGGGCCGCCCGCGCCCGCGGCCGCTTCCGCGTCGAGGACAGCGCGAGCCAGCGAATGTTCGCTGCCGCGCTGGATCGCCGCCGAAAGCTGCAGTGCGCGTGCAGCCGGCACGCCATGCGGCAGCAGTTGCGCCAGCACCGGCTTGCCTTGCGTGAGCGTGCCGGTCTTGTCGAACACCACGGTATCGACCTGGCGCGCCATTTCCAGCGCCTCCGCATCCTTGATCAGGATGCCATGCCGCGCTGCGACGCCGGTACCCGCCATGATCGCCGCCGGCGTGGCCAGGCCAAGCGCGCACGGGCAGGCAATCACCATCACCACCACCGCATTGAGCACGGCCTGCTCAACATCTCCGTTGGCCAGCCACCAGCCGGCGAGCGTCAACATCGCCAGCACCAGCACCACAGGCACGAACACCGCTGCCACCTTATCGACCAGCTTCTGCACCGGCGCCTTGGCCGACTGCGCATCTTCCACCAGGCGGATGATCCGCGACAGCATGGTCTCGGCCCCCGTCGCGCTTGTGCGCACCAGCAGCAAGCCCTCGCCATTGATTGCGCCACCGGTCACGCGGTCGCCAACGTGCTTGGCAACGGGCAGGCTTTCGCCGGTAATCAGGGATTCGTCAACGTGGCTGGCGCCATCCACCACCTCGCCGTCCACCGCCACCCGCTCGCCGGCGCGGATCACCACGATATCGCCCACGCGCACCTGGTCGATCGGCACATCGGCATCCGATTCGTCCGCGCGCCTCACGCGCGCAGTCACCGGCCGCAAGTCCTGCAGCGCGCGGATGGCGGACGCGGTTTGCCGCTTGGCCCGCGCTTCCAGCCACTTGCCCAGCAAGACCAGTGTCAGCACCACTGCTGACGCTTCGAAATAGAGATGCATGCCCTGCCCTCGCGCCAGCGCCAGGTACACGCTCAGGCCATAGGCCGCGGAGGTGCCGAGCGCCACCAGTAGGTCCATATTGCCTGCGCGCGCTTTCACAGCCTTCCAGCCGGCGCGATAGAAACGCGCGCCGAACACGAATTGCACCGGCGTCGCCAGCAGCCATTGCAGCCACGCCGGCATCATCAGGTGCGCGCCAAACCATTCGGCGACCATCGGCACCAGCAGCGGTAGCGACAGGGCAGCGGACAGGATCACGGCCACGCCTTCGGGTATGCGCGGCGCGGAATCGGCAGCCGGCGCCGCCAGCTCGCTGGCGGCATAGCCAGCCTTGCCGATGGCCTGCTGCAGGGCGGCAAAGGCCAACGGCGAATCGGAATCGACGCGCGCGGTCTCGGTGGCCAGGTTGACGGCGGCATGCGCCACGCCCGGCACGGTCGCCAGCGCCTTTTCGACGCGGCGCACGCAGGATGCGCAACTCATGCCCTCAATACGGACGGTTTGCTGGAACTGACTCATGGGATACTCCTCGCCTATGCTCTGGCGACCAGTATCAAGTATCCCACGATGGGAAGGTCAAGCGCTATGTTCAAGTGAACATCGTCAGCGCACTTCGCAGTCGACGGCGCGTTGCGCCCGGTTACCGGCAGCACGGGGGCCTGCCGTCTGGCTGCTGAAGACCGGCGGCGGGTTGAACTGCATGCCCGGGTTCTGCGGCACGACCACGGGCGGCAGCGTCATGTTCGGCGTAAAGCCGAACTGGCCGGCATTGAAAACCTGGGTTCCCGCAGGGTTGTTCAGGTGGACCATGCCATCCAGCACCTGCACATACAGTCCAGGTGCCCGCACCGTTTCCGCCCCCGGCAACTGGCCCGCCACCGGCACGATTTCCGCCACGAACAGCGTACCGCGGATGCCGATGGTGGCCGCCGGCGTTTTCAGCTCAAATTTCTCCCTGCTGCGCTTGCCCAGCAGGCCCGATGCGGCCCGCAAGCCCCCTTTGACCAGGTTGAACTGCGCCCGGTCAGCATCCTGCTTGCCGCTGTCGAAGCTGAAATTCTCGATCGTCAGCGTGCTGCCTGGCCGCAGCGTAATTTCACTATTGTCAATAAACCGCAGCAAGGCATAGGTGTTTTTCTCGGTCACCAGCGTATCGCCATTCTCGACCTCGGATTTGATGGCAAGCACCTTCACCGTGCCATCGGCCTTGCGCGCCATCAGCGGACCGCTCAACTGGACCACGGTCCCCGCCACCGGCGCCGCCAGCGCCAGCGCGGACAACAGCCACAGTAGTGCCAGCAGCATCCCCTTAGTTGCAGTACATTTTTGTAGCGGGTTCATTCTTTTTCGCTCCGGTGTTTTTGTCCTGGGCCAGCTTGTCGCCTTTGTCGTCCTTCTTCGCCTGTTTGTCTTTACCTTCATCCGGCGCACTCGCCACGGAAACCTGGCCCGGGCCGCTGCCGGAGCTGTTGATGACCTGGATGGTCTGGCTGATCGCTTGCTGCACCGGGTTGGTGGGTTGCGCTTCGGTCGGCGGCAGCACGAGCTGGCAGCCGGGCAGGCTTGGGTTCAACTGGCATTGGTCGACCGAGGTCGGCGGCTGCACGGGCGGCGTCACGATGGCGCCATTGACGCCAATACTGCCGCCCGGCGCCTGCACCGTGCCAGCCACATAATTGACGTCGGAGCCGGCAGCGAGCTTGACATTGCCTGTATTGCTTTTCACCAGTGCGCCACTGGCAATCGTCAGGTCGTCGGCGTCACTGCCCGTGCTGCCAGCCTCCAGCAGGATATCGCCGGAGTTGGACAGCACGCTGCCGAAAATACTGAGCGGGCTATGCGCTGTCAGACGGATATTGCCGCTGTCGCTGCTCACCAGCGCGCCAGTGGCCAGCGTCAGCGCGCCATAGTTGTCCAGCGCGATCTCGCCGCTGTTGCCGGGAGCGAGTTTCAGCTGCAGCAGCGTGAGCGGGGCCGGCTTGCCGGCATGATTGCTGATGTAGATTGGCGCCGCCCCGCTGGTGGCCGTGCTTTCCGCATCCAGCTCCGCGACAAAGGTCTGCAGCGCTGCCGCCGCTGTCCCGATATTGGCGCCCGCTTTCGCCACCAGCTTGCTGGCCCGGATTGCCGCGCCGTCCGTGGCCAGGGCGCCATCGGAACGCAGCGTCGCCGTGCCGGCAACCTGGAGGCCATTGATGTCGTAGCCGCTGCCCCCGCCACTATTGCCGCCCTGCAGGCGCACCACCGAGAGCGCCTGGTTGCTGCGGAAGTCGAGGTTGCCGTTGCTGACGATGGCGGCGACGCGAGCCACCTGGTTGCCGCTATGGTCCAGCTGAACGCCCGCGCCGGCATCGATGCCAAGTTCCTGTACCTTCAGGGCCGCCGCCGCATTGGCGGTATCTTGCGTGATGCCTGCGGTGGTGATCAGGCCCAGGCGCGTCGTCAGCGCGTTCAGGTTGGAGGCGCCGCCAAGATGGATGGCGCCGGCACCAAAACCAGCCACGCTCCCCGTGCCGCTATCGGCGCCGGTGCCGCTGGCCGTGGTGCCAGGCTTGGTGCCGGGACTGGGCACGTCGCTTCCATCGTCGCGATTGCCAATTCCTATCGTGCCGGCAGCGATCCTGTTCAACTGGGTCAGGGACAAACAGCCCGTTCCGCAAGCAGCGCCGATGGTGATGCTGTAGCCGGACGTAGCCGGCGTCAGCGAGGCAAGGCCGGCCGTCACATCGGCGCTGAAGTCCATGGCGTCGGCGTTCAGGTTGACCACGTCCGCCTGCAGCGGCGCCGCCACCTGCAGCGCGCCGGAGCGCGCCTCTAGTTCCAGTTCCGTGCCGGGCAGGCTGAGCGCCCCGCCCACTGTCATGCCGCTGGCAGCGCCGATGAACAGGCGCGGCGTCTTCAGCGACGCCAGGCCGGCGCCGCTCAGGTGCGTGGTGGGCGTACCGCTTGGCCTGTCGCCGCCGAGTTCGACGCTGCCGGCACTGTCAATCCCGATCATGTCGGCCACCATGCCGGTGCCTGCCGCCCCGCTCAGCACCACGGAGCCGCCGCGCAGCTTGATGCTCTGGGCGCTGACCATGGCATTATTGCTTAGCGTACCGCCCGCCTCCGCCCCCAGGCCCGCGCCCGCCGGCAGCCGGACCATCCCCACCAGGTCGACATTGCCAGCAGTCTGCAAGACAAGCGACTTGAGCAGGCTGGAGCCGGACAGGTCCAGCTGATCGGCCGTGATGTGGCTGGCATTGGCTAGCGGGCTGCCGTTTGGATCGAAAAAGCCGCCCCCGACCAGCAGGTTGGGCGCCGACAGCCGGCCCAGATCCGCATTGCCCAATACCAGCCCGCCGCTATCCGAGGTGGGCGTGCCGCCTACGATGATGGCCGCGCCGCCAAGGCTGGAAACGCGGATGCTGTTGGCGGCACTGGTCTGCCCCGCCAGGCTCATGGCATTCGCCTCCAGGCCGGCGTCGCTGGCGTTCACCTGCGCACCAAGTTCGCTGGCCAGGCTGCCGTTATTGGCGCGCAGCAGCAGCGGCCCGGCGCTGACCACCGCAGTGGGAGCCAGCCGCAGCGAGCCGCCCTCCAGTTGCACCGGCTTGCCGTTGCCGTTCACCGCCCCGCTCACCACCAGCGTGCCGAGGGCTGCCACGTGCAGGTTGCCAAAGCCGCCGGTGCTGGCGCTATCGGCCTGGCTCAAGGCCTGGACCTCGAGCGAACCGCTGTCGAAGTAATTCAGGTTGCCAACGCCCTGGGCGCGCAGGATGTTGACCTGGTTGTTGCCGCCGGACAGGTTGACCTGCCCCACCCCGTCCAGGATCAGGCTGGCGGCACGCAAGGGCATGCCGTATTCCTGGTTCAGGCTGCTCGCCTTGAGGCTCAGCTTGCCGGACGTCTGCACCCCGGCCATGCCGTTCCCGTATGTCAGGTTCAGGTTGCCCACATTATTGAAGCTGATGTCGCCTGTCGCCATCGCGGCAAGCCCCATGACCTGGTTGGGCCCCGTCAACGACACCGAGCCCGCGTTGACCAGCAGGACCGGCGCTGTGATGGAACCGTTGCCGGCCAGCGTGCCGCTGGTTTGCAGGGAAACGCCAGAGCGCGGCTTCAGCGCACCGTTGACCGCAATGGCGTTGCTGGCCAGGGTCAGCATCGCATTGCCGGCATTGCTGGCGGCCAGGTCCAGCAAGCCATCAATGCTGAGTGTGCCGTAATGCTGGCCAAAGCCGATATTCAGGTTTTGCGTATTGATGGCGGAAAGCTCCGCACCGTCCAGCGCCAGCACGCCAGGCGTACCGTCGCTCGC
Source organism: Pseudoduganella sp. S-14 (assembly GCF_049913285.1). Lineage (GTDB taxonomy): Bacteria > Pseudomonadota > Gammaproteobacteria > Burkholderiales > Burkholderiaceae_D > Rugamonas. The sequence continues at coordinate 4,851,982 of NZ_CP183991.1, forward strand.
CTCGCCCAGCCGGATGGCAGTAGCCAGGCTGTACGGATTTAACGACACGCTGTTGGCCGCCTGCACCTGGGCACCGCTGGCGATGCGCATGCTGTCGGCTTTCCAGCGCTGCTCCTGCCCCGCCACCAGGGCCCCCGGGCCGATGTCGATTTCAGCACCGCTCAACTCGATGGCGCCCATGCCGGTCTCAAGGCTCGCCGTCAACTTGACGGCGCCGTTGCCGCTGGCCGTGCCCGATGCCGGGTCGTTTGCCTGCAAGCGCAGCATGCCGCCGTTGGTCGCCAGCCGGCCCTTGACCATGATATGGTTGCCGGCCTGGGCCAGCAGGCCGACGCCCGGGGCGGCAATGGCAACCGGATCGACAAAGGTGATGTCGTGTTTGGCCTGCAAGGTGACGTCGGCAGTCGCGCCATTCAACAAGGCTGTGGCCAGTTCGGTGACGCCGCTGGGATTGCCCGCGTTGAAATTTGCAACGTCAGTCAGGGCGGCCGGCACGCCTGGCGCCACCTTCACTTCGATATCATAGGGATCGAGCAACCACTGGCCAAGCCGCCCCTGCACGGCACCGGCGTCAACACGCAGCCCGCCCAGCTCCAGCTGGCGCGCCGATGTTTCCACCAGCCCGCCGTCGCCGCCTTGCCTGCCGCCGCGGGCGGAAATGCTGCCATGCACGCGCGCGGTCTCGTCGGCCCAGACCACCACCTTGCCGCCCCTTCCGCTGCTGCCGGCGTCGGCCGCCAGCACCGCATCCTTGCCCACGTAGACCTGGCGCGCATTCGGCACCTGCGGGTTGGCGCCACGGTAATCGCCGCCGACCAGCACGCTGCCGCCGCCTTCCTCGCCGCTGGCATCGACCCGTGCATCGCCCGTCAGGCCGACTTGCTGGCCCAGGATGGCAATTGCGCCGCCGCGCGCCGTGGTGCGGCTGCCGCCTTCCAGCATGGTGCTGCCGCTGGCGCGCAGCAGTACCTGGCCCTGCGCGCCGCGCACGGCGCTGTCGGCGCTGACGGTGCCGCGCTGCCTGACCAGCGCGCCGAAGATGCCGACACGGCCACCCTGCGCCACCAACTGGCCCAGGTTCAGCGCCTGGTCGGCAGGCGCCGCCACCACCACCTGCAGCGCCGGGTTGGCGCTATCCACCAGTTGCACGCTATGGCCGGCGGCCAGCATGACCGCCCCCCCCGGCGCCTGGACGATGCCGCTGTTCTCGACCTGCGGCGCCACCAGGTAGACCTGTCCACCATGCGGCGTGGCGATCTGGCCCTGGTTCTGCACCTTGCCGGCGCCCGCAGTGCCCGTAAAACGCATGCGCCCGGCAAGAAAATCGGCATCGGACAAGGCCAGGCTCGACGCCACCAGCCCTTGCACGTCGATGCGCGCACCGTGCCCGAACAACACGCCGTTCGGGTTGAGCAGGTAGACCTGGCCGTTGGATTGCAGGCTGCCCAGGATGCGGCTGGGTTCCTGGCCGCTGATCCGGTTCAGCACCTTGCTGTCGGCGCCCTGCTGCAGGAAACGCGTCACCTCGTCGGCGCCGATCGAGAAGCTTTGCCAGTTGATAATGGTATTCGGCGTATTGGCGACGCTGAAGACATTGCCCTGCTGGCTGAAGCTGGCCTGGCCCGCCACCACCCTGGGCGCCACCGGGTTGGCCTGCGCGCTGCCGAAACAGGCGGCAACCGTCAGGCCCAGCAGCTTGCGCTGCAACATGCTGTGCTTGCTGTGCTTCATGATGATGTCCTCAATAAGCAAGACCGATGCGCAGGTGCAGCCTGCCGCTGCCGTCGCGCCCGGTGGGGCCGCCTTGTACCACATGGCCATAATCGAGTTGCAGGTTGGCCTGGCTGCCCAGCAGCAGTCGCAGGCCGAGCCCTGTGCTGGCCACGCTGGCCGACGTCAGCTCGCCCGGCAACGCATCATTGCGCCGCACGTGGGCACGGTCGTGGAAGGCCAGCAACCGGCATTGCCAGCGCTCGCCGCACAGATTGGGCGTGTACAGTTCCAGGTTGATGCCTGCCCCTTTGTCGTTGGCAATTTCGCGCTCGGGCAGTCCGCGCACCGAAGCCGCGCCCCCGGCGCCGAACTGTTCGCCCGGCACCAGCGCGTCAGCGCTGTACTGGCCGGTGAAGATGGCACGCCATTGCCAGTCCTGCGGCAACAGGCGGCTGACGCTGGCGCCCAGCCGCACGATGGTGTAATCGTCGGGTGCCCCGGCGCGTGCCCGGGTGAAGTCGTCCTGGCCGCCGCGCTTGCCGCCAGGTAGGTTGCGCAGCAGGGTCAGCGACAGGCCGCTGTCGCCCCGCGCTGAACTCCAGTTGCCCAGGTAGCCAACGCTGAGCGGGCGTACAGTCACGTCGTTGCCCAGCTCCTGCCCCAGCAGCAGCACGCTGTTGCGGAAGGCCTTCGACTCGGCACCGAACAATAGCCGCCCTTCGTAACCGGGCCGGCGCGCCAGGTAGCGGCTGTAGCGCATGCCGAACACCGTGCCCTGCCCGCTTACCGCTACATTGAAGGCGCCCACGCCCACGGTGCCCGAGTCGACATTCGAATAGCTGGCGTACAGGTCGAACGTATCGCCCAGCTGATAGAGCGGAATGTGGTAACCCAGGCCATAGACCTTGACCCGCCCCGGCTCTTCCGCCGAGGTGGTGTACTGCAGGCTGGCCACATGGTCGAGCCCGAACAGGTTGGCATGCTGCAGCCCCACGCCGATGCGCGCGCGGCCGGTCTGTTCCGTACCGCTATTGTCGGCATTCAGCAAAACCTTCCATGGCCGCTCGTCAGCCACTTCCAGCATGGCGTCCACCTCGTCATCGCGCCCCCCGCTTTGCAGCTTCATGGTGACCTGGCGCGCCGGGTGCTCATTGGCCAGCTTCAATGCCGCCGAGATCGCCTCCATGTCCGGTACCTGGCCTTCGCGCAGCGGCGGCAGCGCACGCCGCACATTGGCCTCGTCGACATAACGCTGGCCGTGCACCCGGACCTGGCCGATGCGCGTCTGCACCACGTCCAGCCGCACCACGCCGCGCGCCAGCTCCTGCTCGGGCAGCGTGACCGCGACCAGTGCATAACCGGCAGCATGGTAGGCGGCAGTCAGGGCTTCCAGCGCCTGTTGCACATCGCCGAAATCGCGCCCGCGGCCGGTGAATGGCGCCAGCACGCGCGCCACCTGCGCCGGCGGCAGCAGTGTATTGCCGCGCACATCGTAACGCTCGATATCGAATCGAACGATGCCGGGGTCGGGGACAGGATCAGGCGCGGGAGCGGAAGAAGCCGCAGTGCAAAGGGTGACAGCAAACAGGAACGCGAGGCGTCGTTTCATATTTTCTGTTCAGGGTAAAGGTGGGCAGCAGCCATTGTCGCGCGTTGCGGCGCGACAATGGCTGCTTGCAAATGGCGAGGAAGTCGGAACGCGGGGGACTGATGTTTTTTCGCAAATGGACAGGCTGGCGCCAGCTCACCATGCATAGCCGTAGCGCAGCGTCACGCGGCTGCGCGCATCGTCGGGCATGATGTCGGAACGCACCACCCGCCCCAGGTCCAGCTGCATGCTGGAATGCCTGTCCAGTTTCATGCGTACGCCGATGCCGGCGCTGCCTACGTTGCGGCTGCGCAGCTGGCCGTTCGAGGCCCGGTTGTAGCGCAGCGCATTGCGGTCGTAATACAGCAGTGCGCGGCAATGGCGTCCGGCGCCCAGGCACAGGTCCGGAGAATACAGTTCGACATTGCTGCCCAAGCCGCCATCGCGGATGGTGTCGCGGTTCGCCATCAGGCGCAGCGCGGTCATCGGCGCCGGCGCCAGGCTGTCCAGCAGCGCGACGTCGCCGGGGCTGTATTGGGTGTTGACGCTGGCTCGCACCAGGAAGTCGCGCGGCAGCGCCTGGGTCAGCGAAGCAGCCAGGCGCATGGTCGGCATGCTGCCAGGCAGACCGGGCAAGTTCGACTGCGGATAGCTGGTGGCGGAGAAATCAAAGGCAGGCGGGTTGCGGTCGCGGTCGCGTTCGGTGCTGGGCGGTGCGGCCAGCGCACCGGTGCAGGCGGCCAGGGCCAGGATCGACACAAGGCAAGGCTTCATGATGGTTCTCCCGGCATGCAATTGCCTGGCAAACGAGCAACTCTTGTTACCTTCAGTGTAGGACATAAAGGCCTTAACCACAGCTTCATTGTACGCCTGGCGGTGCGCACGCACAGTTGAGTGTTGCTTATTTGCTGTCGAAATTTGTGACGCCATCCCAGCCCGGTCCGGGCGGGTGCAAACGGTAGTGCGCAATGCGTTCGAGGTAGAGGGAATACAAGGCTGTTTGCGGGGCGGCCGCGGCCAGCGGCGCCAGCGCATCGTGGGCCGCCTGCCACTGCCGGGCGCGCACCAGGGCCAGCACCTGGCGCCAGCGCGCCAACTCGGCATGCGCCGCGGGAGCCAGCCCGCCCTCCAGCCCGAGCGGCTCGAAGATGGCCACCGGCTCCAGCTTGCCCTTGACCCGCACCAGGTCCAGTTCGCGCCAGGCGAAGCCCGGCGCCGCCGCCCGCGTTCTAGCACCGACAACAATGCCGGCCCCGTACACCTTGGTGATGCCTTCCAGCCGCGCAGCCAGGTTGACGGCGTCGCCCATCACCGTATAGGCGCGGCGGATGCGCGAACCCATGTCACCCACGTGCATCGGCCCGGTATTGATGCCGATGCCGATACGCAATGCCGGCCAGCCGCGCTGCTCGAATTCCACGCTCAGGCGCCGGGCGCTGGCCTGCATCTCCAGGGCCGTTGCCACCGCCCGCGCGGCGTGGTCGGCGCAAGCCAGCGGCGCGCCCCAGAACGCCATCACGGCATCGCCGATGTATTTGTCGAGGGTGCCGCGGTGGCGGTCGCGGATCTCCTCCGACATGGCCGTCAGGTAGCGGTTGATGTATTCGCGCAGTTCCTGCGGCGACAGGCTCTCGGCAATGGTGGTGAAGCCGCGCACGTCGACGAACATCACGCTCAGTTCGCGGCTGGCCCCCTCCATGCTGTAGGCCGCCGGGTTCTCTGCCATTTCCGCCACCAGTTCCGGCGCCACGTATTCGCCAAAGCGCGACACCAGGGCACGCCCGCGGCGCACCTCGAAGAAATAGCCCCAGGCCAGGTTCAGCACGAACAGCCCGATCCCCAGCAGCAGCAAGGTGGCCATATTGAGCACGGCGTCGTAGCGGCGGTACAGCACGAAGTTCAGCGCCACCGTGCCGGCCAGCGCCGCCAGCGACAGCAGGATGCCCCAGGCCGGCGCCAGCACCGGCAAAGCCAGCGCCAGCAGCCCGCCCAGCACCAGGGCTTGCAGGACTTCGATCTGCGTGGCCACGTCGGGCCGCTGCTTGAAACTGTCGTCCAGGATCGATTTGACCAGGTTGGCGTGGATTTCGACCCCGGGATATTCGGCGTTCACGGGCGTGGCGCGCAAGTCGTTCAAGCCCGGCGCGCTGGTGCCCACCAGCACGATGGTGCCGGCCAGCAGTTCCGCCTTGGCGCGCCCGGCCAGCACGTCGGCCGCAGGCACGTAGCGGAAGGCGCCGCCGCCAGGGCCGCCGCGCCCGCGGAACTGCACGGTGTTGGTCAGGGCCTCCCCCACCGGGATGCGCAATTGTCCTTCGCGATGGAACAGGGCGATGGCATCCAGGCCGCCGGCCTGGCGCTCGGCCGCACTGAGCGTATCGACCGTGCCCTGCCACAGCGGCGCAATGGCGCGTCCTCCCAGCGCGGCCGACACCGTGGCCAGCGCCAGGGTCGGGTAATAGCCGTCGCCGATGCGCTGCAGCAGTGCCGAAGAGCGCACCAGGCCATCGCTGTCGACCAGGGCGGTAAAGATGCCGGCGCCCTGCGCTGCCTCTTGCAGCCGCGCGATATTGGCTTCGTAGCCCTGCGCCGTGTAGGCATCCAGCGTACGCCCGTTCAGGCTCTCGACCGTGAAAGCCGGCGCCGGCAACACTCCCTTGCGCTGGCTGCCCGACAGGCTATAGCCCAGCACCACCGGCTGGCCGCGCATGGCTGCCGCCAGCCGGCCGTCGTAATCGAGCTGCGGCTGCAAGCCGGCCAGTGCGCGCGCCAGCCCCGGCACCGCGTGCAATTCGCCTTGCGCCAGCTGCTCCAGCACGCCATAGCCGGAACTGGTATCGGGCTCGGGGAAGGAAATATCAAAGCCCACCGCCGCCGCCTGATAAGGACCGGTCAATTGTTCGACCAGGCGCGCGATCTTGTCGCGGCTCCAGGGAAAGCGCCCCACTTCAGCCAGGCTGCGCTCGTCGATATCGACGATCACGATGCGCGGGTCCAGCTCGGGCGCTTCAAGCCGCATGCGCAGGCCTGCAAAGAAACTGTCCATGCGCGCCAGCGATTCCGACGGCAGCACTTGCACCAGTTGCAGCAACGCCAGCGCCGTGAGCAGTAGCCCCAGCAGCCAGCGCGCGCCGTAGCGCTGCAACAGCTTGCGCATCACGGGCGGTACCCTGGGATGCGCGCTTCATCGACCGCGTCGACCTGGCGCGGGTCCATGTATTGCCTTGCAAATTCCAGGTAAACCTTGCGGCGGATGAAGATGTCGAACAGGTCGGGATCGATATGCCCGTTCAGGCTGAACTTGCCGAGGATCTCAAGCGATTCGGACAGCATCTTGCCCTTCTTGTAGGGCCGGTCGCGCGCGGTCAGCGCCTCGAAAATATCGGCGATCGCCATCACCCGCGCCGGCACCGACATCTGCTCGCGCAGCAGCCCGCGCGGATAGCCCTTGCCGTCCATCCGTTCGTGGTGGCCGCCCGCATATTCCGGCACCTGCTGCAGGTGGTGCGGCCAGGGCAGCGATTCCAGCATGCGCACCGTGACCACGATGTGGTTGTTGATCACCTTGCGCTCCGCTTCGGTCAGGGTGCCGAAGCGGATGGTCAGGTTTTCCACTTCGTCTTCGCTGAGCAGGGCGTGCTCCTGGCCGTCCGGCCCGCGCCAGCGACGCCGCGCGATCTCACGCACGCGCTGCTGCTCCTCCGGCGCCATGCCCTCCCCGCCGATATTGGCGTGGCGCAGGAAGTCCCGTTCGGCGCGCAAGCCGGCCTGCTCCGCCGCCAGCGCCGCCTGCAACGCAGAGCGCTCGCCGCCGGCCAGCTCGGCGCGCAGCGTACGCAGTTCTGCGTCACGCAGCAGCACCTCGAAGCGGGTGTCGAGCAGGCCGATGCGGTCGTAAATGGTTTGCAGCTTGGTGGCTTTGTCCACCACGTGCACCGGGGTCGTGATCTTGCCGCAATCGTGCAGCAGGCCGGCCAGCCAAAGCTGCTTGCGCTCGCCCTCGGACAGGTGGAAGCCAGCCAGCGGGCCGCTGTCGGCGGCATGCGCGGCGTCGGCCAGCATCATGGTCAATACCGGCACCAGCTGGCAATGGCGCCCCGTGTACGGCGACTTCTCGTCGATGCCGATGTTGATCAGGTTGACCAGCGCTTCCAGCAGTTGCTCCAGCTGGGCCACCAATTGTTGCTTGGTCAGCGCCACTGCCGCCTGCGCCGCCAGCGCCTCGATGAAGCGCTGGTCGGTTGCGCTGAACACGCCGTCGGCGTTGCGCGCATTGACCAGTTGCAGCACGCCCAGCAACTGGCCCTCATGATTGCGCATCGGCACCGTCAGGATCGAGCGGGTGCGGTAGGCAAAGCGCTGGTCGAACTGGCGCATGCCGGAAAAATTGAATTCGCTGGCCCGGTAGACATCGTCGATATTCACCGCGCAGCCCTGGTTGGCGGCGTAGGCCGCCACCGAATCGAGCTTGGGCGCTCCGTGCGCATCGACCAACGGCACCGGCGCGATATCGATGGCGGCCCCGCTGCTGCCGCCCAGGTGCAGGCCCAGCGTATCGTTGACCGTGATATGGAACAGCAGCTTGCTGCGGCTGGCGTCCGGGCGGTACAGGGTGCCGCCGTCGGCATGGGTCAGGTGCTTGGCCGCCAGCAGGATGCGCTCGAGCAGCACGCCGGTATCCTGCCCGTCGCCCAGGGCGACGCTCAGTTCGGTCAGCTGCTCCAGCCGAGCCGCTATCTGGGTCGGGGTCAAGTCTTCCATAAGGGAAGTGTATCCCTGCCGCGCCGGCGCACACAAGAATCTGCCTGTCCCGAACAAAAACCGCTATCATCACTCTTGTCAATTCGACCACGGGGACCTTCATGAAGTTCAAGTTCTGGGGCGTGCGCGGTTCCATTCCCTCTCCCGGGCCGCGCACCGTGCGCTACGGCGGCAATACCACTTGCATTGAAGTACGCAGCGACGACGGCACCCTGATCGTGCTGGACGCCGGCACCGGCCTGTTCCCGCTGGCGCAAGCGCTGCTGGCCGACGCCAGGCGCCCGATCGAAGCCAACCTGTTCATCAGCCATAGCCACTGGGACCATATCCATGGACTGCCCTTCTTCTCTCCCCTGTTCCTGAAAGACAGCCGGGTGCGCCTGCATGGCGCCGGCGACCCGGCCAGCGGCAAGGGCATCGAGCACGTGATGGGGGTCCAGCTGCAGTACAGCTATTTCCCGGTCGGCGAAGCGCAGATGGGCGCCACCATCGAATACCGCACGCTGGAGCCGGGCGATGCGGTCGAGGTGGGCGATGCCCGCGTGCGCCACGCGCTGATGAACCACCCGGTGACGGACCTTGGCTACCGCATCGACTGCAATGGCAAGTCGCTGTTCTTCACCGGCGACCACGAGCCGCCCGGCAGCGCCGCCCACATTGCCGCCATCGATGCCATGGTGCAGGGCGTCGATGCGCTGATTGCCGACTGCTCCTACACGCGCGAGGAATACCGGTCCAAAGTAGGCTGGGGCCACGGCACTTTCGACAGCGCCCTGGCGCTGGCGCTGCGCTGCGGCGTGCGCCGCCTGTACTGCACCCACCACGAACCGACCCGCAGCGACGACGAGCTGGAAGCCGTTTTCGCCGACGCCATGGCGCGCCACGCCGGGCAGCTGGACGGCCTGCAAGTGTTCCTCGCCTACGAGGGACTGGAAGTCAACCTTTGAGCCCGCAAGCATGAGCGAAACCGACCAACTGCCTGATACCAGTTCCAGCGCCGAAACCGAACGCCGCCTGGCCTTCTTCCGCAAGCTGCAAGCCGTCACCACCAAGATCCACGCCACCAGCAACCTGGACGAAATCATGCTCGACCTGGGCATGGAATTCTGCGACCTGTTCGAATGCGACCGCTTCACCCTGTACGCGATGAACGACGAAAAGAACTATATCGTGTCCAAGGTGAAGACCGGCATGACCAGCTTTCGCGACCTCAAGCTGGCCATCAATGCTTCCAGCATTGCCGGCTACGTCGCCATGACGCGCCAGACGCTGAACATCCGCGACGTCTATGACGCCGACGAATTGCGCCGCATTTCGCCCGAACTGCACTTCCAGCAGGGCGTTGACCAGCGCACCGGCTACCGCACGCGCCAGATGCTGGTGGCGCCGCTGGTGGCGATGGCGCATGACCGCCTGCTGGGCGTGGTCCAGTTCATCAATACGCGCAACGGCCAGCCCTTCTCGTCCATCGCGCTGGAAGGCGTGCGCCAGCTGGGCGACACCCTGGCCGTGGCTTTCAGCCAGCGCCTGAAACCGGCGCCTCTGCCGCGCACCCGCTACGATGCGCTGGTGGCCGACAGCGTGCTGTCGGCGCAGGAACTGGAGCAAGCACTGCGCACCGCGCGCGAAAAGGAGGCCGACGTGGAAGCGGTGCTGGTGCAGGACTTCCACGTCAAGCCTGCCATCCTCGGCGCGGCGCTGTCCAAGTACTACACCATTCCGTACGAGCCGGCGCGGCCCGACCGCGTGCGCCCGGTCGACCTGCTGAAAAAGCTGCCGCTGCAATACCTCGAGGAGTCGGGCTGGCTGCCGCTGGAGGAGAATCGCGACGGCCTGCTGGTGCTGACCATCGACCCCGACCGCGTGATGCAGTCGCACATCGTCAACCAGGTGTTCCCGCGCGTGCACGTCAACTACCGCGTCACCACGCGCGCCGAATTCGCCCAGACCCTGGGACAGTTCTTCGGCACAGGGGACGCTACCAGCGTGGACGAACTGCTGTCCGGCATGGGCGAGGATGGCGACAGCGAGGCGCCGCCGGACGTGTCGGAAGCGGTCGAGAACGAGCTGGTCAAGCTGCTCAACAAGATCATTGTCGACGCCCACCGCCAGGGCGTGTCGGACATCCACATCGAACCGCTGCCGGGCAAGGGCAAGACCGGCATCCGCTTCCGCAAGGACGGAGTGCTGGTGCCCTACATCGAAATCCCGGCAGCCTACCGCGCCGCCATGGTGGCGCGCATCAAGATCATGTGCGACCTTGATATTTCCGAGCGCCGCAAACCGCAGGACGGCAAGATCAAGTTCAAGAAATACGGCCCGCTCGACATTGAGTTGCGGGTGGCCACCATCCCTTCGGCCGGCGGCGTGGAAGACGTGGTGATGCGCATCCTGGCGGCGGGCGAGCCGATCCCGCTCGAAAAATTGGGCGTGCTGCCGGCCAACCTGGACCGCCTGCGCGCCACGGTGGAAAAACCCTACGGCCTGTTCTTCGTATGCGGCCCGACCGGTTCCGGCAAGACCACCACCCTGCACTCGGTGCTGAACTACCTGAACACGCCCGAAACCAAGATCTGGACCGCGGAAGACCCGGTGGAGATCACGCAGAAAGGCTTGCGCCAGGTGCAGGTCAACCGCAAGGCCGGCCTGGAATTTTCCACTGTGATGCGCGCCTTCCTGCGCGCCGACCCGGACATCATCATGGTCGGCGAGATGCGCGACAAGGAAACCGTCAGCATGGGCATCGAAGCTTCGCTCACCGGCCACCTGGTGTTCTCCACCTTGCACACCAACAGTGCGCCGGAATCGGTGGTGCGCCTGCTGGACATGGGCATGGACCCGTTCAACTTCGCCGATGCGCTGCTCGGCATCCTGGCGCAGCGCCTGGCCAAGCGCCTGTGCGGCAATTGCAAGGAGGCTTACCAGCCGGGCGAAGCGGAACTCGACCTGCTGCTGTCTGAATACTGCGAAGAACTGCAGAACACTTCTGCGTTCCAGCGTGACGCCCTGGCCGCGCGCCAGCAGGTAGTGGCCGGCTGGCGCGAGCGCTATGCCGACGCCGAAGGCCGCTTCACGCTATACCGGCCGGTCGGCTGCGAACAGTGCAACAAGGGCTACCGTGGCCGCGTCGGCCTGCACGAACTGATGATCGGCACCGACCGCGTGAAAAAACTGCTGCAGGAGCATGCGCGCGTCGCGCAGTTGCTGGCAGCAGCGCTGGAAGACGGCATGCTGACATTGAAAATGGACGGGATCGAAAAGGTCCTGCTGGGAATTACCGATATCAAGGCCGTGCGCCAGGTGTGCATCAAATGATTTCCCACATCTTCCTGGGCGTCGCCGATTTCGAGGCAGCCTTCCGCTTCCATGGCGCCGTGATGGCGGCCTTGGGCCACAAGCTGCGCTTCCGCGACGATACGCGGCCCTGGGCCGGCTGGCAGCCGGCCCAGGGCGCCCGCCCGCTGTTCCTGGTCGGCCGCCCTTTCGACGGCGAACCGGCAGGCGCCGGCAATGGCCAGATGGTGGCCCTGGCGGCGCCATCGCGAGCTGCCGTCGACGCCGCCCACGCTGCGGCGCTGGCCCATGGCGGCAGCTGCGAAGGGCCGCCCGGCCTGCGCCCGCACTACCATCCCGACTATTACGGCGCCTACTTCCGCGACCCGCACGGCAACAAGCTGTGCGTGGTCTGCCACGATCCGGCCTAAAGCGCTTTCTCGAAGCAGGCCGCCGCTGGATTGCCGGCGTAGCGGCCGAAGTTCTCGATGCGCTGGTAGCCATGCGCCAGGTAAAACTGCACGGCGCGCGTGTTCACCAGCGGCCCGCCGCGCCGCAGGCATCGTCGGCACTGAACTGCGTGCGGCCGCTGTCGCCGGTGATCGCCTGCAGCGTGCCATCCAGTTCCGCAATCAACGCCAGCGCATCCGCCTCGCCCGGATCGGCCGCCGCCACGCGCGGCAGCAGCTTGTACATGAAAGTGCTCGCGCCGAGGCGCCCGTCCGGCATGGTGGCGAATTGCGGGATCTCGCCGCAGCGCTCATAGCCAAGCTTCAGGTACATGCCTTCCGCCGGTTCACCGCTGCAGGTGTCGAGCACGATCAGGGTGCGGCCCAGAGCACGCGCTGTCGCCTCCGCATGGCGCAGCAACGCCTGCGCCATGCCTTGGCGGCGGGCGCGCGGGTGCACCAGCATCTTGGACAGTTCTGCGCGGTGGCGGCTGTTCGGCATGGCGGCCAGCACCAGTTGCAGCGTGCCGTCGATCCGCCCGTCCGCGCCGCGCACGACGAACAGCCGGCGCTCGCCGCGCCTTACGGCATCGTGCAGGCCAAGCCAGAACGCACGCGCCTCTTCGCGCGGGCATGGCAGTTCGAATCCGACGCTGGCGCCGGCCAGCACACAGGCGCGCAGCACCTCTGCCAATTGATCGGCGTGCGCCAGCAGTCCGGCGCCATCCAGCTGTTCTATGGTTCGCATATCGCAATCAGGTAATGGGCCTGGTCCGGCCCGGGACAGGAAAAACGCGTCGCACCCTGCAGGTGGAAGCGCAGGCAATCGCCCGCCTGCAGCCGGTGCATGCTGCCGTCGATGGTGTAGTCCAGCACTCCCGACAGCATCCACATATGCTGCTCCAGGCCACGCACTGGCGGCTGCGCGTATTCGATCACGGCGCCGGGCGGCAGGCGTCCTTCGATCAGTTCTCCCTTGAAGCCGCGCGCCGGCGGCGACACCATGCGGCGCACGAAACCGGTCGCCGGATCGTGCCACTCGGCCTGCTCGGCGCGGCGGATCAACTGCACCGGCGCCTGCTCCACTTCCGCGATCAGGCGCGACATCGGCATGCCGTAGACGGCGCACAGCTTGCCCAGCATTTCCGCCGTCGGGCTGGTTTCGCCGCGCTCCAGGCGCGACAAGGTAGCGCGGCTGATGCCGCTGCGCGTAGCCAGTTCTTCCAGCGACAGCGCGCGCTCTTCGCGCAAGCCGGCCAGGCGCCGCACCAGGCGGTCTTCGAATGAATTTCCCATAAATGGGAATATATCCCAAATTTGAGAATTTGTAAGCAAAATAAAGGGCGCCGCAGCGCCCCTCGGGAATTACATGATGTGCTTGCCGACCCACCATGCCACCGCCGCCACGAAGGCGGAAGCAGGAATGGTAAAGATCCAGGCCCACACGATATTACCTGCCACGCCCCAGCGCACGGCCGACATCTTCTGCGCCGAACCCACGCCGACGATCGCGCCGGTGATGGTGTGGGTGGTGGAGACGGGAACGCCCCAGAAGGACGCCATCAGCAGGGTGATCGCGCCGCCGGTCTCGGCACAGAAGCCGCCCACCGGTTTCAGCTTGGTGATCTTCTGGCCCATGGTCTTAACAATACGCCAGCCGCCGAACAGGGTGCCGAACGAAATCGCACCGTAGCAGGCCACGATGACCCATACTGGCGGTGCCGAGTCGCCGGCCGCCACGTGGCCGGAAGCGATCAGCAGCATCCAGATGATGCCCATGGTCTTCTGCGCGTCGTTGCCGCCGTGACCCAGCGAGTAGCCGGCCGCGGAAAGCAGCTGCAGGCGACGGAACCAGCCGTCAACCTTGCGCGGGGTCGATTTCACAAAGACCCACGACACGATCAGCATGATCAGCGAGCCAAGCACAAAGCCCAGCAGCGGCGCCACGACGATGAATACCACGGTCTTGATCAAGCCGCCGGAGATCAGCGCACCGGTACCGGACTTGGCCACCGCTGCACCCACCAGGCCGCCGATCAGGGCGTGCGAGGACGAGGATGGAATGCCGTAGTACCAGGTGATCACGTTCCAGACGATCGCCCCTATCAGCGCGCCGAAGATCACGTAATGGTCGATCACCGAGGGTTCGATGGTTCCCTTGCCGATGGTGGTCGCCACTTTCAGTCCGACCACGAAGATCGCGACGAAGTTGAAAAAGGCAGCCATCATCACGGCGGTCTGCGGTTTCAGCACGCCGGTGGACACCACCGTGGCGATCGCATTCGCGGCATCATGGAAGCCGTTCATGAAGTCGAACACCAGTGCGAGGAAGACCAGTGCCCCCAGCGCCCAGATGCTAATTTCGAGGTTGCTCATGAAATGATCTTTTTAATTATGCGTTTTCGACGATGATGCCTTCGATGATGTTGGCAACATCTTCGCAGCGGTCGGTGACGGTTTCCAGGATCTCGTAGATAGCCTTCATCTTGATCAGGTTGCGCACATCCGGTTCGTCGCGGAACAGCTTGGACATGGCAGCGCGCATCACGTGGTCGGCGTCCGATTCCAGGCGGTCGATCTCTTCGCAGATGCCGACGATCTTGGATGCGTTGTCCATGTTCGACAGCAGGGCCACTGCATCCTTCACCTTTTCGGTGCAAGCCAGGACCAGTTCGGCCAGGCGCTTGGCTTCCGGGGTCACGGAGTGCAGGTCGTACAGCGACACGGTCTGGGCAGCGTCTTCCATCAGGTCCAGGATGTCGTCCATCTTGGTGATCAGCTTGTGGATGTCGTCGCGGTCCAGCGGGGTGATGAAAGTCTTGTGCAGCAGGTCTACCGCCTGGTAGGTGATCTTGTCAGCCTGCTTTTCGATGCTTTCGATGGCGTGGACACGGTTTTCCAGGTCGTCGAAATTGGCCATCAGGCCCAGCATCTCTTTGGCGCCCTTCACGCAAAGTTCGGCATGCTGGTTAAACATGTCAAAGAATTTGCCCTCCGAGGGCATCAAGCGTCCAAACATTTTTGTTCTCCGTTGGTTGATTCGTAGATACTGCAGCAAAGCCACCCAGCGTGGCCCGCCTGGTAATCAGTCGCCTTGGTAGATCGACAGGTTACCGGTGTAATTGCCAAACTTGGTGTACGCACCGATCCAGGTCAGGCGCACCGCACCGATTGGACCGTTACGCTGCTTGCCGATAATGATCTCGGCGGTACCTTTATCCGGCGAATCCGGGTTATAGACTTCGTCGCGATACAGGAAAATGATCACGTCCGCGTCCTGCTCGATAGCGCCGGATTCGCGCAGGTCGGACATGACGGGACGTTTATTGGGACGTTGTTCCAGCGATCGATTCAGCTGGGAAAGCGCAATGACGGGGCAATGCAGCTCCTTGGCCAGGCCCTTCAGGGACCGCGAGATCTCGGAAATCTCGGCCGAGCGGTTGTCGCCCGGCTGGCTGCCCTGCATCAGCTGCAGGTAGTCGACCACGATCAGGCCCAGCTTCCCGCATTGGCGGGCCAGGCGGCGCGCACGGGCGCGCATCTCGATCGGGTTCAGTGCCGGGGTCTCGTCGATGTAGACCTGGGCTTCATTCATTTTCTGGATGGC
This sequence comes from Pseudoduganella sp. S-14, assembly GCF_049913285.1. GTDB lineage: Bacteria > Pseudomonadota > Gammaproteobacteria > Burkholderiales > Burkholderiaceae_D > Rugamonas. The sequence continues at coordinate 4,867,373 of NZ_CP183991.1, forward strand.
GTGCGTCAGGCGCGGCCAATCCTCGTCGATCAGCTTACCGGTACGCAGCCGGTGCTGGTCCAGCAGCCCGACCGAGCCAAGCATACGCATGGCCAGCTGCACGCCGCCCATCTCCATCGAGAACACGGCCACCGGCAGGCCGGCCTCCACCGCCACGTTTTCGGCGATGTTCATGGAAAATGCGGTCTTGCCCATCGACGGCCTGCCGGCCACCACCACCATGTCGCCCGGCTGCAGGCCGGAGGTCATCTTATCCAGGTCGGTCCAGCCGGTCGGCACGCCGGTGATTTCGGAGCCGGAGTCGCGCGAATACAATTCGTCGATACGCTCCACCACCTGGGTCAGCAGCGGCTGCACCGGCAGCCAGCCGGCGGCGCCGCGCGAACCGGCTTCGGCGATGGCGAAAATCTTCGCTTCGGCCTCGTCCAGGATCTGCTTCACGTCCTTGCCCTGCGGGCTGAAGGCATTGCCCGACACTTCGTCGGCCACCGTGATCAGCTTGCGCAGCACGCCGCGGTCACGCACGATTTCCGCATAACGGCGGATATTGGCGGCCGAAGGGGTGTTCTGCGCCATGGCGTTCAGGTAGGCCATGCCGCCCACCTCTTCTGCCTTGCCCAGCATGCTCAGGGCCTCGAACACGGTCACCACGTCGGCCGGCTTGCCCGCGTTAATCAGGCGGACCATCTGCTCGAAGATGATGCGGTGGTCGTAGCGGTAGAAGTCTTCCGCATTCATGAAGTCCGCAATACGGTCCCACGCCGCGTTGTCACGCAACAAACCACCGATGACAGATTGCTCTGCCTCGATCGAGTGCGGCGGGATGCGGAGGGAATCGACTTGTGGGTCGGACTGGGGTGCGGCGTTCATGGCGCGCATTATACCTGCTTCGGCAACGCCGTAATAATTCCTGAAAATAAAAAAAGCCGGGCGAACCCGGCTTTCTTGCTGTATTGACGACGCTGATTAAGCAGCTTCGCCAACCACGGCCACGGTCACTTCTGCGACCACGTCGGTGTGCAGGGCAACGGCCACTGGGAACTCGCCGGTGGTCTTCAGCGGACCGGTTGGCAGGCGCACAGCGGACTTTTCCACTGCGAAGCCGGCTTTGGTCAGGGCTTCAGCGATGTCGAAGTTGGTCACGGAACCGAACAGACGGCCGTCAACGCCGGCTTTCTGCGACACGGTCACGGTCATGCCGTTCAGCTTCTCGCCTTGGGCTTGGGCAGCAGCCAGCTTGGCGGCAGCAGCTTTTTCCAGTTCGGCGCGCTTGGCTTCGAATTCAGCAACAGCAGCAGCGGTAGCGCGGCGTGCCAGTTTCTGAGGGATCAGGAAGTTACGGGCGTAGCCGTCTTTCACTTTCACCACGTCGCCCAGGTTGCCGACGTTAACAACTTTTTCCAGCAGGATGATTTGCATATTAATTCTCCAGGATCTCTGATCTGATCGCTAATTAAGCGTGGTGCAGATCGGTGTATGGCAGCAGGGCCAGGTAGCGGGCGCGCTTGATCGCGGTGTCAACTTGGCGCTGGTAGTGCGCCTTGGTGCCGGTCAGACGTGCTGGCATGATCTTGCCGTTTTCCTGGATGAAATCTTTCAGGGTGTCTACGTCTTTGTAGTCCACTTGCTCAACGCCAGCGGCGGTGAAGCGGCAGAACTTCTTGCGCTTGAACAGTGGGTTTTGTTGCTTGCGCTTTTCTTTCAGCTTGAGCTTGTTTTTGTCGAACTTTTTACCGAATGCCATTTTAGGCTCCTGTATTTAAAAATTGCGCTGTTTAGACAGCACGAAAATCAATGATGTGAAACACCAGGGTTCTGCTATTGCGGTTCTTCTTGGCCAGGAAACCGGTGAACTCGTACAAGCCTCCAAGGGGCGCCTGACTGAATCGTTTTGACAACTCACCTGCCGCAACGGCAGGGACTTCAAACTCGGTCAGTCGGGCAATGCCTGCCTCTGTCTGCTGCGAACTGTGCTGCAAGCTTGCATTCACAATCGGCAGGCCGGCCGGGGTGTATCGAATCTCATCCCGTTCGGCGATCAGGGCGGTAACCCGGAGCTGGTTGTACAGACCGTCTCCTGTCAGGAATTACGCCGCTGCAGGAGCTGCTGGGGCTTCGGCGCGATGGCTCTTGGCCGCGTCTTCACGCTGGACCGACTTCATCATCGGGGAAGGAGCGGTTTCCGCTTTCTTCATCTTGACGGTCAGGTGACGCAGCACGGCATCATTGAATTTGAATGCGGTTTCCAGCTCAACCAGGGTCTCGTTGTCGCATTCGATGTTCAGGCAGATGTAGTGTGCCTTGGCCAGTTTCTGGATCGAGTACGCCATTTGACGGCGGCCCCAATCTTCAACACGGTGCACGTTACCGCCGCGCGAGGTCACGCTGGTCTTGTAACGTTCGATCATCGCGGGCACTTGCTCGCTTTGGTCCGGGTGGACGATAAATACGATTTCGTAGTGACGCATTAATAACTCCCTTAAGGACTGTGAATATAGCCCACCCCGGCGTCAAGACGGGTGTGGGAAGAGGTAAGCCCGCAAGCATAGCAGACTTTGCCGGCCGGCTCAAGGTTTACTGATGGCGCGCAAAGCCCCCTGCCCGCTGGGCTGGCATGCCGGGGCATGGACCAGTCGATGCCGCCTGGAAGCTGCGCCCTTGCATTGCTCCGGGTAAGAACGCTGGATGACGCGCTGCTTGCCTCCGGCTTAATCGCCTGAGGCTTCGCCCCTCGCCGCCATGGCAGGCTGCGTCGCCTCAGACGATTGCAAGATCCCGGCGAGGAACCCGAGCCCGGCCGCCAGCCAGACCAGGGAGGCGACCACATCAAACGTCCACACACGATCGGGGAATTTGTACAAGTAAGGCACCACCAGCAGCCCGCGCAGCAGGCAAATCGCAGCAATCGTGCCCTGCGCCATTTGCGCAAATGGCAACCAGCGCAAGCGCCCTGCGCCAGCCAGCGCATACAAGGAGCAGATCAACATCAAGGCCCCTATGACTACCGCGCCAGCCGGCGCGAACCACGTCCCGGCGCGGGCTGATGCAACGACCTTGGGCGGCGCCTGCAGGAAGGCATACCACTCCGGCCCCAGCCAAGGCGCCGCGAAATGAATCACGGCACCGAACAAGGAAATCCCCGCCGCCAGCAAGAAAGCAAACCGTCCCATCCTGCCCTCCAATGGTTGTCGAAACATTATTAAGCCGAATATTTTCTGTCATTGCAACAAATTTGCTTGCAATTCCTTTCATACTGTACAAAAATACAGACTGTCTATATCCACAGTTCACCATAGCGCCATGATCAAGCTCACAGCACGACAAGAACAGATCCTCAACCTGATCAAGGATGCGATCGACAGCACCGGCTTCCCGCCTACCCGCGCCGAAATCGCGGCGGAGCTTGGCTTCAAGTCCGCCAACGCTGCAGAAGAACACTTGAAAGCCCTGCAACGCAAGGGCGCCATCGAAATTACCGCCGGCACCTCGCGCGGCATTCGCCTGACCGGCAACTTCGGCGGCCCGGCGACCGGTGCTGCCGCGCCGCGCCCGGCCGCTCGTGCCAATGTCGAATTCGACGACATGCCAGCCGTCCCGGCCGGCATGCTGGTTTCCCTGCCGCTGATCGGCCGCGTCGCCGCCGGCTCGCCCATCCTGGCCCAGGAAAACCTGGAGACCACCTACAGCGTCGACCCCAAGCTGTTCTCGGCCAAGCCGGACTTCCTGCTGAAGGTACGCGGTGAATCGATGCGTGACATCGGCATCATGGACGGCGACCTGCTGGCCGTGAAAAAGACCGACAGCGCCCGCAATGGCCAGGTCGTGGTGGCCCGCATCGGCAACGACGTCACCGTCAAGACCTACCGCAAAACCGGCAGCAAGATCGAACTGCTGCCGGAAAATCCGGACTTCAAGGTCATCACGGTGACCGAAGAAGACGACTTCGCCCTGGAAGGCCTGGCCGTTGGCCTGATGCGAACCTGGCACTAAGACCGTCCTGCGCTCGGGGTGCGACGTGCGCCCTGGGCCTTTCTCCCGCGCTGGCCCGGCTGGCGCAATCCCTGCCCCTCCGCTGGCCCGCGCGCCGTTTTAAGCCAGCCTGCGCCCCCATTTCTGCATTCTGTCGCACTCGGGTTCCAAGACAAGGGCCGCTCGAGTTATCCTTCTTGCATCGAAAAAAGGAGAGGAGATCACATGCACGTCCGCCGTATCAGCTCGATCCTGTGCGCCTTGGCGCTGTCCATTTCCACCGCATACGCCGCCGCCCCGCAACAGCAGTTCGCCAACATGGGCGACCTGCAGCTTGAAAACAAAGCCACCATCAACGATTGCTCGATCGGCTACCGTACTTTCGGCACCCTGAACGCTGACAAATCAAACGTCATCCTGTTCACGACCTGGCACACCGGCACCAGCCGCGATGCGGCAGGGATGCTGCAAAGCGGCGCCCTGTTCGATCCGGCGCCATGGTACGTGATCGTGGTCGATGCACTGGGCAATGGCGTATCCTGCTCCCCTTCAAACAGCAAGACCCAACCCGGCCCCTCCTTTCCGCAGTTCTCGGTACGCGACATGGTCGCCAGCCAGCACAAGCTCCTGACCGAAAAACTGGGCATCAAGCACATTCACGCCGTCATGGGCTACTCGATGGGCGGCATGCAGGCCTTCCAATGGGCCGCCAGCTACCCGGGCTTCATGGACGTAGCCATTCCCATCGCCGGCACACCGCGACTGACATCGTCCGACATGCTGTTCCTACGCATCGTTGAAAAGTCGGTACTTGACGAGCCAGCCTACGCAGGCGGCCGCTATGCCCAGAACCCGGCGCTGCCGATGTATAACCTGCTGTTCGCAATGAACTTCGACAGCCCGGCGCATCGCAGCGCACGCACCGCGCCTAAGGACTTTGAAAAATTCTTCCGCGAGAGCCAGGCCTCCGATCCTGACGGCACTGACGCCAACAATTCCCTCTGGCAGATCCGCGCTGTACTGGGCCACGATATCGCCCAGGGCGGCAAGCTGGAAGACGCGGCGCCGCGCATCAAGGCGCGACTGGTCCCGATCAATGCAGCCCAAGACCACTTGGTCAACCCTGGGCCGGCAATCGCCTTCTCCAAGCTGCGCAAGGAAGAAGCCACCGTGCTTGATACCGATTGTGGCCACGCAGCGCTGCGCTGCGCCATGCCTGCCATGAAGGCCGTTGTGGAAAAAGCGCTACGCTAAACCTGCAGCCTGTCTAGCCAATCCTGCATTTCGTCGCAGCCACGTTCCCCGGGTGGCTGCGCTCGCTTACAGTCACAAAAAACACACCACAACCGGGGAGATTTGATGTTCAAGCCTTTCTGCATCGCAGCCGCGATGCTGGCAGCGCAATCCGCGTTCGCCTTCGACAACCAGGCCAACCACTACCGCCTCAGCATCGACAAGGATGCCAAACGCGCCCACGTCGAAGCCGACGTCTGGGTCGAGGGCCGCGACCTCGCGCTGTTCAACTGCATGCCGATACCGCAGCTCAAAAACGGCCAAGCCGACCTGATCGAAAAACTGCAAGTGCACGACATGGCCGGCAATGCCGTCGTCCTGAAAGACAAGGGCGAAGGCGAATACGACGTGGACGGCGACCGCCGCCTGCGCCTGTCTTACGACATCCGGCTGGAGCACGACAAATACCAATGGCCGGGCGGGAACGAAGAAGTGTCCTACCACACCGGCGAAGGCTTGATGTCGGTCGGCTATCCCTTGTTCATCGTCCCCGGCGAGAAAATGCTCGGGCACACCGAAGTCACATTCGACCTGCCGATAGGATGGAAAGCCAATACGCCTTGGCGCAGCACCGGCAAGCCGGACACCTTTTTGGTCGAGTCGCGGCGTGAACTGGTGAACAACGCCTTCTTCTTCGGCACGGCTCACGCGGAAACCTTCAAGGCGGGCGGTGTTGAAATGACGCTGGTGATGGGCAAGCAGTACTGGAAGCGTCGCGACGCCTTCATCTCCATGATCGACAAGCAGATGAACAGCTACCAGAAGCTGTATGGCCGCGGACCGGTCGCCGACCGCTTCCTGATCGTGATCAACCAGGGCGATAGCGGTGACGGCGGTGCGTTTGCCGGCTCCTTCAGCCAATACCTGAAAGACGACGGCAGCGAAGTCGCCCGTCCGGTCTGGGGCAAGGTAATGGCGCACGAACTGGCCCATTTCTGGGATGGCCACTCGCTGGTACCGAAGAACGAAAGCGAAGAGTGGTTCAAGGAAGGGGTGAACGACTACGTCACCGTGATCACCATGGCGCGCAACAAGCTGATGGACCGCAGCATGCTGATCCAGCAGCTGGAAAATCTCGCACGCGGCCAGAACGTCGCGCGCAACGTGCAAGGCTTGACCGTCACCGTACGCGAAGCGGTGAAGGACAAGCACCGCAACTGGCTGCTGGTCTACGGCGGCGGCACGATCGCCGGCCTGGCGATGGACGTCGAACTGCGCAAGGCCAGCAAGGGCAAGGTCAGCCTCGACACGCTGCTGAACGAGATGTACAAGGAGTTCGGGCACAAGGGCAAGCAATACGACCAGGCCGATATTGTCCGCATCGGCAAGGCGATCAGCGGCGTCGACCTCGACCCGCTGCTGAACAACATTGTCGCCACCAGCAAGGCGCCGGATCTGAGCCCGCTATTCAAGGAGATCGGCCTGCGCCTTGAGCAATTCGGCATGCTGGAAACCTACCTGCTGCGCGACCCGGCCGCGACAGTGGAGCAGAAAGCCCGCTTCAGCGCCATCTTCGGCGTCCCGTACTAAATAAAAGTCGGGGTCAGGTCTGGCAATCCGCCACGTTTTTCGCATGGCGAAAAACGTGGCGGATTGCCAGACCTGACCCCGACTTTCGTTTCTTAATCCAATGCGTTCTTGAAGTCGGCGATCAGGTCGGCGGTATCTTCGATGCCGACGGAGACGCGAATCAGGCTCTCGGCGATACCCATCGAAGCGCGGCGTTCGGGGCCCATCTCGTAGAAGATGGTGTGCGAGACCGGGATCACCAGCGTACGCGTGTCGCCGAGGTTGGAAGTCGGGATCGCGAGCTTCAGCTTGTTGAGGTAGTCGAAGCAGTCGATGCCCTCCTTCAGCTCGAAGCTCAGCAACGAGCCGAAGTCCTTGAACAGCTCCGCTGCGATGCCATGCTGCGGGTGCGATTTGAGGCCCGGGTAGTACACGGCTGCCACGCGCTCGTCGGCTTCCAGCATTTCGGCCAGGGCGCGCGCGTTGGCCGACGTGCGGTCCATGCGCAGTGCCAGCGTTTCGGCGCCGACGGCGATATGGTGTGCAGCTTCCGGCGCCAGCGATGCGCCGAAATCGCGCAGCGCCTTGGCGCGGATTTGCACCAGGCCCCACTGCACCGCTGGATTTTTCTTGTAGTTCTCGAAGATATTCGGGAACCTGGTCCAGTCGTAAGCGCCGGTGTCGGTCAGCGCGCCGCCCAGAGCGTTGCCATGGCCGCCGATGGATTTGGTCAGCGCATTCACCACCAGGCCCGCGCCCACGTCCTTCGGCCGGAACAGGTAGGGCGACGTCATCGTGTTGTCGACGATGTACAGGATACCGCGCGCGGCACACAGTTCACCGATGCGTTTGAGGTCGGCGATCTGGGTGCGCGGGTTGGCGATGGTCTCCACGAACACCATGCGGGTTTCTGGCTTCAGCGCCGCGGCTACGTTTGCCACGTCGGTGGCGTCGACAAAGTCCACGCCCACGCCCTGCCCCGCCACGGTCTGCCACAGCGAGTTGGTATTCCCGAACAGGAACGACGACGACACGACATGGTCGCCGGCACGCAGCAGCGCCTGGAACACGGCGCCGATGGCGCCCATGCCCGTGGCAAAGCAGATCGTGCCCACGCCCTGCTCCATCTTGCTGACCTTGTCCTCCAGCGCGGCAACCGTCGGGTTGCCCTGGCGGCCGTAGCGGAAGCCCGGCTCCTTGCCCTGGAACACCGACGCCAGCTGGCGCGCGTCGGCGTAGCCGAACGTCACCGAGGTATGGATCGGCTTATGCAGGGAGCCGTGTTCGATGCCTTTCTGGCGGTCGTTGTGCAGGATGGTCGTCGTGAAGCCGTAGTTCTTCATCAGGATTCCGTCGTAGCAGTGTTCAGGTTCAGTTGCGTGCGTGCCGCGTCTTCGGCAACCTTGGCCTTGGTCGGGTTGTGGCGCGCCTGTTCGATGCGGTCCAGGTACTCGGCCGACACGTCGCCGGTGATGTACTTGCCGTCGAAGCAGGAGGCCTCGAACTCGGTCAACGCCGGGTTCACGTCGGCGATCGATTTCTTCAGATCTTCCAGGTCCTGATAGACCAGCGCGTCGGCGGTGATTTCCTTGCAGATTTCGTCCAGCGTGCGGCCGTGGGCGATCAGTTCGTCGCGGGTCGGCATGTCGATGCCGTACACGTTCGGGTACAGCACTGGCGGTGCGGCGGAGGCGAAGATCACTTTCTTGGCGCCGGCTTCGCGCGCCATTTGCACGATCTCGCGCGAGGTGGTGCCGCGCACGATGGAGTCGTCCACCAGCAGCACGACCTTGTCCTTGAATTCGTCGCCGATGGCGTTCAGCTTCTGGCGCACGGATTTCTTACGCATCGCCTGGCCCGGCATGATGAAGGTGCGGCCGATGTAGCGGTTCTTGATGAAGCCTTCGCGGTAATCCACACCCAGGCGCATCGCCAGCTGGATCGCGGCAGGACGCGAAGAGTCAGGGATAGGCATCACGACGTCCACGCCTTCGGCCAGGCCTTCGCGCTTGATCTTGTCGGCCAGGTATTCGCCCATCTTCAGGCGGGTGTTGTAGACCGAGGCGCCGTCAATCACCGAGTCGGGACGCGCCAGGTAGACATATTCGAACACGCATGGATTCAGTTTTGGCGCAGCGGCGCAGATCTGCGCATGCAGCTGGTTGTCGTTGTCGATGAAGATCGCTTCACCCGGCAACACGTCGCGCACGAAGCGGAAGCCCATGCCTTCCAGCGCGACGGATTCGGATGCGATCATGTATTCGGTGCCGTCGGCGGTTTCGTTCGCCCCCAGGCACAGCGGGCGGATGCCGTTCGGGTCGCGGAAGGCCAGCATGCCGCTGCCTGCGATCTGCGCCACCGCGGCATAGCCGCCGCGCACGCGCTTGATCAGCACCGTCACCGCCTGGAAGATGTTGGCCGGGGTCAGGGTGACGTCCGTGGAGGCTTTCTGGATCTCGTGCGCCAGCACGTTCAACAGCACTTCCGAATCGGAATCGGTGTTGATGTGGCGGCGGTCGTTCTTGAACATCTCGTCCTTGAGCTGTTCCCAGTTGGTCAGGTTGCCGTTGTGCGCCAGCGTGATGCCGAACGGCGCGTTGACGTAGAACGGCTGCGCTTCTTCTTCGCTGGAGGAACCGGCGGTCGGGTAGCGGCAGTGGCCGATACCGGAATTGCCGTTCAGCGAACGCATATTACGGGTACGGAACACGTCGCGCACCAGGCCATTGGCCTTGTGCATCGAGAACGTGTTGCTTTGGTTGGTTGCGATGCCTGCCGCATCCTGGCCGCGGTGCTGCAACAGCAGCAGCGCGTCATACAGCATCTGGTTGACTGGTTGGTGGGATACGACGCCGACGATGCCACACATGGTGTGCTCCTAAACTTGGTGCTGCGGATTTAAAGAATTCTAAAAATGGACATGCTCCGCCATCGCGGCGGGCAGGAATGGTTTCACGGTACGCACGCCGGATTCCGCCACGGGACTCAACAGCGCGCCTTTCCAGAATTCCTGCTTGGGCATGGAGGTCATCCCACACAATATGACGCCGGCCAGCACAATCACAATGCCCCGGCCGAGCCCGAACAGGGCTCCCAGGCCGCGGTCGGCGAACGACAGGCCGCCGGCTTCGATCAGCGCATTGATTGCCATGGTCAACAAGGCCATGAGGATGAGCACTCCGATAAACAGCGCAATGAAGGCAACGATCAGGCGCACCACCTCGCCCGGCAGGGCTTCCGGCAGCATGGGCGCGAGCCATGGACCGTAAGCGTTGGCGATGACGAAGGCAACGATCCAGCCAGCCAGCGACAATACTTCCTTGACCAGGCCGCGCATGGTACTGATGACGATGGATGCGATCAGCACGAAAATAACCAGGTAATCGAAAATCGTCACGTCAGCGCAGCCTCAAATCGTCAGTCAGGCCGGGGTCACGTTGCCGCTAAGGCCCAGTTTGCCCAGCTTGGCTTTGACCTTTTCGGCCTCTTCCTTGTTCGGGAATGGACCGACTCGCACGCTGGTCAATTCGCCGTTGGCGGTGTTGACTTTCTGCGCATAGGACTTGATGCCGGCTTCGCCAAGCTTGCGCTGCAGCTCGTCCACTTTGTCTTTGGTCGCGAAGGCGGCGACCTTGACCACGTATTTGGTCGAAGGCGCTGCTTCGGCTGGCTTGCCTTCTAGGATAGCCATGGCGCGCGCATCGTCAGTGTGGGCAGGCTTGGCTTCCTGTTTAGGTTCCGGTTTCTTTGGTTCAGGCTTCGGTTCGGGATGCTTCACCTCGGCCTTGGCGACTTTCTGCTCGGTCGCTTTCGGTTCGGCCGCTTTTGGCGGCTTCGGAGTTTCGGTCACGGCCGGCTTGGTCGGCACGTGGACAATCTCTTCGCCTTTATCCAGCGACGCGCCCGCTGCGGCAACAGGAGCCACGGTACGCGTCGATGGCGACGCGGAGACTGGCTTGTTGGCCGCCGGAGCTGGCGCCGGGGCAGGCTGCTCGAGCGCAGGCGCCACGGCAGGGCCGCCATTCAGCGGTTCGCCCGGCTTGTCCTTCGACGGCATGCTGATGGCGATATCGGACACCGATGATTTCGGCTCCGAGTCGAGCAGCATCGGCAGGCCGATGGCAACGGCCAGCGCCAGCGCGATCGCGCCTACCAGGCGACGGCGGGCGCGTTTCTTCTCCGGCAGGACCGGATCGGGGGAATTTTTGCTGGAATTGCGGCGCGGCGCCGCGTCGGCGCCAGCGCTGGATGCGCGCTTGGAACGGGCCTTTTCGTCCAGGGCCCTGTCGTCCTGCGCGCGGTAGTAGCCGCTGTCTTCACCAGCAGCATCTTGCTTGTTTTTGCCAAATTTCGATAACAAGCCCATGCGGAATGTTCTCAGTGGAGTGAGGATTTTTTCGCCGCCATGACGCCGGCGACAGTCAGAAATGATCCAAAGACCACAATTCTATCATTCTCGCCTGCCCTGCTCATCGCATTTGCGAATGCCTGGCCTGGATCATCGAAAATATTGACGGTTTTTTCGTCCATTTTCGGCTCAATTAGCTGCACCTTGGCAGCCAGCTCGGAAGCGGCGGCTGCGCGCGGCGATGGCAAATTGGTAAGGCACCAATGGTCCACGCATGGCGCCATGGCCTTGATGACGCCATCGATATCCTTGTCGTGCATGGAACCGAACACCGCGAAGGTAAATGGGCTGAAGCCCATATTGCCTACGTTCTGCGCCAGCGCCGCCGCCGCGTGCGGGTTGTGCGCCACGTCGTAGATCACCGTCGGACGGCCTGGCAGCACCTGGAAGCGGCCCGGCAGCTCTACCATCACCAGCCCGGTACGCACCTCCTGCGCGCCAACCGGCAGTTCCATCTTCAGCGCCTCCAGGGCCGCCAGCGCCGCGCAGGCGTTCAGCAACTGGTTGGCGCCGCGCAGGCCGGGATAGGCCAGCGAATTGCGGCGCTGCGACCGGCCGCCGTAGTTCCACTGCTGCTTGTCGCCCGCATAATTGAAATCGCGGCCCATCAGCCAGAGGTCAGCGCCGATTTCCATGGCGTGGTCGATCAGGGACTGCGGCGGCACCGGGTCGCTGCAGATCGCTGCCTTGCCGGTGCGGAAGATGCCGGCCTTTTCAAAGCCGATCTGTTCGCGCGTACCGCCCAGGTAATCGACGTGGTCGATATCGACGCTGGTCACGATCGACACGTCGGCATCGATCACATTGACCGCATCCAGGCGGCCGCCCAGGCCAACTTCCAGGATGACCACGTCCAGCGTCGCCTGCGACATCAGGTGCATGATGGCCAGTGTGGTGAACTCGAAATAGGTCAGCGAAATATCGCCGCGCGCCCGTTCCACGAAATTGAAGCTCTCCACCAGTTGCTCATCGCTGGCCATGTCGCCGTTCAGGCGCGCACGCTCATTGAAGTGCAGGAAGTGCGGCTTGATGTACAGGCCGACACGGTAGCCGCCTTGCAGCAGGATCGATTCCAGCATCGCGCAGGTCGAGCCCTTGCCGTTGGTGCCAGCCACCATGATGACCGGGCACTTGAAGGCCAGCGCCATGCGTTCCTTGACGGCGCGCACGCGGTCCAGGCCCATGTTGATGACGGTTTCGGCATGGCGCGACTCGATCAGCGCAAGCCATTCAGGGAGGGTATTCGGGAGATTGGACATTGTCGCCAGGGAGGGATTTTTGGGCGCGCAGCGCAGGAGGCTGCGCGCGCCGGCAATACTTAAAACTCGACGTAAAGCTTAGGCCAGCACTTCCGCGGCCTGGTTCTGCATCAGTGCCAGCAGGCGTGCGATTTCTTCGCGCATCTGGCGGCGGTCCACGATCATGTCGATCGCGCCCTTGGTCAGCAGGAACTCGGAACGCTGGAAGCCTTCCGGCAGCTTTTCACGCACGGTGTTTTCGATCACGCGCGGACCGGCAAAGCCGATCAATGCCTTCGGCTCGGCCATCACCACGTCGCCCATGAAGGCGAACGATGCGGACACGCCGCCCATGGTCGGGTCGGTCAGCACGGAGATGAACGGCAGCTTCTTCTCGGCCAGCTTGGTCAGCATCGCAGTGGTTTTCGCCATCTGCATCAGCGACAGCAGGCCTTCCTGCATACGTGCGCCGCCGGTGGCGGTCACGCAGATGAATGGCACCTTCTGTTCCAGCGCCACCTGGGCCGCGCGGGCGAAGCGTTCGCCGACCACGGAACCCATGGAGCCGCCCATGAATTCGAATTCGAAGCAAGCCACGACAACCGGCAGGCTCATGATCGAGCCGCCCATCGCGATCAGGGCATCGGTTTCGCCGGTGGCTTCCATCGCCTGCTTCAGGCGGTCAGGGTATTTCTTGCTGTCCTTGAACTTCAGCGTGTCGACCGGCAGGGTCTCCTGGCCGATTTCATAACGGCCGCCAGCGTCCAGCAGTGCGTCCAGGCGCTCGCGGGCGCGGATACGCATGTGGTGGTCGCACTTGGGGCAGACGTGCAGGTTCGACTCGAGGTCGGTACGGTACAGGACTGCCTCGCAGGAAGGGCATTTCACCCACAGGCCTTCAGGCATTGTCTTGCGAGCGGCAGCTTCCGAGCGCTGGATGCGCGGTGGCAGCAATTTTTCCAACCAGCTCATAAATTTCTCCTCTTGCACTAACTTAGGCCGGAAGTGTAGCCGGTTCTGCCTGTCCTGTCGAACAAAACAGGCAGAATATTGCCCTCAAATCAACGGTTTTCGTCGAGTGCCTGGCGAATGCCGGAAACGAACGATCGTACTGATTTTGCAGCATTTTCCGGTCCGGCCGCTTCGATTTCCTGGATGATGCGGCTGCCGATCACCACCGCATCGGCCACCGAAGCCACAGCCTTGGCCGTGGCGCCGTCGCGGATGCCGAAACCGACGCCCAGCGGCAGCTGGACGTGCTTGCGGATCATGTCCAGCCGGCGCGCCACGTCTTCGGTATCGATATGGCCGGCGCCGGTGACGCCTTTCAGCGACACATAGTAGGTGAAACCGCTGCCGACGCGCGCCACTTGCTGCACGCGCTGTTCGGTCGAGGTGGGGGCCAGCAGGAAAATCAGGTCCTGGCCGGCTGCGCGCATCTTGGCGGCGAATTCCTCGCACTCTTCCGGCGGATAGTCGACCACGATGGCGCCATCGGCGCCGGCGGCGCGGCTGGCGTCGATGTAGGCATCGGCGCCGAGGCGTTCAATCGGGTTGGCATAGCCCATCAGGACTACTGGCGTGGTCGTGTTGGTTTTGCGGAATTCGCGCACGAAGTCGAAGCAGTCGCGGATGCCGACGCCGTTGGCCAGCGCACGCTCGCAGGCGCGCTGGATCACCGGGCCTTCGGCCATCGGGTCGGAGAAGGGGATGCCGAGTTCGAGGATGTCGGCGCCGCCTTCGACCAGGGCGTGCATCAGTTCCACGGTTTTACCGGGTTGCGGGTCGCCTGCGGTGATGAAGGTGACCAGGGCTTTCTTGTTTTGCGCTTTCAGGGCGGCGAAGGTTTGTTCGATACGAGTCATGTCTTTTTCCTTTCAAACCGGTAAGGCAGTGTCTGACCCTCGGGGTCAGACACTGGTACGCGGCGGTCGCTGGCCGGGTGCCCGACCCTGCGGGTCAGGCACCGGTTTACCGGTTTTAGAACTGCAACCCCGCGCGCTGCGCAACGGTGTGCATGTCCTTGTCGCCGCGGCCCGACAGGTTGGCCAGGATGATCTTATCCTTGGGCAGAGTCGCCGCCAGCTTGGCCGCATACGCCAGCGCATGCGAAGACTCCAGCGCAGGAATGATGCCCTCGATATGGCAGCAATCATGGAAAGCCTGCAACGCCTCGTCGTCAGTAATCGACACGTACTGCGCACGCCCCGAATCCTTCAGGTAGGAGTGCTCGGGGCCCACGCCCGGATAATCCAGGCCCGCCGACACCGAGTGCGTCTCGATAATCTGCCCGCCCTCGTCCTGCAGCAGGTAAGTACGGTTGCCGTGCAAGACGCCCGGATAGCCGGCCGTCAGCGAAGCAGCATGCTTGCCGGTATCGAGCCCCTCCCCTGCCGCCTCGACGCCCACCAGTGCTGTCGCAGCCTGGTCGATGTAAGGATAGAAGATGCCCATCGCATTCGAGCCGCCGCCGATGCAGGCCACCACATAGTCCGGCTGGCGGCCAGTCATCTCAGGCATCTGCTGCAGGCATTCCTCGCCGATCACGGACTGGAAGTCGCGCACCATCATCGGATACGGATGCGGGCCCGCCACGGTGCCGATGATGTAGAAAGTGTTTTCAATATTGGTGACCCAGTCGCGCATCGCTTCATTCAGCGCATCCTTCAGTGTCTTGGAGCCGGATTCCACCGGCACCACGGTCGCCCCGAGCAGTTTCATGCGATACACGTTCTGCGCCTGGCGCTTCACGTCCTCGCTGCCCATGTACACCACGCATTCCAGGCCGAAGCGCGCGCAGATGGTGGCGGTAGCGACGCCGTGCTGGCCGGCGCCGGTTTCAGCGATGATGCGCGGCTTGCCCATGCGCTTGGCCAGCAAGGCCTGCCCGATCACGTTGTTGATCTTGTGCGCACCGGTGTGGTTCAGGTCTTCGCGCTTGAAGAAGATTTGCGCGCCGCCCAGTTGGTCGGACCAGCGCTTGGCATGGTACACAGGCGATGGACGGCCGACGAAGTGCTTCAGTTCATAGCGGAATTCTTCAAGGAACAGTTCGTCCTTGCTGTAGCGGTCATAGGCTTCGCGCAGTTCGGCCAGCGCGTAGCTCAGGGTTTCGGCAACGAAGGAGCCGCCATAAGGGCCGAAATGGCCGGTGGTGTCGGGCAGGTGGTAAGACGAGGCGTGGAACAGGTGCGCCGGGGGCGCATCAACCGGGGTTTTCATGGTGCGGATCTTTCTCAATAGTGGCATCTGCTGCCCGCACGCCGCGGATGAAGTCCGCGATCAGGCGAGCATCCTTGATACCCTTGGCGCGCTCGACGCCACTTGAGACGTCAACCGCGTAAGGGCGAACGCTGGCCACTGCGCCAGTCACATTTTGCACGCTCAAGCCACCACTCAAAACGGCCCGATGCGCGAGATCTTTTGGGATTAGGGACCAATCGAAAACCTTTCCTGCGCCGCCATATGCATCCACGAAGGTGTCGAGCAGGAGGCCCGAGAACAAGCCACTGGATGCGCGGCAAAGTCGCTCATATTCTAGCAGCTCAGCGCCGCTTGTGTCGGGTTTGACGCGGAAGACACGTACAAATGCCCTGCCCGCCGCACGCGCCGCTTGCGCGCATTGCTCCGCGCTCTCGTCACCATGGAATTGCAAAAGCGATACTGGTGCGACTGCCACAGTATCGGCCACCTGCTGCGCCGTATGATTGACGAACAGGCCGACCGGCGTCACGAAAGGCGGCAGCAGCGCAATCAGCTCGGCCGCGCGCGCCGGCGCCACGTAGCGCGGGCTCTTCTCGTAAAACACAAAACCCACCGCATCGGCGCCTGCCGCGACGGCTGCCTGGACGTCTTCTTCTCGGGTCAGGCCGCAGATCTTGATGCGCGTGCGTGGCATGTGTGAATTTCCTTAGAAAGCTGGCAGGATGCTGGGCTCCTCGTGCGGCAAGCCCCATTTTGCGTCGTATTCGATTTTGGACAGGTACAGGCCGTCCGGCATGAAGGTCGGCGCCGCCTTGGTGCGGTCCTTCCCTGCCAGCAGTTCGCCCATCCAGCCGGTATTTTCCCGTCCCTGGCCAACGTAGACCAGCGAGCCGACCAGGTTGCGCACCATATGGTGCAGGAAGGCGTTGGCGCGCAGCGTGAACAGGATCATGTCGCCGTGGCGCTCGATCTCGATCATCTGCATTTCCTTGACCGGCGTCTTGGCCTGGCACATGGAGGCGCGGAAGGCTGTGAAGTCGTGGGTGCCGATCAACGGCTTGACGGCTTCGCGCATGCGCTCCACGTCCAGCTTCCAATGCGTAAAGCCGGTGCGGCCTGCCAGCAGCGGCGAACGCACCTGGTGGTTGTACAGCAGGTAATGATAAGTACGGGAGCGGGCGCTGAAGCGCGAATGGAATTCCTGCTCCGGCGATGGCGCTTCCGGCAGATAGCGCGCCCAGCGCACGCCGATCGATTCGGGCAGGAAGGCATTGATGCCGCGCACCCAGGCGTGTTCGGCGCGATCGAGTTCGGTGTCGAAGTGCACCACCTGGTTCAGGGCGTGCACGCCGGCGTCGGTGCGGCCGGCGCAGGTGGTGCCCAGCTTGACGCAGGCGAAGCGTTCGATGGCTTCCTCCAGCTTGTTCTGCACGGTCTGGCCGTGCGGCTGGATCTGGTAGCCAAGCCAGTCGGCGCCGTTGTACTGAACCCCTAATGCAATGCGTTTCAAAATAAAAAATGCCCGGTCAGATTGATCTGTGACCGGGCATTATACGGCGAATCAGGGATTAGCCGAGCTGGGCGCGCATTGCCGAAGCACGGGAGACCTGGTCGTCGCTGCCGCCGCGGATCACTTCATCCAGCAGTTCGCGGGCGCCTTCCTTGTCGCCGATTTCCTGGTAAGCCACAGCCAGGTCCAGCTTGGTGTCCATCTCCATGTGGAGGGCGGACATTTCTTCCTCGTTCTTCGGTGCCTCGGCCACTTGGGCCGCGCCGCCGAGGTCAAGGTCGATGCCGGACAGGTCGAAGTCCGCTGCTGCCGGGGCTGGCGCCGCGGCAGGTGCAGCTTCCATTGGCAGGTCCAGCGCAAAGTCGGCCGCCGACAGCGGTGCCTCTTCCACCGGCGCTGCTCCTGGCGCGCTTGCCGCAGGCAGCGAAAAGTCCATGCTGCTCAGGTCTGCAAGCGGATCGGCTGCCGGTGCCGCCGGCTTGGACTCGCTTGGCAGGTCCAGGTTGAAGTCCATGCCGATATCGGCCATCGCATCAGGCACTGGGACTGCTTCCACCGTTTCCACGTTGGCAGCCGGGGTATCCAGGCCCAGGTCGAAGGACAGGTCGTGTACTTCTTCCGCAGCCGGGACCGGCGCCGGTGCAGCTTCAGCCACGACAGGCGCCGCCGGTGCAGGCTCGTCGAAGCTCAGGCCACCGAGGTCGAAGTCCAGGGTGTTGCTGTCGGCAGCTTTCGGGCTTGGTTTGGATTCTTCAGCCAGGGACGGCAGCGCACCTGCGTCGCGGTCCAGGTCAAAGTCCATCACGCTGGCAGCAGCCGGTGCGGCGTCCTGGCTCAGGTCCAGGTCCAGGCCATCGGCAGCAGCTTTGGCTGGTGCAGCGGGCTCAGCAAACATCGCAGCGAAGTCGTTGAGCTCATTCGACTCGCTGGCTACGAAAGGGGCTGCACCGGCAGCAGCGGCGGCGCCACCCATGCCGGCAGCGGCCTTGGCTTGCGCTGCGCTGACGTACAGTGGATTGTCAGGATCGATGCTGGCACCCAGCGCAGCGGCTTGCGCCCACTCGTCGCCCGCGCCCTTGGTCATCGAGTACAGCTCGCTGGCCTGGGTTTCGAAGGAACGTGCATCCTTGCGGCCGGCATAGATTTCCAGCAGCTTCAGGCGCACTGGGTGGCGTTCCGGATGGACGCGCAGCGCTTCCTTCAGGATTTCCTCTGCCTGGGCATCGCGGCCGTAAGCGATGTACACATCGGCTTCCGCCACCGGATCGACTTCATTGGTATCGAGCTGGCTGGCCGAAGGCGCGAAGTTGGAGTTGAACACGCTGTTGCTGGTGTCCACGCTCTGGCCGCCGGTTTCGGCGAACAGCGAGTGCGCGGTGGTGCCAGGATCGCCCAGCACGCTGGCTGCTTCCGTATTCGGCAGCGCCAGGTCTTCGGCAGCTTTGCGGCGGCGTACCACCATCAGCGCTGCGATGCCCAGCAGCGCAGCAACGCCGGCGCCGATCACCTTGATGTTCTCCATGATCATGTCGACCAGGCCCGGCTCGACCTTCGCAGGAGCAGGCGCGGCTACCGAACGCTTTGGCTTGGCTGGCTTCTCTGGTGCGGCTTCCGCCGGCGCCGAGGCTTCCGGTGCCGGTGCCGTAGCTGCTGGAACTGGAGCTGGGGCTGGAGCGGATGCAGCAGGCGCAGGCGTCGGTTCGGACAGCTTGACAGCCGGGCTGGCAGCCGGTGCCGCGGCCGCCGGTGCAGGGGCTGGAGCCGGTGCCGGCGCGCTGGCCTTCGCTTGCGCGCTGGCGGCAGCCTTGCTCTTCACCTCCATCAGCTTCTCGAGGTTGTTGACGTTCTTTTCCAGCTCCTTCACGCGGGCGCTGGCGTCAGCCATCTGGCGGTCCTTGGCGATCTTGTCTTCCACCGCGCCGGTCTTGCCTGGCTTGCTGGAAGCTTCGCCTGCCTTGGACAGTTTCAGCTGGTCTTTCGACTCGGTGACGGCAGTCGGGCGTTCCTTGACCTGGGCGGTGATCTTGCCGGTCTGGCTTTGCTGGGATTCCGCTTCCTTGGACGGAGTCGCCGCAGCCACCTGGCCGGCCAGCTTGGAGCGGTAGGCGTTGAAGTCGGCAGCATGCGCCACCACCACGCCGTGGGCTTCGCCCTGGCTGGTTGCCTTCACGGTGCCGGCATCCGGCACGGACAGGATGGTGCCGGACTTCAGGCGGTTCATATTGGAGCCGTTGAACGCATCCGGGTTGGCGCGGTACAGCGCAACCAGCATCATGTCCAGCGACACGTCGGCCGGCTTCAGGCGGCCGGCGATCTTGCCCAGCGTATCGCCCTTCTTGACTTGATAGCTGTCGGCAGCGGCACCGTCCTGGGCGGCAGCGGCGCGCGGCGCAGCGGCCGGCTCCGGCGCACGCGACGGGGCGGCTGATGCCGACGGCGCAGCGCTTGGCGCACCTGCCTGGGCCGGTGCAGCAGCAGGCGCGGCCGCAGGGGCTGCTGCCGGCTTGGCGGCAGGACGCGAACGCTGCGCCGCCACTTGCGCCGAATTGGTCGTGCGCAGGTCGGCCGGGTCCAGCAGGAAGGTGTACTCGCGTACCAGGCGACCGTTAGTCCAGGTCAATTCCAGCAGCATGTCAACGAAAGGCTCGTTGATCGGCTGGGACGAAGTAATGCGGATAAATTGGCGCGAGCCACGGGCTTCGACCTCGAAGCGCAGGCTGAGCAGTGCCGAATTGAAGTCGATATTGGCAGCACGGAAGGCATCCACCGAGGCCAGCTTGGCCACCAGTTCGGATGCTTCTTCAGGGGTAACGGCAGTCAATTCGATTTCGGCGCGCAGCGGCTGCCCCAGCGAGGAGAGCACAGTGAGCTTGCCAAGGCCTGCTGCGTTGACGGAAATAGGTGCGAGCACTGCACCGCTGAGCATGGCAGCGGTCAGTGTTTTCAACGCGAACGAAGCGACCTTGGAAGGTTTTTGAACAGGCATAGTGAGCGACGAAAAATGGTTAACGTGGAAACAAAGTTACTTTTCCAGAGGTCTCAACATAACATCATGCTTTAAAGCATGCAAGCATTGTCCCACTATTCTTCCTCTAAAGGAACTATTCTGTTTCGTTCATGCTGAAAATATTCCTTCGCCCAAAGAAAAAGCCGGAATTTCCTTTGAAATCCGGCTTTTAGAAAATACTGTTTAACTTGTTTATTATTCAGTAGTTATTAGCTGATTAGTAACAGTTTATTTATCCAGCACGATGCGCAGCATGCGGCGCAGCGGCTCGGCCGCGCCCCACAGCAGCTGGTCGCCCACCGTGAAGGCCGACAGGTAGTCGCCGCCCATCGACATCTTGCGCACGCGGCCGACCGGGATCGTCAGGCTGCCGGTGACGGCGGCCGGGGTCAGTTCCTTGACCGACGCTTCGCGGGTGTTCGGCACGAACTTCACCCACTGGTTGTCCTTGGCGATGATGTCGTTGATCTCGTCCAGCGGCACGTCCTTGCGCAGCTTGATGGTCAGCGCCTGGCTGTGGCAGCGCATGGCGCCGATGCGCACGCACAAGCCGTCGACCGGGATCGCGGACGCGGAGAAGCCTTCGCCGCGGCCCAGGATCTTGTTGGTCTCGGCGCCGCCCTTCCACTCTTCCTTCGACTGGCCGTTGCCCAGGTCCTTGTCGATCCACGGGATCAGGTTGCCGCCCAGCGGCACGCCGAACTGCTTGGTTTCTTCCGGCGACAGGCCGTGCTGGGTGGCCAGCACCTGCTTGTCGATTTCCAGGATGGCGGAAGCCGGGTTGTCCAGCAGGTGCTTGACGGAAGCGTTGATGGTGCCGTACTGGGTCAGCAGCTCGCGCATGTGCTGGGCGCCGCCGCCGGAAGCCGCCTGATAGGTCATGGAAGTCATCCACTCCACCAGGTCCTGTTTGAACAGGCCGCCCAGGCCCATCAGCATGCAGGACACGGTGCAGTTGCCGCCGATGAAGTTCTTCACGCCCTTGGCCATCGCGTCCTTGATCACGTTCAGGTTGACCGGATCGAGCACGATCACGGCATCCTTGTCCATGCGCAGGGTCGACGCGGCATCGATCCAGTAGCCGTTCCAGCCCGCCGCGCGCAGCTTCGGGAATACCTCGGTGGTGTAGTCGCCGCCCTGGCAGGAGATAATGATCTCGCAGCGTTTCAGTTCGTCGATGTTGGTGGCGTCTTTCAGGGTAGTCTCGTTCTTCGCCATCTTCGGCGCGGCGCCGCCGGTGTTCGAAGTGGAGAAGAACACCGGCTCGATGTGGGCGAAATCGCCCTCTTCCTGCATGCGCTGCATCAGGACCGAACCGACCATGCCGCGCCAACCAACCAGACCTACGAGTTTCATTTTGCTTTCCTTTGGGTGTGAATTCTTCAGATTGCCTTGACGACTGCGTCGCCCATCTGCTCGGTGCCCACCTTGGTGGTGCCCTCTTCATAGATGTCAGGCGTGCGCAGGCCCTGGGCCAGCACCTTCTTGACTGCGTTTTCGATGCGGTCGGCCTGCTCCGCGCGATTGAGCGAATAACGCAGCATCATGGCGGCTGACAGGATCGTGGCCAGCGGGTTGGCAACGCCTTTGCCCGCGATATCGGGAGCCGAGCCGTGCGATGGTTCGTACAGGCCCTTGTTGTTGGCGTCCAGCGAAGCCGATGGCAGCATGCCGATCGAGCCGGTCAGCATGGCGGCCGCGTCGGACAGGATGTCGCCGAACATATTGCCGGTGACGATGACGTCGAATTTCTTCGGCGCGCGCACCAGCTGCATGGCGGCGTTGTCGACGTACATATGGTCCAGCGCCACGTCCGGGTATTCCTTGTGCACGTCGGTGACGATGTCCTTCCAGAACTGGAATGTCTCCAGTACGTTGGCCTTGTCGACGGAGGTCAGGCGCTTGCCGCGCTTTTGCGCCGCCTGGAACGCCACGTGGGCGATGCGGCGGATTTCGCCTTCGGCATAGCGCATGGTATCGAAGCCTTCGCGCTGGCCCTTGAACGGACCGTCCGGGCACTCGCGCACGCCGCGCGGCTGGCCGAAGTAGATGTCGCCGGTCAGTTCGCGCACGATCAGGATGTCCAGGCCCGACACCACTTCCGGCTTCAGCGTCGAAGCGCCGGCCAGTTCAGGGTACAGGATGGCTGGGCGCAGGTTGCCGAACAGGCCCAGGTTCTTGCGCAGGCCGAGGATGGCCTGCTCGGGACGCAGCGGGCGCTCCAGCGTGTCGTACTTCCAGTCGCCGACGGCGCCGAACAGCACGGCGTCGGCCGCCTTGGCCAGGGCCAGCGTTTGCTCCGGCAGCGGGTGGCCCTTGGCCTCGTAACCGGCGCCGCCCACCGGCGCAGTTTCCATCTCAAATTGTTCGTCGAGCGCGTTCAGGACCTTGACGGCCTGGCTGACGATTTCCGGGCCGATGCCATCGCCCGGCAGGATTGCGATTTTCATTATTCGATCTTCTGTTAGATAACGTTGGCCAGCCAGGGCTGGCTGGCAAGGCGGCGCTCCTCGAACGCGCGGATCTCGTCGGCATGGCGCAGGGTCAGGCCAATATCGTCGAGACCGTTCATCAGGCAGTACTTGCGGAAGGCATCGATCTCGAAGGGATAGGAGACGGTGCCGTTGCTGGTGCCTACGCGCTGCTGTTCAAGGTCCACCACCAGGCGATAACCCGGGAAGGCCTTGACTTCGTTGAACAGATGATCGATCTGCGCGTCAGTGAGGACGACCGGCAGCAGGCCGTTCTTGAAGCAGTTGTTGAAGAAGATGTCCGCAAAGCTTGGCGCAAGGATGGCGCGGAAACCGTACTGGTCGAGCGCCCACGGCGCGTGCTCGCGCGAGGAGCCGCAGCCGAAGTTCTTGCGCGTCAAAAGAATCGAGGCGCCCTGGTAGCGCGGCTGGTTCAGCACGAAGTCCGGGTTGAGCGGGCGTTTGCTGTTGTCCATGCCCGGTTCGCCGTGGTCCAGGTAGCGCCACTCGTCAAACAGGTTGGGGCCAAAGCCGGTGCGATGGATCGACTTCAGGAATTGTTTCGGGATGATCGCGTCGGTATCGACGTTGGCGCGGTCAAGCGGTGCAACTAAACCTTCATAGACGGTAAATTTTTCCATGATTCTCTACGGGTTGCGACGGCGGACCGTCGCGGTCCGCCGATCAGCGGTTATTTACTGCCGGCGCCTTCCATTTTCTGGCCGACTTTCTGGACATCCTTGCCGAAGCCTGCAACGGTATTGCAGCCGCCCAGGGACATGGCGAAGATGGCGGTAATGGCGATGGCGATTAGCTTTTTCATGATTTGGACTCGTACTGGTTATGGTTAGCGGATGGATCGGACATCCACGAAATGGCCGGCGATACCGGCTGCGGCAGCCATGGCAGGCGATACCAGGTGGGTACGCCCGCCCTGGCCTTGGCGACCTTCAAAGTTACGATTGGAAGTAGATGCGCAGCGTTCGCCCGGATCGAGGCGGTCGGCGTTCATGGCCAGGCACATCGAGCAGCCAGGCTCGCGCCATTCAAAGCCGGCGGCCTTGAAGATCGCATCCAGGCCTTCGCGTTCGGCCTGCTCTTTCACCAGGCCGGAACCCGGCACCACCATTGCCAGCTTCACGTTCGAAGCGCGCTGCTTGCCGCGCACTACCGCGGCGGCGGCGCGCAAGTCTTCGATGCGCGAGTTGGTGCAGGAGCCGATGAACACCTTGTCGATGCGGATGTCTTCGATACGGGTGTTCGGCGTCAGGTTCATGTACACCAGGGCCTTTTCCATGGCGTCGCGCTTGACCGGGTCTTTTTCCTGGTCAGGGTCCGGCACGCGGCCATCGATCGACGTCACCTGTTCCGGCGAGGTGCCCCAGGTTACCTGCGGCAGGATCTGCGCTGCATCCAGCGTCACCACGAAATCGAACTTCGCGCCCGGATCGGAATGCAGGGTGCGCCAGTACGACACGGCCTGCTCCCACTGCGGGCCAACCGGCGAATAAGGACGCCCCTTGACGTAGTTGATGGTGGTTTCGTCGACTGCGACCATGCCGGCGCGCGCGCCCGCTTCGATCGCCATGTTGCAGACGGTCATGCGGCCTTCCATCGACAGCGAACGGATCGCCGAGCCGGCAAATTCGATCGCATAGCCTGTGCCGCCGGCGGTCCCGATCTTGCCGATCACCGCCAGCACGATGTCCTTGGCCGTCACGCCTGCAGGCAACGCGCCGTCGACCTGCACCAGCATGGATTTCGATTTCTTGGCCAGCAATGTCTGGGTCGCCAGCACGTGCTCCACTTCCGAGGTGCCGATGCCGTGCGCCAGCGCGCCGAACGCGCCGTGGGTCGACGTATGCGAGTCGCCGCATACCACGGTCATGCCCGGCAAGGTCGCGCCCTGCTCCGGGCCGATTACGTGCACGATGCCCTGGCGCTTGTCGTTCATGTTGAAGTAGGTCATGCCGACCGACTTGGTGTTCTTGTCCAGGGTTTCCACCTGCAGGCGCGAGACCGGGTCTTCGATGCCGTGCGAACGGTCCGTGGTCGGAACGTTGTGGTCGGCCACCGCCAGGTTGGCCGACAGGCGCCATGGCTGGCGGCCGGCATTGCGCAGGCCGTCGAATGCCTGCGGGCTGGTTACTTCGTGGACCAGGTGGCGGTCGATGTACAGGAGGGCGGTGCCGTCTTCCTCGGTGCGTACTACGTGGGATTCCCAGAGTTTGTCGTAAAGCGTTTTCATGATGCTGCCAAATAAGGTGATCCGTTTGATTATGCCATATTTTGTGCAATGCAAAATCCGGCTGTTTTCCGCCTTGTGAGCAATTCAACGTAGATTTCGAGCGATGGCGCCAAATAAAAAAAGCCTGCAGCCCCTTTTTGGGAGGCTGCAGGCTTGTGTTTTCTGTATTTTTGGAGGAGGCTTTACGCCGCCATCCTTACACTTCCCCTGCAACCGTCCATCAGGAACGATAGGCCAACTACTAGGACCAGGTCGCCCTCGGCGGAACGCGCGGTGCCGGTAATGCCGTCCACCGACAGGGCAGTCATCGGTTTGATGACCAGGTCGGCAGTGCCATCGACCGCCGCGACAGCCAGGATGTACGGCTGCGGCGAGTTGATGACGATGCCCACGCGCTCCGAGCATGGCTCGTAGCCCAGCGCACCGGCCAGCGAACGCACCGGCAACGGACGGCCCTGGTCCTTGAGGACCGGCGCGCCGCCCACTTCCATGAACACTTCCGGCAGTTCGACCACGCGCTCGACCACCGCCATCGGCAGCGCCAGCAGCGCGCCGGAGGTGGACACCAGCATGGTCGGCACGATCGACAGCTCGATCGGCAGGCGGATGGCGAACTTGGTGCCCTTGCCCAGTTGCGATTCGATGTGGATGGCGCCGCGGTTCTTTTCCACGGCGGTCTTGACCACGTCCATGCCGACGCCGCGGCCGGACACGGAAGATGCCACTTCCTTGGTCGAGAAGCCCGGCAGGAACACCAGCTGGTAGGACTCGTCGTCCGACAGGTTGGCGCTCGGCGAGATCAGTCCCTTCTCGGCGGCCTTGCGGCGCAGGGCGACCGGGTCCATGCCCTTGCCGTCGTCCTGCAGCACGATCATGACGGAGTTGGCCTCCTGCCATGCCTTCAGCGAGATGTAGGCTTTCGGCGGCTTGCCGATGGCCATGCGGGCGTCCGGCGCTTCCACGCCGTGGTCCAGCGCGTTGCGCAGCATGTGCACCAGAGGGTCGTACAGGCTGTCCACCACCACGCGGTCCACTTCGGTTTCCGCGCCTTCGATGGTCAGCTCGACTTCCTTGCCCAGGTCCTTGGCCAGCTCGCGCACCAGGCGCGGGAATTTCTGGAACAGGCGGCCGACCGGCTGCATGCGGGTCGCCAGCGTGGCGCGCTGCAGTTCGGTGGAGTAGCGCGAAGCGCGTTCCAGCGTTTCGGTCAGGGCCGACATCAGGGTTGCAGCCTGGCCTTCGAATTTGAATTGCTGCAGGCGCTCCAGCAGCACAGCTGCCTGGTTGGCGGCCTGCACCGATTCGCCCGCCACTTCCAGCAGCGCGTCAAGCTTGACGGCGTCGATACGGATCGATTCTTCCTTGGCCGGTGCGGAGCTTGGCTTGGCCTCACCTGCCGGACGCTCTTTCGCTTCCGGTGCCGGGGCATGCACCGCAGCCTGCGTGCCTTCAGCGGCAGCATGGGCTGCAGCGACGCCTTCGGCGCGTGCGCCGCCAGCCGGGCGCACATAGGTGCCAGGCGGCACCACGGCTTCATACATGCCTTCCCAGTCCAGGCCATCGGCCGACGGCGCGGCGGCCGGCGCCGCCCCCGCTGCGGCAGCAACCGGTGCGGCCGCGGGTGTGGCGGCAGCCGGCGCGGCGGCAGGCTTGACCTTGCCCGCAGCGGAGCTGGCCTTGCCCTCGATCGCATCCTTCAGGATCGCTTCCAGGTCGGCCGGCATTGGCGCCAGCTGGTCCGGCGCGGCGCCGTTATTCAGATCGGTCAGCTGGTCGGCCACGAAGCCGGATGCCTGCAGCGCCGCTTCGATCGACAGTGGCGTGACCGGGGCGGCGCCAGTGCGCAGCGCATCGAACAGGTTCTCGGTCAGGTGGCAGGCCGACACCAGCGCGCCCAGGTTCATGAAGCCAGCGCCGCCCTTGATGGTGTGGAACGAGCGAAAAACTGCGTTCAGCGTTTCCTTGTTGTCGGGGTCACGTTCGAGGCGCAGCAAGTGCTCTTCGACGTTGACAGCCAAATCCATGGCCTCGACAACGAACTCCTTGAGCATATCGTCCATTAGAACCCCAGGTCGGCAAGCAGGTCATCGACGCTGTCCTGATTCAGGGCTTCCGACGGAACGGATGGGCCCGACATCAGCGACACCTCTTTCTGCGCAATCTTCTCGCGCACATCGGCCGGCGCGTTGTCCTTCAACAGTTGCGCCAGTTCGGATTCGACCTTCTTGGTGATGGCGACGACCTTCTTGATCAACTGGCCGGTGATGTCCTGGAAGTCCTGGGCCATCATGATTTCCAGCAGGCGGGCCTTTTCCGCCTCCGTTGCTTGCGCTACCTTGCTGGCAAAGGCGCGCGAATCGCCCGCCAGCGCCTTGAAATCTTCAATGCTCAGCTTGCCTGCAAACAGCTCGGCCCAGCGCTCTTCCATTTCCTTGGCCTGCTTGGAGAGCACTTCCTGCGCCGGCATGCCGTCGTCCAGGGTATTCAGGACCTTGTTGGCGGCCTGTTCGGTCAGCGAGGCGACATATTCCAGGCGGTCCTGCGCGTCCACGATCTGGGTGGACGCTTCGGTCAGGGCCTTGTCGTAGCCCAGTTCGCGCAGCGAGTCATGCAGCAAGCGCACAATGCCGCCCAGGCGCTCGAACATGCCATCGGGGTGCTCGCTGCCCTCTGCCGCCGCTTCGCCAGCCGGGGCTGGGGCGGGCGCGGCGGCCGGAGCGGGTGCCTTGCTGGACGCCGCTACGGAATCAAACAGGCTCTCCAGATCATCGGAATCGCCGGACTCGGCGGCCGCAGCGGCCGGAGCAGGCGCTGGAGCAGGTGCAGGCGCATTCGCCCGTTGCGCAGATACTTCCTCAAATAATGCATCGAAATCATCAGCGGCGTCGGTCATAATTCCTGCTTCTCCATAATTTTCAATAGTTCCCGCTGCCAAAAAAAAGTGTCAAATTTGACGCTCGGCAATAAATAAGGCACTCCCGCGAGTGTAACAGGGGCGGCCCCCTCAGTTCAATCTCTTAGGTGAAGCCGCAATGGCCCTCCAAGTGTACTGTTGTATTTGCGGATAGTGTGAAATGCGCGCTGCAAGCCCCTGAAATAACGGGAATTTGCGTCATCTGCGATGTCCGCGTGACAGTTTCTTGATAATTATCAACTCTTTACAGCAGAACAATACCGGTAAACGGGGCTACAATGAAGGCAGGAACTGGCTCTTTTAATAGTTAAAGGAGGCTGAGATATGTATCGGAAAATCCTGATAACGACGGACGGCTCGGCAGTTTCCAGCAAGACCGCCTGTGCCGGGGTCGACTTTGCCCAGCAGCTCGGGGCCGAGGTGCTGGCACTGTTCGTGGCGCCGGAATACCAGTACCCGATTTATGTGGAGATCATTCCGCCCAGCTATCCCAGCGAGGAAGAATACCGGGCGGCAATGCAGCGCGCCGGCAATGAGCACGTTCAGTCTATCCTCGAGTCTTGCGCGAAAAAAGGCGTGCGGGCTGAGGGCATGACCGCTTTTGCCGAAAGTGCTGCACTGAAGATCGTTGAGGCAGCCAACCAGTACGGCTGCGACCTGATCTTCATCGGTTCGCATGGCCGCAGCGGCTGGGGTCACCTGCTTCTGGGCAGCGTGACCAACAAGGTGCTGTCGCATACCAAGATCCCGGTGCTGGTGCACCGCCTGATCAAGGACCCGCGCCCGGCCTGAACGGCCTGGCGTTACAACGCGCTCCGGCCTGCCGGGCCGGAGTGTGAAGACAAATATTGCTAACTTTTTGAGGAACCATGATTCGAATTGTCATTGCCGACGACCACACCATCATGCGCGAAGGGCTCAAGCGCATTCTTGACGGGGCTCCCGACATCGACATCGTAGGCGAAGCCATCGACGGCTTCGAAGTCCTCACCCACATCCGCCAGGGCGGCTTCGACCTGCTGCTGCTCGACCTGTCCATGCCCGGACGCAGCGGGGTCGACCTGATCCGCCAGATTCGCAGCGAGTCCCCCAAGCTGGCCATCCTCATCCTCACCATGCACGAGGAAGAGCAGTACGCGGTGCGCGCCATCCGCGCCGGCGCCCAGGGCTACCTGACCAAGGAGAGCGCCGGCACGCAACTGGTGGGCGCCATCCGCAAGGTCGCGTCCGGCCGCCCCTACATCTCCACCGAAGTGGCCGAACAACTGGCGCTGAATATCATGCAGCCAGCCGAAACCCTGTTGCACAAACAGCTGTCCGACCGCGAATTCGAGGTGTTTTCGCTGCTGGTGTCGGGAAAATCCATCACCGAAATCGCCAACGGCCTGCATTTGAGTGTGAAAACCGTCAGCACCCACAAGACCCGCATCATGCAGAAGATGGGCATGGCGTCGCTCTCCGAAATGGTCCAGTACGCAGTGGCGCACAAGCTCCTGACCCCGTTCAAAGCATGATTGGCAAGGTTGACTTTAGGATAATTCCTACATTCCCCCACTGCCCTCCTACGGGCATATTCAGCAACGACTGATATTTTTCCCACATTCACGTTGGCATACTGAAACCATTCCGTTTGGGAACCAGGAGATCAGCATGCTCTCAACGCAACCCGTGTCCCATGAGGCCGGCCGCCAGCGGCAAGGCCGTTTGTGGTCCAACCTGAAAGAAGTGTGCGAACTGCTGCACTTGCCGCCGGTATCGCTCAATTCTGAAGAGCTGCTGTTCCAGCATGTGCAGTTCAAGACCGGCCAGCGGGTGCATACCATCGGCCAGCCGTTCGACATGCTGTACGTGGTGAACTCCGGGTTCATGAAAACGGTATTGATTGACGAATTCGGCAACGAACAGGTGCTGGCCTTCCCGATGAAGGGCGACCTGATGGGGGTGGACGGCATCCACAGCAAGACCTACGCCTCGGAGGCGGTGGCGCTGTCGGACTGCGACCTGATCCTGCTGCCGTTCAAGAAGCTGGCCACGCTGGGCCGTACCCACGTGGAGCTGGAGAACATGATGTACGGCGTGATGAGCCGCGAACTGGTGCGCGAGCAAGCCATGATCGGCATGCTGGGCGCCCTGAGCGCGGAGGCGCGGGTGGCGCGCTTCCTGGTCACGCTATCGGAAAAGTTTTCGCAGATGGGTTATTCGAGCAAGCTGTTCAACCTGCGCATGACGCGCCATGAGATCGGCAGCTACCTCGGATTGACGCTGGAAACGGTCAGCCGCACCTTGTCAGCCTTCAACGAGATCGGGCTGATCAGCGTGGACCAGCGCACCATCGGCATCAAGGACGTCGACGCCCTGAAATCGCTGCGTCGCCTGCCGCCATCGCGCACGCGCAGCAAGCTGCCATCGCGCGCCAAAGCCGCCGCCAGCGAAGCTGCCGTGCCGCTGCTGGCGACTTTGTAAAGAGTACTACTCACCCAGCTTTGGCCCGCTTCGGCGGGCCTCTTTTTTTCTTCAATAATTTATTTGACAAGCATTGCCGACCTGAGCATAATGCAAATGCGAATCATTCTTATCTGAGGAAAAATAACAATGTCTTCTACTGCCACTATCGACGCCCCCAAACCCAAGGCTGCTGCCGCCCCTGCCGCGCAGCAGCCGACCCCAGCCCAACCGCTGCGCCGCTATACCACCGCCGGCCTGATGGACGACCAGCGCGAAATCGAAATTGAACATGCCGGCCGCATCTACCGTCTTCGCATCACGCAGTTGAACAAGCTGATCCTGACTGCCTGAAGCTTACCCTCCCCAATCGCCAGCCAGCCGTCACACGCGGCAGCCAGCCACCCCTGAAACTTTGGAGTGAATCATGGCTATCGACCGCAACGACCCGATCTTCACGCACAGCGCCGCTGCCCGCCAGCCGGAACTGATGCTGTCCGCCGTGCTGCACCTGATGTCCCACTATACGGCCAACGCCGCCGACAACGGCGGCTGCGTCAAGCTGGCATCGGTCATCGAGCGCCACCTGAAAGCGCTGGCGGCGCTGCCTGACCTCTCGCCCGTGCTGCGCGCCACCTGCCAGCAACTGTGCGAACAGTGGGGCGCCGTGGTCGAACATGCCCGTCCTCCGCAGGAACGCGCCAATTTCCTGGCGCGCCTGATCGGCCGTCCCCGCCCTGCCCCGCTGGCGGCCTGAGAGCCATCATGTGCGACAAGCACGACACCCCGGCCGCCAAGGCCGCGGCGGAAGAACCGGCGCGCCGCCGCCGCATCTGGGACCTGCCCCACACCTGCCACTGCCCCCTGGTCGGCGTCGGCCTGCCTCTTGGCGTGCTGCGCAAGATCGTCACCAAGGCAGTCGGCGGCAAAGTACTGGCAGACGACTATGAAGTCCACGTTGGCGCCGTCAGCGAATGCGGCAACCGCAACCGTCTGTCCGAAGCCGTGCAAAAGGAACTGGAACGCCGCTATGCGGTGGTGATCCAGCGCTTCCGCCACGCCCGCGACACAGCGGCACTGGAAGCGTTGTGGGAAGCTGCGGTCGCCAGCGGCGATGTGCCGGGCCCGTTCTGGGCCGGCCTGAGCCACCCGCACTGCACGCTCGAACTGCAGGAACGCATGTGCCGCGACCTGCACATGATCCAGCACCAGGCCGGCGCCGCCACGCGCGCCGACATCAGCCGCCTGCAGGCGCTTGAACAATCGAATGCCGCGCTGGAGCGCGAACTGGCACGCCTGCAGCAGCGCAGCGCGGCCTGGCAGGCCGAGCGCCACGCCGAACAGGAAGCCCATGCCGCCGCCATGATGCAGCTGCGCGCACAACTGGTGGGGCGCGACAGCGTGCTCGCCTCGCTGCGCCAGCAACTGGACGAACTGCACGCCACCGTTCCCGGCCTCGCCACGCGCGAACGCCTGGCGCGCCAATTGGCCGACACCGAGCAACGCGTGCACCACTTGCGCACCGAAGCCGCCGCCGCCCGCGCCGAAGCCAGCGCCCTGGAACGCCAGCTCAGCGAAGCACGCGCCGCATTGGCCGCAGCCGCGGCGCAACCGTCGCCCGCCATGCCGGCAGCCGCCACCGCCGCAACGGGCGGGCCGGCTGCCAGGGCGGGCACCACCTCGCAACGCATCACGCTGCACGGCCTGCTGGCCGAGCGCGTGCTGTGCGTCGGTGGCCGCGCCGGCAATGTCGCCGGCTACCGCAGCGTGATCGAGGAAGCCGGCGCCGAATTCCTGCACCACGACGGCGGCCTCGAAGATAACGTCGCCCGCCTGGAAACCAGCATGGCCGCAGCAGACCTGGTGATCTGCCAGACCGCCTGCATCAGCCACAGCGCCTACTGGCGCGTGAAAGACTTCTGCAAGCGGCACCAGAAGCGCTGCATCTTCGTCGACAACCCCAGCGTCACCACCCTCCAGCGCGCGTTGGAACCACAATAAAAAAAACGCCCCGGCGCTTGCGCGCACGGGGCGTTTTGCTACTTGCTACTGAGGGCGGCGATTAGAAGGTGTAATTGCCGGTCAGGTAGAAGGTGCGGCCCATTGGGTCGGCGTAGCGTGGGTCGAAGCCAACCTGGTGGCCCGAGGAGTTACGCAGGGACAGCGGTGGGTTGCGGTCCAGCAGGTTTTTGATACCAGCGCGCAATGCCAACTGCTTGTTGACAGTCCACTTGCCTTGCCAGTCCCAGGTCAGGTGCGAAGGCACGTGCAGGCGGATTTTTTCCAGCTTGTTGGTATCCAGGTTCAGCACGGTCGACTGTGCATCGGTGTAGCCATTGCGGTAGTTGGCGATCAGGGTATTGCTGAACGCGCCGGTTTCCAGGGTGGTGGTCCAGCGAACAACATGACGGAACGCGACCTTGTTGTCGGAACCGAAGAAGTTCATGTCGTTGGTCCACTTGTCCGAAGTGCCAGGCTCGGTGTAGTCGGACTTGATCAGGTAGGTACCTGCCAGGTTCGAGGTCAGGTTGCCGAAGGCGAACTTGTGACGAGCGGTGAAGTCCCAGTCGATGCCCTGGTTGTGGGTCTTGCCGATATTGATCGACAGCGACTTGATGGCCCAGTAGGTGGAACCGGTTGCTGGCTCGGTGTAAGTGGTGATCAGGTCGCGCCACTTGACTGGGTCCGCGAAGATCAGTTGCTCGGACACGGACGACACTGCATCGGTCATCTTCACGTCCCACAGGTCAGCGCCGAAGGAAAACGCATTGGTTGGTTCAGCACGGAAGCCAATGGTGAACTGCTTCGATTCTTCTGGCTTCAGCTCTGGGTTACCCACGGAATACACGTTGTATTGGGTCTTGCCTGGGCGGCACAGGGAGTTGTTGCCCAGTACGGATGGGCAGGAATAGGAGCTGGCGGTGAAGCCGGCGGTAACCTGTGGCTGGGCGATATCCAGCATCGAAGGCGCCTTGAAGCCGGTGCCGTAAGAACCGCGCACCAAGAAGCCGGTGGTCGGCTGCCAGCGTGCCGACAGCTTGTAGGTGGTTGCGTGCTCGCGCTTGCCGATAGTGGCATTCTTCAGGCCGTCGTCGATTGCCGAGTAGCCATCGTAACGCACCGCTGCCGTCAGTTCGACCGACTTCGAAAGCGGGGCCGCCACTTCGGTGAACACACCGTAGGTATCGCGGTCCATGTCGTACTGCGCTGGGGTGTTGAAGTTATAGATCGAGCCATTGCTTGCCGCTACGCTTGGGGTCTGCTCGTAGTGGTAGTTACGGAAGTCGCCGCCCACAGCGATCTGCGCTGCGCCACCTGGCAGTGCGAACAGTTCACGCGAGCCGCGTGCATCGATACCCTTCAGGGTGGTCGAAGCTTCGCGGATCGAGCCGCGGAAAGTCGCGTCGGACAGTTGCTGTGCGCTCGCCGTGGTGCTGCCAATCGGCTCAAACGGGTTGATGGTGCGGTTGGCAACCATGTCGCGGAACTGCTGGTTCAGGGCATAGCCGTCGGTGTAGCGCTCGTCGATCTTGTTGCGCGACCAAGTCAGGCCGGTGTTGAACGACCATGCGCCCAGATCGCCTTCGAGGCCGGTAACGAAATGGGTCGAATCAGTGATGGTGTTGCTGGCGCGGCTGCCGAAATCATAGGTGCGATACAGCGCGTTGACCGAGTACAGGCGCGATTCCTGGTCCGCAGTCAGGTATGGCTTGACGTACTGGTTGTAATAGGACGAGCCCTGGTCGATGGTGATCGGCGCGGTATTGGCAGCGATACGGGCAGTCAGGTCCAGGCGCGACAGCGCGGTTTCAGCGAACAGGTTGATGTTGTCGTTCAGCTTGATGGTCGCCTTGCCGAAGAAGCTATCGCGCTTGTTCTCAGGGACGATTTCAACCATGGAGCTGGAATCGAAACCGCAGTTCTGGGTGGTCGCGTCATTGGTTGCCTGTGCGAAGTTCAACGGTGCGCACTTGCCGCTGGTCTTCAGGTAGGGATTGAAACCGATGGTTTCGAAACCTTTGGCCTCGTCGCCGGCGACTTTGTACATCTTCACCGACGCGTTGGCAGCGATCGCCGAGGAGCTGGTGCGGTCCATCACGTAGTTGTGGCCATTGTGGCTGAACGGCAGGTACGAGGTCTTGGCGAATTCACGCTCGGTTGCCTTGACAGCCTTGCGCTCGTCGTGACGGTAGGAGCCGACCAGCTTGATGCGGCCCGCTTCATCAGTCCAGCCGGAGGTCAAGTTGAAGTAGCTCTGGCGGCCGGAACTGCTGTCGAAGGGCTGGGTCATGTTCGCTTCGACCGTGGTGGCCTTGACGCTGTCCTTCAGGATGAAGTTGATCACACCGGCAATCGCGTCGGAACCGTACAGTGCGGAAGCGCCGTCGGTCAGGATTTCGACGCGCTCGACTGCGCTCATCGGAATGGCATTCAGGTTGACGGCAGAGCCGGAACCTTGCGGCGCGACGCGACGGCCATTCAGCAGCACCAGCGTGTAAGCTTCACCGATGTTGTGGATCGACGCGGACACGTTGCCGCCCGAATTGGAACCTGCAGCGACTGCGTCAACGGTGAAGCCTTGCATTGCTGGCAGGGCCTGGATCAGGTCGGCTACGGTGCCGGCGCCGGTCTTGGCGATGGTTTCGGCGGACAGGCGCTGCACTGGCAATGCGCCTTCGACGGCGATACGCTTGATCGCGGAACCGGTGATTTCAACGCGCTGCATCGGCGCTTCTTGCGCGGCAGCGTGGCCGGTTGCGATCAGGGCCAGGGCGGACATCGCCAGGCGCACGGAACGCGCACCGATCTTTTCTTGGAATGCCATTTCTTTACTCCTTCGGGTTTCTAAAAACGTTCGAATGAGCAAAGTTTCTTTTTTGCATTTTGCTCACCGACCGCGGATTATGGGGGGAGCAAACCGGCAATTTAATGCCCAGCTAATACATTTCTGAAAGTTACAGGGAAAATTCGCAGGAAAGCGAAGGAATCGGAATTTAATTTGCTAAAAAAGTGAGCATGTGTAGTTTTAACGCAACAATGAAGTAAACTTATTCAATACCTATCGATTTATTGCAACCAGAACTTGCCACTCATACCGAAGCTATGCTTGTAATAAATTGTATTCAGACTTGATTGAATTGTATTGATACTTGACTATTGGCAATCAATAGACATCGCGCCGGTAACGCCCCGAACTGGATATTTCCCTCAGTTGCTGGTCTGTAAATATCTCGCGCAGCGCCTGGTCGACCCCTGCGGCCATGCCTTCCAGGCTGCCGCAGACGTAGATGGCGGCGCCCTCGCGCACCCACTGGCGCACGGTTTCGGCCTGGCGCAGCAGCAGGTCCTGCACGTACTGCTTGCCGTCCGGGCCGCGCGACCAGGCCAGGTCCAGGCGCGGCAACAGGCCAGCGCGCTGCCAGGCTTCCAATTCATCGTGGTAGAAGGCGTCATGCGCCGGATCGCGTTCGCCAAACAGCAGCCAGTTGCGGGCCTGGCCAGCAGCGGCACGCGCCTTCAGGTGGCCGCGCAGCCCGGCGATGCCGCTGCCGTTGCCGATCAGGATCAATGGGCGCCCCGCATTGGCTTCTAGCCGGAATCGGCGGTGCTCGCGCAGGCGCAGACGCACCATGGCGCCCGCCTCGGCCTGCTGTGTCAGCCAGCCCGAGGCCAGGCCGTGGCTGCCGTCGCCATGGCGGTGCAGGCGCACCAGCAGGTGCACCCTGCCATCGGGAGGGATGGAGGCGATTGAATATTCGCGCGGGCGATCGGGATCGGCTGGCGCCGCGACCTGCACCAGGTCGCCCGATTGCCAGGCCGGCAGCGGCTGGCCTGGCATCGGCTCCAGTTCCAGGTGGTAGATCGGCGCACCGGCGCTGCCGGGATTGAGCTGGCGCCGCGCGGCCAGGCGCCATTCCGCGAAATCGGGCGCATCCCAGTCCGGCGCGTCGCTGGTGCCTGCCAGGTGGCTCAGTTGCTGGCGCCAGGTGGCGATGGCAGGAGCCGCGCTGCGGTCGGCTTCGACGCGCGGGAACAGCGCTTGTGCGCCGCGTGCCGCCAGCCAGGCGTCGAGCGCCCGGCCAAAGCCGCAAAAGCTGCTGTAGGCGCTGTCGCCCAGCGCCAGCACGGCGTAGTGCATGCTGCCCAGCTGGAGGTCGCTGCGCGCCATCAGACGCTGCGCAAAGCGCGCTGCGGCGTCGGGCGGATCGCCTTCGCCGTAAGTCGACGCCAGGAACAGCGCGCGTTCGGCCGCCTGCAGCGTGGCCGCATCAAGCTCGTCGAAATCGCACAGCTGGTTCGCGATGCCGGCCACGCGCAAGGTTTCGCTGGTCTGGCGCGCCAGCAGTTCGGCATTGCCGGTCTGGCTGGCGTAGGCTACCAGCCATGGCGAGTCGCCCGCCGCCGCGCGCGCGGCCTGCGCCTGGGCACGGGCGCGGCGTGCTCGCAGCCAGGGCAGCAGGCATACCAGGCCATAGCCGGCAATCATGGCGGCGCTCAGGCCGAGGCGGGTCGGGTCGTTCGTCAGGATCATTCTTCTTCAAGCATTTTCTGGAAGCGGCTGCTGAGGATTTCGCGCAGTCCCTTCCCTTCGCGCATCAGGAAGCGCGCAGCCAGGCCCTTGCGTTCAGCCAGCGCCAGTCCTTGTTCAGGGCCGAGTACCGTGAGCGCAGTTGACCAGGCATCGGCCGCCATCGCGCTTTCGTGCACCACCGTCACCGAGGCCAGCCCATTGGTCACCGGCATGCCGCTGCGGGGATCGATGGTAT
This sequence comes from Pseudoduganella sp. S-14, assembly GCF_049913285.1. Taxonomy (GTDB): domain Bacteria; phylum Pseudomonadota; class Gammaproteobacteria; order Burkholderiales; family Burkholderiaceae_D; genus Rugamonas. Next base: position 4,904,353 of record NZ_CP183991.1, read on the forward strand.
GCGGGCGCCGCGTGGCGTTCTGCATGAAATACTTGCGGTAGTCGCCGGAGGTGGCAACGGCCAGGCCATGCAGCGCGACGGCGATTTCCCCCGCGCTGCCGGCGCCAGGCGCCTGCGGTTCTTCCAGCGCCACCCACCAGGGCTGGCCATCGGGCTTGAGGCCGGCGCCACGCAGCTCGCCGCCAACTTCAACCAGGTAATGGCGGCAGCCCTGGGCTTCGAGGTATTGCGCCAGCCTGTCCACGCCGAAGCCCTTGGCCACCGCCGACAAGTCAAGCTGCACGCCGCCGGGCTGGAAGGCGCGCTTGCGCGCGACATCCAGTTCCACCGTGCGACCCGACATTCCGGCGCGCACGGTCGCCACATCGCGTGCGCTGGGCGGCACGAATCCGGCTTCGTCATGGCGGCCAGTCGGACCGAAGCCCCACAGGTTCACCAGCAGGCCGGCGCAGGGATCGCAGGCGCCCCCGGTCTCACGCGCCACCTCGAGCGCGTATTTCAGGACTTCGAAAAAGCCGGCTGGCAGCGCATGCCAGGTACAGGCGCCGGCGCGGTTGAAGCGGCCCAGGTCGGAGGCCGGCTCCCAATGACTCATCTCGCGCACCACCTGGTCCAGCTGCTCCTGCAAGCCGGCCTGCAGGCCCGCGGCCCGCAGCGGCACGCCGGCGGCCATGGCGCCAGGCGCCAGCGCTACCCGTGCCGACCATGTGGTCCCCATGCTGGCGCCGCCGAAATCGACGATGCCCGCCCCCGCCGGCGCTGGCTCGGCGGAGATGGTGGGCGGCAGCAGTACCCGGCGCACCTGCTTACTGCGGCAGTACTTCCACCGTCGCTGCGTAAGTTACGCGGCGTGGCGGCATCTGGCGCGGCCCCGGCTGCTGGCCGGCTTGCGGCGCGGCGGCTGCAGGCCAGCTGCTGGACACCAGGTACATGCCCGCCTGCGGAATCTTGAAGCTGATCTCGCCCTTGGCATCGGTCGCCATGCGAATCTCGCCCAGCGTGCCGCGATAGCGCACGCCGCCTGGAATCAGGCTGAAGGCCTGGTTGGCCGCCGGCTTGCCGTCCAGCAGGAAGCGCCAGGTGGCCTGCTCGCCTGCGCGCATATCGTTCGGGTGCGTCACCGGCACCAGTTCCAGGCCAACGCCAGTCGGCTTGAACACCGCTTCATCGGTCTTGTTGGCGCTGACGAAGGTCTCCAGCCGGCTGGCTGTGCGCGACACATTCAGTTCTTCCGCATTGGCCGGCACGTTGGCCGCCAGTTCCGCCTCGGAACCGCGCCAGCGCTTCATCTCGCCATTGACCTTCCAGCTCGCCATGACCGACTGGCTCACCAGTGCGATCTTGTAAGTGCCCGGCTTGGCCATCTTCACATCGAAAGTGGAACGCAGGCGGCCGGTCAGAGCGTTCAGCATCTCGACCTTGGCGCCATCAGGGCCGGTAATCGAAATGCCATCGAGCTTCAGCGGCTGGTGGTCGATGTCGAACAGGCCTTCGGAAATCGCGGCGTCCACGGTCACCCAAGGCTCCTTGGAATCAACCATGGAAGACGAAGGCAGCAGCCACGGCTTGTGCGCCTGGGCGCTGAAGGCGGCGCCGGCCAGTGCCAGCGCGATCAGGGTTTTGCTCAGCTTCATGGCCGCTCCTTATGGTTTGACTTGCACGGTCACGTCGCCCAGTTCTTCCTTGCCCTTGGCGGAGAAGGACTGCGCCGATTTCGGCGGCCATGCCACCGGCACTTTCACCAGCTCGCGGCCACCCGCTTCCCGCGCAGCTTCCACCACCAGCTGGTAATTGCCGGCCGGGAGCTTGTTCAACGCATCTTTCGCGACCGGGAAGCTCAGCGAAACTTCGCCCGGTGCGCGGGTGGCGCCGCTCACGCCATCCATCGGCATTTCGACGTCGCGGCCCGCCTTGCGCCACCACTGTCGCATATCCTTCAGCCACTTGGTACCGGCATTGTCCTTCTTCTTCACGTCGTACAGCACGGCCAGGTTGGTCACAACCTTCTGATCCGCGTTCTCCAGCCAGGCCGCCACATATGGGCGGTGGTATTCAGCGACGTTCAGTTGCGGGAGTTCGAATGTCAGCGTCAGGTCGGCCGCCATCGCGGACGCGCTCACCAGCGGCAAGCCGACGGCGATGGAATAGCGAAGTTTCATACAGAGGTCCTTAATGAATATAGAGCAAAGCGATAACACAGGGAATAACGACACCCAGGCCCACCATCGGCCAGGTGAACGGCCGCTTGGCCGCGTGGAATTTCAGGATCAGCAAACCGGTAATGCAGAACACCAGGCAGGCCGCCGCAAAGATATCGATGAACCAGTTCCAGGCCGCGCCGGTGTTGCGGCCCTTGTGGACGTCGTTCAGCCACGAAATCCAGCCGCGGTCCGTGTTCTCGAATTCCGCAGCGCCATCCTCCAGGCCGATGCGCACCCAGGCATCGCCGCCCGCCTTCGGCATCGGCAGGTAAACCTCGTCGGCCGACCACTCGGCCTCGCGCCCGCCGGCCTTGATCGACCACGTTTCGCGCAGCCAGCGCTCGCCCGCTTCCGGCAGCGGCGCTTTTTCGCCGTCGTGCTTTTCTGCGAAGGCATGCAGTTCTCCGACCAGGGCGTCCGGCGCCGTGGCCTGCTTGCGCACCACAGACGGCTTGGCCTCGATCTGGCTGGCGTGATTCAGGGTGATGCCGGTAATCGCAAACAGGAACATGCCGAGCAGGCACATGGCCGAACTGACCCAATGCCATTCGTGCAGGAGCTTGAGCCATACGGCGCGTTTGGCGTGGCGCATTGCCTCGTTTTCTGGACTGCCCAAGTTGTTACTTTCCATAAGTGAATACCGGATGATAATGCACCGGGCTTGTCAATGCAATTGAGAATCGTTATCATTTACATTGCTTTACATACCCGCTATCGCCAGCCACCTCCAGTTTGACGGATGCAGCCAGCCGCCAAACATCAACTGCATCAAATCTGGAGAGAATTTTGACCATCCGTAGCCGCAAGCACACGCTGGCAGCCCAGCCCCTGCTGAACCAATCCCTGCTGGCCATGGCCGCCATCGGCCTGCCCCTGTCCGTGCAGGCCCAGGCACAAGAAAAGACCATGGCCGAAGTCAAGGTGGAAGCAGCCGCCGACGTCGCCTACAAGGCCGACCGCGCGTCTTCGCCGAAACTGACCTCAGCGCTGGTGGATACCCCGCAGACCATTTCCGTGATCAGGAAAGAGCTGATCAAGGAACAAGGCGCCTCCTCCATCGTCGAGGCACTGCGCAACACCCCGGGCATTACTCTCCAGTTGGGCGAGAACGGCAACACCAGCGCTGGCGACACTTTCCAGATGCGCGGCTTTGCCGCCCAAAGCAATGTCTTCGTGGACGGCATCCGCGACCTGGGTGCAGTGACCCGCGAAGCCTTCAACGTCGAACAGGTCGAAGTGGCCAAAGGCCCGGCCGGCGCCGACATCGGCCGCGGTGGCGCGGGCGGCTACATCAACCTCGTTTCCAAGCTGCCGACCCGGGAAGAATTCACCGACGCGTCGCTCAGCTTCACCCAGGGCGGCGTGAAGCGGCTCACCGCCGATGTGTCGCGCGCCTTCGCCGGCAGCGGCGCCTTCCGCATCAATGCCCTGGCCTCGGACGGCAGCATGAAAGGCAGCCGTGCCCTGGACCGCGAGAGCAAAGCGATTGCACCGGCTGTCGCCTGGGGCCTGGGCACGCCGACCCGCGTCTACCTGTTCTCGCAGCACATCCGCCAGGACAACGTGCCTGACGGCGGCATCCCCAGCGTCGGCGTGGCAGGGTTCTGGAACGACATCAAGGTCACCGGCAACAATGCCGCGCTGCTGAACGCGCCGCGCGTGGACCGCAACAACTGGTACGGCCTGAACGGCGACTATGAAAAAGTCGATGCCGACATGGTGACGGCAAAGATCGAACACGAACTGGCGCCGAAAACCACCCTGACCAATACCACCCGCTACGGCAAATCCAAGATCGACCGCATCCTGAGCGGCATCAATGCGATCACGGCCAAGGGCAGCAACTATGCCGACTGGACCATCGCACGTACGCGCCAGAGCGTCCTGCAGGACAACAAGATCCTGGCCAACACCACCAACGTCGTCAGCGAATTCACGCTGGGCGGCCTGCAGCACACGCTGTCGACCGGCTTCGAACTGCTGCACGAAGAGCAGTTCACGCCCACCCGCACCGGTCTGGGAAATTCGACGGTTTCTGCCACTGCGGCACCGCTGGCCAGCCTGTACCAACCGAATCCGAACGACGTGCTGCTGAACTTCAAGCCTGCGCTGAACGGCGTCTATACCGATGGCAAAACCGACACCGTGGCGGCCTACCTGTTCGACACCATCAAGCTGAACGAGCAATGGCAGGTGAACGGCGGCGCACGTTTTGAGCATTACAACACCACCACGAGCGGCGCTGCGCTGGTCAACAATGTGTTGACCCCATCGCACGTCGAGAAGTCCGACTCGCTGGCCAGCTTCAAGCTCGGCCTGCTGTACAAACCGACCGTGGACGGCAGCATCTACCTCGCATTCGCCAACTCGAAAACCCCGCCGGGCAGCGCCAACTTCTCGCTCTCGGCGCAAACCGCCAACAGCATCAACAACTCGGCACTGGACCCGCAAAAGACCACCAACGTCGAACTCGGCACCAAGTGGGACGTGATCCAGAAACAGCTGGCCCTGACCGCGGCACTGTATCGCACCACCAACAAGAACGAGTTCCCGCAACTGGTGGACGCGGCCACCAATACCTACTCGCAACTGGGCAAGCGCCAGGTGCAAGGTATCGAACTGGGCGCCGTGGGCCAGATCACCAGGAACTGGAGCGTGACCGCCGGCCTGGCCACCATGGACACCGAGATCAAGGAAGGCTTGACCGGCAATGCGACATCCGCACCGGGCGCGGCCAGCCGCTGGTCGCCGAAAGTCTCGGCGACGATGTGGACCACCTACAAGTTCGACGACAAGCTGACGATGGGCGGCGGCGCGCGCTACATGGGCAAGCAAGAACGCCTGGTCGACCCGACCAAGTCGGCTGCAGAAACCAATATGCCTTCGATTCCGCACTACACGGTGGTCGACGCCATGGCTTCGTACCGGCTGACCAAGAACGTAGCCCTGCAACTGAACCTGTACAACGTGTTCGACAAGTTCTACGTCAACACGCTGAACAATAGCGGCGCACGCGCGACCCTCGGCGCACCGCGCTATGCACAGCTGACCGCGAATTTCATGTTCTAGGAAATAAGGCGCAAAAAGAAAGGCGGGCTGGCAGCCCGCCTTTTTTATTCAAACGCCGGAACTTGCATCCGGCCCTGGCGCACCGCCTTCGGTGCCCAATCCACTGCCGCCCTGCCGCGAACCGCTTTCCGTAGTACTTTGCCGGTTACCCGGCAAAGGTCGGTCGGCGCGGCGGATCTGCCCCTCCGGAACCTCGGCGTTGGCTATTTCCGGATGCTCTGTATCGACCAGCACAAAGTTTTGCTGGTTCTCCGTGTCCTTACTGGGTTTGTCAGGCCTTCCCATGCTGGCCTCCTTACTTCAATGAAACTTAGTACTTATCGCCACCCTGCTTGTTGCCCTGGTAGTCCTGCTGGTAGTCCTTGCTCAACTCCTGCTGGCCCTGACCGGGTTGCTGCTCGGTACGGCTGGCATTGCCACGCGAACCGCTCTGGCGGTTGCCATCGTTCTTGTGGCTCATGCTGCCGGCGCGGCGTGCTTCCTCGGAAGTGAATTCGTGTGCCGTGCCCTTCTGGTGGGCTGCGCGGCCGCCTTCGGAAGCAATTTCCCTCTGGCGTTGTGGGTCCATGGAGGCAAAGCCACGTGCACTTTGCTTGCTGCCGGCCGGACTGTCCTGCCGGTTGCCGCGTTTGTCGCCTGGATTGTTCGAAGCCATGATTCGTCCCCCTGCTTGGTTCGGTGGAAAAGACCCCCGCCCCTTACCGTAGGCGCGGGAGAACTCATGTTAGTGCAAGCACTGTACAGGTAATATAGGACGTTCAGCGCGACAAATGTAGGATATCGCCTACCTTTTTTCTATTGGGAAAACCGCATCATCGGCCACAACATACACCCTGTCCGTGGTTTCTGGAATCAAAGAATGCCCGCCAGTAAAGGCGCCGAAGGCCGGCAAGATGGCGCGACTAGTGCCAAGCAGAAAGCAAGGCAGGCGCAACGACTCGCGCGCAGTGCGTAGGTGAAACACGGGATGCACATGGCCAGCAATGACATAGCCTTCGCAAGCGACATCAGGATGATGGCACAAGGCAAACGGGCCGCAGCCGTACGGCTCGTCGGCCATCGCCACATCGAGCAGGGCCGACGGATCGCCGGCATGCCAGTCATGGTTGCCCCGGACCAGCAGCAGCTCCAGATCACGATGCCGGCTGCGCCAATCCAGCATGGCCTGCAAAGTTGCCGGCGCCTGGGCAGCTTTCGCGTGGAGAAAGTCGCCAAGAAAAACGATGCGCTGCGTATCATGCGCCGTTAACAACGTTTCGAGCGCTGCAAGGTTTTCCCTGGTGGTCCCGCGCGGCACCGGCACACCGAGTGCGCGAAAGCTGGCCGCTTTGCCGAAATGAATGTCGGCGACCATCAGGGTCCTGGCAGCCGGCCAGTACAGGGCCTTCTGCGGCAACAGCAGCATGCGCTCGCCTGCCAGTTCCGTTGCGACGGCATTCACGGTCCGGCGGCCCTTTCAAGCTCGTTCAACATGCGGGCGACGCGGTCCGACAGCCTTTCGGTCGTCAGCTTCTCGCGGAAGCGTTCCACCATCAGCGCAAAGCCGAACGGCGTGGCGCGGCGCACTTCGTGGAAGCTGGGCCGGCGCCGCTGCAAGTCCTGCAGCGTGTCACGCAAGCGCCCCAGTTCAAGCTCTTGCTCGAGCACTTCGCGCTGGGCCTGCGTCAGCAGCAGGTTGCCGGCATCATGCTTGCGAAAGACTTCAAAAAACAATGACGAAGAGGCCTGCAGCTGGCGATTGCTTTTCGGCTGCCCCGGATAGCCCTGGAAAATCAATCCGGCAATGCGTGCTATCTCGCGGAACCGCCGCTGCGACAACTCGCTGGCATTCAGGCTGGCCAACACGTCTTCCAGCAAATTCTCCGTAGTGAAGGCGCCGCCCTCCTCCAATGCTTCGCGCCACGGCAACGCTTCCAGCGCCAGCAATTCAAAGCCGTAATCGTTGACGGCAATCGAAAACGTGGCGGGCCGCGCGCGGGCAAGGCGATACGCCAGCAATGAGGCCAGGCCGATGTGCACCGAGCGCCCGGCGAAGGGATAGACGAACAGATGATGTCCCTCCCTGCTTTCCATCGCCTCGATCACGGTAGTATCCGGCGTCGGGAGCGCCGACCAGCGCTGCTGGATGTCGAGCAGCGGCTTGAGGGCCTGCATTTCCGGCCCCTCGTAGCAGCCCTCCGTGGCGCGCCGCAACTGCTCCAGCGCGGCGTGCGCCAGCTCGGACGACAATGGCATCTTGCCGCCCTGCCAGCGCGGCACAGCGCCTTTGGCCCCCGTAGCGCGCCGTACGAAGGCCGTCATTTCATTCATGCGAACGAATTCGAGAATGCGGCCGCCGAACAGGAAGTGTTCGCCTTTGGCCAGGCGTGCAATGAAGCCTTCCTCCACGCTGCCAAGCGCGGAGCCGTTCATGTATTTCACCTGCACTGTCGCTTCCGAAACGATGGTGCCGATGCCCATACGATGGCGGCGCGCGATGGCTGCATCGGGCACGCGGTAAATGCCCTCCTCGTCCGGCAGCACGCGCCGGTATTCGGGATAGGCGGACAGGCTTTGCCCGCCGCGTGCCACGAAATCCAGGGCCCATTGCCATTCCTCCTGGCTTAGCGCGCGATATGACCAGGCCGTTCGCACCTCGGCCAGAAGTTCCTCACTGCGGAAGCCGCCGCCCAGCGCCACCGTCACGAGGTGCTGGACCAGCACATCCAGCGGCTTTTCCGGCGGCGGCCGGGGTTCCACCCGGCGTTCGCGCACCGCCTCGATGGCGCCTGCCGCCTCCAGCAGTTCCAGGCTATGCGTCGGCACCAGCGTCGCGCGCGAAGTGCGGCCTGGCGCGTGCCCCGAGCGTCCGGCGCGCTGCAGCAGGCGCGCGATGCCTTTGGCACTGCCGATCTGCAGTACCCGCTCCACCGGCAGAAAGTCGACGCCAAGGTCGAGGCTCGAGGTGCAGACCACGGCTTTAAGCTTGCCCTGCTTGAGGCCCTGCTCTACCCATTCGCGTACTTCCTTGTCGAGCGAACCATGATGCAGGGCCAGGACGCCCGCCCACTCAGGTCTCGCATCGAGCAGGTTCTGGTACCACAATTCGGCCTGGGAACGTGTGTTGCAGAACACCAGCGTGCTGGCATGTTGCGCGATCTCGTCGGCGACCGGTTCCAGCATCTGCAAGCCCAGGTGGCCGGCCCAGGGAAAGCGCGATGGGTGGTCGGGCACCAGGGTATCGACCAGAACCTCCTTGCGCAGGTGACCTTCGACGATTGCGCCATGCGGCGCCAGCACGTCGCGCGCCTGCTGCAGGTTGCCAAGAGTGGCCGACAGGCCCCACACCATCAAGCCAGGCTGCCAGCTGCGCAACCGCGCCAGCGCAAGCTGGGCTTGCACGCCGCGCTTGTTGCCCATCAACTCATGCCATTCGTCGACCACCAGCATGTCCAGTTGCGCGAACAGTTCGCTCGCTTCCGGGCGACTAAGCAGGACTGTGAGGCTTTCGGGCGTCGTGACCAGTGCATGCGGCAGGACGCGCGTTTGCCTGGCTCGGGTTCCACTGTCGGTGTCGCCGGTGCGCGATTCGATTTGCCAGGCGGGCAACAAGTCGGCGGCAGAGGACTGCAGGGCGCGCAGGGTGTCAGCGGCAAGCGCCCGCATCGGCGTGATCCAGAGCAGGCGCAGGCCCGCCTTGCGGCTGGCCCTCGCGCACTGCAAAGCCGCCAGCCACACGGCCAGCGTCTTGCCGGAGCCGGTCGTAGCATGCAGCAGGCCGGACTCGCCGCGCCGGGCCGCATCCCATACCTCGCGCTGGAAAGGAAAGACCGCCCAGCCGCGCGTCGCAAACCATTCCTCCACCATCTCACGCGAAGGGCCTGCTGCTGAGCCGGAGGCAGGCAGCCGTGCAGGTTGCGGCGCCTCGCCCGGTGGCGCTGGAGGCTGGCGGCGCGGCAAGGGCCGCGGACGGGGGAAGGCGGGACTCATGGCGGCACCTGCGCCAGCAAGCCACGCAAGGTGTCGAGCGTATCGGCATCTTCGACGGCCTTGTCGTCGCGCCGTCGCAGGATGCGCGGGAAACGCACCGCAATGCCAGACTTGTGGCGCGGCGACAGCGCGATCCCTTCGAACCCGATCTCGAACACCATGGTCGGCCGCACGCTGCGCACTGGCCCGAAGCGCTCGACGGTCGTGCGGCGCACTGCGTTATCCACCTGCGCGATTTCGGCATCGGTCAAGCCGGAGTAGGCCTTGGCAAATGGCACCAGCTTGCGCTCGCCTTCCCCATCGTTATCCCATACCGCAAAAGTATAGTCGGTGTACAGCGAAGCGCGCCGGCCATGTCCGGCCTGTGCATAGACCAGTACCGCATCAACGCTGAAAGGGTCGATCTTCCACTTCCACCAGGTGCCCACGTCCTTGGTGCGGCCGACGCCATACTGGGCATCCTTCGCTTTCAGCATCATGCCTTCCACGCCCCGTGCGCGCGATTCCATGCGGACCTGCGCCAGTTGCCCCCAGTCCTCCGCCAGCACCAGCGGCGACAGGCGCAGCTGCGGCTGCGCTACCTGCGCCACCAGCTGCTCCAGCAAGGCGCGCCGCTCGTGCTGCGGCAACTGGCGAACGTCGACGCCGTCGAGCTCCAGCAAATCATACGCCACCAGTACTGCAGGAAGTTCGGACAGCAGCTTCGCGCTGAGCAGCTTGCGTCCGATGCGCTTCTGCAGCGCCGCGAAAGGCGCCGGCGCATCGCCTTGCGGCCAGACCAGGATCTCGCCATCGATCACCGTGCCCTGCGGCAGGTGCAGGGACGCCAGTTCAGGGAAGCGTTCGGTGATCAGGTCCTCGCCGCGCGACCACAGGAAATTCAGTCCTGCGCGTGACACAAGCTGCGCGCGCATGCCGTCGTATTTCCACTCGACCTGCCAGGCCGCCAGGTCGCCCAGCGTAGCGGCATCGGCCTGCAAGGCATGGGCCAGGAAAAATGGGTACGGCTGCCCGCCCCGCTCCGCATGCTCGGTCGCAGAGGGCGCCGCAATCAGCTGCAGGAAGCCTTGCGCCGTCGGCCGCACCCTGCCATCGGTCCAGCCCATCAGCCGCTGTGCCACCAGCTTGCTGTCCACCGCTGCGATGGCGCTGAGCGCACGGGTGACCAGCAAGCGCGACACGCCAACACGGAAACCGCCGCGTATCAGTTTCACCAGCAGGAACCGTTCGCGGGTCTCCAGTTCGTCCCAGTATCGGAACAGGGCGGCCCGCACCTCGTCCGGCGCAGCACCGCGCAAAGGCGCGATGCGCTGCTCGATCCACTCCGCCAGGCCGACGTAGCTCTCCTGGTTTGGCGCCGGCAGGATGTGGGCAATCGTCTCTGCCAGGTCGCCAACCGCGTTGTAGCACTCATCAAACAGCCATTCATCCAGTCGCGCGTACTCGGTCGCATACTGGCGCAGCAATTTGACCGGGACCGCTTGCCGCGGCTTGCCGCCGGCCAGGAAGTACACCGCCCATGCCGCATTCTCCGGCACCGCCTTGCCGAAATAGGCTTGCAGCGCCTCCAGCTTGCGCTTGGTGGACGTGGTTTCATCCAGTTCCGCATACAGGCGGGCAAACTCACGCATCGCCCGCCTCCCCTGCCTCCTCGTCGCCGTATTCGGTATCGAAGCCCTTGGCGTCATAGCCGTTCTGGCACAGCCAGCGCACCATGACCGGAATCGAGCCATGCGTGACGATCACCCGTTGCGCGCCGGTGGCGCGAATGGCTTGCATCAGGCCCGGCCAGTCGGCATGGTCGGACAGCACGAAACCGCGGTCTACCGCCCGCCGCCGGCGCGCGCCGCGCAATTGCATCCAGCCGCTGGCAAAGGCATCGCTGAAATCACCGAAGCGGCGTATCCACGGCGACCCGGCAGCCGATGGCGGCGCCAGTACCAGCGCCTGGCGCAGCGCTGCCTTGTCCACGTCGCCCACCATCACCGTCGGCGGCAGCGCAACGCCGCCCTCGCGATAGATCCGGTTCAACGGCTCCACCGCTCCGTGGCAGACGATGGGACCAATCGAAGGATCGAGCCCGCTCAGGATGCGCTGCGCCTTGCCAAACGCGTAGCACAGCATGACGCTGCAGCGCCCTTCTTGCGCATTGCGGCGCCACCAGGCATTCATGTCGTCGAAAATCGCCTGCTGCGCCTGCCAGCGGTAGATCGGCAGGCCGAAAGTGGACTCCGTGATAAAGCAGTGGCAGCGCACCGGTTCGAAGGCCGCACAGGTGGCATCTGGCTCCACCTTGTAGTCGCCCGAGGCAACCCATACCTCGCCCTGGTATTCCATGCGCACTTGCGCCGAGCCGAGGACATGCCCGGCCGGGTGCAGCGAGATGCGTACGCCATGGTGCTCCAGCGCCTCGCCATAGCCGAGACCCTGGACGTTTACCTGGCCCAGGCGAGCGCGCAAGATGCCGATGCCCGGCGCGGCGCACAGGTAGTGTGCGTGACCGGGACTTGCATGGTCGCCATGTCCATGCGTGATCACGGCGCGTTCCACCGGGCGCCAAGGGTCGATATAGAACCCGCCCGGCACGCAATACAGCCCCTCTTTGCGCACGACTACCATGTCGGCCATCGCTACCCTCCTGAGTCGATTGTCGGCGGAGACCTGCAGTTATCGCAGGTACCGCAGCGCTCAATGCCGGCTGACTCATCGCCGAAATAGTCGAGCAGAATCTTCCAGCGGCAGAAGCCACTCTGCGCGTAAGACACCATCTGCGCCAGCGCCTCGCGGTCGTGCTCCTGCTTCTCGCGATAGCGTTCCGCCAGGCGCTCAAGGTCGACCGGGCGCGGCGCATCGCCTGCCACACGGTATTGCAGCTTGCGATCCTGTTTCAGCCAGCCGCCTTCCTTCAACAGCTTGAGCGCGACCTGGCTGCGCTTGTCGCGCGGCCGCCCGCCACCTGAAGCAGCATCATACGCCGCGCGCAGCAAGGCCGCGTCGGGATAGCTGCGCGCAAGGAAGAACTGCTGCACGCGCTTGTCTTCGTGGAAGTACAGCAAGGTGCACTCGGCCGATTCGCGGTCGCGTCCTGCCCGCCCCGCCTCCTGGTAGTACGCTTCCAGGCTGGCCGGCACCTGCAGGTGGATCACGAAGCGGAGGTCGGACTTGTCGATGCCCATGCCAAAAGCATTGGTCGCCACCATGACACGGCGTGCGCCGGACATGAACATTTCCTGGTTCTGGTGGCGTTCGGCGGCATTCAATTTGCCGTGATAGAGCGTTACGCTTTCGCCGGCTTCCTCCAGCGCGGCCAGCATGTCTTGCGTGGCCTTGACGGTAGCGCAATACACAATGCCGCTGCCCGGCGTTTCGCGCACCAGGCGCAACGCCTCGGCCGCCCGCTCATCGGAATTGGTCACCTGGCGCACGGCCAGGTGCAGGTTGGGCCGGTAGATGCCGGTGTTCACAATGCGCATTTCAGGAGCGCCAAGCTGGCGCCGAATATCGTCCACCACTTCGTCGGTGGCAGTGGCGGTCAGCGCCAGCACCGGCGGCCGTCCGAGCGCATCGAGAGCCGCACCGATATCGAGGTAAGCCGGCCGAAAATCATGGCCCCAGCGCGAGATGCAGTGGGCTTCATCGACCACCACCAGGCCAATGTCGGCCTTGTGCAGCAGGGACATGAACTCCGGTGTCGCCAACCGCTCCGGCGTGCAAAACACAATGCGCTCCTCGTTGTTGCGCAAGCCTTGCAATGCTTCCTGCTGCTCGTCAGCCGGCACTTTGCTGTTGAGCTGCGCGGCCTCGATGCCGATATCATCGAGCTTTTCGGCCTGGTCCTTCATCAGGGAAATCAGCGGCGAGACGACCACCGTGCTGCCTTTCAGGATCGAGGCGGGGATCTGGTAGCACAGCGACTTGCCGCTGCCGGTCGGCATGATGGCAAGCGTGTCATGGCCCGCCAGCACGCTGTCGATCACTTGTCGCTGGCCAGCGCGCAAGCGATCAACGCCGAACACGTCGCGCAGCAGGTTGCGGATCTGATGATGAGTAGCCATGGCCGCAACTTAACGCGATTGCTGGTAAGATGTCGGCGTCCTAAGTAACATACCGAGCGGCAAAATGTCTTTCTCCCTCAGCGAAACCACCTACAGCACCGACACTCCCGAAGCCAAACGCGCCATGTACGAAGATTTGCGCGCGCAACTGGGCGGACTGGTGCACGGCGAACGTGACTGGATCGCCAACACTGCCAATGCCAGCTCGCTGGTGTTCAACACCATGCCGGGCTTGAACTGGGCGGGTTTCTATTTCATGCAGGGTCCGGATGAACTGGTGCTCGGCCCGTTCCAGGGCAAGCCAGCCTGCATCCGCATCAGGAAGGGCCGTGGCGTATGCGGCAGCACTGTCGACAAGCGCGCCACCAGCGTAGTGGAAGACGTGCATGCCTTCCCCGGCCATATCGCCTGCGATGCTGCCTCGCGCTCCGAACTGGTGGTGCCGATCTTCGGCAAGGACGGCGAAGTGATCGGCGTGTTCGACCTCGACAGCCCGCTGCCGGGCCGCTTCGATGCTGTCGACGCCGAGGGCATCGAATCGCTGGTGCGCATCCTCGAACAAAGCCGCGCCTGATCCGTCTCAAGAACCGCGGCGGCGCGCTTTGCATCGAAGCTGCCGTTCACGGTTGACGCGCTGCTCGATTTCGATTTCGAGCCTTGGGCAAGTATGTCGCCAGTTTTACGGCAATGCTGGCCAGTACACCCAGCGTTCCAATCGTTTCCAGCAATGCGTTAAGCATGGTTGCCTCCCAGGTAGGCCTTCACAAAGAACATCAAGGTGATGCAGAACGTGGTGAGCAGCGTGAATGCGCGGATCACGTTAGCTGGTGCGCGACGCCCGGCGCGAGCGCCGCCATACCCGCCGATGACCGCGCCGGCCAGCATGGCCAGCGTGACCGGCCAATGTACAGCATGGGCAAACATGAATGCAGCCACCGCCACGCCATTGGCTGCGCTGACCAGCAGCGTGCGCGGCGCATTCAACTCCTTCAGGTCGCGCTTGTCGATCAAGCCCCACATGGCCATCATCATGATCCCGACCGCGCCGCCAAAATAACCGCCGTACACGCCGAGGGCGAACTGCAGCGCCAGCACCGCGGGCGCCCCCACCTGCCAGCGGGTTCGCAGGGCCGCACCAAGGCGCCGCCCGAACGCCAGCGCAATCGACGCGAGCAGCAGGAGCCATGGCAGCACAAAGGTAAATGCCGCTGATGAAGTGCGCAACAGCAGCAGGGCCCCGGCCAAGCCGCCGCACAGCGTTGTCGCCAGCATCAGTTGCAGCGGGACGCCGCCGACCGGCTGCAAGCCGTCGCGGTAGGCCCAGGCGCTGGCCAGGCCGCCCGGGAACAAGGCTACTGTACTGGAAGCGTTCGCCTGAACCGGTGGCACGCCAGCGGCGATCAGGGCCGGCAGGCTGACAAAAGAACCTCCGCCCGCCAGCGCGTTCATCGCTCCGGCCAGCATCCCCGCGGAAAAAGTCAGAATCATCGAATCCATGCCACCGATGTTAGACGGCCGGCCCGCTACCCGCAATCTGGCAATTCCGGTGCTACACTTCGGAAATTCCGAATGCTGGAGACATGGCAATGCGCTTCGACCTGACCGATATGCGGCTCTTCCTCACTGTCGTCGAATGCGGCAGCCTGACCCAGGGTGCACGCAGCATGCACCTCGCGCTGGCCTCGGTCAGCGAACGCATCGCCGGCATGGAGGCGGCGCTGGGCGCGCCGCTGCTGGAGCGCAACCGCCGCGGCGTGCGGGCCACGGCAGCGGGCGAAGCATTCGAACGCCATGCGCGTTCCATCCTCGGCCAGGTCGAACAGATGCGCGGCGACCTGCGCACCTACGCCACTGGCCTGAAGGGCCGTATCAGGGTGCTGTCGAACTCCGCCGCCATGGCTGCTTTCCTGCCGCCGCACCTGTGCCGCTTCCTGGCCACGCACCGCGACCTCTCGATCGACTTGCTGGAGCGCCCCAGCGCCGAGATCGTCCAGTCCATGGTGGACCGGCGCGCCGACCTTGGCATCGTGGCGGACATCACCGACTTCGGCCCGCTGCAGACCCACCTGATCGCCAGCGACCAGCTGGTCGTCGTCACCCACCATCGTCACCGGCTGGCGCGGCAAGGCGACGTGACCTTTGCCGACATCCTTGGCGAAGCTATCGTTGGCATCGCCGACACCGCGCTGGAAACCCACCTGGCGGAACGCGCTTCGCGCCTTGGCCGCCAGCTCGACTATCGCATCCAGCTGCGCAATATCGAGCACGTGGCGCTGCACGTCGAAGCGGGTATCGGCATCTCGATCATGTCCAGCGCGCTGGCCCGGCAAATCCGCCGCGACCTTGCCGTGGTGCGCCTCTCCGAACCATGGGCCACGCGCCGGCTCTTTCTCTGCGCGCGGGATTTTTCGGCCTTGACGCCGCACGCCGGCCTGCTGGCGAAACAGTTGCTGGAGGATGCGCCGCCGGGCGCTTCAGGCCAGTAGCGCCACGCCCATCGAGCGCGCTTCGGCCGCGGCGACGTCGAGCAGCTCGGCAAGGTCGGGGAAGCTTTCCAGGCATTGCACGATATCGGAGCGCCGCACCAGGTAATCGTCCTGCGGCGCAGGCAGCGGCGACAGTACGGGGCACAGGTGACGCGCCAGCAGCAGCGTATCGCGCAAGCCGGCGGGCGGCAGGCTGATCGCGCCATCGCGCAGCGAAATGATGGCGGCGCTGACTGCCTGCGGCACCTGCAGCTTGCGCAGCACTTCACGCGTCACGATTTCCTGCACCGGCCCCAGGCGGGGCGCCATTTCATCCAGCAAGCCGGGAACCTGGTCCGCTTGCGACAACAGGAAGAAATTACCGGCCTCATGCACAATGCCGGCGAACAGCGCCGTGTCGGGATCGGTGTGGGTGATGTGGCGCGCCACCTGGTAGGCGATGGCCGCCACGTGCGCAGAATACTTCCACAATTGCTCGGCGCGTTCGCGCAGCTGCGGGTCGCGGATGCGGGCCCCGAACTGGCGCACCACCATGGCAGCGGCCAGCGAATACAGGTTGCGGTAGCCAAGCCGCATCACGGCAGCGCGCGCACTGGTGATGGGCGGCGCACCACGGTGCCGGAACACCGCGGCATTGGCCAGGGCGACAGCGCGCGTCGCCAGCACCGGTTCGCCCAGCACCCTGCGCGCTATCTCATCGTCGTGGCAATCAGGGTCAGCCAATGCAAGCTGCAATGCCAGTGCGGCGTTGACGCTGGTGGGGAATACCAGTTCCCCACGCTGCACTTCCGAAATAATGGTGGCTAAGTCCCTGAGCTTTTCCATGAAGGAAATTATACCGAGGCTGTCCGCAAGGCGCGCACATTGCCCGGCATGCGGCGCTGCGCATGTGCCTGGCGTGCAGCCAGCACAGGCAAGCCGCCGTCCTCATTCCCCAGCTTGAAAATGCTGATCGACTTCACCAGCATCTGTGCCTGGTCCTGCAGGCTGGCCGAAGCGGCGGCGGTCTGCTCCACCAGCGCGGCATTTTGCTGCGTGGTGTCATCCATCTGCGTCACGGCCAGGTTGATCTGCTCGATGCCGTTGCCTTGCTCGGCGGACGCGGTAGCGATCTCCTGCATGATGGCCGTGATGCTCTGCACACTCTTCAGCACTTCCTGCATTGCCAGGCCGGCCTCTCCCACCAGGCGGTTGCCGGTCTCGACCCGGTCCACGCTATGATTGATCAAGTCCTTGATCTCCTTGGCCGCCGACGCTGAGCGCTGCGCCAGGTTGCGCACTTCCGATGCCACCACGGCAAAGCCGCGCCCCTGCTCGCCGGCGCGCGCCGCTTCCACGGCAGCGTTCAAGGCCAGGATGTTGGTCTGGAAGGCGATGCCGTCGATCACGCCAATGATGTCCACGATCTTGCGCGAGCTGTCGTTGATCTCACCCATGGTCTGCACCACCTGCGATACCACGGTGCCGCCCTTGCCGGCAACGTCGGCCGCACTATGCACCAGGTGGTTGGCCTGGCGCGCGTTGTCGGCATTCTGCTTGACGGTCGACGTCAGTTCTTCCATCGACGAGGCGGTCTCCTCCAGGTTGGAGGCCTGCGATTCCAGCCGCGAGGACACGTCGGCATTGCCGGTGGCGATATCGCGGCTGGCCGCATTGATCTGGTCGACGCTGGCGCGGACCTCGGACACGATGTTGCGCAAGCTTTCGCTCATGGTCTTGAGGGAGCGCAGCAATTGGCCTACTTCGTTGGGTGGGCCAACGTCAAAGTCGCTGTCCAGCTTGCCTTTCGCCACTTCGTCCGCCACGGCGATGGCGTTTAGCAGCGGCACTGTCACGGATCGCGCAATCAGCATGCAGATCCAGGCTGCCAGGCCGAACAGGATGACCATCGATCCGATCATGATCGCACGCTGGCGCGCAAAGGCATCGATTTTTTCTTTCAGCATCGTTTCGATCACCTTGGCCGCCGCCTCGTTGACGGCGAACTGCATATCGATTGCCGCAGTCGTGCGCGCCACCCACTCCTCGCCGGAATAGGTCAGCGGATCGGCCCGCACGATCTGCTCCGTGCCCAGGTCGACAATCTTGCGCGCCGCGTCAGCCGCCTCGCGCAACTGGGCGCCAAGCTTGGTGTCGATTTGCGCATTGGCGGCAGCGGCCTTGCCAAATGCCGTCATGGTCTGGTCCAGCCGGTCGGACACGCGCGACATGATGGCGGCCTGGGTGGCCCGGTCTTCCGGCGTCGCTTCTTTCTTGGCCAGCAGGCCGGCGCCCTTGGCGCGGGTTTTGCCGGTTTCTTCGGTCAGCCAGGGGAGCTGGTAAAACATCGACTGGATCAATTGGTAGGTATCCTTGTCGGGATCCAGGCTCAGGCCGTAGGCATCGCCAATCAACTCGTTCACCTTGAGCAGCTTGGGCACCAGGCCGGTATGCCCCGCATAGCTTTGCGGCACAGTGATCTTGCCCTCGGCCACGTTGTTGCGCAGCGTCTCCCATTCCTGCTTGGCGGCGGCGTAAGCATCGATGATGGACTTGTCGCCGAGTGCCGCCACTGCCTTCTCCAGACGGCCATAAGCTGCATCAGCCTCGGTTTGCTTGGCGCGCCGCTTCTCCGCCACGGCGCTCACGCCGCCCAGCACCAGCGCCGACAAGCCGCGGTGCTGTTGGGTGTACTGCACGACCTTCAGGCCATCCACCACGATAGGCAAGCCTTGGTACTCGCCCTCATAGGCTTGCAGCACCTTGCCGGCTTCGCGCATGTAGAGGTAAGCGGGAATGATCGCCAGCAGTGCCGCAATCAGGCCGAGGATCATGAACTTGTGGCCCAGCTTCAGCTGGCCGAGAAGAGAGGTAGGATTCATGGCAGTTTCCCAAAGAAAAGTTCAGTAAAAGGTGCGTTACAGCACCGCGATACCTCTTGCTTTGATCATATGCCGATTTATGGCTCCACGTTACAATTCGTGAGAATTAACGACAAAAATCTCTTTCTCCACCACCATTTGTGTTGCAGGCACGCGAAACAATTGCCATTGAAGAATTTAACTTTCATGTTGCAAGTGCAAGCGCTTTGTTATAGTGCCCTTATGAAATTTCTTACGCCGCTGTTGACGCTGATTGTTACGCTGCTCCTGCCAGTCGCGCAGGCAGACACCGTCACCGTCTACACCAGCGCTAACTTTGCCCCGCTCGTCATCGATGGCACCCGAGGTATCTATTACGAAGCAATCGACTACCTGAACAAACAGGCCACGGACGGCACCAGCTACCGGCTGGCCTACCTGCCGCGCAAGCGCTTGCAGATGCGGCTGGAGGACGGCACGCTGGACGGCATCGTTATTGGCATGATGCCCCAATGGTTCGATGACGTCGCACAGAAGAAATACCTGTGGACCACGGCTTTCGCCATCGACCATTTCGTGCTCGTGTCGCGCATCGACCATCCGGTGCAGATGGATGCCGGACAAGGGCTGGCCGGCAAATCGATTGGCTTGACGCTGGGCTATGTCTACCCGGGCATCGAGGAATGGATCCAGCGCCACGGCTTGCTGCGCCAGGATGCCATCAGCGAGGAAATCAACCTGGAGAAGCTGCGCCGCGGCCGCATCGATTGCGTGGCCGTTTCGGAATCGGCGGCGCGCTATTTCGTGCGGCTGCATGGATTGCACGGCAGCTTGACTTTCGTGGATCTGCCGGGCCGCGCGACGGAGCGCCGCTTCCTCGTGCCGCTGGGACGCAATGACCTGTTCGACAAGGTTGCTCCCATTGTCAAGCGCATGCGTGAAGATCCGCAGTGGCTGCGCATGACGTCGAAATATCAGTAAGTGAATTTCACCTGCATGCCATAGCTGCGTGGTTCGTTGACGACACCGGTGAAGTTATTGAAGTCGATGGCAGCCACCGCCACCAGCCTGTTGGCCAGGTTGCGCACGAAGGCCGCCACCTCGAAGCGCTCGCGCCGATCCCTGTAGCCAAGCCGCAGCCCGCCCTCCAGCAGCGGGCGCGCCTTGTACTCCACCGCCTCGTACAGGAAGAAATTGTATTTGCCGCGATAAGCCCAGTCGGTATAAGCGAACAACTCACCGTTGCGCCAGGGCCGGCTGTAGCGCAGTGTGGCATTGGCGATCCAGCGCGGTGAACGCGGCAGCGGATTGCCGTCGATGAAGACGTTGTTGGGCGCTGTGCCGCGCGGATCGAGCACCGTGCAGCCATTGCCGCAGGGGAGCACGAACAGGCCGGCATCGCGGATGCTGGTGGCGTTGTAGCTGGCGCCCACACTGGCTGTCCATTCGCTGTTGGGACGCATCAGCCATTCGACTTCGGCGCCCTGCCCGCGCACCCTGGCGGCGTTGACCAGGCGGTTCTGGTTGACGACGCCGCTGCCGGCGGTAAGCTGCATGTCGTCGATCGTGTAGCGGAACACGGCCAGGCCGAGGCGCGCGCGGCGCTGCATGAGATCCTGCTTCCAGCCAGCTTCCCAACTGCGGGCTTGCTCGGCGCGCGCGACGGATATGCTGTTGCCGAACAGGATGCGGCCCTGGATCGACGGCGCGCGGTAGCCGGTCGCAAGGCGCGCATACAAATGGCCGTCCGGCGACAGGGCCTGGGTGGCGCCGAGATCCCAGCTGAAGTCGTCGCCGCGCGGAGCGGCTTCCAGCCTGGCGATCGGCGACGCGCCGGGCGCCGCTTGCGGGCGCGCGGCGACGAAGTCCTTGCGGTCCTTGGTATAGCGCAGGCCGGCGCGCAGCAGCAGGCCCGGGCCCGCACGCCACGACACAGCGCTGAAGGCGGCCAGCGAACGGCTGTCCTGCTCCTGCCAGGCGTAGGCGTTCTGGCGGTTGCCATTGAAGGTGTCGAAGCTAAAACTGTCGACCCTGATCTTTTCGCTGAAGCCGTACACGCCGGCCAGCCAGCTCCATACCTGCGCCGGATCGGACTCGAGCCGGACCTCCTGCGTCAACTGCCTGTGCTTCGGCAATGCGTCGGCGGTCTCGGACGGGAAAGGAATGCGGCCCGGTCCCATGGGAGGATGCGCCAGCGAGCCAAAGCCGGCGTCGACATCGGCACGGCTGTAGAAGCGCGCCCGCTCCCAGCCCGAGATGGCATGCAGGCTCAGGCCATCGAACTGCCAGCGCAGGCGCAGGCTGGCACCGTCCGTGTTCAGGGACTGATGGTTGA
This sequence comes from Pseudoduganella sp. S-14, assembly GCF_049913285.1. Classification (GTDB taxonomy): domain Bacteria; phylum Pseudomonadota; class Gammaproteobacteria; order Burkholderiales; family Burkholderiaceae_D; genus Rugamonas. The sequence goes on from NZ_CP183991.1 coordinate 4,925,308, forward strand.
TGCCGTCGGTCGGCAGGCTGGCGTAATCAAAGCCCGGCGCCAGTGCGTTGCTGCCCTTTTGCAGGATATTGGCGCGGAACAGCGTGGCACGTCCTCCCATGCGGCGCCCGTGCCCGTTCCACAGCGCGCTGAAGGAGGGATTCGGCTGGTACAGCAGCTGTACCCGCGCGGCGTTGTCATGATAGCCCTCGAATTCCGTGGTGGCTGCGTTGGGGCGGTCGTTGAAGACACGATTGCCGCGGTGCTGGCTAAGCAGCGACACGCGCAGCGCCAGCGCCTCGCCCAGCGGCGTATTGAATGCGCCATCCAGGTTGCGTATTTGGTCCTTGCCGTAGGCGGCGTTGGCGTAGCCCTCGGTCCTGAAGGCCGGCCGCACCGAATCGAATTTCACCACGCCGGCCGGCGCATTGCGCCCGAACAGGCTGCCCTGCGGCCCGCGCAGCAATTCCACCTGCCGCTGGTCGAACAGGGGGAAGGACTTCAGCAGCGGATTTTCCTGCACGATGTCGTCATACACGATGCCCACCGGTTGCGCGGCGTTCAGGTCGAAGTCTGTATTACCGAGCCCTCGCAGATAGAAGCGCGGGAACGACCGGCCAAAGTCGGATTCGATGTGCAGGCTCGGCATGCGCGAGGCCAGGTAGCGCAAGTCGCGGCCGCTGGCGGCCAGCACGTCGAGCGCTTCGCCGCCAAGTACCGACACGCTGAACGGGACTTCCTGCAGCGGCTCGGCGCGGCGTTGCGCCGTGACGTAGATGCTGGGCAGCGCACCATCCTGCGCCTGCTGCGCCAAGGCCGGCGGCAACACCGCCAGGCCAGCCACACCGATCGCCCACCATGCGCGCATGCTGCCTCCCGTGTGGCTTCATGCTAGCAGAGATAGCTGATCATGGCATAATGATAGTTTCAATTTGACCATCTCCTGGCAATGCGTGCGCTGCTGCGGTCCTCTCTGTTCGCCTGCCTGCTGGCTGCAGGCACTATGGCATCGGCGCAACAACGGCCGGGTGTAGTCTCGTTCCAGCGTGTCGCCATGCCGGACCAGGTGCCGGCCCACCTCAGCACCGTGATGGCGCAGGATGCCCAAGGCATGCTGTGGATCGGCACCCAGGACGGCCTGGTGCGCTACGACGGCTACGGCTACAAGGTGTTCCGCCCGCACCCCGGCGATCCCGCATCAATCGGCGGCAGCTACATCCGCGCCTTGCACGCCGCGCGCGATGGACGGCTGTGGATCGGCACCATCAGCGGCGGCCTGTCGGTGTTTGACTCGCGCACCGAACGCTTTACCCAGTACCGGCACGACCCGCAAGGCAAGGACAGCCTGGCCAGCGATCGCGTGGAAGGCATCGCGGAACTGGCCGGCGGCGTGCTGTGGCTGGCCACCGACAACGGCTTGTCGGTCCTTGATCCCGCCAGTGGCCGCTTCACCCATTACCGCCACGTGGAGGGCGACAGCAACAGCCTGGCCAACAACCAGCTGCGCTCCGTCCTGCTGGACCGCGAAGGCCGCCTGTGGGTGGCCAGCGACGCCGGCTTGCAGCGCTGGCTGGGCGACGGCCGCTTCTCGGCGCCGGTCGGCCCGGCCAATGCGATCCGCCTGTTCCAGGACGGTCGTGGCCGCATCTGGATCGGCAGCTCGCGCCAAGGCGCCGCCGTGTACGATCCTGCCAGCGGCAAAGTCCAGGAGCTGGCCGGGCTGGGCCACTTCTGGATCTACAGCATTGCCGAACCGCTGCCTGGCGAGATCTGGCTCGGCACGTTCGGCAAGGGCATCGACGTGGTCGACGGCGCCAGCCTGGCCGTGGTCGACCGCCTGCAATACGACAGCACCAGCACTGCCAGCATCGGCAACGACCGCATTGGCGCCCTGCTGGTGGACCGCTCCGGCCTGGCCTGGGCCGGCACCTGGGGCGGCGGCATCGCGCACCACGATCCCGCCAGCCGCGCCTTCCTCAAGCTGCGCCACAGCCCATCCAACCCGCTGAGCCCCAGCCATCCGGCCATCGTGCGCGCGCTGGAAGCGGCCGACGGCAGGCTGTGGCTGGGCACCAAAGGCAATGGCGTCGACGTGCTCGATGCCGGCGGCCGGCTGGTGGCCGGCTTCCGGCCCGACGCCAGCCGCAGCGACGCGCTGGCAGACGGCGCCATCACCTGCCTGGCGCAAGGACCGGACGGCAGCATGTGGGTGGCCACGCTGGACGGCACGCTGCACCGGCAGCGCCCCGGCCAGCAAGGTTTCCAGCGCTTCTCCAGCGCGCAAGGCTTGCCGGGCGGCCCGATCCGCACCATGATTTTTGGCGCCGACGGCGCGCTGTGGGCCGGTGCCCAGCAAGGCCTGGCGCGCATCGGCAAGGACGGTGCCGTGAGCGTCTGGCGCCACCAGCCCGACGATCCCGGCAGCCTGTCGGGGCGCGAAGTCGAAGCGCTCGCCTTCACCCCGGATGGTACGCTGTGGATCGGCACCAATGATGGCCTGAATGCCTTCGACACCGGGAGCGGCAGGGCGCGCCGCATCGTGCGCGACCCGGCGCGCCGACAGCCTGCCCGACAACTGGGTGCCGGACCTGATGGTCGACAAGGACGGTCAGCTCTGGCTGGCCACCCAGGCCGGCGCTGCCATCCTGCGCTCCTTCGATGGCAAGCTCGCGCGCTTCGACCTGCTGTCAACGCGCCTGAAACTGCCGCCCCACCCGCCCGAGTCGCTGCTGCAGGACGCGCAAGGCCAGGTGTGGCTGGGCAGCCGCGTGCGCATCGACCCGCTGACCTGGCGCTGGCGCAGTTTCGACCGCGCCGACGGCAACGAATTCCGCACCTTGTATTACGCCAGCCGCGCGCGCATGCGCAACGGCGACCTGCTGTTTGGTTCGCCGGAAGGCTTGCTGCGCGTGCGCCCGCACATGCTGCGGCACTGGGAATACCAGCCTGCCGTGAGCGCGACCGCACTGACCATCGACGGCGTCGAGCAGCCCGGCGCCGGCGTGCTCGCCGAGCGCACGCTCTCGCCCAGCCAGCGCGACCTGCGCCTGGAGTTTACCGCGCCCGACTTCAGCGCGCCGGAACAGCAGCAATACCGCTACCGCCTGGACGGCTACGACGCCGGCTGGGTCAATGTCGATGCGCGCCAGCGGGTGGCTGCCTATTCCCACCTGCCGCCGGGCGACTACCAGCTACGGGTCCAGGCCAGCAACCGCGCCGGCCACTGGAGCCCGCAGGAATGGGCGCTCAAGCTGCACGTGCAGCCGGCCTTCTACCAGACCTGGTGGTTCCGCGCTTCCATGTGGGTGCTGGGCGCACTGGGCGTGGCCTTCCTGTTCCGACTGCGGCTGCACGCCTTGCGCCGCCGCGGCGAACGCCTGGAGCGCCTGGTGGCCGAGCGTACCGCCGCACTGGAAGCGGCCTCGCGCCGCCTGGAGCAAGCCAGCCTGACCGACCCGCTGACCGGACTGCACAACCGCCGCTATCTGGAGCAGACCATCCAGGCCGATTTGGACCTGGCCGCGCGCCGCCACCGCAGCATGCCGCCGGAACCGCATTCAGACCTGGTACTGTTCATGCTCGACCTCGACCACTTCAAGCGCGTCAACGACCAGCACGGCCATGCCGCCGGCGACGCAGTGCTGCAGCAGACGGCCAAGCTGCTGCAGCACTGCATGCGCAGCTCCGACCACATCGTGCGCTGGGGCGGCGAGGAGTTCCTGCTGGTGGCGCGCTTCATCGACCGCAACGACGCCCCCGCGCTGGCGGAGAAGATTCGCCTGGCCATCGCCGCCCACGAATTCCTGATCCCCGGCGACCAGGTGCTGCGCAAGACAGTCTCGATCGGCTTTGCCACCTTCCCCGGCATGCCGGGCCGCCCCAGCGCGCTGACGCCGGAATCGCTGCAGCGCCTGGCCGATGCCGCCTTGTACGCCGCCAAGCACACGTGGCGCGACGCCTGGGTCGGCGTGCAGGCGCGCAGCGGCGAAGCTGGCCTGTCGCGCTTCCTGGCAGATCCGACCAGTGCGGTGGAAGCCGGCGATGTGACGCTGCTGGTGCCGCAACAACGCGGCCGCGTCGTCAACTGGCATTAACCCGGGTTAATTACGCGCCGGCCACGCCTCGCTAAGCTGTCCTCTTTCAAGGAGGAAGACATGTCATTGCAAGCGAACGCGCGGCTGATCGAACGCTATTTCGAGGAAGTCTGGAACCAGGGGAAAGTCGATGTGCTCGACGAACTGCTGACCAGCGATTACCGGAACCACAGCCCCGGGCTGCCCGATCCGCAACCCGGGCCGGCGGGCCTCAAGCCCATTGTGTTGATGATGCGCAGCGGGATTCCCGACCTGCATTACGCCATCGAAGACCTGGTGGTCACAGCAGACCGCGTGGCGGCCTATGTCCGCATGACCGGCACGCACACCGGCAGCTTGTTCGGCATCGAGCCGACCGGCAAATCGATCGACGTGCGGCAGATGCAGATTGAATGGATCAGGGATGGACGCATCTGCCAGCACTGGCGCATCACCGAAGACTTGAAGATGATGCGCCAGCTCGGCGTCATCCTATAATCGCCTGCATGGAACATTTAACGCTGGTGCGCGCATTGCGCCGACTGGAGCAGGCTGCCGGCCTGCAGTTGCCGGAGGTGGAGCAACTGGCTGCCTCCGTGCAGCTGCTGCAGCTGCGCGAGCGCGAGTTCGCTTTTCACGAAGGCGACTTTTGCCAGCGGCTGTTTGCTGTGCGCACCGGCTTGCTCAAGCAGTTCTACACGACGGCCGACGGCAAGGAATGGATCAAGAGTTTCACGGCGGAAGACGAACTGTTTGCGTGTCCGATTGGCTTTCAGCCGGGTGGGCGAACCAGCTTTGGCGCGGCGGCGCTGGAGGCCAGCGTGCTGGAGGTCATCGACTGGCGCCTGCTGGACGCCCTGGGTGAGCGCCACCTGGCATGGCAGAAAGCGATCCGTTTCGGCTTCCAGGCCTTGACTCAGCTGAAAATGGTGCGCGAGCGCGACCTGTTGATGTACTCCCCGGAACAGATGTACCAGCACTTGCTGGAAAAGCGCGCCAGGCTGGTGCAGCGCGTGCCGCAGAAGGAATTGGCCGCTTATCTCGGTGTCACGCCCGTGGGCCTGAACCGGATTGCCCGCCGGCTCGAATGAAGGTCTAGAAACCCACTTCGCCGACTACCCTCAAGTCCATTTGCACCTCACTGTGCACGGCGATGCGCCCGATATGGGCTGGATGGAAAAGCACTTGCTGCAACGCCGCCAGCATCGCTGCTTGCTCCTTCTCATTGGCGTCGCTGTGAATCAGATGGACGCGTATCACGTCGCCCATGTCGTTGATCCAGAAGCGTACCGTGATATTGCCGCTGGCAGCCCCCGGCAGCACCAGCCAGCGACGCCTGGCCAGGCCGCTTGCCACCGATGGCTGTTCGGTCAATTCATGCTGCTGGAAGTAGCGCGGAGTAAACGCTGGTTCGGAGGGCTGCTCGGCCGGCGCCAAGCGAGCGGCTGGCGCGGCGGAGGCCGGCGCCGGCCGCTGCGCCTCCGCACCATCCGGGGCCGGCACCGATGCTGGCGCCGACAACAAGGTAAGCACCAGCATGGAGGAGGCTTGTTGCGGCGCGGTTTCACCCGGCGCGCCCTGCCTGCCTACGCTGGCCAGGACAGCCAGGTGGGCCAGAACAGTCAGCAACAGGGCAAAAGCATTCGCCCTGCCTGCCGACCGGACATTACTTGACCAGTTCACGCCACTGCAGTCGCTTGGTTACAGGCTCGCCGTTCGGGTCTTCACCGTCGCCGCCCCCGCCGTGCGACCGGGTATTCAATGGGATCGACTTCGGACGTTTACCGTCGGCAGTAATGGCGAACACCACCGCCTTGTCGTTCGACAGCCTGCTGAGGGTCGTGCCAACCACAGGCGACACGAGCCTGGTGCCGACCGGCACATCGCGCTTGGCCCCCCCAGTGCTGAACTGGTACAGCCAGCTGTAACCACCAGGCTGGCAAGCCGACGCTGTTGGCACCACGCTCGGCACCATGAAAATGCCGTCAAATACCTGCGGATCAATGGCAACGCGCTCACCCTTGCTTGGCAATTCAAGGTACCAGCCCTTGTCCTTGTCCCAGTCAACCGTTTTTTCCGTTGTGCCCGTGCGGGTATCGGCGCCTTGATCCATGGTCTGCACGGCCAGCGTTTCCAGCTTGATGGGGCCCTCGGTCACCACGTCCTTGACGGCGGCAACGATTTGCGTCGGCATGCTCCCCTCGGGAATCACCAGGTCGGAGGCGCCCAGGAAGCGCCCAGTGCCGAAATACACGATGATCGTGCCGTCGGAGCGCCGGGTCAGGTCCGGTGCTGCCGTGATTGGCCGGGTATTACCCAGTTCCATCAGCTTGGTGGCAGTGCGCTGCTTCAGGTTGAAACGCCACAGGTTGCCCTGCAGGTCGCCGCCGTAAGCCCTGTCTTCCGTATTGTCCGTGTAGAAATCCTTTACAGCGGCAATATTGATACGCGCCAGCCCGCTAGGGTTCAGCTTGTCGCCGGCGCCGGTGGGGATGTCCACGACATTCTTCGGATCGGCCAGGTCAAGGATAAACACGTGGCCCTGACCGTCGCCGTCGTACTTGCCGTTTTCCGCGATGTTGTTGTAGCCGGAGGTCAGCACCGCCACCCATTTGCCTTCGAGCTTGGTCACTTGCGCAGGGCCAAAGCTGTATCCAAGGTTAGGGTTATCGTCAGCAGTGTAGGTCCACAATACTTTCGGCGGCTGCTTGGGGTTGGTGATGTCGAGCGCGTAGTAACCGCGGCCGCCCTTGCCCATCGCGCCGATCAGGATGGTCATCCATTCCTTGCCGATCTTGACGTCGGACACGACGATTGCGCCGTCCAGGTAGTAGCGGTGGCGATCGGCGTAATCCTTGTTGGCCAGCTGCCACAGGTCCGGCAGCACCATCGGCGGGATGTATGCCCAGCGCTCGTCACCGGTTTTTGCATCAAAGGCGTGCAGCATGCCATCGTTGGCGGCAGCGTAGACGATGGCGTCCCGCTCCGTCTTCGCGTACGCGGCGTAGCCCTCGTCCAGGAAGCCGAACGGCGGATTCTTGACGTAGATCGGCTGCGAATGGATGAAGTCGCCAAGCACCTTGTCGCGCTCGCGGTACAGTCGCATGCCATCCTTGTCCAGCGGATCCTGGCCGCGCAGGAAGTTTACCAGGGTAGTTTCATTCGCTGCTTCGACTTGCTTGCTGGTCCAATTCTTATATTGGCTCAGCGACTGTTGCACCGATTTCGAGAAGAACGCCAACTGGCCTTTATCCATGCTTGCGGCCTTGAACGGCACCAGCCTGTTGCTGGCGTCCGAGGTCCAGATGGTACGGGTGTCGCTGCCGTCCGACGCGAATTTGCTGCGCAACAGCGTCCCTGCCTGCCACTTTGGATCGCCGGTAATTTCGCCGGTCTGGACGTTGATCGCGTACGCACTCAGTTCGCCATCCCAGAGCTGGGTTCGATAGTTCGCGAGATAGATGAAATTATCGCCTTCCACCGGGTTCAGGTTACTGGTCGCCGCAGCGGCGCCGCTGCCGTCCGACTGGCCGATGCTGCCCAGCGCCTGGTGCAGGCTTTCCTGCAAGGTGGTCGGGTCCTTGGCACTGAAATAAGTACCACGGCCGCTGACGGCGGCATGCCACAAATCGTCGATCGCGGTCGGATCGTTCGGCAATGGCGCCGGCCATTCCTTGGTCCCCCCTTGCAGGATCTTGTAGTAGTCGCCCGCCTTTGCGGTCTTGTAGTCGTTGCGGTAAGCCAGCGTACCATCCACGCCGAGACCAAGGGTAAAGGTGGTCATGTGCTGATGGTTGGCGACATCGTTGATGTTCTTGTTGCCGCCGGCGCTGGGGACGATGTTCTCCATGTCCGGACGCAGGTCATTGTTGTAGTAGTAAAACGCAATGTCAGCCAACGACACCTGGTCGCCAGGATTGTTCCTGGTACCGTCACCGGCTTTGTATGGCGCGTACGATGGCCGCGGTGCTTTCTTGATGTCGCCGTCCTGGTCCTTCAACAGCGTGCCCTTGGGGTCGTCAGTGTACAGCGCCTGGTTCCCGTTCCAGTAACCGTCCGTTGCCAGGATGACGAAGTTGCGTTGGCAAGCAGCCTCGATCGGGTCATTTTTCCCATCCGGGAACGCGTCGTTCTTGCCAAACTTATACAGACGGCCGACCTCGTTCAATGCGTTACGCAATGGCGTACTGGTATTCGGGTAGAGCTTATACAGCTCGTCAAAGAAGGTCTGCTTGTGCCCGCCCTCAAAAGGTGCGATTGGCACCGCGATGGTCTTGTTATCGATGGTCATCATCCCAAGGCGCGTATGGAAATAGCTCGGGTCAGTCTTGTCTTCCTCCATCGGCTTGGGATTTCCGCGTACATCCTTGAACGCCAGGCCAATGGCCGTCTTGGTCATCTGGGTCCGGGTCCGGTACCAGGCATACCAGGTCGCGAAGTTGTTCATCTCGTCATCGTAGCTGCAGCTGACACCGGCGCAATCGGTGCGCGTTGGTGCTTTCGGGTAGCTGCTACGGGTCGGAACAATGTCGACCCGTTCCCATTTGCCGAACACAACGGTCTTGTAAGTGTTGTCGCGCAAGTCCGCACAATTTGTGGCGGAACTATCCGTGCACCATTTGACGGTCACATTGTAGTAATAGGGCGCGCCCTTGACTTCCTTCGCAACCGAGTAATCTCCGGTCGGATAGGCGTAGCTGGTCCCCTCTACTGCACGCTTGCAATCTTTTTCCTTGGACGACGAATCAGGGCACCAGACACGATCGGGATAGCTGGCTTTCACGCTGCCGTAAGTCTGCAAATTGATGGTCTCGTTAGGCCCCTGCGACTTGCAATCGATGGCTCGTCCGGTATAGGGATTGGCGACCCCGCAAGGGTACTCTCTATACAGCGGTTCCGAATGCGTCTTGTCGATATCCTGGATGCCGTAGCCGTCGCTCGGGATGTTCGACCATGGCGCCCTGTACTCAGTCCGGTGCTCAGTGGTCGCGTCGGCCAGGCGTTTGCCGTCGGCCGTGGTCGGCCAGTCATAACGGACCGCCGGGTTATAGTAGACCTTGTTGAAAGCGCTGGCCGCAAAAGGCGGATCGCCATCGTGGCAAATCACTGCCAGGCTGCCATTGGTGTAGCGGCAAAATGTCAGGTAGCTGCCATTTGACTGCACGCGCACATAGTCCGGCATATAGCTCCACAGCATGCTGCCCGAGTTGTCCAGGTCGAGCATAATGTTGGGCAAGAGCTGCACGGTCGTGGAATTTGCCAGCGGCTTGTCTGCCAGGTCAGTGCTGGCAGCTCGCGACAAGGCGGCGCCCAGCACGCTGCCGGTGAACAGTGCCGCCAGCATCAATTGTTTAAAGAGTGGCCTCATCAATAGGTCTCGCATACTCATTGTGAAATAATTGCCTGCACGAAGCTGACGTTAGAACGCGGCCCGGCAACCCGCACCGTGATCCGGTACAGTCCGAACGATGACGAACGACCGGTGCTGCTGTTGCCTGGCGAAGTCTGGTACGTCAGCATCGGACGCAGAATGCCGATGCTGTTGTCCTCATTCGCTCCCGACGTCGGATCGCGCGGCATGCTGGCGCAACTGGACGGATCCAATGCGCCGGCCGTTTGGCACATGCGGTGGATCACGTAGGACACCTGGTTGCCAGCCGAGTCGACCGGTAGTTTCTTGACGAGCGTGGCTTTGCTCCAGTCGAGGTCATCGTCTGCGTCCACTGTGTTGTTGCCCGTCAAATCAAGGTCGTCCTGGCTACTGGCCGAATAGCCATCGCTGTCATGGTCTTCGTTGAGTGACTTCGGGTTGCCATGCAGCCAAGCAATGGCTGCCTCCACGCCGGCGTCGGCGCTGATGGCAGCGCTCTGCTTGAACGCCAGGTTGCCGGCAACCAGGGACGAACCGTCGACCGAGCGCATCATGGCCAGCCCGGCCAGGGTCATGGCCACCAGCACGATGAGCGCCATGATCAGGGCCACCCCTTCCTGCTGGCGGCGCCACGCGGAAATGACTACGGATTTCATATTTTCCCCCAGATCACGTTACGCAGCGGGATGACCGTTTCAAACACGCGATAACGATAGCAACCCCAATCGCGCGGATATTTTTCAGTTTTGAACGCGGCCCAGCTGGACGACAAGGCCGTGGTCGCTGTACAGCCTTTGTCGGCGCTCTTGGGCCGCTCATACTGGACACCGCGCGTGACCATGGCAACGCGGATCGCCTTGATGCGCTGCCAGTCGGTCGAGGAGGGTTCCTTCCAAGGCGAGGCGGCGGCGCTGACCCAGGTGTCAATCGTCTGGCTGTCTGCCGGGGCGACGCCATACTCGGCCTGCATGTCAACCACATCTGACATGACCAGCTCATTCGTGACGGCCGGCACTTGCGAGTTATCGCTTCGTTCCAGCTGCTTGGTGGCGGTATTGACCGAATAGGTCTTGCGGAAAATCGGGTGGCCATTGGCCGGTTTGAAACAAGTGACGCTGGCGCCGGCGATGTATTTCGGCCAGGCGTTCGTCTCGCTTTCGAAATACGATGCCGGCGGATTGTAACTTCCGCCCGCGCCGGAATTGTGCTGCAGCTTCGAAGCTTGGCCCTGGACCTCGGTGATCTTCATAATGGTGCAGTTGCCTGCCTGCGATACCAGCGCAAGGTCGCCATCCTGGCAGACAGCGGCATTGGCCACGTCCAGTTCGGCCGACGGCTGCGGCATCGCCTTGCGTATCGTGGTGCTGCCGGATGGCTGGTAAGAGGACTGGCCTGGATCGGCAAAATACTGGACCGAAATGCTGTCCGGCCCATCGCCGCCATCCTTGATCAATGCCGGCGCAAAATTCACATCGGCCAGCGCGCCTTCCTTGCCGCCGCAGTCCGCGCTTCTGTCGCAATAGGCATAGATGTTGCTGCAGCCGACGTAGGATCTGGTGCTGGCGGTCATGCCCCAGCCGGCCATCCTGGTATCGCGCTCCAGCATGTACAGCGCAATCGCGCCATTGGCCTGGGCGTCGCCGCCGCTGGTGGTGGTGCGCTTGCGCGCTTCGTTATTGGTGAAGGCCTGGGCCACGATCAACGTGCCCAACATGCCGACGACGAGACCCACCATGATCTCGACCATCGTAAAGCCTCTCTGGGAGCTCTGCATCATTTTCCTCATCCGTTGATCTGCGCCACCGCCTGGTAGCTGTGGGCCTTGGATTCGCCAGGACTTTTCCAGCTGATGGTGACGGTCACCTGTTTGCCGTTGAGCGCCACCGTCCGTTTGCCGGCTGGCAGGGTTGCCACCGGCACGTCAGTCCCCACGTAGGCGCTCCAGTCGTCGGGATGCACCCACATCTCGCCCAATATCTGGTTGGCAGCAAAGCTGGCCTCCAGGCGGTACTTGGAGTCGGTCACCTGGCGCGTCGCCGAGGCTTGCATCCAGAGGAAGGAAAGAATGCCGAACGAGAAAACCAGGATGGCCGCCAACGCTTCAAGCAAAACGATGCCTTCCTGGCGGCCAGGTTTTAAATTGCGAATCATGGGATTACTCCTTAAGTACAGCCCTGGGGGGTGCCGTTCAGTTTGCTGTCGGGATCGCACATGCGAACCTGGCCGCCGGAGCCAACCGTCACAACATAGCGGCGCGCGTAACTGGCCTTGGCGTTGGTAACGTCAATGCGGCTGATTTCGGTGCCTGCGGCCGCGCTAACCCTTCCGAAACTGTCGAACGTGACCACGGCGGCCTTGTCGAGGCCGGCGCCGGCAGCCAGCACACCGGCAAAGGTGTCAGGCTTGAGCGGTCGCGGAAGGGCATCGGTGGTGACGCCAACCCGTGCGTTGCCACCGCCTTCTTCCGGCGCGCGTTTCTGGATCTCTGCCGGACAGAGGTTCGCATTCACGCAGCCAACCGTCCAGGCCACCTTGCCATCCGCGTCGGTCAGGCTGAAGCGCACCTGGGTGCTGCGCCGCAAGGCTTCCGTGCGCGCCAGTTGCAAACCGTTCAGCACAGATTCTGCGGCAGTCCGGTTTTGCGCATCCTGGATCATGCGGGAAAAACTCGGCATTGCCAGCGCCAGCAGGATGCCGAGCACGCTGATGGCCACCAGCAGCTCGATCAGGGTCACGCCATGTTGCTTACGCATCAGCAGCGCCCGCCCTTGGCCGTCACCCAGCACGAGTCGGAGCCAGTCCATCCGGTCGGCGCCGTCGTCTTCTTGGCATTAGCCTCGTTCAGCTCATAAGTAAAGCCGGTCATCGGCCCCTTGCCTGTGGCCTTCAATTGATAGCTCAGGCCGTCGGCAGCGATGGTGCAGGTAAAGGTGAAATCAGGGCTCGTCGGGGGCGCCGCTGCTGCCCCATCGGCGCAAGCACCGGCGTAGGTACGGGTGTCCTGGAAAAACTGCTCCAGTCTGATGCGCATATCAGATAGGCCATTGGTGGCCTGGGGAATGTGGCCGCGAATGATATAGTCTTTATAAGATGGCAACGCTACAGCCGCCAGGATGGCGATGATGGCCATCGTGATGAGGGCTTCGATCAGGGTAAAACCGCTGTTGCGATTTTTGAATACACGTTTCACAAGGCTTCCTTAACCAGCAGAACATATCTTGCCGAAAAATAATTTGACGGAAGTTTAACTGCATTTGGGCAAGAAGTCCCGCACAATACGTTGCCAGAATGCATCATTAGAGCGGTTTATCTACGAAACCTGGCGGCTGTCGCACACCCGCCCCGTGGGGTAAAATGCAACGTTTTACCGCGCCCGGCGCGACGCCCGAACGAAATTCCGAAAAATGACCACCCTGCCCTCCGAAATCAATCCTGACGCCGTCAAGAACAGCCCGGCCGAGAAAGTCACGCCGATGATGGCGCAGTACCTGCGCATCAAGGCCGATTACCCGAACATGCTGGTGTTCTACCGCATGGGCGACTTTTACGAGCTGTTCTTCGACGATGCGGAAAAGGCATCGCGCGTGCTGGGCATTACGCTGACGGCGCGCGGCACCCAGAACGGCGTGCCGATCAAGATGGCTGGCGTGCCTTTCCATTCGCTGGATGGCTACCTGGCCAAGCTGGTCAAGGTCGGCGAGTCCTGTGCGATCGCGGAGCAGATCGGAGACCCGGCCCTGGCCAAGGGCCCCGTCGAGCGCAAGGTAGTGCGCGTGGTCACGCCGGGCACCCTGACCGATTCGGACCTGCTGCCGGAGAAATCGGAGCGCCCGCTGCTGGCCATGACCATGATCAGCAATCGCAAGGTGGTCACCTGTGGCCTGGCTTGGCTGTCGCTGGCCTCCGGCGCGCTGCGCCTGATGGAATTCTCCGGCGACCAGCGCAGCGTCAACACGCGCCTGGGACAGGAGCTGGAGCGCATCGCGCCGGCTGAAATCCTGCGCGGCGACGATGCCGACATGTTCGACGACATCGCGATCTGCCACGTCAACAACGTGCCGGCCTGGCACTTCGACGTGGTGCACGGCCACAAGGCCCTGCTCGACCAGCTGGCTGTCGCCACTTTGACAGGCTTCGGCGCGGAAGGCCTGGGCGCGGCATTCGGTGCAGCCGGCGCCCTGCTGCGCTATGCGCAATCGACCCAGGGCCGCGGCCTGCAGCACGTCAAGAGCCTCTCCTGCGAAACGGAGAACGAATACATCGGCCTGGACGCCGCAACGCGCCGCAACCTGGAACTGACGGAAACCATTCGCGGCCAGGAATCGCCTACCCTGTTCTCGCTGCTGGACCACTGCCGCACCGCCATGGGCTCGCGCCTGCTGCGCCACTGGCTGCACCATGCGAGGCGCGACCAGGCCGTGGCGCGCGCGCGCCACGACGCCATCGCCGCCCTGATGCAGCACGACACCACCGGCTCGCTGGCCTACCATCTGGCGCAGGTGCCGGATATCGAACGCATCACGACCCGCGTGGCCCTGCTGTCGGCGCGCCCGCGCGACCTCTCCGCCCTGCGCGACGGCCTGCAGCAACTGCCGAAACTGCAGCACGCCATGCTGCGCGCCCTGGGCCACGACAATGCGCAAGGCCTGCTGGCCAAGCTGCACTTCGGCCTGAATGAACCGAAGGAATGCGTGGACCTGCTGGTGCGCGCCATCATGCCGGAACCGGCCACCATGGTGCGCGACGGCGGCGTAATCGCGCGCGGCTACGATGCCGAGCTGGATGAACTGCGCGGACTGTCCGAAAACGCCGGCCAGTTCCTGGTCGACCTGGAAACCCGCGAACGCGAACGCACCGGTATCGCCAACCTGCGCGTCGAGTACAACCGCGTGCACGGCTTCTACATCGAAGTCACCAACGGCCAGGCCGACAAGGTGCCGGAAGACTACCGCCGCCGCCAGACCCTGAAGAACTGCGAGCGTTACATCACGCCGGAACTGAAGGCCTTCGAGGACAAGGCCCTGTCGGCGCAGGACCGCGCCCTGGCGCGCGAGAAAATGCTCTACGACGAGCTGCTTGGCGCTCTGGCGCCCTTCATCGGCCCGCTGCAATCGATCGCCCAGGCCCTGGCGCAAGTGGACACCCTGTGCGCGCTGACCGAGCACGCGCTGCGCAACAACTGGTGCGCGCCGAACCTGGTGGCCGAGCCCTGCATCAATATCGTGGAAGGCCGCCACCCGGTCGTGGAAAACCAGATCGAGCGCTTCATCGCCAACGACTGCAAATTCATGGCCGACCGCCGCCTGCTGCTGATCACCGGCCCGAACATGGGCGGTAAATCGACCTTCATGCGCCAGGTCGCCCTGATCACCCTGCTGGCCTATGTCGGCAGCTATGTGCCGGCTGCCAGCGCCACCATCGGCCCGATCGACCGTGTGTTTACCCGTATCGGCGCCACCGACGACCTGGCTGGCGGCCGTTCCACCTTCATGGTGGAGATGACGGAAGCAGCGACCATCCTGAACGGCGCCACCGAGCATTCGTTGGTGCTGATGGACGAAATCGGCCGCGGCACCTCGACCTTCGACGGCTTGGCGCTGGCGTGGGCAATTGCGCGCCACTTGATCGAAAGCAGCCGCAGCTTCACGCTGTTCGCGACCCACTATTTCGAACTGACCCAGTTGCCGGAAGCGCATCCGACCGCCGCCAACGTCCACCTGTCGGCGGTGGAGCACAAGGATTCCATCGTCTTCCTGCACGCGGTGCAGAACGGCCCGGCCTCGCAAAGCTACGGCTTGCAGGTGGCGCAGCTGGCCGGCGTGCCGCAGCCGGTGATCAAGGCCGCCCGCAAGCACCTGGCGCGCCTGGAAGCGCAAGCGCTGGACGCCACACCGCAACTCGACCTGTTCGCCGCGCCGGTGGCCGATGCCAACGACGACGCGGCGCCCGCGGCTGCTCCGGCCGCCGATCCACGTGCCGAGGAACTGCTGGCAGCGCTGGACGACATCGATCCGGACGCCATGACTCCGCGCGAAGCACTGGACCGCCTGTACCAGCTCAAGCGCCTGGCGCAGGCATGAAACGGCGGCTCGTCCTAAGATCGCTGGCCTGCGGGGCCGCGCTGGCCGCAGACACGCTAGCCCTGCCTGCGGCAATGGCTCGCAGCGACAAGGCCGCGCCGCGCAAAGGCGAATTCTCGTTCTCCCTGCTCGGCCACAACTTCCCCAAAGGCGAAGGCGACGCCGAGTTCCGCCGCATGCTGGCCGAGGCAAGCCGCAACGAGCCCGCATTCCTGATTGCCACCGGCCTCAAGTCGGCCAGTGAGCCCTGTTCCGACAGCCTGTACCAGGAGCGCCGCGACCTGATGGACAGCGCCGAGCGCCCCTTGGTGCTGCTGCCGGCAGGCAGCGACTGGACCGAGTGCCGCAACTCGAATGGCAAGTCGAACGCCATCGAACGCCTCAACCGCATTCGCGAACTGTTCTTCCGCGAGCCTGAAGCACTCGGCAAGGGCAAGCTGCCGCTGAACCGCCAGTCCAGCATCGCCAAGTTCCGCGACTACGCCGAAAACACGTATTGGGAATACGAGAACATCCTGTTCGTCACCCTCAACGTGCCGGCCAGGAACAACCACTACCTGGTCGAAGCTGGCCGCAACAGCGAGTATGAAGACCGCATGGTGGCCAACCGCGGCTGGCTGCACCGCGCCTTCCTGCACGCCAAGCGCAAGAACATCGCCGGCATCGTGCTGGTGATGGACGGCGACATCGGCGCCCATGTGGAACAAGGTTTTTTTGAACGGCTGGCGCAAAAGCGCGACGGCTTTACCGAAATCCGCCGCATCGTGCGCTCGCAGGCCGACAAATATCCGGGGCAGTTGCTGCTGGTGGACAACCGCAAGCAGGACAAGGCCGCCCCGGCAATCGAATGGAACAAGAACGTCGGCCATCTCGCGTTGGGTGCCGAATGGGTCACGCTGCGGGTGATACCGGGCAGTGCGGCGCTGTTCGCCCTGGGTAGCGAGTGACGTAAAAAAGCCCCGCTGTGCGGGGCTAGGATCTTAGTGGATCGGGTGGCTGCGGAAGTGATCGCCTTCCTCGCCATCGTCGCCTTCATCGTCGACGTCGTGGTGATGATGACCATGCGGGCCGTGTACGTGCTCGTGGGCGATTTCTTCTTCGGTGGCGGCACGCACGTCGATCACTTTCAGCTCGAAGCGCAGGGCCATGCCGGCCAGCGGATGGTTGCCGTCCAGGACCACTTTATCTTCGGCGATTTCAGTCACGGTGAAAATCATCGCGTCATCGTCTTCGCCGCCTTCAGGCAGGCCTTCGAACTGCATGCCGATTTCCAGCGGCTCCGGCAGGCGCGCACGCTCTTCCACTTTCAGCAGGTTCGGATCGTAATCGCCAAAGGCGTCTTCCGGTTCAATCTGGATCGTGGTGGCGTAGCCGTTTTCCTTGCCGTCCAGTTCTTCTTCGATTTTCGGCAGGGTGTTCTCGTAGCCACCGTGCAGGTAGACCATTGGCTGGCGACCGTCTTCGATCAGATTGTTCTGTGCGTCGGACAGTTTGTACTCCACCGTCACAACAGTATTCTTGGCGATCTTCATTGAGCTTCCTTTCATATCTAAGCTGGAAGGATTATACCGCTTGCTATAATCGGCCCCATGAAAAAACTGACACTCCTGGGCGATATCACGCCCGAACAATTCCTGCGTGATTACTGGCACAAGAAGCCGCTGCTGATCCGCCAGGCCATTCCCGGCTTCAAACCCCTGCTGCCTTTCGACAAGCTGGCTGAACTGGCCACCAAGGACTACGTGGAAAGCCGCCTGGTCACCAAGAAAGACGGTAGCTGGGACATGCAGCACGGCCCCCTGAAAGAACTGCCTTCGCGCAAAGAGCGCGAATGGACCATGCTGGTACAGGGCATCAACCTGCAGGACGACCAGGCGGATGCGCTGCTGCGCCAATTCCGTTTCCTGCCCGATGCGCGCCTGGACGACCTGATGGTGAGCTTCGCCACCGATGGCGGCGGCGTCGGTCCGCACTTCGATTCCTACGACGTGTTCCTGCTGCAGGCCGAAGGCCAGCGCCGCTGGAAGATCAGCGCGCAGAAGGACCTGACCCTGATCGAAGGCCTGCCGCTGAAGATCCTGAAGAAATTCAAGGCCACCGAGGAATTCGTGCTGGAACCGGGCGACATGCTCTACCTGCCGCCGCACTACGCCCACGATGGCGAAGCGATCGGCGACTGCCAGACCTATTCGATCGGGTTCCGCTCCCCGTCCTACCAGGAACTGGGCGAAGCTTTCCTGCAATTCATGGCCGACTCCATCGACCTGCCGGGCCGTTATGCCGATCCAGACCTGGAGCCGACCAGCAAGCCGGCTGAAATCCCGAAAGCCATGCTGGGCAAATTGGCCGACGAATTGAACAAGGTCAGCTTCACTGAAGACGATTTCGCCATTTTCCTCGGCGAATACCTGTCCGAGCCAAAGCATAACGTCTTCTTCCAGCCGCTTGATAAGCCGCTAACTGCCGGCAAATTCCAGCAATCAGCTGAGAAAAAAGGCGTTTCCCTCTCGCGCAAGACGCAAATGCTTTATCGCGGCAAGAATGTCTTCATCAACGGCGAGTCCTTTGCCATGAACAAGGCCGACAGGGCGACGCTGGAAACCCTGGCCAATACCCGCGGCCTGGACGGCGCAGCAGTGGCCGCAGCTTCCGAAGACGTGCTGGAAGCGCTCTTCGCCTGGTACAGCGACGGCTGGCTGGAACTGAACAAATAATCGGAGATAGCATGGAAAAGCAGCTTTTTGACAGCCGTACCCAATTCCAGTCCCTGCTACTGGACTGCATCTCCCGAGGCCGCCTGACGCTGCAGATGTTCGATCCGGACTATGCGTGGTGGCAGCTGGGCCATTCAAAGACTGACGCCCTGTTGCGGCACTTCCTGCAGCACAAGGGCCGCATCCAGCTGGTCGCCCACAGCAATGGCCATCTGGAGCGCAATGAACCGCGCTTCCTGAAGCTGCTGGAAGATTACAGCCACCAGATTGAATGCCGCCTGACCAGCCGCAGCCTCAGCACCCTGACCGATTCCTTCTGCGTGGCGGACCGCGTGCACATCGTGCGCCGCTTCCATTCCGACCACTTCCGTGGCGAAGCGGATTTTGATGCTCCATCGTCAACCCAAACCAGTTTGGAACGTTATGAAGCTATCTGGGCCGAAACCCAGCCGGGCCTGAGACCAGGAACGACTGGATTGTGAGCCGGAAAAATGTAAAATGCTGCGGTTCGAGGTATGACGGTAATCGCTGCAGTTGCCAGCAGATCGGCGTGGGAAAAAAATATTGCGTTTTCGCAAAATAGTTGTGTAAACCGCCCGATTTGCTATTGCGACGCAGCAGAAAACGCTATAATATCCGGTGTGTTTCCGTGTCTGGTCGACCTTTTTCTGAAGGTTGGAAGGGCCGACGAAACGCCGTACGAGCGATAATTACCGGTAATTATTCATCGCAACATTGTTTAATTTTTGTTGTTATTTAAGGAAAACAAATGAAAAAATCCCTGCTGATCGCCTCCCTGCTGGCTGTTGCCCTGGCTGCTTGCTCCAAGAAAGAAGAAGCTCCTGCTGCTCCAGTAGCAACCCCAGAAGCAGCTGCTCCAGCAGCCGCTCCTGCAGCTCCAGCAGCTGACGCAGCTGCTCCTGCTGCTGCTCCAGCCGCTGACGCTGCTGCTGCTGCCGCTTCCGCTGCTACCGACGCTGCTGCTGCTGCTTCCGCAGCTGCTTCGGCTGCTTCGGCTGCTGCTTCGGCCGCTTCCGCTGCTGCTAAGTAATTCCTGCGCAGGGAAAAGGAACCAGCCTTCGGGCTGGTTTTTTTTCGCCTATAGTTTGATGAAAGTGGGGGTCAGATTGCCAGAGCTCGTATATTGAATCTGCACCTTTGGAAGAAGATATTAGGATTCTGAAGGCGGCGGGGCAAGGTCTCACCGAACAGAGTGGAAGCCATTGAGCTTGTGGGTCAGATAGGTGACCTTGCCCACTTGTTCATCTGGACGCCGGACGGTATCTTAGGTCGCCCCTTGGGTAAGCCTGCATACGAGAAAGGTGGACGAGATGAATACGCCGGTCGTAGGGATTGATGTCAGCAAGCGTAAGTTGGATGTAGCCTTGCTAGTTGATGGCAAAGTCAAGGCGAAAGCAGTTCCGAACTCCCAAGAAGGATTCGCAGAGCTGGAAGTCTGGCTGAACAAGCAGAAGATTTCTCTGCTGGAAACCCATATTTGCCTTGAGTCGACAGGCGTCTATAGCGAACCTATCGCCCTGTATTGGTTTGACAAAGGGATTAAAGTCAGCTTGGTCAATCCGAACTGCATCAAAAGTTTTGGCAGCAGCGAGAATATCCGCAACAAGAACGACCAAGTTGATGCTGGATTAATTGCTCGCTACTGTGCAGCGATGGCGCCGCCATCTTGGGATGCGCCATCACGTGAACAGCGCCAGTTACGGGCCTGGGGCAACAGGCTGACTGCACTTCAAGATATGCGCCAGCAGGAGTTGAATCGTTTAGAAGCGCATGAAACAGCCAAACAACAGGATGTTATCCCTCATGTCCAGGCTCATATCAAATGGCTGGATGCGCAAATTGCGCAAATAGCACGGGATATCGACGATCACATTGACCGCCATCCAGGGCTTAAACAGGATGCAGAGCTCATTGAAAGCATTCCCGGGCTAGGCCGTACGACAGCGGTAAAGGTCTTAGGCCACGTGGGGGATGTTCGGCGCTTCGGAAATGCGAAGGCGCTTGCAGCGTTCATCGGGGTCACACCCAGGCAACGACAATCCGGAACCTCAATACGAGGCCGGACAATGATGACTCGTATGGGGAACAAACACCTGCGAGCAGCTTTATTCCTGCCAAGCCTCGTTGCAAAACGTCACAACCCTATCCTGAAGCAGTTTGGCCAACGTTTAGAGGCCAACGGCCTCTCCAAAATGGCCGTCGCCGGCGCAATTATGCGCAAGTTAGTGCACTTGATTTACGGGGTAGTTAAGTCAGGCAAGCCCTTTGACCCGAAATACATGGAAAAAAGGCTTGCCGTCCAAGACGGTATCTGACCCCGACTTTAAATAAAAAAGCCGGCTTGCGCCGGCTTTTTCTATTTAAAGGCTTTCGCCTTATTTCAACTGTTCCTGCAGCAAGGTCAGGATCTTCTGACCAACCGGGGAAGCCTCCGGTTTATTCTGGTTGTTCCACACCGAAACCTGGGTGGAGTTGACCGAATCAGAACGGACCGAAATGCGATAACGCTGCGCTTCCTTTTCTTTATCGGAGGCACCGAAGCTGAACAGCTTGCTGAACCAGCCGCGGGTATCGGTGGCATCGTTCACGAAGCGCACGAAGTACACGCCCTGCACGCGGTCGCGGTCTTCCACGGTGAAGCCGGCACGGTCCAGCGCCAGGCCCACGCGGCGCCAGGTGCGCTCGAAGCCTTCGTCGGTCTTGATGAAGGCATCGGCGCCCTCGCCCACCAGCACGGCGTGCTGCGCCTGGACTGCCGCATTGTCGACCGAAGTACGCGCGGTCGCCTCGTCGGTCGTGCCGCCCAGCTTGGTCATCAGCTTGGCCAGGAAGATCGCCTCCAGGTTCGGGTCGCTATTGCGGTTGGTCCACATGGTCGACTCGTTCTGGGCGCCGGTCACGACTTCCTTGGTGCCGCGGTGGCTGATGTAGACCTCGGTGCCGCCGGCTGGATTGCGCTCCAGGCGGGTGCGGTACTTGTCGCGCTCGCCGCTCGAGTACAGGCCGTCGAAGACCTTGCCGATCGTGTTGCGGATGAAGTCCTGCGGGATCTTGGCGCGGTTTTCATTCCATTCGGTTTCCATCACGCCGGCAGTGGCATCATCCACCGCCAGGGTGAAGCCGGACTCTTCCCAGAACGTTTTCAGCTGCGGCCACAGGGCTTCCGGGGTCTGCTGCACCACCAGCCAGCGCTGGTTGCCGGAGCGCTCGACGCGCACGGCGCTGTTGCCGGTGCTCGCCACTTCGTTGCTGCTTGCCGCTGCGCCTGGGGTGGTTCCGCGCGCAGCCTGATAGCCGGAAGCAGTCGCCACGCCGCGGTCATTGCTTGGCAGCGAATAGCGGTTGTCCTTCGACAGCTGGGTCAGGTCCGGCGGCACGTCCAGCGTGCTGGCCTTCTTGGCCGATTTGTAATCTACCTTGGTTTCGCCGACAACGGACTGCACCATGCCGCAACCGGTCAGGCTCAGCATCAGGGCGCCAACGACGAGCCCGCGCTGCGGGGTCTGGGAAACGATCTTGCGAATAGTCATGTGAAAAAGAAGATTAGTTCAGCACACCGGATTCACGCAGGGCAGCGCGGACGGTCTCGTGATACTGCTCTGCCAGCGACACCAGCGGCAGGCGGATACCGTTCGGCATCTTGCCCATTTCCGCCAGCGCCCACTTGACCGGCACCGGGTTCGGTTCGATGAACAGGTGCTGGTGCAGCGGGAGCAGTTGGTTGTTGATGGCAGTCGCCTTGGCGGCATTGCCCGCCATCGCGGCTTCGCACAGTTCGTGCATCTGGCGCGGCGCCACATTGGCGGTCACCGAGATATTGCCCTTGCCGCCGGCCATCATCAGCGCGATGGCGGTTGGATCATCGCCCGAGTACACGGCGAAATCGGCCGGCGCACGGCGCAGCAGGTCGTAGCCGCGGGCGATATTGCCGGTCGCGTCCTTGACGCCGATGATGTTCTTGATCTTGGCCAGGCGCAGGATAGTGTCGTTGCTCATGTCGGCAACGGTGCGGCCCGGCACGTTGTACAGGATCACCGGCAGGTCCACCGCTTCGGCGATGGCCTTGAAGTGCTGGTACATGCCTTCCTGGGTTGGGCGGTTGTAGTAAGGAACCACTTGCAGCGAGGCGTCGGCACCGGCGTTCTTGGCGAAGCGGGTCAGCTCGATGGCTTCCGCGGTGGAATTGCCTCCGGAACCGGCGATCACTGGAATGCGGCCGCCAACGCGCTCCACGGCAGCCTTGATCAGCTCGCAATGCTCGGCCACGCTGACAGTGGCGGATTCGCCGGTGGTGCCGACGATGACAATGGCGTCCGTGCCTTCGGCAATATGCCAGTCGATCAGCGCGTTCAGGCCTGGATAGTCGAGGCTGCCGTCCGCGTGCATCGGGGTTACGATTGCTACAATGCTACCCTTAATCATAGGAAACCAATTGCAATAAGAATTAAAACGACGATTGTAGAGCATACCCTGCACCCGTGGTGCATTTTGGTCGCTCAAAATGACGGCAACAGCGCCGCCTCCCTTGGAAACTCCTCTTTCACAGCGCAAATCCTCTGCACCATGGCAGGTTTCGGTGTATTAACGACGCCATCTTCGAATGCGATGACACGCAAACCATGCATTCTAGCCAATTCCAACAATTCTCCCGGCTGTAACAAAAAGGCCGGGTTTGATGGTTTGCCGAAGGCCGCATTGCCATTGGCGAAAGTCTCGTAAATCAGGATGCCGTTCGGCGCCAGGCTGCCCAGCATGTCGGCCAGCAGCGGACGGTGCAGGTAGTTGGTGACGATGATGCCCGCAAAGCGCGCCGGGCCGAAGGGCCAGCAAGCGCCCTCCTCTTCCAGGTCGATCTGGCTGGTGACGATGCCGGCGCCGGCGGTGGCCGCCAGCGCCTCCCCGTCGCGGTCCACCGCCACCACGGCGTGGCCAAGCGCAGCCAGATGGCGCGAGTGGCGCCCGCTGCCGCAAGCCAGGTCCAGCACCTCGCCATTGGGCACCAACGGCGCGAATCGTTCCACCCAAGCTGAAGGTGGGGTTAAAACATCAGCCATAACTCAATCCCATTGCTTCGCGCACATCGCGCATCGTTTCCTGCGCCAGTTTGCGCGCTGTTTCATTGCCGTCCGCCACGATGGCGCGCACCATGGACGGGTCATCCAGGTAAGGCTGGGCGCGCTCGTGCATCGGTTCCTGCTCCTTGACGATGGCGTCTATGACCGGCTGCTTGCATTCGATACAGCCGATGCCGGCCGACTTGCAGCCCTTCTGCACCCATTCCTGGGTCGGCCCGTCCGAATACACCACGTGGAATTGCCACACCGGGCAACGCTCCGGCTCGCCCGCATCAGTGCGGCGCACGCGCGCCGGATCGGTCGGCATGGTGCGGATCTTCTTGGTGACCGAGTCCTTGTCTTCGCGCAGAGCAATCGCATTGCCGTAGCTCTTGGACATCTTGCGGCCATCGAGGCCCGGCAGGCGGCTCGCTTCGGTCAGCTGGGCTTGCGGCTCGACCAGAATCAGCTTGCGCGCGCCTTCCAGGTAGCCGAACAGGCGCTCGCGGTCGATCATCGACAGGTTCTGTGCATCGTCCAGCATGGCCTTGGCCTGCTCCAGCGCGGCGTCGTCGCCCTCTTGCTGATAGGCCGTGCGCAGTTCGTTGTACAGCCTGGCGCGCTTGCTGCCCAGCTTCTTGACGGCGTCCTGCGCCTTTTCCTCGAAGCCCTTCTCTTTGCCGTACAGGTGGTTGAAGCGGCGCGCGATCTCGCGCATCATTTCCACGTGCGGCACCTGGTCGTCGCCAACCGGCACTTCGCTGGCGCGGTAGATCAGCACGTCGGCCGCCTGCAGCAGCGGGTAGCCGAGGAAGCCATAGGTTTGCAAGTCCTTGTTGGCCAGGTTGTCGATCTGGTCCTTGTAGGTTGGCACGCGCTCCAGCCAGCCGAGCGGCGTGGCCATCGACAGCAGCAGGTGCAGCTCGGCGTGCTCCGGAATTTTCGACTGGATGAACAGCGTGGCCTGGGTCGGGTCGATGCCGGCGGCCAGCCAGTCCACCAGCATGTCCCAGGTCGACTTTTCGATGATGGACGGGTCGTCGTAATGCGTGGTCAACGCGTGCCAGTCGGCCACGAAGAACAGGCAGGGCTGCTCGGACTGCAGCCTGATCCAGTTCTTCAGGGCGCCGTGGTAGTGGCCAAGGTGCATGCTGCCCGTCGGGCGCATGCCGGAGACTACGCGGTCAGGGTACATGGCATCAGCTCAGGAAAAGACTAAACGGCAATACGATCAAATATCGCACGAACCCGACCATCGTCCCGAGGAGAGCCTGGAATGGAGCGGTGTTCATAAGCAGTATCAGGCCGATAAAAATAAATGGCCCCAGGCGTTCAATACTCGCGAATTTGTAAGCCAGGTCGCGTGGCAGGAGCGACGTTACGATGCGGCCACCGTCCAACGGCGGGATCGGGAGCAGGTTAAAGGCGCACATGACCGCATTGGCCCACAGGCCCGCATCACACATCTTGACAAGGAATGGCTCCGTCACACCGGCAACATTCAAGAGTATGGACAGCAGCACCCAGCCCATCCCCATGACAAAGTTGGCGACAGGGCCGGCAGCCGCAACGAATCCCATTTGTTTCTTCGGATTGCGCAGGCGGTTGAAATCCACCGGCACGGGCTTTGCATAACCGAATGCCATGTGAAGCGGCGACAGCAATAGCAAAATTGGAAGCAGGACCGTGCCAAACCAGTCAATGTGCCGGATCGGATTAGGGCTCAAGCGCCCCATTTTTTCTGCCGTATCGTCGCCAAAGTAGCGTGCGACATATCCGTGTGCAGCTTCGTGAAGGGAAATCGCGAATAAAACAGGAATCGCCCAGACGGTAATCGCCCGTATGATGGAGTTGAAATCAGTCATGAATTGGATTTTATCAGAGGGCTTGAGGCTTCCCTGGTCTGCGGCCAAAAGACCGTTCCAGATCAAAGGCCAAGCGCAGCACAATCGCCGCAGCCGCGCCGGATCAGTTCGGGCTCGTCGCCAGTCAGGTCCACCACGGTGGTTGGTTCCAGGCGGCAGGCGCCGCCGTCAATCACCAGGTCAACTTGCTTGCCCAGGCGCTCCAATACCATATCAGGGTCGGTCAGCGGCTCATCGTCACCCGGCAGAATCAGGGTCGTTCCCAACAGCGGCTGGCCTAATTCTGTCATCAGCATTTCAGTGATGGTATTTTGCGGCACACGTAAGCCAATGGTCTTACGCGAAGGATGTGACAGGCGGCGCGGCACTTCCCGCGTCGCCTCCAGGATAAAGGTGTACGGGCCGGGCGTCACCGCCTTCATCAGGCGGAATTGCTTGTTGTCGACCCGGGCATAGGTGCTGATTTCGCTCAGGTCGCGGCACAGCAGCGTCAGGTGATGTTTCTCGTCGATGCCGCGGATGCGGCGCAACTTCTCCACCGCCGCTTTATCGTCCAGGTGACACACCAGCGCATAGCAGGAATCGGTCGGCAGCGCGACAATGCCGCCGCCATGGATGATTTGCGCCGCCTGCTTGATCAGCCGAAGCTGCGGATTGTCCGGGTGTACCTGGAAAAATTGGGTCATGTTTTAGCGCAGCTGTTGCAGGGCTGCGATGCGTTCTTCAATCGGGGGATGGCTGGAGAACAGCGCCGCCCAGCCACTCGGCGAGGTGATG
This sequence comes from Pseudoduganella sp. S-14, assembly GCF_049913285.1. Lineage (GTDB taxonomy): Bacteria > Pseudomonadota > Gammaproteobacteria > Burkholderiales > Burkholderiaceae_D > Rugamonas. Next base: position 4,951,242 of record NZ_CP183991.1, read on the forward strand.
CCGGATGCCGCCATCCCTTGCGGCAGTTCGCCCGGATGCACGCCGCCCAGGCGCGCCAGCGCGTGCTGCATCGGCACCGTGGAACCCAGCAAACGCGCCGAACCAGCGTCGGCACGGAACTCACGCTGGCGCGAGAACCAGGCAACAATCATCGAGGCGACCAGGCCAAACAGCAGCTCGCACACGAAGACGGTGACCATATAGCCAATGCCAGGTCCGCGGCGCTCTTCGTCCTTGTTCAGCATGCCGTCCACCACCGAGCCGACAATACGGGCGAGGAACACCACGAAGGTATTCACCACGCCCTGGATCAGGGTCAGCGTCACCATGTCGCCATTGGCGATGTGCGCCACCTCGTGGCCCAGCACAGCCTCGACTTCTTCCTTGTTCATCGACTGCAGCAAGCCGGTGGAAACCGCCACCAGCGCGTCATTCTTGAAAGCGCCCGTGGCAAAGGCATTGGCGTCGCCTTCGTACACGGCCACTTCCGGGCGGCCGATGCCCGCCTTGTCCGCCAGGGCGTGGACGGTAGTGACCAGCCACTGCTCAGTGGAATCCTGTGGCTGCTCGATGACACGCGCGCCGGTCGACCACTTGGCCATGGGCTTGGACATCAGCAGCGAGATGATCGAGCCGGTGAAGCCAACCACCACGGAAAACGCGAGCAAGCCGCCCATGCTGGTGCCGGAGCCAGGGCGTCCGATGCCCAGCAGCGACAAGACAATTGACAGTACCACGACAACCGCAAGGTTGGTGGCAATAAAAAGGATGATGCGTTTCATAGAGTGGGCCTCCGGACAACTTTACCGAACGTTAATCTATGGTCGGCAGTAGGGATTTACAAGCCCCCGAGTTCAGAACCAGTCGTGCCACACCGGCGTCACGTTGCCGGGCAGCGGCGGCAGCAAGCGAAAATCCACCCGTGCCTCGCCGGGCGCATGGAAATCAGTCCCGCGCGAAGCCAAAAAGCCATAGCTATTGGCCAGGTTGGCATATTTCGGATATTGGTCCGGCGTATGCGACCCGGTCACGACCTCGATCGCCGTCCCGCCAAGCTGCTTGAACTCATCAAACAGGATACCTTCCTGCATCGGTGTAAACTTGTAGCGGCCCGGATGCGCAATCACCGCTATCCCGCCCGCGCCCAGGATCCAGCCCACCGCATCCTGCAGCGTTGCCCAGCGATGTTCCACATACCCCGGCTTACCCGGCGACAGGTACTTGCGGAACACTTCCGACACCGACGAGCAAACGCCCTGCTCCACCAGGAAGCGGGCGAAGTGCGTGCGCGACATCAAGGCCGGGTTATCGACGTAAGTCAGCGCGCCTTCATAGGCGCCAGGAATGCCCGCCAGCTCAAGCTGGCGCCCGATCTCGCGGCCGCGATTGTCGCGTCCCGAGCGGGTCTCTTCCAGCCCCTTCAGCAGCGCGGGGTTGTTTTCATCGATTTGCAGGCCGACGATATGCACCGTCTCGCTGGCCCAGGTGATGGAAATTTCCACTCCCGTCACGAAGCGCATCCCGTGAAGCTGCGCCGCTGTGCGAGCAGCAGCAACACCGCCCACTTCATCATGGTCTGTCAGGGCCCAGACATTCACGCCCGCCTTATGGGCATGCTCGGCCACTGCCGCAGGGGGCAGCACACCGTCGGACACGTTCGAATGGCAATGGAGGTCTACGTTCAGCATACTGGTTGCAATGTTGCGAAGGTTTCATTGTACGCTGAAAGCTCAGGCCAGGAATTCCTCCAGCATTTCCGCCAGCAGTTCCGGCTGGTCGTGATGCAGCATATGGCCGGCATCGGGCATCATTTTCGGCGTCACCCGCGCCAGATGGCCCAGGCGGCGGTCAATTTCGGCGCGCGCCTCGTCCTTGGGGCCCATCCACAGCCACATATTGGTGTCTTCCGCCTCCACCCACAGTACTGGCGCCGTGATTTTCTTCCAGCAGGCCAGCACTTCTTCAACGCGGTACAGCGAAGGACCGGGGCGTTTGTGCACCGGGTCGCCCAGGATTTCCCAGCGGCCGTCGGCATTCTGGGCCGACCAGTGGCTGGCCAGGAAAGCGGCACGCTCGTCCGACAGGCGCGGGTTGGTTTTTTGCAGGCGCGCCGCCACGGCCGCCTGCGAGTCGTAGGTGCGCATTTCAGGCTCCACCAGCAGTTCATCGAGCCACTTGCGCATGCGCGACGGCGCCTGCTCCGGCACGGTCGCTTTCAGGCCGAAGCCTTCCAGGTTGACCAGGCGGCGGATGCGTTCCGGGCGCACACCCGCGTACAAACTAACAACATTGCCGCCCATGCTGTGGCCCAGCAGATTGACCTCCCCCTCCGGCTGGTAATGGCGCAGAATGGCATCCAGGTCGGCCACATAGTCGGGGAACCAGTAGGTATCCGTGCCATTGCGTTCGGTCAGGCCAAAACCGCGCCAGTCCGGCGCGATCACATGCCAGTCGCCCTTCAGGTAGTCGACCACGAACTGGAAGCTGGCGCCTACGTCCATCCAGCCGTGCACCATGAAGACCTTGGGCGCGCCATCGCGGCCCCAGTGCAGCACATGGGTGCGCTTGCCGCGCACTTCGATAAAGTCGGAACGGGATGGAATCATGGTGCCTGCCTCGAAATGGGTGAAACAGAATAATAGCACGACCGTTCTAAAATCTGCTTGACGTACAATAGCGCCACTTCCCTCCTACCGGACCATCCATGACAATTTACCAGCTTGGCGAACACGCGCCAGAGATTGATGCTTCCGCTTTCGTGGCGGAGAATGCGAGCTTGATCGGCAAGGTGACCTTGCACGCGAACAGCTCCGTCTGGTTCGGCGCGACCATCCGCGGCGATAACGAGCGCATCACAATCGGTGAAAACAGTAATGTGCAGGAAGGTACGGTGATGCACACCGACATGGGCTACCCGCTCACGGTAGGCAAGGACGTGACCATCGGCCACCAGGCCATGCTGCATGGCTGCACCATCGGCGACGGAACGCTGATCGGCATCCAGGCGGTAATACTGAACGGCGCAAAGATCGGCAAGGGTTGCCTGGTCGGCGCTGGCGCCCTGGTCACCGAGGGCAAGGAATTTCCCGACAACTCGCTGATCGTGGGCGCTCCCGCCAAGGTGGTGCGCCAGCTGACAGCGGAAGACGTGGCGCGCCTGATCGGCAGCGCCGACAGCTACGTCAAGCGTGGCCAGCTGTTCAAGTCGCAACTGAAAAAGATTGGATAAAAACAATGACGAACACCCCGGATACCCTGCAGAAGTTTGTTTTCGAAGACGCCGCCGTGCGCGGTGAGCTGGTCGACATTTCCGCCACCTGGCGCGAAATCGTGGCCCGCCACCACTACCCGGTTGCCGTCAAGCGCCTGCTGGGCCAAATGGTGTCGGCGGCCGCCCTGCTGTCGGCCAACCTCAAGTTCAATGGCTCGCTGATCATGCAACTGCACGGCGATGGCCCGGTACGCTTGCTGGTGGTGGAATGCGATTCCGACCTGCGCATGCGCGCCACCGCCAAGATGAATTCCGAGTTCGCGATTGCGGAAGATGCCGGCCTGCAGGCGCTGGTCAATGCCCAGGGCCACGGCCGCTTCGTAATCACACTGGACCCAGCCGAGAAAGTGCCAGGCCAGCAGCCATACCAGGGCATCGTGCCGCTGGACGGCGACAACGTGGCAACCGTGATCGAACATTACATGCTGCGTTCCGAGCAGCTCGACACCAAGCTGTGGCTGGCGGCCGACGATTCGGTCTCGCGCGGACTGCTGCTGCAAAAGCTGCCGCTGCATGGCGGCAAAGCCGAAGCCACCGCGCACGCCGCCGAAGTGTCTCAGGAAACCTGGAACCGCGTGGTGATGTTGGGCGACACGCTGAAGGAAGCGGAGATGCTGGAACACGGCATCGATGTACTGCAGAAGCGCCTGTTCTGGGAAGAGACCCTGCGCGTGTTCGAACCGCTGCATCCGCAATTCCACTGCTCCTGCACCCGTGAAAAGGTCGGCAATATGCTGAAGATGCTGGGCCAGCAGGAAGTGCAAGACGCCCTGTCCGAGCAAGGCAAGCTGGGTATCAACTGCGACTTCTGCGGCAAGCACTACGAGTACGACGCCGTCGACTGCGCCCAGCTCTTCGTCACCGACGCCCCCGCCGAAGCCCTGATCCACGGCTCGGAAGCCAAGCACTAACCACGGCAGAGCCCGTGTCACACCATGGGGTCAGGCCCCATGGTGTGACACGGGCTCAACTGCAATCAGAGGCTGCGCGTCAAATCCACCCACGCTTGCGGCTGCGGTTTGGCGCGTTCACGAACGCCAAAGAACGTCACCACGAGCTCCCCGTCCTTGTCGAAGAACTCGACCGACGTCACACCCGCCCGCTGCACCACGTACCCGCTCTTAAGGGCAGTCTCGCGAATGTGCAGGTTGAACTCAGGATCGAGCACGTTGTACCAGTCACCGCTGGCAGCTGTCTTGCTGATCTTGCCGCTGTATATCTGCGTCGCCGCACCATTCCCCAGGAAAGCCATGATCGGCAGCTGCTGCTTCGCCGATTCATCCAGCAGCTTGCGTAAAGCCTGCGGGCCAATCTTCTGAGCCAGGCCTTCCGGCGCCAGTCGCATTGCCTGCTCTCGGCTCATTTTGAACTCGCTGACGATCCGGTTGAACTGGTGAACATCAGTCATCTCCTTCCACGCGAGCTGGAACTCCTTCACGTCAATCGCGCTATCGGCCAATTCCGCCGCCTTCGGCACAGCGGCATCAATCTTCAGCTCACCCGTCTGCTGCGGATGCTTGAAGTCCACGACGATCTTGTCGAACAGCGCCACGCCGGCCTCGCTTTTCACATAGACTTTGTGCGCCGCATTGCCCTGCGCGTCAAAGAACTGCAGGCTGCGACTGGTCGCACCATCGCGCCCTGGCTGCACCACCGCAAATGCATGTTTCCAGTTCGCGAAATGGAAGCGCATGTCGATCTCGCCACCCAGGTAGCCGCCGCCAACCGCACGGAAGCGCTCCTTGTCGCTGAACGATTCCGGCTTGGCCTTGGTCGCCACGCCGGTGCGCTCAAGTACGCCGTTTTCATTGCGGGTCAGAGCCAGAACGGTGCCAAGGTCCAGCGCGCGGATCATGATGTCGTTCACGGCATGATCCGCGTCCGACAGACGCGTCACCGTCTTGCCGATGCCCGTTGCAAGCAACTCCGCTTCGGAAGTTCCCAGCGTGCGGGCCGCATCGCGGATTTGTAACTTGGGCTGCTCGGCGCGCAGCGAAGCCCAGCGATCGGCCAGTGACGCCGCACTTACAGTCCCGGCAGCAATTGCGATGAGGCCGGTCAACACCAGCAAAGCACATATCTTCTTCGTCTTCATGTTCTTCTCCTTATCAATACATCAGTTTGAAATTGACGGCTACGTGACGGCCAGGGCGCGCCTGTCGTTCGATCTCGGCCTGCGTGGCTGCCGTGGTGCCGGCAGCCAGCGTGCGCACAGCGGCGTAGTCCCAGTACTTCTTGTCGCCCAAGTTGTAGATGCCAGCGTTCAGCTCCGCGTGCTTGCCGATCTTCCAGTAGCCGGCCAGGTCGACCACCGTGGCAGCGGGTACTGCGAAATACGCCGCCGGCTGCGACTGCGCTGCAGCCACCTCGGGCTCCGCCTGTTTGCCGCGCGTATGGAAGGCCGTCAGCGATGCGCCCCCGCGCTTCTGCGGGTCATCCCAGGCCAGGCTGGCCGTGGTTTTGTAAGGCTGGATCGAGTTCATGCCCGCCTTGTTTCCGGTGCGCTGGTTCTCCAGCGTGCCGCGTGATGCGCCCGCCGCCAGGGAGGCGCTGAAGCCTCGCAACGCCGGGGTGAGCTTGCCCAGTTCGGCCACTGCCGAGAGCTCGCCGCCCCAGCTACGGGCATTGCCGATGTTCTCCGGGCGGAACAGCCCGAAGGTAATGGTCGGGAAGTTGACCGGATCGGCGGGCTGCGCCACGTATTCGATGAAGTCTTTGTAGCGGTTATAGAAGGTGGACGCGCTCACCATCAGCCAGCGCGTGGCATGTCCGCGCAAGCCAAGCTCGAAGGCATTGCTGCTTTCCTTGCCCAGGTTCGGGTTGCCCAGTGTCGCGTAGCCATTGCCGGCACCGGTGTAGCTGAACGAGTCATAGGTGCCGGTTCGCTCCGCGGCGGTCGGCATGCGATAGCCGCGCGTGAATTTGCCGTACACGTCGAAGTCAGGCGCCACCGCCACCGTCAGGCCGAGACTCGGCGACAGGTAGCTGTCGCTGTCCGCCTTGATCTCCTTCGCCGCACCCGGTACTGCGATCACATAGCTCTGCAAGTTCTTCGGCTCGAGCTTGCGGTATTCCGCGCGCAGGCCAGGCGTCAGCGTGGCACGCAGGCCGGCCAGCGGGAACACGTATTCGCCGCGCACGAAGGCCGACAGCTTCAAGGTGTCCATGTCCGCCATGCGGTTCTTGTTGGTGACCTGGTGCGCGCCGGTCGCAAGCACCGTACGGTCCTCGCGCCACGGGCGGCGCGATTCCTGGTCCTCCACCGTAGCACCAAACGCAAGGCTGTCGCTGCCGAACTGTCGCGTGGCGTCGGCCGCCAGCCCCTTGCTCTTATTGAGAAATGCCGTGTCAATGCTGCGCGCATAACGCTGGGGCCCCACGACGTAGGCCGCATCGGTGTGATCCTCCACCCGGGCATCCTGCACATAGGCACGGCTCTCCAGCAGCCACGGGCCGGCGGCCAGTTCATGCTCCACACTGATGCGGTTGCGGCGCGTGCGGGACGATTGCATGGCGCCTTGCGGATAGGAGGCGCCCAGCTTGTTGTCGAACGCTCGCTCATGCTCGGCGCGGAAGCCGTCAAAGGTGAAGCCCAGCTTCTGGCCCGGTGCCAGGCGCCATGCAAGCTTCGCCAGCAGTGCGTCCGAATTCCACTCGTCCGGGTTGGGTGCAACGCTGCCTTCGCTTTCTGTCTGTTCGCCGCTGCGGTGCACGGCCACGGCCAGCGCCTGCAAGTCGCCAAATTGCCCCGCACCGGTCAGCGCATGAAGGCGCGCATTGTTGGCGCCATGGTAGCCAGCCTTGTATTCCGCGTACCCCGGCTTGTCGGCGCTGACGTAATCCGACGGCGACTTGGTCACGAACGATACCTTGCCGCCCAGGCCCGCGCTGCCGCTATCGGCCGACGTGCTGCCCGCGCCAATCCGCACTTCGCGGAAAGTCTCCGGATCAAAATAATCGCGCCCCACGCCGAAGCTGTTCAGCGTCGAGCTGTCCGGCCGCGGTGCAGCATCAGGCAGCGCAATGCCATCGAGGTCAAGGCCTATGCGGTTGCCCTCCACGCCGCGGATATTGAAGCCGGTATTACCGGCGCCGTCCCAGACATTGGCGCCGCCGCTCAGGGCAGCCGGCACGGTGACCAGCGTTTCGTAGCGCGCGATCTGCGACATGTCGGTCACGCCGCGTTTATCCAGTTCGCGCGCGTCGATGGTCTTGATTTCTTCAGGTTTGGCGGTGACGAGGATTTCGCCGAGCCGGGTCGTCTCTTGGGCCTGGGCGTGCGCGCCCAAGGCAGCAGCCAGCAACAGCGCAAGGCGCTGTGGCCGCAATACGGATGCATTCATGATGTTCCAGTCGTGAGTCAGTCAAATGCTGGCTCAAGGCTGGCACGGGGAATAGGTATTTTAATGCGAATAATTCTCATTCGCAAGAGCCATTCCACCAGGGGCGGAATTTGGAGTATCCTGAGCGCCTTCTGTTTTTGCCCAGGGAATCCAATGCTGCCTACCCGTTTTTCGACCGCAGTTCTTGCCGCCAGCCTGCTGGCCTCTCCTCTCGCTTTCACCCCGGCCCTGGCAGCACCTGCCGCCAAACAGCAAGCCAGCCAAGCCAGCCGCCAACTCGCGCAACTGGCCAATGACTTCCACGTCGCCCGCGCCCACTTCGACCCGCTGCTGTTTGCAACCGCCAACGGCGACCCGCGCTATAACGACCAGATTGGCATAGCGATCTCGCCTTCCGTTCGCGCCAAGCAGTTTGCCACTTATCGCCAGATGCAAAAGCGCCTCGCGAAAATCCCACGCGCGCAACTGGCCAGCCAGGAGCAGATGACGCTGGACCTGCTGGCCTATGAACTCGATGCCGCTTTGGCCCTGGCGCCGTTCCCTGAACACCTGCTGCCGCTGAACCACTTCGACAATATCCCGAGCACCCTGGCGAACTACGCCGGCGGCACCGGTTCGCAGCCGCTGGGCACCGTCAAGCAATACCAGGACTACCTGAGCCGCGTACGCCAGCTGGCGCCGTGGATCGACCAGGCCATCGCCAATATGCGTGAAGGCATCAAGCAGGGCATCGTGCAGCCCAAGCCGATCACGCAAGCGATGCTGCCGCAAATGGCCGCCCTGCGCAGTACATCCGCTGAAGCCAGCGTGTACTACTCGCCAATCAAGCGCATGCCCGCCGAATTCAGCGCCGCCGACAAGGAACGCCTCACGCGCGACTACCGCTCCGCCGTGGAAAAGGTGAACCCAGCGCTGGAACGCCTGGTGAAATTCCTGGAATCGGAATATCTGCCTGCCAGCCGTGACAGCGCCGGCTGGAGCGCCCTGCCGAACGGTGCTGCATGGTACAAAGCTCGCATCAACGACAGCACCACCCTGCCGCTCACGCCGCAAGAAGTTCATGACCTCGGCCTGAAAGAAGTCGCCCGCATCAGCGCACAAATGCAAACCCTGATGGGCAAGCTCGGTTACGACGGTCCTGCGCAAGCCTTCCCGCAATGGGTGCGCGACCAGAAGCAGTTCAAGCCTTTCAACACCGAAGCGGAAGTGCTGGCCGAGTACCGCAAAATCTACGACACGGTGCAAACCAAGCTGCCCGCCTATTTCACCCTGGTTCCCAAATCGAAGCTGGTGGTGGACCTGGAGCCTGAACTGACGCGCGCCACCGCCTCAGACCATTACACCCCGCCAGCTGCAGACGGCTCGCACCCCGGCGTGTTCTGGGCTGTCGTCAACGATCCGAAAGACTACAGCCGCACCGGCATGGCCAGCCTGCTGCTGCACGAAGGCGTGCCAGGCCACCACTTCCACGCTGCCCTGTTGAAGGAAATGCCGCTGCCGGACTTCCGCATGTTCAGCACTGAGAACCAGAACAACGCGGCCTACACCGAAGGCTGGGCGCTGTATGCTGAAACCCTGGGTAAGGACTTCGGCCTGTACGAAGACCCGGTCTGGTACTACGGTCACCTGAACGCGGAAATGCTGCGCGCCGTGCGCCTGGTGGTGGATACCGGCATGCACTCTCTGGGTTGGAGCCGCGAAAAGGCCATTGCCTACATGGTTGAAAAACAGGGTGTGTCCGAAGCGCGCGCCAAGAACCAGATCGAACGTTACATGGTCTGGCCGGCACAGGCCCTGAGCTACAAGGTTGGTTCGTTGAAGATCCTGGAACTGCGCGACAAGGCGCAGCATGAATTGGGCGCCAAATTCAGCTACCCGGCTTTCCATGCCGTCGTGCTAGGAGAAGGCACACTGCCGTTGCCACTGCTGGAGAAGCGCGTCAACGCCTGGATCGAACAAACCAAACGTTGAGATCAGGTATTGGCCGGAAGTTACCGGCCACAAGCAGCCTGTCACTAAAAGAAAAGAAGATAGAGTTGAATCCAGAAGAAAAATTCGCGGTGGCACTCGCAGACGTTATGTCCCCTGATGCCAGGATAAGGAACGTGGCAGCCATCACGTTGATGGATTCAGGGAATCCGGAGGCTGTCGACGCGCTTGTTGCTGCAATCGAAATAGCAGCATATCGGGAAGCGCGTGGAACTTTGATATATGCACTTTCCGGCTTCGACTGCACTTCCCGTTTTTCGCAACTATTTCGATGGGCAATTGAAGGTGGCTTTGAAGCTTCTTATGAAGCTCTTTCGATCTTGCGTGAACAACGCATGAGCCCAGACGAAACGGCGCGTAAAGAATGTTTATCCCTGTTGGGCAAAGCTCAGAAGCAAATGGAGTTGGACAACGACCTTCAAGATGAGTTGTTATTGCTTCTCGGATGAGCTCTGCAGAATGACAACCGACGAAGGTCGGCCAGAAGCCGCCGATCCGGGAAGTCGAGTTGATGGCGGCCAAGTGCGGCCTGAATATAAGAGTCCTTTTGCGAGCCTTAAGATGAATGACATACTCGCCGCGCATAAGCATAGCTCGCGGCATCGCGCTGAAATTTTGAGTAGTACCCAATGCGGCTGCTTCCATTGCCTCGCGAACTTCCCCCAAAATGAAATCAAGGACTGGGTTGATTGGCAGGAAGGTACGCCGGAGGACTCAAGCTTGATTCAGGGACAACCGCGCTGTGTCCATACTGCGGGATCGATTCCGTGAATGGGGCAAGTTCAGGATACCCAGTGACGCCCGAATTCCTCGGCCAAGTGCGAAAACATCGGTTTGAAGAGTGATCAGCTTGCGGCCCGGTGCTGTAGTTGCCCCGTAACTCATGAAGAAAAATCCAACTGAAGGTAAAGCAATGGTTGAAGACAAGCAAAGCACGGAAGTTTTCGAAATGGCGAGCGGCGACATCAGCATCTGGGTTGACGGTGGAATTCACTTGAAGGTGAACGCTGCAGGAAGCGATCCAGTCGAACTTGGCGAGACGGAAGCCCTGGAGCTCGGAAGGCTGCTTATCCGCTTGGTCGAAGACCAGCGGAATGGACACGCGGCATTCGGCCGCTAGTTAAATCACCAATCGACCAGAGCCTCGTAGAGGCCTCATACATGAAAATATTGTCACGTGTTACCGATGCGGAAACGCACGCCATACATCGGCAGTTTCCGCTCTTGGAAGAAGTATTGGAAAAAGAATCCGACGGTGGAATGCAAAAGGTCGCAATTTCTGTATTTGACCATTGGCTACGTGATGAATCAGAGTGGCATCTGATGGATTGCTTTAATGGTCCAGAGCGAGCTAGGCGCGACCAAAAGCTTGAAACGCATTGGGCCGCAGTTTTTGACCTTACCCCGGCATTCACGGTGCGATATCGAGGCCGTTGGCCAAAAAAGGCCAAGTTGGTTTTGAAGCGCTATACATCACGCGACGGATTGGTCAAGCAATCGAGGTTCAATGTGAGAAGGTCGCCCTCACAATTCCTGATTCTGCCTGAACTTGGATGCATATACGCAGCAGGTTGGGACGACACAAACATCTTATATTTTACGAGCAGGGACGCCGCTCAACCGGTCTTTGATGCTGCTACAAAATCAGGGCTGTTCTTACTGAACTACGAATCCCGAAATACTCCGAACTTCCGCAATGGGGCCGAAACCAGCCTGACCAAGCTGCTAACTCAGAGCAGTCGCTGAGAATGGATGTGGCAGAACCGCCAATTAAGGCCTGGATTCGGCGGATGACGGCTTGGCCTGGTCCTTGCCGAGGATCTGAACGTAGATTTCGTTCTGCTTGATCATGCTTAGCTCGAAGCGCGCCCGCTCTTCGACAGCACCGGTGCCGTCTTTCAGGTCATTCACTTCGGAAGCCAGCTTGGCATTCCGTTGGCGCAGGCCTTCATTCTTTTCCTGCGCAGCCGCGACCTCTTTCTCCAGGTCCGCCACACGCAGCCAGCCGCCCTTCCCCAGCCAAAGCGGGTATTGGATCAGCAAGAGCAACAGGGCAAGGGCTACAGAAATCAGGCGCATTGGGTCAAAACTGAACCGGCCGGGGAGTCCCGGCCGGTGGGATTGCAATTACTTCAGATTATAGAACGCATCGCGGCCTGGGTAGGAAGCGATATCGCCAAGGTCTTCTTCAATGCGCAGCAGCTGGTTGTACTTGGCCATGCGGTCCGAACGGGACATGGAGCCAGTCTTGATCTGCAGCGCGTTGGTGCCGACAGCGATATCGGCGATGGTCGAATCTTCGGTTTCGCCGGAACGGTGCGAGATCACGGCGGTGTAGCCGGCGCGCTTGGCCATTTCGATTGCTGCGAAGGTTTCGGTCAGGGTGCCGATCTGGTTGATCTTGATCAGGATCGAGTTGGCGATGTCCTTCTGGATGCCTTCTTTCAGGATCTTGGTGTTGGTGACGAACAGGTCGTCGCCTACCAGCTGCACTTTCTTGCCCAGGGCCTGGGTCAGGTGTGCCCAGCCTGCCCAGTCGCCTTCGTGCATCGCGTCTTCGATCGAGATGATCGGATACTTGTCGCACCAGGTAGCCAACAGGTTGGTGAACTCTTCAGCCGACAGCACCATGCCTTCGCCTTCCAGGTGGTACTTGCCATCTTTGTAGAATTCGGAAGCTGCGCAATCCAGACCGATGGCGATCTGGGTGCCTGGCTCGTAGCCGGCTTCTTCGATCGCTTGCATGATCAGCTTGATCGCATCTTCGTGCGAAGCCAGCGAAGGAGCGAAGCCGCCTTCATCGCCCACGGCGGTATTCATGCCCTTCTTGTGCAGAATCTTCTTCAGCGTGTGGAACACTTCGGCGCCGTAACGCACGGCTTCTTTGAAGGAGGGAGCGCCCACTGGGATGATCATGAATTCCTGGATGTCCAGGTTGTTGTCGGCGTGCGCGCCGCCGTTGATCACGTTCATCATCGGCACAGGCATCTGCATCGCGCCCGAGCCGCCGAAGTAGCGGTACAGCGGCAGGCCGGCTTCTTCAGCGGCGGCCTTGGCAACAGCCATCGACACGGCCAGCATGGCGTTTGCGCCCAGGCGGGACTTGTTCTCGGTGCCGTCCAGTTCGATCAGGGTACGGTCCAGGAAAGCCTGCTCATTGGCGTCCAGGCCCATGATGGCTTCCGAGATTTCGGTATTGATGTTTTCGCAGGCTTTCAGCACGCCCTTGCCGAAGTAGCGCTTGGCATCGCCGTCGCGCAGTTCGATTGCTTCGCGCGAACCGGTGGATGCGCCGGACGGCACTGCGGCACGGCCCATGACGCCGGATTCCAGCAGGACGTCGCATTCCACGGTCGGATTGCCGCGCGAATCAATTACTTCGCGGCCGATGATGTCAACGATTGCACTCATGTGTTTTCTCCAAAGTTAAAGCGAATATCTGGGGCAAAATTGTTGCAAGAATAACAGACAGGGCCAAAAAAAGGCCGCAAACAAAGCGGCCCTTTTGGATATGACTTAGTTGAAGTTGGATTCGAGGAAGCCAGCCTTCTTGGTGACGCGATCCAGTTCGATCAGAACGGACAGCAGTTCTTTCATGCGGCCGAGCGGCACGGCATTTGGGCCGTCCGACAGCGCTTGTGCAGGAACCGGGTGGGTTTCCATGAACAGGCCGGCTACGCCCACGGCCACGGCAGCGCGCGACAACACAGGCACCATGTCGCGCATGCCGCCCGACGAGCCGCCCTGGCCGCCCGGCAGCTGCACCGAGTGGGTTGCGTCGAACACCACCGGTGCGCCGGTTTCGCGCATGATGGCCAGCGAACGCATGTCCGACACCAGGTTGTTGTAGCCGAAGGAAGCGCCACGCTCGCAGGCCATGAAGTTGTCTTCATTCAGGCCCTTGGCCTTGGCAGCCGCGCGCGCCTTGTCGATCACGTTCTTCATTTCGTGCGGCGACAGGAACTGGCCCTTCTTGATGTTCACCGGCAGGCCGGATTCAGCGCAGGCGGTGATGAAGTCGGTCTGGCGGCACAGGAAGGCCGGGGTCTGGATCACGTCGACCACGGACGACACGGCGGCGATTTCTTCCACGGTGTGCACGTCGGTCAGCACCGGCACTTCCAGCTCGCGCTTCACGTCGCCCAGGATCTCCAGGCCCTTTTCCATGCCCGGACCGCGGTACGAGGTACCGGAGGTGCGGTTGGCCTTGTCGAAGGACGACTTGTAGATGAACGGGATGCCCAGTTCAGCAGTCATGTCCTTCAGTGCGCCGGCGGTGTCAAACGCCATCTGGCGCGACTCGATCACGCAGGTGCCGGCGATCAGGAAGAATGGTTTGTCCAGGCCTACATCGAATCCACACAGCTTCATGCGACGTTCTCCTTGGTTTCGACTGCCTTCAGGGCCGGCTTGCCTGCGGCGGCTTTATGCGCCAGGGCTGCCTTGATGAAGGACGTGAACAGCGGGTGGCCGTCACGCGGGGTCGATTTGAATTCAGGGTGGTACTGCACGCCCATGTACCATGGGTGGGCGTTGGCACCGGTGCGCGGCAGTTCCATGATCTCGCACAGGTTCTCGTTCGGGGTGCGCGCTGCCACCACCAAGCCGGCTTCTTCGACGCGGGCCAGGTAATGGTTGTTCGCTTCGTAGCGGTGACGGTGACGCTCGGTCACCACGCTGCCGTAGATCTCGGAAGCCAGGGTGCCCGGCTTGACTTCGCAGGTCTGCGCCCCCAGGCGCATGGTGCCGCCCAGGTCGGAGTTGGCGTCGCGCTTCTCGATCTTGCCGTCTTCGTTCTGCCATTCGTCGATCAGGGCCACCAGCGGCTGTTCGGTGTCCGGCTCGAACTCGGTGGAGTTGGCTTTGCTGAAGCCGGCCATGTGTCGCGCATATTCGATCAGCGCCACCTGCATGCCCAGGCAGATGCCCAGGTAAGGCACCTTGGATTCACGGGCGAATTGCGCCGCCTTGATCTTGCCTTCCACGCCGCGCTTGCCGAAGCCGCCCGGCACCAGGATCGCGTCGAACTTGGCCAGCTCGGCGACGCCCTTGGTCTCGATTTCTTCCGAATCGATGTATTCGATGTTGACGCGCGACTCGGTGTGCAGGCCGGCGTGGCGCAGCGCTTCGGTCAGCGACTTGTACGATTCGGTCAGTTCGACGTACTTGCCCACCATGCCGATCGACACTTCCGCCTTCGGGTTTTCCAGATTGTGGATCAGCTTTGCCCACATGGACAGGTCGGCCGGCGCCGGGTTCAGGTCCAGTGCCTCGCAGATGATCGCGTCCAGACCCTGGTCGTGCAGCATCTGCGGCACTTTGTAGATGGTGTCCACGTCCCACACCGAGATCACGGCGCGCTCTTCGATGTTCGAGAACAGCGAGATCTTCGCCACTTCGTCTTCCGGAATCTTGCGGTCGGCGCGGCACAGCAGCGCATTCGGGGAGATACCGATTTCGCGCAGCTTCTGTACCGAGTGCTGGGTAGGCTTGGTTTTCAGTTCGCCGGCCGATGCGATGTACGGCACCAGGGTCAGGTGAACGAAAGCGCAGTTCTTGCGGCCTGCGCGCAGCGACAGCTGGCGTGCAGCTTCCAGGAATGGCAGCGATTCGATATCGCCGACGGTGCCGCCGATTTCGCACAGGGCGACATCGTAGCCTTCCGCGCCACGGCGGATGTAATCCTGGATTTCATTGGTGATGTGCGGGATCACCTGCACGGTTTTGCCCAGGTACTCGCCGCGGCGTTCCTTGCGGATCACCGATTCGTAGATCTGGCCGGTGGTGAAGTTGTTCACCTTGCGCATGCGGGTGGAGATGAAACGCTCGTAGTGACCGAGGTCCAGGTCAGTCTCAGCACCATCATCGGTAACGAAAACTTCACCGTGCTGCATTGGGCTCATGGTGCCTGGGTCCACGTTGATGTACGGGTCCAGCTTGAGCATGGTGACTTTGAGGCCACGCGATTCGAGGATCGCGGCGAGGGAGGCGGCGGCAATCCCTTTACCAAGGGACGACACAACGCCACCAGTGACGAAGACAAATTTGGTCATTGCGAGATCGGCGCCGGGGAGGCGCGCAGCGGGAAATTGAAATTATAGCCTATTTTGCCCCCGAATGCGTGCGGCACCGAACAGACCCAGGCCCCGCCAGGAAGCAACAATATCTTTATTTCAACAGGAGGCCACCATGAGTCTGGATCGCGACGAATATGGCAACTATGTCGACACTGGCCACCAGGGTCCAGGTCCCCGCCTGATGGGCGCGGACACCCTGATCGGCGACCATGTCCATAACCTGCAGAATGAACACCTGGGCACGGTCAAGGAGATCATGCTCGACATGCAAACCGGGCGTATCGCCTATGTGGTGATGGCGTCCGGCGGCGTGCTGGGCATCGGCGAGAAGCTGTTCGCGGTGCCGTTCGAGGCGCTGTCGCTCGACACTTCCAACCACCGCATGACGCTGAATATCGAGAAAGAGCGCATCGAACAGGCGCCCGGCTTCGATAAGAACCACTGGCCGGACATGGCCAACCAGACCTGGGCCACTGAGCTGCACAACTTCTACGGCACCAGTAGCACGACCAGCGGCCCGAGTCACCTGGACCAGAGTTCGCGCTGAGCCCTGACATGCATTCTGGCCACTTGCGTCCGCACGAGAGCGATGACGGCGCAGTGGCCGGGAAAGTTCCTCATAGATGACCCGATGGACGATGGACTGCGGCTTTTCCCATCAATCCCATCTTGGCGCCGTTTTCAAAGCAAAGTTAGGGGTAAGCCCATACCAGTACCGCATTCTCTGCGGTAGAGTGCCTTAAAGGTCGAGGCGCATCGGGATAAAGCGTATACCGTGCATTTCCGCCAGCGGGCCGGTTGCCGTGAAGCCCAGATGGCGGTACATGGCTTCGGCAAAGGTCGAGGAATTCACGGTGAAGTTGCCCGGGTTGCCGCGCGCCAGCGCACCGTCGCGTGCCAGCTCCCACAGCCGCCTGCCTACGCCCTGCCCATGCCATGGCGACCCTACGTAAAGGCTAAACAGGTGCGAGTTGCTACGCACTGCGACCACGCCGGCCAGCGCTTCGCCGTCGAACGCCAGCCGGTAGCAATAGTTTTCGTCTTGCAGGTTGCGGCGAATGATATCGGGCGACAGCGATGCCAGGAATTCTTCCGCGCCGCTTCCATCCGGCTCAATGGTCAGGTAGGGCTGCAGCGACAGGATCAGCGCACTGATCGCCGATGCATCATCGGCAACTGCTGGCCGAATCTCAAACTCCCGGGACAATGTTCTCTCCTTCGACCAGCACATAGCGCCCGCCATCGAATTTGTAGCGCGCCATGCCTGCTACGTCCTTGCGCTTGCGCGCCTGGGTTTCCGGTGCATTCTCCGGCTTATCCTCTTCATGGCCGGTAAAGCGCACCACCAAGTCGTCATACGCCGAACCCTCGCGCTTTTCAAATTGCCACTTGCCCTCGACCGACCAGCAATGTGTACTGTCCTCTCCGCAGTCCCCGTCATTGTTCGAAAACATCGACACGCCATTGTCGGTCAGGTCGTGCATGGCACCGTCGGTCAGGTCGAAGGCCGACAGCGAGCCGATAGCTTGCCCCATCCAGACCCCGCCATGCATCACGACAAATCCGGGCTTCCCTTCCCCCAGCGACACCCACTGCACTTCGTCAAAGCGGCCGCTCGAACCGAGTGCAGCAATGTTTTCATGCCGTGCTTCGACCTGCCACTTGTCGCCGGCTTTGCGCAGCACGTAGGCGCTGAGAAAACCGGGCGAACTGTGGCCCGTCATGACTTCGCCGTCATCACCCAGCAGTTCCGCGTCGGCCACGACAACCATCCGTCCATCGGGCAATTCCTGCATGGCGACCGGCGCAAGAAGGTACTTGCCCTTTTCGTTACGCTGCTCAGGATCGGGCATATCGACTTCCATATAGGCCTCTTGCGCGCCCTGCCCCCCATATACGGCGCGCAGCAATTCCATCATGCGGAGAACCTTGGGATCGACCGGCTTTTTAGCTTCAGCCACGGCTTGCGGCGCTGACGCCGGCGTCGCCGCTGGCGCAGGCTGCGGCGCCTCAATCCTGGTGCAGGCGGCGAGGAGCAAGGCCGCGCCTAGCAATGCCAGCTTATTCGCCATAAGATGCCTCCACAAGATTTTCGCCGCTAACGAGATGGATGCCTTTCTCGCTCAAAGAATAGCGTGCCGTCGATGAGACCTTGCGTTGCTCGCGCGGCCCAAGTGCGGCAAGATAATCTTCGTATGATGGCTCAGCGCCGGGTTGCTCCCAGAGCGCACCCGCCTTGTCAGTAGCCTCTTTCGACCTTTGCTCGTCAACACCTGAGAAAGCGATCTCCAGGTCGGCAAACGCCTGCCCTGTTTTCTGCACCAGGCGCCATTCGCCGCTGATATTCCAGCAGTGCGGGCGTTCGCCTTCGCAATCGCCATCGTTATCCGAGTGGACAAGGATTGGCTTGCCGGCCAGGGTGCGCATGTCTTTCGCCGTCAGGTCGAACAGCGCCAGCGACTTCACCGATTGGCCGCGATTGCCGCTCGCGTCGACGATTGCAAAGCCAGGCTTGCCGGCCCCCAGCATCAACCAGGTCAGCTCTCCGGCGAAGCCATTGCTGCCCATTTCCGTGATCGACTCGTGCCGCCGGCTGACCTTCCATTTTCCATCGACCTTGTCCAGCAGGTAGGCGCTGATGGTCGCCTGCAGCGCCATATCGCGCATGCCAGGCTCCGGACTGTCGGCAGGAATTTGGCTGATGACCAGCGCCGCCTTGCCGTTCCCCAGGTCTTTAAAGCCAAGCACTTCGAGTCCTTGGGCGAGTCCGGCATCGCCGAAGATCGCGCGCGACAAAGCCTTTTCAAGATCGTTTTCTTCTTGGGGAGCGGCGGGTGCCACGTCTTTCTGGGCAGCCGGTTTGGTTTCTGGAGTTCGCTGGCAAGCAGCCAGCAGGCATAAAGCAAGAAGTGATATCAATTTTCCATTCATGCAAAAATTTTATCACCACCGACCCACGCACATTGTCGTCAAATATCACGCAGGCGCCGGCTTACTGGAAGTCGCGGCTGGCGGTGGGCAGGCGCCCGAGCAGGTGCGACAGATCGACCAGGCGGCGCGCGACCAGGTGGCGCACGATGCCTTCCTGTTGCCACACACCGTACACGCCGAGCAGCGAAGAGCCCAGCACTTCGCGCCGGTATTTTTCCACCAGGTCGGGCCAGACGATCACGTTGACGTAGCCGGTTTCGTCTTCGATGGTAACGAACAGCACGCCCTTGGCAGTACCGGGCCGCTGGCGGCCGGTGACGATGCCGGCACCGCGCGCCAGCTGGTTGTTGCTGAAAGTGTTCAGCACCTCGGCCGGCAGGAAGCGCTTGGCCAGCAGCGCCGGGCGCAGCAGCGCCAGCGGATGGCGGCCCAGCGTCAAGCCTTGCGAACGGTAGTCGCCAAGGATTTCTTCGCCCTCGGTTGGCGGCACCAGTTGCGGAGTTTCCTCCTCCACTTCGGTCGGGCGCAGCAAATCCTTGTCCGGCACCGCGCCCGCCGCATCCCACAGCGCCTGGCGGCGATTGCCGGCCAGCGAGCGCAAGGCATTGCCGCCGGCCAGTACCTGCAGGTCGTGGCGATTGAGGTCGGCGCGCCGCGCCAGTTCAGTCACGCTGGCAAAAGGCTTGATCGCGCGCGTTTCCTCGATACGCAGCGCGGCTTCGACGCGCATGCCGCGCAGCAGTGCCATGCCGAGCCGCACCGCAGGCTGCTCTTCCCCTGCCCGCTCTTCCAGCGAAGATTCCCAACCGCTGCAAGTGATGTCGACCGGCCGCACTTCAATGCCATGCCGCTTTGCATCCTGCACCAGTTGCGAAGGCGAATAAAAGCCCATCGGCTGGCTGTTCAGCAGCGCACACAGGAAGGCGGCCGGCTCGTGGCACTTGATCCACGAGCTCACATACGTCAGCCATGCAAAGCTGGCTGCGTGCGATTCGGGGAAGCCGTATTCGCCGAAGCCTTGTATCTGCTGGCAGATCTGCAAGGCAAAGGCTTCGTCATAGCCGCGATCCACCATGCCCGACACGATGCGCGTCTGGTATTTTTCCAGGCCGCCCTTGCGCTTCCATGCGGCCATCGAGCGCCGCAACTGGTCGGCCTCGCCTGGCGTGAAACCGGCGGCATCGATCACTACCTGCATCACCTGCTCCTGGAAGATCGGAACGCCCAGCGTGCGGCCCAGCGCTTTCTCCAGTCCCGGCGGGTAATCAACCTTTGCCTTGCCCATGCGCCGCTGCAGATAAGGGTGCACCATGCCGCCCTGGATCGGACCGGGCCGCACGATGGCCACTTCAATCACCAGGTCGTAGAACACTTGCGGTTTCAGGCGCGGCAGCATGCTCATCTGCGCCCGCGATTCGATCTGGAACACGCCAATGGTGTCGGCCTGGCAGATCATCTCGTAGGTCGCGCGGTCTTCGCGCGGCACATCCTGCATGGTGAAGATTTCGCCACGGCGCGCGCTGACCAGATCGAAGGCGCGGCGCAACGCGGACAGCATGCCCAGCGCCAGCACGTCCACCTTCAGCAGGCCAAGTTCTTCCAGGTCGTCCTTGTCCCACTGGATCACGCTACGCTCTTCCATGGCCGCGTTTTCGATCGGCACCAGCCGTGACAGCTTGTCCTGCGAGATGACGAAGCCGCCGACGTGCTGCGACAGGTGGCGCGGGAAGCTGAGGAATTGCAGCGCCAGGTGGGCCCATTGGTGCGCCACCGGCGATTCCGGATCCAGCCCGCATTCGGCAAAGCGCTCCATCAGCTCGTGCTTGCGGTCGAACCAACGGTGCGACTTGGCGACCTTCTCGACAATTTCCAGGTCGACGCCGAGCGCCTTGCCGCTGTCGCGCAGCGCGCTCTTGGTGCGATAGCAAATGACTGTCGCAGCCAGCGCCGTGCGGTGACGGCCGTATTTGCGGTAGATGTACTGAATGACCTCTTCTCGCCGCTGGTGCTCGAAATCGACGTCGATGTCGGGCGGCTCGTCGCGCTCGATCGACATAAAGCGCCCGACCACGCTATTGCCCAGCGCGGGATCGACTTCGGTAATTCCAAGGCAGTAGCAGACGGCCGAATTGGCGGCCGAGCCCCGTCCCTGGCACAGGATTTCCTGCGAGCGCGCATAGCGCACAATGTCGTACACCGTGAGGAAAAAGTACTCGTACTTCAGTTGCCCAGCCAGCGCCAGCTCTTCCTCGATCTGGTTTTGCACATTGGCCGGCACGCCGGCCGGATAGCGGCGATGGGCGCCGATATAGGTTTCCTGGCGCAGGAAGCTGGATGGCGTATGCCCTGGCGGAATCAATTCGTTCGGATATTCGTAGCGCAGTTCTTCCAGCGAGAACTTGCACATATCGGCAACGCGCATGGTCTCTTCCAGCACCTCCGCCGGATAGACGTTGGCCAGCCGCAGCCGCGAGCGCAGATGCTGCTCGGCGTTCTGCCCCAGTTCATATCCGCATTCGCTGACCGGCTTGCCGAGCCGCACCGCCGTCAAGGTGTCGTGCAACGGCTTGCGCGAGCGCACATGCATGCACACGTGCCCGGCCGCGACTACCGGCAAGGCATGCTGCAGCGAGACTTCCTCGATCGCTGCACCGTGCGCCTCGTCGAAGGCGCGGCCCAGCATGATGGTGGCGAGCCAGGTGCGCTCGCCAAAAGTGGCAGCCATCCAGGAAGCCTGCTGGTGCAGGCGCTCCACCTCGGCCGGGTATTCCGGCAGCAGGAGCAGCAGGCAATCCGGCAGGCCGCGCAAATGTTCGCGCTCCGGCGGCGGCTTGGCGAAATCGTCCGGATGCAGTTGATAGCTCCCCTTGTCGGCACGCATGCGGCCGAGGGTGATCATTTCCGAGAGATTGCCGTAGCCATTGCGGTTGGTGGCCAGCGCCAGCAGGGAGAGCGCGGGACTGCCATCGGCATGCGTCAGGTGGAAATGGGCGCCAATCAGCAGCTTCAGGCCGGCCTGCTTGGCCTCGCCATGCGCGCGTACCACGCCGGCCAGCGAACATTCGTCCGTGATGGCCAGCGCGCCATAGCCGAGTTTTACCGCACGCTCCACCAGCTCTTCAGCATGGGAAGCACCATGCAAGAATGAAAAGTTTGTCAGGCAAAACAGCTCCGCATAGGCGGGCAGCCCGGCGCGCGATGACTGTATGTCCATACAGTATTCTACACTGACTCCAGCCATCCGTGCCACCCGGGTCGCCGCCGTTGCCCTTGCTGTTCCTCGCGGCGGCGCGATGGAATACGTATGATCCGCAGCCGTGGCGTAGTTGCAACGCAAACTTGTCATTTGTGAACGCTGTACAAATGTAGTTCGGCTAGAATCAAAGGCAATTTTTCCCAGGAGCAAAAAATTGTCAAGTCCTTCGATTCTGCGTAAAGCCGTTCTGACCGCCCTGTATGGTGCGAGTGCCCTGTCTGCCCTGCCTGTGGCGGCACAAACCCAAGCCGATTCTGGCGACCTGACCGTGGTCAATGTGGTCGGTTCGCGCCGCGCGACCAGTTCCCTGACCGATACCGTGGCGCCGGTCGATGTCATCTCCCTGACCAAGGCTTCCGAGCAAGGCGCGCAGTTCGACCTGGCACAGACCCTGACCTTCATTTCCCCATCGTTCAACTCGACCCGCCAGACCGGCGCGGACGGCGCCGACCTGGTGGACTCCGCAGCGCTGCGCGGCCTGAGCTCGGACCAGACCCTGGTGCTGGTGAACGGCAAGCGCCGCCACACCTCATCCCTGGTCAACATCTTCGGCGCGCGCAACCGCGGCGCCACCGGTACCGACATGAACGCCATCCCCGTGATGGCGATCAAGGACGTGCAAGTGCTGCGCGACGGCGCCGCTGCCCAATACGGCTCCGACGCGATTGCCGGCGTGATGGACATCGGCCTGAAAAAGAACGTCGGCTGCGAATCGGCGGTCGGTTACGGCCAGTACGGCGCGGGCGACGGCAAGAACTGGCTGGCATCGGCCTACTGCGGCTTCGCCGTAGCAGGCGGCACCGTCGGCATCACCGGCGAATACCTGGACCGCGGCCGCTCCAACCGCGCCGAGGAAGGCAACCCGCGTACCATTGGCGATTCCAAGTCCAAGAACAAGACCGTCTACGTCAACGGCGAAATCCCGGCCGGCCCTGGCCGCGTCTACTTCACCGGCGGCGTCCAGCAGCGCGACGCTTCCAGCGGCGCCTGGGCGCGCAATGGCACCGACGACATCCCGACCCGCAACTCCGCAGCCATGTACCCGAACGGCTTCGTCCCGTTCATCAACGGCGACCTGGACGACCGCTACGCCATCTTCGGCTACAAGCAGAAGGTCGGCGACTGGAATGCCGACCTGTCGCAAACCTACGGCTACAACCGCCTGAAGTACAACATCAGCAACACGCTGAACGCCTCCATCGCCAACCTGGACCTGCTGAACGGCGGTAAGGGCATCAGCCCAAGCTCCTTCAACGCCGGCGGCTTCTCATTCCAGCAGTCGACCACCAATTTCGACATGAATCGCTACTTCGAAGGCCTGGTTGGCGAAGGCCTGAACGTGGCGTTCGGCGCCGAGTACCGCGCCGAGAAATACAAGATCTTTGCCGGGGAACCTGGTTCCTACATCGATGCCGACGGCGTAGGCATCGGCGGCAATGCCGGCAGTCAGGGCTTCCCGGGCTTCCGTCCTGGCGACGCGACCGACGCCAAGCGCCATAGCAACGCCGCCTACATCGACCTGGAAGCGGACCTGACCCAGAAAGCCCGCCTGCAAGGCGCCCTGCGCTGGGAGAAGTACAGCGACTTCGGCTCCACCGTCACCGGCAAGATCGCCGGCAGCTACCGCGTCGCCGATCCAGTGCTGCTGCGTGCATCGGCATCGACCGGTTTCCGCGCACCATCGCTGCAGCAGGCTTACTTCTCTTCGACCTATACCGACTTCGTGGGCGGCGTGCCAACCGATATCTCGATCACGCCGGCCGTCGGCCCGGTAGGCAAGGTGGCCGGCCTCGATCCCCTGAAAGAAGAGAAATCGCGCAGCTTCACCCTGGGCGCCACCTGGACCCCGAACGCGGACCTGTCGGTCACCGCCGACCTGTACCACATCAAGATCAAGGACCGCATCGTGCTGTCCGGCCAGTTCAACCAGGAGAACTACCCTGCCCTGGCGGACAGGCTGGCGACCATGGGCGTGGGCGCCGCGCAATTCTTCGTCAACTCGGTCGACACCAAGACCCAGGGTCTGGACCTGACCGCATCGCACAAGAGCACTGTGCTCGGCAACAAACTGACTACCTTCCTGGCCGCCAACTTCAGCAAGACCGAAGTGACCGACATCCACGCCCCGGCCGCGCTGCAAGGCTTTGAAGACGTGCTGCTGTCCGAACGCGAACGCCTGTTCCTGGAACAGGGCGGCCCGCGCCGCAAGGCCACCTTGGGCTTCGACTACGTGACCGGCCCGCTGGAGACCAACTTCAAGATCATCCACTTCGGCCCGCAGACCCTGGGCACCTGGAGCGGCACCGCAGCTGGCGTGCCGAACCAGAAATACGAAGCGAAGACCTCGGCCGACCTGGGCTTCACCTACGCCTTCAACAAGAACGCCAAGCTGAGCTTCGGCGCCGCCAACATCTTCGATGTGCACCCGACGCCGCAAGATCCGAACGAAACCGACAACGGCTTCAAATACGAGAGCGTGCAATTCGGCCTGAACGGCGTTTCCTACTTCGCCCGCCTGCACGTCAAGTTCTGAGCCTAACGGCCCAGCCCGTGTCCCACCGTGGGGTCACACCCGAAACGAGACACGGGCTCCGCTGCAAGACGGCCGAGCTTGTGTCCCGAAACGGGTGTGACCCCATGGTGGGACACGGGCTCTTGCGTAGAGTTTGACTTAGCGCAAAGACTGCTGCGGTCAGTTGATGCAATGTGGAATCACATTCCACTCGGAGGAGGTGCTATGGCTGCAATGACGATCCACCTGGCTGGCGACGTTATTTCTGCAATCGCCAAATGGGCGCCGATAGAGCAAATGTCGGCGGAAGAATTCATCCTCAGCGCCGTTTCCGAAAAGTGCGCGAAAGCGACCGCACTGGAGGAAGTGGAGAGCTTCTGGCGCGACCTCGCCCTCCCCTTGCCCGCCCTACCTGTTCGAAATTAGGGCCAGTTCGGCGCCCATGTTCGCAATCGCCGCGCCAGTGTAGGTATCGGTGAAATAAGGATCGGCGAACAGCGTGCCCGCTTCTGCCTTGCCGCGCAAATGCGCGAGGATCTGCGCGCGCTGGCTGTTGTAGCGTTCTTCCGGCACATGGGCGTATTCGGCGCGGATGCCGCGTGCATAGGCCTGGTACACCTCGGCTTCCTGGCCGAGGATGGCCAGGTCGACCGACAGCATGGTGTCTTTCAGCGGATGCGCAATGGCGCCGCCCTGGAAGTGGTCGGTGGCGCGGACCAGCGTCGCCACTTCGTCGGCGCGCCCGGCGACCGGCTCCAGGCCGCTGCCCAGCCACAGGCGTGCGCTGGCTTCTTCATTCGTGATGTCGCCGGCGCCGTGGGCATACACGGCGTCGTGGAACCAGAAGGCGGCTTTGACCAGGGCCACGTCGGCTGGTGCCGCACCGGTATTGGCGGCCCATGCGCGAATCTCCGCCAGGCCGTGCACCAGGTGGTCGAGGTTGTGGTAATGGCGGTCGGCGCCGCCGTAGGCTGACGCGCCGGTCACGCGTTCAAACCAGTCGGCAGAATGGGGACGCTCGCGCCACAGGCTGTCCCATTCCTTGCGCAGCCAGGCCAGAATCCAGGCCTGGTAAGCCGGCGCGGGGACGAATTTCTTCATGGTCCAGTTCCAGCCCACCGGGCCTTCCAGCGCCTTGACGAAGCTGGAGCTCACCGAACCGAGGTCGCGCGGCGGCATCACGAACAGCGTCTTGGCGCCGCCGATCACTTCCACATTGGTTTGCTGGATCAGGTTTTCGTAATCGAAATCGGCGGTGCTGCGGATGCCGCGGATCAGGTAGTCGACGCCGTTGCGCTTGGCCACGCGCGCCGTATATTCGCTCTTGACGATCTGCACGCTAACATTGCCCCAGCCCCGCTCCGCGCAACTGGCCAGCACGATGGCCTTGCGTTCCTCGGCCGAGAATTTGGGCGCCTTGGTGGAGTTCTCGGACAGGAAGACGACCACTTCTTCCGCGAGTGAACGCGCTTCGCCAATGACCCACATATGGCCGTTGGTGATAGGGTCCAGAGTCCCCGAGAAACCGATCTTCTGCATGCCCTGCTCCGCTTGTCGAAAACGACATTCTAGCGCGGGGCAAACTCCACCGTCACTTTCAGGCCGCCCAGGCGCTCCGAGGCGTCCAGCGCCAACCCGGCCCCATGCCGTTCGGCGATGGCGCGGATGATGGCCAGGCCAAGTCCGCTGCCCTGCGCTTCGCTGCCCGGCACACGGTAGAAGCGGTTGAACACGCGCTCGCGTTCTTCCGCTGCGATGCCGGGGCCGCTGTCTTCCACCACCAGCCGCGGCCCGGCGCCGCCCGCCGCGCCCAGTACCGAGACGTCGACCGTGCCCCCGGCCGGCGTGTACTTGACCGCGTTGTCGACCAGGTTGCGCAGCAAAATCACCAGGGCGTCGCCCTGCCCCTGCACGGTCGCCTCGTCGGCCTGCTCCAGGCCAAGGTCGATATTGCGCGCTTGCGCCGCGCCAGCCATGTCGCCCACCGCGCGCTTGGCCAGGTCGGTCAGGCTGACCGGCTCCAGCCTGGCGTCGGCCGCTTCGGTGCGCGCCAGCACCAGCAATTGCTCGACCAGGCGCGAAGCCCGTTCCACGCCAGCGGACAGGCGGCCGATCGCCACGTCGCGCGCTTCGCTGCAATCGGCGCGGGCCAGGCTGAGGATTTGCAGCTTGAGCGCGGCCAGCGGCGTGCGCAGCTCGTGCGCGGCGTCGGCCACGAAGTTCTGCTGCGCCTCGAAGGCTGTCTGTACGCGGGAGAACAACAGGTTCAGTTCCTGCACCAGCGGCCGCACCTCATCGGGAAGGTCGGCATCGGACACTTCGGACAGGTCGTCGGCCTTGCGCGAGGCCAGTTGCCGCTGCACGCGCGCCACCGGCGCCAGCGAACCGGAGACCACCCACCACACCACCAGCATCAGCACCGGCGCCATCAGCGCGATCGGTCCCACGGTGCGCAGCGCCAGCGTTCCCGCCATGCGCTTGCGCACCGCCAGGTCCTGGGCGATCTGGATGGTCTGGGTCGCGGTCTGCGCCGAGAACACGCGGTAAGTCGTGCCATTGGCGCGCACATTGGAGAAGCCCAGCACCGCGCGCTGCGGCAGCTCGGCCCGCGACAGCGAACGGAATACCTGGATGCCGTCCGGCGTCCACACCTGCACCACCATCTCGTCGTTGCCGGGATCGTTGGGGTCGCGGTTGCCGGTGGCTGCCATCGGCGCATTGGAGCGCAGCGACATGGCCATCTGCTGCATGTGGTAGTCGAAGATCTGGTCGGCGTCGTTCAGCGCGGAGCTGTAGGCGATCATGGCCTGCGCCACGGCCGCCATGGTGATCGCCGCCAGCAAGAACCATAGCAGGCGCCCACGCAGCGAGTGCGTGACGTTGACCTTCGGGACCGCCATCATCATGCTTTAGGCACCATGTAGCCGAGGCCGCGCACGTTCTGGATCAGTTCCGACCCGAGCTTCTTGCGCAAGCCGTGGATATACACTTCAACTGCATTGGAATTGACTTCGTCCTTCCAGCTGTACAGCTTTTCTTCCAGCTGGGCGCGCGACAGCACGATGCCGGGGCGCGCGATCAGCGCTTCCAGCACCGCCCATTCGCGGGCCGACAGGCTGACCGGCTGGCCGTTGGCAATCACTTCACGCGTTTGCGGGTTGATCGACACGCCCTTGTGCTCGAACACCGGTTCGGCCCGGCCGGCCGCGCGGCGCAGCAAAGCGCGGATACGCGCCAGCAGCTCGTCCAGGTCGTAAGGCTTGAGCACGTAGTCGTCGGCGCCGGCATCCAGGCCGGCAATGCGCTGCTCGACCGCGTCGCGCGCGGTAGCCACCAGCACCGGGGTCAGCTCCTTGCGCGCACGCATCGAGCGCAGGACTTCCAGCCCGTCTTTCTTCGGCAGGCCCAGGTCCAGCAGCACCAGGTCGTACGTCTGGGTTTGCAGGGCCGTATCGGCCATGGCGCCATCCTTGACCCAGTCGACGGCGTAGTGCTCTGCCCTGAGCAGGTCGAGCACTACCTCGCCGATCATCGTGTCATCTTCTACCAGCAGGAGGCGCATTGTCTTACCTTTCTTGTTTTGTTAGCCGAGGCGCACCGGGATAAAGATGCGGTCCTCGCCGCGCTGGATCAGCAGCGCTACGGATTTCGTCGATTTTGCCACCAGGTCGCGCACATCGTTGACAGAAGTGACAGGACGGCCATTCACCGACAGCAGCACGTCGCCCGGCTGCACGCCGGCGCTGGCCGCCGCGCCGCCGGCATCCTCGATCAGCAAGCCCGATGCCAGGCCGGATTCACGGCGTTCCAGCGGGTCGAGCTGGCGCAGCGACAGGCCGAGGCGCAGCTTGGCGGCTGCTTCATCGTTCTGCACCGCCGCCACATTACGCTCGGAAGCATTACCCAGCTTGCCTTCCAGCGTGATGGTCTTACCCTGGCGCCAGACCTCGAGCGCTACTTTATCACCTGGCATGGCCAGGCCCACCATCGCCGGCAGGTCGCCCGAGGCAATAATCTTCTGGCCATTCATCTTGCGGATCACGTCGCCCGCCTTCAGGCCGAGCTTGTCGGCCGGGCCGCCGCGCTCAACGTTCGACACCAGTGCGCCTTCCGGCGACTCCAGGTCGAAGGAATCGGCAAAGCCCTGGTTCACTTCCTGCACCATCACGCCCAGGCGCGCATGCACCACCTTGCCGGTCTTGACCACCTGGTCGCGCACGCGGGTCGCCACGTCGATCGGGATCGAGAACGACAGGCCCTGGTAGCCGCCGCTCTGGCTGTAGATCTGCGAGTTAATGCCGATCACTTCGCCCTTGGTGTTGAACAGCGGGCCGCCCGAGTTGCCAGGGTTGATCGCCACGTCGGTCTGGATGAATGGCACGTTGGAGTCGTCCGGCAGCGAGCGGCCTTTGGCGCTCACCACGCCGGCGGTCACCGTGTTTTCCAGGCCAAATGGCGAGCCGATTGCCAGCACCCACTCGCCCACTTTCACGTCGGTGGAGCGGCCCAGCGGCACGACCGGCAGGTTCTTGGCCTCGATTTTCAGCACGGCCACATCGGTTTTCGGGTCCGAACCCAGTACCTTGGCGCGGAATTCGCGGCGGTCGGTCAGCTTGACAGTCACCTCGTTGGCGTCGCGCACCACGTGGGCGTTGGTCAGGATAATGCCGTCGGCGCTGACGATGAAGCCGGAGCCCACGCCGTGGGTCGGGGTCGGCGCGCCGCCGCGTCCACGCTGGCCGGGAGCCTGGAAGCGACGGAAGAATTCGTAGAAAGGATCGTTTTCAGAATCTGCATCGCCGCGGAAGTTGGCCTCCTTCGTGCTGCCGACCGTGCTGATGTTGACAACAGCCGGGCCATTGCTCGATGCGATCACGCTGAAATCAGGCAGGGAAATCATCGGCGCGGGCACCGGCGCCGGCGCGCCCTGGGCGGCGTTGGCCGGGGCGGCGACGGTAATGGCGGGATGCGGCGATGCGAAGCCCTGGCTCTGCTGGACAGCGATGGCTGCACCGGCACCGATAACACCGGCGGTGGCCAGGGCAAGGAACATGGTGGTGGCGTTGCGCATGATTAAACTCCTGAAGAAGATTGCTTTCTCAACGGCTCTAATATGCGGCATCAAACTTAGACGCGTCTTAATGCAAAAAAGGCCGGAAAACCGGCCTTTTCGGGGTGCTACGCGCGCTTAGGCGGCAGCTTTTTGCTCCAGGGCAGTGTGGTTGACTACGCCGTCGATCGCGATCTTGCGAGGCTTCAGTGCCTCGGGCACTTCACGCACCAGTTCAATGGTGAGCATGCCATTGTCGAAGGAAGCACCAGTCACCTTCACGTGGTTGGCGAGCTGGAAGCGCTGTTCGAAGTCGCGGAAGGCGATGCCACGGTGCAGGAAGGTCTTTTCCTGGCCGTCTTTCTGCTTGCGGCCAATCACCACAAGAGAATCGCGCTCGGAAGTAATGTCGATCTCGCTACGATCGAAGCCGGCCAGCGCCATCACGATACGGTACTGGTCTTCCGACACCAGTTCGATATTGTACGGAGGGTAGCTGGGCTGGTCGCCGCGATGCGAGTCGTTCAGCATCTGGGCCAGGCGGTCAAAGCCGATAGCGGAACGATACAGTGGGGTCAGGTCAAAAGTACGCATTTTCATATCCTTTCAAGGTTAAGCGATATAAGGTCCGGCGGTCCCCGGCTGGGCAACCGCTGAATCCGATATAGGAGCCCCAAAAAGGATTTCAAGACCTTTTTTTCACGTTACGTTCCGAAACAATTTGACCATCCCTGCGTGCTAAACTCGCCCGTCACACTTTCCCCGTTGAAATAAATGAAACTGTTCGCCAATACCGCCCTCACCCTCCTGCTGGGCGCCGCCTTCAGCGCCCACGCCGGCCAGGCGATCCCTGCCCCGGCCGACCAGCCTTATCCAGGCACCATCGTGATGAAGGTCGATGCCTCGAATACCGCTCAGAATATCTACCGCATCCAGCAGACCATTCCTGCCAGGGCGGGCAAGATGACGCTGCTGTTCCCGCAGTGGGTGACGGCCCAGCATGGCCCGACCGGTGCGCTGAACCAGTTCGCCGGCTTCAAGGTAAGCGCCAACGGCAAGACCCTGGCCTGGCGCCGCGACAACGTGAACGTGTACGCCTTCCACATCGACGTGCCCGCAGGCGCCAAATCAATCGACGTGGAATACCAGCACCTGGCGCCGACCGAAAGTGCGCAGGGCCGCACTTCAATCACGCCTGACATGCTGGGCATCCAGTGGCAGTCGCTGACCATGTACCCGGCCGGCTACGCCACCCGCCGCATCCCGATCCAGGCCACGCTGACGCTGCCGGCGGGCTGGCAATACGGCTCCGCGCTGGAAGAGGCGGAACGCAACGGCGATATCGTGACCTTCAAGACCACAGACGTGGAAACCTTCGTCGACTCGCCGTTGTTCGCCGGCCGGCACTTCAAGCGCTTCGACCTGGACCCGGGCGCCAAGGTGCCGGTGCACCTGAACGTCGTCGCCGACAATGCGGAGGCGCTGGATGCCAAGCCTGAGCAGATCGAACTGCACCGCAACCTGGTCAAGCAGGCCTACAAGGTATTCGGTTCCCAGCATTACAAGCACTACGACTTCCTGTTCGCGCTGAGCGACGAATTCGGCCGCGTCGGCCGCGAGCACCACCAGTCCAGCGAGAACGCGCTGAAGACCGACTACTTCACCGAGTGGAACAAGGCCGAATCCGAACGCGGCCTGCTGCCACATGAATTCACCCACTCCTGGAACGGCAAGTTCCGCCGTCCGAAAGGCCAGGACGTGCTGAACTTCAACCAGCCGCTGCAAAACGACCTGCTGTGGGTATATGAGGGCCAGACCACCTACTACGGCGAAGTGCTGGCGGCACGTTCCGGCCTGATGAAGGGGGCCAGCATCAAGGACATCATCGCTTCCACCGCCGCGCGCTACACCATCCAGAAGGGCCGGGAATGGCGTTCAGTGCAGGACACCACTTACGATCCGATCATCAACGCGCGCCGCCCTATCCCATGGTCGAACTACCAGCGCAGCGAGGACTACTACACCGAAGGCATGCTGATCTGGCTGGACGTCGATACCAAGATCCGCGAACTCTCGGGCGACAAGCATTCGCTGGATGACTTCTCCACCAGGTTCTTCGGCGTGGAAGATGGCCGCGTGAACGCGCTGCACTACACTTTCGAGGACGTGGTCAAGGTGCTCAACAGCGTGCAGCCGCACGACTGGGCCACCTTCCTGCGCACCCGCATCGAAGACCTGGGCCCGGTGCCGATGGACGGCATTGCCCGCGCCGGCTACAAGCTGGTATTCGCGGAAAAGCAGACCGACTTCCTGAAGGCGGCGGAAGACCGCAGCAAGTCCGCCGACTTCACCTACTCGCTCGGCTTCAACGTCGGCAGCGAAGGCAAGATCGAAAGCATCCAGTGGGACGGCGTAGGCTTCAAGGCAGGCCTGTCCGGCAGCACCACCCTGCTGGCAGTCAATGGCCGGGCCTACAAGGCCGAGCTGCTGCGCAAGGCCATCACTGAAGCCAAGTCCAGCAAGAAACCGATCGAACTGCTGGTGAAACACGGTCAGCAATACAGCACCGTGGCGCTGGCCTACTACGAGGGCCTGAAGTATCCGCGCCTGGAACGCATTGAAGGCACGCCTGACCGACTGGAAGCCATCCTGTCGCCGCGACAGTAAGTCACCCTGGTACGGGCGCACTGCGGTGCGCCCGTTTTCCCTTGGCCGCGCTAGAGTGGTGGCCATCATGCTCACCGTCTACACATGGACTACGCCCAACGGGCGCAAGCCGCTGATCCTGCTGGAAGAACTTGACCTGCCTTATGAGGTGGTACCGGTCAACCTGCGCGAGCATGCACAGTTCACCCCCGAATTCCTCGCCATTTCGCCCAACAACAAGATTCCCGCATTGATGGATGGCTCGCTCACGCTGTTCGAAAGCGGTGCGATCCTGACCTACCTCGCCGAGAAATACGATCGCTTTCTCGCTCACGAGGGAGCACAACGCTACCGCACCTTGCAGTGGCTGCACTGGCAGGTTGGCGGCCTTGGCCCAATGCTGGGCCAACTGGGCTTCTTTGTGAAGGAAGGCATCGCGCTGCCGAAGGAACATTTCATCGCCGAAGCGGAGCGCTTGCTGAATGTGCTCGATCGCGCCCTGGCCGGCAGCCCCTACGTGGCCGGCGATCACTACACGATTGCCGATATCGCCTGCTATCCCTGGACGGAAGCCGCCGCCTCGCACCTGGAACTGAACCTGTCCGGCAAGCCCGCCGTGCAGCGCTGGCTGGCCCAGGTCGGCGATCGCCCCGCCGTCAGGAAGGCGATGGCGTGGAAGCCTGGAAATCCTTGAGGTAGCGCCCGCTCCAGGCGGCAATCAGGCCCGCCACATACGCCGCATCCTCGCGAACGGTCAGCAGGTGGTCGGCCGTATCGAGCGAAATAAAGCTCTTGGGGTGTTTCGCGGCCGAGAAAATCTCCAGCGCATTATTGATGCCAACAGTCGTATCGCCCGG
The DNA here is from genome assembly GCF_049913285.1 of Pseudoduganella sp. S-14. Taxonomy (GTDB): domain Bacteria; phylum Pseudomonadota; class Gammaproteobacteria; order Burkholderiales; family Burkholderiaceae_D; genus Rugamonas. Next base: position 4,984,174 of record NZ_CP183991.1, read on the forward strand.
CGCGTGCATGACGAGCAAAGCCTTGCGCATATTGGCGATCTTGTTGCGCAAGCTGTTCTCCGCCACGTCTTCCAGGAATTGCCGCTTGATGCGGAACGGCCGCCCGGCCAATTGCACCATGGCCTCGCCCTGCGCCGTGATTGCATCGACCTGGTCGCCGAACAAATGCGTGACGTGCACCGGGTCGCTCGGCGCGGCAATGGTGACCACGGCTTGCACTTCCGGCACGGTGCCGGCGAACGCCAGCGTGGCAGCACCGCCCAGGCTATGCCCGATCAGGAGGCGCGGCGCCTGGAATTCACGCCGGAGAAAGTCGGCAGCCGCCTGCAGGTCGGCCACGTTGGAGGAAAAATTGGTGTTGGCAAAATCGCCTTCGCTGGCGCCCAGGCCGGTGAAGTCGAAGCGCAGCACGGCAATGCCATGTTCAGCCAGCGCCTGCGCAATGCGGCTGGCGGCGAAAACATCCTTGCCGCAGGTGAAGCAATGCGCAAACAGGGCGTAGGCACGTACGCCGTTTTCCGGAGAGTCAAGCCGCGCCGCCAGCATTTGCCCCTCGGCGCCAGGGAATTCGAGTCGTTGTGCGTCCATACGTCCCTCCTTTCGCCAACCATGATACTTCAGGCGAACAAGCCATGCAGGTACCAGCGCGTTTCCTCGGTGCCAGGCGTGCGTTCCCGGTAGACCCAGTAGTAGGCGTTGTCCTCGCCCTCGGCGATGAAATAGTCGCGAGTTTGCGTTTCGCTCCACCAGCCGGCCTCAATGCGCTCGGCGGTCGACACCATGCGCAGCGGCGAGCAGTAGAACGGACGATGGTCGCGCATCAGGAGCGGGATCGGTTTGGGCAGCAGGAAGGCCGGGCGCGGCAAGGGGCGCGGCGGCATCTGGGCTGCCACGTCGGCCGGGCGTACCTTCTCGTGCAGCGGCACCCAGCGGTTGGCCACTTCGGGCCGGTAGTCGGCCTTCGGATATGCCTGCAGCACGTTTTCCGCACCGAGGCGAGCCACCAGCACTTCGAACAGGCGCTGGCGCTCCTGCGGGCTGCCGCCGGGATCGGGAAACAGCGAGTCGCTGAGGGGCGCCATCGGCTCGACCTGGGCCGCTTCCAGCACTAGCCCGATCGCCGGTGCCGGCAGTTCCACCTTGGCCAGGCGTTCCTTCAGCAGGCGCACGATGTGCTCGTCGCGCCAGGTGGGTTCGGCCAGCATGATTTCCACTGGTGTCGGCGGGCAGGCTTCGCGGCCGCGTTCATGCTCCAGCAACAGGCGGATGCGCGAAACAGCGAACTGGTGGGCGCATAACCAGCCGGTCAACTGCTGCAGCAGGCGGCAGGCGCCGGCCAGCAGCAGGTCGGTGTTGTCGATGCGGCCGAACAGTTCCAGCTTGGCCTTGAAGCTGGGCGGCGCTTCCAGCCATTCGTGCATTTCAGGCGCCAGGCCCTGCGCGGCATCGAGCATGTCCAGCACTTCGATACCGCAGCGGCGCTGCAGGCCGGGGCGCGGCAGGCGCACCAGGTCGCCGATGCTGAGACAACCAATACCGTCCAGCCAGCGCTGATGGCGCTGCAGCGGCGGCAGCAAGCCTACCGGCAGGCGATGCAGGCGGCGATGCAGGCTATCGAGCTTGAGCGTGCGGCCGCCGCCTGCACGCGCCAGCAGCCAGGCGCCGCGCGCGGTGGGCGCCACGCCCAGCACGCCGCTGAAGCCGAGCTTTTGCAGGCTGCCCCGCACCAGGCGGCACAGGCGGCGGATGCCGCCGAACAGGCGCAGGCTGGCGCCCACGTCCAGCAGCAGGGTGGCGCCCTCCGCCTTCACCACTTGCGGCGTGTATTGCAGCATGGCCATGGCGACTGCGTGCAGTGCTTCTTCTTCCTGCTGCGGGGCGCGTTCGTGCATCTGGGCTTCCGGCGCCAGCATCAGGGCGCCGCTGCGGCGCATGCCCGGACGCACGCCCATCACATGGGCGCGATATGAGACCGCGATCACGCCCTCCTGCTCCAGCACCACGCTGCACAGGTCATCCAACCAGTTCGGGCAGAACACTTCGAGCGGTAGCCGGGGCAGGTAGAGGCCGATCCACAGGCGCATGACGTTGCAACAAGGTTGGGGTTAAGGGCAGGAACAGCGGCGTGTCGCGCTGCGGTCCCCGGCGTTTGACGAATTCGATATTGATGCCCCCGGGAGCCGGCCGCAGCGCCAGCCGCAACGGCGCGGGGGAGGAATCCTGGGCGGCGGCAATCGGCCGCAGCAGGAAGAACAGCGCTTCGCCACACTGGGCCGCCAGGTGCAGGCGGCGCAGCGATTCGTTGCGGACGTGCTGTTGCCACAGCAGCACCGCGCCGCAACTGCCGCTGCGCAGGATCTGCTCGGCAGCCCACAGGCTATCGGCAGCCTTGCCGGTGTTGCGGATCCACAGCAGTTGCTCTGGGGGTAACTCAAAACCCAGGGCTTGGGGCGCGTACGGGGGCTGCAGCAAGGCCGCCGGACGGTTCAGACTGGCCAAGGTGGATTTCAATAGGCGCAATTCGCCAACACCGGGTTGTTGAAGCAACAATTCCGTCAAGACGCCCGTCGGCCAGCCGCCCCCAGGCAACTGGTGGGAGAGGACGGGAATACCGGTATCCACACAGGACGTGGCTCCCTTGGTGAGCTGGGAGGCCAGCCAGAGGGCCGGGTGCAGGGGTTGGGGGTCAAAGAGTGCCATGCCGAATAATACTGTATATGCATACAGTATAATCCTACGAGCGCGAAGAGAAAACCTGTTTCAGCGTTTTGGCATCCAGCACGGCCTCGCTCCATTGGGCAAGCTGTCCAGGGCTGGCTTTGGCGAGGCGTTTCTGGACTGTTGGCGACAGTGCCCCAAAGCGCCGATGCAGCTGGCGCTCGAGCAAGTCAATCGCTCCCTCGCGCCGTCCTTCTTGCCGTCCTTCTTGCCTTCCTTTTTGCTGCCCCTCCTGTAGCCCTTCTTGCCTGCACAACTGAAACATGGGGCTAATCCATTCCACGTCACGCCTCCTTTCCAGCCGGACGATGTTTCGTCGCAGTCGCTCTTGCAGTTCAGGCGGCAATGCCATCAATCCGTCTATCACTTTGAACAAGTCAATAATACGCCGCCTGCGCCATCCTCGTTCGTACAAAAGCCTGACAACACGCCATTTCTCGATATAACGCGCTTGCGGCTTTCCATGCGTCCGTTGAGCAAGAAGATGAGCTGCCGCAACCCAGGCAAAGATGTTCCGCTCCAACAGCAATTCATCGACCAATTCTGCGTAGCTAGACAACTTTGCCGCCGCAAACCTGATCCCCATTTCCGTGCCAAGCACACAATTATGGAACGTATTGGGCCACCAACGCTTGCCCGCATCTGCCAGCAATACCAGACTGGCGACTGGCAAGCCGTAATCATTGAACAGGCTGTAGTTATAAGCCAGGATGCGTCGCGCAAGCTTGGGATCGCGCTGCGCCTGCACTTCGATATGCAGCAATACTTCGCGCCCATCGTGCAGGAACACGCTGACTAACAGGTCGGCAATCAGGGTGCGTGGTCGGCCATCGCGGCGGAGTTCATGGAGTTCTTTGTCACGCAAGCGCTGTGGCTGGCCCCAATCGATTTCATCCGAGAACTGAGGAAAAAAGAAGACCACGAACTCCGCGATGTTGCGCTTGAGTACGCTCTTCCATAGTGCGTCGAAAATGTCAGCCATGGCAGCAGCCTATCGGCAGGCAGGCCACCGGCATACCGGTTTGCGCAAGATATGGGCAGGTAAGCCAGCGGCTGATAGAATCGGCAATATTGCCAACTTAACTCCCGTCACTATGCAATTGATCGGCGCCCTCTTGTTTGCCCTTGCCCTGCTGCACACCTTTAGCGCGAAAGCGTTTGAACGGCTATCGCACAAGTTCCCGCGTCACAGCGGCTTGCTGCATCTGCTGGGCGAAGTGGAGGTGGTGTTCGGCTTCTGGGCCATGGTGCTGCTGGTGGCGATGGCTTTCGTGGCCGGGCCGCAGAACGCCATCGCTTACGCAGAAACGCAGCAGTACACCGAGCCGCTGTTCGTGTTTGTGGTGATGGTGGTGGCAGCATCGCGGCCAGTGCTGGACTTCGTACAGCGGCTGGTCAACGTGCTGTCCGGCGGCCGCCCGCTGCTGAAGGCATGGTTGGGCCTGGCACTGGTACCGCTGGTAGGATCGCTGATCACCGAACCGGCCGCGATGACGCTGGCGGCCCTGATGCTGGCCCCGCAAATCTTCCGCGATGGCGTGCCGGAATGGCAGAAATACGCCGCACTTGGCGTATTGTTCGTCAACGTCTCGATCGGCGGCACGCTGACCGCCTATGCAGCGCCGCCTGTGCTCATGGTGGCGACAACCTGGCAATGGGATTCTGCCTTCATGGCGTCCCACTTCGGCTGGAAAGCCACGCTGGCAGTGCTGGTAAATGCCAGCGCCGCCACCTGGCTGCTGCGCGCGCACCTGCGCAGCAGCCAGGGCGGCACGCCCGCCGACACCGCACACACGTCGGCCCCGCTGTGGACCAGCATCATCCACCTGGCTTTCCTGGCTGCCGTGGTGCTGCTGGCGCATCATCCGGTCCTGTTCCTCGGCCTGTTCCTGTTCTTCCTCGGATTTACCGTGGCCTATCCGCAGCACCAGTCACCGCTGATCCTGAAGGAAGCCTTGCTGGTCGGCTTCTTCCTCGCCGGCCTGGTGGTGCTGGGCAGCATGCAGCAATGGTGGCTGCAACCAATTGTCGAAAGCCTGCAGCCACTGGCGCTCTTTTTCGGCGCAATGGGCCTGACAGCCATCACCGACAACGCCGCCCTCACCTATCTCGGTTCGCTGATCGACGGCATCACGCCGCAAGCACAATACATGCTGGTGGCTGGCGCCGTTGCCGGCGGCGGCCTGACCGTGATCGCCAACGCACCGAATCCGGCAGGCGTTGCATTGCTGCGCAAAGGATTCCGTGATGAATCTATCGGGGCAATTGGCTTGCTGGCAGGAGCCCTTGCGCCGACTGCAGTTGCTGCCATCGCATTCTTCTTGTAGGACTACGCCGCGCTAGCGTAGCGCGCGCCTTGCACACGCAGCTTGGGCTATTCTGGCCTCACTCGATCACACTAATGAGGAGAAGCAGAATGAGCTATCTAGACCGCGACAAATTCGGCATCTATCGCGACCGTGACGACAACGATGGTCCAGGCCCGCGCCTGATGGGCGCTGACACGCTGATGGGTGAAGACGTCTATAACCGACAGGAAGAGGATCTTGGCGACATCAAGGAAATCATGCTCGACATGCAGACCGGCCAGATCGCTTATGCGGTGCTGTCCTTCGGCGGCGTGCTGGGCATGGGCGACAAGCTGTTTGCCGTGCCATGGCAGGCATTGCAGCTTGACACGGTGAACAAGCGCTTCGTGCTTGACTGCACCAAGGAAAAACTGGAGAACGCGCCGGGCTTCGACAAGGACCGCTGGCCAGACATGGCAAGCCCCGAATTCGGCACGCAGATCCATAATTTCTACGGCACCACCGCCACCGGCATGCGCACCTCGACCGGCAGCGTGATGGGCGCAGGCACCAGTACGATGCAAAGCTCAACCGGCGGCAGCAGCTATAGCGGCGGCTCGACCGGCAGCGAAAGCGGGGGCAAAGGTAATTATTGATTGGCAGGATTTGACTGCTTTCTGTCAGTCAAGGACTTCACCTTCCGCGGACAATCGGCTGCTGATCCAACAGCCGATTGTCTGCCATGCGTTTATTGCTTGCCCTCCGGGCGAGTATCGCAAGCGCTTCAGCGCTGCATCGACTCCCACACCTTCAACAGGCGCTTGACGGACACCGGCATCGGTGTCCGCAACTCCTGTGCGAACAGCGATACGCGTAACTCTTCCAGCATCCAGCGGTAGTCGACCAGTTTCGGGTCGGTGTTCTTGCCGGCCGACTTGTCGCGCATCAGGCGCTGGTAAGGCGCCGCGGCCTGGTTCCACTCGGCCATGGCCTTGGCGTCGCGCGCGGCGTCGGCACGCAGCTTCTCCAGGCGCACGTTCATCGCCTTCAGGTAGCGCGGGAAGTGCGACAACTGCGAGAACTCGTTCTCGATCAGGAAACGCTTGTGCACCAGGCCTTGCAGTTGCTGCTGCATGTCCTGCGCCACCTGCTGGTTGATGCCTTGCAGGCGCTTGGGCAGGCCGTGGTATTCGGTCAGCACTTGCGAAACCAGGCGGGCGATCTCGTTCACCAGCAAGACGATGCGCGACTTGCCCTCGTCCTTGCGCTTGATGAAGCTCGCTTCGTCGACCGGTAGCGGGTCCTGCAGGCAGGCGATCTCGATCGCCTTGGCGATGATCTGGTCGCGCAATTCCTCCTGCGTGCCCATGGACATGAACTGCATGCCCATCTGCTGCAGGTTGGGAATCGACTTCTCGACGAACTTGATCTGGTCGCGCATCTGCAGCATGAACAGCCGGCGCAGCCCGATGCGGTGAGTGCGCGCGGCGACGTTCGGGTCGTCGAACACTTCCAGGTCGCAGTGCGTGCCCTTGTCAACCAGGGCCGGGAAGCCGATCAGGCTTAGCTTGCCTTGCGTGATTTCCAGCAGCTCCGGCAGCTCGCCAAAGCTCCAGGTAGTGATGTTGGTGTGCTGCGAAGCGGGGCCTGGCGCGGCAGCAGATGGCACACTTGCAGGCGCCGTGGCCGGGCTTGCGCCGCGCGCGGCATCGGCTGCGATGCCGCCGTGCTTTGGCTTGGCGCCGCCGCCGCTGCCGATGCCGCCACCCGCAAGTTGTGCGAGTTGCGCAGCGGAGGCAGGCGTGTTGCCCCCTTCCGCCATGCGCTGGAAGCTCTGGCGCGCCTGCAGGCCGTACTCCGCCTGCAGCGTGGCCAGGTTGCGTCCCATGTCGAGCTGGCGGGCATGCTCGTCGACCACCTTGAAATTCATGAAGTGGTGCGCCGGCAGTTGCTCCGGCTTGAAGTCGGAAGTCAAGACGCTGATCGTGATCTGCTTGCGGATGTCGGCAATGATCGCGTCAATCAGGTCGCCACGCGCAAACTCGGTTCGCTCGCAGAATTTGGCAGCGTAGTCCGGCAGCGGCACCATGTGGCGGCGCTGCTTTTGCGGCAGGGTCTTGAGCAGCAGGTGCACCTTCTCCTTCAGCATGCCCGGCACCAGCCATTCACAGCGCTCGCGCGAAAGCTGGTTCAGGGCATATAGCGGCACCGTAAGCGTAACGCCATCGCGCGGCGTACCAGGCTCGAAGTGGTAGGAAAGCTGCATCTCCAGCCCCGCCGCCATCATCTTTTTCGGGAACAGGTCGGTCGTGATGCCGGCCGCTTCGTGGCGCATCAAATCGTCGCGGATCAGGTACAGCAACTTCGGATTGTCGGCAGAGGCGTCCTTGTACCATTTCTCGAAACCGGCGCCATTCACCACGTCGGCAGGAATCTGCTCGTCGTAGAAGGCCTCGATCAACTGGTCGTCCACCAGTACGTCCTGGCGGCGCGACTTGTGTTCGAGGTTTTCGATTTCGCGCACCAGCTTGTGATTGTGTGCGAAGAACGGCGCACGCGTGTCGTAATCGCCGCCGACCAGCGCATCACGGATGAAGATCTCGCGCGCTTCCACCGGATTCTTCTGCCCATAGTTGATGCGGCGCTGGCTGTAGACCACCAGTCCGTACAGGGTGGCCCGTTCGGATGCAGTGACCTGCGCAGGACGTTTTTCCCAGCGCGGCTCGCCCCAGGATTTCTTCAGCAGGTGGCCGCCGATCGTTTCGATCCATTCCGGCTCGATGCGCGCCACGCAGCGCGCATACAGGCGCGTCGTTTCCACCAGTTCTGCGGAAACGATCCACTTGCCCGGCTTCTTCGACAGGTGTGAACCCGGCCAGACGTGGAACCTGATGCCGCGCGCGCCAAGGTAGGCACCGCCCGCTTCATCCTCGCCCTTGAAGCCGATATTGCCCAGCAGGCCGGTGAGCAGCGCCATATGCAGCTGGTCGTAGGTCGCTGGCAGCTCGTTGGTGCGCCAGCCTTGCTCTTTCACGATGGTGAGCAGTTGCGAGTGCACGTCGCGCCACTCACGAAGGCGCAACTGGTTAAGGAAGGTGGCCCGGCACGAGTCCATCAACTGGCGATTGGACTTCTTGTGCTCGATGGCATTCTCGAACCACTTCCAGATTTTCAGGTAGCTGAGGAACTCCGACTTCTCGTCGGCGAACTTCTTGTGCGCTTCGTCGGCGGCCTGCTGGTGCTCGACCGGACGGTCGCGCGGATCCTGTACCGACAAGGCGGACGCGACGATCAGCACTTCTGTCAGGCAGTGGTATTCCTGCGCGGCCAGGATCATGCGGCCCACGCGCGGATCGAGCGGCAGCTTGGCAAGCTTGCGGCCCAGCGGCGTCAGCGCATTGTCGTCATCGACCGCGCCAAGCTCTTGCAGCAGCTGGTAGCCATCGGCGATCGCGCGGCCCAGCGGTGGCTCGATGAACGGGAAGCTCTCCACGTCCGTCAGGTGCAGGGACTTCATGCGCAGGATGACGGAGGCCAGCGAGGAACGCAGGATCTCCGGATCCGTGAACTTCGGGCGCTGCAGGAAGTCCTGCTCGTCGTACAGACGGATGCAGACGCCGTCGGCCACACGGCCGCAACGGCCTGCGCGCTGGTTGGCGGCCGACTGGGCCACGGGTTCAATCTGCAGCTGCTCCACCTTGTTGCGGTAGCTGTAGCGCTTGACGCGCGCCAGGCCGGCATCCACCACGTAGCGGATGCCAGGCACGGTCAGCGAGGTTTCAGCCACGTTAGTGGCCAGCACGATGCGGCGCGCATTGGTGGTGCGGAACACGCGGTCCTGCTCCTCGACCGACAGGCGTGCGAACAGCGGCAGGATTTCCACATGCGGCGGGTGGTGCTTGCGCAGGGCCTCGGCGGCGTCGCGGATTTCGCGTTCGCCAGGCAGGAACACCAGCACGTCGCCGCTGCCGATGCGGCAGACTTCATCGACGCCGTCGACGATGGCTTCCATCAGGTCGCGCTTGTCGCGCGCGGCGGCGGTGCGCGCGCCCTTGGCGTCGGCGCCTTGCTGCGCGCCGGGCGCCATGACCTGGTCGCGCTCCACGGGGCGGTAGCGCACTTCGACGGCGTACAGCCGGCCGGAGACCTCGATCACCGGCACCGGCGGCTTGCCCTCCTGCGTGAAGTGGCGGGCGAAGCGCTCGGCGTCGATGGTTGCCGAGGTGATGATCACCTTCAGGTCCGGGCGGCGCGGCAGGATCTGCCTCAGGTAGCCAAGCAGGAAGTCGATGTTCAGGCTGCGTTCGTGGGCTTCGTCGATGATGATCGTGTCGTAAGCCTTCAGCAGCGGGTCGGTCTGGGTTTCGGCCAGCAGGATACCGTCGGTCATCAGCTTGACCGAAGCGCCCTTGCTCAGGGTATCGTTGAAGCGCACCTTGTAGCCGACATGCTCACCCAGCGGAGAACCCAGTTCGACGGCGATGCGTTTCGCTGTGGACGAAGCAGCGATACGGCGCGGCTGCGTGTGGCCGATCAGGCCTTTCTGGCCGCGGCCCAATTCCAGGCAGATCTTCGGCAGCTGGGTGGTTTTACCGGAGCCGGTTTCGCCGGAGACGATCACCACCTGATGCATGATCAGGGCTTCTGCGATTTCCGTGCGGCGGCCAGAAACGGGCAAGTCTTCGGGGAAGGTGATCGGCGGCAGCGGATTGCGGAACGCTGCCGCGGCCTCGCGGGCTGCGCGCTGCTGCGGAGTCTCGCGCTCGCGGCGTTCGCCGCGGCGCTCCTCCGCGCCCTCTCCACGCTGCTGCGGGCGCGGCGCCTCGCGGCGTCCTTCGGCCTGCGCCGGGCGTGCGCCTTCCTGGCGCACTTCGCGGCGCTGGGCAGCGCCCGCCGGCGGCTGCGCGGGCGCGCGGCGCGCCTGTTGGCCAGGCTGGCTTGCCGGGCGGCGTTGTTCGCCTTGCGGCCGCTGGCCTGCTGGTTGCTGGGGAGGATTCTTCTTGCTTGCTTCAGACATCGTTTTTTACATAGATTGGGCGCGAAAACCGCGCAGCGCATTATAATGCGCGAATAATGGAAAACCCTATCCAATTCGTCTCCTGGCTGCGCTCCGTCGCCCCCTACGTCCATGCCTTCCGCGGCAAGACCTTCGTGGTCGCTTTCCCTGGTGAACTGGTTGCTGCTGGCGCCCTCCCGGTGCTGGCGCACGACCTGTCCCTGCTGCACGCGCTGGACATCAACGTCACCGTGGTTTACGGCTCGCGCCCCCAGGTCGCCGAGCAGCTCGCCCTGCGAAACGTGGAAGGCCGCTTCCACAACGGCGTGCGCATCACCGACACGGCCGCCATGGAATGCGCCAAGGAAGCCGCCGGCGAACTGCGCCTCGACATCGAGGCCGCCTTCAGCCAGGGCTTGCCGAATACGCCTATGTCGCATGCCGCGATCCGTATCATTTCCGGCAACTTCATCACCGCCCGCCCACTGGGCGTGATCGACGGCGTCGACTTCGAGCTGACAGGCCTGACCCGCAAGGTGGACGCCGAGACCATCCACTCCATCATGGGTTCGGACGGCGTGGTGCTGCTGTCGCCACTGGGCTTCTCCCCGACCGGCGAAACCTTCAACCTGACGATGGAAGACGTGGCCTGCACCGCCGCCATCGCCCTGCACGCCGACAAGCTGGTGTTCATCACCGAAACCGAGATGATGACCGACGCCGGCGGCACCGAAATCCGCGAGCTCTCCTCGCACCAGGCCGAAGCCGTGCTGCAGGCAGGCTTCCTGCCCGACGCCACCGCCTACTACCTGAAGCACTGTGTCAAGGCCTGCAATAACGGCGTCGAGCGTGCCCACATCGTGCCGTTCGCGATGGACGGCTCGGCCCTGCTGGAGCTGTTCACCCACGATGGCGTGGGCACCATGATCTCGCACGAGAACCTGGAATCGCTGCGCCCGGCCACCATTGAAGACGTGGGCGGCATCATCAAGCTGATCGAGCCGCTGGAGGCCGACGGCACCCTGGTCAAGCGCGGCCGCGAACTGATCGAACGCGAGATCGAGATGTTCTCGGTCATCGAGCACGACGGCGTGATCTTCGGCTGCGCGGCGCTGTACGTCTTCCCGGAAGAAAAAATGGCCGAAATGGCATGCCTGACTGTCAACCCTGACGTGCAAGCCCAGGGCGACGGCGAGCGTATCCTCAAACACATGGAAAACCGCGCGCGGGCGCAGGGCATCAGCAAGCTGTTCGTGCTGACCACCCGCACCGCGCACTGGTTCATCAAGCGCGGCTTTGCGCCCGCCACTGTCGACGCGCTGCCGAAGGACCGCCAGCGCCTCTACAACTGGCAGCGCAAGTCGCAAGTCTTGATCAAGACCTTATAATCGATTTTTTTAGGAGCACCGAAGATGGCACGTACCGTCCACTGCATCAAACTGAACAAGGAAGCCGAAGGCCTGGACTTCCCGCCCTATCCGGGCGAGCTGGGCAAGCGCATTTATGAATCCGTCTCCAAGGAAGCCTGGGCCGCCTGGATCAAGCACCAGACCATGCTGGTCAACGAAAACCGCCTGAACCTGGCGGACGTGCGCGCGCGCAAATACCTGGCAGCGCAAATGGAGAAACACTTCTTCGGCGAAGGCGCCGACCAGGCAGCCGGCTACGTGCCGCCTTCGGCCTGAAATTAAATGGGGACGTACCCCATTTATTCAGTTGCTAATTAAATGGGGTACGTCCCCATTTAATTTTAGCGGCTCGCCACATCCCCATTCATCGGCTTGCACTGGCGCAGTTCGCAGCGCGCCATGAATACCTTCCCGTTAGCGCAAGACATCCGGTAAATCTCCACCGGGCCACGCTCGGTCACCAGCCCTGCCCCGCGACCGCCGCGGCATTCTTCCGCATTCGCCAGGCGCTCTACCGTTGCCGAAGAAATACCTGGGCGGAATTCCACCTTCTCCACCGGCACGCCATCGATCATCGATCGCTTGGCAATAGCTTCCGCCTCCAGCACAGATTTACGCTTCACAGGCGCCTGGGCCACCTGTTTTTTGGTTGCACAAGCACTCAGTACACCAGCAGCAAGCAATAGCAGGAACAGTCGTTTCATGGGCTCTTTCTAAGGGAAGAATCAGTATTTGACGGTGCGCACGCCGTCGGGAGTACCAAGCAGGCACACATTGGCGCCGCGGGCAGCGAACAGGCCGACGGCGACCACGCCGACGATCTGGTTGATGCGGGTTTCCAGCTCGACCGGATCGGTAATCGACAGGCCGGCTACGTCGATGATATTGCCGCCATTGTCGGTCACGAAGATTTCATCGGAACCAGCCTTGGTGCGCACCTTGGGCTGGCCGCCCAGGGCTGCCAGCTGGCGCATCACCGCGTTACGGGCCATCGGCAGCACTTCCACCGGCAGCGGGAACTTGCCCAGCGTTTCTACCAGTTTGGAACCATCGGCGATGCAGACGAATTGCTTCGATACCGATGCCACGATCTTTTCGCGGGTCAATGCCGCGCCGCCGCCTTTGATCATGTGGCCTGCCGCATTGATCTCATCGGCGCCGTCAATGTACACCGCGATTTCCGAAACCTCGTTAAGATCATAGACAGGAATACCGTGACCGGCCAGGCGCGCTGCAGTCGCTTCCGACGAGGCAACAGCACCCTTGATGCGGTGCTTGATCTTGCCCAGTTCATCAATGAAGAAATTCGCCGTGGAACCGGTGCCAACGCCGATGATTTCGCCGTCGATTACATACTCGATCGCTGAAATAGCAACAGCCTGTTTCAATTTGTCTTGCGTCATAGTTACAATGGAATCAATAAAGGTTGCCTATTTTATCCGAACTGCCAACTAAGCCGGGAAAAACGACATGAAGCCAAGTACCGTATTAATCGTGGATGACAGCCGCGTGTCGCGCATGCTGACGCGCCAGCACATCCAGGTGCGCCATGCCGACTGGGTCGTGGAAGAAGCCGCCAACGGCGACGAAGCGATCGCCAAGGCCCAGGGGTTGCAGCCCGACCTGGTCTTGCTGGACGTGAACATGCCGGGCATGAATGGCGTCGATGCCGCCGCCGCGCTGCGCGCCATGCTGCCCAATGCCCACATTTCCCTGCTGACTGCCAATGTCCAGGCCGCAACCCGCCAGCGGGCGGAAGAAATCGGCGTGGGCTTCATGGAAAAACCGATTACCGCCGAGCGCATTGCGCAGCTGATTGCGCCGCTGGAAGCCTGACCATGGTCCGGCTCACCGAACTGGAGCACGACGCCCTCGTCGAGCTGTTCAATATTGGCGTCGGCCAGGCTGCTGCCGCCATGAGCGAGATCGTCAACGAAACGGTCACCATGTCGGTGCCTGCCATCAGCTTCCTCACCCGTGCCTCGGCCGCCAGATTGCTGGCCAGCCGCAGCACCGGCAACGGCCGCCTGTGCGGCATCAGCCAGCACTACAGCGGCGCCTTCGACACCGAAGCGATCCTGATGTTCCCGGAAGAGAAGAGCCAGGAAATCGTGCGCCTGATGGTGGGCGATGCGATGCCGCTGGCTGAATTGTCGGCCATGGAACAGGAGGCGATGAGCGAGATCGGCAATATCCTGCTGAACAGCTGCGTCGGGTCGCTGGCCAACCTGCTCGGGCACGAGCTGCATGGTTCGCTGCCGGATTACCACCTCGGCTACAGCGAAGAGATCCTGGCGCTGGCCGGCAGCGGCGAAACTGCAGTGCTGATGCTGCATATCGAATTTGTCGTCGAGCGCCAGCAAATTGCCGGCGACGTTGCCTTCATCATGGACATGACGGCGCTGCACGACCTGAAGCAGCATGTGGCAAACTTCCTCGACCGATATATCGGCGGAGCGCAGCCATGAAATCTTCGATCGAGTCCCTGCCGCTCCTGCAGGGCGTTATCGATTGCATCGACGTGGGCACCCTGGTCCTCGACGCCAACGAACACGTAGTGTTGTGGAACCGCTGGATGGATCATCACTCCGGCGTGCTCGGCGCCGAAACGCTGGAACGCAGCTTCTTCGACCTGTTCCCCGAGCAGCGCGGCAAGCGGCTGGAAGCGGCCATCGGCCAGGCGCTGCGCAACAACCTGCCTTCCCTGCTGTCGCAAACCCTGAATCGCTGGCCATTGCCGCTCTACGCCAACAAGTCCGCCGCCGAAAAAGGCGAGCGCATGCACCAGCAGATCACGGTCACGCCGCTCAACCTGGGCAACAACGAACGCTATTGCCTGATCCAGGTCAGTGACGTGACAGCCGCGGTACAGCGCGAGAACCTGCTGCGAGAACAGGCCGTGGCCTTGCGCTCGCAAACCTTGCTGGACGACCTGACCGGCGTCGCCAACCGCCGCCACTTCGACATGGCGATCGATCGCGAAACGCGGCGCGCGCGGCGCATGGGCACGCCGCTCTCGCTGATGATGCTCGACATCGACTACTTCAAGGCCTACAACGACCATTACGGCCACCAGCAAGGCGATGCCTGCCTGGAAGCGGTGGCCTCCACGCTATCGACCATGCAGCAGCGCCCGGCCGACCTGTTCGCGCGCTACGGCGGCGAAGAATTCGCGGTGATCCTGCCCGACACGCCCGCCGATGCAGCGGTGATGATGGCCAACGCCATGTGCCGCAAAGTGCGCGACTTGCGCATTCCGCACCAGGCCTCGCGCACGGACGAACGCATCGTCACCATCAGCATTGGCGTTGCCAGCAGCGACAGCAGCAATGCCGGCGAAGTGTATGACCTGATCAACGCAGCCGACCGCGCCCTCTACCAGGCCAAGGCATGCGGCCGCAACCGCGTGCACTCGTTATGACCGCATCGGCCTGATCAGAGCAGTTCGATGCCGAAGCGCCGCACGCACACGGCAAACAGGGCAAAGCAGGCAATCGTCAGCAGCACGCTCGCGCCCAGCGTCGGCCAGAACCCCAGGCGCGGGAGCAGCCACGGGAAGACCAGGAACATCGGCAGCGTCGGCACCACGTACCAGAAGGTGTACCAGGCGTGGTTGGCGATCTTTTCCTGCGGTTGCCGTTCAACGTACAGCCAGACCAGCGCCAGCAAGGTCACCATCGGCAGCGCGGCGATCAACCCGCCCAGGCGATCGCTGCGTTTTGCAAATTCCGACACCGCAACCACCACACCTGCCGTGACCAGGTATTTGAAGATCAGCCAGGCCATGATGCCCTCCTACTGTGCAAAAACAAAACGAACCAGCGCCAGGGGCAGCGCAAAGACATAGCCATATGCGAAGCGGTCGATGCGCAGCAGGGTGTCGCCGCGGCGCGCGCGCCACGCTCCCATCAGGCACATCAAGCCGCCGGCCGCCAGCGGGGTGACCAGCAAGTTAAGCTTGCGCAGGACCTCGTTGCGTACCAGGTGCTCCGGCAGCAGCCAGAGCGTTATTCCGCCCGCAATGGCACCGAACAAGGCATAGCCCACGCCGGCCAGTAAAGGACCGGCCTTGTAGCTGCGCGCGTCCGACAGCGAATGCATGCCTGCCTCCGCTGCCGCTTCAGCGATGAACTGGATGATGATCTCGCCAATCAGCTCAAACAGGAACTCGATCATGGTGTGAACAAGGCATGCTGGCTGGCGGTATGAAAATCGCGCCAGACGCGGTTGATGTCGGAGTCTTCCTGCGCGGCACGCAAGCCGCAATAAGGATAAATATCGCCCACCGACCGGCGCGCAGAAAGCACCAGCGCCATCGATGCCTCGCGCAGCTGGGTGTCAAGCTCGCCAGCAATGCTGCCCTCCTCGCCCTCAGCCTGAGCCCAGGCCTGGTCAAGCAGGGCGTACATGCGTTCACGGGCGCCTTCCAGCGCCACGGCAGCTTGCGCCACCGCGTCCTGCGCACTGGCCGACGGCTGGCGGCGCGCAGCAACGGTCTCATGTGCCAACTGCAGGAAATGCCGCGCCAAGCCGGACAGGTTGGCCGCCAGCGTCACCCACGCCAGCAACATGAAGGGGACGCGATACAGGGTGCCGGGCGCCGTTGCATGGGCGGGATCAATCGTGAAGCCGGAGCTTACCGGCACCCAGGCCCCTTCGACGCAGTAGCTGTGCGACGCAGTGCCCTTCATGCCGAAGCTGCGCCAGGTCGGCTCAACCACCACTTGCGCGGCAGGGACGACAAACGCGCGTATCCGCGGCGCACCATCTTCCCTGGCCAGAGGCTGGCCGTTCTCACGCAACACTGCATTGAGCGTGAAATGCGTCGCCATTGGTGCTCCGCTGGCGATGTCCCAGCGCCCGGCAATGCGATAACCTTCGCCTTCCTTGTCGGCAAAACCGGTCGGCGCGCCGCTGCCCGCAAGGCAAACATCCGGGGTCGAGATGATTTCGCGCGCCGTTTCGGGCGGCAGGAAGCCGGCAAACCAGCCGGCGCCGGCGCACAGCGTGACCACCCACCCCAAGCTACCCTCCGCTTCCGCAAGCGCCTCCTCCAGCCGGACCACTTGCGGCAAGGGCATCTCCGCCCCACCCGCGGCGCGCGGCGCCAGCATCTTCAGCCAGCCTTGCCGGTGGACCAGCGCCTGCTGGCCGGCCAGCAGGAACCCAGCGGCTTCAGCGCCGGCGGCCTCGCCGGCAATCAAGTTCTTCTGCTGCTCATTCAACATTTCGCGATCAAATCCAACTCGTAATGCAAGACATCCCTGCTTCCATCAAACAGCCGTTCCAGCGCTTGCACCATTCCGGGGGCGAGCAGGCGATCTCGCTGCCGCTCGTCCGGGCGCTCGTAAGAATGGACGGCATGCGCCAGCCAACGCAACATATCGATATGCAGCGCGTCCCACACCCTGCTTCCTCGCTCGGCTTGCATCGCCTCAAGCGCGATCGTCTCCAGCCAATCCCACTTCCTCAGGCGCGCAAAGGCCAGCAAAATTGATAGATCCGCCTTGTTGCGCAAGACTTCCTTTACTCGCTCAAAGGGAATGTAAGCGCCTTGCCGTGTCGCCATCTGCGCCGCCAGCCTGCGATTCGCGCGGCCCTCATCAGAAAGCGCCGCAAGCGCGATTGCATCCTTGTCAGAGGGCGCCAATTTCAGCCACGCGAGAAATGCAGCACCGCGTATTGATGGGAATGGCGCCTTGCTCATCTCCCGCAACAAGACGATATCCCCCGCCCCTCCCATGCTTCCCAGTGCGGCAAGGGCCACGCAGGCCTGGTTGGTCCTGGCGTTCCTGTCCTGCAGGAGCTCACGATAATAAGGCGCGAGATCCACTCCATTGCTGCGCAAATAGAACTGGGCGAAAGTCCTTGCCGACCCTTGCGGGTCCAGCAAAGCGCCGCGGGCAATTTCTGCCGCGTCGGGAGTACAACCCAGCAGGCCGCGCAAAGCATGGGTGCGGACCACGCCGAAATGGGATTTCAGGCCGCCCCGCAAGACGGCAATCCGGTCTTCATCTGGAAGCGACAGGGCCAACACGGCTGCCTGGCGCGACATGACGATGTCCTTGCCCGATTCGACTGCAAGGGTCAACAGTTCAACGCGCGGGATAAGTTCACGCTCCAGAAGCATGAAGAAGCTGCCGCGAGCCACCATGGGATGGCGCGAGCATAAGGCTTCACGCAATTGCTCGAACGTGAGCCGGCCGGCAAGTTCGGCCTGCGCGCCGGCAATCCAGGCTGAATGATTCAGCCTAGAGAAATGGCGTAACCGCCATGTAAATCCGACAACCGCCAGCAAGTCTTCATGCCCTGCGAATGGCCATAATGCCTGTATTGCCCGGCGCGCAGCGGCGCGTACCTCCGGCACGAAATCATTCAAACGCGGCATGAGGGCAGGTATCGCCCCCTCACAGCGCAATGCCGCCGCCCTGCCAATCGCAGCTTCGCGCGCGTACCCTGATCGATGGGTCAGGAAAGGCTTCAACTCTTCGAGGCCGCTGCAGGCGCTTGCCTGTTGTGCCGAATCGGCGGGCCGGAGTGTCGTAACCAGGCTCACGTTGCAGACAGCGCCAACACGACCAGGGCGTACATGGTCAGCACAATGACTGTCATGAACAGCAGGAAGCAGGTGCGCCACAAGGCGCCGTAGCGCGACAGGCCGTAGGCGCCACGCAATTGCAGGAACATGTGCACAGGCGGGATGAAGGCGAACAGGCAGCCCGCCAGGCCGCCGAATTCAAAGTAGCTCAGGGTCGCGACAATGGTAAACAGCAGCGACATGAACGACAGCGAATACAGCGAGAACACGGCGTGGTCATACATCGTGACGCCGCGGCGCCAGAAGAACATCAGCCAAAGGAATGGCAGCGAGATCGGCACCAGCAGGAAGGAGTATTTGTAAGCCGCGTTCTTCAGCTTGTACTTGGCCAACTCAGGATTATCGACAGCGTGCCGGATGCCCTTGCGAAGCCAGCCGGAGTCGGAATGCCCGGCATCCTTGCTGCCTGCCGCGTCCATGTCTGTCATCCCTTCGGTGACATCCTGCACGATTTCCTGGATGATCCCCGGCTCCTTCGCGCCTGCGCTTTCCTTTGTCTCCTCCGTCGCAGACGCCTTGCCGGCATTCCTGGCGGCCGGCTTGACCGTTTCCGTAAACCTGGCGGTGCCGGTCATGGCAACTTTGCCGGCTGCCAGGGCGCTATTCAGGCCGTCAAGCGTTTTCTTCGCTTCATCCAGCCGGTGCTGGGCCTTCGCGACCTCCGCCGTGCCGGGCTCCGCGTCCTTGAGTTCCTCCTCAGCCTCGGCGACCAGCGCTTTCTGGTCAGCGATCTTTTCATTCATCTTCTGCTCGAAGGCGGCCTTGCCGTTCTTGCCTTCGACGACCTTGCCCGTGCTCGGGCCGAAGCTGGTGCCCATCGTCAGCGAGAAAACGAAGAACATGAAGAACATCATGAACAGGAACAGCGCCAGCGGCGAAACAAAGCGCGTCCGCTGGCCGTCGATGTAGCGGCGCGTCAGCTGGCCCGGGCGGGCAACCAGCAGCGGCAAGGTGCGCCAGCCCTTGGTATCGAAGTGAAGCAGGCCGTGGATCAACTCCTCGCCCAGGTGCAGCACCGACTTGTGCAAGTGGCCCTTCTGGCCGCAATTGCCGCAATAATTGGCGGTGACTGGCGTGCCGCAGTTTGCGCATGCTGCGCTGTGTCCATGCGCGCCGGTCTTGCCGGCATCGCCTTCAACTTCCCTTGCCACCAGGCTGGCTGTCACCAGGTCGCCTGCTGCTTCGATCTCCATCCCCATCGTTTCCCCGCTTGCTTATTTGAATAGTAATTGTGAAATGGCGTCCTGCGCCTGGATGACGGTGGCATATTCTCCGTGCAGGTTGGACAAGGCCATTGCGTGAACTTCCTGCGGACTGCGCCGCACACCGTCGAAATCAATCTGCGCATAGGCATAGCAGCCATCTGCTGCAACATACGTCTTGAAGCCGAGGTTGCCCGCGGTGCGGGCTGTCGCTTCTACCGAATTATTGGTGCTGACGCCAACCAACAGCACGGACGAAATGCCGCGCGCATGCAACCAGCGTTCCAGCCCGGTATTGATAAAGGCATCCGGCACATTCTTTTCCACGATATGTTCGTTCGCTTCCGGGGCCAGCGCTGGCTGGAATTCAGCTCCGCGCTGGCCCGGCCAGAATGGCGATCCCGGAGTGCGCGACATATGGCGGATATGGACTACCGGGGCGCCGTGCTCGCGCCACCGCCCGAGCAGGCCAGCGATGACCTGCTCCGCCTGATGGTTGTTACGCTCGCCCGGCCCCGGCCAGCTCATGCCGACCTGCATGTCGACGATGATCAGCGCAGTGTTCTGCATTGAGAATGATGTGGAATCTACGGGGCAATAAAGATATCACATCATTGGCAAATCAACAGCTCCGGGGCCTGCGGCGAGGCCCAATCGCTCATCAGCTTCTTCGCTCCAGTTTCACGACGACGGTGCCGGCCAGGAAGTCATGTACGGCGCGGCGGCGTGAATTCAGCAGCATGACGATTGCACCAACCCAGGTCCATCCCTGCATGCTCCAATTCACCGCCGTCAGCCAGCCCGGGCCCGACGCCATCAAGGCCTCGCTGCGCGCCAGGAAGCCATAGTTGAGGTACGTGGCGTCATCCATCGCCAGGGCCGAGAGGCCAAGGCCCAGATTGATCGCGGCGCCCAGCAGCATGACTGGCGCTTCCCGAATCAAGGCCGCCGTGAACGAGACTGGCGAACCATCTTTCATCTGGACGCGCAATTTCATCACGAGCTTGCCTGGCGTGCCGCCAAAGCGGCGTACCAGGTAGACCGAGTAGAGAAGGCCGGTAACGATGCCGGGAACGATCCAGGCCAGGTAGAAAACGCGAGAAATGGTGCTGAGCCAGTACGTCAACCCAACCAGGGGCAGCATGATGACGAAGTCCAGAAGCTTGGCGGCGACGCGCAGCCAGAAGCCGCCAACCTGCGGGTCTGCATTGCTGCCATCTTGCACAGGGAGATCGAGGTCGGCAGCTGGTGCCTGGTATGGATTGGTCATGGCTGGTAAAAGTGTGCTCTAAAGCAACTACGATAGCACATTGTTAGCAAAAAATATACGCGGCAGATTGGCGCGGGAAGACGGGTCGCGCAGAAAATCGCGCAGCACGTCGTGGTAGAGGGCGGCATCCAGCTTGTGCAGGCAGCCCATGACGAAATAGTCGGCCAGCACTTCGGCCTGCGCCTCCATATTGAAGTCGCACAGCCGCAAATGGGGTGAGAGCTCGTAATCGTAGCTCAGCCCGATCCTCAGGGCCCCGCGCCACATCACCGGATAGCCAAGCTGGTATTGCCATACATGGGCCATCTCGTGCATGAACCAGTGCTGTTCAGCCTCGGTAGCGAGCGAGAAATCCGGGCGGTAGCGGGAGATGTGGAAATACAGTTCGCCGTTGGGCGTGATGCAGACGTCTTTACGCTGCAGGAAAGGAATGAAGCGGGTGTTGTGGATACATACCCGCTGGTAGTCGATCGCGCCGCCGAACACCAGCCGGGCCAGCGCGATCTCACCCGACGTCAAAGGCCGGGCGATGACTTCCATTAGTGGCGCAGTGCGCTTGCCGCCTTGGCGATGGCGGTGATGCGGTCCCAGTCGCCCGCTTGCATGGCGTCCTTCGGCGTCAGCCAGGAGCCGCCCACGCAAGCCACGTTCTTCAGCGACAGGAAGGCTGGCGCCGTATCTTGCGAAATGCCGCCGGTCGGGCAGAACACCACGTCCGACAGCGGGCCGGCAAGCGCATTCAGCATGCCGACGCCGCCGGCCGGAACTGCCGGGAACAACTTCAGTTGCTTGAAGCCCTGCTCGCGCGCCTTCATCACTTCCGAGGGCGTCATCACGCCCGGCAGCAAGGGCAGGCCGCTGGACTTGGCAGCGCCGATCAGCGCATCGGTCAGGCCCGGGGACACGCCGAATACCGCACCCGCATCGCGCGCGGCGGCAAATTCCTCGGGCTGGGTCAGCGTGCCGACGCCGACGATGGCGCCCTCCACCTGGCTCATGGCGCGGATCGCGCCCAGGCCATGCTGGGTGCGCAGGGTCACTTCCAGCACGCGGATGCCGCCTGCCACCAGGGCTTTCGCCAGCGGCACGGCGTGGTCCGGGTCGTCAATCGCGATCACAGGGATCACGGCCGAAGTACGCATAATCTCGAGCAGGGTCATATCAGGCTTTCTTTGCGAGGAAATCTTCATCGGAACCGGGCATCGTATTGCCCACATTGTCTTCGCCGTGCAGTGGCACGGTGGTCTGGATCGGCGACGGCAGCGGGAAACTGGTCGCGCCCTGCTCCGCTGCGCACACGGTATTGCGGAACATGGTGAACAGTTCGCGGCCCATGCCGATCTGGTTTGGCGACAGGTCGGCTTGCGCCATCGCGCGGCCGTGCCAGACGTCGGAGGAAACCAGCGCTTCCAGCGTACCGCTATCGGCGTCGAGGCGGATGATGTCGCCGTCGCGCACCAGTCCCAGCGGGCCGCCCGCCAGGATTTCGGGCGAAACGTGGATCGCGGCCGGCACCTTGCCCGACGCGCCGGACATGCGGCCATCGGTCACCAGCGCCACCTTGCGGCCGGCGTCCTGCAGGTTGGCCAGCGCCGGGGTCAGGGCATGCAGCTCCGGCATGCCGTTGGCTTTCGGGCCCTGGAAGCGGATCACGGCCACAAAGTCGCGATCCAGCTTGCCGGCCTTGTAGGCTGCCATGAAGGCTTCCTGCGAATCGAACACCAGCGCCGGCGCTTCTACCGTGCGGTGCTCATCCTTGACGGCGGACACCTTCATGATGGCGCGGCCCAGGTTGCCCTGCACCAGCACCATGCCGCCGTCTTTCGAGAACGGGTCGGCAGCGCCGCGCAGTACTTTCTCGTCGGCGCTCTTCAGCGGGGCTTCCTTGAAGATCACGCCGGAGGCGTCTTCGTTCAGGAACGGCTCGGCGCAGTGGGCGCGCAAGCCCTTGCCCAGGATGGTATTGACGTCGTCGTGCAGCAGTCCAGCATCCAGCAGTTCGCGGATCACAAAGCCGGTGCCGCCGGCAGCGTGGAAATGGTTGACGTCCGCATCGCCGTTAGGATAGATGCGGCACAGCAGCGGCACCACGGCCGACAGCTCGTTGAAATCATCCCAGTCGATCACCACGCCGGCCGCCTTGGCAATCGCCACCAGGTGCAGGGTGTGGTTGGTCGAACCGCCGGTGGCCAGCAGTCCCACCACCGCATTGATGATGGACTTCTCGTCCACGATATGGCCGACCGGGATGTACTCATTGCCCATCTCGGTGATCTGCGCTGCGCGCTGTGCAGCGGCAGCCGTTAGCGCATCGCGCAGCGGGGTGCCCGGGTTGATGAAGGCGGCGCCCGGCAAATGCAGGCCCATGATCTCCATCAGCATCTGGTTGGAATTGGCGGTACCGTAGAAGGTGCAGGTGCCGGCGCCGTGATATGACTGGGCCTCGCCTTCCAGCAGTTCTTCGCGGGTCGCCTTGCCTTGTGCGTAGCGCTGGCGAATCGCCGCTTTCTCTTTATTCGACAGGCCGGAGGTCATCGGGCCGGCCGGCACGAACACCGCAGGCAGGTGGCCGAAGTGCAGCGCGCCGATCAGCAAGCCGGGCACGATCTTGTCGCACACACCCAGGTACAGCACCGAGTCGAACATATTATGGGACAGGCCGATCGCCGCCGACATCGCAATCGCGTCGCGCGAAAACAGCGACAGTTCCATGCCCGCCTGGCCCTGGGTTACGCCATCGCACATGGCCGGCGTGCCGCCCGCGTACTGCGCCACGGCGCCAACCTTGCGCACCGCATCCTTGATGATGACCGGGAAGGTCTCGAACGGCTGGTGCGCCGACAGCATATCGTTATAGGCGGAGATGATCGCCACGGAAGGCTGCTTCACCTCCTTCAGGATCAGCTTGTCGTTGGCCGGGAACGCGGCAAAACCGTGCGCCAGGTTAGTGCAGGACAGGGTTCCGCGCTGGGTGCGGCCTTTGACGCGGGCCGCCTGCAGGTGCGCCAGGTAGGCGCCGCGGGAAACGCGGCTGCGCTGGATGACGCGTGCGGTGACTTTTTCCAGGACTGGATGCAACGGCATGATCGTTCCTTTTCAATGAATTTACGGAAATTTTACTACAAAATTTCCGATTGCGAGCGCTCCCATTGCGTGGAATCACGCTCAAAAGCCCCTCGATTCACCAGCACGACAAAAGATTTGTAGTGAATTTACCTGTTTTTGCTGTATAGTTAAACACAATTCATAAAACCATATGCCACCGGACATTATGCGCTTGCCCGCCCTGACTTCCACCGCGGCCTATCAGGCCCTTGAAATCCACGCCCACGACGCCCGCGACTGGCAAATGCGCCAGTTGTTCCAGAAGGACCCCGGCCGCTTCCCGCGCATGACGGTCGATGCGGCAGGCCTGTTCCTGGATTACTCCAAGAACCGCGCCGACGACGAGACCATCAAGCTGCTGGTGCACCTGGCCCGCACGCGCGGCGTGGTGGAGCAGCGCGACGCCATGTTTGCCGGTGAAAAAATCAATATTACCGAACGCCGCAGCGTACTGCACACCGCCCTGCGTATGCCGCGCGGCAAGGCACAGAAGGTCGATGGCCAGGACGTGAATGCCGACGTGCACGCAGTGCTGGACCGGATTCGGGTTTTCACCGACAAAGTGCGCAATGGCGGCTGGCTGGGCCACACGGGCAAGCCGATCACAGACGTGGTGAATATCGGCATCGGCGGTTCCGACCTGGGACCGAAAATGGCCGTGCTGGCCCTGCGCTCCTACTGCCACCCGCGCATGAAGATGCACTTCGTCTCCAACGTGGACGGCCACGATATGGACGCCGTGCTGGCACAGGTGAATCCTGAAACCACGCTGTTCATCGTCGCGTCGAAAACCTTCACCACCGCCGAAACCATGCTGAACGCGCAGACTGCGCGCAATTGGTTCCTCGGCCGCGCACGCGAGGCTGACCTGCCGCGTCACTTTGTCGCCGTGTCCACCAATACCGATGCCGTGCGTGCTTTCGGCATCGATCCGGAAAACATGTTCCCGTTCTGGGACTGGGTTGGCGGCCGCTACTCCGTATGGTCGGCCATCGGCCTGTCGGTTGCGATCGCGATCGGCTTCGGCTACTTCCAGGCTTTCCTGGAAGGCGCGCACGCCATGGATGAACACTTCCGCGAAGCGCCGCTGGAAGCGAACATGCCGGTACTGCTGGCCCTGATCGGCTTCTGGAACCGCCAATTCCTCGGCGCCAGCTCACTGTCCATCGCTCCTTACCACCAGGACCTGAACCGCTTCCCGGCTTACCTGCAGCAACTCGACATGGAAAGCAACGGCAAGCGTGTGACGAAAAATGGCCAGCCAGTCGACACGCCAACCTGCCCCATCGTCTGGGGCGAGTGCGGCACCAACGCGCAGCACGCCTACTTCCAGCTGCTGCACCAGGGGACCGACGCGACGCCGATCGATTTCATCGCCGCCTTGCGCGCAACCCACGACCTGCCGGGCCACCACGACGCCCTGCTGGCCAACTGCTTCGCCCAGTCGGAAGCCTTCATGAAAGGCAAAACCGAAGACGAAGTGCGCGCAGAGCTGAAAGGCGCCGGCCTGCCGGCTGCGGAAATGGAGGAAATGGTTCCGCACAAGACCTTCCCCGGCAACCGCCCGTCCAACACCATCCTGATGGACCAGCTCACGCCGTCCACCTTGGGCGCCCTGATCGCGCTGTACGAACACAAGACCTTCGTGCAGGGCGTGATGTGGAATATCGCCAGCTTCGACCAGTGGGGCGTGGAACTGGGCAAGGTCCTGGCCAGGAAGATCCAGGCCGAATTGACCGGCAAGGTCGATCCGGAAGCGCATGACAGCTCGACCAACGGCCTGATCGTGATGGCCAAGGCGGCGCAAATCCAATGAACAGCTACCGGATCGAAGTCGCCTGCGACGCCACCATGACCGTTGGCGAAAGCCCGCTGTGGGCGCCGGACGAGAAAGCCCTGTACTGGGTCGATATCGAAGGCTTCGCCATTCACCGCCTGTGCACGGGCACCGGCCAGCACGAGCAATGGAAGGTCGACAGCGAGGCGTCGTCGCTGGCGCGCGCGGCAAGAGGCGGCCTGATGGTCGCGCAGCGCCGCGGCTTCTCCCAATTCGATCCCGGCACCGGCGAATTAACGCTGGTGGCCGAAGCGCCGTTCGACCAGGCCACCACCCGCTTCAACGACGGCAAGTGCGATGCGGCAGGCCGCTTCTGGTGCGGCACCATCTACGAGCCGCGCGACAAGCCGGCCGCGGAGATGTATGTGCTCGAACGCGGCCAGGTACGCAAGGTCTGGTCCGGCGGCATGGTCAACTCGAATGGCCTGGCCTTCAGCCCGGACAACAAGACCATGTTCCACGCCGAGACAGCCAGCCACCGCGTCACGCGCTTTGCCTTCGACCTGGTATCCGGCACTGTCAGCGACGAGCGCGACGTGCGCCGCTTCAGCATGGACAAATCGGCAGCCGATTACGGCGGACGCCCGGACGGCGCGGCAGTGGACAGCGAAGGCAACTACTGGGTCGCCATGTTCGAAGGCGACCGCATCCTCAAGCTGTCGCCGCAGGGCGACCAGCTGGACGAGATCCGCCTGCCCGTGCGTTGCCCGACCATGGTGGCGTTCGGCGGGCCAGACCTGCGCACCCTGTACATCACCACGGCCGGCAAGCGCCCGGCCGAGGAACTGGCGGCACACCCGCTGAGCGGCAAAGTGCTGTCGGTGCGCATGCCGGTGGCCGGCCGCATCGAACCTGCTTATGTAGACTGAAGTAAAACCCTGTAACTCACCTGAAGACGATTATGGCTCTCTCTGATTTCGACCTGGTTCTGTTTGGCGGCAGCGGCGACCTCGCAATGCGCAAATTGCTGCCTGCTATGTTTAGCCGCGATATTTGCGGCGACCTGCCGCCGAGCGCGCGCATCGTCTGCGTCGGCCGCCAGGAGAGCACCCAGGACGAGTTCATCAACATGGTGACGACCACCTCGCGTCCCCATATCAAATCCGCCAAGGCCACCGACGAGAATTGGGATCGCTTCATCGCACGCATCGTCTACGTGTCGCTGGACGCCACCGATCCGGCCACCTACAAAGGCCTGGTCGAAGCCCTGCGCACCGATCCCGCCATCACCCGCGTCTACTACCTGGCTACTCCGCCGGCCCTGTTCTCGCGCATCTGCGACAATCTGAAGGACAACGGCCTGGCCACCGCCAACTCGCGCGTGGTGCTGGAAAAGCCGCTGGGACGCGACCTGGCGTCGGCCAAGCAGATCAACAAGGAAGTGGGCAAGGTCTTCGAAGAACAGCAGATTTACCGTATCGACCACTACCTGGGCAAGGAAACCGTGCAGAACCTGCTGGCCCTGCGCTTCGGCAACATCCTGTTCGAACCGCTGTGGCGCCGCGAGTGGATCTCCGACGTGCAGATCACCATTGCCGAAAAGCTCGGCGTGGGCAACCGCATCGGCTACTACGACACCTCCGGCGCGCTGCGCGACATGCTGCAGAACCACCTGCTGCAGCTGCTGTGTATCGTCGCCATGGAGCCGCCGACCTCGATCGCACCGGACGCCGTGCGCGACTCCAAGCTGCAGGTGCTGCGCTCCCTGAAGCGCTTCACCCCGACCACGCTGGCGCAGAACATCGTGCGCGGCCAGTACCGCGCCGGCCACGTGGAAGGCAAGGCCGTGCCAAGCTACCGCGACGAACCGGAAGCGCCGCAGAACTCGAAGACCGAAACCTTCGTCGCCATGAAAGTGGAAATCGACACCTGGCGCTGGGCCGGCGTGCCGTTCTACCTTCGCACCGGCAAGCGCATGGCCGACTCGCTGGCCGAAATCGTGGTGCGCTTCAAGCAGATCCCGCACTCGATCTTCAACCAGCCAACCTCCAGCTTCCAGCCGAATTCCCTGGTGATCCGCCTGCAGCCGGACGAAGGCCTGCGCATGAACCTGATGGCCAAGACCCCGGGCGAAGGCATGCGCCTGAAGCCGGCGGAGCTGGAACTGGACTTCCGCGAAACCTTCAAGATGCCGCGCATGGACGCTTACGAGCGCCTGCTGCTGGACGTGCTGCGCGGCCAACTGACCCTGTTCATGCGCGGCGACGAACTGGAAGCGGCATGGGATTGGGTCGAACCCATCCTGAACAACTGGGAGCAGGACGATTCCGCGCCGCTGCCCTATGCCTCCGGCACCTGGGGGCCGGCTGCCGCCAGTGCCCTGATCGGGCGCGACGGGCTGCAATGGCGTGAAGAAGCCTTGCCTGAAGACTGATGCTGCTCGACTCCATCCGCACCCAGCTCGACTCGCTCTCCAAATCGGAGCGCAAGGTCGCGCTGGCCGTGCTAGACAACCCGGCCCGCACCGTGGGCGCCAATATCACGGCGCTGGCCAAGAGCGCGCAAGTGTCGGAGCCGACCGTGGTGCGCTTCTGCCGCACACTCGGCTACGACGGCTGGCACGAGTTCAAGCTGAAGCTGGCGCAAGGCTTGGCCCTCGCCCTGCCCGGCCTGAACGACCAGCCGGCGCAGGACGACCTGGCGGCCGACCTGGTGAACAAGATTTGCAGCCGCTCCATCAACACGCTGCTGGACTTGCGCAACAACCTGAACGCGGAACCGGTACAGAAAGCCCTCGACATCCTGTCGCGCGCGCGCAAGATCGAGTTCTACGGCCACGGTACCTCCGGCATCGTGGCGGCCGACGCGCAGCACAAGTTCTTCCGCTCCGGCGTGCCCACCGTGGCCTACGCCGACCCGGCGATCCACAGCATTTCAGCGGCCCTGCTGCACGATGGCGATGCGGTAGTGGCGATTTCCCAGCGCGGCAACAGCCCGGCCCTGGTGCGCTCGGCCAAGCTGGCCAGGGAAGGGGGCGCCGACGTCATCGTGCTCGCCCCTTCCGGCACCCCGCTGGCGGAAACGGCCACGGTATTGATCCCGATCGACCTGATCTTCAACACCGACCCCTACACGCCGATCTCGGCCCGCCTGGCGTACCTGGTGGTGATCGACGTGCTGGCCGTGGGCCTGGCCCTGAAGCGCGGCCCCGAATTCCGCAAGAAAATGCAAAACGCCCAGAAAGCGCTGCAAGAATTCGACATGCAGTTCGACTCCTTTATCGGCTGACGCTGTATTGGGCCGAGGCAAAATGCCCGCAAATAGGCGCCGGCGGCGGCGATGGGCTAGAATTGCATAATTGCAATTAATTCCCAAAAAATGAAGCTTTCCAAACCCCTGCTGGCCGGCGCTGGCGTCATTGCCTTGGCAGCGGCAGTCGGCGCTGCCTATTTCACACCGGGCGCGCAGCCGCGCGGCACTCCAGCGGCAGCCAGCGCCGCCGCCCCCGTCGAGGCGCATGCGCCGCTGCAGGCCGAGATGAAAGAGATCCTGGCCAATTACCGCAAGATCATCGTCCTGCTGGCCGACGAGCAATCGATGTCGGCGCTTGACCGCAAGGCCGCTGGCCAGGTAGGGCAATTGCTGTTCCACGAGAATGTCGAACGCCTTGGCAAGGCGCGGCAACTGCTGGCCAAGCTGCAGCAAGCGCCATCGGCCCAACGCGAGGCGGCCTACGACACCCTGCTCACGTATGTCGAATCCGCCGCCGACCTGTTCGACGCCGACCGCCTCGCCTTTCGCGAATTGCTGGTCGAAATGAAGGCGCAGGCCGCCGCCAACCAGACCCTGCCCGGCATCAAGCTGCACAAGCGCGTGAGCGAAGACCTGACTGCGCTGGAAGACATCGAACGCCAATACGACAAAGAGTTGAGCGGCATCTTCGCCCGCTTCGACCAGCGCGCCATCCTGCCCAAGCGCGAACGCTGGGAAGACTACGTCGCACACCTGAAGCAGCTGTTCAGCCGCGACCAGATCATGAAGGACTACGGCGTGATCGTGCCGTATCCCGAAAAGCCAGGCGCCGACGACGCGGAGAAAGAGATCTTCGGCAAGTCGCTGCCGCCGAAAACCGTGGTGCTGACCTTCGACGACGGCCCGCACGCCACTTATACCGATGAAGTGGCGGCCATCCTCAAGCAGTACGGCGTGCCGGGCGTGTTCTTCCAGGTCGGCAAAAACCTCGGTGAAGTCAGCGCCCAGGGCAAGGAGGCTTTGAACAAGCAGTCTGCCGCCAGCCGCCGCCTGCTGGAAGGCGGCAACGTCCTGGCCAACCACAGCTACAGCCATGCCCTGCTCTCCAAGGAAAAAGGCGACCAGTTGTACGGCGAGATCGCCCAGGCCGACCAGTTGCTCAAAGCCGTCGATGCGCGCCGCTCGGCATTGTTCCGCTTCCCTTATGGCGCGCACAATGCCGAAGGCCTGGAATTGCTGAAGAAACTGGGCTTGCGCTCGGTGATGTGGAATATCGATTCGCTGGACTGGGCCGACCCGGTGCCGACCTCGATCGCCAACCGCGTGCTGGGTTCCCTGGAAAAGGAAAAGCGCGGCATCATCCTGTTCCACGACATCCACGAGCGCACCGTCAAGACTCTGCCGCTGGTGCTGGACAAGCTGGTCGCCGACGGCTACAGCTTCGCCACCTGGGATGGCAACGACTTCACCATCGCCAAGGCCGGCAAGCCGGAACCGGACAAGGTTGCCATCAGCACCGGCTATGCCAACAGCTACGCCGTGGTCATCGGCATCAACGACTACCAGAAATGGCCCAAGCTGCAGTATGCCGTGCAGGATGCGAAGGCGATCCGCGACACCCTGGTCAACCGCTTCGGCTTCGATGGCGCGCGCGTGTTCACCCTGACCAATGGCGATGCAACACGCAACAACATCCTCGCGCTGTTCCACGACAAGCTGGCGGAAGCCAAGCTGAGAAAGGACGACCGCATCTTCGTCTTCTTCGCCGGCCATGGCGCAACGCGCCAGCTGAGTTCCGGCCGCAGCCTGGGCTACATCATCCCGGTCGACTCCGATCCCCAGCAGGTGAGCGTGGACGCGATCCCGATGACGGACTTGCAGAACATCGCCGAAAGCCTAAATGCCAAGCACCTGCTGTTCGTGATGGACGCCTGCTACAGTGGCCTGGGCCTGACACGCGGCGGGAGCACCACCGCCTTCCTGCGCGACAATGCGCGCCGCATCGGCCGCCAGATGCTGACCGCCGGCGGCGCCGACCAGATGGTGGCCGACGGCGGCCCGAACGGCCATTCGGTCTTCACCTGGACCCTGCTGCAAGCGCTGGGCGGCAAGGCCGACCTGAACGGCGACGGCATGATCACGGCCACTGAACTGGCTGCCTACGTGGCGCCGGCCGTATCCAGCGTATCGCAACAGACTCCAGCCTTCGGCAGCCTGCCCGGCTCCGAAGGCGGCGAATTCGTATTCCAGCTGCCTGCCGAAGCGGAATTCCTGAGCGAGAACAGCACCCAGCTGTCGCAGGAAGCGATCGCCCTGAACAAGAAGCTCGATTCCGGCCGCAATAGCCAGGCCGAAGGCAACGCCACGGTCGTGAAAGACCTGCAGGGCGAAGAACAGAAGCTGGCCGCACCAAAGCCGGTAGACGCTTCCAGCCGCCAGCTGGCCCAGCGCGCCAACGACCGCGGCCTGCAGCTATATAAAGAAAAGCAGTACGCGCAGGCAGAAGCAGCCTTTACCGAAGCGTTGAAATACCGCCCCGACTTCGGCCTTGCCGCCAACAACCTCGGCTTCATCTACTTCAAGCAGGAGAAATACGCGGAGGCCGCGCGCTGGTTCGAAAACACGATCCAGATCGACGCCTCCCGCGCCATCGCCTACCTCAACCTGGCAGACGCGCGCCAGCGGCAGGGCGAGCAGGAAAAAGCCAGGAAAGCCTACACCAGCTTCCTCGAGCTGGCGCCGAACCACCCAAACGCCGCCTATGCGCGCGAACAATTGAAAAAGCTGGGGTAATTTATGTCCGCCTGACCAGCCGGGGCGAGCACTGTGCGCACCGGAGGGCGGAAGCCGACTGTCGTGAAGGCAGTCGGCGTTGGCGAGATTACTCTATCAGAGCCCTTCGCGCAGCATCTTCTCCATCGCCACGCGCGAAACGTGTGGCGTGTCCTTGCCAGCTTCCACCGACCACTGGCCGCCCTTTTGCTGCACCACGTATTCCACTTGCGCGCTGCCGCCTTTCGGATGCGGTACGGCCTGCTCCATATCGAGGCCCGTGGTCGGAGTATAGGTAAAGGTCACGGTTGCCTTGCAGCGCGCGCCATCGCAGCTCAGGGCGTCGGTCTTCCAGCCATCGACCAGGTGAACCTGTTCGTAATAGCCTTCCGTATCGTTGTGGAGGCGTCCGCCATCCAGTTCGAACTTCAGGAATTGATCGAGTGCCGCTTGCGGCGTGGCTTCCGCGGCGTGCGCAGAGATGGCGGCGCACAGCGCGGCCAGAATAGTCAGTTTTTTCATACCGGTATTATATTTTTCTGTAGAGCAATCACTCAACACGAAAATCCGACGCAAGGCTCTAAAATCCATATAATGCCTTTCATGCAAGAATCGACATTATCCGGGCGCATTCTCGGCCTCGCAAACCTCGGCTTGATGGTACTGGATGCCGACCAGCGCATCATTTTCTGGAATCAATGGCTAGCCAGCCGCTCCGGCATGGCCGCCTCACGCGTGCAAGGACTGGCCCTGGTGGAAGCTTTTCCCGAGCTGTCCGGCAAACGCATCGAGCAGTCGCTGCACACCGCATTGGCCAACAACCTGCCATCCGTGCTGCCGCAAAACCAGGACCGCACGCCTTTCCCGCTATTTGCCGCCGGTACCTGGGGCGGCGAACGGATCGAGCAGGCAGTCACCCTGACGCCTTTCAACGAAGGCAAGGAGCGCTTTTGCCTGGTCGAGGTGGCGGACGTCAGCAACACCGTGGGCCGTGAACGCCAGTTGCGCGGCCAGGCCGAAGCCTTGCGTGCGCAATCCTATGTGGACGGCCTCACCGGCATCGCCAACCGCCGCCATTTCGACGTGGCGCTGGATCGCGAACTGCGCCGCGCGCAGCGCCAGGACGCCAGCCTTTCGCTGCTGCTGATGGATATCGACTCCTTCAAGGCCTATAACGACCATTTCGGCCACCAGCAGGGCGACGCCTGCCTGACCATGGTGGCGGAAGCCTTTGCTTCGCGCCTGCAACGGCCGGCCGACCTGGCCGCCCGCTACGGCGGCGAGGAGTTTGCCGCCATCCTGCCCGACACCACGCCGGAGCAGGCGGCCCGGCACGCCGAAGTGATCCGCGCATACGTGGAATCGCTGAACATGGCGCACGCGCCCAAGGCCGTGCATCCGCACGTTACCCTGAGCATTGGCGTCGCCAGTTTCGACAAGGAGCGCCTGAACGACGCCAAGTCCATGCTGGAAGCTGCCGACCGTGCGCTCTACGCCGCCAAGCGCGAAGGCCGCAATCGCGTGATCGTCGCGCAGCCCGCCTAACCCTTGTAGAAATACGGATCGAGCGCGGTCACCTGGGTGATCTTATCCACCGGCAACTGGTTCATTTCCGCCGTCTCGCGGATCGCTTCCGGCGATGGTGCTTCGTACAGGCAATACGTCTTGTGCAGGTCATCGCTCACATAGGAGTGGATCCAGGTGACGCCGCTGCGGGCATTGGTACCGATGACAAGGTCGCAGGCCTTGGCTCCGTCTGCATTGACAGGGATGTGCAAGCCATCCGGGAAAGTGCGCTCAACAATATAACGTGGCATGGTGGGTCTCCTTGGGGTCCGTGGTTCGCGGCCGAGCCGCCAACCTTCACCATAGACCATCCTGCCGCGCTGTCCAGTCAAGCCGCCACCGGCGCCCCGCTGCGCTGCACGCCTGGCACGAGCGCCGCCTCCACTGTTCCCGCGATGAGCTCAGCAGTAGCGGCCGACATGGTCCAGCCCAGGTGGCCATGGCCGGTGTTGTAGAACACGCGCGGGCGCCGGCCCGGCCCGACACGCGGCATCAGGTCCGGCATCATCGGTCGCAAGCCGGCCCACGGCACCACCTGGCGCGTGCAGACGCCGGGAAAGCACTGCTCCACCCAGCTCACCAGCGGCGCAATGCGGTCGGCGCGGATATCGCGGTTAAAGCCGTTGAACTCTGCCGTGCCCGCCACGCGGAAGCGGTCCGCGCCCAGGCGGCTGCTGACCAGCTTGGTCGCGTCATCCACCAGGCTGACTGTCGGCGCCGCGGATCGGCTTTGTGCATCCTCCAGCATCACCGTGATCGAATAACCTTTCACCGGATAGACATTGACCCGGTCGCCCAGCATGGCGGCAAACTCGCGGCTGGCCGTGCCGGCGCAAATCACGAGGGCGTCGAAACCCATCGACTCCTCGGCCCCGTCCAGCGCGAAGGTGACGCGGGCGCCACCTTCCCCTGCTTCAAGGCTCCCCACATCAGCGCCACACAGCATTTGCACGCCGCGCGCTGCGGCCGCCTGCGCCAGTCCAACCGTGAACTTGTGGATGTCGCCCGTGCTGTCGCTCTCGGTAAAGAAACCTCCGTAGAACTGGTCCTCGAGCGTCGGTTCGATCGCGCGCATCTCCGCGGCCGTCACGGCGCGTCGCTGCAAGCCGCCCTGAGCCAGCAGCCCAGTCACCTGCGCCGCATGGTCGAAACCGGCCTTGTCGCGGTAGACATGCAAGATGCCTTCATGCCGCTCGTCGAAATCGATACCCTCTTCGCGCGCCCAGCCAAACAAATGCTCGCGCGCGGCAATCGCCAGGCGCGTGCTGGCGATGGTATTGCTTTCATAGCGGGGAATGGCAGCAAGGAATTCGGCGAACCAGGACAGCTTGTGCCAGCCTGGCCTGGGGTTGACCAGCAGCGGTGCATCGCTGCGCAGCATCCATTTCAAGCCTTTGCCTACGGTGCCCCAGCTGTTCCACGCCTCGGCATGCGAGGCCGATAGCTGGCCGCCATTGGCGAACGATGTTTCCATGGCCGGATAGCGGTGGCGCTCAAACAAGGTGACCTGCAGGCCGCGGCGCGCCAGCGCATAAGCTGTTGTGACGCCGGTGACGCCGCCGCCGATCACTGCGACTGTTTTCATGAACAGGCCCGATTCTTACTGCGCCGCCACCCTTCCGTGCGAAGCAGCGCCGGTGGCGCCCAGCACGCCGGCAATCAGCAATACGTACCACAGCGCACCAGTACCGCCATGCAGCGCCATCAAGGCAGTGGCATCGGCCACCAGCGCTGCAGCGCAGCCCAGCGCCAGCAGCAGCAAGGCGATCGACACGGCAAACGACAGCGCGCGGAAATTGGCCACGCGCGCGCCGGTGGCGAACAACAGGTAGCCTGCCACGCTAAACAGAGGGAACATCAGCCACAGCGAAACGCCAGCAGCCAGTCCGCCCACGCCCAGCTGGGCCAGCACCAGCGCGGTTCCGGAAAACAGGCCCAGCGCCAGCAGCAGCGCTCCAACAATTGCCAAAATCATGGCTAACTCCTCAGACCAAAATATGAGAATACTAATAATCCCCATTGTAAACGCAACATGGCGGGCGGCGCCGATTTAGTACAATAGGTTTTTTTCGTCCCTCACGTATCCAGGTCTGCAATGAATCAGCTCGAACAGCTCAAGCAATACACTACCGTTGTTGCCGACACCGGCGATTTCCAGTCGATCAAGGCGTATGCGCCGCAAGACGCGACCACCAATCCATCGCTGATCCTGAAAGCGGTGCAAAAGGATGAATACAAGCCGCTACTGGAAAAGGCAGTACGCGACAACCCGAATGCGTCTACCGGCGAGATCATCGACAAGCTGCTGATCGCCTTCGGCACCGAAATCCTGAAATACGTTCCAGGCCGCGTTTCGACCGAAATCGACGCTGCACTGTCCTTCGACGTGGCCGGCAACGTGGCCAAAGGCCGCGAGCTGATCGCCCTGTACCAACAAGCCGGCATTCCGCGCGAACGCGTGCTGATCAAGATTGCCTCCACCTGGGAAGGCATCCGCGCTTCCGAGCAGCTGGAGAAGGAAGGCATTCGCACCAATATGACCCTGCTGTTCTCGCTGTGCCAGGCCATCGCCTGCGCCGAAGCGGGTTCCCAGCTGATTTCCCCGTTCGTCGGCCGCATCTACGACTGGTACAAGAAATCCACCGGCATCGACTACCAGGGAGCGGAAGATCCGGGCGTGCAGTCGGTCAAGCGCATCTACAACTACTACCGCAAGTTCGGCTACAAGACCGAGGTGATGGGCGCGTCGTTCCGCAACACCAGCCAGATCCTGGAACTGGCCGGCTGCGACCTGCTGACCATTTCTCCGGACCTGCTGCAAAAGCTGGCCGACACCCAGGCCCCGGTCGAACGCAAGCTGTCTCCGGCCGATACCGGCACCGCCGTCAAGATCTCGATGGACGAAAAGACTTTCCGCTTCATGCTGAATGAAGACGCCATGGCGACCGAAAAGCTGGCCGAAGGCATTCGCGCTTTCGTGGCCGACTCGAACAAATTGAAGCAGATGATTTCGGCCATGCGCTGAGCGACCCGTTTCACTGCGAAAAAGGACGCTTCGGCGTCCTTTTTTGTTATTTTGGCCTATACAAAACGTTACAATTGACAGTGTTATACAATTTTCAGCGCAGTCCCCCTTCACAGAACGAGACGCCAATGAAACCTGTATTGCGCACCCTGCCGCTGGCTATTGCCCTGTCGCTGTCCCTCGCGGCATGCGGCGACAAAAAAGACGCCAACAAGGCGGCCCCGCCCCCTCCCACCGTTTCCATCATCACTGCCACCAGCGGGGAAGTCACCATCACCAACGAGCTGCCAGGCCGCGTCGAAGCTTCGCGCATCGCCCAGGTGCGGGCGCGCACGCCAGGCATTGTGCTGCAGCGGGTGTTCAAGGAGGGCGGCGACGTCAAGGCGGGGGAAGTCCTGTTCCGTATCGATCCCGCGCAATTCCAGGCCAATGTGGAAAGCGCCGATGCAGCCATCGCGCGCGCCGAAGCCAACCTGGCGCAAGCCGACCTGAAAGCCAAACGCTACAAGCCGCTGCTGGCGGCGCAGGCAGTCAGCCAGCAGGAATACGACGACGCGGTCACCGCGCAAAAGCAGGCCGGCGCAGAACTGCAGTCGGCCCGCGCCGCGCGCAAGAACGCCGGGCTGACCCTGGGCTATGCCACCGTTACCGCACCCATTTCCGGCCGCGTGGGCCGCGCCCTGGTCACCGAAGGAGCGCTGGTCGGACAGAATGAGGCAACGCCCATGGCGACCGTGCAACAACTGGACCCGATCTACGTCACCATTACCCAGTCCTCCGCCGAGCTGCTGCGCCTCAAGCAGGCGCTGGCCGCAGGCACGCTGAAAAGCGCAGGCAAGGACCAGGCGCGCGTTACCCTGCTGACCGAGGACGGCCAGGAATATACGCGTCCCGGCAAGCTGCTGTTCTCCGATGTCGCGGTCGACGAGTCGAGCGGCTCGGTATCGATGCGCGCCGAATTCCCGAACCCGGAACGCAATCTGCTGCCAGGCATGTACGTACGCGCCCGCCTCGAACAAGGCGTGAACGAATCCGCTATCACGGTGCCGCAGCAGGCCGTGGTACGCGGCGCGGAAGGCGCCTCGGTACTGGTGGTCGGAGCCGACAACAAGGTCAGCTCGGTGCCGGTGAAGGCAGATGCCGCGGTCGGCGGCAAATGGGTGGTCAGCTCCGGCCTGAAAGGCGGCGAGCGCATCATCGTGGAAGGATTCCAGAAGACCAAACCAGGCGGCACCGTCAATCCGGTGCCGTGGAAAGGCCCGGCATCCAGCCCTGCACCGGCGGGCGCTGCGCCTGCCGCATCCGCCCCGGCGGCCAGGTAAAGGGGCCGCCACATGGCAAAGTTCTTTATCGACCGCCCCGTATTTGCGTGGGTGATCGCCCTCTTCATCCTGCTGGGTGGAGCGCTGGCCATCACCATGCTGCCGGTGGCGCAATACCCCACCATCGCCCCGCCATCGATTGTCGTCAGCGCCACCTACCCGGGCGCAACCGCACAGGTCTTGGACGACTCCGTCACCTCCGTGATCGAACAAGAGATGAATGGCGCCGATGGCCTGCAATACGTCGAGTCGCAAAGCGATTCGAGCGGTTCCGTCAGCATTACCGTCACGTTCCAGCCGAGCACCAACCCGGACCTGGCGGCGGTGGACGTACAGAACCGCATCAAGCGCGTGGAATCGCGCCTGCCGCAAGCCGTGATCCAGCAGGGCGTGCAGGTCAACAAGGCGCGCTCCAACATCCTGATGTTCGTCGGCGCCTACTCGACCGACGGCAGCATGGACCCGACTGCGATCGGCGACTACCTGGCGCGCAACGTGCTCAATGAGATCAAGCGCCTGCCGGGCGTGGGCCAGGCCCAGTTGTTCGGTACCGAACGCTCGATGCGCATCTGGGTCGATCCCGACAAGCTGACCGGCTACAAGCTGAATATGAGCGACGTCACTGCCGCGATCCGCCAGCAGAACGCCAACGTGGCGGGCGGCACGGTGGGCGACCTGCCCAACACCCGTGCCCAGGCCTGGTTCGCGCCCGTGGTGGTGACAGGCCAGCTGACGTCCATCGAGGAATTCGGCAAGATCGTGCTGCGCGCCAACCGCGACGGCTCGCTGGTGCGCCTGCGCGACGTGGCCCGCATGGAGCTGGGTGGCTCCAGCTACAGCATCAGCGCGCGCCTGAACGGCCAGCCGTTCGTTGCCATCGCGGTGCAGCAGTCGCTGACCGGCAATGCACTGGCCACCGCCACCATCGTGCGCGAAAAGATGGACGAGCTGCAGAAGTACTTCCCGCCCGGCCTGAAATACACCGTGCCGTACGACACCTCGCTGTTCGTCAAGATCTCGATCGAGGAAGTGGTCAAGACCCTGCTGGAAGCCGTGGCCCTGGTGTTCCTGGTGATGTACATCTTCCTGCAGAACATCCGCTACACCCTGATCCCGACCATCGTGGTACCGGTGGCGCTGATGGGTACCTTCGCCGCCATGCAGGTGTTCGGCTTCTCGATCAACGTGCTGACCATGTTCGGCATGGTGCTGGCCATCGGCATCCTGGTCGACGATGCGATCGTGGTGGTGGAAAACGTCGAACGCATCATGAGCGAAGAAGGTTTGTCACCGCGTGAAGCGACGCGCAAGGCCATGTCGCAGATCACCGGCGCGATTATCGGCATTACCCTGGTGCTGATTGCGGTGTTCATCCCGATGGCCTTCTTCGGCGGCGCAGTGGGTGCGATCTATCGCCAGTTCTCGCTGTCGATGGTGTCGGCCATGGTATTCTCCGCGCTGATGGCGCTGTCGCTGACTCCTGCGTTGTGCGCGACCATGCTGAAACCGGTCGAGGCCGGCCACCACCATGCCAAGACGGGCGTCTTCGGCTGGTTCAACCGCGGCTTCGCTGTCACTGCCACGCGCTACCAGGGCTGGGTGGCAAAGATCCTGACCCGCACCGGGCGTTTCCTGTTGATCTTCGTGGCGCTGCTGGGGATTGTGGCGTGGCTGTACGTGCGCCTGCCCTCTTCCTTCCTGCCGAACGAAGACCAAGGCTATATCATCGCCAACGTCCAGTTGCCGCCGGGCGCCTCGCGCAATCGCGCCGAGGCCGTGCTGGCCGAAGTGGATTCCTACTTCCGCGCCCAGCCGGGCGTGGCGCGCACCATTGCCGTGGCTGGCTTCAGCTTCTCCGGCAACGGCCAGAACGCCGGCCTGGTGTTTGTGCCGCTGAAAGACTGGAAAGAGCGCGGCCCCGACCAGTCTGCGGACGCGATTGCCGGCCGTTCCTTCGGCGGCCTGGCCCATATCCAGGATGCACAGGTCTTCGCACTGAGCCCGCCGCCGATCCGCGAGCTGGGCAACGCCACCGGCATCACGGCCCGCCTGCAAGACCGGGGCGGGCTTGGGCACGAAGCCTTGCTGGCGGCGCGCAACCAGCTGCTAGAAATGGCGAGCAAGAGCAAGATCCTGACCGGCATGCGCCCGGAAGGGCTGGAAGATGCGCCGCAACTGCAGGTCGACATCGACCGCGAGAAGGCCAACGCCTTGGGCGTATCGTTCGCCGATATCACTGCCACGCTGGGCACGGCGTTCGGCTCGTCGTATGTGAATGACTTTGCCAGCAGCGGACGGCAGCAGCGCGTGATCGTGCAGGCCGACCAGCAACGGCGCATGCAGCCGGAGGACATCCTGCGCCTCAACGTGCGCAGCAGCACCGGCACAATGGTGCCATTTGCCTCGTTCTCGAGCACCCGCTGGGTGACCGGCCCGATCCAGCTGGTGCGCTACAACGGCTATCCAGCCTACCGCCTGAGCGCCGGCGCCGCGCCCGGTCATTCCACCGGCGAGGCCATGGAAGAACTGTTGCGCCTGGCCGAGCAACTGCCGCCGGGCTTCGGCATCGAGTGGACCGGGCAGTCAGCCGAGGAACGCCTGTCCGGCTCGCAAGCGCCGGCGCTGTTTGCGCTGTCGATGCTGGCAGCCTTCCTGGTGCTGGCTGCGCTGTACGAATCGGAATCGATCCCGGTAGCGGTGCTGCTGGTGGTACCACTGGGCGTACTCGGCGCGCTGCTCGGCGCGCATATCCGTGGCCTGCCGAATGACGTGTACTTCAAGGTGGGCCTGATTGCCATCATCGGCTTGTCCGCCAAGAACGCGATCCTGATCATCGAGTTCGCCAAGGACCTGCAGGCGCAAGGCAAGGGCCTCATAGAAGCGACGCTGGAAGCAGTGCACCTGCGCTTCCGCCCGATCATCATGACCTCGCTGGCCTTCATTCTCGGCGTGCTGCCGCTGGTGATCGCCTCCGGCGCCGGCTCGGCCTCGCAGCGCGCCATCGGCACCGGCGTGATGGGTGGCATGATCACCGCCACCGTGCTGGCGGTGTTCCTGGTGCCCGTATTCTTTGTGGTCGTGCGCCGCATCTTCAAAGGCAGCGAACGCCAACGCCGCCTTGCCGCGCATGAACTGGATCTACCGGAGTCGAAGCAATGATCAAGCCCATCCCTTTCGCCCACCCGGGCTTGCCGGCGCTTGCCGCCGCACTGCTGCTGGCCGGCGCCGTGTCCGGCTGTTCAATGGCGCCAACCTATCAGCGTCCTGCAGCACCGATCGCCGACGCCTTCCCCGTCGTGCCAGCCGCCGCGGGCGCCAGCGGCAGCGACGCATCCAGCGGCGCAAAGCAAAACGCCGTGGAAACCGGCTGGCGCACCTTCTTCCCCGATGGCCGCCTCCAGCAGTTGATCTCGACAGCGCTGGAAAACAACCGCGATCTGCGCATCGCCGCCCTGCGCATCGAAGAAGCGCGCGCAGCCTACCGCATCCAGCGCGCCGACCGCCTGCCGACGCTGAACGCCACGCTCGGTGAGTCGCGCAGCCGTTCGCCAGGCTTCGCCAACGCCAGCGGCCAGCCGCAAATCAGCGAACGCTTTGACGCCGGCCTCGGCATCTCCGCGTTCGAGCTCGATTTCTTCGGCCGCGTGAAAAGCCTGAGCGACTCCGCGCTCGCCAGCTACCTCGCCACCGAGGAAGCCAGACAAGCCGCCCAAATCAGCTTGGTCGCCGAAGTTGCCAAGGCCTATTACACCGAGCGCGCGTTCGCCGAACAGCAAACGCTGGCCGAACGCACCTACGAGGCCCGCAAACGCACCTTCGAACTGACGAAGCAGCGCGTTGAAGGCGGCGCTTCGTCGCGCCTCGACCTGCGCTCCAACGAACAACAGATGGAGACCGCCCGTGCCTCCGCCCTTGCCCTGGCCCGCCAGCGCGCGCAAGCCAGCAATGCACTGGCCCTGCTGCTCGGCCAAACGCCGCCTGCCGGCGTCGCGACCGGCGGCCCGGCTCCGGCAGAGGACGCGCAGGGCGACGCCATGTCTGCCGTGACCGCCGGCCTGCCTTCCGACCTGCTGGCCAACCGCCCCGACATCCGTGCCGCCGAGCAGCGCCTGAAAGCCGCCAACGCCAACATTGGCGCCGCGCGTGCAGCCTTCTTCCCGCGCATCACGCTGACCACGGCAATCGGCAGCGCCAGCCGCGATTTCAGCGGCCTGTTCGACAGCGGCAGCAATACGTGGAGCTTCGCCCCGCAACTGGTGCTGCCGATTTTCGATACCGGCCGCAACCTGGCCAACCTCGACGTCAGCCACGCTCGCAAGAACATTGCCGTCGCCGACTACGAGAAGACCATCCAGCAAGCCTTCCGCGAAGTCGCCGACGCCCTGGCCGCCCGCAGCTACCTCGGCGAACAGGTTGCCGCCCAGCGCGCGGTGCAGGACGCCCAGGCCGAACGCCTGCGTCTATTACAATTACGCTTTGAAAACGGGGTCGCCAGCTCGCTCGACGTGCTCGACGCCCAACGCGAATTGTTCACCGCGGAGCAGGCCCTGGTCCAGGCACGCCTGCTGCGCACAACCAGCGCCATCGACTTATACCGGGCGCTTGGAGGAGGCTTGAAGTAGTGGATTCACCGATCAGTATCCGGCTCGGCCAGCGCGCCCGCCAGCGCATCGAGCGCGAAGGCTTGCAGGCCGCCGACATCGCCATCATCCCCGCTGCCGCTGGCGGTCCCAAAGGCCTGATCCTGAATGGCATCGACCAATGGATGTTCGGTGAATGGCT
The DNA here is from genome assembly GCF_049913285.1 of Pseudoduganella sp. S-14. Lineage (GTDB taxonomy): Bacteria > Pseudomonadota > Gammaproteobacteria > Burkholderiales > Burkholderiaceae_D > Rugamonas. The sequence goes on from NZ_CP183991.1 coordinate 5,026,256, forward strand.
GAAACAGGCGCCACGCCAGCGTCGCCTGATCGGCGCCTCGATCGGCGCCTGGCGCATGGCCGCCGGCGCCTTCCACGACCCGGTGGCCGCGCACCAGCGCCTGGCCCACCACTACGCCCACCAGACCTACCCTGACAAGGTAGATGCCGCCTATGTCAGCCGCGTCATCCGCGGCCTGCTCGATAGCGTGCTTGATGGCCGCGGCGGGGAAATGCTTACCAATCCCGACTACCTGCTATCGGTGATTACCGTGCGCGGCATCGGCCCCCTGGCCCGCACGCGCGGCGTGCGCTGGCGCGAAATGGCCGGATTCCTGCGTGCCGCAGCCGGCAATGCAGTCTCACGCAGCCGCCTGGCCGGCGCCATGGAACGCGTGGTCTTCCACGATACTCGCGACGATGCGGCCTGGCTGCGCACCAGCTTCGATGCTTTCGCCTCGCATTACGTCGGCCTGTCGGAACAGAACCTGCATTCCGCCCTGCTCGCCTCCGGCTCGATCCCGCTGGTACTGCAAGCGGTCAGCGACATTCAAGGCGCACCGCCCGGCGACTATTGGGACGGCGGCCTGATCGACTACCACCTGCACCTGCCCTACCAGCGCGATGAAGGGCTGGTACTCTACCCGCACTTCACCGACCATATCGTGCCGGGCTGGCTCGATAAATCGATGCCATGGCGCCGCGCCCGCGACAGCGCGCTGGAAAACGTGATCCTGGTTTCGCCTTCGCCCTCCTTCGTGGCGCGCCTGCCGAACCGCAAACTGCCCGACCGCACGGACTTCAAGCACTACGGCCAGGACCACGCTGCCCGCATCCGCGACTGGACCTGCGCCATCGGCGAAAGCCAGCGCATGGCCGACGCGCTGGCGCAGTGGGCTGAGAAACCCGACCTCCGTTTAGCCCAGCAGTTCTAAACGCCCCTTACTTGCTGTTGCAGCCTTGCAACGGGATATCTACCACGCAACTATTAGGTGCATACTAGTGCCCTAACCTACCGGAGGTTTGTATGCAATTCCTGTCCCAGCTCCGCATCGGGTCCCGCCTCGCGGCAGGCTTCGGCATCGTCCTGCTGCTGTCGGCCATCGGCACCGGCTACGCCCTGTACCACTCCAACGACACTGCCAACGCCACGCGCGCCATGATGGAACGCCCGCTGGCCAAGGAACGCATCGTATCGGACTGGTATGTGCTGATCTACTCGGCCATCGCACGCACACAACTGATCGCGCGCAGCAGCGATGCCGAACTGTCGACCACCTTCGCTACCGTGATTGCCGACAGCGCCAAGCGCGGCGCCGAGCTGTTGAAGTCTGTCGAGGGCTTGCTGGAGACGGACGAGGAACGCAAGATCTACCAGGACGCAGTCGCCATCCGCAACAAATACCAGGACGCGAAGAACCAGGTAATGAACGCCAAGAAGGCCGGCGATGCGGCGGAAGGCGAGCGCCTGTACCGGGAGGTGTTCGAACCTGCCGCCAAGGCCTACCAGGAAAAGGTCAACGAACTGCTGGCGCAGCAGCGCAAATCCATCGACGCCACGGCGGCCAGGATCAATGAAGCCAACGCTCGCAGCAATCGCCTGATGCTGACCCTTGGCGTCCTGCTTCTGGCCTTTGGCGGCTGGGCGGCCTGGGTCATCTCGCGCAGCATCACTGTTCCCCTGAACTCCGCGCTTGGCATCGCCAACACCGTGGCCGAGGGCGACCTGACCACGCAATTCGAGGAACAGACGGCACGCGATGAAATCGGCGACCTGATGAAAGCCCTGCGCGGCATGAACGACGCGCTGCGCCGCGTGGTGAGCCAGGTGCAAACCGGCACCACCGCCATCGCCACCGCCTCCAGCGAAATCGCAGAAGGCAACCTGGACCTTTCCTCGCGCACCGAACAGCAAGCCAGCTCGCTGGAAGAAACCGCTTCTTCGATGGAAGAGCTGACTTCCACCGTGCGCCAGAATGCCGACAACGCCAATCAAGCCAACCAGCTCGCGCAAGCGGCATCTGACGTGGCGGCACGCGGCGGCGAGATTGTTGGCCAGGTGGTGGAAACCATGGGCTCCATCGACGCTTCTTCGCGCAAGATCGTTGACATCATCGGCACGATCGACGGCATCGCCTTCCAGACCAACATCCTCGCCCTGAACGCCGCCGTCGAAGCAGCCCGCGCCGGCGAGCAAGGCCGCGGCTTCGCCGTGGTCGCCTCCGAGGTGCGCAACCTGGCACAACGCTCGGCCGCGGCCGCAAAAGAGATCAAGGAACTGATTGACAACTCGGTGGCGCAGGTAAACGCCGGCACGTCGCTGGTCCAGCAGGCTGGTACCACCATGGGCGATGTCGTGACCAGCGTGCGCCGCGTCACCGACATCATGGGCGAGATTACTTCCGCCAGCCGCGAGCAAAGCGTCGGCATCGACGAAGTGAACCAAGCCATCGGCCAGATGGACCAGGTGACGCAGCAGAATGCCGCGCTGGTGGAAGAAGCCGCAGCCGCAGCCGCCAGCATGCAGGAGCAGGCTGCCCAGCTGGCACAGGTCGCCGCCTCGTTCAGACTTGGCACCGAGGCAGTGGCTCGCTGGAGCGCCAAGCCCCGCCCTGCCGCCCGCGTGGTCGAATACGGCGCAGAAAATGGTAATGCTGCATCCTCCGTAGCACCTGCTGCAAGCACGAAGCGCCTCGTTGCCCCTGATCAGCGCTCCGCGCCGCGCGCAACCGCCCGCGCAGCCGGAAAAAATGCAAACCCCACAGCAGATCGCCCCTCAGATCGCCGCAGCAAAACCGAACGTCGCGCCCCGGCAGCGACCAACGATGAATGGGAAGAGTTCTGAGGCGCTAGCGGAATTGGCCGAGTCCGAGGGTGGCCTGGTACAGCGTACCAAGCCACCGACGGCTTCCGCCCCTTTGCGGACCTTTGTCGCTCTACAAAGCGGACGGTCAACGTTGGATTAACCGGTGCGCTTCAGCGCGTCCGCGTTGAACGAGTTTTAGATCGCATTTAGGTATTTGGGATCTCGAAGTGCCGCTTCAAAATCACTTCTCCGCAAAAATGGCCAAACCTCAGTATCTCCCAGGAGCGCAATCTCGTTTTGATATCGTCGATTGAATCTTCCAAAGGTAAACAAGTTGCCAAAGAAGCGAAAAAATGACTCTTGGAAGGTTGGAACCGGCCACTCGTAAGGCAAGTCAGTTTTCAAGAAAAGAACCCACCGCGCAATTTCCTTCCTAGTTGGACCATCCAGTTTTTGCTTCCCTGTTAGACGATACGCTTTCAAGTCCGAATATAGGCACCAGGCCCCACTAGAGAAGACTTCATTTACTGCCGGATCACTCATGTTGTGCGGCATGCGTTTTCGCTCAAACTCATCGTTCGTGATCAATCCAGAAGCTAGGGCCCGAATGGCCTCGGCCAGCTGGTTGCGAGAATGGCGATCAATATTCATGAACTCTGCCTGTCATGATTTCTTATCTGATTCTTGTCTAGATTTACAGTCCGCTACTGGCCGCAAGGTACCCAAAACGTTAGGGTTGTTGCCACTAAAATCATGAACGGTCGGAAATTCGCTCGCCCAAAACTTGAAGAGCAACAAACCACCTTCAGTTAGCCACATTGGCCCTTCCGACGCCGCAGCTACATAAACGGAATAGCGCAGCTCGTAACGCTGAATCACTGAGCACAGATACTCGGGTAGCTCTTGGCAATTATCCCGATCAATGGTGTGGATCTCTCCAGGGTGGGAGGAGAAAAGTCGCTGGCGCCAGAAACGACTCTGACTTGCATCCGCGAGGATGTCGATCAACCAGTTTTTGTGTAGTTTCTTACGTTGGCGTATAGAGCGGATCCGCATGATAGAAATGTCTGTTGTTGGCCGGGCTCTGCCCACGGCATGAGTGTCGAGTAAAGGCGCGTGGTTAGTAGCGGAGGCCAACACTTTGATGTTCTTTCCTCGAATTATGTGGAGCGCAATAACTGTAGGTCGAAACTGTATGCTTCCTGCTCCTATCGTCCAGAATTGTTACCGAGAGCTTGAATAGTTTTCCCCACGTGATGATCGGGACCTGCTTTTCGGGTTGTTCTTTCGGGTTGAAATCGAGTTCGACAATTGCCGATGCAATCCAGCAGTCAGGAATATTTCGAGCAGCAAGATGCCTTTGCAAGAACGAATTATAGCCTTGCAGCAGCTTGGAAAATTCTGTGGATTCTGGAAGCACAGTCTTGGAAAGAAGGTCAATTTCCACGCCTGTTGTTGCACTATCTTGCGCAAGTAAGCATAGCTTCCCAATTCCCCAATACCCACCAACGTCATTGTTACGGCTAATGAAGGAACACAGCAATCCAGAAGCAATGTTCTTAAGTTCGCGCCTACGAGCCATACAAGCTTCTAACCAGTCATATTTCGCAAATTAGCAATATAGCATGGGCGGCTACGCAGCCTGGCAGTCCGCATTTGGCCGACTTGCGCCCAACCTGGTTGGGCTTCATGCCCGCATGCCAATCCAAATGACTGCCTCCGTAGCGGCGGACACTATAGGCGACAAAATTCTCGACCAGAACCGATCAAGTGCAATATGGGTGGCCGATTGATCGTGATGCTGCCGCTCCTCAGTAACGATCGAAGCAATTGCTTGGGATGCCATTTCGTCCTTATCCGACAATAACGCAAGCTGCTGCTCAAGATGGCGAAGAACCACGCGCTCTACTGCTACTGTAGTCGCCGCAATAGCGCGACGCCCAAACGCCCCTGTTACCAAACCAAGAATGAAGCCGCCCATTCCACAGAGCCAATAGCTCTTGCAGCGCGGACGATTTCGTCGCTGAAGTTCCGACCAGAATATGGCTCGGTGTCGCTCTTCATGTGACTTGAATTCAATGAGCTCAGCGACCATGGATCGTGCGGTTAGTCGCGCCATGAAAATCTGCCCTGCGTAGATATTAACGGCACCGTGCTCTCCAGCGTGGTTCACTTTCAGAAATCGCCCAGCCAAGTTAGTGGCACCCATCAACGCTGACGTCCCTTAATAAAAAATGACAGGCGGCTTTTGGCCGATTGTACTCGTTCATTTGGATGATGCATCTGCTATTAAGTGGAACTAAGTTCCCCCCATTCGTTTTCTGTCCAATAAGAACGTGCGGGCTCTATGGTCAGAACTGAAGGCCCTTGAAAATCTCTTGCAGCACTTCCTCCAATTGTTCGAGATTTGCACTCGAAGACTCGGCGTAGATGCTCATCAACTTCCCCGGGACAACGATGCCGTAATATCTGAACTTGCGGCCGGTGTTGTCATTGCCAAAGTATTGTAGGTGCCATCCACGGTCCGCCTTTGTAATAAGGGGCTCCGCGATTACAATTTTCCGGTTGAACTTCTTGCCAGCAGATTCTTCGCCGCTCAAACGACTTTCTTGAAGTTTTCTCGTCATTCGCTCAAGGTCAACTACCGTCTCCTTCAACTTCATGGTTGAGATAGTCAAGCTTATGCCCTTCATACGTGATACGAGCGTGAATTGCTCAGCATCATTGGCAGGCTTCTTTTTCCAATCGCCTTTCATTTCCAAGCGATAGGTGTCGGTCTCTAAGGTTTCAGCGGACCTGGCTGACAAAGCTGTGAGCGCAAGAAGGCCGGCAGACAAAATTTGACGCATCGATTCATACCTTTAAAAAAACGGAGATGTCCGGTTTTGGCTGCGGAAATCAAGCACCTTCATATGCGTCAGTAAGCCGCTGGAGACTCGCTCTTTCGACATCTGAAATAGAGTTACTTTGGTCTATCAAAATCGCATTGATGACATAATATTCTGTCTCATTCTTGATAAAGCCGCGACTGACGATGCGCTTGTAGCTTGAAGCATACCGGCGGGTTATCTCTGACACAGTAACTACGCCGGCAGCCCTGAATTTTTCATCGACATTTGTTCGTATCTCAGAGTTCCAACGACGGGATTCTTCGACGGTATCGTTTGCTGCCTGGCGCAAGCCTATGAGCAGCGCTTTTGACTTGCCGAATTTCTTGACACTTTCTTCAATCACATTTGACGGGTGGACTTCGGAAGCTGGGTCAATTCGCCAAACGGCAGTCGCAAAGAAATCGACGTACTTCAGCAGTTCGTTGAACTCGTTTTCATGCTCCAATTTCATTGCCGCCTTTCACATTCGAATGCCTGGTAGTGGCCGATTTTCCGGCCACATTGCTGCCGCTTACATTTGGTGAATCCATTCGACTTCGCCATTCTGAAGCGTTAACCATACCCGCACGTCAGGAGGATCAATCGCGGCAACAGAAGGGTCGCTTGCCTTTGGAATGAGAAAAGCTGCTTCCCATCGCGCATTTTCTTTTCTCTGAATTCGGCTAGGCCGCGTATGCTCAATGGTATACGACGACAAATACGCTTCAGCAATCCTCAAGCACTCTTCTTCCGTCATTCTTCTTCCTCAAATGCGCGCGTAGGTCGGCTCTTGGCCGGATTCTGCCTGCGACATCAGCGCTCAGGCTGTCTGTTACAAGAACATCTGCTGTAGGTCGTTAAGGAAGCGCTGGCCCAATTCGGTGGGCTTGATCAGCATATGATCTCGGTACAGTAGGCCCTTGGCTTCGGCCTCGTTAAGCTGCTTCTCGATCGTGTTGAGCGCCACACCGGTGCGTTCGGCGAACAGGTTCGGCGCGAAGCCGCCTTGCAAGCGCAGGGCGTTCAGCATGAACTCGAATCCCATTTCGTCACGCGACAGTTCGCGCTCTTCCTGCACCGGATTGCCGGCAGCCAGCGCATCCATGTAGGACTTAGGTTGTTTATAGCGCGCCTGGCGCAGTACGCGATGCGGGAAAGACAGCTTGGAGTGGGCGCCGGCGCCGATGCCGAGGTAATCGCCAAACTGCCAGTAATTCAGGTTGTGGCGCGCCTGGTGGCCCGGCTGGGCGTAGGCCGATACTTCGTAGTGGCCATATCCGTTCGCGGTGGTCAGCTCGGCGATCATGTCCTGCATGTCGGCGCTCAGGTCGTCGTCCGGCAGCTGCGGAGGATATTTGGCGAACAGCGTGTTCGGTTCCATCGTCAGGTGGTACAGCGACAGGTGCGGCGGCTTGAAGCCGATTGCGGTCTTGATATCCTGGTGCGCCTGTTCCAGCGTCTGGTTCGGCAGCGCGTACATCAGGTCAAGGTTGAAGTTGTCGAAGTTCGCCAGTGCGATTTCCACTGCGCGCTTTGCTTCGCCGTCATCGTGGATGCGGCCCAGCGCCTTCAGGTGTTCACCGTTGAAGCTCTGAATGCCGATCGACAGTCGATTGACGCCGCTGTCGCGGTAGGAGCGGAATTTTTCGGCCTCGAAGGTGCCGGGATTGGCCTCCATCGTGATTTCGCATGCGCCATCGAGCGGCAGCAGGCTGCGCAGGTCCGACATCAGGCGATCCATGCCGGCTGCCGACATCAGGCTCGGCGTGCCGCCGCCGATGAAGATGGTGTAAATCTTGCGCCCCCAGATCAGGGGCAGCGACATTTCGAGGTCGCGCCGCAGCGCGTCCAGGTATTCCTTCTCCGGTACGTCGCCCTTCGCCTCGTGCGAGTTGAAGTCGCAATACGGGCACTTGCGTACGCACCACGGCCAGTGGATGTACAGCGACAGCGGCGGCAAAGCCTGCAGGTTCAGCGCGCCTGGACGCAGGTAGGCTGCAGCGACGCCGGCGGCGCTGTCGATGGTGCGGCTTGGTACGGCATTGCCGACCGGCTTAATCGGAATCATTTCTTCAGCTTCTCTACCAGGGCACGCAGGGCCTGGCCGCGGTGCGACAGGCGGTTCTTCTCTTCCGGTGCGAGCTCGGCCACGTGCTTGCCCAGCGATGGGATCAGGAAGTACGGATCGTAGCCAAAGCCGCCTTCACCGCGTGCTTCGGGCGAAATCACGCCTTCCCAGCGTCCATCGGCAATCACCGGCTGCGGATCATCCGCATGGCGCACGAAGACAAGCACGCAGTAATAGTAGGCCGATTTGTCGGCATGTGCCGCCAGGTCGGCGATCAGTTTTTCGCTGTTGCGCGCATCCGATTTCGGCTCGCCTGCATAACGCGCGGAATAAACGCCAGGCGCACCGCCCAAGGCATTGACGCACACGCCGGAATCGTCGGCCAGAGCCGGCAAGCCGGTCAAGCGGGCCGCATGGCGCGCCTTGGCCAATGCATTTTCGACAAAAGTGTGGAAAGGCTCATCGGCTTCCGGCACGTCGAATTCGCCTTGCGGATGGACGGAGAAACCAATGGTCGAGAGCAGCTCGTTGAATTCCTTGAGCTTGCCCTTGTTGTTCGAAGCGAGAACGATGCGTTGTGTCATGAATGTCGGCTCGTAAGAGAGAGCCGACATTGTAAACCACTTGCGATTACAGGCCGAGCGCCTGCTTTTGCAGCTTGACCAGGTCGCGGATGCCGCCTTCGGCCAGGTCCAGCAGGCGGTTCATGGCCGCGCGGTCGAAGGCTGCGCCTTCCGCTGTGCCCTGCACTTCCACGAAGGCGCCGGCATCGGTCATGATCACGTTCATGTCGGTGTCGCAGTCCGAATCTTCCAGGTAGTCCAGGTCCAGCACAGGAACACCCTGGTACACGCCAACCGAGATTGCGGCCACGAAATGCTTGACCGGGATGGTTTCGATCATGCCCCGTGCCTTCAGTTTGGAGAAGGCGTCATAAGCCGCCACCATGGCGCCGGTGATCGATGCGGTACGGGTGCCGCCGTCAGCCTGGATCACGTCGCAGTCCAGTTGCAGGGTGCGCTCTCCGAAGGCCTCCAGGTCAAAGGCAGCGCGCAGCGAACGGCCGATCAGGCGCTGGATCTCCTGGGTGCGGCCGCTTTGCTTGCCTTTTGCCGCCTCGCGGTCCATGCGTGAATGGGTCGAGCGCGGCAGCATGCCGTATTCTGCCGTCATCCAGCCCTGGCCCTTGCCTTTCAGGAAGCCGGGCACGCGTTCTTCGATGCTGGCCGTGCAAATCACCTTGGTGTCGCCGCATTCGATCAGCACCGAACCTTCGGCGTGCTTGGTATAGTCGCGGGTGATGCGGATGTTGCGCAGCGCATCGACGGCGCGGCCGCTCGGGCGGTTCACAGTGCTCATGGAATTCCTATTTCAGTAACTGGGTAGATTTTTCGATGGCGCCGCGGATTTCGGCGATCGCCTTTTCAATTTCGTCATCATCGAACACGTCGACTTCGGTCTTGGCGCCGTGGATGGTGGTGCTGACCACATCGTCCGGCAACTGCTCGGTCGAAATCACGGTCGACCCGCCGTGGGTGGTCGGCGTGCCATCGGCCACCAGCGCGCCCTGCCACATGATGGCCAGCGCCGTCACATTGTCGCTGGTATCGCCGGCACGGCGCAGCGCGGTCGCCAGCATGTCAGGCACCGCCCGCACCACGGTCTGGGTAGTCAGCATCTGCACCAGCTCTTCATCGGTGCACATCGACCACAGGCCATCGGAGCACAGCATCAGCGTATCGCCCGGCAGCAGGTTGGCGCGGCCGGATATCTCGATGCGCGGCGCGCTGCCCGCGCCAAGGCAGGCATACAGCTTGTTGCGGTCCGGGTGGGTATTGCGGGCCGACGCCGGGATCAGGCCCTTCTCGATCATGTTCTCGACATGCGAGTGGTCGCGCGTGCGGCCGTGCACCTGGCCATTGCGCACCCAGTACAGGCGCGAATCGCCGCAATGTGCCCACACGGCGGTATTGTGCTGCACCAGGCAGGCCACGATGGTTGTACGCGGCGACTCCGGCATGTTGTGAGTCATCGTGTACGTATGGATGTCATTGTGCGCAGTTGCCAGAGCCTCTTCGAGGAAGCGCTCTGCCCCCTTCACGTAAGGCGTGGCCTGCTGCTGGAACATCTGGGAAATAGTGCGGGTAGCGATCGAGGCGGCGATTTCACCCCGCGCATGGCCTCCCATGCCATCGGCGAGCACCAGCAACAACGCATCGCGCGTGAAGCTGTAGCCCATCCGGTCCTGGTTAACCTTGCGGCCCCCGATATGCGTTTCCTGGTAAACGGCGAATTGCATGGCATGGGCTCCTTATTGTTGGCGCGGGGCCGCATCCTTTTTGCGGCCGAATCCGAGCTTGCCTGCCAGCTTGCCCAGTTTTTCTAATGCCCCCGGCGGAGGCGGCGGTTCTTTCGGTGCCGGCGCCTGCGCCAGCAGTTTCTGCAGTTCGAACAGGCTTTGCGGCCGGGCCAGCGGATCGATAAGCAAAGTCCATCGTACCAGCTTCACCAGCTCTGGCGAATAGAGGATTTCCAGCTTCTGGAAGTGCGGTTCCATCTTGTCTTCCTTGCGGCGCTGGTCGGCCGGCTGCGGCGGTTGGCCAAGCATGCAGGCGAACATCGAGGCGCCAATCGAATAGACGTCGGTCCATGGGCCAAGCGCCTCGGTCTTGGAGTACAGCTCGGGCGGTGCGAAGCCGGGGGTGTACATCGGCATCAGCTTCGGGCTGTCGGTATTGACGGTCTGGCGCGCCGCGCCAAAGTCCAGCAACATGGGCGTACCGTCCGTGCGCAGGTAAATATTGGCCGGCTTCAGGTCCAGGTGCAGCAGCTTGTTGGTATGCACTTCGCGCAACCCCTTCAGCACCTGCGTGAAAATCTGGCGCACGAAGGCCTCGCTGCAATTGCGTCCCCTGCTGCGTTGGCGCTGGATGTGGTCCTGCAGGGAATGGCCCGACTCGTAAGCCATTACCATATAGACAGTTTCGTTGGCACGGAAGAAATTCAACACCCTTACAACATTCGGGTGTGAAATCTTTGCCAAGGCACGGCCCTCCTCAAAAAAGCACTTCAGTCCGATCCTGAAGACCGGCAGGTTCGCTTTTGTGACCACAGGCACCATCTCGCCCTCTTGACGCAATGCAAGACTGCTTGGTAAATATTCTTTTATTGCTACCGCATTACCTTCTGCGTCGTAGGCCAGGTACACAATACTGAACCCGCCTGACGCAATTTTCTTTACAATGCGGTATCCAGCAATTTCCAGACCATCCGGTAATGGAGCGTTGTTCTGAGCTGCCATAAGTTTCCTCGCTTCAACTAACCGGGATTGTGTGGGACAAAGCAATATATTGTAAAGACAAAGACAAAATCGGGGATATCCTTTGAGCATTTCCAGCATGACTGGCTACGCCGTGGCCACCAGCGAAAGCGCGGCGGGCACGCTGACAATTGAGATCAAGAGCGTCAATTCGCGCTTCCTTGACCTTCAATTCCGCATCAACGACGACTTGCGCGCGCTCGAACCCGATTTGCGATCCGCCATCATGGGCGCCATTACCCGCGGCAAAGTAGAGCTGCGGCTGAGCTTTGGCCGCAAAGCCGCTGCCGCCGGCACCCAAGCCTTGAATGTAATCCTGCTCAATGAACTGGCGCGCCTGCAAGGCGAAGTCAGCCAGCATTTCAGCGGCGCGGCACAGATGAGTGTTGCCGAACTACTTCGCTGGCCTGGTGTTGTCGAAGAAGCACAAATCGGCCAGGAATCGCTGCAGGCCGACGTTTCGGCCCTGATGACCAGGACTGTGGAAGCCTTCGTCCAGAGCCGCCAGCGCGAAGGCGCGGCGCTGGAAGCGATGCTGGTTTCGCGCATCGACGCGATGGAAGCCATCGTTAAACGAATTACCCCACTCATTCCTCAGGTAGTTGCACAATTCCAACAAAAAGCCGTGGAACGCATGCAGGAGGCGCTCGGTTTGGCTTGCCAGGGATCGAATACTGCCATGTCGCGCCAGGACGCGATGGAGCGTATTCGCCAGGAAGTGATCCTGTATGGCATCCGCATCGATGTGGCCGAAGAACTGGGCCGCCTGTCGGCCCACCTCAGCGAAACCCGCCACATCCTGAAAAAGGGTGGCCAGGTCGGCAAGCGCCTGGACTTCATGATGCAGGAATTGAACCGCGAAGCGAACACCCTCGGCGCCAAAGCCTCGGTCAAGGAACTGGCCGACGCCTCGATGGAACTGAAGCTGCTGATCGAGCAGATGCGCGAACAGGTCCAGAACCTGGAGTAGGCCGGTGGGCGACGCTTTCGCTCTGCTTTTCAAGATCCACTTCAACGCTGGCGCAGCAGCTTTGCTCGCCAGCCTTGCCTACTTTGGCATCACCGCCAAGTGGCTGGCCTTCCGGCGCAGCCTGAGCCACGCCCTGCTCTACATCGCCCCTATCCCGCTGTTTATCGTCGAATTCATCTTCATCTGCGCGAATAACAATTGCCTGCGCGGCTATGAACCTTCTGCCACGTTGACTGCCCAGGACTTCCTGGGTGGCGGCCTCATGCTGTTACCGGTTGCCTGCTTCTGGTTCTTGCAAGGGCGGCTGCTGATCCAAAGCCGGTGCCGGGCCCAGGCCTGAATGTCCGATTGCCAGACCTGACCCCGACTTTTATCTTGTGAGGCGGTACAGCAGAACCGCGGTCCGGATCGCTCCGTACTCGATTGAGCGGACATCGAGGTCTTCTCCCGGCGCGTGGGCGCCTTTGCCGGTCGCGCCGAGGCCATCCAGGCTGTCCACATGCGGCGCCACGAATTGCACGTCGCCGGCGCCGCGCAGGCCAGGAGGCAATGCGGCGATCGGGCCGAGGCCGGCGTCGGCGCTGGCTTTCGAATACATTTCCAGCACTTTCAGGTTGCCCTCGGTTGGCGCCATTGGCGGGTAACCGTCTTCGAAGCGGATCTCGGCACTGGTGCCGGGCAGGCTTTGCGCTACGATTGAGCGCATGCGGGTTCGCGCTTGCTCGCCCTGTTCCGGCGTCAGGAAGCGCAGGTCGCCTTTCACCAGCGCGCTTTTGGCGATCACATTCGATTTGCCGAAGGCCGTGCCCTTGGCCGCCGCGCCTTCGTACGTCACTTCGGTGCCCCCCAGGATCAGGCCGGGGCTGAAGGTCAGGTTCGGTTCCTGCAGTTGCTGGCGGAAGGCGTCCAGGATGCGGGCGGTTTCGTACACTGCGCCGTAACCGGCATGGGCGTTGAAGATGCCGGAGGAATGGCCTTGCTTGCCCGTCACCTCCAACTTCCATGACGTCGAGGAGCGGCGGCCGACGGTACCGGTGGCCTTGCCGTTTTTATCGAGCTCGGTGGCTTCAAACGCTAGCGCGACGTCGCTGCGCTTGGCCAGGTTGATCATCTCGCGCCGCGATACTTCTTTCGGGTCGCCGGCATTTTCCTCGTCTCCGGTGAAGATCACGCTGATCGTGGTGTTATCCAGCGCTCCCGCCGCATGCAGTGCGCGCAGCGCTTCGATGATGATGACGTCGCCGCCCTTCATGTCATTGACGCCCTGGCCGCTGGCGCGTTCGCCCTGGCGCTGCCACTTCTGCATCGGAGAATTCGCTTCGAACACGGTGTCCAGGTGACCAATCATCAGTACCCGCTTGCCTTGCTTGCCTTCGCGCGTGGCGACCAGGTGGCCGGCGCGCTGCATCTTTTTCGGCATGTCGATCCATTGGGTCTTGAATCCCAGCTGATCCAGTTCGGCACGGAACACTTTGCCCACTTCGCGCACCCCGTTGTGATTCATGGTGCCGCTGTTGATGTTGACCGCTTTCTCTAGCAGCACCAGCGCCTGGCCCGAATTGGCCTTGACCAGGGCGACGATGCGTTCCTCTTCAGGTGACAGCGATTGCGCGGCGGCGCCTCCCATCAATCCAGCGGCGAGCAGCGAAACGAACAGGCGGGATATACGCATTTCTGGCATCCTCCTTGAAGTGTGTTCGAAACTCTACTACGGAAAATCGACATGAACATCCGCGTTGGCATAGGCGGCTGGGACTTCGCTCCCTGGCGAGAAACCTTCTACCCTCCCGAGGTGCCGCTCAAGCGCGCGCTGGAATATGCGAGCAGCGTGCTGACCAGCATCGAGATCAACGGCACCTTCTACCGTAACGCCAAGCCGGAGCACTTTGCCGGCTGGGCCGAGCGCACGCCGGACGATTTCGTGTTTGCGGTGAAGGCTTCGCGCTACGCCACCAACCGCAAGGTGCTGGGCGAGGCGGGAGAGTCGATCGAGCGCTTCATGGATAGCGGCCTGGCCGAGCTGGGCGACAAACTGGGTCCTATCCTGTGGCAACTGGCAGCCACGAAGCGCTTCGACCCGGACGACCTGGAGGCTTTTTTCAAGCTGCTACCCAAGAAGCTGGGCAAGCGCAAACTGCAGCATGTGCTGGATGCGCGGCATGACAGCTTCATGTGCCCTGAGTACCTGAAGCTGGCGCACAAGCACAAGGTCGCGACGGTCATCACGGATTCGCCGAAATTCCCCAACTTTACGGAGGTGACCGGCGACTTCGTCTACGCGCGGCTGATGGATGCGCAAAGCGGCATCATTACCGGCTACACCATGCCTGCATTGAAGAAGTGGGCCGCACAGGCGCAGGAATGGACCGGCGGCGGCAAGCGCGACGCCTTCGTCTACTTCATCAACGGCGCCAAAGAGCGCGCACCGGCCGCCGCACAGGAATTATTGCGCGTGTTGGGCGCGAAGCGTTAACGCCCAAGACCATCGAACCACTCCAGCGTGCGCGCCCACAAAGGCTCGGCGTGCTGGCGGAAGTAGCCCATATGTCCCAGTTTGCCCAGCCCAGCGGCGGCCGGGTCGATATCTACACCATGCCACGGCGCGTTGCGGTAGCCGGACATCAGCGCATCGCGCGAGAGCGGCGGCGCCCACAGGTCGTCGGTTGCATTCAACGCGAGGATAGGCGTGCGCACCTTGGCAAAACCGTCCGCGATTTCCGGCACTTGGGGGTCATCGAGGAAGTAGCGCGGGAATTTGCACCAGTGCTTCCACTGGCGATACACGCCCATCGGCAAATCCTCGCCCATGCCAAGCTTGCTCCAGGCCAGGCGGCCTTTCCAGCGCGTGACGAGCGGACCGACCACATGCCACATCGCCAGCACGCGCAGGCGTTCCATGCGCGGCATCCAGCCATGCCAGCCAGCGCCGACGCCAAACAGGTAGACGCCGGCAATTTTTTCATGGTTCGGTACCAGGCCCAGTGCATGGCCGCCGTACGAGTGGCCAACCATGTACAGCGGCGTGCTGTCCGCAGGCGCAAAGAATTCGATCACGGCATTCAAATCGAGCCGCGCCCAGTCCAGGAAGCTGGCCTCGAAGCCGCGCAAGGATTTCGGCGCCGAGCCGCCTACGCCGCGGTAGTCGAAAGTCAGCACCGTGTAGCCTTGCCCAGCCGCGAATTCGGCGAAGCGGCGGTAGAAGCCCTGCGGCACGCCGGTGGCGCCGGCCAGCAGCAAGCGCGCCTTCTCAGGGCCGCGGGCGCGGTAGCGCATGGCGGACAAGGGATAGCCGTCGGCCGCGCGCAGTTCCAGTTTTTCCGCCAGGAGCAAGGCGGCGGCAGGCATATGGCTCATATTTTTTTCTCCACTTTCAGCATTGGCATCAGCGCGTCCATGGTCTGCACCATCGGCGCAGTGTCGCCCGCCACGCGGGCTTGCAGCAGACCGCCTTCGTAGGCGGCAAGGATCAGGGCGGCGATGCCCTCGGCACGCTGGCGTTCGTGGCCCGCCTGCGCCAGGGCATCGGCCATTCGGCCACGCAGATTGGCGAAGCCGGTTTTCAGCGCGTCGCGGATTTCGACGTCGTCGGCAGTGGACTCGAGTGCCACGGCGGCCAGCGGGCAGCCCAGTTCGAACTCGCTGTCGTCCAGGCCACGCAGCGCGCGCAGGATCCACGCTTGCAGCGCCGCCAGCACGTCAGTTTCGCGCTCCATGTAAGAGTCGAGCTTGTAGAGCAGGAAGCTGAAGGTGGCTTCGATCGCTGCCACGGCCAACTGGTCTTTGCCGCCGGGGAAATGGTGGTACATCACGCCTTTCGGCGCCTTGGCCGTGGCCAGGATCTCGCTCAGGCCGGCGCCATGCAGGCCGCGATGTTGCAGCGTGGTGATCATGGCGTTGATCAGGCGCTCGCGGGTGGTCAGTTGGGCGTTCATGCGGTTTACTCTATAGACCGGTCGGTCCAGTGTCAAGCACTGCGTGCGCACCCGGTTTCAACTCTGCTTGCTCCTTGGTAAAATACCTCTTTGGGCGACAGCCTAGCTTTTGAGAATTGCAAATGAGCCAACATTTTTCCGGCAGCCTGTTCATGGTTGCAGCGCCATCCGGCGCCGGTAAATCTACGCTGGTCAATGCCCTGCTGGCACAGGAACCGGCCATCAAGCTGTCGATCTCGACCACCACGCGCCAGCCGCGTCCGGGCGAGCAGCATGGCCGCGAATATTTCTTCACCAGCGCGGAAGACTTCCGAAAGCGCGCTGCCGAAGGCGAATTCCTGGAGTGGGCCGAGGTGCACGGCAATTACTACGGCACCTCGCGCATCTTCGTGGAAGAGCAGATGAAGGCCGGCACCGACATCCTGCTGGAGATCGATTGGCAGGGCGCGCGCCAGGTCAAGAAGCAGTTCCCGCAAGCGGCCGGCATCTTCATCCTGCCGCCATCGTTCGCGGCGCTGGAAGAACGCCTGCACAAACGCGGCCAGGACGAGGTCCACGTGATCAACCGCCGCCTGCTGGCTGCGGGCGGCGAAATCGCCCACGCGCCCGAGTTTGAGTATGTTATTATCAATGAAGAGTTCCCGGTCGCCTTGTCGGAGCTAAGCGCGATCGTCCGATCGGCCCGTTGCCGGTTTGCGCAACAAGCCGCCCGCAATGCCAAGTTGATGTCCGAACTGGGCATCCACGCCGACCACGCAGAATAATCACCGACGCATTCAGTATCGAATTTACCCAGGAGTTAAGCATGGCCCGTATTACTATTGAAGATTGCCTGAAGAATGTCCCTAACCGCTTCCAGCTGACCCTGGCAGCCACCTACCGCGCACGCCAGCTGCTGCAAGGCCACACCCCGAAGGTCGAAGCCAAGGACAAGCCAACCGTCGTCGCCCTGCGTGAAATCGCCGCCGGCAAGGTAGGCCTGGAAATGCTGAAAAAGGTCCCTATGTAAGCTGGGAACCTTCTTGTTCCCGATATGAACCTGACTTCCGCCGATCCCAACATCAGCGAACAGCCCGCACGGCGGGCACGGCGCCCGGCTAAGCAACAGCCGGGCGTTGACGTTTCTGCACAAGCGATTTCCAGCTCGCCGCTGGCTGCGCCAACCATGGCCACGGGCGTTGCGACCATCACTCACCTGACCGAAAAACTGGCCGAGTACATGAACGAGGCCGACCTGAAAAAGGTCAAGGAAGCCTATCGTTTCTCGGATGAGATGCACCTGGGCCAGGTACGCAAGTCGGGTGAGCCGTACATCTCGCACCCGATCGCGGTGGCCGAGATCTGCACCGAGTGGAAGCTGGACGCGCAAGCCATCATGGCCGCGCTGCTGCACGACGTGATGGAAGACCAGGACGTCAAGAAGGACGAGCTGATCGAACGCTTTGGCGCGCCGGTGGCGCACCTGGTGGACGGCTTGTCCAAGCTGGAAAAAATCGAGTTCCAGAGCCAGATCGAAGCGCAGGCGGAGAACTTCCGCAAGATGCTGCTGGCCATGGCCTCGGACGTGCGCGTGATCCTGATCAAGCTGGCCGACCGCCTGCACAATATGCGCACGCTGGAAGTGATGATCCCGGCCAAGAAGCGCCGCATCGCCGCCGAGACGATGGAAGTCTACGTGCCGATCGCGCACCGCCTTGGCCTGAACAACATCTACCGCGAACTGCAGGACCTTTCCTTCTCCCACCTGTACCCGGTGCGCTACCACGTGCTGGCCAAGGCCGTGAAAGCGGCACGCGGCAACCGGCGCGAAGTGGTATCAAAGATCCTCGACGCGGTGAAGAACACGCTGTCCATGGCCGGCATCGAGGCCGAAGTCTATGGCCGCGAGAAGACCCTTTACGGCATCTACAAGAAGATGCGCTCCAAGCACCTGTCGTTCTCGCAGGTGCTGGACGTGTACGGCTTCCGCGTGGTGGTCGACAGCTTCCCCAATTGCTATGTGGCGCTGGGCACCCTGCATTCGCTGTACAAGCCGATGCCGGGCAAGTTCAAGGACTATATCGCGATCCGCAAGCTGAACGGCTACCAGTCGCTGCACACCACCCTGATCGGCCCCTACGGCACGCCGGTGGAATTCCAGATCCGCACCCAGGAGATGCACCGCACCGCCGAATCGGGCGTGGCCGCGCACTGGCTGTACAAGAGCAACGACGCGAACATCTCGGACATGCAGCAGCGCACCCACGCCTGGCTGCAATCGCTGCTCGACATCCAGCAGCAGACCGGCGACTCGGCCGAATTCCTGGAGCACGTCAAGGTCGACCTGTTCCCCGATTCGGTCTACGTGTTCACGCCAAAGTCCAAGATCATCGCCCTGCCCCGCGGCGCCACGCCGATCGACTTCGCCTACTCGATCCACACCGGGATCGGCGACCACACGGTGTCGGTCAACATCAACGGCGAAGCGGCCCAGCTGCGCACCGAACTGCGCAACGGCGACATCGTGGAGATCGTCACCGACCCGAACTCGCGCCCGAGCCCGACCTGGCTGTCCTTCGTCCGCACCGGCAAGGCGCGCTCCGCGATCCGCCACCACCTGCGCACCATCAACCTGCCGGAATCGATTCGCCTCGGCCAGCAGTTGCTGGCGCAAGCGCTGGACGCCATCAGCGTGCCGGGCGAGCTGCCGCCGCCGCTGATGGAACGCCTGCTGAACGAATCATCGGCCAAGTCGATGGAAGAACTGTATGCCGACATCGGCATCGGCAAGCGCATGGCCGCGCTGGTGGCGCGCCACATCTTCGGCCTACTGGGCGGAGAATCGGCCAGCGCGCCGATCGAGCACACCAGCCCGAAAGAACTCGACCCGGTCACGATCTACGGCAGCGAAGGCGTGTCGGTGCAGCTGGCGCCATGCTGCCTGCCGATCCCCGGCGACCACATCGTCGGCCAGCTGCGCCGCGACCAGGGCCTGCAGGTGCACACCGGCGACTGTTCGGTGGCCAAGCGTTCGAAGCAGAAAGAGCCTGAACGCTGGATCGCAGTCAAATGGGGCACGGAAATCAACCGCCGCTTCGACAGCCGGATTCGCCTGATCATCAATAACGAAAAAGGCATCCTGGCCAGGGTGGCCGCCGAAATCGGCGAAAGCGACGGCAACATCACCTTCGTCGGCATGGATGAGGATAGGGAGCACGTCCTGCACCAGCTGCGCTTCACGATTCAAGTGAAAGACCGCGTCCACTTGGCCGCATTGATCCGCAACGTGCGAAAAGTCGCCGGCGTCAACCGCGTCACCCGCGAGCGCGCATAGCGGGTCTGACCCTTGGGTCAGACCCTGATCTCCCGGTTTTGCGCAACGCAAAATCATTCTGCACCGCAAACCGAATCCGCTGCAGATCCTTTTCCTCCAGCGGTACGTCAAACAAAGCTCGGTAGGCTTGCCTGCGAGCAGCACCATCACTTCCCAGTCCTAAGAAGACCGGGTGGGGCGTTAAAAGAGAACTCTCCCTACCCTCTGCGTTTGCCGATAACTGGACCATTTGTACGCTGCAGGCAAATCCACCATTCCGGCTCGCACAGGGTTGAGTTCAATGTAACGCTGGCATGTCAACAAATACGCGTCGCTGTCGATCTGCGAGGAATGGTAGCGGCCATCCCACATCGTTCCTGTACTGCCATGGCGCAAATGGACCCAATGCGCCGTCTGTTGCGACAAATCTTTCATGAACATGGACTGCGCGTTTTGAGCATGAACAGTTAGCAGGATGTGGACGTGGTTCGTCATTAGCACATACGCATGCAGGTCGCAGCGGTATTTCTTACCAAGACATTCCATGAGTTCCAGGTACCGCTGGCGCTCCTGATCATTGTGGAAACAAGGGCGACGATTATCACCGCGCTGAACCATGTGCAGGCAACTTCCGGCGGGGTAGTTACGGAGAGGGCGGACCATTTTGCGCTCCTTTAAACCGGTAAACCAGGGTCCGACCCGAGGATCGGACCCGCCAAGTTCAAGGATAGCGATGTAGCGAGCGTGGACTTTGTGCGGGCGCAATCGCCGCCTATTCGTAGCGCAAGGCTTCGATCGGGTCGAGCTTGGCGGCTTTGGCGGCGGGCAGCACGCCGAAGATCACGCCGACGCCTGCGGAGAACATGACCGACAACGCGACCGCCCACCAGGGAACGTATGCGCCGGGGAAGTCGGGGATAACGCTGGCGATCGCGTGGCCCAGCCCATAGCCAAGCAGCACGCCGATCGCGCCGCCCAGCATCGACAAGGTCACCGCTTCGATCAGGAACTGCATCAGGATGTCGCGACTGCGCGCGCCGATTGCCTTGCAGATCCCGATTTCGCGCGTGCGTTCGCTGACCGAAACCAGCATGATGTTCATGATCCCGATCCCGCCCACCAGCAGCGCGATGCCCACCACGCCGCCCATGACCAGCGTGACCGTGGTGGTCACCGTCTCAAAGCTCTTGAGGAACTGGTCGGAAGACTGGATTTCAAAATCGTCCTTCTGCTCGGCGTGCAGGCGGTGCGCTTGCCGCATCACCGTGGCAATGCGCGCCTTGAGTTCTTCGGTGCGGGCGATGTCGCCGATCGATACCGTGATCGACATGCTCGGCTTGCGCGCGTTGCCGATGACGCTTTGTCCGGCGCGGAACGGTATCAGCACCTGGTCGTCCTGCGACATGCCGAGGATTTCGCCCTTCTTCTCCAGCACCCCGACAATCTTGAACCACTCGCCCGAGAACTGGATGAACTCACCCAGCGGATTGTCGGGCAGGTGCAGCAGCTCGATCATTTTTTCGCCGATCACGCACACCCGTCTTGCGCTCGCATTATCGGACTCGCTGATGAAACGCCCCAGGCGGGGATAGCTGCCGTTCACTTCCATGAAGGCTGCCGTCACGGCCAATTGCTGGCGGCTGGACGCAGTCTGGTTGCCGTAGCGGATTTCACCGCCGGGAAACATGAATGCCGGACTCAGTTCGCGGATGCCTTCCACGTGCCCGCGCAACTGTTCGACGTCCTCGAACTGCAGGTAATTGACCTTGCCCCGCATGACGTCCTTGAAATCGTTCTTGGCATGCACCGTCAGCGCATTGCCGCCAAGGCCTTCGAACTGGCGCGTGATCGATTGCGACAAGCCCTGGATCAGCGAGATCACGGTAATCACCGACGCCACGCCGATGATGATGCCCAGCGAAGTCAGGAAGCTGCGCATGCGGTGCGCGCGGATTGCCGCCATCGCCGAACGAAGCGCTTCGATAAAGATGTACATCGGCTAGCCTCCTGCCACGCGATGGTCGGACAGCACGCGCCCATCCTGCAGCCGCACGATGCGCTGGCATTGTTCCGCAATGTCAGGTTCGTGCGTCACCATCACGACCGTCTGGCCGTTCCGGTGCACGTCCTTGATCAAGGCCATGATTTCGCGCGTAGTGGCCGAATCCAGGTTGCCGGTCGGTTCATCGGCCAGCAGGATCGATGGCTTGCCCACCAGTGCCCGCGCAATGGCCACCCGCTGCCGCTGGCCGCCGGACAGCTCGTTGGGCCGATGGTGCGTGCGCTCGCCCAACCCGACGTGCTCCAGCGCCTCGCGCGCCATGCGCTTGCGTTCCGATGGCGGAATGCCGCGATAGATCAGCGGCTGCGCCACGTTATCCAGCGCAGTATGGCGAGGCAGCAGGTGGAAGCTCTGGAAGATGAAGCCGATCTCCTCGTTGCGCACCTGGGCCAGGTCGTCGCTGGCCATGGTCGCCACGTCTTTGCCGTTCAGGAAATAGGTGCCTGCGCTCGGTCGGTCCAGGCAGCCGACGATATTCATCATCGTCGATTTGCCGGACCCCGAAGCGCCGATAAACGCCACCAGTTCATTGCGCTCGATGTGCAGGTCCACACCCTGCAAGGCATGCACGGTCTGGTCGCCCATCCGGTATTGCTTGGTGATGCCAGTCAGCGTGATCACGGCTTGCTTCCATCGGCGACCTTGAGGGCCTTGGACTCCGCCGCCTTGGCCTTGACGGCAGTTCCTTCACGCAGGTCGCGCAGGGTGCGCGCCGGCCCCACTGCAACGGTCTCGCCGAGCGCCAGGCCCTTGGTGATCTCCTGGTTGCTGTCGTCCGACAGGCCCAGTTCCACGATGCGTTTCTTCGCCACGCCGTCGACAATCGCGTAGACATAATTACTGCGCTTGCCCTTGCCTTCCGAAGCCTCGGTCAGTTGCACGGCCTGCAGCGGAACCACCGGCCGCGGCGCGCCGTCGCCGGTCACGATCTCGGCACGGCAGGTCATGCCGGAGCGCAGCGCAAGCTGGTGCTCCGCCAGCTTGACCTTGACCACGTAGCTGCGGCCCTGGCTCGCAGCCTGGCCCAAGCCCTGGGGCTTCGGCGCCAGCGAGACCGATTCCACGCTGCCGCTCAGCGGACGGTCGGCATAGGCCGAAGGGAAGATGCGCGTCTTCAGTCCCGGCGCGACGTTGGCGATATCGCCTTCGTCCACGTTGACCTCAGCGATCATGGAGCTGAGGTCGGCGATCGTCATCAGGCTGGAGCCCGCAATTCCCGTAGCACTGGCCACGGCCGTTTCACCGGCCTTGATCGAAACGCTGGTGGCAGTACCCGAAATCGGCGCCCGCACCTCGGTCTTGGCCAGGCGCTCCTGCGCCAGCGCCAGCATCGCCATCGCTTGCTGACGGCTTTCGCGCGCACTGCGCAGCGAAACCACCGCCAGGTCCACCGCCAGCTTCGCATCATCGAGGCGCGACACATCGATGAACTTGGCAGCGGCCAGCTGGCGCGAGCGCTCCAGCTTGCGCTGCTGGTTTTCGAGGTCGATCTGGGCGCGGTCCACGCTGACGGCCGCGTTGCGCACCGCCGCTTCCTGCTGCGCCACATCGGCTTTGTAGGTGCTCGGATCGAGGCGCAGCACGACCTGCCCTTTTTCGATCTTGTCGCCCTCCTTCACCAGCACTTCCGACACCTTGCCGATCACTTCCGGCGACAGTTGCACCTCCTGGCGGAACACCAGGCTGCCGGACGCCAGCACCGCAGGATAAATTGCCTTGTTCTCGACCTTGGCCAGTTCGGCTTCGACCTTCGGCGGCGAGCCGCCGAACTTGACGGCAACAGGAATGCCGATCATGGCCGCCACCACGGCCAATGCAATCAGTTTGCGTTTCATGCGCGCCTCAATTCTTGAACACGATCCAGGCGGTCCAGCAGCCGTAGATCACGACATACGGCAGCGCCGCGATGATGGCGCAGGTAGTGGTGCTTTTACCGGTCCAGGTACGCAGGCCGATCGCAGCCAGCAAGACAACCCAGATATCGGTGAGCTTGAGTGCGCTGGCGATCGCCGCCCATGGCGTATGTGGCGCAGCGTGCACCAGCAAGAAGTTCAGCGACAGCATGTCCGCTTGTTCGAGCGCCAATCGGCCCCTGCTGGTAATGATCTGCAGCGCCATCAGCGGCACGCCGATCAGGCCCGGCAGCGAGGCCCATGCCGCCAGCGAGAAGCCCGACTTGAAGCTCAGGTCCATGCTGGCCAGCTTCCCCGCCAGCCAGTAATACAGTCCCAGCAGGCAGTAGATGAACAGGGTTCCCACGATGATGCCCGCCACGCCCATTCCCATCATCACGCCGCGTGTCATGGTTTTGCTGGCCGCCTCGCGCTGGTCGGCGGGCATGTCCGGTGGGAAGGTGTTCGACATCATCCAGTCCCAATCGACAGTCTGGAAATACCAGACCAGGATGCCGATACTGCTCACGTAAAGCAGCAGCAGCGGCAACCATGCTCGCGGGCGCTCCTTCAGCGCCGCGAACGCCGCCGATGGATCATAGAAGACTTGCGTCAGTTGAGCGAAAGCCATGCGCACACCTTGCCATAAAAGTAATTAAAAATTTATTATAACAACTTGGCAAAGTTGCACTGATAATACTTTGGCTGTGAAATGATGCTGCAGGCCGCTATTGCGGTATCACCACCTTGCTCAGGCGCTCGGGGACGGATAGCTGACGTCCAGGATTTCCAGCTCTTCGGCGCCATTCGGCGTGTGCAGCAGCACAGTGTCGCCTTCGCGTGCTTTGGTCAGCGTGCGCGCGACCGGGCTGATCCAACTAACCTTGCCCTTCAGCGGGTCGAATTCGTCAATGCCGACAATGGTGATGGTGTGCTCCTCGCCGTCGCGCTTGGCGTAGGTGACGGTGGCGCCGAAGAATACCTGGTCGTTGCCATGGTGGATGCTGGGGTCCACTACCTCGGCCAGGTCCATGCGCTTGGTAAGGAAACGAATGCGGCGGTCGATTTCGCGCAGGCGGCGCTTGCCGTATATGTAGTCGCCGTTTTCGGAACGGTCGCCGTTCGATGCGGCCCAGTGCACCACCTTCACCACCTCGGGACGCTCTATATCGATCAGCTGCAGCAGCTCGTCCTTGATGCGCTGGTAGCCCGCCGGCGTAATGTAGTTCTTGGAGCCGGGGGGGATCGGCGGCGCACCTGGCGGCAGGTCATCGTCGTCGTCCTGCTCGCCCTCTTTGACAAAAGCCTTGTTCATAACTCTCTTCTAATTATTTGGTGCAATAATGGCACTCACATGAAGCGATTGTACACACTCAGGCGGCGCCTGTTCGCCCCCCTCGTCTACTGCGCAGCCCTGTTCCTGATCTTCGAGGAATGGCTGTGGGATGTCGGAGCGCGCCTGATGGCGATACTGGCTCGCTTCCCGCCGTTGCGCGCCCTCGAGCGCATTATCTGCAACCTCGGTCCCGCTGCTGCCATGGCCGTGTTCTTGCTGCCGGCACTGATGCTGTTTCCGGTCAAGCTGCTGGCCCTGTTCGCCATGGCACGGGGCCATGCCTTCATGGGCATCAGCGTATTCGTGCTGGCCAAGGTGGCTGGCGCCGCCGCCGTGGCGCGGCTGTATGCGCTGACCCGACCGTCGCTGCTGCGCCTGCGCTGGTTTGCCTGGCTGCACGGCCGCTTCATGGAATTGAAAGAACGCTGGATCGCGCGCCTGAAAGCCACTGCCGCCTGGCGTGAATGCCGCGCCCTGGTCGACAAGGTGCGCGAACGGCTGCGCCGCTGGCGCGCCGGCTGGCGCCGCGGCCGTTTCGCCGCCCGCCCGATGCGCGTGCTGCGCCGCTTCAGCGCGTTCTGGCGCATGCGTCGCTGACCATCCAACCACTTATGCGTCCAGCCTTGCCGACCGCCCTCCACCATATCGCCGCCAACGCCCCCGGACTGGTCTACCAGTTCCGCCGCCATCCTGACGGCAGCGTGTCCTTTCCCTATTTGAGCGATGGCTGCCTGGCCCTGCTGGGCATCAACGCCGCCGAACTGCAGGCCGAACCTGAGCGTTTCCTGTCGCTGGTGCTGCCGGAAGATCGCCCCGCCTACCTGGAGTCGATGCAGTCCTCGGCCAATTCCCTGTGGAGCTGGAACTGGGAAGGCCGCATCTGGGTCGAGGCCTGGAAAGACGTCAAGTGGATCAACCTGCGCAGCACCCCGCACGTCCTGCCCGATGGCGGCGTGCAGTGGGAAGGCATCATGTCCAACATCACGGAGAGCAAGCAGGAGCAGCTTGAAGTGCGCGCCAGCCGCGCCCGGCTGGCCGAGCTGACCGCCCACATCGAACGGGTCAAGGAGCAGGAACGCGAACGCATCGCGCGCGAAATCCACGACGACCTGGGCGGCAACCTGACCGCCATCAAGATGGCCCTGGCCATGCTGGCCGCACGCCTGCCGGAAGGCGATGACACCCTGCAGCAGAAGGCTGCCTACGTCGACTCCCTGGTGGACCGTACCATCGATGCCGTGCATCGCCTGACGCTCGACCTGCGCCCATCGGTACTGGACTTCGGCCTGCTGCCGGCGCTGGAATGGCAGGTCAAGGAATTCGAAGCCCAGGCCGGCATCGCCTGCACCCTGCAGGCCAGCATGAAGGAACTCGAGTTGGACCCCGAACAGGCGACAGCCCTGTTCCGCATCGCACAGGAAGCGTTGACCAATATCGCCAAGCACGCACAAGCGAGCGCGGTCACCGTCAAGCTGACGCGCAGCCGCGGCGTGCTGACCCTGAAGATCAGCGACAATGGCCGCGGCATCCGCCCGGCCGACCGCGCCAAGCCCGACTCCTTCGGCCTGCGCGGCATGGCCGAGCGCGCGCGGGCGCTGGGCGGCACGCTCAACCTGGGCCATGCGGCCGGGGGCGGCACCGAAGTGGCGATCAAAATCCGCCTCCCGGCCCACGCGCCAGACGTTACAATTGGTCATGAGTGAAAAAGCCGTCATCAAAGTATTTATTGCCGACGACCATGCCATCGTGCGCGAAGGCTTGAAGCAGATCCTGGCCGAAACCAAGGACATCGTCGTCGCCGGCGAAGCGGAAAATGGTCTCGACGCCATCAAGCTGTTCCGCAAGTCCGGCTGCAATGTTTTATTGCTTGATATCTCCCTGCCCGACCGCAACGGCATCGAAGTGCTGAAACAGGTCAAGAAAGACAAACCCGAGCTGGCCGTGCTGATGCTGTCCATGCATCGCGAAGACCAGTACGCCATCCGCTCCCTCAAGGCCGGCGCCGCCGGCTACCTCACCAAGCAAAGTGCACCGAAAGAGTTAGTAAATGCAATCCGCCAGTGCGCCGCGGGGTTAAAATATGTTAGCCCGGCACTGGCCCAGGAATTGGCCAACCATGTCGGCGAGGACCATCAGGCTGCGCCGCACGAAACGCTGTCCGACCGCGAGTACCAGACCCTGACCATGATCGCCTCCGGCAAGACGGTGGGCGCCATTGCCAAGGAGCTATCGCTCTCGGTCAAGACTGTCAGTGAATACCGCTCTCGCCTGCTGGCCAAAATGAACCTGAAGAACAGCGCCGAACTCACGCACTACGCCATCAAGAACCAGCTGATCGACTAGAAAATGATGCCAAGAAGTAAGCACATTTACTCCCGTTTATCATCGAATCGTGCGACTGGACAGTGGCTTAACATGCTGGTAATCGGTAAACCTTAATGAAGGCTGTGCGTCAGATGTCTAGCAAACCCACCAATCCAGCCGCGGCGGATATGAATCCGGCTGATATCGCTCGCGAGGCATTCCGCCGCCTCGCTGTGCGCCGGATTGCCCCTACGCCAGACGCGTATCGTGACATCTACAATGAAATCGCCGGCATCGTGCCGGTGCCGCCGGCCCCGGTCGTGCAGGAGAGTCCGGCAGAAACCATGCTGGTCCAGTTCGCCGCCCGCCTGACCGACCAGCCGGGCGACCTGGCCGACTTTGGCCGCCGTTTCAACCGCGCCGTCAAGGCGCGCGACTGGGATACCTATGCCCGCACCCTGGCCGCCCTGGCCGAACGCCCCCTGGTCAAGGTCGGCGCCGGCGGCCTGGTGCCCGAAGAGAACAACGAGCAGGCGCGCCTGCTGCGCGAGCTGCTGAGCCGCACCCTGACCTTTGCCGTCGCTTCCCTGCTGTCCGACAGCCCGAACCTGGTGGCTGAAGCCGAGTCGCTCGGCGCAGCGACCAAGGAAGCGCATACCGAGGCTGCGCTGGCCGAGATCGGCAGCCGGCTGAAGGAACTGTGCTACCAGATCGAGATCCGCAGCGGCGACACCGCCGAGCAGCAAGAACTGCTGCTGCGCCTGTTCCGCCTGCTGCTGGAAAACGTCAGCGAATTGCTCGATGACGACTCCTGGCTGCGCGGCCAGATCGACGCCGTGCAAAACCTGATTGCCGGCCCGATCGACCAGCGTGCGCTGGAGGAAGCCACGCGCAGCCTGAAAGACGTCATCTATAAGCAGAGCCAGCTCAAGCACTCGATC
Source organism: Pseudoduganella sp. S-14 (assembly GCF_049913285.1). Lineage (GTDB taxonomy): Bacteria > Pseudomonadota > Gammaproteobacteria > Burkholderiales > Burkholderiaceae_D > Rugamonas. The sequence continues at coordinate 5,054,026 of NZ_CP183991.1, forward strand.
ACCGACGTCAAGGCCACAGTCAAGAACATGATGATGACCTTTATCGACCGCCTTGGCGCGGTGGCGACCTCGACGGGCGACTTCCACGAGAAGATTGGTGGCTATTCCGACAAGATCCGCGCCGCCCGCGATATCGGCGAGCTGAACCAGATCCTGGACGACGTGCTGAAGGAAACCCGCCAGGTACAGGGCGAAGCCTTGAAGGCGCGCGACAACATGATGGTGGCGCGGCAGGAAGTGCAGGATGCCGAAGCGCGCATCCACGCGCTGGAAGCGAAGCTGCAGCACCTGAGCGAGCTGGTGCGCGAAGACCAGTTGACCGGCTCGCTGAACCGGCGCGGCCTGGACGACGTGTTCGAGCGCGAAACCGCGCGCGCCGACCGCCGCGGCACCCCGCTGTGCATCGCCGTGCTGGACCTGGACGATTTCAAGAAGCTCAACGACACCATGGGCCACATCGCCGGCGACAACGCGCTCAAGCACCTGGTCAAGGTGGTCAAGGAGACCCTGCGCTCGATGGACGTGATCGCCCGCTTCGGCGGCGAGGAATTCCTGATCCTGCTGCCCGAGACCACCATCGAGGCGGCGGAAGCCACCATGACCCGCCTGCAGCGCGAACTGACCCGCCACTTCTTCATGCATGAAAACGAAAAGGTGCTGATCACGTTCTCGGCCGGCGTCGCCCTGCGCCGCCCGCACGAAGTCCAGGCCGACCTGGTCAAGCGTGCCGATGAAGCCATGTACAAGGCCAAGAAATCCGGCAAGAATCGGGTTGTCGTTGCCGAGTAAGCAATGACACACCAGCAAGCCCGCCCCTCCCGGCGGGCTTTTTTATTTTCTTTGCCCATGAAAAATATTTTTTTTCGGCCTAAAGTTCAGGAAAAGCCCGCCGTTTAAGCGGCACTCTGCAGGCAACTTGAGGGTGAAAACAGGGCGATTTACCAGCTGAATCGCCCTAAAGGTTCCCGTGTGGAAACCGTTACCCAAAACAACAGCGGCTTGATCGTCACAAGAACAGCGTGGCGGGCCAAAGTGAATGAGCAAATTGCCCAATCAGTAGTACCGAATGGAGAAATACCATGGCTTCCGTAATTAACACCAACATCTCGTCCCTGAACTCGCAGCGCAACCTGAACGCATCCCAGAGCAGCCTGTCGACCTCCCTGCAACGTCTGTCCTCCGGCCTGCGTATTAACAGCGCTAAGGACGATGCGGCTGGCCTGGCAATTTCGGACCGTATGAATTCCCAGATTCGCGGCATGAACCAGGCAATGCGCAACGCCAACGACGGCGTTTCGCTGGCGCAGACCGCTGAAGGCGCGCTGGCTTCCTCCGGCGACATCCTGCAGCGTATCCGTGAACTGGCGGTGCAGTCGTCCAACGCCACCAACTCCGCTTCCGACCGTCAGGCTCTGCAGACTGAAGTTGGCGAACTGGCATCCGAACTGAACCGTGTTGCCCAGACCACCAACTTCAACGGCAAGAACCTGCTGGACGGCTCGATGGGCACCGCTACCTTCCAGGTCGGCGCTGACGCTAATCAGACCATCCAGGCTGTTGGCGCCAACTTCCTGACCAGCACCTACGGCGACAACCGTATCGAAGGCGCTCCTGCCGCTGTGACCGCTGCCAATACCTCGGCTGCCACCACCGCTACCATCAATGGTTCCCGCGGTTCGGCAACCATCACCACCTTGGCCGCTACCAGCACCGCCAAGTCGGTCGCTGCCAGCATCAATGCACAGACTGCCAACACCGGCGTCACGGCCTCGGCCAAGACCGACGCTGCACTGACCCTGGGCGCTGAGTCCTACACCATGACCGTCGAAGGCGACAACGCTGGCTCCCCAGTGACCGTATCCTTCACCATCGGTACCGGTGCAAACTCGGCTGACGACTACGCTTCGGCGATCAATGCCTTCAATGCGCAATCGTCCAAGACCGGCGTTACCGCCCAGTATGACGAGACCAACAACAAGCTGAAACTGTCGCACTCGACCGGTTCTGACATCAAGCTGACCAACACCAAAACCGGTGGTAACACGGTCCTGAGCGCACAGAACTACAACGCCGCTGGCGCGCTGAACGGCGCCGCGAACGCGATGACCGCAGCTGCTGCCGTGTCGACCGTGATGGGTCGCGTGACCATGGACTCCGAGAGCTCGTTCTCGGTGACTGAGGCTGCTGCGACTGGCTTCAGCCTGGCTGGTGGTTCGACCCTGAAGTCGGTGGCAACCCTGGACGTTACGACCTTTGACAACGCCCAGCTGGCAATCAAGATCGCTGACGCCGCCCTGGCTTCGGTGAACAGCCAGCGCGCATCGTTCGGCGCACTGCAGTCCCGCTTCTCCTCGACGATCTCGAACCTGAGCGCGACGACCGAGAACCTGTCTGCATCGCGCAGCCGTATCGTGGACACCGACTTTGCTGCAGAAACCGCAAGCCTGACCCGCGGCCAGATCCTGCAACAAGCTGGTACCGCCATGTTGGCCCAGGCTAACTCGCTGCCTAACGGCGTGCTGAGCCTGCTGCGCGGCTAATCGCCAGTTCGCTAGGTAAAAAAGCGGTTCCCCGCTCCGGTTCGCCGGACCGGGGAATTTTCCGTAGGAGGTCTGCATGACTATCGATTCAATAACTGCTACTGCGCCACGCGCCGACCGCGGCATCGCGGCCCCGGATTTCGTGGCCCTCCCGGTGGCAGGCCGCAGCCCAGCTGCCGCGGTGGAAACCATCGATGCCGTTAAGGCCAAGGAGGCTGTGCCTTCCAGGAATGACGTGGAAGACGCGGTTGCCAAGCTGAACAAGTCGGTCCAGGAGCGGGCCCAAGGCCTGGAATTCTCCATCGACGACGACAGCAAGCGCACCATCGTCAAAGTGATCGACCAGCGCACCAAGGAAGTACTGCGACAGATTCCGACCCCGGAAGCGTTGCAGATCGCCAGGTCGATCGATGCCCGCCAGGGCGGCTTGCTGGTCGACCAGCAAGCCTGACCGCGGCACCTTCCCCAAGGCCCGGCCTGCCCATGCGGCAGTCCGGGCTTTTTTACGTTATGCTGTCCTGGCCAGGTTGTCATTTCGGACAGGAATAAACAGGTATTTCCCCCTCTCAAGTCCCCTTAGAATCTGCCGTAAACAAGTTAGACTTATCTTGTTTCCTCAGGAGTTTGCCGTGGCCCTTTCCAGCACCCCAGCACTATCATCTCCCGGTATCGGTTCCGGCTTGCAGGTCAACGACATCGTCGACAAACTGATGGCGGCAGAAGCGGCGCCACTGGCAGGCTACGACCGCAAGACCGCGTCCTACCAGGCCAAGGTGAGCGCCTTCGGTTCACTGACCGCAGCGGTCGGCGTGTTCCAGAGCGCCCTGGGCGGCCTGACCTCGGCCAACTCCTTCAAAGGCTTCTCTACCACGGTAGGCAACAAGGATTTGCTGACTGCCAGCGCTTCGGCCAAGGCAGTGGCGGGCAATTACAAGATCAATGTCAGCCAGCTGGCGCAGGCGCAGACCCTGATGACCACTGGCTTGGCGAGCAAGACGTCGACTATCGGCCTGGGCGGTTCGACAACCCTGTCCTTCCAGTTCGGTACGGCCAGCGGCAGCTTCGGCTTGCAAGGCACGGGCCTGAGCTCATCGATGCTGGCCAACGGCTTGGCCAATGGCTCGCTCAGCATCAACGGCACTGCCATTCCAACCTCAAGCGGCACCAATAGCGCCACGGCACTGGCAAATGCCATCAATGACAAGACCAGCACGACCGGCGTCACTGCCACGGTGGCGAATATTTTCTCCACCTTTGGCGACGTGGCGACCGATGGCACGGGCTCTTACGCGCTGAAAGTCGGCAACGTCACGATCGCCAGCCAGGGAGCAGGCGTCGCGGCGGGCGCCGGCGTCACGGCTGCTTCCCTCGATGCCGACCTGGCCAATGCGGGCGGCGCCACCGCTACCGCGCTCGCTGCTGCCGGCATCACGTTTACCGGCAGCGCCGCTGCCGGCACCCTAGAATTCCGCAGTGCCAGCGGCGCCAGCGTGGCCATCACCGAAACCGCCAGCGGCGTCACCGGCGGCGCCAAGACTGCGGCGGGCGCCGCGAATGCCGGGGCCACCTACGCTTCGGCCAGCAGCGTCACCCTGACCTCAGCCAACGGCAGCCCAATCACCATCGCCGGCAACAATCCTGCCGCCGCCGGCCTGACTGCCGGCACCGGCGGCAGCATGTTGGGCGGCGGTTTCAGCCAGGATGCCAGCCAGCCAACGGGTTCCGTCGTCATCGACAGCACCAACAACACCCTGCAAGGCGTGGCTGACGCCATCAACAAGGCCAGCCTGGGCGTGACCGCCACCATCGTGTCCGACGGCAGCGCGTCCCCGTACCGTCTGGTGCTGACGTCGAACAAGACCGGCGAAAACGCGGCCATGAAGATCAGCCTGAGCGGTGATGGCAGCAACCCGCCGGACGCAGCCCTGAGCAGCCTGCTCAGCTATGATCCGGCCGGCACCCAGTCGATGCAGCAGACCAGTGCTGCCCAGGACACCAAGCTGACTGTCAACGGCATTGCCGTCAGCAGCCACTCCAACACTGTCAACGAATCGATCCAGGGCGTGGGCCTGACGGTCAACCAGGTCGGCAGCACGACGCTGAACGTGGCGCGCGACACCAACAGCGTGAAGACCAACCTGACGGCCTTCGTCAAGGCGTACAACGAACTCAACGGCGCGCTGAAAAAACTCACCGCCTATGACCCGGAAACCAAGAAAGCCGGCGCGCTGCAAGGTGACCCGACCGCGCAATCGATGCAGGCACAACTGCGCCGCATGATGAGCGGCCAGATCACCGGCCTGTCCGGCAGCCTGACCAATATGGGCCAGGTAGGCATTTCCTTTGCAAAAGACGGCACGCTCAGCCTCGACGACGCCAAGCTGAACAAGGCAATCGAGAAGAATTTCGGCGACATCGCCGGCCTGTTTACCGCCATCGGCAATGCCACTGACCCGAACGTAAGCTTTGTCAGCTCGACTGCAAAAACCAAGCCGGGCAGCTATGCGCTGAACATCACGGCCCTGGCCAGCCAGGGTGCATTGACCAGCTCGGCAGCGCTGGGCAGCACCACGATTGCCGCCAACACCACCTGGGCGGTGACCCTCAACGACACCACGCCCAGCAACTCGAAAAATATCGCCAATGTCACCATCCCGGCAGGCACCTATTCGCCCGCCGAACTGGCCAAGATCGTACAGTCGTCGATCAACGGCACAGCCGCCTTCTCGGATACCGGTTCCAGCGTCACCGCAGCGATCGACGGCAGCGGCAAATTGGTGCTCTCGTCCAGCAAATACGGCTCGGCCTCGAATATCGCCCTGACCAGTGTCAGCGGCAGCACCGTGGACAGCGTGTTCGGCGGCGCAACGCCGGTGGTCGGCACCGACGTGGCCGGCACCCTGGGTGGCAAGGCAGTGGTCGGAACCGGCCAGACCCTCACCGGCGCCGAGGGCACCGATGCAGAAGGCCTGAAGATCGACATTACCGGCGGCGCCCTGGGCGATCGCGGCACCGTCTCCTTCTCCCAAGGCTATGCCTACCAGCTCAACAACCTGGCCACGTCATTCCTGGGCAGCAAAGGCTTGCTGACGACCGTGACCGAAGGCTTAAACAAGAGCATTAAGGACGTGGCCAAACAGCGCGACGCCTTCTCTTCCAAGCTGGACGACATTGAAAAGCGCTACCGCACCCAATTTACGCGGCTTGACGCAACCTTGGCGAAAATGCAGAGCACGCAAGCGTATTTGACTCAGCAACTGGCGGCTATTGCCTCCAACAGCTGAGCGCAGGAATAAGGAGAGATTATGTTTGGAACTACTTCACGCGGCGTCAACGCCTACGCGAAAGTCGGTCTGGAAACCGGCGTCAGCTCCGCCTCGCCGCACAAGCTGATCGTCATGCTGTACGACGGCGCCCTGGCTGCGATCATGACTGCGCAGACCCAAATGAATGCAGGTAATGTGCAAGAAAAAGGCAAAGCCATCTCCAAAGCCATCCGCATCATCGACGATGGCTTACGTGCCAGCCTGGACAAGGAAGCCGGCGGCGAGATCGCCCGCAACCTGGATGCCTTGTATGACTACATGAGCCGCCGCCTGCTGGAAGCGAACCTCAAGAACCAGCCTGAAATCCTGGACGAAGTGCGCGGCCTGCTGGCCGACCTGCGCGATACCTGGAACCAGATCGGCGGCAACCCTGCCGCGACAACCAATGCCCAGCCTGCTGCTTTGTCCAGCATGTAATCGAGGATGACAATGACGAACGTGGAAGTTTTAACCGCCTACACCGCCATGGCAGCACTGACCCACAAGATGGTGGCAGCGGCTACGATGTCCGACTGGGACGGACTGGAAGTACTGGAAAGCCAGGTAGCGGCCCAGGTGGCCCTGCTGCGCGGCAATGAGGAAGCAGTCGTGCTGGACGCCGCCGAGCGCCAGCAGAAGCTGGGCCTGATCAAGCAGATGCTGGACGACGATCGCCAGATCCGCGACCTGACCATGCCCTGGATGGCCCAGCTGTCCAAACTGATCAACAACACCGGCACTGAACGGCGCCTGGCCGCCGCCTACGGCGCCGTCTGAGCGGGGCGGCTGCCATGCTGCCCCCGCGCCTGGATGTCCGGGGCGTCAGCGCCACCAGCGCGGCATCTGCCGCGCCAGCGGTGGCCGCGCCGCGCCAGGAAGCCTTCCAGCGCGCCCTCTCGCAAATGGTCGGGCAAACCCTGCCCGCCCAGGTCCTCAGCAAATTCTCCGATGGCAGCTTCCTGGTGCGCGTGGCCGATACCAATGCGCGCATGTTGCTGCCAAACGGCATCAATGCCGGCGATGAACTGCCGCTGACCGTCGTCAGCGGCCAACCGCGCGCCACGCTGCAGGTGGGCGCCGGCAGTCCGCAAGCGGGTCAGATGGCGACCTTTGTGTCCGGCGACCAGATGCCCGACATGCCGGCCCAGGGGCGCCTGCCGTCGCAGGAAGCGGCCATCCTGAACCTGAGCGGCAAGCAACCGCAGGCAGCCGGCGGCGCAGAAGCCGGCCAAACTGGCGCCGCGCAAGCCCAGGGCCGCGCGCTGAGTGCCGGCGCTGCCCTGCTCAGCAAAGCCCCGCTGGTGCCGTCCGACCAGTTGCCCTCGCTCGGCAAGGACACGCCGCAGGCCGCGCTCAGTCCCGCCGCACGCGCCATCGCCAGCGCACTGGCCTCCGCCTACGCGACGCCGGGCATGCCGGTCACCATCAACGGCAAGGCGCCACTCAGTGCCGGCGGCCCGCCCGATACGGGAAAACTCAGCCAGGGCTTGCAGCGCGCCCTAGGCGACAGCGGCCTGTTTTACGAATCCCATGTGGCCGAATGGGCCGCAGGCAAGCGCTCGCTGCAAGACTTGCAGCGCGAGCCGCAAATGCAGCGCCAGGCCGCCGCGCAAGGTGCTGGACAAAGCCAGGTTGATGCCGTGGCGAAAGCGTTGGCGGGCCCCGACCTGTCCGCAGCGCAAATGATCAACCAGCAGTTGCACACCCACGAGCAAGGTAAGGTCATGTGGCAAGGGGAAGCCTGGCCCGGCCAGCAAATGCAATGGCTGGTCGAGCGCGACCAGCAAGGGGACGCCGGCGGCAAAGGCAGCCGCCGCGAAGGGCGGGATGGCGAAGCCGATCCCGTCTGGCGCAGCGGCGTGCGCTTCCGCTTCCCCATGCTGGGCAAGGTCGCGGCCAACGTCACCCTGGTTGGCGACCAGGTGCACGTTGCTGTCCAGTCCGGCTCGGAAGACACGGCTGCCACCCTGCGCGCCTGGGCCAGCGCCTTGCAGCAAGCCATGGATGCCGCAGGCGCACCGCTGACCTCCCTCGCCATCAACGCGGAGGGCAACGATGGCGCCGAGTGACCAGAACGAGCAGCCGCGCAAGCCCCTGCAAAGCGCCGTCGCCCTCGCCTACAAGAGCGGCGAAGCGGCACCAAAAGTCGTTGCCAAAGGACGCGGGTTGGTGGCCGAGCAAATCATTGCCGTCGCCGCCGAACATGGCGTGCACATCCACGAGTCGAAAGAACTGGTATCGCTGCTGATGGAAGTGGACCTGGACCACCAGATTCCGCCGCTGCTCTACCGTGTAATTGCAGAACTGTTAGCGTGGCTTTATCATATTGAAGCAGCGCAAAAGACTGGCCAGCCCCCGCCTCCGGCGCCCGATCTCAGCGTACCGAATGAATCCCCCAAAAACGGACTTTGATGCACAGCTATATTTCGGAATCGGACATGGAAAACTGGCATGATTTCGAGGTCGCATCGCGCCGTGAGATCACGGCGCTGCTGCGCAGTATCGGCGAGAAAAACCAATTGATCCGCATGCTCGTCAAAGGCGAGTCCGATGTGTGCGTCACGTCGATCCTGGAAGTCGATGCCGAGGGCGGCAATGTCATCCTCGACTGCTCCATCAGCCCCGACCAGAACCGCCGCATCCTTGGCGCCAAAAGGCTTTCCTTCGAAACCACGCTGGACAAGATCCGCATCATGTTCAGCGGCGAGCACATCGAATCGACCACGTTCGAAGGCAGCCCGGCCTTCAAGATGCCGTTGCCGGCCAGCCTGGTGCGCCTGCAGCGCCGCGAGTTCTACCGCATCGCCACGCCGGTCACCAACCCCGTGCGCGTACTGATCCCGCAGCCGGCTGAGCTGGGCGGCGGCAGCAAGCCGTTCCCGCTGTCCGACATCAGCTGTGGCGGCATTGCGATCCTCGACAACAGCCTGGAATTGGGCGACACGATCGGCAAGGTCTACAACGACTGCCGCATTGAACTGCCTGAAGTGGCCACGATCACTACCGGCCTGCAGATCCGCAACTCGCTGGAACTGACGCTTTTAAACAACAAAACCAACCGCCGCCTCGGCTGCCAGTTCGTCGACATGCCGCGCTCCTCGCTGACCGCCGTGCAACGCTACATCACCAAGCTCGAGCGGGAACGCAACGCCCGCATCGCCGGCCTCGAATAAAAGTCGGGGTCAGGTCTGTCATTTGGACACTCCCGCATATTCTTTGATCTACCTCAATACGCAAATTCGCGCCGTTTTGCGTATTGAGGTAGATCAAAGATATGGCTTGGGTGTCCGAATGACAGACCTGACCCCGACCTTATACCTGCATGTTCATGATGTCGTGGTAGGCCTGCACCAGCTTGTTGCGCACCTGGACAGTGGCCTGGAAGTTGATGCTGGCTTTCTGCATCGAGATCATCACGTCCGACAGGTTGACCGAGTCGTCCCCCATCTGGAAACGCTTGGTCAGTCCTTCTGCCTTGTCCTGGCTGGCCTGCACCGCGTCCAGCGCGCCTTTCAGGGCGTTGGTGAAGTCGGGCTTCTCGGCCACTTTCTCGGTCTGGATCGCCGGGGGCGTGGCTGACGGCCGTGTGGCCGCCGCATGCAGCTGGGCGATCATGGCCTGGATTTGGCTAGAATCAATTCCGCCTGTTCTCATTAGTTGACTCCAAGATACAATATTCCTGTTTTCAGGCTTCCAGAATACCCGTGTGAAAGCAAGGCGATAGCCTTGAGCAGCAAGGCAAACGGCCCCCTGTTCGCGCATTTAAAGGGCGCAACATCGCCTGATAATGTGCAACAGGCCCATTAACCCACAGTGATTACCCATGGCTGCAGCCGCCGAACAAATCGATCTCGACGATCCCGAAGCCCAGCAGGCGCCCAAGGGCCGCTTCGCCTTCTTCCAGACCCCTATGGGCAAGATGGTGATTCGCGGCGCTGCCGTGGCGGGCATCCTGGCGCTCATCCTGATCCTGTGGCTGTGGAATAAGGAGCCGGATTACAAGGTCCTGTTCGCCAATTACACCGACAAGGACGGCGGTGCCATCACCGCGGCGCTGGACCAGATGCAGGTCAAGTACAAGCTGGCCGAGGGCGGCCAGGCTATCCTCGTGCCGGCCGAGCAAGTGCACAATGTGCGCCTGCGCCTGGCTCAGCAGGGCTTGCCGAAAGGCGGCAATGTCGGCTTTGAAGTCATGGAAAACCAGAAGCTGGGCGTGTCCCAGTTTCTGGAACAGGTCAATTATCAACGTGCCCTGGAAGGCGAGCTGGCGCGTTCGATCCAGTCCATCGGCGCGGTGGAGTCGGCGCGCGTGCACCTGGCCCTGCCGAAGCCGTCGGTCTTCGTCCGCGACCAGCAGAAGCCCACCGCTTCCGTGATCCTGCAACTGCATGCCAATCGCATGATCGATCCGGCCCAGGTCAGCGCTATCGTGCACTTGGTCGCTTCTTCCGTGCCGGAACTGTCGCCGGCCAATGTGACCGTGGTCGACCAGGCCGGCAACCTGGTGTCCGACATCAACAAGAACGGCAACGCTGCCAACAACGCCAAGAACCTCGACGCATCCCAGCTCAAGTACGTGCAAGAGATGCAGAAGCAAGTCATCAAGCAGGTCGAGTCGATCATCACCCCGATCGTGGGTGAAGGCAATGTGCGCGCCGAGGCTGTGGCCGACGTCGACTTCTCCGCCATCGAGCAAGCCGCCGAGACCTACAAGCCGAACTCGCCGCCCGCCGCTTCCGCCATCCGCAGCCAGCAAAGCAGCGAGACCAGCGGCAATGCCAACGCTAACCCCGGCGGCATCCCTGGCGCCCTGTCGAACCAGCCGCCGGGCGTCGCCACGGCCCCGCTGACGACCACGCCGCCAGGCGCTGCCGGGGCGCCGGGCCAGCCAGGCACAGGCGCCGCGACTACCGCGACCGGGCCAAGCCATAAGGAATCGACAACCAATTATGAAGTCGATAAGACTGTGCGCTATGAACAGAAGGCAATGGCCGGACTGAAGCGCATGACCGTCGGCGTCGTAGTAAACTATCGTCGGAGCATCGATAAAAACGGCAAGGTCGTCGTCAAGCCGCTGAGTGCTGACGAAATGGCCAAGATCAACAGCCTGGTCAAGGAAGCCATGGGCTACAACCAGGACCGCGGCGATTCCGTCAGCGTGGCCAACGCGCCCTTCGACGGCGTCGACAGGGAACCGGAGGCACCGCTGGAATGGTGGCGCGACCCGGCCAACCTGCCGCTGGCCAAGGAACTGGCGAAATTCCTGATCACGGCCCTGATCCTGCTGTATATCCTGCTGCGTATCGTGCGTCCAATGATGCGTCCGGTGTTCAAGAAGATCGATGCGATCAACGAGCCGGAGCCGGAACCGGAACCGGAACCGATTGTCGAGCCGCTGGGCCCGACACCGGAAGAATTGCTGGCGGAGGAGATCGCCAAGATGGAAGAAAACACTGCCCGCACCTACCGCGACAACCTGGCGCTGGCGAAGAAACTGGCCGCGGAAGACCCGCGCATCGTCGCCAACGTCATCAAGGAATGGATAGGCAACAATGACTGAGAATACCGGACTGCAAAAGGCCGCCATCCTGATGCTGGCCATGGGCGAAGCCGAAGCGGCCGAGGTGATGAAATTCCTCGGCCCGCGCGAAGTGCTGAAGCTGGGCGCCTCGATGGCCACCATGAAGAACATCCCGCATGAAATGGTGGTCGATGTGCTGGACGATTTCCGCGACCAGTACGCGGCCGCTTCCACCGTGGGCCTCGATTCCGACGAATACATCCGCCAGGTGCTGACCAAGGCGCTGGGCGACGACAAGGCGTCGGTCCTGCTGTCGCGCATTTTGGGCGGCAAGGATGCTTCCGGCATCGAATCGCTGAAGTGGATGGATTCGCAATCGGTCGCCGAATTGATCCGCAACGAACATCCGCAGATCATCGCCACCATCCTGGTCCACCTGGAGCGCGACCAGGCCTGCGAAATCCTGGGCCACTTCACCGACCGCCTGCGCAACGATGCAGTGCTGCGTATCGCCACGCTGGACGGCGTGCAGCCGGCGGCCTTGCGCGAGCTGAACGACGTGCTGACCAAGCTCCTGTCCGGCAATGAAAACATCAAGAAATCGACCCTGGGCGGCGTGCGCGCCGCGGCCGAGATCCTGAACTTCATGTCCGGCGAGCAGGAACAGAACGTGATGGACAATATCAAGAACTACGACAACGACATGGCGCAGAAGATCATGGACGAGATGTTCGTGTTCGACAACCTGATCGATGTCGACGACCGCGGCATCCAGTTGCTGCTGCGCGAAGTGCAGTCCGAAATGCTGATCATTGCGCTGAAAGGCGCGTCGCAGGACCTGCGCGACAAGATCTTCAGGAACATGTCGGCGCGTGCGTCGGAAATGATGCGCGAAGACCTGGAAAACAAAGGCCCGGTACGCCTGTCCGAAGTGGAGACGCAGCAGAAGCAGATCCTGCAGATTGTGCGTCGCCTGGCGGATGAAGGCCAGATCGTGCTGGGCGGCAAGGGTGAGGATTCCTTCGTCTGATGACCAGCATCCCAAAAGAAAAACAGACTGCCTACCAGCGCTGGGAGTTGCAATCCTTCGGCGACGCGCGCCCGAGCGTGGTGGCCCAGCGCGAACGCGATGAGGCGGAAGTGCGCGCCGCCCTGGCCGCCGAAGCGGCAGCGCTGGCGGAAGTCGAGCAAGCCGAATACGCGGCGGCCCCCCCCCCTGCCCCTGAATATCCAAGCGAAGAAGAACTGGCCGCGATCCGCGAGGAAGCACGCCAGCAAGGCTATGATGCCGGCTTCAAGGCCGGCCATGACGATGGCGTGGCGCAGGCGCTCGACGAAGCGCGCGCAGCCACCGAGCAAGCCATTGCACCGGTGCGCGAGATCGCCGACAACTTCAGCACCGCGCTGCGCGAAGCCGACCAGGCCATCAGCAACGAAGTGCTGGAGCTGGCGCTGCACCTGGCCAAGGGCATGATCAAGACTGCCCTGCGCGTGAAGCCGGAACTGATCCTGCCGATCGTGCGGGAGGCCATCGAATACCTGCCGGTGCTGCAGCAGCCGGCACTGCTGATCCTGAACCCGGAAGACGCCGCCGTGGTGCGCGAGAGCATTGCCGAAGAACTCGACAAAGGCGGCTGGCGCGTGATCGACGACCCGACCGTCGAGCGTGGCGGGTGCAAGGTCGATACGGCCTCCAACCAGATCGATGCCACCGTGGCGTCGCGCTGGCAGCGCCTGAGCCTGGCGCTCGGCAAAGACATAGACTGGATCGACTGAGATGGGCGCCCCCGACCCACAAGTGCACGCGGGCCGCTGGCGTTCTTACCTGAACGATTGCGCAACGCTGGTCGATTTCGTCGAACCGATGCAAGTGTCGGGCCGCGTCACCCGCGTGGCGGGCCTGGTGATGGAAGCGGTCGGCCTGCGCCTGGCAGTCGGTGCGGCCTGTACCGTGCCCCTGCCCTCCGGCGGCAAGGTCGAAGCCGAAGTGGTCGGCTTCGAGGGTGACAAGCTGTTCCTGATGCCGCAAAGCGACGTCGAAGGCATCATCCCCGGCACCCGCGTGTTTCCGGTAGAACAGAGCGTGCCGAAGCCCGGCAGCGTCAACCACCCGCGCCGCCGCCCCAGCGACCGCGCGCGCCATTTGCCCGTTGGCCCCGAGCTGCTTGGCCGCGTGGTCGATGGCGCCGGCCGCCCTCTTGATGGCCTGGGCCCGATCCAGACCAACGATTCGGCGCCGATCAATGTGCGTCCCGCCAACCCGCTGGGCCGCGCACCGATCGTGGAAACGCTGGACGTCGGCGTGCGCTGCATCAATGCCATGCTGACGGTGGGACGCGGCCAGCGCATGGGGCTGTTCGCCGGCTCCGGCGTCGGCAAGTCCGTCCTGCTCGGCATGATGGCGCGCTACACCGAGGCCGATATCATCGTGGTCGGCCTGATCGGCGAGCGGGGCCGTGAGGTCAAGGAATTCATCGAACAGATCCTGGGCGAGGAAGGTTTGCGCCGTTCCGTGGTCGTGGCAGCACCGGCCGACACGCCGCCGCTGATGCGCATGCAGGGTGCGGCCTACGCCACCGCGATCGCCGAACACTTCCGCGACAAGGGCCAGAACGTGCTGCTGATCATGGATTCGCTGACCCGCTACGCGATGGCGCAGCGCGAAATCGCCCTCGCCATCGGCGAGCCGCCAGCCACCAAAGGTTACCCGCCATCGGTGTTTGCAAAATTGCCAGTGCTGGTCGAGCGCGCCGGCAATGGCGAACTGGGCGGCGGCTCGATCACGGCCTTCTACACCGTATTGACCGAGGGCGACGACCAGCAGGATCCGATCGCCGACTCGGCGCGCGCGATCCTGGACGGCCACATCGTGCTCAACCGTCGCCTGGCCGAAGCCGGCCACTATCCGGCAATTGATATCGAACAGTCCATCAGCCGTGCCATGCACTCGATCACTTCGCACACCCACCAGAACCAGGCGCGCCGTTTGAAACAGTTGTTTTCGCGCTACGAACGCAGCCGCGACCTGATCGCTGTCGGGGCATACACGCCGGGCACCGATCCGGTGCTTGACCAGGCCATCAACCTGCACGATAAGATTGAACAATTCCTGCAACAGCAAATTACGGAGCAGGTGAACATGCCCGAGAGCTTGGGGCAGTTAACCTCGCTATTCGACTGATTGGTGCGTTTGGCCTTGCATATAATTGAGCATCATGGCCTCTACCCAGCAACTTGAAACCCTGATCGACCTGGCGCAGCGGGAAACCGACGACGCTGCCAAGCGCCTTGGCGCGGCCTTGAAAGCCGTGGCGGACGCGGAAGAGAAGCTGAACATGCTGGTTGGTTACCGCGACGAGTATGGCCGCCGTTTCGACGCTTCGCAGCAGCAAGGCATCACGCCGATGGCATATCGCAATTTCCAGGCTTTCATGGAGAAATTGGATACTGCGATCCAGGGCCAGCAGGAAGTGGTGCGCCACAGCAAGGCACGCGGCGACAAGGAGAAGCAGTTGTGGCAGGACGCTGAACGCAAGCGCATGTCCTATTCCACCCTGCGCGACCGGGCCGAAGCCCAGGAGCTCAAGAAGGAAGCCAAGCGCGACCAGAAGGCCATGGATGAACACGCCTCCCGCCAGGCATTTTTCAAACGCTAGACTGATTCGACCATGCAAACCCAGACTGTACAGAACTCCCCTCTCCTTTCCGGCAACACGGCTGCTGGCCGCTCGTCCAATGCCGCGCAGGAAGACAAGCAGTTCGCACAGGCCCTGAGCAAGCAGATCGAACGCCAGGCCAAGGCCTTGCCGCCATCGCTGCAACCGCAGCAGGCCAATGCCGCCGCGCGCCGGGCCGATGCGCCAAAACCGGCCGCGCAGCCGCATGCCCAGGCCAGCCAGCCAGCAAAGCCGGCATCCGGCGCGCCACCGAGCAAGCCAGCTGCGCAGGCGCCTGCCAAGGCCCAGCAGGGCAACCAGGCAAGCAATGGGGCGGTGCCCGCCGACACACAGCCGGCATCGGCCGATGCCGCAAACGCCGGCGCATCCAGCGGCTCCAGCACTTCCGCCCAAGCCCCCACCGGCGCCGAGGCCGCAACCGAACAAACCGACAGCCAGCAAGCCGCCGGTGAAGCCGCGGCCGACATGCTGGCCATGCTCCAGGGCCTGACCCAGCCGGGCGCCGCCGATGCGGCCGCCGCAGCAAGCGCTGCTGCCGCTGCTGCCGCTGCCGCTGCGGCCGGCAAAGACAATCGCGCTGCCGATGCGGAACTGGCAGGCGACGCCGTCCTTTCCGGCAAAGGCGGCAACGTCGGCATTGCCGAACGCCTTCCGGTGGAAGGCATGCCCATCGACCAGGAAGCACTGTTGGCAGCGAAAGCTGTTGCCGATGGCGCCGGCAAAGCGCAAGACCCCGCACTGGCGGACACCCTGGCACAAGCACGCCGTGGCGCTGCCGCCGAAACCGGCGACGCCAGCGCATCTGCCGCGGCCACCGCCGGCAGCGACAAAGCCGCCGCACAAGCGCGCCCGGATTTCCAGGCCGCCCTGCAGCAAGCCAGCGCCGACGCCGGCAAGGCTGCCGACGCTGCCGCACTGGACGCCAAACACGCCATCCAGCCGCAAGCGAGCGCTCTGCAGGCCGCAGCGACAGCCATGGCCCCGGCCGGCGCAGCGAATGCACAAGCCGCCCAGGCATTGGCCGGCAACTCCTTGCACGCCCGCGTCGGCAGCCAGGGCTGGGATCACCAGCTGGGCCAGAAAGTTGTTTGGATGGTCAATGGCGGCGAGCAGAGCGCGACCCTGACCCTGAACCCGCCCGACCTCGGCCCGCTGCAAGTGGTGCTGAGCGTCTCCAATGACCAGGCCAGCGTGGCCTTCACCGCTGCCCAGCCGGAAGTGCGCGAAGCGCTTGAGCAAGCGCTGCCGAAGCTGCGCGAAACCATGGGTGAAGCCGGCATCACGCTGGGCGACACCAGCGTTTCCTCCGGCAGCCAGGACCAGCAGCAAGCGTTCGCCGACATGGCAGCCGCCGGCCGTGGCCGCGGCGTCGTCAATGGACAGAATGACAATACGGAGCAGGCCCCGCAAGCCGCCCCTCAAGTACGCCGCAGCGTGCTCAGCGCTGTCGATACGTTCGCCTAAGGCAGAGATAGCCCTGCTTCCTGCCTCTTTTCGGCGCATCGCTCCCCGAAAGCTTTCGCGATAATGACATAATGGCGTCATGATCCAACTCTTGCATCCAAGGCAGCAGAATTGAAAGCGAATCCAAAAATGAAGGCTGATGCTAAGGCAGAAGCAGCACCGCCGGCAGGCGGCGGAAAGAAGAAGCTGATCATCATCCTGGCAGCCGTGCTGGTGCTCGCACTGGCCGGCGGCGCCGGGGCCTGGTTCATGCTGCATAGCGATAGCGGCGACGAACATTCCGAAGAAGCCAAGCCCAACAAGAAAGCCAAGAAACCGGCCAAGAAAGCCGGTCCGCCGGTGTATATCCCTGTTGACCAGTTCACGGTCAACCTGCAGCCGGAAAATGGCGACCAGTACCTGCAACTGGCGATCACGCTGCAGGCCAGCAGCCTGGAAGAGTCGGAGGTCATCAAGACCAATATGCCGAAGGTGCGCAGCCGCATCCTGCTGCTGCTGTCGAGCAAGCACGCATCCGAGATCAACACTCCGGAAGGCAAGCAGCAATTGAGCAAGGACATCATGGAAGCTGTCAACTTGCCGTTTGAAAACGGCGGCGAGGCGCAGGAAGTATCCGAAGTTTTGTTTACCGCATTCATCATCCAGTAAGGCCCGGGTGAAGCATGGCTGATAATTTTCTCTCCCAGGAAGAAGTCGATGCCCTCCTGAAGGGCGTCAACGGCGACCAGGACGACGTCGCTGCGCCGGAGGAGACCTCGGGTGTCCGGACCTACAACCTGGCGACGCAGGAACGCATCGTCCGGGGCCGTATGCCGACCCTGGAAATTATCAACGAGCGTTTCGCGCGCCTGCTGCGCGTGGGCCTGTTCAACTTCCTGCGCCGCAGCGCGGAAGTGTCGGTCGGCTCGGTGCGCGTGTCCAAGTATTCCGAGTTCATCCGCAACCTGGTGGTGCCGACCAACCTCAACCTGGTGCACATGAAGCCGCTGCGCGGCACCGCCCTGATGGTGTTCGACCCGGGCCTGGTGTTCCTGCTGGTCGACAACCTGTTCGGCGGCGACGGCCGTTTCCACACCCGCGTGGAAGGCCGCGACTTTACCCAGACCGAGCAGCGCATCATCCTGCGCATCCTCGATATCGTATTCGAGGCCTATACCAAGTCGTGGGAACCGGTGTACCCGGTCGAGTTCGAGTACATCCGT
Organism: Pseudoduganella sp. S-14; assembly: GCF_049913285.1. GTDB lineage: Bacteria > Pseudomonadota > Gammaproteobacteria > Burkholderiales > Burkholderiaceae_D > Rugamonas. Next base: position 5,071,735 of record NZ_CP183991.1, read on the forward strand.
TCCGAAATGAATACGCAGTTTGCCAACATCGCCACGCCGAACGAGGTGGTGGTGGCGTCGACCTTCACCATAGAACTCGGTTCGGTGTCGGGCCAGATCCACTTCTGCATGCCGTATTCGATGATCGAGCCGATCCGCGACGCGCTGACCTCCTCGCTGCAGGGCGAGGCGCTGGAAGTGGACAAGCGCTGGATCCGCCTGATGACGCAGCAGATCCAGATTGCCGAAGTGGAACTGGTGGCCAAGCTCGGCACCGCCAAGGTCAGCTTCGACGAAATCCTGAACATGAAGGTCGGCGACGTGATCCCGCTATCCATCCCGGAAACCATCGAAGCGACCGTGGATGGCGTGCCAGTGCTCGACTGCACCTACGGGGTGTTGAACGGGCAATACGCATTGAAAGTGGAGAAACTGCTGGCAAACGCGGATAATATGAAATAAAGCTAGGAAAGCTAGGAGAGAAACATGGCGGATAATCAAGACGACGATACAAGCATGGATGACGATTGGGGCGCCGCGATTGCCGAGCAGGCCGCTGCCGAGGCTGCCGCTATGCAGAACCAGGCTGCCACTGCTGCCGTGTTCAAGGACTTTTCCAAGCAGCCGAACAAGACCGAAACCCATAACGATATCGACTTCATCCTCGATATCCCGGTCCAGCTGACCGTGGAGTTGGGCCGCACCAAGATCGCCATCAAGAACCTGTTGCAACTGGCGCAGGGCTCGGTGGTGGAACTGGATGGCCTGGCCGGCGAACCGATGGACGTGCTGGTCAACGGCTGCCTGATCGCGCAAGGCGAGGTGGTGGTGGTGAACGACAAGTTCGGTATCCGCCTGACCGATATCATCACGCCTTCCGAACGCATCCGAAAATTGAATAAATGAAGCAGCGCATTCCTGCCCTTCACCTGCTGCGGCCGCTGACCATGGCGGCCGCCCTCTGCCTCGCCGGCGCGCCTGCGCTGGCGCAGCAAGCCTCCGCCCCCGATACGATTGCCACCAGCAAAGCCGGCAGCATTGCGGCGCCGGTGGAAGATCCCGCCAACCCAGGCCAGCCGGCCGCTGCGCCTGCGCCCGTCATCGGTCCCGAGGAACGTGCCGCCATGGCCGGCGCCCGCGCCGCCAACGCCCAGGCGCCGACCAATGTGCTGGCGGCTCAAGCACCGTCTGCTGCCGGTTCGCTGCTCCAGACCATCCTGTCGCTGGGCTTTGTCATTGCCCTGCTGGTCGGCCTGGCCTGGCTGCTGAAGCGCTTCGGTCCGAAACACATCACCGGCGGCACCAAGGTCAAGCTGGTCGGCGCACTGAGCGTCGGCGCCCGCGAACGCATCCTGGTGGTGGAAGTCGGCGAGCAATGGATCGTGGTCGGCGCCTCGCCTGGCCGCATGAATGCCCTGGCCACCATGCCGCGCCAGGAAAGCGACGAAACCGAACTGGCCGGCGCCCAGCCAGTGCCGGGTGCGAATTTCGCCGAATGGTTCAAACAGACCATTGAAAAGCGCAATGGCAAATAAGCGCGCATGGCGCATGGCCGGCTGCGCGACCGCCGGCGCGGCGCTCTTGCTGCCATTGCTGGCGGCAGCCGAGCCAACCATCCCGGCCTTTACCAGCACGCCCGCCGCGGGCGGCGGCACCAACTACGGCCTGACGCTGCAAACGCTGATCCTGATGACGGCGCTGACCTTCATCCCGGCAGCGCTGCTGATGATGACCGGCTTTACCCGCATCGTGATCGTGCTCTCGCTGCTGCGCCAGGCGCTTGGCACGCAGTCGGCGCCGCCCAACCAGGTCATCATCGGCCTGTCGCTGTTCCTGACCTTCTTCGTCATGAGCCCGGTATTCGACAAGATCTACACCGATGCCTGGGTACCGCTGCAGGACAACAAGATCACCATGCAGCAAGCGATGGAGCGCTCGGCCGCGCCGCTGAAGACTTTCATGCTGAAGCAGACGCGCCAGTCCGACCTGGCCCTGTTCGTCAAGATTTCGCGCAGCCAGGAATTGCAGGGACCGGAAGACGTGCCGCTCAAGATCCTGGTGCCGGCCTTCATCACGTCCGAGCTGAAGACCGCCTTCCAGATCGGCTTTGCCATCTTCATTCCCTTCCTCATCATCGACATGGTGGTGGCGTCGGTGCTGATGTCGATGGGTATGATGATGATGTCGCCCGCCGTGATTTCGCTGCCGTTCAAGCTGATGCTGTTCGTGCTGGTCGATGGCTGGCAATTGCTGCTGGGCTCGCTGTCCCAGAGCTTCTACTAGGGAGGCTGGCAATGACGCCTGAAACAGTCATGACCATGGGCCGCCAGGCCATGGAAGTCACGCTGATGGTGGCCGCGCCGCTGCTGCTGGTGGCGTTGCTGATCGGCCTGGTGGTCTCGATCTTCCAGGCCGCCACCCAGATCAACGAGGCGACCCTGTCCTTCATCCCAAAGCTGGTCGGCGTGTTCGTCACCCTGGTCGTGGCGGGACCGTGGATGATTTCGGTGATGGTCGACTATATGCGGCAAGTGCTGACTGGCATTCCCTCGCTGGTCTCGTGACCGATGCTGGTCGTCACCGCCGCTGAACTGAACACCTGGATCGCCGCCCTGCTGTGGCCGGCAGCTCGCATCCTGTCGCTGATTGCGGCCTCCCCCATTTTCGGCAATGCCCGCATCCCGCAGAACGTCAAGCTCGCGCTGGGCGTGTTGATCGCCATGGTGGTCGCACCAGCCGTGCCGGCCATGCCGGCGCTCGATCCTGCCGGCTGGGCCGGACTGTCGGTGCTGGCGCGTGAAATCGTGATCGGGGCCGGCATGGGCTTCGCGATGCGGCTGGTGTTTGCCGCAGTGGAAATGGCGGGCGAGATTTCCAGCCTGACCATGGGCCTCGGTTTCGCCAGCTTCTTCGACCCGATGTCGCAAGGCCGCTCTTCGGCGGTGTCGCAGTTCCTGGTGTGGATCATGACGCTGGCGGTGCTGGCCGTGAATGGCCACCTGGTGCTGATCGAAGCGCTGGCGGAAAGCTTCTATACGCTGCCGGTGGCAGCCATTTCCTTCCACAACGACGGTTTCTGGGACCTGGCGCTGTGGGGCTCCAAGATTTTCACGGCTGGCCTGCAATTGTCGCTGCCGGTGGTCGCCGCGCTGCTGATCACCAACGTCGCGCTTGGCATCCTGACGCGCGCCGCGCCGCAACTGAACCTGTTCGGCATCGGCTTCCCGATCACGCTGGGCGTGGGCTTCCTGACGATGACCATGACCCTGCCCTACATGAGCATGCCGCTCCAGGTGCTGGTTAACGAGGGCATAGAAAAAGCGCGGCAATTGCCGCGCGAGTGGGATAGCCGGACAGCCCGGCCGCCAATGCCGGGCAAGCCTCAGATCAAGTTAAACAACGACAAACCGGTCAGCGCCTTGTAGGATTTCTGCGCTGCTTCCAGCGTGGTTTGCTGCTGCGTAAAGCGGGAAATCGCTTCCACCGGGTCCAGGTCGACCAGGTCGGACAACTGGCTCGCATATTGCAGGTTCAGGTCGTCGCCAGCGCTGTCGAGGTGATCCAGCTCGCTCAGGCGGGCACCGACCGATGCGCGTACCGACAGCACGTTGTCCAGCGAGTTGGTGATGTTCTGGTTGGCCAGGTTCAGCGCGTTCGTCAATGCCGTACCTGCCTGCGGCGTACCGCTCGGGCCGCGCAATGCAGCGATCAGGCTTGTCATGGTTTCGAACACCGACTGGTTCTTGCTCGGGTCAACGTTGAACACGTCGCCGTTGGCCGGTGCTCCGGTGATATCCATCTGGATGCCGTCGAAAGCAATCGGCTGGCCGGACACATAGGGGACGTTCGACGCGACGGCGGTGCCAGCAGTGACGTCGTTGACGGTATAGGTGGTCACCGCCGGCGTGCCGGTCACGGTGAAATTCAGGGTGTAGTTGTGGCCAGTCACTGCCGAAGGGGTCTTCACCACGCCCGGGGAAATGATGCCGGTGCCGCCACGGGTATAGTTGTTCGGGTCGACGCTGGTCTGGAAGGTGCCGTTGCCGGTGATATTGCTTTCAAAGATGGCAGAGCCCGTCTCGCTGGTGGCAATCTTGCGCGACGACGCTACTTGCAATTCGCGCTGTCCCTGGTCGCCGTTGTAAGTGGCGCCAGTGGCGGAACGGGTAAATGGCTGGATGTCGCTCTTGTAGCCGGAGAACAGGTAGGCGCCGCTGCCGTCGGTAGCGTTGGCCTGGCCCAGCAAGTCTTCCAGGCGCCCCTCCAGTTCCTTCGCCAGCGCTTCGCGGTCGGCGAGCGTGAAGCCCGGGTTGCCGGCGGCGACGATCTTGCTCTTGACTTCCTGCAGCAAGTCGTCGGTGTTCGCCAGCGTATTGTCCACCAGCGACAGCGAGGCATTGGCGTTCGTGCGGTTGGTGACGTACTGGGTGTTGATTGATTTCGACTGCGACACTTCCAGTGCGCGCGCCGACGCGACCGGGTCGTCCGACGGTGTCACGACGCGCCGCATGGTCGATAACTGCAGCTGCGTCTTCTGCAGTTGCGCCTGCAGCGTGTTCAGCTGGCTGACGCCGTTTTCGTAAATCGTCCGGGTGGCAATACGCATGACCATGATGCTATTCCTTCAAAAATCTTACCTGCCCAGCGAAAGCAGGGTATCAAACAGTTCGCTTGCCACCTGGATCACCTTGCCGGATGCCTGGTAGGCCTGCTGGTAGCGCAGCAAGTTGGATGCTTCTTCGTCCAGGTTCACGCCGGAGACCGAATCGCGCGCGGCCTGGGCCTGCTCGACGGTGGTATCGGCCGCGGCACCGGCGATCTGCACTTCACGCGTCTTGTTGCCGACAAAGTTGACCATCTGCGCGTAGCTGGCCTGGAAGGTGGCGTGGCCATCGTCCAGGATGTTCTTCGTTTGTAGGCCTGCCAGCAGCACGCCATTGCGCGCGTCACCAACCCCGCTGCCAGGCGAGATGGTGAACTTGTCGTTGTTGGCAGGGTTGCCGGTAATCTCGATCTCGATGCCCTGGAACGTCATCTTGGCGCCAGCGGTGTATGGCACCGGGGTGCCGGCCGGATAGTTCGTGGTGGTGCCATTGACCGTGACGTCGACAGCCGTCGGGAAGCCGCTAAGCTGGTTGGTCGCGCTGTTGTAGGTCAGCGTGACCGGCGCCGCCAGCTGGTTGCCCGGCAACAGGTAGTTCGAGTTCACCGCACCGGCGCTGATCTTGCCGGTGCCGGTATTGGCGGTCGGCACCGAAGTGCTGATCGGCGCTCCCAGCGCAATCTTGTTGCGGTCTTTCAGTTCGACGCCGAAATCCTGCGCCGCGTTATAGGTCGGGCGTACCAGGAAGTGGTCGGGGCCGCCTGCCGCACCGGTGATGGAAAAGGCGACGCCATCGATCACTTGCGGCTGAGTCTGCGGATACGGCGAAATGGTCGTGGTCACGCCATCGCTGGCGCGCGTCACGATGAAGTCGGTGCCGTTGTAGTTGATGTCGTAGTCCGACGCGGTCAGCTTGGCCGCGTCTACCACCACCGCATCGATTTTCACCGTGCTCGATGGCGAGTTGCGCGTGTCGTAGCCGACGTAGGCGTGGATGTCCTTGAAGAAGTTGCCGCCCAGGTTGCCATCCAGGTCGATGCCCAGCTTGTGCTGGTCGTTGAAGGCATCGGCCAGGCCGGCCGCGATCTTGCCAAGGTTGGCGTTTGCCACGTCCAGGCCACTGTTGCGGAAGTCGATCAGGCCGCCCAACTGGCCGCCGGTCAGCACGCTGTCCGGCAGTTGCGAGAACGTGCCGCCCTGGGTGCGGTAGCCGACCACAATGCGTTCCGGGTCGAAGGTCGAAGGGGCCGTTGCCAGTTCCTGGCTGCGGTTGCCGATCACCAGCGGCTGGCCGGTGCCGAACGAGACGTTCAGCATATTGTTCTCGGCCGGCCTCACGGTAACCTGGATCTGCTTGTTCATCTCGGCGATCAGGGCGTCGCGCTGGTCCATCAGGTCGTTTGGCAGGGCCGACGGGTCGACCGACAGGCCGGCAATCGTATTGTTCATCTCCGCGATGCGGCGCGCAAAGGAATTGATTTCGTTGACGCTGGCGCTGACGCCGCTGTTGACGCCTTCGTTCAATTCCTTCATGCGGCTGGACAGGCCGTTAAAGCGCGACGCCAGCGATTCGGCCGCCGACAGCATGGCCTGGCGCGCCGCAGTCGACTGCGGGTTCGAGTTGGCATTCTGCACGCCGCTGAAGAAGCTCTGCAGTGCCGGCCCCAGGCCGACCGTGGTATCGGCCAACAGGTTGTCGATCTGGCTGACCTGGTTGAAATAGGTGTCGAGCTGGGCCTGGTTGGTCTGGGCGCCCAGCAATTGGCGGTTGAGGAAGTCGTCATAGACGCGCTTGATCTGCGCCACCTCGGTGCCGGTGCCGAGAAAGCCTTCGCCGGTCTGGATCGGCTGCGTCGTGCTTTGTACCACCACCTGCCTGTTATAGCCGAGCACGTTGGAGTTGGTAATGTTGTGCCCAGTGGTGGCCAGGCCCGTCTGGGCAGCCAACAAACCACTTTTACCGATGCTGAGTAAGGACATTTTAATAATTACCTTCGCTAGATATTCAGTTTACGGCACATCCGGACAAAACTTGATGTTCGTCAGGCAAGAGTGCGCTTGATAATGCCGGCCAGCTTGCTGGCATAGTTGGGATCGGTCGCGTAGCCGGCCCGCTGCAGGCCGCGGGCGAAGCCGGCGGCATCGGTGCTGCCGGCTGCCGCCAGCGCCTTTTCATAGCGCGGATTGCTGCTCAGCAGGCGGGCGTAGTCCTTGAAGCTGTCGGCGTAGCTGTCGTAGGCGCGGAACTTCTCGACGCGGGTCTGGGGCTTGCCGTTGACATATTCCGTTGTGGCCGTTTCGACAACGCGGCCCTTCCAGTCCGGGCCAGCCTTGATGCCGAACAGGTTGTGGCTGTTGCTACCGTCGCGGCCCTTGATTTCGCGGCGGCCCCAGCCGGTTTCCAGCGCAGCCTGGCCGAGCATGAACTTGGCCGGGATGCCGGAGGCCCGGCTGGCTTCTTCTGCGTGGCTGGCGAGCTTGTCCTGGAAGCTGCGCACATGGGCCGGCTTGTCGCTGGCCGCTGCCGTGCTGGTGGCGGTCTTGGACATGGCCGCTGCGCCGCCGCTGGCTTCGATCGAGCGCTGCAATCTGGCCTGCTCCATCAGGGCGCGCGTCATGGCCGGATCGGTCGGCACACCATCCTGCGGCGGCAAGGTTTTCGACAGCTGGCGCACCAGCACGTCGGCCAGGCCCAGGCCCTTCTTGGCAATGTCCTGGCTGGTCTGCTGGTCGAGCATGGTGGTGAACATCTTGGTTTGCTGGTTGTCCATCAAACCATCTTGCGGCGTGGCGTCGCGCATGCTCTTCATCATCATGTTGACGAACATCGCTTCGAACTGGGTGGCCGCGGTCTTCAGCGCCTCGGGCGAACCGGCGCGCGCCGACTGGCGCAGCTCGGACATGCCCTTGGTGTCGATGGCAAGGTTGGCGCTCAGGTCGGTGGAAGCAGAGGCGGTGCGGGGGATCATGGCGGCATCCTCAAATGATTTCCAGCTCGGCGCGCAGCGAACCGGCTGCCTTCATCGCCTGCAGGATGGCCAGCAAGTCTTGCGGCGAAGCGCCGATGGCGTTGAGGGCTTTCACCACGTCGGCCAGCGACGCGCCGCCCTTCAGCATGATGACCTTGCCGGAGTCTTTCTTGATGTCGACACTGCCCTGCTGGGTTACCACGGTCTGCCCGCCGCTGAGCGGATTGGGCTGGCTGACCTGCGTGTCGGCACTCACCGATACTGACAGGTTGCCGTGCGATATGGCGCACGTCTCAAGCGTCACTTCCTGGTTCATCACCACCGAGCCGGTGCGGGCATTCATGATGACTTTGGCAGCCTGGCGCGCCGGACGCACGTCCATGTTTTCCAGCTCGCCGATAAAGGCTACCCGCGCGTCGCTCGACGACGGCGCGGTGACGCGAATCGTGCGGCCATCCTGGGCATAGGCCACGCCGGCGCCGTATTTGTCGTTGATGGCATGGACCACGCGGCTGGCCGTGGCAAAGTCGGTGTTGTTCAGTTCGAGGCGGATCTGGCTGCCGTCGCCCAGCGTGGTGGGCACCGCGCGTTCCACCGTGGCGCCGCCGGAGATGCGGCCGACCGACAGGTGGTTGACCACGACTGCGGCGCCGCCGCCCGGCGCCTGCGCGCCCACGCCACCGACCAGCACGTTACCTTGCGCCATGCCGTACACCTGGCCATCGGCGCCTTTCAATGGCGTCATCAGCAGCGTGCCGCCACGCAGCGACTTGGCGTTGCCCATCGAGGAAACGGTGACGTCGATCTGCTGACCCGGTTGCGCGAACGCCGGCAAGTTGGTGGTGACCATGACTGCCGCCACGTTCTTCAATTGCAGCGTGGTGCCCGGCGGCAGCGCCACGCCCATCTGCTGCAGCATGGAAGCCACCGATTGCACGGTGAACGGGGTCTGCGTGGTCTGGTCGCCGGAGCCGTCGAGGCCGACCACCAGGCCATACCCCATCAGCTGGTTCTGGCGCACGCCGGCAACGCTGGCCAGGTCTTTCAGGCGCTCTGCCTGCACGGCCGGCGCCAGCAGCAAGGCTGCGCAAAGAGTGAGGAGCTTGAAAGTCTTCATGATCAGAAAGGCAGCAGGCTGAGGAAGAAGCGCGACAGCATCGATTGCACTTCGGCGCCATCGATATTGCTCTTGGTACGATATTCGACGCGGGCGTCGGCGATCGAGGTCGACGCCACCGAATTGCCGTTGATCGAATCCGGATTGACCATGCCGGAAATGCGGATGTATTCGGTCGCCTTGTTCATGCCGACCTGTTTTTCGCCGGCGATGATCAGGTTACCGTTGGACAGCACTTCCACCACGGTGGCACCAATGGTGCCGCGGAAGCTGTTGCTCAGCGTCTGGCTGTCGGCATCGGCAAACTTGTTGTCGGCACTGGTGGCGACGTTGGTGCCGAAGCGGTTTTGCAGCACGCCCGGAATGCCGAAGTTGACGCTGCCGGACTTGCTGCCGGCGCTGGCGCCATTCTTGACGGCAGACGTGCTCTCCGTAATGACGACATTGATCACGTCGCCCACGTGGCGTGCGCGGCGGTCTTCAAAGGCCGGGCGGAAGGTGCTGGCCTGGTAGATCGCACCATTGTTCTGCGCCGCCGGCGGATACGGCGGCGGCAGCGGACGGGCGCTGGTCGGGCCGTTGACGATCGAGGTTGGCGCACCGGCGCAGGCGGACAGCAGCGCAGCGGCGATGATGGTGGCGGCAAGACGGAATCGCATGGCTGGCTCGTTCGATTACAGCTGCGACAGGCGCTGCAGCATCTGGTCGGAGGTGGTAATCGCCTTCGAATTGATTTCGTAAGCGCGCTGGGTCTGGATCATGTTCACCATTTCCTCGACCACGTTCACATTCGAGGTTTCCACATAGCCCTGCAGGATCACGCCAGTGCCGTTGGTACCAGGCTGGTTCTGGGTAGCCGCACCGGACGAGCCGGTTTCCACGTACAGGTTTTCGCCCTTCGACTCCAGGCCGGTCGGGTTGATGAAGGTCGCCAGCTGGATCGCGCCGATCTGCTGCGGGGCAGCCTGGCCCGGCAGGGTGACCGACACGATGCCGTCGCGGCCAACCGTAATGCTGGTGGCATTGATCGGGATCGTAATCGCCGGCTGCAGCACGAAGCCGCTGGAAGTCACCATCTGGCCATTGTTATCGCGCTGGAAGGAACCGTCGCGGGTGTAGGCGGTGGTACCGTCCGGCAGCAGGACCGGGAAGAAACCGTTGCCGTTGACCATCATGTCCTTGTCGTTGCCGGTCGACTGCGGGTTGCCCTGGGTATGGATGCGCTCGATGGATACCGGGCGCACGCCGGTGCCGAGCTGCATGCCCGATGGAAGCTGGGTCTGTTGCGAAGACGCGGCGCCCGGCTGGCGGATGTTCTGGTACAGCAGGTCTTCGAAGACCGCGCGCGACTTCTTGAAGCCGTTGGTGCTCACATTCGCCAGGTTGTTGGACACCACGTCCATCTGGGTCTGCTGCGCTTCCATGCCGGTCTTGGCAATCCACAGTGATCGAATCATTTGCTGCCCCTTAAACGGTAAAACTAAGCGGTTTTTCTATATGGGCATTATCCCGTGGCAAGGATCAACTCAAAGCTTCGATCTGGCTGGTTTTCCCCCGCCTATTCACGCGCGTGGCGCGAATTGTTCAGCTCTGCCATTGTTTTCTATTTGACAATTATTGCTGTATGCCGCACGACAAAGAAGTCCAATCTGCCAGAAAACGCCATCTCGCGTTCGTGCTCGCCCTCCCTGCCGCGTGTGGAAACTGCGCTGCCGCATGTTTCCAGGCCAACCCAATGGTTCCGCCATCAAATGACATCGGCGTCTACACGGGCGAAACGCCGGAGGGCCTCATGGCATTCGGCGAATCCCCTTACGGACGGACTCGCGCACCGTATCCGCCACCACCGCCTGCGGGCATAAGGAAGCAGGATCAAAAGCTTTCGCCGGGCGAAGCCGGCACGTTAACGCTGTGGTACTTCGAGGCCAATCCCAAAGACCGCTCGCTGCGTGTCTGCAGGGTCGATTTATGGTTGCCGCGCCAGCATCTGGGACAGGGGCAAGGGATGTTTGAGCAGATAGCACAGCACGCCAAAGGAAATGCCCTATCCCGCAGCCTGCTGGAGCAGGACTTGACCCTTGCGTACGAACAGATTATCCAGGCCGATTTGTCGAAAGACCTTCCGGTCATGGCTGGACGGACATACCCGTTTATATGAGCTGTTCAAGCCGAACGAGCACATTTCCCGGCACCGCTTCTACATGCTGGAGGGATACGTCCTGCGGCATGAGCAACTCGATGCGAAAGGCAAGATCAAACGCATCATCACGGTCAACGACTGGCGCCAGCCGCGCCCTGGGCCCAATCCGGATTTCGACGACAGGCTGTTGAAGACCAGCGCTCCGCTCCTGATTGCCGACCTGGTGTTCGGAACGCCAGGCAGCAAGGAAAAATGGAAGACCCGCGAAGAGTTCGACAAGGCTTTTGATACAAGTGAATACGCCCTTCAAGTCTTCCCCGATCGACCGATGGACGACGATGAATAGGCAAGCAACTCAACCTCAAAAGCGGACCAACTTTCGATTCATGAAATGACAAAGACTCCTGCTATCTTCCTTACCACGGCGCCGCTTTGCGCGCTGCCACTGGCATCCTCTACACAAGCAGGCGCGGTAATTTCCCTGCGCTTGTTTTCACCAGAAACGATAGCGGGAAACTGCCGCTTTACGCGATGTCGCAGGAGATGGCGAAGGTCTTGCAATATTGGTGGGGGGATACAGCTGATGTAAGCGCCAAGGTCAGAGCGCAACTTCCTTGTCCGCCTGCCGGGCTGCCTGCAGGGGCTCGGGCCGCCCTACCCCATATCCCTGGGCAAAATCGACACCCATCGCGCGCAGGCAGGCCAGCACTGCGTCGTCCTCGACGAATTCGGCAATGGTCTGCTTGCCCATCACGTGCGCGATCTGGTTGATCGATTCGACCATGGCGCGCTCGGTTGGGTTATGCAGGATGCCTTTAATGAAGCTGCCATCGATCTTTACGTAATCGACAGGCAGGTGTTTCAGGTAGGCGAAGGAGGACATGCCGGCGCCAAAGTCGTCAAGCGCGAAGCGAGCGCCCTGTGCCTGCAGGTCCTGGATCAGCGTTGCCGCCTGGGCCAGGTTGGCCACTGCCACCGTTTCCGTGATTTCAAAGCACACGTCCTCCAGCGCCACGCCAGTCCTGCGCTGCTGCTCCAGCACGAATTCCAGCAAGCCCTCGTCGCATACCGAGGCGCCGGACAGGTTGATGGCCCAGCTCGTGCCTGGCGGCTGCTGCGCCAGCGCTTCGAAGGCGTGGCGGATCACCCAGCGATCGAGCAGCGGCATCAGGTCGTAACGTTCCGCAGCCGGAATGAAAGCCATTGGCGGCACCAGGCCGCCCTGCTCGTCCAGCATGCGCACCAGTACTTCGGCATGGGCGCGGCCGCCGCGCAGCGGGGCGATCGTTTGCAGGTGCAGGCAGAAACGGTCGTTTTCCAGCGCGGCGCGGATGCGCGACACTGCCTCCATTTCAGTCTGGCGCACTGACAGTTCGGCATCGTCGTCGCTGTACAGGTGGATGCGGTTGCGGCCTTTTTCTTTCGCCATGTAGCAGGCGGCATCGGCCGCTTTCATCACTTCCTTCAGGCTGCTGCTGCGGCTATCAAGCAGCACCAGGCCGATGCTGACGCCGATGCGGTAGCTGCGCACGCCCCAGGCGAAATGCAGGTCCACCACGGCCTTGCGCACTTTTTCCGCGACGCGCAAGGCATCCTCGTGGCTGCACAGGGTCAGCATGATGCCGAATTCATCGCCGCCAAGGCGGCCGACGATATCGCGTTCGCGCAGCGTGGCTTGCAGGAGCTGGCTGACTTGCTTGATCAATTCGTCGCCGGCTGCATGGCCGCTGGTGTCGTTGATGATCTTGAAGCGGTCCAGGTCGAGGTATAGCACGGCATGCTCGCCGCCGCTGCCCTGCCGCAAGGCCGCCAGCAGTTCGCGCAGGCGCCGTTCGAATTCGCGCCGGTTGAGGATGTCGGTCAACTCGTCGTGCGTGGCCTGGTAGCTCAATTGCGCGGCGTGCCGGCGCGCTTCGCTGGCGTCGTGCAGCACGATGACCTGGCCGATGGCAGCGCCGTCCGGCGCGTGGATCGGCGCCACCGAGCGGTCGACTGGCAGCAGCGTGCCGTCGGCTGCCAGCAGGTGCAGCGCTCCGCCTTCGCCTTCCAGCCGGCACACTTGATCCAGCGGGCGGCCGAGCATGTCGGCGCCTGACATGCCCAGCATCTGTTCGGCATTGCGGTTGCTGTAGCTGACGCGTTGCTCGCGGTCGGTCGTGATGACGGCGTCGGCAATCGAACCCAGGGTCACCTGCACCAGCTCTTTCTCGGCGAAGGCTTCCGCCTCGCTTTGGCGCAGTTGCTGCAGCAGGCGTTCGCGGCGGGCGAAGGAGCGGCGCAGGTAGCTGTTGCCGCTCCAGGCCAGCACGGCGGCTGCCAACAGCAGCACGGCCAGCAAGGCAGTCGAGACCTGGCGTGCGGCATCGTTGATGGCGGCGGCAAAGCCGATGGCAAGCGGAGTCAGGCGGCGGTCGATTTCCTGGATTTCCAGCAGCACCACCGGTGCCCGGCGTGCAGCCGGCGGCATGCCGTGCACGCGTTCGCCCAGTTCACGCAGGCGCAATAGGTGCTCGTCGCTGTGTTCCCAGTAGGTGATGGCGCGCGCCATCAGGTAGATATCCTTGAAATTACGGTACAGCCAGACCATGCCGCGCACGTCTTCTTCGGCATTGCGGCCGCCCAGGAAGCCTTCGCGCACCACGTCCCAGTCCATCTGTTGCTGGTCCATCTCGCGCCGCGCGCGCATGTCCGATAGCGGCACGGCCAGTTCGGACTGGAACTGGGCGTAATCCTGTTCGTCAGCGGTAACGAGATAGCGCTGCAGCGAGGCGATGGCGGCTTTCTGGCCCTTGGACCAGTGGCTTTCGCCGCCGACGTAGGCACGCAGCGTGGCGGCAATCGACAGGCTGAACACGGCCACCAGGGTGAGCGCTGCCACGGCCAGCACAAACGGCAGGACCACAGTGGCGTAGCGTTCCTCGGGACGAGCCATATCGTTGTACTGCAGAGATGAAAGATTCCATGATGGGGAATCCTGGCGCAGTGCGCAATGGCGCAGGCGTCATTCGTTGCCAGTGAGCAACAAGATTAATGCAATATTAATTCAACGCCAAGATTTGCGTGGCCTTGGCGGCATTATTTTCCGCGTTTTTCAGCAAACTCATTTGCGTTTCGAAAGAACGTGCCAAGGCGATCATATTGACCATGGCATCGATCGGGTTGACGTTGCTGCCTTCCAGCGTGCCGTCGGCCAGGCGTACGTTCTGGTCGGGATCGGCCGGCAGGCCGCTTTGCTGGCGGAACAGGCCATCGTCGCCGCGCACCAGGCCTTTGACGTCCGGGTTGACCAGCTTGATGCGGCCCAGCACATTCGATGGGCCGGGTTGGGTCTGGGTGGTGTCGATGGCCGACACGGTGCCGTCGGCGGCAATGGCCACCTGGGCGTCGGGCGGGATCGCGATCGGGCCGTTCTCGCCCACCAGCGTGAGCCCAGCCGCCGTTTGCAGCATGCCGTTCTCACTAACCTTCAGGCTGCCGTTGCGGGTATAGGCTTCGGAGCCGTCGGTCGATTGCACGGCAATGAAGCCGTCGCCGCGCAGGGCCACGTCCAGCGCCCGCCCCGTGGTCTGCATCGCGCCGGCGCGGAAATCCGAGCCGACCGTGTTGTCGACCACGAAGGTACGGGTCGGCAAACCTTCCGCCACCACCGGCACGGCACGGAAGGAATCGAGCTGGGCGCGAAAGCCGGTCGTGGTGGCATTGGCCAGGTTGTTCGACGTGGTGGCCTGCTGCTCCAGGATGTGGCGCGCGCCGGTGGCGGCGGTGTAGACAAGGCGGTCCATCGCTTGCTCGCTTTATCCGATTAACGCAGGTTGACCAGGGTTTGCAGCACCGAGTCCTGGGTCTTGATGGTCTGCGCATTGGCCTGGTAGACGCGCTGCGCGGTGATCATGTCGACCAGTTCCTTGGTCAAGTCCACGTTGGACGATTCGACCGAGGAGGAACGCAGCTGGCCCAGGTTGCCCTCGCCCGGCGTGCCGACTTGCGGTGCACCGGAAGCGGAGCTTTCCGCCCACACGTTGTTACCAAGAGGAATCAGGCCGTCCGGGCTGGCGAAGTTGGCCAGCACGAATTGCGCCAGTGGCCGCGACTTGCCGTTGCTGTACTGGCCGATGATGGTGCCGCTGGCATCGGTCGAGAAGCGCTGCAGGCTGCCGGAAGAATAGCCGTTCTGGGTCGATTCCTTTTCGCTGGTCGGCGAGCCGTACTGCGTGGTGCCGAGGAAGTTGGTGGAAATCGTCATCGTCAGGTCGGCGCCGTTGTCCGGGAAGATCGGCAGGTTGATCGTGAACGGCAAGGTCTGGGGTGGCGTCAGCAGCGCCATGCGCGCGGCGCTCAACTGGCCGTTGGTGTCGAATGCCAGGGTGCCGACCTTGACTGCCGGGACCGTGATTGCCGCCGCCAGTTTCTGGTCGATGATGTCGGGAGTATTGCCCGGGACGGCGCCCACGTCGGTCGGTGGCGTATATACCGCAGCCAGTTTTGCCAACTGGCTCGCAGTGGCGCCGGCTGCAGTCGCTGCCGCGGTCATGGCCGCACCGGCAGCAGCGGAATACGCTTGCTGGGCCGCCAGCATGCCGGCCGCATTGCCGGCCGCCGCTGCCGTGTTGTAGGCAGCGCGCGCCGCCAGCGACGCCGGATCGGTCAGCACGGCTTGCGCAATCTTCTTCGAATCGATCTGCACGCCATCGCTGCCGGCGTACACATCCCATACGCCGCTGCCTTTGTTCACGTAGAACACCGACATGGTGTGGGCATTGCCCAGGCTGTCGAACACGTCCATCACGGTCTGCTTGGTGTAGGTCAGCGGATCGGAGGCGTCGAACGGCACCTTGGTCGGTACCGGCGAGGTGGACGACAGGTTGATCTTGAAGTTCGCTTCGGTGGTCTCGACCGGGGTCAGGTCGGCGGTATCGATCTTGATCGGCACCGGCGCGCCGGCCAGGATCACGCCGCTCTGGTTGGCCAGGTAGCCGGTGATGGCATTGCCCTGGGCGTTGGTGATGATGCCGTTCTTATCGAGCAGGAACTGGCCGTTGCGCGAGTACTGCACTTCGCCGCTCGGCGCCACGGTGCGGAAGAAGCCGCCGCCGTTGATGGACACGTCCAGCGGATTGTTGGTGGTCTCGATATTACCCTGCGTGAACTGCTGCGCGATGCGCGAAATGCTCACGCCGATGCCCGGGTTGTTGCCTGCCACGCCGTTCAGGGAGTTGGCGTACAGGTCGGCAAACTGCGCCTGCGAACCTTTGAAGCCCACCGTGCTCGCATTGGCGATGTTATTGCCGATAACGTCGAGCGACTTGCCTGCGGCATTCAGGCCGCTGAGACCTTGTTGAAACATGGTATTTCCCCTATCAGGTTGGGCTTACAAAACTTGTTTGATATCGTCCATGGTCAGCTGACCGATGGCTGGAACATTGAGCTTGGTGCCGCCAGCGCCGGTGGACACGCTGGCCACGGTGCCGAAGGTCAGCGCCTGCACCCCTTCGGCCGCCTTGCCGCCCAGGGTGCCGCTGACGCTGACGCTGTACATGCCGTCTGCGGCGGTGCTGCCGTCTTCCAGCTTGCCGTCCCAGCCCAGTGGCAGCACGCCGGCATCGACTGCCTGCAGCGTTTGCGTGTGCACTACCTTGCCGGCGGCGTTCTTGATGTCGATCTGCAGCGTGTCGACGGCGTTCTTCAGCTCGACGCCGAACAGGCCCTTGCCCGACACCAGTTGCAGGTTCTTGCCGGCCGCCAGCACGCCGTGGTTGATCAGGTTGGTCGCCTGCAGCGAAGCCGAATTGGCGTAATCTTTCTTCAATGATTCGATCGTCTCGTTCAGCTTGTTGATGCCGGTGACGGTCTGCAGTTGCGCCAGCTGGCTGGTGACTTGCGCATTGTCCAGTGGATTCAGCGGGTCCTGGTTCTTCAGCTGCGTGATCAGCAGCGTCATGAATTTGTCCTGGTCGGCCGAGACGCTTTTGTCGGAGCCGGAATTGCCGCGCGTGTTGACCGCGTTGAGCAAGGCTTGCGAGGGCGTGCTGCCGCCGGTGACTGGGGTGTTGGTGATGGCCATAGTTACTGTCCGATCGTCAGGGTTTTCAGCAGCATGGTCTTGGCTGCATTCATGGTTTCTACATTGGTCTGGTAGGAGCGCGAGGCCGACAGCATATTGACCATCTCATCGACGACATTCACGTTCGGCATCGTCACATAGCCCTTCTCGTCCGCCAGCGGATGCTTGGGGTCGTAGACTTGCTTGAGCGGCGAAGGGTCTTCCACCACCTGGCTCACCTTGACCGAGGTGGCGGCGCCGTTGGCAGTCGGAGTGGCTTCGAACACCACCTGCTTGGCGCGGTAGGCTTCGCCACTGGCCGAGGTGGCGCTGTCGGCGTTGGCCAGGTTGGAGGCGACTACGTTCAGGCGCTGGGCCTGGGCGCTCATGGCCGAACCGGAAACATTGAAGATGCTGAACAAGGACATTACTGGCCTCCCTGGATCGCGGCCAGCAGGCCTTTGATCTGCGAATTAATAAAGGTCACGCCGGCTTCATAGCGCAAGGCATTGTCGGCAAAGTTGTTACGTTCGACATCCATGTCGACCGTGTTGCCGTCCACTGCGCCCTGCGCCGGGTGGCGGAACAGCAGCGGCGTGCCGTCGGGCAGCGTGCTGCCATCCTGAGGCGGGCGCGGGAAATGCTTGTTGGCCGTGGTATGCAGCGGCTGCGGGGTGGCCGCGCGCTGCATGGCTTCCTGCAGGTTGGCGGAAAAGTCGATGTCGCGCGCCTTGTAATGTGGCGTGTCGGCATTGGCGATGTTCGACGCCAGCACGGCCTGGCGCTTCTCGCGCAGGCTGAGGGCGGTTTCATTGAACAGCAGGTAGTTGTCGAGTTTGCCTAACATGGCACTTCTCCGCTTGATGACAGGTTCGATGATACGGAGCAATGTGCTTGCTTGATCGGAAGAGAAGGCCGGGGTTTTTGCCCCTATTCCCGGCTTGCGGCTCGCGCGCCAGAGCTAAGATGGGCAACATGAAACAATTCCTCATCATTGCAAGCCTGTTTGCGGCCAGCGCGGTCCAGGCCACTCCGGCCCGCATGGAGCCGGCCGCCCTGCGCCAGGTAGCCGAACAATTCCTGCAAGTCCAGGCTGCCGGCCTGCCGGGCAAGGTCACGGTCAGCGTCGGCGCAGTCGATCCACGCCTGAACCTGGCGCCCTGCCCCGCGCCGGAAGCCTTCCTGATGCCAGGCGCGCGCGCCTGGGGCAAGACCACCGTTGGCGTGCGCTGTGCGGCGCCTTCGCCGTGGACGGTATATATTCAGTCCCAGGTATCCGTGTTGGGCAGTTATGTGGCCGCAGCCGTGCCGCTGGTGCAGGGCCAGTCCATCGAGGATGGACAGTTGGCGATGATGCAAGGCGAACTGACCGCCCTGCCGCCCGGCATTGCCACCGACAAGGCGCAACTGGTCGGCAAGACCAGCAGCATGTCGATTTCGGCCGGCACCCCGGTCCGGGTGGACATGGTAAAGGCCAAGCCGGTGATCCTGCAGGGCCAGCTGGTCAAGCTGGTCACCCGCGGCAACGGCTTCTCGGTTTCGGCCGAAGGCAAGGCGGCCGGTTCGGCGGCGGAGGGACAGGTAGTGGCAGTTCGCACCGGCAATGGCCAGCAAATCAGCGGGATTGCCCGCCTGGGCGGACTGGTCGAAGTAGCTTTTTGAACAAGTTTCACGATGCCAGCTAAAGTTTGGCCGCAGGTTGCCGTAATAGACTCGTATGCCGGGGTAAAGTACTCCAACCAGACGAGGATAATGCTGTGAAGATCAACGATACATTGAAGAACACGCCGGGCTTGCCAAGTTCGCCCGCGACGTCCGGGAACGCGCGCAGCGCGGACAGGACTGCCGCAGCGACTTCCACCGCACCACAGGCAGGTACCGACAATGTGCGCCTGTCCCCGCAAGGACAGGCAATGGCGGCCAGTGGCGCAGCAGCCAGCAATGCCGTGTTCGACACCAAGAAAGTCGAACGCATCAAGATGGCAATTGCTGACGGCCAGTTCCAGGTCAATTCGGAAAAAGTGGCAGACGGTTTGCTGGACACGGTCCGCGACCTGCTGCACGCACGTAAGCAACGCTAAGGAAGCATGATGGCCGCCGTCTCCCCCAAACACAGCCTGCAGGCTGAGTTAAGCAAGATCACGGAATTGCTGGAAGTCCTGAAACAGGAACAGCAAGACCTGGTAGCGGCCGACATCGACCACCTGACCTCGCTGACCCCGCACAAGTCGGCCCTGGTCAATGAAATGGCCACCCTGGCCACCGCGCGCCACCGCGCCCTGGCCGACGCCGGTTATCCAGCGATGGAACTGGGCATGGAGTCCTGGCTGGAAGCCCAGCATGACGATGCTGCCAATATCCTGTGGCAGCAGTTGCTGGACCAGACCCGGGCGGCAAAGGAATTGAACCGCCTGAACGGCGTGCTGATCAACAAGCACCTGGGCCACACTCAGGGCGCGCTGCAGGCCTTGCGCCCGCAGCAGACCACGGTCTACGGCCCGAGCGGCATGACCACCGCCGGCACGACGCGGCGCGGCTTCATCGCCGGCTAAGCCTTTGCGCAGCCGGCACAGCGCCGGAGCGGTCGAAATGTGTGACTTTTTATGCAACCTTCTGCATAATGGGCGCATGCGTACATTTCTCTCAGGAATTATTCTGGCGGCCACGACTGCCCAAGCCGATGCGGCCTCCGTTCACTCCGCCCTTGGCGGAGAACAGTTCGGCTTGCAGCCTGCCGACAATTATCAACTGGCTAACGGCCGCTGCAGGGACTGCGGCCAGAAACAGGCCTTGTGGTATTTCCAGGACGAGCTGATTGCCCTGCCGCCCGCCAGTGCCAACGATGCGCCCGGCCTGGTCTGGCTCGGTTCGCCGCAATTGGTGCCGCAGGCACGCTTTGACGGCACAGCGCTGCATACGGCGGATGGGACCACGCTCAACTTCCGTCTCGCGCCAAAGATCGCCAGCAACCGCTCTTACTTCAACGCCAGCTCGGAAGCCTTCTTCCGCCAGCGCGAGGTGCGCGTGCGCGGCCAGTGGGATGAGGCCGGGCAGCAGTTCGTGGCGCGCACGATCTGGCCGCGCGACTATGTGATCGATGCCGGCAAGCTGCCGGTGCAGCCGCTGTCCGGGGCCGACGACCTGCAGGGCTTCGTGCGGCATGCCGAGGGCGGCGCGCGCGGCGAGTACGCGGTGCGCAAGGTGTGGCAGCGCCCCGGCGCCATGCCGGCCGAGCTGTCCGGCAAGCCGGTGCTGGCCGTGATGCTGAGCGGCGCCCAGGGCGACGACGATGAAGCCTACGGCGGCCATTTCGCCATCGCCACCGGCCGGCTGGGGCCGCAAGGCGAGTGGTCCGACTGGCTGGTGAATAATTTCTACGGCCTGGATTCCTACAGCGAAAAAGGCATCGTGGCGTCGGCACTGCCGATGGATAACTACCTGATGGACCTGAACAGCGGCCAGCAGTACTACCGGCCGTCGTACATGCTGGTGGCCGTGCTGAAGGATCCCCGCACGGCGCAGGCTTACCAGGCCAACGTGAACCAGGTGTTCCGCGATTTCTATGCCCACCATTTCAGCTACCAGCATGCGGCTGCCAACTGCACGGGGATCAATGTCGACGTGCTGCGCAAGCTGGGCTGGCAATGGCCGCTGCAGGGGCCGACCAATCGCCTGAAAGCCGTTGGCGCCTTTGCGTATATGGCAGCGAAAGAAATGAGCATTGCCAGCGGCAAGAAGGCCTACAGCTATTTCACCGAGGAGCAGACCCGCTTGCACCCGGCGGTGGCGTTCGATGCGCTGGGCAAGGATTTGCTGAACGTGCTGGGCGGGCAGGCTGGACGCCAGTTGAGCGGCTTCGAACAGCAGTTGCAGTCGGATGTGGAGGCGGTGATGCTGGTGCGGATTCCGCAGGTGCCTTCCAGCCGGGCGTTTGGTTCGGCGCCGGCGTATTCGATCGATGAATTCATGGCGCGTGCGCCGCAGGATCGCAGCAAGTGGCAGGTGGTGCCGACGGAGCCCAGGCCGTTTCCTGAGGAGTTGATGGACGAGCAGGCGAAGAAGAATTTGCAGACGTCGGCGTGGCCGATGGCGGCGCTGGTGTTGCTGGTGGCGGCGATCGGGACTGCGTGGCACTGGCGGCGCAGGCAAAAGCTGCGGCAGCAGGTGCCGCATCCGGAGCGGCTGCGCGCGTAAAACCGGTAAATCTGGGTCAGACCCTTGGGTCTGACCCAGATTTACCGGTTCTAAGGGTTTGCAATCTCAGTAGCAGGATCCGGAATCCCGGAAAGAATCGTCACCGCCACCCGCCGATTGCGCGCCCGCGATTCCGGGTTGTCATTCGACGCCACCGGCTGGTTGTCCGCATGCCCCACCGCCGTCATGCGTGAAGCAGCAATCCCCGACTCGATAAACAGCCTGACCACGCTCCCCGCCCGCACCGCAGACAACTCCCAGTTCGACGGAAAGATCGCATTCCTGATCGGAACATTATCGGTATGCCCCTCCACCTGCACATTGTGCGGGTCGTCCTTCAGCAGCGTCGCCACAGCCGTCAGCGCCTCGCGCGATTCCTCGGTCAGGCTCGCATCGCCAGCCCTGAACAGCACCGAAGCATTGATTTCCACGCTCACCCCGCGGCTATTCTGGGTGACCCGCACCTTGCCCTCCTTGACGAGTGGCGCCAGGGTGCTGGCCAGGTCCTTGGCCAGGCGCGTCATCTGCTCCTTCTCCTTCTTGATCGCCTCATTGCGCTTGCGCGAAGCCGGGTTAGGAATTGGTAGGCTCTGGACTTCGGTATTGGTCGGCGGCGCCGCGCCGGCCCCGCCAAACGCATCGCCTAGCGCATCGGAAAAGACCTTGTATTTTCCGGTATTGATCGAGGACACTGCGTACATCACCACAAAGAAGGCGAACAGCAGCGTAATGAAGTCGGCGTAGGAGATCAGCCAGCGCTCATGGTTCTCGGGATCGTCGTCGAACTTGCGGCGTGCGCGGCGGTATTGCATGTCACGGCTCCCGCATCAGGGTCGCGATCCGTTCATCGATCACGCGCGTGAAGTCGCCGGTGGCGATGTCGTAAAACACCGTTGCCGTCAGCTCCTGCAGGTAGACCTGGCGCGTAACGATGGTCTTCAGCTTGTTGGCAATCGGGTAGAAGAACAGGTTGGCCAGGCCGACGCCGTAAATGGTCGACACGAAGGCCACGGCAATGCCGGAACCGAGCTTGCTCGGGTCGGTCAGGTTTTCCATCACGTGGATCAGGCCCAGCACGGCGCCCAGGATGCCGATGGTCGGTGAATAGCCGGCGGCCGATTCCCAGATCCGCACCGCCTGGCGTTCGGCCGTTTCGAAGGCGGTGATCTCCATGTCCAGCAACTGGCGCATCTTGTCCGGATTGATCCCGTCCACGATCATGCGCAAGCCCTTGGCGACAAACTTGTCCTTGGCGCCGAGCATGGGGCGCTCCAGCGCCAGCAGCCCGTCGCGGCGGGCCAGCATGCTCCAGTTATTGATGTCGCGTGCCAACTGGGCGCGGGTGTCTGGCGGCGGTTTGAACACCCAGCGCAGCATGGTCAGGCCGCGGCGCAAAGTTGGCCGGGTGGTCTGCAGCATGACGGCACCGAACGTGCCGATCACCACGATGGCGAAGGCCGCCGGCTGCAGCAAGGAGCTGACCTTGCCGCCCTCCAGCCCCTGGCCGACGATGATGCCGGCCAGCGCCAGCAGAACGCCGGCTACGCTGGACCAGTCCATGCCTGCTCCCGCAGCGAGGCACGCAGGCGCGCCACGGCTTGTGTGTGCAACTGCGATACCCGGGATTCGGACACGCCCATCACGGCGCCGATTTCCTTCAGGTTCAGCTCTTCCTCGTAGTAAAGGCCCATCAGCATTTTCTCACGTGGGGGTAGCGCTTCAATCGCATCGATCACAGCCTGGCGGAAGTCGGTGTCGAGCAGCGCGCGCAGCGGATCGGCATCTTCATCATGGGCGTAGCGGTCGAGGAAGCTGTCGTTGCCGTCTTCCTCGTGAAAATCTTCGTAGTACACCAGCTGGTGGCCGCCGCCTTCGGACAGCATTTCCTGGTAGTCGGCCAGCGACAGCTTGAGCGACTTCGCCACTTCCGACTCGGTCGGCGGGCGGCCCAGGCGCTGCTGCAGCGTGGCCATGGCGTTTTCAATCTTCCGCATGTCTTGCCGCATCGAGCGCGGCATCCAGTCGGAAGAGCGCAATTCATCGAGCATGGCGCCGCGGATGCGCATCACCGCGTAAGTCTCGAACTGGGCGCCGTGGGTCTCTTCATATCGATTAATAGCGTCAAGCAAGCCGATCATGCCGGCCTGTACCAGGTCATCCACTTCCACGCTGGGCGGCAATTTTGCCTTCATATGGTGGGCCAGGCGCTTCACCAACGGCATGTGCGTCGTCAGCAAGGAATCCTTGTCCACCTTCCCTTTGACCGTGTACATAAAGGTTCTAATTCTTTTCAGGCTCTAAAATGGTTGCAGCTCCCCATCGCAAAACGCCCTGCCAGCTGGCGGAAGGCCACTGAAGCCCCGGCCAATGGGAAGGCGTCCACCACCGCACGACCCAGGCGGGCTGCACGCTGCAGGTATTCGTCAGCCGGCACAGAACCCATGGAAACAAGGTTGACTGCCAGGTAACGGCTTGCCGCATGTGCCATATTATCGTAAACCACCCTTGCTTCGGCCTCCGAAGCGCCGGTGACCAGGATGCCGAACGGCCTGCGGCCCAGTTCATGGTTGAGACGCTTGATCATCATATAAGCATTCTTGATCGAAGTGGCGCTGTTCGACACCTGTACTACGATCTCGGAACTGCCCATCAAGGGCACTGGAAACGCTTCGCCGTCGAATTCGCCGTCCACCAGCACGATGCCGGCCTGGCTGGCCAGCACGCCGAAGGCCTTGGCCAGGCGGCGCCCTTCGTCCGGGCCGCGGCGCGCCTCGCCGCGCGTCATCGACACCACATTGAATCCCTGCGGTGCCGCATGCAGCACCTGGTTCAGGCCGCAGTGCTGGCGCGCCACGTCGAGCAGGCTGGCGCCGTGGTCCAGCCCGAGGCGGGACACCACGCCGTGGGCGCTGGCACAGGCATCGACCAGCAGCACATCGTTGCCGGCCTGCGACAGCGAGGCGCCCAGGTTAACCAGCATGGCGCCCTTGTCGTCCTGCGGCGTGGCCGACAGGAAGGTGATGATGCGTGGCCGGGGGCCGGCCAGCATCCGGCGCAGGCCTTCGGCCTGGTCGAAGTCGAAATTAGCCAAGGCGTACCTCGCGCAGCATTGGGTCATGGGCGGCGCCGGCAACCAGCAGCGGCAGTTCGGCATCGCCGTATTTCGGAGCGGCCTGGCCGCCGAAGGCGCGGCCCACCAGCACTGCCGGATCGGCCAGGTGCAGGTCTTCCGGCACGCGCTGGCCATTGGACATGTAGAACAGGCGCAGCTTGTGGCGGATCACCACATCCAGTGCGGAGCCGATCGAGGCGGCTTCGTCCAGCTTGGTGATGATGGCACCGGCCAAGCCGCTGCCCTGGTAGGCACGTACTACTTCGGACAGGGTTTCCTGGGTCGAAGTAGCGTTCAGGCACAGGATGCGCTGCACATTCGTGCCCACGCCCTGCAGCATGGCGACCTGCTCGGCCACCATCTGGTCACGCTGGCTGACACCGACAGTATCAATCAGCACGGTATGCTTGTTGCGCAGTTCATTCAAGGCGATGCGCAGGTCGGCTTCATCCTTCACCGAATGCACCATTACGCCCAGGATCTTGCCGTAGATACGCAGTTGTTCGTGGGCGCCGATACGGTAGGCGTCCGTCGTGATCAGGGCCAGTTTTTCCGCTCCGTGGCGCATCACGCAGCGCGCCGCCAGCTTGGCGGTGGTGGTGGTCTTGCCGACGCCGGTCGGGCCGACCAGGGCGAACACGCCACCCTTTTCCAGCAACGCGTCTTCGTTATTCATGGCGTTGATGTTGCGGGCCAGGACGGTGCGCATCCATTGCAAGGCTTCGGCGCCGTCGCGGGTGGCAGGCAGCTTGTCGGTCAGGTAGCGCGCCAGGCTGGCGGAGAAGCCGGCCGCCAGCAGTTCACGCAGCACCGCGGTCTTGTGCGGTTCGCGTTGCTGGGTATTGGCGAAGGCCAGTTCGTTGAGCTGGGTTTCCATCATGCCGCGCATGGCGCGCAGTTCGCTCATCATGCTGGTCATTTCGGCGGCGGCCGTGGCTTTGGCGCTGGCGACGGCTTCGGCGACCAGGGAGGAAATGCGGTCCATGTCCACCGCTGGCGCGGCCGCAAGCGGCGCAATCGGGCGGGCCGGTGCGCGCGGGGCGGACGGTACTGGACGGGCGGTGGCGCGCACCACCGGCGCTGCGGGCTGGGCGACCAGGGCCGGTGCATGCTCCACGGCCGACGAGGCTGGCGCCAGGTCCAGGTGCGGCGCCGGTGCGGACATCGGGGAATCCGGGGAGTGCGGTGCCAGGGCGGCGGCATCGTCGCCGGCCAGGGCCAGGATTTCCACCGCACCATCGACGGCGCGGTTGGAAAGGATCACCGCATCCGGGCCAAGCGCTTCGCGTACCTTGCGCAGCGCTTCACGAGATGTTGGGGCGGTAAATTTTTTGACGTTCATTTCCTGCTACTCCGACAGATTCGCACATGGTCAAATTATTGACGATGCATCGAAGTAACAATCGGTGGAATAGCCTGGGAAATGCGGCTTAATTCAAAACCCGGCAAATCCGGGTCTGCCCCAAGGATCAGATCCTGTCAACGCAACTAGCGTGGTTTTGGTTGTGCGCAGTTGATCTTCGACGAAGGTCAAAGGCCCAGAGCCAACCCCGCAGCAGGTGAACAGACGGGGTCTGACCCTTGGGTCAGAGCCGGGATTACCGGTTTTACTGCGCACCAACCAGCGAAGTCACGCGAATCGTCTTCGTCTCCGGAATCTCCGAATGCGACAGCACTTTCAGCTGCGGCAGTGCGCGGCGCAGGAACTTGGACAGCAGCGGACGCAGTGCGCCCGGCACCAGCAGCACCGGCGTCACGCCCAGCGCCTCCTGCTGCTGCGTTGCCGCCGCAGCCTGCTGGGCAATCGTATCGGCCAGCCCCGGCTCAATGCCTGCCGCGTCGCCGGCACCACTTGTCATGGCCTGCATCAGCAAGCGCTCCAGGCGATTGTCGAGCGTCATGACAGACAGCTCCCCGCCGGCCGGGAACAACTGCTGCACGATCGCCCGGCCCAGGGCCACGCGCACCTGCGCAGTCAGCTCATTCGGATCCTGGGTATGCGGCGTGAACTCGGCCAGCGTCTCAATAATGGTGCGCATGTCGCGGATATGCACGCCTTCCGCCAGCAGGTTCTGCAGCACCTTCTGCAGCGCCGACAGCGACAGCATCTTCGGCACCAGGTCCTCCACCAGCTTCGGCGAATCCTTGCCCAGGTGATCCAGCAAGGACTGCACTTCTGCGCGGCCAAGCAATTCGGAGGCATGCGATGTGATCAGGTGATTCAGGTGGGTGGCCACGACGGTGCCCGCATCGACCACGGTATAACCCATGCCGGTAGCCTGGTCGCGCAGCGAGGCGTCGATCCAGATGGCCGGCAGGCCGAAAGCCGGATCGGTAGTGACCATGCCCGGCAGCGTGCCGCTTGCCATGCCCGGATTGATCGCCAGGTACTGGCCGTTGAATGCCTCGCCGGTACCGACCTCTACGCCTTTGAGCGTGATGCGGTAGGCGGAAGGCTTCAACTCCAGGTTGTCGCGGATGTGCACCGGCGGCGCCAGGAAGCCAACTTCCTGCGCAAATTTCTTGCGAATGCCCTTGATACGCTTCAGCAGTTCGCCCCCCTGGGTCTTGTCGACCAGCGGGATCAGTCGATAGCCCACTTCCAGGCCGAGGGTATCGACCGCCATCACGTCCTGCCAGGTCGCCTCTTCCTGCTCCGGGGCCGCCTGCGCACCGGCCGCGGCGCCGGCAGCACCACCACCGCCAGGCCCGCCGGCCTCCTGCGCAGCAACCGTTTCCGCCTTTTCCTTCGCGCGCTTCTGCAGCATGTAGCCGGAGCCGATCAGGACCGACGCCAGCAGGATGAACACCAGGTTAGGCATGCCGGGAATCAGGCCCAGGCCGCCGATGATGCCGCCAGTGATGAACAGCACTTGCGGCTTGGCGAACAACTGACTGATCACCTGCGTGCCGATGTCGGTCTCGGAGGCGACCCGCGATACCACGATACCGGCTGCAATCGAAATCACCAGCGAAGGAATCTGCGCCACCAGGCCGTCGCCAATCGCCAGCAGCACGTAGTTTTTCAGCGCGTCGGCAAAGCCCATGTCGTGCTGGATCATGCCCACCAGCAGGCCGCCCACCACGTTGATGACGGTCACCAGGATGCCTGCCACCGCGTCACCGCGCACGTATTTCGAGGCACCATCCATGGCGCCGTAGAATTCCGCCTCCTGCGAAACCTCATTACGGCGGCGCTTTGCTTCCGGCTCGCCGATCAGGCCCGCGTTCAGGTCGGCGTCAATCGCCATCTGCTTGCCTGGCATTGCGTCCAGTGCGAAACGCGCCCCCACTTCAGCGATACGGCCGGCGCCCTTGGTGACCACCACGAAGTTGATAATGGTCAGGATCACGAACACCACGATACCGACCGTGTAATTACCGCCGATCAGGAAGTGGCCGAACGCCTCAATCACCTTGCCTGCCGCATCCGGGCCGGTGTGGCCCTCGGTCAGCACAACGCGGGTCGAGGCCACGTTCAGCGACAGGCGCAGCATGGTCGAGACCAGCAGCACAGTCGGAAATGCCATGAAGTCCAGCGGCTTGATCGTGTACAGGCTGGTCAACAGCACGATGATCGACAGCGCGATATTGAAACTGAAGAACAGGTCGAGCACGAACGCCGGCAAGGGCAGGATCATCATCGCCAGCAGCATGATGATCAGGATCGGTGCAGCCAAGGCCTGGCCGTTACCGGCAATACCTTTCATCCATGGCGGCATGTTCAGGGCGTTCATTCTCTACTCCGTTTATTTCTTGTTCAGTGGGTCCATATCGTCCGGCACATCGAGCCTGGACGGGCGATCCGGGTAGCGCAGGCCTGGACGATAGGCCTTGATCTGGTACACATACGCCAGCACTTCAGCCACGGCGGCGTACAGGCGCGGCGGGATTTCATCGCCTATTTCAGTGTGCTTGTGCAGGGCACGCGCCAGCGGCGGCGCTTCCAGGATGGCAACCCGGTGCTCTTTGGCCAGCTCGCGGATCTTGGCCGCCACTTCGTCGGTACCCTTGGCGACCACGCGCGGCGCGCCCTGCCCGCCTTCGGCATATTTCAGCGCCACCGCATAGTGGGTCGGGTTGGTCACCACGACGTCGGCGGTCGGCACTTCCTGCATCATGCGTTTCTTCGCCATTTCGCGCTGGAGCTGGCGGATCTTGCCCTTGATTTGCGGGTTGCCGTCCGATTCCTTGGATTCCTGGATCAGCTCCTGGCGCGTCATCTTCAGCTTGTTCGCGTAATGCCACATCTGGTACGGCGCATCGATCAGGGCGATGAACCCCAGCGCGCCGACGATCACGATGAAGCTGAAGCCCAGCATATTCATGACATGGGTGCTGCCGGTATGCAGCGGTTCGAGCATCAGGCCGATTGCCTCCTGCTGCTGGCGCGAAATGACCATATAGGCCACCACGCCGACGATGATGGACTTGATGATGGCCTTGACCAGTTCAACCAGCGAGTTGGTGGAGAACATATTGCCGATGCCCGTGATGGGATTCAGCTTCATGAAATTGGGGGTGAAGGCCTTGGCCGAAAACAGCCAGCCGCCGACCAGCAGCGGCGAAGCCAGGGCCACCACCATCACGGCGACGGCGATCGGCAGGCAGGCCAGCATCACCTGCACCACGTCGACCAGGATGCGGGTCACCAGGACATCGGGATTGTAGACTTGCTCGCGCGTCAGCGACAGCCCCGAGGTGAGGCTGCGGCTCAATTCGCGCACCAGGCCGGAGCCGGTCATCCACAGCCCGGCACCCGCTGCCATGAGAACGGTAAAGGTCGCCACTTCGCGCGACCGGGGTACATCCCCTTCTTCACGCGCCTGCTCGAGGCGCCTCTGTGACGCGGGTTCTGTTTTCTCGGCTTCGCTGTCTTCAGCCATTGACCGCTCCTGTTATCGACCGTGCCATTATCGCTGCGGCCGGGCAAGAGCTATCGCTGGAAAAGGGAGGTAAATCCCGCTTTACTCGGCGGGGGCCGCCTCCGGCGCGGTTGCTGCGGCCGCCTTAGGACGGCCCAGTTGCCAGACTTGCTGGTCGATGGCGCCGAAGATGGATTTGCCGTCCGCGTCCAGCATTTCGATCTTGATCGTGTCGCCGAAGGACATGAAGGAAGTTGTCGGCTTGCCATCAGCGATCATTTCCAGGCAACGCTTCTCGGCGATGCAGGAATAGCCCTTTTTCGCATCCTTGTTGGACACGGTGCCGGAACCGACGATGGTGCCGGCGCGCGCATTGCGCGTTTTCACCAGATGCGAAATCAACTGGGCGAAGTTGAACACCATGTCCACGCCCGCATTCGGCTGGCCTACCAGCTTGCCGTTCCAGCTCGAGCGCAGCGGCAGGTGGACCTTGGCGTCGCTCCAGGCTTCGCCCAGTTCGTCCGGCGTCACGGCCACTGGCGAGAAGCTGCTGGCCGGCTTGGACTGGAAGAAGCCGAAGCCTTTGGCCAGCTCCTCGGGGATCAGGTTGCGCAGCGAGACGTCGTTGACCAGCACCAGCAGGCGAATCTGCTGGAAAGCCACGTCGGGCGTGGCGCCCATCGGCACATCGTCGGTAATCACGGCGATTTCCGACTCGAAGTCGATGCCCCATTCTTCATGCTTCAACTCGATGTCGTCGCAAGGGCCGATGAAATCGTCACTGCCACCCTGGTACATCAGCGGATCTTCCCAGAACGAGGCCGGCATCTCGGCATTGCGTGCCTTGCGCACCAGCTCGACGTGATTGACGTAGGCCGAACCGTCGGCCCACTGGAAGGCGCGCGGCAGCGGTGCCATGCAGTTCTTCGGCTCGAAGTCGAAGCTGCGGCGGGCCTTGCCCTCGTTGAGCTGGCGGTACAGCTCGTCAAGCTGGGGCGAGATGAAGCTCCAGTCATCCAGCGCGCGTTGCAGGCTGCGGGCGATGCCATCGGCGACCACGGCGGTTTTCAGGTCGCGGGAGACGACGAGCAATTGGCCGTCGCGGGTACCGTCTTTGAGGGTGGCGAGTTTCATTTTAGGAATGCTATCGATTCGGTAGAGATAATCAATTTTACCTCCTGGATGCGAATCATTACCATTTGACTCAACTGGAAAGGATTTCGATCATGGCAATTGCAGCGAAGAAGATGAGTCAAGTCACCACCCACATGGGAATTGCCTTTGGCCTGATGTACGTCTTGACCGGTTCGGTCGCGTTCGGCGGCCTGGCTGCCGTGCTGGAACCGGTGATCAACGTCGTGCTGCTGCCATTTCATGAAAAGGCCTGGCACGCACTGCGCACGCGCTTCAGCGCACGCCGGCTGGCACTTGTCGCGGCGGAAAAAGTATCGCAAACCGGGATGCACGCGCTGGTTGCCTTCGCTACCTTGTACGCGGCAACCGGCTCCCTTGCCTTCGGCGGTTTGGCCGCTGTGCTGGAGCCGATTATCAATGTGATCGCCCTGCCCTTCCACGACCGCTTGTTCGATCGCCATGTACTGCGCGTTGCCCCATCGGCTCTTGCTGCTGCCTGATCACCTCGGCAGAAGACTTCTACGGATAGCAGCAGCTTCAAGCCAGCCTACAAGTCGAGCAAGTGGCTGAGCGCCGCCGCATGGGACCGTCATATGATGAATCTCGGTAAGCCGCAATGGTATGGGACGCAATTCGCCAGACGCGCCCCGAAGCTGCCGTGGGAACTCTACCTGTTCGACGAGAATGCTGTTACTGACGAGGAGCGAAAAGCGCTCGGCGTCATGACCCGGGACGAGTCGCGCGCCAGGCTGGCGCAAATGAACAAGCCGCGTTGACCAAGCCCGCGTGCGGCAGCGAACGGACGCAATTCACCTGGGGGCCTAGTCTCGGCTTGTCATTCAAACCGCTGGAGGCGAATCATGTTTGCCGACAAGGACGCAATCGCGATGATTGCTGTGAAAGATCTTGACGCTGCTGCCAAATTCTACGGGGACGTGCTCGGCCTGGAAAAGCTCGACAGCCCGGAACAGCAGGTCATGATATTCCGTAGCGGCGCGAGCAAGCTCAACGTCTATCGTTCGGAATATGCCGGTACCAACAAAGCTACCGCCGTCATGTGGAATGTCGGCAGTGAATTGGAATCCATTGCCGCACGACTCAAGGCCAAGGGCGTGACATTCGAACATTACGATTTGCCCGGCCTGGCACTTGAAGGCGACATCCATGTCGGCGGCCATATGAAAGTGGCGTGGTTCAAGGATGTCGACGGCAATATCCTCAGCATTGTGAGCGAATAGGAGGCCATATGAATCCGAAAGCACTTGGCTTGTTTGCGGGCGCACTGCTTTCCGTCCACGCGCTGGCAGCAGCACCAGATGCAGAGAAAGAGTTCAGCACAATGGATACAGACCATGACGGCAAGGTATCCGCAACCGAACATGCGGCCGGGGCGAAGCTGATGTTCGGGAAGATGGATGCCAACCATGATGGCAAGGTAACCGCTGCAGAAATGACGGCAGCTCACCAGGCCATCAGCGGCCAGGCGGCAAAGAAATCGGACATGCCGGCAGCCGACAAGATCAAGGCCGTCGATTCTGACGGCGATGGCGTGCTTACTGCCGAAGAGCACGCCAAAGCATCGGCATCCATGTTTGCGAAAATGGATACCGACAAGGACGGTTTCCTGAGCAAGCAGGAAATGGCCGCGGGACATGCGGCCATGATGAAGAAACAGTGATCAGGCCGGCGCCAATAACGCGAGCTGTTCGGGGGTGAGGTAGCACCATTCCCCTTCCTGCAGGCCCAGAGAATCGAGTTGCAATTGGCCGATGGCGGAGCGGTGCAGCGCGGAGCAATGATTGCCGGCAGCTGCGAGCATGCGCTTGACCTGGTGGTACTTGCCCTGCTCCAGCACGATCTCGAGCTGGTTCTCGCCGCGCTTGATGCAGGTGACGGCAGCCAGGGGAGCCGGCTCATCATGCAACTGGACGCCGGCCAGCATCTGGGCCACCAGCTCGTCGGTCACCGGTTCGGCCGTGGTGGCCAGGTAGACCTTGGGCACGTGGCGCTTGGGCGAAGACTGCGCGTGGATGAACGGGCCGTCATCGGACATCAGCAGCATGCCCGTGGTGTCATGGTCGAGGCGGCCAACCGGCTGGACTTCGCGCCAGGTGAATTGCTCAGGCAACAAGGTCAGCACGCCAGGGTGGTGGCTGGGCTTGCGGGAGCATTCGTAGTCGGAAGGCTTGTACAGGGCAATGTAGAGGTGCTCGCGATAAACCCACTCTTCGCCGAACACTTCCAGCACCAGGCCGTCGGTTTCGATAGTCGCTTTATAGTTGTCCTGCACTTCGCCGCCGATGGAAACGTCACCGTCTTCGATCAGGGCGCGGCAGTATTTACGGGTGCCGAAGCCTTGCGACTGCAGGATTCGGTCCAGGGATAATTTACTCATGGGGCGGGATTTTACCGGATTTACGCTACCGCAAGCCTCCCTATTGATGCAGATCAAAGGGCGTGACAGTCGAGTTGGTACACTTAAATAGCATTAGGAATCTGCTGACTGGGCTATAGGAATTTCTTTGGGAGATCTCAGCAATGAAGCTCTACATCAACCGTAAGTCGTTGGCACAGGCCCATGCCGCTTCGCTGGAAACCAAATTGGCAGTCGCGCGCTGGAGCGGCCAGGCAGGGGCAATGCCGCAAGCGTTGTGGCGGCGTCAACAGGGTGCGGAACTGCTGGAGTGGCTGCTGCAAGGCGGCTTTTCAACCGAAGACCAGAGCGCAGAAACGAAAACAGCGGCCAGGGGCCGCCGTTCTCTTGCCTCCCAAAGAGACAGTGACGAGGAATGTGAATTCACTCAAGTCCGCATCCGTAATGCGGCTGCGTAGTCTGCCTCAAGAATTGATTGCTAATCGCCCTCCCCTTGAATCGAACTACACCGTCAATATAGTCCACGTCGGGGAAATGGCAAGCAAAAATGCCAATGTTGACTGCTGAGCCAAGTTTCAGCGCAAGCTCGGCTTGGCAGCATCGGCGGCGGCCTTGATGGCGCCATAACCAACTGCTGCGCCAAACTTCTTCAGCACGCGCTCTGGCAGGTTTTCATGCTGGGTGTAGTCGACAATGTCTTCCGCTTTCACGATGTCGCGCGCCACGCTGTCGACGCTACCCAGGTCATCGGCCAGTCCCATGTCGATGGCACGCGCGCCAGTCCAGTACAGGCCGGAGAACATGTCGGGGGTTTCCTTCAGGCGCTTGCCGCGGCCGGTACGCACCACGTCGATGAATTGTGCATGGATTTCCTTGAGCATGGTCTGCGCATGCTGCTTCTGCTTGTCCGACTGGGGGCTGAACGGGTCCATGAAACCCTTGTTTTCGCCAGCGGTGAGCAGGCGGCGTTCCACGCCCAGCTTTTCCATGGTGCCAGTGAAGCCGAAGCCATCCATCAGCACCCCAATCGAGCCAATGATGCTGGCCTTGTTGACGTAGATGCGATCGGCGGCCGAGGCGATGTAATAGCCGCCCGAGGCGCAGATTTCATCGACCACCACGTATAGCGGCTTTTGCGGGTAGCCGTGGCGCAGGCGGCGGATCTCGTCCACGATCATGCCGGCCTGGACCGCGCTGCCGCCCGGGCTGTTGATGTGCAGGACGATGGCCACCGAGCCGCTATCCGAGAAGGCTTTGTTCAGCGCGGGAATCACCACGTCAGCAGCACCGCTGCCTTCAGACTCGATACTGCCTTCGATTTCGATCAGGGCGGTATGGCGGCCCAGGGCCTCGGCATCGCCGCCCATCAGGTTAACGCCGAAGTAGCTGGCCAGGGCGAAGAAAATGATCGCCAGTGTCGACACCTTGAAGAAAATGCTCCAGCGGCGATTGGCGCGCTGCTCCTTCAGTGTAGCGAACACAAGCTTTTCCAGCACTTCCCGCTCCCACTTGATCGGAGGATTCTCGGCCGAGGGCGCTGGCTGGGTGTTATTGTTGTCGTTGATATCACTCATGGTCGTGGGCGCACGTAATCGTCAGGCTGCCAGTAAATGTTTTCGTCGCGCTCAATCACGGCAATCGGGCGCAGTCGACCGCCGCGGCATGGGCCGCCGGCACATTGGCCATTCTCAGGCATATAAATGGCGCCGTGTGTGGAACACATGATATAGAGGCCGCTCGATTCAAAGAACTCGCCCTCAGCCCAGTCCAGCTCGATCGGCACGTGGGCGCAACGGTTCAGGTAAGCATAGACCTTGCCGCCATAGCGCACCACGAAGCCGGTAGTGTCTTCGCCACCGGCGCGCAAGGGGAAACGGATGCCCTTGCCGCCTTCCAGCAGAGCCTCGGCAGCGCAAACCAAGATGTCAGCATCCATCAAGCGTTTTCATTCAGCCATTGGTGCAATTGCGGCACAGTCCGCGCCGAATACACCGGGTTGCAGGCAGCCAGTTGTTCCAACGGATGGGCGCCATATTCGACGGCGATGCCGGACGAACCCGCATTTTGCGCCATCATCAGGTCATGTGTGGTGTCGCCAATCATCACGGTCCTGCGCAAATCCTGGCCCAGTTCGCGGGTCAGTTCCTGCAGCATGGCCGGATGCGGCTTGGAGAAAGTCTCGTCGGCGCAGCGCGTGGCATCGAAAGTCGACAACAGTCCAGCGGCGTTCAGGGAACGATTCAGGCCGACTCGGCTCTTGCCGGTCGCCACAGCAAGAAAATAGCCCTGCTGCGACAAGTCCTGCAACATGTCGTGCACGCCATCGAACAGTGTCAACTCGTGGTCCTTCGCCAGGTAGTGATAGCGGTAGCGCTCCATCACGCGCGGATAAATCTTCGGGTCGAGGTTCGGCATGGCGACCTGCATGGCCTCTCCCATGCCCAGGCCGATCACGTGGGCGGACTGTTCCCTGCTCGGGATAGGCAGGCCCAGGTCCTTGGCGGCAGCCTGGATGCACTTCACGATGGTTGCGGTGCTATCCATGAGCGTGCCATCCCAATCGAAGACGATCAGGTCAAATTGCTTGCGCGGCATTATTTTTTTCTCAATTCAATGGTTTCCCCAAGCTTACCAAGAATCGCTGGCATTCGGCGGCCAAAGGCGCATTCAAGGTCATAGGCTTGCCCGTCTCCGGGTGCGTAAACGTGATCTGGTGGGCATGCAGGAACATGCGTTTCAGCGCGCCACGCGTTTCGGTGGCCTTTTGCAGCGCCTTGTTCAGTGCAAAATCGCCGTATTTATCGTCACCTGCAATCGGAAAGCCCGAAGATTGCAGATGAACGCGAATCTGGTGGGTGCGGCCGGTCTTCAGCTCGGCTTCCAGCAGCGCAAAACCGTCGAATTTCTGCAGCAGGCTGAACACGGTATGCGAGGCCTGGCCGTCGGCTTGCACGCGCACGCGGCGCTCGCCGTCCGGAAGCGTGTATTTATGTAATGCCAACTTTACGTGCTGGCGCTTGTTCTTCCAGTCGCCCACCGCCAGGGCCAGGTAGCGCTTGTCGGTCAGTCCGTCGCGCATCTGGTCATGCAGGTTGGTCAGGGCAGTACGCTTCTTGGCGATCAGCAGCAGGCCGGAGGTTTCCCGGTCGAGGCGGTGCACCAGTTCCAAGAACTTGGCGTCCGGGCGGGCTGCGCGCAACTGCTCGATGACGCCAAATGACACGCCAGAACCGCCATGGACGGCAACGCCGCAAGGTTTGTTGATCACCAACAGGTTGGCGTCTTCAAAAATGACGTCGAATTCGGCGGCCGGAACGGACATCTCTTGCTTTTCAGCAATACGAATCGGCGGAATGCGCACCAGGTCGCCCGCGTTCAGTCGGTACAACTGGTCGATGCGGCCCTTGTTAACCCGCACTTCACCCGAGCGCAGGATACGATAGACGTGGCTCTTCGGCACACCTTTGCAAACACGCAACAGGTAGTTATCGATCCGCTGACCGGCCTCTTCTTCAGTGATTGTGACGAATTGTGCTTGCGGCAGGACCTGTTGGGGGGAAGCGGAATCGGCTTTTTGCGACTTGTTTTGCGCCGGCTTCCCAGAATTTCTCTCTAAGTCCTTCATTTTGAATATATAATCGTTATGCCGCGGTTTAATCTGCTGCATGTGTAAAGAATTAAACGTACATTTTACACAGGGGCGTATCTACTGGCCTCGCCAAACGCAAATTCGGTAGAAAAAATTGTATACGCACATTCGTGCGCCGATCAGGGTCGCAACCACTGTTGCCATCGGCTCGAGCGCTCGTGTGCTGAATTAGACTGGCTGGATTGTTAGGATAAGTCCGGCGAGCAAGCACTACAGTCGTTGCTCGCTGGTTGATGAAGTGGATAACGCTTGCCGTTTCGCCAAGGTACCATACAAGATGCCCTGGCCCGACGATGTGCGCACGCCTGCATTCTCCCGCCACCCGGCAACGCTCGGGCCGTTGGATGATGTTGCACGCAGTGCGCAAACTCGGCATGACGATCGGCTTCATGCGCCCAATGCGGCGGCAGCGCCTCGCGCAGCTGCGCCGCATGACGAGGCATTTCCCCCTACAGCCTCCTTAATTCACGCGTATATCCTTGTACTTCGCCGTCTCCACGGAGACGGCTTTGACATGGCCCAAGGGTCGCGGAGTTAATAAAAATGAAACGCATGTTGTTTAATGCTACGCAGCAAGAGGAGTTGCGCGTAGCAATTGTCGACGGTCAAAAATTGATCGATATCGACATCGAGACCGCCGGACGAGAGCAGCGCAAGTCCAATATCTACAAAGGCGTCATCACTCGAATCGAACCCTCCCTCGAAGCTTGCTTCGTCAGCTACGGCGAAGACCGCCACGGCTTCCTCCCCTTTAAAGAAGTTGCCCGTTCCTATTTCCGCGAAGGCGTCGACGTGCGCAATGCATCCGTCAAGGAAGCGCTGCGCGAGGGCCAGGAAATCATGGTGCAGGTGGAAAAGGAAGAACGCGGCAATAAAGGCGCGGCACTGACCTCCTTTATTTCGCTGGCTGGCCGCTACCTGGTCCTGATGCCGAACAACCCTCGTGGCGGTGGTGTTTCCCGCCGGGTGGAAGGCGAAGAGCGCCAGGAACTGCGCGAAACCATGGACAAGCTGGACTTGCCACAAGGCATGTCGGTGATCGCCCGTACCGCCGGCATCGGCCGTACCGTGGAAGAGCTGCAGTGGGACTTGAACTACCTGATGCAACTGTGGCGCGCCATCGAAGGCGCCTCCAAGGCAGCCTCCGGCGCGTTCCTGATCTACCAGGAATCGTCCCTGGTGATCCGCGCCATTCGCGACTACTTCCAGCCTGATATCGGCGAGATCCTGATCGACACCGACGAGATCTACGAACAGGCGCACCAGTTCATGTCGCACGTGATGCCGGACATGGTGCACCGCGTGAAGCGCTACAGCGACGACGTGCCGCTGTTCTCCCGCTTCCAGATCGAACACCAGATCGAAACCGCGTACTCGCGCACGGTTCCGCTGCCATCGGGTGGCGCCATCGTGATCGACCACACTGAAGCCCTGGTCTCCATCGACGTCAACTCGGCCCGCGCCACCCGCGGTTCGGACATCGAAACCACCGCCTTCCACACCAACTGCGAAGCCGCCGACGAAGTGGCCCGCCAGCTGCGCCTGCGCGACCTGGGCGGCCTGATCGTGATCGACTTCATCGACATGGAAGTGGCGAAGAACCAGCGCGAAGTCGAACAACGCCTGAAAGACGCCCTGCACCACGACCGTGCACGTGTCCAGATGGGCAAGATTTCCCGCTTCGGCCTGATGGAACTGTCGCGCCAGCGCCTGCGTCCTTCCCTGTCGGAAGGCTCGCACGTGACCTGCCCGCGCTGCTCGGGCACCGGCCACATCCGCGATACCGAATCGTCCGCCCTGCAGGTGCTGCGCATCATCCAGGAAGAGGCGATGAAGGAAAATTCGGCCGCCATCCACGTCCAGGTGCCAGTCGACGTGGCTGCCTTCCTGCTGAACGAAAAGCGCGGCGAAGTGCTGAAGATCGAGACCCGTCACCGCATCACCGTGATCCTGATCCCGAACAAGCACCTGGAAACCCCGCACTACAAGCTGGAACGCATCAAGCACGACGATCCACGCCTGGAAGACCACGCTGCTTCCTACACCATGGCCGAAGCTGCCGAGACCGACATGTCGTTCTCCAAGCGCCACAAGGAAGAAGCCAAGCCGCGTCAGGAAGCCGTCGTCAAGACCATTACCCCAGAGCAACCAGCTCCCATGGTGGAACATAAGCCGGAAGCTGCCAAGCCAGCCGCCGCCGCTCCACGCGCGGCTGCTCCAGCCCCGGCTGAAAAGGGCTTCTTCGCCAAGCTGATCGCCTTCTTCACCGGTGGTGAGAAGGAAGAGCCAGTGCAGCCGAAAGCGCCAGTCATCGTCACCAAGGCGCCAGCCAACGCAGAACGCGGCGATCGCAAGGATCGCGGCCAGCGTGGCCGTAACCGTGGCGGCAAAGGCGGCCGCGGCGAGCGCGAAGACCGCGAACCAGGCACCCGTCCAGGCGCCGAGGAAGCGAAACCGGCTGCAGAAGCCCGCAAGCCGCGCGAACAGCGCGAGCCACGTGAAGCGCGTGAGCCACGCCAGCCGCGTGAACCACGCGAGCAGCGCGAAGGCGCCGAGGCGGCCCAGGCCCAAGGCCAGCGTGCCGAGCGCGAACCACGCGAGCAGCGTGAGCCACGTGAACCGCGCCAGCCTCGCCAGCCACGCGAGCCGCGCGCCGAGAAAGCCGCTCCAGCAGAAGCCAAGGCAGAGGAATTGGCACTGGCAGCAGCAGGCGTCGGTCCAGTTGGCACCGGCACCGCTGCACCTGAGACTCCAGTACTGGTGAAGGCAGTGGGCAACACCGGACCAGAGGGGGAAGAGCATGAAGGCGCGGAAGGCGGCGACGAGCCACGCCGCCGCCGCCGCCGTGGTGGCCGCAACCGTAACCGTCGTGAGCGTGAAGGCGCTGAGGGCGTGGAAGATGCGGAAGGCGCGACCGAGGCAACGTTCACCGTTGCGCCGGCTGAAGGCGAAGCTGTTCCAGTGGCGGCCGCGGCCGCTACCGAAGCTGTGCCGGCCCCAGTTGCTGCCCCGGCTGCTGTCGCCGCAGAGCAGACATCCACTGAAGCTGCGAGCGCTGCCGCTGCCGAAGGCGCTGCTGCGCAAGCTGCTGCAGCCACGGCTGTCGAGGCGCCAGCGCTTGCTGAACCAGTTGCCGTGGCCCCTGTAGTAGCTGCGCCAGTCGAGCCTGCACCGGTAGCTGTCGCGCCAGTCGAGCCAGTCGAGCCAGTCGCCGTGGACTTGCCAGTCGCTGCTCCAGCAGCCGCTGAGCCAGTCGCAGCGGAGCCTGTCGTCAGCGCCCCAGCATCGCCACAAGGCGTGCTGCCTTTCGCTGAAGCCGCTCCGGCCACAACCGAACCGGCAACTGCCGAAGAAGTTGCTGCCGACGTCGTCGAGCCAGCTCCTGCCGCAACGCCAGCTCCAGCCGAGGCAGCGCCAGTCGCCGCCGCTCCGGCACCGGCCCCAGTTGCGCCAGCGCCAGCACCAGCGCCAGTTCCTGCCCCGGCAGCACCTGTGCCGGCCGCTGCCAAGGCAGACGTCGATGCCATGCTGGCTGCCGCCGGCCTGTCGATGGCAGTGACCGACCCGGCCAAGGCACGCGCGGCGCAGGAAGCTGCTGCCGCCGCCGCGACCACCCAACCGATCCGCGTGCCACGCGAGCGCAAGCCGCTGCCACCGGTTGCCAGCGAGCCGCTGGTGCAGGTTGAAACCAAGGCGAATGGCTAACCGGCCTTTCGCAGACGAAAAAGGGAAGCCAGGTGCTTCCCTTTTTCATGTCCCATTGTGGGAAGCATTCCTGTATTGGCTCAAGCTGGGCTTCATCAGCTTCGGCGGCCCGGCCGGACAGATCGCCCTGATGCACACTGAACTGGTTGAGCGCCGGCGCTGGATTTCCGAACACCGCTTCCTGCACGCACTGAATTACTGCATGCTCCTGCCCGGCCCGGAAGCCACGCAGCTCGCCATCTACATCGGCTGGCTGATGCACCGCACACTGGGCGGCATCATTGCCGGCGTACTGTTTGTACTCCCCTCGCTGCTACTGCTGATTGGCCTGTCCTGTGCCTACATGGCTTACGGCAGCCTGCCCGCCGTCGCCGGCATCCTGTACGGCATGAAGCCCGCTGTAGTCGCCATTGTGCTGGCTGCCGCATGGCGCATCGGCAAGCGCACACTGCGCAACCGCCCCTTGATGGCCATCGCACTGGCTGCCTTCGTCGCCATCAGCTTCATCAAGCTGCCATTCCCGGCGATTGTCGGCGCGGCTGCCCTGCTGGGCTGGGCCGGCGGCCGGCTTCGTCCTGAACTGTTTGCCCTGGGCGGCGCCGCGCACGGCCCTGCCGCCACGCAGGCGGTCCACCCTCCCGCCCTGATCGACGATGACACGCCAACGCCGCAGCACGCGCGCTTCAGCTGGACCGGACTGGCCCGCGTCGCCGCAGCCGGCATCGTATTGATGGCTGGCGGCTGGCTGCTGCTAGCATGGCTGTTCGGCATCGACAAGCCGCTGGCGCAGATGGCCTGGTTCTTCACCAAAGCCGCCATGATGACCTTTGGCGGAGCCTATGCTGTCCTGCCCTATGTCTACCAGGGCGGTGTCGAGCACTTCCACTGGCTGACACCTGCCCAGATGGTCGATGGCCTGGCCTTGGGAGAAACCACGCCCGGCCCTCTGATCATGGTGGTGGCGTTCGTCGGCTTCGTCGGCGCCTGGACGCAGGAAGCCGTTGCCGGCCACCCTGTCCTGGCAGGCGTGCTGGGCGCCACGGTCGCTGCCTGGTTTACCTTCGTGCCTTCCTTCGTCTTCATCCTGGCCGGCGGCCCGCTGGTCGAATCAACGCGCGGCAATATCCGCATGACCGCCCCGCTGACCGCAATTTCTGCCGCCGTGGTGGGAGTAATTGCCAGCCTGGCACTATTTTTCGGCATCCACGTGTTCCATCCAGCCGGCCGCTGGGAGTGGCCGGCCGTCGCCATCGCCGCTACCGCGGCCATAGCCTTAATGCAGTACAAGCAAGGAACAATCCGCGTATTGCTGGCCTGTGCGATTGCTGGCATCGTGCTATCGTACCGGGTGTAACCACGCACCCAGCATGACCGAAAAAATCATCCTCCTGAACGATGGCCGCAGCCAGGCGCCGGCCATCCCTGCAACGTTAGAGGCGCCCACCGGCCGCCTTCAGGACAGGTTCGCCCGTCCGCTGCACGACTTGCGCATTTCCATCACCGACCGCTGCAATTTCCGCTGCGTCTACTGCATGCCGAAGGAAGTGTTCGACAAGGACTACCAGTACCTGCCGCACAATGCCCTGCTCACGTTTGAGGAGATCACGCGTATTGCGCGCCTGTTCGTCGAGCACGGGGTCGAGAAGATCCGCCTGACCGGCGGCGAGCCGCTCTTGCGCAAGGACCTGGAACGACTGGTCGCCATGCTGGCCGAACTGCGCACGGTGAGCGGCAGGCCGCTCGACCTGACCCTGACCACCAACGGCTCGCTGTTGGCGCGCAAAGCGCAATCGCTGAAAGACGCCGGCCTGCAACGCGTCACCGTCTCGCTCGACGCGTTGGACGACGCCACTTTCAAGCGCATGAACGATGTCGACTTCGCAGTAGAGGATGTGCTGCACGGAATCGACGTGGCGCACAGCGTCGGCCTTGGTCCTGTCAAGGTAAACATGGTGGTCAAGCGCGGCATGAACGAACAGGAAATCCTGCCGATGGCGCGCCACTTCAAAGGCTCGCCTTCCATCCTGCGCTTCATTGAATTCATGGACGTCGGCACGTCCAACGGCTGGAATATGCACGACGTGGTGCCATCGGGCGAAGTGGTGCGCATGATCGGGGCCGAAATGCCTTTGGTACCGGTCGATCCGAACTATACCGGCGAAACGGCCGAACGCTGGCGCTACGTCGATGGCGCAGGCGAAGTCGGCGTAATCTCCAGCGTGACGCACGCTTTTTGCAAGGATTGTTCGCGTGCCCGCCTGTCGACCGAGGGCAAGCTGTACACCTGCCTGTTCGCATCGCGCGGCCACGACTTGCGCGCACTGCTGCGCGAAGGCCGCAGTGACGCAGAAATCTCATCCGCCATCGCTGCGCTGTGGCGCGTTCGGGCCGACCGCTATTCGGAACTGCGTACCATCAATACCGAAGGCCTGGCGCTGGGCGCCGACCGCAAAGTCGAAATGTCATATATCGGGGGCTAAGCTGGCGATGGAACAAAACATCAGTGGATTGATCCTGGCAGGTGGCCGCGGCACCCGCATGGGCCGCGTGGACAAAGGCTTGCAGCCATTCCGCGGCGGCACGCTTGCCTCCCATGTGCTGCAGCGGCTTGCGCCGCAAGTGGCCGGTGTTGCCATCAACGCCAACCGCAATCTTGGCGCCTACGGCGCGCTCGGCGTGGAGGTGCTGCCGGATGAACTGGAAGGCTATGAGGGCCCGCTGGCCGGACTGCAGACCGGCCTGCGCCATTGCACGACGGACCTGCTGCTGACAGCGCCCTGCGACTCCCCTTTCCTGCCGCCCGACCTGGCACAGCGGCTGTACGACGCGCTGAACGCGCAAGGCGCCGACCTCGCCGTGGCATCGACGTTGGAAACCGACGAAGACGGCAAGACGCGCACGCAACTGCATCCGGTATTTTGCCTGGTGCGCAAAAGCGCCCTGCCGGCGCTGGACGACTACCTGCAGACCGGCTCACGCAAGATGGATGGCTGGTACAAATCGATCAAGGTGGCCGAGGTGCTGTTCAACGAGGCCGCCGCCTTCCGCAATATCAACACGTTGACCGAGCTGCAGAACGAAGAAGAAGCTGCCGCCAACCCTTCACTGAAAGATGTGGCGAGCTGCCTGTCCGGCTACGATCCCGACGCCCTGCCTGTGCGGAATGCACAGCGCATCATCCGTGAATTCATCCAGCCCGTGCGCGGCATCGAAAAGGTCGCGCTGCGCAGCGCCCTGGACCGCGTGCTCGCTGCCGACGTGATCTCGCCGATCAACGTTCCCGCGCACGACAACTCCGCGATGGACGGATTCGCGTTTGCCGGCGCGCAGCTCAAAGCCGACGGCAACACCACGCTGAAGGTGATCGGAACAGCCTACGCCGGCCGCCCTTCGGCGCTGAAGCCCGGCCCCGGCGAGTGCGTGCGCATCATGACCGGCGGCGTCATGCCGGAAGGCTGCGACACCGTGCTGCCGCAGGAGCTGGCCGCAGACTTGAGCGACGTCGCCGTCACAATCGCGCCGAACACCGTGCGCACTGGCGACAATCGCCGATTCAAAGGCGAAGACCTTGCAGCCGGCACTCCCGCACTTCGCAAAGGCAAAGTATTGCGCCCGGCTGACCTGGGCCTGGTTGCCTCGCTGGGCCTGGCCGAAGTGCCGGTCCAGCGGCGCCTGCGCGTGGCCTTCTTCTCCACCGGCGACGAGCTGCGCTCGATCGGCGAACCGCTGGCGGAAGGCTGCGTATACGACAGCAACCGCTACACCCTGTTTGGCATGCTGCAACGCCTTGGCTGCGACATCGTCGACATGGGCATCGTGAAGGATGATGCAGCATCGCTCGAAGAAGCCTTGCGCACTGCCTGTGAATGTGCCGACGCCGTGGTCACATCCGGCGGCGTATCGGTAGGCGCGGCGGATTACACCAAGCAGGTCATGGCCACGCTGGGCGATGTGCATTTCTGGAAGATCGGCATGCGGCCCGGGCGGCCGATGGCGTTCGGCCGCATCCGCTCCAACGGCCACAGCGCCTATCTGTTTGGCCTGCCGGGCAATCCGGTGGCCGTGATGGTTACCTTCTACTTCTTCG
The DNA here is from genome assembly GCF_049913285.1 of Pseudoduganella sp. S-14. Classification (GTDB taxonomy): domain Bacteria; phylum Pseudomonadota; class Gammaproteobacteria; order Burkholderiales; family Burkholderiaceae_D; genus Rugamonas. Next base: position 5,115,703 of record NZ_CP183991.1, read on the forward strand.
CCCGCCACGCCCTGCTGCGCATGATGGGCGCCGACTCCGCTGGGGATCAACTGCTGCGCGTACGTTCTGCACAGGCGATCCGCAAAAAGCCCGGCCGTACCGAATACCAGCGCGGCATCCTGTCCACCGCACTGGACGGCACCCGTGAAGTGCGCATCACCGGCTCGCAAGGCTCGGGCATCCTGCGCTCGATGGCGGAAGCGAACTGCATGGTGGTGCTGCACGACGAGCAAGGCAATGTGGCCGAGGGCGATCAGGTCGACGTAATCGTCTTCGAAGGACTGATCTGATGACTCGCTTGGTCGATGGATCGAAGGTAAGCTTCGACGCCGTCGTCGCGGTGCTGGTCGAGCATGGCAACGCCATCGTGGGGCGAGGCTGGAACGTAGATAAGGAAGGCTATCATTTGTTGCTCGCGAAGCCCATCGACTGGGACCTTCTGTACTCGAGATTTAGTTTTTCGACCGAAGAAATCAAGCTTTACGATAACGGAATATCGACTTGGGAAGAGGCCTACGAAATCATAGGCGGGCGGTAGTTTTCAGATGTCCTGGTCATGATGAGGAAGAAGACTTTCGCGACGCATTGTCATTTATGTTTACCGCGTTTGCGGCATTGCTGATCGTCTTTCGATTTGCGCACGAGCGCGGCCTGACACTCGTGTTTTACACATGCACATCGGGTTGAGATCCAGTGACCTGGCCCGCTCAATAGCGGTAACAATGGGCCTGCTGCGGCTCGCTGCGCATTAGCGCTGTAGTCCAGGCGGGGTTGGTGGCCTGCTGGCACTTGACCAGGACTTCAGACCATGCCTTCAGGTTGGCTTCTGTGGCATCCTTTTTCCATGCTTCATCCATGGCCCGGGCGACCGCTGTCTGGTGGTGCGGCGGCGCGGTTAGCGAGCGCCCGAAGCTGTCACGCGTCGGGGCTAAGTCAAGTTGCAGCCGCAGTGTGTTTTTTGCGGCAGGAAGTTCCAATTCACCTGCCCACGCGCTGGCCGATGCCGGCAGCAGCAATGTTAGCGCGAGGCGGGCGGCGAGCTCCATCGGTCAGGTTGGGCCGTCATCTGCGTCGCTGTTGTCGGCTGCCCCCAGCATGAGCAAGGCTTCTTCCGACGGAAGCGCTTCAACCGACTTCAATTTGCGGGCCATCTGGCGGCTGCGCACCTCTGCGTTTTCGATGTTGCGGGCCGCGCGTTCGAGAGTGGTCTTGGTCGCGGCCAGGACGTCGCCGAACTTGGCAAACTCGGTCTTCACGGCGCCCAGCACTTGCCAGACTTCGGATGAGCGTTTTTCCAGCGCCAGCGTGCGGAAGCCCATTTGCAGGCTGTTCAGCAGCGCGGTCAGGGTGGACGGGCCGGCGATGCTGACGCGGTTCACGCGTTGCAGTTCGTCGGCCAGGCCGGGGCGGCGCATCACTTCTGCATACAGGCCTTCGGTCGGCAGGAACAGGATGGCGAAGTCGGTGGTCAGCGGCGGCGAAACGTATTTCTCGGCGATGGTTTTCGCTTCAGCACGCACGGCGCGTTCCAGTTCACGGCCGGCGGCGGCTACAGCGTCGGCATCGGCGCGGTCGGCCGCTTCCAGCAGGCGTTCGTATTGCTCTTTCGGGAACTTGGCGTCGATCGGCATCCACACCGGCGCCCCGCCCTCTCTCTGGCCGGGCAGCTTGAGCGCGAATTCCACGCGGGCGTTGGAGCCCGGGATGGTCTCGACGTTCTTGGCGTATTGATCCGGCGTGAGGATCTGTTCGAGCAGCATCTCGAGCTGCACTTCACCCCAGGTACCGCGCGTTTTCACATTGGTCAGCACGCGTTTCAGGTCGCCGACGCCAAGTGCCAACTGCTGCATTTCGCCCAGGCCCTGGTGCACGCGCTCCAGGCGTTCGGACACCTGGCGGAACGATTCGGTCAGGCGGGTTTCCAGGGTCTCGTGCAGCTTTTCATCAACAGTCTTGCGCATCTCTTCCAGCCGCGCACCGTTGTCGGCCTGCAGCTCGCGCATCCTGGTTTCCAGTGCCACACGCACTTCGAGCAGGCGGCGTGTGTTCGATTCGGTCAGCACCTCGATCTGACGGCGCATCGTTTCAAGCTGCTGGACTGTCGCTGCGTGCGACTGCGCAAGGATATTGCCCATTTCCTGGCGCTGGGCCTGTGCCGTGGCCTGAAGCTGCAGGCGCACTTCACGTTCGACCCGGTCCAGTTGGTCGGCGACATCGCTGCCGCGGCTGCGCAGCAGCGTAACAATTTGCAGGACGATGATGACGGCGGCCAGCGCCAGCAGGATGGTCAATTCCATCAATCGGCCTTGTTCCGCATCCAGTCGGCGGTCTGGTAGAACGACTCCATCAGCCGCAGCCGCAAATCTTGCGCGATGCCGACGTCCTGCATCGCCCACGCCATGCAGCGCAGCCACTGGTCGCGTTCACTCGAACCGACAGCGAACGGCAGGTGGCGCGCGCGCAGGCGCGGGTGGCCGAAGCGTTCGATGAACAGGTCCGGGCCGCCCATCCAGCCGCTGAGGAACCAGAACAGCTTGTCGCGCGAGCCGTCGGTGCTGGGCGGGTGCATGGCGCGGATGCCGGCGAACTCGGGCTCCAGCTCCATCAGGTCGTAAAAACGGTCAACCATCTCGCGCAGCTTGGTTTCTCCGCCGATGACTTCGTAAAGGGTGCGTGCTTCATCATTCATAAAGCAATGATAGCGCATGGACGTATTGATGTGGATCAAGCATAGTGCTAATTTCACGCAAAAAGCGCCAACAAACCGCCATGATTGCCAGATGATCCGACGCCTTATCCGAACCCGCCTGCGCGCCCGCAGTGCAGGGGAAATCGCCGACCTGCGCCTCGCCGCCCTGAGCTGGCTCGGAATCACCTGCTTTCCGCTGTATTACGCGATTTTCGGCTGGCTGGTGCCGCAGCCGTATGAAAACCTGATGGCGCGCGCCGTCGGTACCGCGCTTGGACTTGGCGGCCTGTTGGCGCGACGCCTGCCGGCGCGACTGCGCGACCGCTACACCCTGGTGCTGGTGACTTACGAGCTGCCCTTCTTCTGCACCTTCATGTTCCTGATGAATCACGCCAACGTCACCTGGTCGCAGGTGATGCTGGTGATGCTGGTTGCGCTGTTCCATTTCGAAGTCCGTCTCGCATTGCGCGCCGGCGCGATCGGCATTTGCGCCGCCGTGCTGCTGGCGATAGCGTTGGGGGCCGGCGAGGTCATCGCCTCGGCGGCGGTGCTGCAATTGCTGCCGGTGCAGCTGTTCCTGGTCGGCTGGATGTGGGTGTTCTCGCAAAGCCGCAAGGCGCTGGAAGAAGAAAAGCTGGAAGGGCTGGGCGAAGGACTGGGCGCTGTGGCGCACGAGATGCGTACCCCGCTGGCCAGCCTGGACGCCAATGTGCGCGGCCTGTCGCGCATGCAGCAGCGCGCGGGGCAGGATAATCCGGCAGTGCGCCAGGCATTGGGCCGCATGCAGTACGAAGTGCGCCATATGAATCATATGATCGACCTGTTCCTGCTTAGTGCACAGGCGGTGCGGCAGAAGCTGGACCCGCACGAAACCGTGTCCATGCTCGATACCGTTGAATCTGCGCTGCGCCGCTATCCCTTTACCGGCGAGGCCCAGCGCCAGCTGGTCGCGCTGCAGGTCCGCAGCGATTTCCGCTTCGGTGGGCAGAACGAGCTGGCCATCATGCTGCTGCTGAACCTCCTGCGCAATGCCATGCAGGCAGTGCAGCGCGCCGGCAAGGGGCGGGTCAGGATCGTGATCGATGGTTGCCGGCCGGTGCCACGCGTCCTGGTGATCGATACGGGCTGCGGTATTGCACCGCACCATCTGCCGCTGATTTTCCAGCGTTTCTTCACTTATCCGGAGCATAATGGCGCCGGCATTGGCCTGGCACTGTGCCGCCAGGTGATGCAAGCGTGGGAAGCGAAACTACATTGTGTCTCCCGCGAGCACGCATATGCTATCTTTGTGCTTGAATTTCCCTTACAAGCAAGCCGTTGAACCATGAAACTGCCCGTTTACGCCCACCCAACCATGACCGTCCTGGTTGACGACAGCGATACCTTCCTTCACAGCCTGGTATTCCAGCTCGATCCGATGCAGGCCAGCGTGTGCTTCCACGACCCGCTGCAGGCGCTGGAATGGTTCAAGGTCAATGCCCGCAGCAGCGAACTGCCGCTGCAGGTCGATTTCGACAATCCGAACCAGTCGGCGGAGCAGCGCAATGTGGCGGTGGACCTGGAGCAGATCTACCGGATTTCCGCCCAACGCCAGCGTTTTTCCATTCCATCGGTGCTGGTGGTCGATTACTCAATGCCGCAGATGAATGGCGTGGCGTTTTGCCAGGCGATCCAGCACCTGCCCTGCAAGAAGATCCTGTTCACCGGCCAGGCCGATGAAAAGATCGCGGTCGATGCCTTTAACCGTGGCCTGATCGACCGCTATATCAAGAAAAGCGCAGACGATGCGCTGGACCGGCTGGAGGAGGAAGTGGCTGCGCTGCAGAAGGCGTTTTTCCAGGAGCAGTCGGAGACTCTGCTGGATATGCTGGTGCTGCACGAATTCAGCTTCCTGCGCTGCGGTGCGCTGGCCAAGGTCGTGCAGCAGCTGTACCAGGAACACGGCTTCGTCGAGCACTACCCTTTCCCAAGCCCGAGCGGCATCCTGTTCTTCAAGGCCGACGGTTCGGCGCAGCTGATGGTGGTGGAAACCGAACGCGGCTACGAATCGCAGGTGGAAATGGCCCGTGACAGCGGCGCCCCGCAATCGCTGGTGGAAGCGCTGGAAGAAAAGCGCATGCTGCCCTTCTTCCCGCCCGACGGCATGTATTCCGACGAAGTGGGCCAGCACTGGCACCGCTACTGCAAGGCGCCGCAGGTGTGCAAGGGCCTGGAAACCTACTACTGGGCCCTGTTCGAGGTCGAACCGACGCTGCTCGATATCCAGCCCACCCCGTACGCGGAATTCCTGCGCCAGCATACCCCGCCACTCGCAGCGTAACGGTCCAGGCCGTGTCACACTTCGGGTGTGACCCCAGGGTGTGACACGGACCCAGCCTTATGCCTCGCGCAGCGTTTGCAGCGGCGGGTGGTTCAGGACGTTGCGCAGGCCGAGCCAGCCGCCGATCACGGCGCAGATAGCGCCTGCCAGCAGGCCTGCCAGCCAGACCCAGGGGCTGAAGGTCCAGGCGAACTTGAACTGGTAGGTTGCCAGGCCCCATCCCATCAGACCGGCGCCGGTGGCGCCCAGCAGGCCTCCCAGGCCGCCGACCAGCATGAACTCGATCAGTTGCGCTTGCGAGAGCTGGCGGCGCGTGGCGCCGAGGGCGCGCAGCAGGCCGGCTTCGCGTCGGCGTTCGTCCTGGGAGCCCATCAGCGCGGCATAAAGCACCAGCACGCCGGATAGCAGGGTGAAGGCAAACAGGAACTCCACCGCCTGGATCACCTGGTCCAGCACCGATTGCACCTGGCGCAGGATGCCGCCTACGTCGATGATGGTCAGGTTGGGGAATTCGCGCGACAGCGCGTTGCCGGCGGCCAGGGCATTCTTCGGCAGGTGGTACGAGGTAATCCAGGTTTGCGGCGTGTCGGCCATCACTGCCGGGTTGATGATGACGAAAAAATTCACCCGCATCGATCCCCATTCGAGCTTGCGCAGGCTGGTGATCTTCGCTTGCACCGGCGAGCCGGCGATATCGAAGCGCATCGTGTCGCCCAGCTTCAGGCCCAGCGTCTTGGCGATGCCCTCCTCGACCGACGCTTCGCCCGCCGTGCCGCCCATCGCCCATTTGCCGGAGGTGACCTGGTTCTGCGCCGGCAGTTCCGTCATCGTCGACAGGTTGAATTCGCGTTCGGCCAGTCCTTTCGCCCGTTCGTCGGTGTAGGTCTCGCTGGTGATCGCCTTGTCGTTCACCGCCACCAGGCGGCCGCGGATCATGGGGAACATCGGCACATCCTTCACTCCGGCTGCCTTCAGGCGCGCAGCGATGGCGTCCTTCTGGTCTGGCTGGATGTTGATGATGAAGCGGTTCGGCGCATCAGGCGGCATGGTATTGCGCCAGGCCGACATCAAGTCGCCGCGCACGACGGTCAACAGCAACAACGCCATCAGCCCAAGCGACAGCGATACCACCTGCACTACCGTGGCGCCGGGCCGGCGGCGCAGGGAGGTCACCGCAAAACGCCATGACTGGTGCGGGAAAGCATTGCGCAGCGGACGCAGGGCCTGCAAGCCGAGCCAGCCCACCAGGGCAAACAATGCGAAACCAAGCAGGAAGCCGCCACCGGTCACGCCGGCGAGCTTGACGTCATTCGATTGCCACAACAGCAGCGCGCCGAAAGCGGCGATGCCAAGCCCGTAGGTGGCCAGGGCGGCAGGCTTCGGCGCGGCGGCTTCGCGGCGAATCACGCGGTTGTGCGGCACGTTGCGCAACTGCAGGATCGGCGGCAGCGCGAAGCCGGCCAACAGGATCATGCCGGTGGCGAGGCCCTGCAGCGCCGGCAGGATGGTCGGCGCCGGGATGTCGGTAGCGACAAGGCTGCCAAGCAGCTGCAGCAGAACGTAGTGGGCGCCAAAGCCGACCAGGACGCCGAGCAGGCTGCCCGCCAGCCCGACCAGCAGGAATTCGACGAGGTAGATCAAGGTCACCTGGTGCTGCGTCAGCCCCAGGCAGCGCAGCATGGCGCAGGAATCGAGATGCCGCTGCATGAAGCGGCGTGCAGCCATCGCCACCGCGACGGCTGCCAGCATGGCCGAGAGCAAGCCAACCAGCGACAGGAAGCGGTCGGCGCGATCGAGGGTGGCGCTCATTTCCGGGCGCCCCTCTTCCAGCGATTCGAGGCGCACGCCGCGCACATTGTCGCTCTTGATCAAGGTTTTCAGCCATTCGCCATATTCCTGCGTCGCCCTGGAGCTGGCGCCGGGACCGGCCACCAACAGCCGATAGCCGACGCGCGATCCCTCTTGCACCAGGTTGGTCGCCGGCATATCGGACAAGGCAAGGAAAACGCGCGGGGCAAAGTTGATGAAACCGCCGCCGCGATCCGGTTCCGCGGCAATCAGCTGCGTTACGCGGAACTGCTTGTCCCCCAGTTGCACCGTGCCGCCGACTGCGACCTCGAGCGAAGTCGCCAGCGCCGGGTCGATCCAGACCGTGCCCGGTTCAGGCGTGGCCGGTGCCGGAGTGCCGATGCTTTCGTTCGCTTGCGCGATGTCGGTATTGACCTTGACACGGCCGCGCAGCGGATAGCCCGGGCCGACGGCTTTCAGCGTCACCAGCACGGAGCGGGCGGCATCGCCCTGCCCTGCCTGCGCCATGCTGGGGAAGGCCAGCGTATCGGTCACCAGCAGGCCGCGCCGCAGCGCTTCTTTGCGCCAGGCGTCGGGCACCGGGTTGTCGGCGACGATCACCAGGTCGGCGCCCAGCAACTGGTGCGCATCGCGATTCAGTCCGCTGCGCAGGCGATCGATGAAGAATCCGGCGGCCGACAGCGCCGCCACTGCCACAACCAGCGCTACCAGCAGGAAGCGCAACTGCCCGGCGCGCCAGTCGCGCGCCGTCATCCTCAGGGCTTGTTGAAACATTGATTGTCAGACCACGTTAAATGCAGAGAAATAGGTATCGACTTCGTCCAGGAACTTCTGTTTTTCCTCCGCGGGCAGGAAGGCTGCTTCGAAGCTGTTGCGCGCCAGCTGATGCGCATGGGCCAGGCCAAGCGGCAGCGCGTCGAATACGGCGACGAAGTTATCGTTCATATAGCCGCCGAAGTACGCCGGGTCGTCCGAGTTCACCATCGCCACCAGGCCCGCGTCGAGCAGCGCCAGCAGGTTATGGTCCTTCATCTGGTCGAACACGCGCAGCTTGGTGTTGGACAGCGGGCAAACGGTCAGCGGCATGCGCAGCGTGGCCAGGCGCCGAGTCAAGGCGCGATCTTCCAGGCAGCGTACGCCGTGGTCGATGCGCTCCACCTTGAGCAGGTCGACCGCCGTTTCGATATAAGCTGGCGGCCCCTCTTCGCCGGCGTGCGCCACCAGGTGCAGTCCGAGGTCGCGGGCGCGTGCGAACACACGGGTGAACTTCTCCGGTGGGTGGCCGACTTCGGAAGAATCGAGGCCGACGCCGATGAATTGTTCGCGGTACGGCAGCGCCGCTTCCAGTGTGGCGATCGCGTCTTCTTCGCTCAGGTGGCGCAGGAAGCACAGGATCAGCTTCGCGCTGATTGGTCCTTCGGTGCAAGCGCGATGGATACCATTAATCACATCGCCAATCGGCACGCCGCGCGCCGTATGGGTCTGGGGGTCGAAGAAAATTTCGGCATGGCGTACATGATCGGCCTTGGCGCGCTGCAGGTAAGCCATGGTCATGTCATAAAAATCCTGCTCTTTCAGCAGCACGCTGGCGCCGGCGTAGTAGATGTCAAGGAAGGATTGCAGGTTGCTGAAGGCATATGCCGCGCGCAGTGCTTCCACCGACGGGTAGGCCAGCTTGACGCCATTGCGTTCGGCCAGCGCGAAAATCAGTTCCGGCTCAAGCGAGCCTTCAATGTGGATGTGCAATTCCGCCTTCGGCATGTTTTGCACGATGGAGCGCATTTGGGTCGTCATTTCTTGTTCTCTTTCACCGCTGATAAGTAGTTGGCATCTTACTCCAAGATAGTGTGCTGCAGAGTCGGGCCAGCCGTGCTACTGTGGTGCCATAGGCGAGGGGATCTGCACGGGCTTTACTACTGGCTTTACTTCTAGATCCAATAGAGCAATAATAAATTTCATCAACGTAAGATGCGTTTCGAGCCCGGCAACCATCCCCCCGCCGGCTAATAATGATCCAGCTCCGAGCCTCGGGCAATCCCTGGCAACTCAGGCAAGCTGGCAAAGCATTGAGCAGGCCTGCAGCCCACGCTAAGACTGCCGACCATGTGACGAGTAGATTTTTCATTAAAGGACATTCACATGACCATTTTTGACAACTACGCAGCACGCTATGAGCGCACCAAGGAAGAGGAAATGTCCCTCTCCGAGTACCTCGCGCTTTGCAAAAAGGACCGCCTGACTTACGCTTCGGCGGCGGAACGGATGCTGGCTGCGATTGGCGAACCGACATTGGTTGATACGCGCAACGATACGCGCCTGTCCCGCATCTTCGCCAACAAGGTCATCAAGATTTATCCCGCCTTCCGTGAGTTCTACGGCATGGAAGACGTCATCGAACAGGTCGTCGCCTACTTCCGCCATGCCGCGCAAGGGCTGGAAGAGCGCAAGCAGATCCTCTACCTGCTGGGCCCGGTCGGCGGCGGCAAATCGTCGATTGCGGAAAAGCTCAAGCAATTGATGGAAGAAGTGCCTTTCTACTGCCTGAAAGGGTCGCCGGTGAACGAATCGCCGTTAGGCCTGTTCAACGAGGCGGAGGACGGCACCATCCTGGAAGAAGACTACGGCATCCCGCGCCGCTACCTGCGCAATATTCCCTCGCCCTGGGCGGTCAAGCGCCTGCACGAATTCAATGGCGATATCAACCAGTTCCGCGTGGTCAAGCGCTACCCGTCCGTGCTGAAGCAGACTGCCATTTCCAAGACCGAGCCGGGCGACGAAAACAACCAGGATATTTCCTCCCTGGTCGGCAAGGTCGATATCCGCAAGCTGGAAGACTATGCCCAGGACGACCCGGACGCCTACAGCTATTCCGGCGGCCTGTGCCTGGCCAACCAGGGCCTGATGGAGTTCGTCGAGATGTTCAAGGCGCCGATCAAGGTGCTGCACCCGCTGCTGACCGCCACCCAGGAAGGCAACTACAAAGGCACGGAAGGCTTCGGCGCCATCCCCTTCGAGGGCATCATCCTGGCGCACTCCAACGAATCGGAGTGGAAAAGCTTCAAGAACAACCGCAATAACGAGGCATTCCTCGACCGTATCTATATAGTGAAGGTGCCGTACTGCCTGCGCGTCACCGACGAAATCAAGATTTACGAGAAGCTGCTGCACAATTCCTCGCTCGACAAGGCGCCTTGCGCCCCCGGCACGCTGCGCATGATGTCGCAGTTCGCCATCCTGTCGCGCCTGAAAGAGCCGGAAAACTCCAGCATTTTCAGCAAGATGCTGGTGTACGATGGCGAGAACCTCAAGGATACCGACCCGAAAGCCAAGTCCATCCACGAATATGTGGACTATGCCGGGGTCGACGAGGGCATGAGCGGGCTGTCGACGCGCTTTGCCTTCAAGATCCTGTCCAAGGTCTTCAACTTCGACTCGACCGAGGTGGCGGCCAACCCGGTGCACCTGCTCTACGTGCTCGAACAACAGGTCGAGCGCGAGCAGTTCCCACCGGAGACCGAGCAAAAGTACTTCTCCTATATCAAAGAGCACCTGGCCCAGCGCTATGTCGAGTTCATCGGCAAGGAAATCCAGACCGCCTACCTGGAGAGCTATTCCGAATACGGCCAGAACATCTTCGACCGCTACGTGACCTTTGCCGACTTCTGGATCCAGGACCAGGAATACCGCGACCCGGACACCGGCGAAAGCTTCGACCGCGAATCGCTGAACAACGAACTGGAGAAAATCGAGAAGCCGGCCGGGATTTCGAACCCGAAAGACTTCCGCAACGAGATCGTCAACTTCGGGCTGCGGGCGCGCGCCAATAACGGCGGCAAGAACCCGGCCTGGACCAGCTACGAGAAATTCCGCACAGTGATCGAGAAGAAAATGTTCTCCAATACGGAGGAACTGCTGCCGGTGATTTCCTTCAACGCCAAGGCCAGTGCCGAGGACGCCAACAAGCACGCCGACTTCGTGGCGCGCATGGTGGAAAAGGGATACACGGCCAAGCAAGTCCGGCTTCTGTGCGAATGGTATCTGCGCGTGCGGAAGTCGTCCTGATCGAGAAGTGGGATAATCGGGACGCGCCAATCAAGCAGGCAGGAGGCACATGACTTACCTCATCGACCGTCGTTTGCAGGGCAAGAACAAGTCCGCGGTCAACCGCGAACGATTTTTGCGGCGTTACAAAGGCCAGATCAAGGATGCGGTCGGGCGCGCCATCAAGGGGCGCTCGATCACCGACATCGAGAATGGCGAAAAAGTCTCCATTCCCGTCAAGGACGTGAACGAGCCCTCGTTCGGCCACGCCCACGGCGGGATCTGGGAAGTGGTCAACCCGGGCAACGAGGAATACCAGAAAGGCGATTTGATCAATCGCCCCAAGGGCGGCGGGGGCAGCGGCCGCGGCCGCGCAGGCAACAGCGACCAGACCACCGAGGATGATTTCATCTTCGAACTGTCGCGCGAAGAATTCATGAACTACTTCTTCGAAGACCTGGAACTGCCGCACATGATCAAAACCCAGCTCACGGCGACCACGGAATTCAAGCCGCAGCGCGCAGGTTATACGGTATCGGGCACGCCTTCGAACATCCACGTGCTGCGCTCCCTGCGCGGCGCCCTCGGCCGCCGCATTGCGGTGGGCGGCAGTTCACGCAAGCGCCTGATCGAGGCGGAACGCGAACTGGAAGAGCTGCTGGTGGCCGGCGCGCCCCTCGACGACCCGCAGGTCATCGAGCTGAAGAAGCTGATCCACCATCTGCATACGCGCTTGCTGGCCATTCCCTACATCGATCCCTTCGACCTGCGCTATTCGAACCGCATCAAGGTGCCCAAGCCGATGACGCAGGCGGTGATGTTCTGCATCATGGACGTGTCGGGCTCGATGGACGAGCAGCGCAAGGATACCGCCAAGCGCTTCTTCATCCTGCTCTACCTGTTCCTCAAGCGCGTGTACGACAAGATCGAGGTGGTGTTCATCCGCCATCATACGGCAGCGTCGGAAGTGGACGAAAATGAATTCTTCCATTCGCGCGAATCGGGCGGCACCGTGGTGTCCTCGGCCTTGCACCTGCTGAACAAGATCATTGACGAGCGCTTCGGCGGCGGCAGCTGGAATGCCTACGTGGCGCAAGCGTCCGACGGCGACAACTGGGACAACGACTCCGTGCTGTGCCGCCAGCTGTTGGTCAACACCATCATGCCCAAGGTGCAGTACTACACCTATGTCGAGATCACCGACGGCCCGCCGCAGAACCTGTGGGAGCAATACGCCCAGATCCCCGAATACCACCAGCACTTCGCCATGCAGAAGATAGTCACGCCGGCCGATATCTATCCGGTGTTCCGCGAACTGTTCAAGAAGCAGCCAAAATGAACCAGATGACCAAGCGCCCCCCGCATCCACGCGCCCTGCCGGAGCAATCCGAATGGACGTTTGAACTGATCGAGCAGGCGCACGAAGAAATCCGCCGCGTAGCGCAGAACTTCGGGCTGGATACCTATCCGAACCAGCTCGAGATCATTACTGCCGAGCAAATGATGGATGCCTACACTTCAGTGGGCATGCCGGTGTCGTATGCCCACTGGTCGTTTGGCAAGCACTTCCTGGCGACAGAAAAAGGCTACAAGCGCGGGCAGATGGGGCTGGCTTACGAGATCGTCATCAACTCCAACCCCTGCATTGCCTATCTCATGGAGGAGAACAGCCTGACCATGCAGGCACTGGTGATCGCCCACGCCGCCTATGGCCATAACTCCTTCTTCAAGGGCAATTACCTGTTCAAGACCTGGACCGATGCCGATGCCATCATTGATTACATGGTGTTTGCCAAGAATTACATCACCGAGTGCGAACAACGGCATGGTATCGATGCCATCGAATTGCTGCTCGACTCCTGCCACGCGATCCAGAACTATGGCGTGGACCGCTACAAGCGTCCGGCCAAGCTGTCGCTGGCGCAGGAACAGATGAAGCAGAAGGAGCGCGAAGCCTACCTGCAGTCGCAGATCAACGAACTGTGGCGCACCGTGCCGCGGCGCGAAGAAGAAGCCGTCGACAAGCCGGCGCCGCGCTTCCCGCCCGAGCCGGAAGAGAACCTGCTGTACTTTATAGAGAAGTATGCGCCCCTGCTCGAACCCTGGCAGCGCGAGATCGTGCGCATCGTGCGCAAGATCAGCCAGTATTTCTACCCGCAGCGCCAGACCCAGGTCATGAACGAAGGTTGGGCCACCTTCTGGCATTACACCATCCTCAACCAGTTGTACGATGAGGGCGTGGTCAGCGATGGCTTCATGATGGAATTCCTGAAGAGCCATACCAATGTGGTGTACCAGCCGCCGGTGCACAGCCCCTACTACAACGGCATCAATCCGTATGCACTGGGCTTTGCCATGATGTCTGACATCCGGCGCATCTGCGAGCATCCGACGCCGGAGGACCGCGAATGGTTCCCCGATATTGCCGGCAGCGACTGGAAGAAAACGCTCGACTTCGCCATGCGCAATTTCAAGGATGAAAGCTTCATTGCGCAATATCTGTCGCCGCGCCTGATCCGCGAGTTCCACTTCTTTGCTGTATTAGATGACGACAAGAACGACAAGCTGGCCGTCTCGGCCATCCACGATGAGCTGGGCTACCGCTATGTGCGGCAAATGCTGGCCGACCAGTACAACCTGGGTAACCGCGAGCCTAATATACAGGTATGGTCCGTCAATACCCGCGACGACCGCGCCCTGACACTGCGCCACACGCAGTACAACCGCCGTCCCCTCAACCAGCAGGCCAATGAAGTGCTGAAGCACGTGGCCCGCCTCTGGGGATTTGACGTTCACCTGGATACGGTTTCGCCGGATGGCCAGGTGATCAGCACCATCGAGTGCAAGCGCGAGAAGCGCAACCGGGTGATCTGACCGCGCTTTTGACAGAGTTACGTCGAAGCAACACACTTCGCCGAATTTCCTTTGCCTCGCCACGTTCGCTGGCGAGCAATATTTCGTCTTGAAGAAAAAGTGATGAAGATCAATCGCAGGGGCGAAAAAATGGTCAGTTTTCTCTTGCTTTTTCTGCCAGACCACTTTGGCGGACTCTGGTAACAGCCTGCCAATATGGGGCTAAGGGCATGAAATTTAAACGGTTTTCTGGACAAAATTCTATGCAAAAATCCAAAATTCGTATGTATAATTCGCCGACGTCCCGGATGCGGCTGTAGCTTTGTGTCGCCATTTTGGGGGTTTAAAGTAGCAACACAAGAGTTGGTATTGGAGAAAGCAGGCATGAATTTCAGTGATAACGAGAAAATTGCCGGGAAGAAGAACTATACGGGCATCGTGTTCGTCGTAGTCCTGCACCTGATCGCTGGTTACGGCATCGTATCCGGCCTGGGCAAGAAGATGATTAGCAAGATGATCGAACCGGTGGAGACCAAGATCATCGAGGAGGTCGCCCCGCCTCCGCCAAAAGAACTGCCACCACCGCCACCTCCACCAGAGATGAAGGCACCTCCACCGCCATTCATTCCTCCGGTCGAAGTGAACGTGCAGCAACCGCCGCCAGCGCAGAACGTGATCGCCAACGCGACCAGCGTGAAGCCAGCAACCACCGATATTCGCCCAGCCCCTCCAGCGGCACCGGCACCTGCAGCCCCTGCGGCCACCGGTGTTCGTACCCCGGCTGTGGTCGACTTCAGCACCTGCGCCAAGCCAGAATGGCCGAAGTCGTCGCTGCGTAACGAAGAGACTGGCACTGTGACCATGTCCTTCCTGATCGGTGTGGACGGCCACGTAGCTGAGGCAAAAGTAGTGAAATCGAGTGGTTTCCGTGACCTGGACAAGGCCGCACAAGTTGGTATTTCCAAGTGCAAATTCAAGCCTGCGACGGTCGACGGCAAGCCGCAAGAAGGCTGGCAACAGATGCAATACGTCTGGACGCTGGAATAAACCTGAGACAGGGCATCGTCTCGCAACTAAGTAAGTCCGTTGTCGTTTAAGCCAGCGAACTGATTATTTTTCAAATTTGGAGGAAGCATGTTTAAGAATACCCGTTTGTCCGCTGTACTGGCCGCTGTGCTGTTCTCGGTGACCGCAGCTACCGCCCTGGTAAGCGCCCCAGCCATGGCTGACGCGCCTGCCTCGGCAGCCGCTTCGGCTCCAGCCGCTGACGCACCTGCAGCTCCAGCAGCTGACGCGGCAGCCGCTCCAGCAGCAGAAGCAGCCGCTCCAGCTGCTGCCCCAGCTGCTCCAGCCGCTAAAGAAGAAGTCGAAAACCCATTCGGTATCTCCGCTGTGTGGGAAGCCGGCTTCGTTGCTCGTGCTACCCTGATCATCCTGTCGATCATGTCGATCGGTTCCTGGTACATCATCGTGACCAAGATCATCGACCAGCAGAAGATCTTCAAGCAGCAGAAAGAAACCTCTGCCAAGTTCTGGAAAGCATCGTCGATCGCTGCCGGCACCGCGACCCTGACCGAAGGTTCCCCATTCCGCTTCATCGCTGAATCCGGCACCAAGGCCACCGCTCACCACGACGGCGCCCTGCTGGAACAAATCGACCTGTCGACCTGGGTGACCATGTCCATCCAGCGCGCTGTTGACAAAGTGCAGTCGCGTCTGTCCGATGGCCTGTCCTTCCTGGCAACCGTGGGTTCGACCGCTCCGTTCATCGGCCTGTTCGGTACCGTTTGGGGTATTTACGGCGCGCTGACCAACATCGGTATGACCGGTAACGCCTCGATCGACAAAGTTGCAGGTCCAGTGGGTGAAGCGCTGATCATGACCGCTTTCGGTCTGCTGGTGGCAGTTCCTGCCGTTCTGGGTTACAACTGGCTGCTGCGTCGTAACAAGACCGCAATGGAAGATGTGCGTTCCTTCTCCGCTGACGTGCACTCCGTGCTGATCTCCGGCGCAATGTCCACTTCGAACGCTGCTGCTTCGTCGAAAAAAGTAGGTTAATACCATGTCGATGTCCGTAGGCTCCGATACCGGCGGAGAAGAGCAGCTTAACAGTGAGATCAACACGACCCCGCTCGTGGACATCATGCTGGTTTTGCTGATCATCTTCCTGATCACGAGCCCGGTCGTTCTCAAACTGCAGAAGATCAACCTGCCGGAAGAGATCAACCAGGCAATCCAGACCAAGCCAGAGAACGTCAACATCGTTGTTAACAAAGATGGCGACATCTACTGGAACCAGAAGAAAATGCGCGACGCGAATGAGCTGTTCGATTTTCTGAAAGAGGAAGCTGTGAAGGTGCCTCAGCCTGAAGTTCATGTCCGCGGCGACAAAGACGCGAAATATGAATCGATTGGCCGAGTGATCTACACCACCCAGCGTGCTGGCATCCAGAAGGTCGGTTTCATCACCGAACCGCCTGATAAGATGTAAGAACAAGCCGCCCCTGGCTGTAGCGGGGGCGGCCTTCTGAAAAGGAACACAATTCATGAGTATGAGCGTAGGCAGTTCCGGCGGTGAGTCGGAACCGATGATGGAAATGAACATGACGCCGATGATCGACGTCATGCTGGTTCTGATCATTCTGCTGATCATCACCATTCCAAAAGCGAACCACTCGGTTAACCTGAACATGCCGGTCGGCACCCCGCCACCGCCAACCAAGGAACCAGTGGTCGTGACCATCGACGTTGACTTCGACGGCACCATCCTGTGGGACAATGTGGTCGTACCTGACCGCCCTGCCCTGGAAAACAAGCTGATCGCCGTAGCGGCACAGGCTGACCAGCCTGAAGTGCACCTGCGTCCGAACAAGCTGGTTAACTACAGCGTGGTTGCAGGCGTAATGGCCTCGGCACAGCGTCTCGGCGTCACCAAGATTGGTCTGGTCGGCAACGAGCAGTTCCAGTAAATAATTGGGCCAACACACCCTTTATTTTCCCAAATAGGCAGGTTATCCTGCCTATTTCGCATTTTGAAGAAAGAAAATCACCCCATGATTAAGTTTCGTCTCGCCCATCTTGGCCTGGTAATGGCCGCTATCGGTTTCACTGCTGCCGTTCCGATGGCAGGCCTGTCGTCGATCGCGTATGCCGAGGCCGTGCGCGCAGAAGTTGGCAAGCCACTGCAAGAAGCCCAAAAACTGGCCTCCTCCGGCCGTTACAAGGAAGCCCTGGCGAAACTGAAGGAAGCAGACGCTGTCGGCGGCAAGTCCGAACTGGAAAAATTCCAGATCGAATACACCCGCGGTTCCGCTGCTGCCGCTGCCGGCGAGAATGAGACCGCCGCCCGCGCCTTCGAGCAAGTGCTGGCGTCCGGCAAGCTGTCGCCAGCCCAGGCACCAAAGATCACCGAAGCCCTGGCCAGCATCTACCTGCGCGCCAAGGATTATCCAAAAGCCATTACCTACATCCAGAAGGTCCTGAAGGATAATCCGAACAACTCCCAGATGCGCGAGCAGCTGATCCAGACCTATTACCAGAGCGGCAAGCTCAACGAAGCCGCCAAGGAACTGCAAGGCGCCAAGTCCGAAGGCAGCCTGCAAATGCTGGCCAACATCCAGCTGAAGCAGAACGACAAGGCTGGCTACGTACAGACCCTGGAAAAGCTGGCTGCATCGTATCCAAAGGCATCCTACTGGGCTGACCTGCTGAACCGCGTGATCGGCAAGCCAGGCTTCTCCTCGTCCCTGAATCTGGACGTGATGCGCCTCAAGCTGGCCCTGAAGCAGATCACCAAGCCGTCCGAATTCATGGAAATGGGCCAGTTGGCCCTGCAAGCCGGCAACCCTGCTGAAGCCCTGAAGATCGTCGACGAAGGCTACAAGAAAGGTGCCCTGGGCACCGGCGCCGACGCCGGCCGCCACCAGCGCCTGAAAGACCTGGCAGCCAAGACCCTGGCCGACCAGCAGAAGAACGCTGCTACCCAGGAAGGCAACTTCCGCAAGGAAAAGGATGCTGACGGCCTGGCCAACCTGGGCTATGCCATGGTTTCCGACGGCAAGGCCGATGGCCTGAAGCTGATGGAAGAAGCGATCAAGCTGGGCACCGGCCGCAAGCCTGAAGAAATGAAGCTGCACTATGGCGTGGCACAGTACATCGCCGGCAAGAAGGCTGCTGCCATCAGCACCCTGAAGTCGGTGAAAGGCACCGCTGGCGAGCCTGAACTGGCCCGCTACTGGACCATGTACATTAACAACCCGGTCTGAACAAAGCCGGGCTGAGCCAAGAAAAGCGCTGCCTGCACCCGCAGGCAGCGCTTTTTTACATTGAGAACGTATAATCAAGCATTTGAGCCTGATAGCAAGATAAATGAAGGTATTTCGCGGACTTCCCAATGCAGCGGCGCGCGCGCCCTGCGCTCTGACGATCGGCAACTTCGACGGTGTCCACCGCGGCCACCAGGCGTTGCTGGCACGCGTGCGCGCCGCCGCCGATCGCCTCGGACTGGAATCGGCCGTGATGACCTTTGAGCCGCATCCGCGCGAATTCTTCGCCCACAAGATGGGTGATCTGTCGAAAGCCCCGCCGCGCATCGCAAACCTGCGCGACAAGCTGCAGGCGCTGGAAAACAATGGCGTGGACCGTGTGATCGTCGAGCATTTCTGCGAGGCCTTCGCCGGCCAGTCGCCGCAACGCTTCGTCGAAAAGGTGCTGGTCGAAGGCCTGCACGTGAAGTGGCTGATGGTGGGGGACGATTTCTGTTACGGTGCCAAGCGCGCCGGCAATGTCGCCATGCTGGCCGAAGCCGGCAAGCAGTATGGCTTCGAAGTCGAAGTACTGCCGACCGTGCGCAATGGCGAAACCCGTATTTCCTCCTCCGCCGTGCGCAGTGCGCTTTTCGAAGGCGATTTCCCGCATGCGCAGGCCCTGCTGGGCCATCCTTACTCGATCTCCGGCCACGTGATCCACGGCGCCAAACTGGGGCGCGATATCGGCTTCCCGACGCTGAACCTGCGCGTGCCGCACCGCCCTGCCCTCTCCGGCATCTTTATCGTGCAGGTGCACGGCCTGGGTGACAAGCCATTGCCGGCCGTTGCCAGCCTGGGCGTGCGCCCGACGGTGGAAGACGCCGGCCGCGTGCTGCTGGAAGTCCACATCTTCGACTTCGCCCGGAACTGCTACGGCAAGGTGGTGCGCGTCGAATTCCTGCAAAAGATACGCGACGAAGAAAAGTTCATTGACCTGCCTACCCTGGTCAAGGCCATCGAGCGCGACGCCGCCCAGGCCCGCGAATTCTTCGCAGCCAACTCCGTCACCGACCGAATTCAGGCGCTGCCCAAATAAGTCGCGCCAACCGAAACACAAACTTAAAGCATTCATCATGTCTGACAACAAACCAAAGAAGCAAGAGAGCAAATACCCGGTCAATATGATCGAAACCCCGTTCCCGATGCGCGGCGACCTGGCCAAGCGCGAACCGGGCTGGGTCAAGCAATGGCAGGATAAGAAGATCTACGAACGCGTGCGCAAGGCCGCCAAGGGCCGCCCGAAGTTCGTGCTGCATGACGGTCCGCCGTACGCCAATGGCGACATCCACATCGGCCACGCCGTCAACAAGATCCTGAAGGACATCGTAGTGAAGTCGCGCACCCTGGCCGGCTTCGACGCGCCTTACGTTCCGGGCTGGGATTGCCACGGCATGCCGATCGAGATCCAGATCGAAAAACTGTTCGGCAAGAACCTGCCGACCGCCGACGTGCTGACCAAGGCGCGCGCCTACGCGCACGAGCAGGTCGAGCGCCAGAAGAAGGACTTCATCCGCTTGGGCGTTCTGGGCGAGTGGGACAATCCTTACCTGACCATGAACTATGGTAACGAAGCCGACGAACTGCGCGCCCTGGGCAAGCTGCTGGAGAAAGGCTACGTCTACCGCGGCCTGAAACCGGTGAACTGGTGCTTCGATTGCGGCTCCGCCCTGGCGGAAGCGGAGGTGGAATACCAGAACAAGCGCGACCCGGCGATCGACGTCGGCTTCGCCTTCCATGAACACGACAAGCTGGCAGCCGCCTTCGGCCTGCCTGCCCTGCCGGCCGGCGACGGCTTCGTCGTGATCTGGACCACCACCCCCTGGACCATCCCGTCCAACCAGGCCCTGAACATGCACCACGAGGTGACCTATGCGCTGGTGCAGACCGAGCGCGAAGGCAAGCCGCTGCTGTTGATCCTGGCCAAGGACCTGGTGGCTTCCTGCCTCGAACGCTACAAGCTGGAAGGCAGCGTCATCGCCACCGCCACCGGCGACAAGCTGGCTGGCATCGCCTTCAGGCACCCGCTGCATGCCCGCGACGCGTTCTACGACCGCCTGTCGCCGGTGTACATCGCCGACTACGTGACCACCGAAAGCGGTACCGGCGTGGTGCACTCGGCCCCAGCTTACGGCCAGGACGACTTTATCTCCTGCAAATCGCACGGCATGAAGGACGATGAAATCCTGAAGCCAGTGATGGGCGACGGCAAATACGTCCCTTCCCTGCCGCTGTTCGGCGGCATGAGTATCTGGGAAGCCTCGAAGCCGATCTGCGAAGCGCTGCGCGAAGCTGGCGCCCTGTTCGAACTGAAGATGTTCGACCACAGCTACATGCACTGCTGGCGCCACAAGACCCCGATCGTCTACCGCGCCACCTCGCAGTGGTTCGCCGGCATGGACATCCAGCCGCTGGACGGCGGTTCCACCCTGCGCGAAACCGCGCTGGAAGGCATCGAAGCCACTGAATTCTTCCCTGACTGGGGCAAGGCGCGCCTGCACGGCATGATCGCCAACCGTCCGGACTGGACCCTGTCGCGCCAGCGCCAGTGGGGCGTGCCGATGGCCGTCTTCGTCCACAAGGAAAGCGGCGAACTGCATCCGCGCACCGCGGAACTGCTGGAAGAAGCGGCCAAGCTGATCGAGCAAGGCGGCATCGACGCCTGGCAGGCGCTGGACCCGGCCACCCTGCTGGGCGCGGAGGCCGAGCACTATGTGAAGAACAAGGACACGCTGGACGTGTGGTTCGACTCCGGCTGCACCCACCAGACCGTGCTGCGCGGCTCGCATCCTGATCAATCGCATTTCCCGGCCGACCTGTACCTGGAAGGCTCGGACCAGCACCGCGGCTGGTTCCACTCCTCGCTGCTGACCTCTTCGATGCTGAACGGCCGTCCGCCTTACAAGGCGCTGCTGACCCACGGCTTCGTGGTCGACGGCGAAGGCAAGAAGATGTCGAAGTCGATCGGCAACACCGTCGCGCCACAGAAGGTTTCCGACACCCTGGGCGCCGACATCCTGCGCCTGTGGGTTGCCGCCACCGACTACACTTCCGAGCTGTCGATCTCCGACGAGATCCTGAAGCGCGTGACCGAGTCGTACCGCCGCATCCGCAACACCCTGCGCTTCCTGCTGGCCAATACCTCGGACTTCGACCCGAAGGCGAACGCCGTGCCGGTGGCCGAGCTGCTGGAAATCGACCGCTACGCGCTGGCCAACATGGCTGCGCTGCAGGCCGAGCTGTCCCGCCATTACGAGCGTTACGAATTCCACCCGGTAGTGTCCAAGCTGCAGAACTTCTGCTCCGAGGACCTGGGCGGCTTCTACCTGGACATCCTGAAGGACCGCCTGTACACCAGCGCGGTGGATTCCAAGGCCCGCCGTTCCGCACAGACCGCACTGTGGCACATCACCCAGTCCCTGCTGCGCCTGATGGCACCGGTGCTGTGCTTCACCGCCGAGGAGGCGTGGGCTTCGTTCGCCGGCGAAGAAGCCTTCAAGGCCAGCGACGAGACCATCTACACCCAGACCTGGTGGCAGCTGCCGGAACTGGCGGACGCCGAAGCCCTGATGGCCAAGTACGCGACCATCATCGCCGTGCGTGCCGACGTGACCAAGCAACTGGAAGAACTGCGCGGCTCCGGCGCGATCGGCTCCTCGCTGCAGGCGGAACTGGAGATCAAGGCTGCCGGCGACAAGTTCAAGGCGCTGGCATCGCTGGACGACGACCTGAAGTTCATCTTCATCACTTCGCTGGCCAAGGCTGTCGAAGTGGCGTCGGAAGCGGATGAAGCCGTGAACGTGGCGGCATCGACCGCGCAGAAGTGCGAGCGCTGCTGGCACTATCGCGCAGACGTGGGCTCGCACGCCGACCACCCAGGCCTGTGCGGCCGTTGCCACTCCAACCTGTTTGGCGCCGGCGAATCCCGCAAGTTCGCCTAACCCCAGCCTGCGGCCGCCGCAGATGAGTGTCTGACCCTGAGGGTCAGACACTGGTTCCCCGGTTCTGGCAAGCACAAAGAAAAAGCTATTTATGGCCACCAAAAAGACCACCACCTTCAGCAGCAAACCCTCCGGCAGCATGGCCCCATGGCTGGGCATCGCCTTCATCGTCATCCTGCTGGACCAGTTAAGCAAGATCACGATCAACAAGCTGTTCGTGTACGGCGAAGAGAAAGTCATCACCAGCTTCTTCAACCTGGTCCTGGCCTACAACAAAGGCGCCGCGTTCAGCTTCCTCGCCAACGAAGGCGGCTGGCAGCGCCACATGTTCACCGCCATCGGCGTGATCGCCGCGCTGTATATCGTCTACCTGCTGATGCGCCACAGCGGCCAGCGCATGTTTTGCTGGGCCCTGTCCCTGATCCTGGGCGGCGCAGTGGGCAACGTGATCGACCGCATCTGGCACGGCCACGTGATCGACTTCCTCGATTTCCACTGGAGCGGCTTCGGCCACTTCCCGGCCTTTAACATCGCCGACACCGCCATTTGCATTGGCGCCGCACTGTTCGTACTGGACGAACTGCGCCGCGTGAACAAGTAGGAGCAGCAAAATGGAACTGACTGGCAAGAAAATCGTCCTCGGCCTGTCCGGCGGCGTAGCGTGCTACAAGGCCGCTGAACTGTGCCGCACGCTGACCAAGGAAGGCGCCTCGGTGCAGGTCGTGATGACCGACGCCGCGACCCACTTCATCACCCCGGTGACGATGCAGGCGCTGTCCGGCAAGCCGGTCTTCAGCAGCCAGTGGGATCCGCGCGTGAACAACAATATGGCCCACATCGACGTCACGCGCGACGCCGACGCCATCCTGATCGCGCCCTGCTCCGCCGACTTCATCTACAAGCTGGCGCACGGCGTGTGCGACGACCTGTTGTCGACCATGTGCCTGGCCCGCCCAAGCCGTGTGCCGCTGCTGATCGCGCCCGCCATGAACGTGGAAATGTGGTCCAACCCGGCCACCCAGCGCAATGTCGACCAGGTGCGCGAAGACGGCATCACTGTGTTCGGCCCGGCCGCCGGCGACCAGGCCTGCGGCGAAACAGGCCTGGGCCGCATGCTGGAACCCGAGCAACTGCTGGCCGAAATGATCGCCGCCTTCCAGCCGAAAGTCCTGGCCGGCAAGCGCATCCTCGTCACCGCTGGCCCGACTTTCGAAGCCATCGACCCGGTACGCGGTATCACCAACCTTTCCTCCGGCAAGATGGGTTACGCCGTGGCGCGCGCCGCGCGTGAAGCGGGTGCCGAAGTGACCCTGGTATCCGGCCCTGTCGCGCTGGAGACGCCGTACGGCGTGGACCGCCACAACGTCAAGAGCGCACAGCAGATGTTCGACGCCGTAATGGATCACATCGGCGGCCAGCACGTGTTCGTTTCCGTGGCCGCAGTGGCGGACTGGAAGGTCGTGAACCCGAGCGCGCAGAAGGTCAAGAAAACCGGCGACAACAGCGTGCCGGAACTGAAGTTCGAGCAGAATCCTGACATCCTGGCCAGCGTTGCCACCCGTACCAGCCTGGCCGGCTGGCCTTATTGCGTGGGCTTCGCCGCCGAATCGGAAAACCTGATCGAATACGGCGCCAGCAAACGCGAACGCAAAGGCATTCCCCTCCTGGTCGGCAATATCGGCCACAACACCTTCGGCCAGGACGACAACACCATCATCCTGTTTGACGAACACGGGCACACCATCCTGCCGCGCGCCGACAAGCTCACGCTGGCGCGCCAGCTGATTTCCGAAATCGCCAAACGCATCGACAAGAACTCGCTATTCCAATGAAAACTGTAGACGTCAAAATCCTCGACCCGCGCATGAAAGACCAGATGCCGGCTTATGCAACGCCCGGCAGCGCTGGCCTCGACCTGCGCGCCTGCATCGAAGCGCCGCTGGTGATCGAACCAGGCCAGACTGTGCTGGTACCAACCGGCCTTGCCATCCACATCGCCGATCCGGGCTATGCCGCCATGATCCTGCCCCGCTCCGGCATGGGCCACAAGAACGGCATTGTTTTGGGGAATCTGGTAGGCTTGATTG
Source organism: Pseudoduganella sp. S-14 (assembly GCF_049913285.1). Taxonomy (GTDB): domain Bacteria; phylum Pseudomonadota; class Gammaproteobacteria; order Burkholderiales; family Burkholderiaceae_D; genus Rugamonas. Next base: position 5,139,747 of record NZ_CP183991.1, read on the forward strand.
ACTCCGATTACCAGGGGCAGTTGATGGTGTCTACCTGGAACCGGGGCTTCAACACGTTTACGCTGAATCCAATGGAGCGCCTGGCGCAACTGATCATCGTGCCCGTGCTGCAGGTTGGCTTCAATGTTGTCGATGACTTCGAGGCCAGCGACCGCGGCGCCGGAGGTTTCGGCAGCACAGGCAAGCACTGAGGAAATATTTATGGCAGTAGAGCAATGCAATCACCTCCCTTCGCCGGCACGCCGGCTCACCTGGCCCGCGATTGCGGCCTCGCTCCTGCTCTCTGCCTGTTCAACTTTTCAATCCGGCAGCGAGCCGGCCGCACCGGCGCAGCCAATGCCGCCGTCGGCGCCCGCTGCCCCGGTCGTGACGCCGCAGATGCAGGCCGCACGCGACAACCTGAAAGTGATCGCAAGCCTGCAGGAGCGCCTGTACCGCATCGCCGCCCCGCTGCTGATCAATAACGCTGACCTGTGCAAGGCGCAGGCGCGCAACCTGCTTGGTTTCACCGCCAAAAACAAATACTCCTATCCCGGCGAATACGGCGACGCATCGGCCGCCGTACTGGGCTACGACGATGTGCTGCAAGTGTCCGGCGTACTGGCTGGCAGTGGCGCCGCCAAGGCCGGCTTGCGCAAGGGCGACGACCTGATCGCCGCTGGCGGCAAGCCGCTGCCGAAAGGCCACGATGCCGAAAGCAAGGCTGCAGCCGTCTTCGGTCCTTTGACCGCCAACAGCGCCACCTTGAGCATGACCATTGCCCGCAATGGCAACAGCCAGACGCTGAACGTACCCGTGACCCGCGCCTGCGCCTTCCGCGTCGACCTGGGCAACTCGGACAATGTGAACGCCTACAACGACGGCAGCCGCGTAATGCTGACGCGCGGCATGATCAACTTCGCGCAGAACGATGAAGCCGTGGCCTACGTCATGGCGAAAGAACTGGCGCACAACATTCTCGGCCACGCCGGCACCATGCGCAGCACCGCCACCATGGCCAGCATCATCGACAACCTGGCATCGGTGCGGCCTGACCTGACCATGCTGGTCGGGACAGCCGGCGTACGGCCAATGCCTGCCGATTACGACGTGGCAGCCGATAACCTGGCGCTGTACATGCTGGCGCGCGCCGGCTACAACATCGGCAATGCGCGCAACTTCTGGCAACGCCTGTCCGGCCAGTATCCAGCGACGGCGCTGAATGGCTACACCGCGATCCACCCGAACGTCACCGTCCGCCTGGCCGCGATAGACCGCAGCGTTTCCGAAATCAAGGCCAAGCAGGCCGCCAAGCGCCCGCTGCTGCCATGAAAACAGCGGTCCTGATGCTCGCCCTGGCGCCCGGCGTGGCGCTGGCGGGGCCCTGGACTACCGTCTCCAGGGACAAGGACAGCACCCTCCTGCTCGACAGCAAATCCGTGCGCAGCGCTGCCGAAGGCCGCAAGGCCTGGACCATGGAAACCTTCCGCAAGGCGCAAACCGCGCCCGACGGCAAGATGTATCTCTCGGTGCGCTCGCTGCACCTATATGCCTGCGAGGCCGGCACCCGCACCCTGCTCAGCCAGACCTTCCACGCCGATGTCCTGGGCAAAGGCGAGCCGGTAGGCACCTTCAAATACGAAGCCTACGATCCCGAAACGATCGCCCCCGACAGCCTGCCTGAAAAGGCCTTCAGGGCCGTCTGCAAAAAGCGCTGACCCTTGCTATAGTTCGATGCATGGACAGCATCGACCTCGAAGTACTCAAGACTTGCTCCGCCTGGCTGGCCGCGGGACACCGCTGCGAACTGGTCACGGTCATCCGAACCTGGGGCTCCAGCCCGCGCCCGATCGGCGCCACCCTGGCCATCTGCGACGATGGGCGCGTGGTCGGCTCGGTCTCCGGCGGCTGCATCGAAGACGACCTGATCGAGCGCGTGCGCAAGGAAGGCATCGTGCGCCAGCTGCCCGAGGTGGTCAGCTACGGCATCACGGCCGACGAAGCGCACCGTTTCGGCCTGCCCTGCGGCGGCACCATCGAACTGGCGCTGGAACCACTCGGCCCTCACAGCCGCATTGACGAGTTGCTGGAACGGCTGGCGGAGCACCAGCTGGTGGCGCGCACGCTAAACCTGGGCAACGGCGCCGTCACCCTCGAACGCGCCCATCCCGGCGCAGTGCTGGAACGCAGCGGCGATTGGCTGGTCACCCAGCATGGCCCGCGCTGGCGGCTGCTGATCATCGGGGCCGGCCAGTTATCGCGCATGCTGGCGCAGATCGCCACGGCCATGGACTACCACGTCACCGTCTGCGACCCGCGCGAAGAATACCGTGCCGGCTGGGTCCTTCCCGAAGTGCCGCTGGTGCACGCCATGCCCGACGACCTGGTACTGGAAATGCAGCTCGACTCGCGCAGTGCCGTGGTGGCGCTGACGCACGACCCCAAGCTGGACGACATGGCATTGATGGAAGCGCTCAAGTCCGACGCCTTCTACATCGGCGCCATAGGCTCGCGCGCCAACAACAACAAGCGGCGCGCACGGCTGTTGCAGTTCGACCTGACCGAGAAACAGATCGCCCGCCTGCACGGCCCGATCGGCCTGTACATCGGCAGCAAGACACCGCCCGAAATCGCGATCTCCATCCTGGCCGAAATGACGGCGGTTAAAAACGGCGTTCCCGAAGTCCTGCAAATCAACCACGCCGCCGCCCTGGCCACAGCCCCCGGCCCCGCCTGCCCGACATGAACTCAATAGCAAGAACCGGCTTGCCACAGCCCTGCCCGTGTCACACCATGGGGGCGTCACGGGGACGCCAAGTCCCTAAGTGTGACACCAAGGTGTAACACGAACTGAACAATATGAATACTGCGAACCTTCTTAAACTGATTTTGCTGGCTGCCATCTGGGGCGGCTCCTTTCTGTTCATGCGCATTGCGGCGCCGGTGCTGGGGCCGGGTGTGCTCATCGAGTATCGGGTGACGTTTGCGGCGGTCTTCCTGGCCGTGGTGGCGCTGGTGCTGCGCAAGCGGCTTGACCTTGGCAAGCATTGGAAGCATTTCCTGGTGCTGGGCTTCTTCAACTCTGCCCTGCCCTTCCTGCTGTTCGCCTTTGCGGCGAAGACGCTGACCGCTTCCGTGCTGTCGGTCTTGAATGCGACCGCGCCGATCTGGGGTGCGATCGTCGGCGCCGTGTGGCATCGCCACATGGTTTCGGGGCGCGTAATGCTTGGGCTGGCTTTGGGCACGGCAGGCGTGGCAATGCTGGTCGGCTTCGACCATGTGAGCAGCAAGGATGGCGCCGGACTGGCTATCGCCGCAGCGACCCTGGCTGCCTTCAGTTATAGCATCGCCACTACCTATACCAAGGTGGCCAGCTCGGCGCAGGGCGTTGAGCCTTTCGCCAACGCTCACGGCAGCATGTGGGCTGCGGCCTTGCTGACCATCCCGTCCCTGGCGATCTTCCCGCAACCTGGCGAGCCGACCATCGGCATCATGGGCGCTGCCCTGGCGCTGGGTGTGCTGTGCAGTGGCATCGCTTACCTGCTCTACTTTGGACTGGTGCGCGACGTGGGGCCGACCTCGGCGCTGACCGTTACCTTCCTGAATCCCTTGTTCGGCATCCTGTGGGGCGCGTTGTTCCTGCATGAAGTGGTGGGCTGGTACACGGTTGCCGGCGCGGCCATCGTCATTGCCGGCACCATGCTGGTCACCGGGTACAAGGTCAAGCTGCCCTGGATGCAGAATACCGAGGCCGCATGAAGCATACATTTTCACTGGCCCTGCCCGCCGCGTACCGAGTGCAGGACGTACTGGCCTTCCATAGCCGCGATGCCGAAAGCATCGCGGAACAAGTGAGCCCGGATGCGATCCGCAAAGGCATGCTGCTGGATGGCGTGCCGGTGCTGCTAGCCATCGCGTTGCCCAAGGGCCGCGCGCGTTCCGCCGTGTGCGATGCCGACATTGACTTGCCGCGTGCCCGTAAGGTTCCTCCTGCGCTGGCGGCGCGCATCGAAGCCGCTGCCCGCAACATCCTCGGCCTTCACATTGATCCCGCACCGTTCGTTGCGTTTGCTCGCGGGGACGAGCTGCTTGGCCCGCTGGTCGCCCGCCAGCCTGGCCTGCGGATCGTGCAGTCGGCAACCGTGTTCGAGGCGCTGACCTGGGCCATCATCGGCCAGCAGATCAACCTGTCCTTCGCCATCGCCTTGCGCCGCACCTTCATCCTGCAGGCGGGGCGCCAGCACAAGGCCGGGATGTGGTGCTATCCCGAGGCGGCGGACGTGGCCAGGCTCGCCGTGGAAGACCTGACCACCCGCAAATTCTCGCGCGCCAAGGCTGAAACCCTGCTCCGCTTCGCCCAGCTGATCGCGGCCGGGGAGCTCGATATCGAGGAGCGCGAGGACAATCCGATCCCCGCGATCTGTCAAAACTTGCTGGCGGTGAAAGGCATCGGGCCGTGGACGGTCAACTACGCCCTGCTGCGCGGCTACGGCTTCGCCGACTGCTCGCTGCATGGCGACGTGGCCATCCGCGCGGCGCTTCAACGGTTGCTGGGCGAAGAGAGCAAGCCTGACATGGCACGTACTGAAGCCCTGCTGCAGCGCTACTCCCCGCACCGCACGATGGCGGCGGCCCACCTGTGGGCCAGCCTGGCCTTCGAGGGCTAACCTCAGTAGTAGTATTTGGTTTTCCTGGCCCAGTCGCTGTTCGGGTAGAGCTTGTGCAACATGGCAAAGGCTTGCCTGGAGTACTTGTTGCGCAACTCCGATTGAGCCGGCAAGCGCTCCTCGGCAGCATAGACCCAGGGGCTTTCGTTGCGCATCGATGCCACCAGCA